>CAWGXB010000015.1:0-73307 GCA_963826335.1 Candidatus Acidiferrales bacterium | reverse complement strand
GAATCCAGAAGCGAATCCCACGGGCTGGCACCGCGCGAAGCCACAAAGGACTGATGAATCTCGTCGAGCGCGGAATAGCCGACGGCGATGAACCAGGCGAACACGGCCGACGTCAGGTGCCATCCGCGGCGCATTCCTCGCAGCCCGCGGTAAAGAAGCAGAAAGAAAATGAAGTACTCCGCGAAGTGGGCGCACTTGCGAATGATGTGGTGAATGAAGTCGAGTGATCCCGCACTGATATTGGGCAACAACCAACGAAGAATCGGCTCGATGATGCGGCTAGTGTGGTCCGAAGAGAAAGAATCGGTGGACGCAATAAAAATGACCGCGGCCCACAGCAGCGCTGGCCACCACGCGCGCAGCCAGTCGGGGAATAGCGAATGAGGCGGTATGCGCGAGCCCAGTCCCGTGAGCTCAGGTGCGGGACGCGGATTGCGCCAGGATTCGGAAGTGGACAAAAGTTGCTCCTGTAAAGATCAAACTCAGGCTACGCCGCAATGCTAAAAGATGCGCTTTCAGAAAAACATCGATAAGACACCGCAGAACCGACTATTCCATGCGGTAGTTTGGCGCTTCCTTAGTGATAACCACGTCGTGCACATGGCTCTCGCGCAGGCCTGCGGCGGTGATACGCACGAATCGGCCCTTCTCCGTGAGTTCTGTAATGTTGCGCGCGCCCACATAACCCATGCCGCTTTTCAATCCGCCGACCAGTTGGTCGGTTAGGCCGCTCAGCGGACCTTTATATGCCACGCGCCCTTCCACGCCTTCGGGGACGGACTTTCCACGATCGGCGCCTTCTTGCGAATAGCGATCGGCGGAGCCTGCTTCCATGGCACCCGTAGAGCCCATGCCGCGGTAAGACTTGAATGTTCGACCCTGAAACAGAATCGTTTCGCCGGGAGATTCTTCAGTTCCCGCGAACAGGCTGCCGATCATGACGCAAGATGCGCCGGCGGCGATGGCCTTCGAAATATCGCCAGAATACTTGATGCCGCCATCGGCGATGATTGGGACTCCGGTGCCTTTCGCGGCTTTGGCGGCTTCCATTACGGCGGTCAGTTGAGGAACGCCGGCGCCGGTGACGATGCGCGTGGTGCAGATGGAACCGGGACCGATGCCGACCTTCAGCCCGTCGATGCCCAGGGCGATCAATTCCTTCGCGGCTTCAAAGGTAGCAACGTTTCCGGCAACGATTTGCATCTCCGGCAGGCGACGACGAATGGCCTTAATGGCTTCGATGACGCGCTCGGTGTGGCCGTGGGCGGTGTCGATGGCCAGGACGTCGGCCTTCGCTTTGGACATTTCGACGGCGCGCTCCAGGAAATCACCGGTGGCACCGACGGCGGCGCCGACGGTGAGTCGGCCTTGATCGTCTTTTGCGGCGCGGGGATATTCGAGTTTTTTCTGGATGTCCTTAACGGTGATCAGACCCTTGAGGTTGAAGTCCTGATCGACGACCAGAAGTTTCTCGATGCGATGCTTCTGCAGGATTTTTTCCGCGCCTTCGAGGGTGGTGCCAACAGGGACGGTGACCAGATTGTCTTTGGTCATTACCTGGCCAACCAGCTGGCTGAGATCTTTTTCGAAACGCAGATCGCGATTGGTAAGAATGCCGGTGAGCCGCGTGCCGCGTGTAACGGGCAGGCCGGAGATGCGGTACTTGTTCATGATTTCCAGGGCCTGGCGGATGGTGATGTCCGGTGAAATGGTGACGGGGTCGACGATCATACCGGATTCGGAGCGCTTCACACGGTCAATTTCTTCGCCCTGGCGGTCGATGGGAATGTTTCTGTGGATGATGCCGATGCCGCCCTGCCGCGCGATGCCGATGGCCAGGCGGGATTCCGTCACGGTGTCCATAGCAGCAGAAGCGATGGGGATGTTCAGAGACAGCTTGCGCGTGAACTTGGTGGCGGTGTCGACTTCCGTGGGCAGAACAGTGGACTTGCCCGGCAACAGCAGCACGTCGTCGAACGTAAGACCTTCGGGGATCGGACCATCAATCATGAATGAAAGCCTCGCAGTAGGAATTGTCGGGCGGGGAAGCGCGCGCCCTTAAACAGCGCAGCCCAGCGGGTGGCCGCTGGGCCGAGAGATGAGTTCAATAGATCGAAAAAATGCATCACGGTGAATCTTCTATTTTAGGGGTTGCCGGGAGATGGGGTCAAGTTGAGCGGTTGTGAAGGGTAAGAGTGCGACAGTTCCATGGAAAAGCGTTAAGCTTCGAGGCATGAGACACCAGATTGGTTTTCAGGTTGGAGCGGTAAAGGAATGGATTAGTGTTTTCATTTGGATGTTTTGCCTGGTGGCATATTGCGCGATGCCGATGCTACTGTCAGCTCAAGGACAAAAAATTATCTGGACCGAGCAGGAGAAGCCAATCGTCGAGAAAATCCGGGGACTGCGAGCTCTGCCGGACGATGTGAGAGCCGGGGTAACAAGGCAACTCGCCTTGGACATACGGAAGTTGCCACCGGGACAAAACAAAGTGCGCTTGGCCCTTTCTCTTGCCGGCCTTTCCACCGAAGACGACTTTGGGCATGACACTTTGCAGGACGTTACCACCACCTTAGCTTCCGCGCTGAGCGAAACACCGCAAGCGGAAGAAAAAGGGCAGCCAGCAGAGCCATACATGGAAGTGGGTTCATTACGAGCACATGCAGGCGACACTCGAAGATCCCCAATTCGCCGCCGCAATCAAGAAATTGGACGAAGCGGATAAGCAGCGCCAGGATGCCGATTTTTCGCTACCAGACCTGCAAGGCAAACTGTGGACGCTGAATGAACTACGCGGCAAGGTGGTGCTGGTGAATTTTTGGGCAACGTGGTGTCCGCCATGCCGCAAAGAGATGCCAGACCTTCAGAAGCTTTACAATCGCTTCCAGAAAAAGGGCTTGGTGATTCTGGCCATTTCGATGGATGAAGAGCCGGCGAAAGTGCCGCCGTTTGTCGCGCAACAGAAATTCACCTATCCGATCCTGCTGGATACAGGCGAGAAGGTAAGCAAGACGTTTCTGGTTTGGGGCATTCCGAAGACATTTGTGTTTGACCGCGACGGCAAACTGGTTGCCCAGTCCATTGATATGAGGACCGAACGACAGTTTTTAGGGATGCTTGGCGCTGTCGGCCTGAAGTAAACGTCGATAAAGGGAGTCTAAATAAGTTTGCAGGCGCAGAATTTTCGCTGGATCGGGTTGTTCCTCGATCATGGTTTGGAGGATGGGCTCGAGGAAGCGCGCGTATTTGGCGAGAGTAGCGCGATCGCCGGTGGCGAAGGCGGACTCGATGGCTTGTTCGGTGGCGGGAGTGATGAGTTCAATGCGTCCAACGAATACGCGGGTGATCTCAGTGGGAGCGGGAGAAATGGATAAAGGAAGGACAGAGTCCACGAAGCTGCGGGGAACAATATAGAAGAGGCGCGAGCCTTCCTCAAACCAGGAGTTTTTCCAGGTTTCGAGCATGGCGTGCGCCTCGTCCGCGTGTAGGCCTTGCGAAATGAGCATACCTTCCAGTTCGCTGAAGAGGGCCGGAAGAGAGCCTTCGAGTTGGGGTGGAGCGAGGGAAGATTGATCATGGAAAGGGCCGAGAATCCGATAACCGAGGTTGTTGCCGCGACGTTCAAAGAGAATCACGTCGGGGACTTCCTCCTGAATTTGGTTTTGCACCAGCACGGCGCCGTCGTCAGAGACTGCGGCGGAAATTGGTGGCGTAAATGCCGACGCTCCACGATAGAACAGGAATCGCTCGTGCTGATCGCCGGAAGGAGTGGTCACGCGCACCGGTGCAGAAGAGGTTTCGCGCGCGGCATAGTAATGATTTTCCGTGGCGTCGCGCGGGAAATCGGTGGAACCGCCAGGTTCGATGTGGACAGAGTTCCACGCGATAGATCCCTGGCCCTGCATCAGGTACAGAGAAAAGTCTTTGCGAGGATCTAACGCCGCGGCGGATGCAGAGTGCGGATACCACTCGGTGATGAGGCCCTTTGCGAACGAAACTCTGACAGAAGCCGTAGTTTCTCGCGGCGAGTAGAAATAGATGACCGGAGTTTCCATGCGGATGGTTCCGCGAAGGCCGCCCTTGAAGTCGGGCTCGCGCAAATGCTCCACGAAACTCGGTAGGTCGGTGGAACCGGTGAGCGGAAGCCATTCAATGGCGTGGCCATCTTTGCCGGAGATTGAAGTGAAGGTGCCCCATTCGTGAACGCTAAGTTCGGATGGTGAGGAGTTTTGTTTTGCGAAATGTGTCCGAGGGAAGGCCAGGAACGTGAGCAGAACAGCGGCCCCAGCGATTGCACGCACAAAAAGGGAAGGGAACCGCACGGCGGCGGCTCCCCTAACGCCGGATTTCATTGCTTTGCCACCTTCACTGTGAACGTGCGCGAGATCATGTCCGCCATGGTCTCCGACTGCGCGCCCATGAAATGGGTGAAGAGGTTGCGCGAGAGCAATGCGTCGGTCTTTGCGCCGGCAATCGTTTTTTGTGTGTAGTCCTGATGCTCGCTGGCCGGACCGGTCAGAGTGATAAGCGCTGCGGCGAAGTCCATTTGTGGATCGTTGCCGCGAAGCTGCAGGGCTTTCTTGACCAGCGCGTAGCCGTCGAGTCCCTGCGCGGGATTTGGTTCGTCTTTGCCCATCCACTGCTTGTAGCACTCCACGAGATAGCCCAGGTCAAACGAAGTCATCGCTGCTGCCGGGGAATTAGCGGAAGAATCCGCGCGCGCCACCAGCTTGGTGACAAGTTCCTTTGCGGCGACAGGATCCCTTCGCGCGTACAGAGTGGCGCGGCGCAGAGTTTCCATGTGGACGAGTACGAAGGAATCGAAGTCAAGAATGGCTATGGTATCCGCTGCGAGATTTTTCGTGTTGTAGTTTTCCGAGCCAGTAAGGTTCCAATCGTGGCTGGCCCAGGGAATCGATTTGGCATCGCCGATATCGAAGGAATGACAAATCAGCGGTGGACCGGCGAGCGCGGAACTAACGAAAAGGAACAGCGCTAGTAGCATTGCGACCGCGATGCGACTGAATGGAACAATTTGAGATTTCATGGCGGTTACGAGCCTCCTGGCGAATGAATTCGCTTACAAAGCAAAAGACGAGGAGACGCGGGAGAGTGTTAACCGCGGAAGCGCACGAACTACGGAGTCTTTTTCAGCAGCATCTGTTCTTTAACGGCTCGGTTGGCGGGATTGGCGTGTGGCGATGAGGATTGTTCCCAGTAACGCCACAGATAAATGTCACCGAGGTTCAGAGTGTTCCACCAGGAATCAAGCATCGATTGATCGAGATGGAGAATTCCCTCGCGTGTGACGCCGGGCGGCGGAGGAACCAGAGCGGCAAAGCGATCGTAAACCTTGTCGCGCTCGTCGCCCTCCGTACGAGAGAGCAGATGCCAGAGCGTGAGGCCATCTCCTGCGCGTGCCTGCGAGAGAATAGTTTCCAGCGAGGCAGAGCGATCTTCGGGAGATTTGGCGGCAAAATCAAAATCCGCAAGCGCGCTGCGGAAGGATTCAGGTGCATCCTCGAAGTATGGCGTGCCCGGTCCAACCTCAGGCTGCGTCGGGCACATCGCGCCGGCTGGAATGAAGGATTCGCGGCCGTTGAGATGAAAACCTACCCAACCAAGCGTGGTGCGAATCGTGCCGGAGCCATCGGCAGCCACTTGCAGCGTGTACGCACAACCAAGATCGACGGCCACTGCTGATGGCGTGTCGACAACGAACTCACCGGCGGGCGCCCAGATCATCGCGTGAATCGTGCCGATATCCAATTGAATGCGTTTGTGATGATCGTCGGTCTGCAAAAGACGTAGGCGAGAGTTGGGTTCAACCTTGATTTCGCCCATGTCCGTCTGCGAAATGCTGGCGCGCGAAGTGCCGTCCGTCTCCAGAGTTTGTCCGACGCGCAGCTTCGCCGCGGACTGGCCTGCGGTGATGAATCGTGAGCCGATTTGCGGACGGCCATCGAGCCGTGCCACTTCCCATCCTGGACCCGAAGACGAGATGCGGGCCGGGTAGAAGGAAATGATGCCGCCTGCGACCAACGCAAGAAGCACCACCGCAACGGCGGCGAAGCGCGGAACCCACGGAAATGGCAGCAACAGGCGACGGAAATATCCGGGCTTTGCTGTTGCGTCCTGTGGCAGCGGCAGCGCCAGTGGAATTTCCCTGTGGCTGAATGGTGCCAGCAGCGATTCGAGGCGTTGTACTTCGGGATCAGGATCGCCAGTGCCGTCCCACAAATAGGGCTCATTCATAATCGGTTCCTCAGGCGAATTGTTACGCGGTTTGTTCATGACGGTGTGCTCGATGCCTGCGAGTTTGCGGCGCCGGTTTTGCGGCCGAGAAATTCGCGGAGCTGCTGCATGCCGCGGTGAAGATTCACGCGCACGGACCCGTGCGTAAGGCCGGTGCGCGAGGCAATTTCCGGGCCAGTCATGCCTTCCACAAGACGCAGGATGAGCGTTTCGCGATAGGTGTCCGGCAACGCGCGTATGGCCTCGAGCACCTGCTGAGCTTCGGATTGATCGATGCGATTTGCAGGATGGGGTTGTTTCTCTGCCTCGTGAATTTGCTCGTCGAATTCATCCGCAGGCCGCGATTGGCGATGAAAGTCGATGGCGCGATTACGCGCAATGGCGGCGAGCCAGCCACCAAACCGCGAAACGTCGCGCAGCGAGCCGAGGCGAGGAAGTGCTTGGAGAAAAACATCCTGTACAAGATCTTCGACCGCAGTGTGAGGGACCTTCGAGAGGAGAATGCCGTGCACCATGCGCGAGTACCGCGAATACAGCATCCCGAACGCGCTGCGATCGCCGTTTTGCGCGGCTTGCACCAGCGCCACGTCGCTGCCGCCAGGCTCGCTGGCAGGGTTCACGCCGGCCAAACCCGGGTACGTTGCTTGCAGCTCAAAGTCGGTTGACATCCTAAGGCCATCGCAGAGTACGCAAACCATTCAATCGATAGACGCAAGAACCAGCGCCGGTGTTAACAATACGCCGCAATCCTACTGTTTGCAGCAGTTTATGCCGCGAAAAGAAGCGCCCCGGCCGGCCTGCTTCAACGGAAGGTTGTCGCCAGACCTGATAGAGTTAAAGATATGCCAGCCGAGATTCCAGAATTTGAGCCGCACGCCTGGTTGAGGACCGGCCATTTGCAAACCATGGTCGGGCCGTTCTTGCGCCGGAAGTTTGCCTTGCCTCCGGCACAGGAGCGCTTGTTCCGCATCGATGACGAGACGCAGCTGAAAGCAATGTGCCACTGGCAGCCCGGGAAGCGGCCGGACGCGCCGGTGATTGTGATTGTGCACGGGCTGGAGGGTTCTTGCGATTCGAAGTACTCGATAGGAATCGCGGACAAGGCCTACCAGCGAGGCTTTCATGCCGTGCGCATGAATCAACGGAATTGTGGCGGCACAGAACTGCTGACGCCGACGCTGTATAACAGCGGAATGAGCGGAGACTATCGCGCCATTCTGATGGAGTTGATTGAAAAGGACGGCTGCGAGCAGGTTTTCTTCGCAGGCTATTCGATGGGAGGAAACCTGGTGACGAAGATGGCTGGGGAATTCGGGAATTCCGCGCCAAAGCAATTAAGAGGAGTTGCGGCAGTGTGTCCGGCATTGAATCTGAGTGCCTGCGCGGACGCCCTGGAGAAACCGGAGAATTACCTCTACCAGCGGCATTTTGTGAAGGGACTGCTGGCGCGGTATCGGCGAAAAGTGAAACTGTTCCCGAAGCACTACGCAAACAATGGATTTGGGCGGGTGAAGACGGTACGGGAATTCGATGACAAAATCACGGCGCCGGCCTTCGGGTATAAGGATGCCGAGGAATATTACGAGGCTGCCGGAGCGAAGCGCGTAATTGGGCAGGTGAAGGTGCCGGTTCTGATGATGACGGCTCAGGATGATCCGTTTGTTCCGTATGAGGCGTTTCTACGCGCGCGAGTGGCGGAAAACCCAGTGGTCAGGTTTGTGGCGTCGAAGCATGGCGGGCATTGCGGCTTCATCTCGAAGTGGGAAGGTCCGGAGAGATTTTGGGCGGAACAGAGAATTGCAGAATTTTGCCAAGAAGAAGTGATGATGAAGCGGTAGGCCATGAATGGCGTCTAGCCGAGAGGCTTCTGCAAAGAAACCTGAAAGCCTGGCGTCAGCAGTTTTGCCGGCCCGGACGCGGTGATTACCATGTCATCTTCGCAGCGCAATCCGAATTCGCCGGGGATGTAAATGCCGGGCTCGTTTGAAAAGGTCATCCCAGGCACAAGCACGGTGGTGCTGGCACGAACTAGATAAGGATGCTCGTGGCCGTCGAGTCCGATGCCGTGTCCCAGGCGATGGCTGAAAAACTTGTAGTCGGGGCCATAACCGGCAGTAGTAATCACGACGCGAGCAGCGTCATCCACCGAGCCAGACAGTTTGCCCTCACGAGCCGCATCGAGAGCAGCGTTCTGCGCGCCGCGCACGATTTCAAATACCTGCTGCACCTTCGCCGACGGCTTGCCAAGCACGCCGGTGCGCGTCACGTCGGAATCGTAGCCTTCTACCTTTGTACCTCCATCAATCAGAATGACGTCTCCGTCTTTCAGTTTTTGCGGCTGCTTGCTGCCATGAGGAAGCGCCGCGGATGGGCCAATCAGGACAAGCGCGTCGCCGCGCAGTTTCATTTTCGCGAAGCCGGAAGTCACCAGCTCACCGATGTCCTCTTGCGACATGCCCTCCTTCAACGAAGCAAACACCGCGCGAAAAACGTCGCAGGTAGCCTCGCAAGAAAGGCGCATCAGTTCCAGTTCGTGAGAAGACTTAACGGCGCGGCACGCAATGGTGATGGGATCGCCGGAGACGCAGTCAAAGCCCGGCGCTGCAGCGCGGAAGTGGTCGTAAAACGTAAACGCGAAAGTTTCTTCAATGCCGATGCGACCAGAATGAATGTTGCGGTCAGCGAGGGCTGCGGCAATCAACTTGGTGGGGCTCTCATCTTCCTGCCAAACGCGCACCTCTGCCGGATTACGAAGCGACTCGCGCATGCGCGCCTCTTCGAATGCCGGGGACACGATGATGGGATCCCCGGTTCGCGGAATCACGAAAGCCAACAACCGTTCGCTGGGCCACCAATGGATTCCAGTGAAATAGATGAGCGAGGAACCAGGACCGATCAGCAGTGCCTCGAACTTCGGATTGGCTCGCGCCATTAATTCCTGGGCACGCTGGATCCGCGCGTGAAACTCCTCGGCGGCGATGGGATGAACTCGATCGCCAAGCGGCTTGAGCGAAGAGAAAGCAGGTGGAAGCGTGCCGGTTGTGGATTCGGCCGGCGCCGCATTTGCCGTAGAAAGCAAAACGGAAGAACTGGCCACCACCGATGAAGTTAGGAAGCGTCGACGCGACACAAATCGAAGAGGATTCATGGGGAAGAAGGATGCTGCGAGAGTAAGTGCCGTGTCAAGAAGCGCCGCAATTTAGCCAGGGGGAGCCCAGGCCGAGGCAAAATCGATATTCCGATAAATCATAGGTTGTACAAGGAACGGTAGGCCGTACAGTTGGGACTTCCACAGCCATCCCCAGAGCGCCCTTAAGTAGCTGTAAATGGAGACGTTAGTTTAAGTCGAAGTAATAGAAATTAGCATGTTTGGAACTATGATTGCAGTATCATGAGCCATCGGGTTGCTCTCGATACAGGTCGCTCGCCGAAGTGGGTATGCAAAAATCTAGTGGTGGCTATGGAGGTTCCTTTGAAAAAGAGGATCGTTGGCCTCGTGATTTTCACGAGTTTGTGTGTGCTTTTGTTCTTCGCCGCAAACGTTATTCCTGTTTACGGGCAGACGGATACAGGTTCAATTAATGGAACGGTGTCGGATGCCACAGGCGCGGTAATTCCCAACGCAAAAGTAACCGTCAAGAGCGTAGCTACAGGGTTTGAACGTCTGTCAGCGACGGATGATCGTGGATTCTACAACGCCGGCGGTCTGTCGGCTGGCATGTACTCCGTGACGGTGGAAGCCCCAAATCTTGCCAAGAAGGAAATCCGCGCGGAAGTTACCGTGGGTGGACGCGTGGAAGTCAATTTTACGTTGACGGTTGGAGTAACGTCGACGGTGATTGAAGTATTGGGCGAGGGCGGCGTCAATGTGAACACCGAGACCGCGACGATCGGCACGGTAATCGACAGCCAGCAGATTCAGCAATTGCCGACCCTGAACCGCAATCCCTACACTTTTGCGCAATACGTCGGAACAGCGTCGGATGGCGATCCCAGCGGACGCGGTGTTGGAGTTTCGTTCAATGGTCTGCGCTCTTCCGGAACGAACGTGCTGCTGAACGGCGCGGCGAACAATGATGAGTTTACGGCCATGGTGGGGCAGACAGTCCCGCTGGATTCCGTACAGGAATACAGCGTACTGACCAACAATTTCACGTCGGAATTTGGGCGTGCAACCTCGGCGGTAGTAAACCTGGTCACCAAGACCGGCACGAACGAATTTCACGGGTCGGCTTATGAATTCAATCGCGTGTCGGCATTGTCCACGCAGGCCTTCTATAACAAGGCCAATGACATTCCGGAGAGTCATTACACGCGCAACCAGTTTGGCGGCGCACTCGGCGGACCCATCAAGAAGGAGAAGCTGTTCTTCTTTGGAAACGCCGAATGGAACCGCATTCGAAGCAGTGCGGAATCCACGGACTACATCCTGGACCCGTCGTTTATCGCCAACTATGCGGGACCAGGCGTGCAGTCGTTCTACCAGACGCTGGGTAACGTGCGCTCCGGCCTGCGGTACAATCACGCGAACGACGTAGCCTTCGATCCTGCCACTTTTTGTTCCGGTAAGGCCACCAGCTCGAGCGTTGTGAAAACAAACGCATTCAACAACGCGAACAACTTCTTTACGTGTCAGGGTGGAGCTAAAGTGGTGCCTGCGGGCGTGCCCTTCTTGGACAACGTTTCGTATTCGGTACCATCCGATGCCGGCGCGGGAGATCCAGAGAATCAAGTTCTCGTAGTGGGAAGCGTGCAATGGAACATCAGCGATAAGACTTCGCTTACAGGCATCTATGCCCTGAACAAGTACAATCTATTCCCCGGGTCGGTCAACAACAGCGCTTACGCCAATTATGACACCGGCGAGAACGTGTTGCAGAACAGCTTCAATCTCTCGGTGACGCACTCGTTCAGCACTTCGACGACGATGCAGAACCGGGTTGTGTTCAACCGGCTCAGCGATTTGCAGCCGCTCGGGACGGCACCGATCACACCAGTCTTGTACTTCAACCCGACGACGACAACAACCTTCAATGGTAATCCGGTGATGATGCCAGGCTACAACGCGACTACGCCGGGTAACGCCATTCCGTTTGGTGGACCGCAGAACTTCATCCAGTATTACCAGGATTGGAGCCATGTGATGGGCCGCCACACGCTGCGTTTCGGCGGTTCGTACAACTACATCCAGGACAACCGCGCGTTCGGAGCGTACGAAGAACCGGTCGGCGCTTTCTCCACCAGCGGAAGCTTCAACTGGGCAGCCATGAACCGGTTGATGGGCGGCTACTGGGGGTATTACAATGGCGCGGTCAATCCTCAGGGCAGTTATCCATGCCCGTTCCCGATCGTGGGAGCCAACACGGGCTGCTACGATGCCAGTGGCAACCATGTTCCAAATGGCGAGGTGTCCTTGCCGGTGGGAGCTCCAGATTTCACCCGTAGCAACCGCTACCAGGAGTTTGCGCTGTACGTATCGGATTCCTGGAAAGCGACGCGGAAATTGACGCTGAGCCTGGGGCTACGGTACGAGTTCTTTGGCACCCAGCACAACGTCAACCCAAACTTGGACTCCAACTATTACTTTAATGGCGGCGGTTCGAATGAATTTGAACGCATCGCCAACGGAAATGTCCTGTTGGCTCCGAAGAGCCCGATTGGCGAACTGTGGAAGCCAAGCCCGAAGAACTTTGGACCCAAGATTGGCTTTGCATACGACATCGAAGGAAACGGCAAGACCGTTGTCCGCGGCGGCTATAGCATTGCTTACGAACGAAACTTTGGCAACGTGACGTTCAACGTCATCCAGAATCCGCCAAATTACGAGGTCGTCGCGCTGACGGATGGCGGAAACGCCGCTGTTGGTTCGATGGGCGTTACTACGAATCCGGCCGGGCCGCTTGCTGGCACCAGTGGAGTCGTGGGCCTGCCGGGCGCCAGTTTGCGTGCCGTCAATCCAAACATTAATCAATCCTACGCCCAGCTCTACAGCTTGACGGTTGAGCGTCAAATCCAGCCAAACGTGATCTTCGGGTTGGACTTCTCCGGTTCGCGTGGCATCCACCTGTATGACATCGCCAACATCAACAGCTACGGTGCCGGCGCGATTTACCTTGGGAATCCGAATCCACTCGCCCGGTTGCGCACGACGCAATACTCCAACATCAACTATCGCAGTTCCGGCGGCATTTCCAGCTACAACGCGATGGTGGCTCGCATACAGATGAACAATTGGGCTAAGCACGGGCTGACGCTGAATGCGAACTACACCTATGGGCACACGCTCGACGAACTCAGCGATACGTTCAGCAGTTCGATCAACAACAATAACCTGGGCTACTTGGATCCTTACAACCCACGTCTGGATTACGGCAACTCCTACATGGACGTCAGGCATCGCTTCAACTTGTCGGCCGTGTGGGAGGTCCCGTTCGCGAAGGGCACCACGGGATTCGTCAAGCAGATTGCAGACGGATGGAGCGTGGCTCCGTTGTTCATAGCTGAGACGGGATTCCCCTACACAGTCTATGATTCGACCAATGGGTACGCGATCTCCATGCGGGCAGTGAGCGCTAATGGCGGCATCCCCAAGGGGGCGCCACATTCCATGCCAATTGTCGGCGCAGACGATTACATTTACTCGCCGTTCTACTCGAACTATGACAGCAGCGGCAGCCCGACTGCGGGAGCAATCCCGTACTTTGATAGCTCGTACGCCAACCCCATTACCGGCACATCGGATTGGGGACCGTTCCCGGCGGCAATGACCGGACGTAACGCGTTCCGTGCGCCAGGTTCGTGGAACGTCGATCTGGGCATCTACAAGATGTTCTACCTTGGTGAGCGGTTTCGCTTGCAGTTCCGAGGCGAACTCTACAACGCTTTCAACCACGCTAACTTGTATGCACAAACCGGAAGCAACGACATCGGTTCCGGATATACGTTTGTTGATGCTCGCAGGGGCTACAACGAAAACCTTGCGATCCCGACGAACGGCTCATTCCGCACCGTGCAGTTGGCGCTGCGCTTGACCTTCTAACCGACAGGCCACAAGCAACCTTTACCGGGGAGCCTGGAAACGGGCTCCCCGTTTGTCTTTTTGGGTGGGAGTGGTACAGTGCGATGAGACTCGATGAAATACTCTTGAAGAGCGCTCTGGGCCGCTCCGGCCTGCGGAAATCATACGAATCATGTCATCGAACTTGAACTTGCGGGTTTTTTACACGCTCGCACTTTTTCTGGCGAGCTTTGGCTTTCTACCTACAATAAGCGTGGCGCAGGAATTGCAAATCAGTGTTCGCGAGCGTTCCGGGGAACCGCTGTCCGTCGAAGCATTCGTCCGCGTGACCTCGCAGGCGGGTGGACAAAGCATGGTTGCCACCACCGGCAACGCTCGAACCGCTGCAAGTACAGCTAGTTTCCAGCTGGGGCCAGGCGAATGGGACATTGAGGTTGAGGCGGCCGGTTACGACAAGGGCACGGAGCACGCGACCATTACCACGAACGGATTGCGGCAGACGGTGTACGTTTTCCTGTCCCCCGTGGGTAGCTCGAATTCCGGCTCTCCAGCGAGCGGTGTGGCATCACTCCCAAGGTCCAGCAGGAATTGGACAAGAGTCTTGCCGCACTGCGACAAGGCAAATACGACGAAGCACGAAAGCATCTCGCAAAAGCCCAGAAGATGGCGCCGTCTAACCCGGACATCCTGTACTTAATGGGGATGGCCGAATACACGGCTAAAGACATGCCTGCGGCGAAAAAACAGTTTGAGTCGGTGCTTGCCAGCTATCCGACCCATGAGCGCAGCCTGCTGATGCTCGGTCAAATGGACTTGGAAGCGAATGACAACCAGCAGGCCAGTCTAACGTTGCAGAAAGCCGTGGGAGCGGATGCCCACAACTGGCGAGCGCACTATCTGCTGGCCGTTGCTTTTGTGCGAACAGGGGAATTATCAAAAGCGGAAAACGAAGCGACCCGCGCTGGCGACTTAAACCGGCAGAAGACCGCCGCCATGAAGCTTCTGCGCGCAAAAATCCTCGCGGTTGAAGGGAAGAGATGGTGAGGCGCAACAGGCCTTTCAGTCCTTCATCCAGGATTATCCGAAAGACGACGCGGTTCCGGACGCAAGAAAATATCTGGAAAAGATAGAGGAAGCAAAGAAGTCTGCCGCGACGCTGCGGCCGCGATTCCCTTCGCCGGATTCTCTGAAGCCATCGGAGGCGGAGACTCCGTGGCCCCTTCCGGCGACACTCGAGAAGCGCTGGGCCCCGCCTGACGTCGATGCGGCGATTCCCGCGACGGCCCCAGGAATTTCGTGCTCTCTGGAAGACGTCCTTCACAGGCACGCAACAACGGATTCTGAAGCAGTTGGCAGATTTAGAGAAGTTCAGTGCCACCGAAAGAGTAGAGCATCAGGTCCTTGACTCCAACCGGAGGATGGACAACCCCGTTTCACAGAATTTCAACTATTTGATTTTCGTTCACCACACCAACGTCTGCCCTACTACTTTGTCGAAGACCGAAACGGAGACGAATCCATCAACTCGTTTCCGACCGGATCGCAACGAGAGGATCTGGTTTCCCTGGGATTCATGATTGTCAATCCAGTGTTCTCAAAGGATTTTCAATTTACTTGCGAGGGACTGGGCAGCAGAAACGGCAAGCCGGCGTGGCAGCTTTATTTTGTGCAACGCACCAACGTTCCGTCACGCGTGCGTTCGTGGAACTACAAGAATGTGAACTATCCCATTCCGCTCAAAGGTCGCATGTGGATCGGCGCGAATAACTTCAACATCATGCACCTGGAAACCGCGCTGCGTGAACCCATCCCCGGTTTGCGCTTGAATCGCGAGCAATTAGCGGTCGACTATGGCCCAGTCCGCTTCCAGTCCGCTGCCACGGAACTGTGGCTGCCAACGCAGGGTGAAATGTATTTCGATTTGATGGGTCATCGCTACCATCACAAGCATACGTTGACGAATTATCTGTTGTTTGATGTGGACACCAAAAACAAGATTAAAGCCCCGCCTGTGCCCGCCGAACCGGACCATGAATAGTTTGCTGTTCACATCAAGAGCGCAGATTGCGAAGGAAGGTCTGCTACTGTTCCGTGCGGATGGCCAGAATTTCTTTCCCGTGAATCTTGAGCTCGATCCCATACGGTGGCCGAATATCGCTGCCCTGTACAATCGCGCCGCGAATCCACGTATTCCCCGGCAGACTCGCGGTCTTTAGCGGATCGTACAAAACGTGGCTGCAGGGATTGCCGACCAGCGGGTGCCGCGCCGAACGAAATTCGTAATCATCGCGAAGCTTCGTCAGATCCGTGATGTATTCCAGCTTGCAGCTTCCGTAAATTGGTTTGCGAGAGAAAGCCCAGTAACCGGAGGCAGCGCCCGCCGAACCTTCGGGGAGGCGCACAATCGTTGCCGGAATCTCTTCGCCATTTAATTTATTGCGCAGCAGAAAATCGACGGACGACCAGGGCTTTGCCAGGTCAGCAATCGAGCCCACAACAGGATTGAACTCGCTTACGTGCGGCAACAGCGCGTTGGGGTCGGGGGGCGGCGCCGGCACTTCCATTTGCGGAGTTGGTTCGACGCGCACTGATTCCGCGGGCTTGCTGCGCGAAAACCATCGCACCGCGAGCAGAGTCACAAGGCCAAGCGCAAGAAAGGCCACGATGAGCGGCATCAGCGGATTGCGACGCGGCGGTCGAGCTCTGGGGCCCGAAACGCCGGGAATTTGCGGCATGTCCACTTTGAATCGGGAAGCTGGGGCGGATTCCGTCATCGCAAAAAAAATCCCTTGGGAGCGTGTCGAGTGATCGGAAGGAGATCGCGAAGGGAGCGACGACACGTTCGCACTAGTGACATTGTACGTATGACACGGAGAGGTGTACAACCCCCTAGAGGGGCTTAATCCCTGGGCCGACCAACTGTGCCTGAAGAGTAACATCCATTGGTGAAAAGGTTACATCTGCCGCCAGGACGCTTGTTTCAAAAAGGATTGCGTCCTAGTGTAAGAAGGAAGAAGGTATAGACGGAGCCGATTCGGAAGAATGGGCAGCGAAACTCGATCGACGGCACGCGGGTTCGTTCGAAGTTTGAACATTCTGTTGAAGTTTGCCCGCTTGTACGAGTTCGGGCACGTGCGAACCGCGGCTCAGTTTGAGACCACCTGGAAAGAACTGCGGCAAGCTCTGGATGAGGGCGGAGACGCCGGGCTTTTGCTGGGTGCGTCTGGCAATCAGATTCTGCTGGACGGCGTGCCGCTAGGCACAGCAGCGGGGGAACGCAGTTTCGCGCAATTGTTGACATCTTCTGGCATCGCCAGCATTCACTTTTCTCCCGCTCTCCAACAAGGGCAATTTGCCAGGTTTGTTCGCGCGTTTCCAAGCGGAAACGCCAAGCCCAGTTCGTTGGCGGAGCAGTTGAAGTCGGCGATGGCCGGAGAAACTGCCATCAAGATCAACGAAATTCGATTCGTTGCTGAAGACGGCTCGGTGGCGGGAATCAAGGTCGCCGCGCAATTGACGGCGAAAGTCCTGGGCTCCGCGGGCGACAAGTTCCGCGACGTTTTTGAAGATCCCAACAAATTGCTGCAGTTGATTCTGGCGGCAGAGAGCAATCGCGGCTTGGGTGGCAGCGGCGGTGGAGGGGGCGGCAGTGGTCCGGGATTTGGCGGAGGCGGTGGATCCGGAACCGGTAGCGGCTCCAGCTGGAGCGGCGGCGTCGGCGCCGGTGGCAATTTGTGGGACGCAGGGAAGGCCGCAGGCGGGAGTGGTGGCGGCGGAGGAACAGGTTCGGGTAGTGGAGGTCCGGGAGGCGGCGGCGAAGGCACCGGTGGTGGCTCGGGAGCTGGCGGCGGCTGGGGCGGATCCGGTGGAGGTGGCGGAGGAACGGGTTTCGGCGGCTCAGGCGGTCCCGGCGGCGGAACTGGCGTCGGCGGTTTGGGTGGGCCAGGCGATGGAAGTCATGGTGGCGGAGTTGGTGGGTCCGGCTCGGGCGGCGGTCCTGGCGGCGGCTGGGGCCTTCCTGGAGGCCAAGGCGGCGGTCCCGGAGGCGGCGGTCCCGGAGGTGGTGGACCTGGCGGTGGTGGACCTGGCGGTGGTGGACCTGGCGGTGGTGGACCCGGCGGTGGTGGACCCGGCGGTGGAGGTCCTGGCGGTGGTGGACCCGGCGGTGGAGGGCCAGGCGGAACCGGTGGAGCAGGCTCTGGCGGTGGCGGCGCGGCTGGCGGCGGAGGCTCAGCAGCCGAGCCTGGCAAATGGCTCACGGCCACGGCATTTGTTCGCGGCGGAATCCTGGGTGGAGTTCCCGGCGTTCCCGGAGTGCCGGGCGCAGCAGGCGCTGGTGGGGTAGGCAGTGGGGCCTACCAAGTGGCGGAAGAAGATGTTCGCTCCATGATCGGTCTGTTCGCGCAATTGGGTAAGTCGCGAAAGGATCCGGAGCACCGTATGGACGCGGCGACATTTCAGTCGCGGCTCTCGACGCTGCCGGTTCGCGCGCAATTCACGTTGCAGCAAGCGCTCGCGGGACTCGCGGCGCAAGCGCCGACCGAGAAGCCTGATAAACCCATGCTCTTGAAGTTAGCGGAGCATGTCGCGATTCGATTTGCGCTCGATAGCTACGAGCGTGGCGAACTGCGCGTGAATGCCGTGAAACAGTTGCTGGACCGCATGAATGCCGAAATTGAAGCGCTGCGAAAAATCCTGGGTTCCCAGGAAGAAATGATGGCCAGCGCCGGAATTCAGGTCCAGTCGTACACCGAATTGCTGGACCAGGAATTCTGGTCCCAGGTGCCGGAAGAAAACAAGAAGGAGGTCCTGACTTCGGATGAAGCCTGGTGCGTCCCTCCGCGTAACGTGCGCGGTTTCCTGGAAGAAATGCTGCGCCGTGGCGAGCTGAAAACCGTTAACGAGATCCTGACCAAGTACGCGGCCTGCGTGGCGCTCGAAGCTCCGGAAGCCCGGCGAACTACGGCCATCGGCTTGTCGGACCTCGCGGAATTTTACGGCAGCGGCGACGGAAGCGCGCTGATTGACGTCATCCAACGTCTCGGTAATCAGTTGAGCGTGGAACGCGAACCGGACCTGCAGACCCTCGTTGGCGCCGCATTTGTGCGCATGAGCCAGGAAGCGGGCTCCAAGAAATTCTATCCCGCCATGCAACAAGCCTTGGCTTCTTTGGATGGTGTGGAGGCGCTCCGCCCGGGTTCGACAAGCAACCTGCGCCAGAGAATTGGCGCCGAAGAACGCCTGCCCGAGTTTGTGGAAGATGCTTTGCGTACCGGCCAAGTTCCGGATGGCATGTTGGATATTTTGGCGCTGATGCCGAAGGCTTCGCTGAACTATGTCACCCACCGGTTCGCGAATTGTGGTTTTCGCGAGGACTGCGAATTGCTGGGCGAGATCGTCACGGGTTTGGGCGAGGATGCCGTGCACCGCCTGGTGGAAACGTTGCAAACGGCACCGGCCACCGAAGCAGTGGAAGTCATTGGATTGCTCAGCCAGATCTCGCCGGAGTCGGTGCAGAAGGTGCTCCCGAATCGCCTGGCACAGTGGCCTCGTTCATCGCACGACCGCGCGATTCGCCAGCTCTCTTCCGCTCCCGCGGAACAACGTGGGAATCTTTTGGTGACGCTCTACGACTCGCTTGATCCGCTGATTCGACCTTTGGCCCTCGATGAGATGGGAATGAGTGGCCGGCTGGAGGTTATTCCCAGGCTCGTGGATTTGATACGAGACGATTCGGCGCCTGGCTTTACGCGAATCAAAGCCATTGAGGCTGCGGGCAGGTTGCGAGCCAGTGCGGTGAGTGCCTCGCTGCAGCAAATTCTGGAAGCCAAGCAGGTCTGGCGTTGGGCGTACCACAGTGAGCTGCGGATCGCCGCGGCGCAGACTTTGCAGAAGATTGAGCCAACGCTGGGAATGGAAAAGATCGCGGCCAGCGGACTGGACCGCAAAGATCTTGTCCTGGAGCCATCGGATCCCGAAGCGAACACCGCAGTCATCCGGCAAAGACGCTACGCTCGTTTGAAGCTATCCAAAAACGTAATCGCTATTACCACCAATCTTCGAGAAAACATCCGATTGACGATTCCGGAATTGAATTTGGGCGGTGGCATCGGAGCTGCCGATCGGCATTTGGCTCCCGGTTCCTTGTTATCGCTGAAACTTTCGCATGGCGTCAGAAATATTCGCGCGCAAGCGATCGTGCGAGGCGCGCGGCCTCAGGCCATGGCCTTTGAATTTGTTGACATGGAACTGGATGAGCGTTCGCGCCTCCGCAAGCTTTTGCTGGAACTCGGCGGCTTGCCGCAACCCGCGAATGTCAGCAACAGAAGCCGGCGCCAGGGCCGCATTGCTTTGACTCGATAAGTCCCGCCAGTAGTGTCAATCCGTTCAGGAACACCCTGTCCCTTCATTTTGAAAGCCGTACATATGGTCAGGCACTGCAACTGTCCCGCCGGAGAGATAACGCGCCCGTTACATGGGACCTCTGTACCATTGTGAGCCGCGCGCAAGAGGCTTACGGTACTAGAGATGAAGTCCTAGGCGCTGCTGCGCTGGAGTACAGGTATCACGTGCCACTCAACACGATGAAAACGGACCCCAAGACCATCGCCGGGCGAGCTTTTGTCCGCAGTCTGAATATCCTCCTGAAATTTGCCCGCCTCTACGGTTACGAGCATGTTCGAACTGTCGAGCAGTTGGGTATCGCGTGGAACGAGTTGCGCACCGCCATTCCTGAAGACGCCGACGAAGGTTTGCTGCTCGGAGCGACCGGAACGCAACTGCTGCTGGATGGTGTGCCGCTGGAAGGGTCGCCTGCGGAAAAGCAGTTCGCCCAGCTGTTGTCCGCAGCGGGTCTGGCGAGCGTGCAGTTCACCGCTCAAGTGAGTGAGCAAGAGTTGGCAAAATTTGTGCACGCGTTTCCCACCGGTAAGGCCAAGCCCGCCGAACTGGCTCAGCAGCTGAAAACGGCCATTGCCGATGCCAAGGGAATTCGCGTCAACGAAGTATGCTTCGTGGCCACCGATGTCCGCCTGAAAGATGCCAGCATGGCTGCGCAAATCGCCGCGGCGTCATTGGGCGACGAGCAGGATTCGTTCAAGAAAATGTTGAACGACCCTCAAAAACTGCTGGAGTTGATTGCGGCCGCGCAAGGGTCGCACTCCGGAACCGGTGAGGGCGATGGCGGATTTGGTGGGCCCTCCGGGGGCGGTGGAACCGGCAGCGGCTACGGCTCCGGTACTGGATCCGGAACCGGTGGAACGGGCTCGGGAATCGGCTACGGCGCTGGAACCGGAGGTGACTGGGGAACAGGCTCGGGCGGTTCGGGCGCGGGACATGGAACGGGTGCAAGTGCGGGAACCGGTTCGGGTGGCGGGCCAGGCGGCTCGGGCACGGGACACGGAACCGGAAGCGGTGCGGGTACGGGCGGCGGAGGAACGGGCACGGTTGCTGGGGCCGGCTCGGCGAGTTCAATCGGAAATGGCCACGCTGGCGGTACGCCTGGCGGCATCTCGGGCACCGGCTCGAGCGGCGGTGGCGTCGGCTCCAAAATTGTTGGTGGGGGCGGTTCGGGTTCCGGCGGCGGTTCCGGCAGTAACTACAGCGGCGGCGCCGGAATTGACATTTTGCTCGGCAATGAAAGCGGCAGTGGCGGCGGGCGTGGCTCAGGCTCCGGTGGCGGAACGGGCAGCGGCGGTGGAGGCGAATTAGGAAGCGGTGGAGGCGGAACGGGTTTTGGCATTGGCGAGCCTGGAGAAGAGGGGATCTATCGCATCCTGCGGGCCTTGACGACCTTGGGAAGAATGGAAGCGGGAGAGAACCCTGCGGGCGCCGCGGTGGAATTCCAGCAACAGGTTACGCAGATGCCGGTGAACGCGCAGGAAATGCTGCGAAATGCGCTGGCGGGCATCGCGGAACAGGGCAAGAACCACAAGCTCGATCAGAGCGTGCTGGTGCAACTGGCCGAGCATCTCTCCATTCGTTTTGCGTTGGAACGTTTCGAGCGCGGAGAAGTAAAAGTCAACGCGGTACGGCAGATGCTCGACCGCATGCATCAGGAAGTCGAAAGCCTGCGAAAGATTCTGGGCCAGCACGAAGACAAGATGGCCGAGGCAGGCATACTGGCCGAGTCGCATCGCGAAATTCTCGATCGCCAATTCTGGGCATCGGTGCCAGAGAGCGCCAAGAGGGAAGTACTGCTCTCGCAGGAAGCCTGGGCCATTCCTCCAAAAAACGTCCAATCGTATGTTTCTGAACTGATCGGGCAAGGCAATGTCGCAGAGGCCATCAGCATTTTGCAAAACTATGCCCGCTGCGCCGACAGTGAAGAGCCGGATGCGCGAAAGCGCGCGGCCACAGGCCTTTCGGAGATGGCCGAACTGTACGCCCAAGCCGATCCGAAATTGCTGGCCGAAGCGCTGCGCCACGTCGGGCTACGCTTGAGTGTGGAGCAGGATCAGGATCTGCAGTCATTAGTGAGCGCGGCGTTTGTGCGCCTCAGCCAGGAAGCTGCCACCCAGCGCTGCTTTCCGGCGATGGAGCAAGCGCTGGATTTGCTGGCTGGCGTGGAAACTCAGAGACCCGGAATCGCCAAAACGCTGCGGGCGAAAATGGGCATCGAAGAGCGCGTGCCGGAGTTTGTCGATGAGGCATTGCGCGCTCGACAGATTTCCGCTGGATTAACAGGAGTGTTGAAGCAACTGCCGCAGACGGCGATGGAGCAGCTCGCCGTGCGCTTCAATCGATGCCAGTTGCGAGAAGACGTGGAGAACGTGGCGAACCTCGCTCACGACCTCGGCGAAGAAGCGGTGCAATATCTCAGAAGCACGGTGCGCGGTGGGCCAGCTAGCGATGCTGTCGAAATGGTGGGCTTGCTGGCAAAGCTCGACCCTCAAGCCACCGAAGTTTTTCTCCCTGGTCGCGTCAAAGACTTCCCGAGGGCCGCGCAAGACAGAATCGTGCGGCAACTTGCGGCGAGCGGCGCGCAGGGACGTTGCCGCGTTTTTCTGGCGATTCTCGATCACGTCGATCCCCTGGTGATGCCGTTGGTCGTCGACGAAATCGGCATGACCGGCGACCGCGAAGCATTAGGACGAATGCTGACGATTGCCGACGGCGACTTGCCCGTCAACGCCGCGCCATTCCTTCGCGTTAAAGCAATTGAAGCCCTGGGAAGATTGGACGCTGCTGAGGCTGTCAGCACCCTGAAGCGCATCGTGGAGACCCGCAAAATATTTGGCTGGCAGTATCCGCAGGAACTTCGCATCGCCGCCATGCAGGCGCTGGAAAAATTGGATCCGGCGTGGGAAAAAGAATTCTTGCCCAAGAGCGGAATTGAGCATGACGAGATGTCGCTGGCCCCGCTGCAGGTCCCGCTAAATTCAAGATTTGTGCGCCAGCGCCGGCATCCGCGCGTAAAACTGCAAAAGAACCTGCATGCGGTCAGCACCAACCTGAAGCAAAACTGCAGCCTGGAAATTAAAACAGCCAGCATGACGGGCGGCCTGGCCACCATGAACATGCATTTGGCTCCTGGCACTCAAGTGCAACTGAAGATGCAGCTTGGTTTGCGAAATCTACAGGCAACGGCCTTGATGCGGGATTATCGCGCGCAAGACATGTCGTTCGAGATCGTGGACATGAGTCTGGAAGAACGCGGCAAGTTCCGGAAGCTGCTGCTGGAACATATGGAAAGAGGAGGCAAGTAGCGATTTGCAGCAAAGCGGGCCGCGCTGCCGAACGCCCCGGTTCTACCTTAAATCCCTAATTCCCAATGACTTCGCAGCCTGTTTAATTCTGGGACGTTCCCAGTAAGTAACTAGTCATAGGTACTACACTACGGTACCTTTGTTCGATTTACTCCTTACAGATGCCCCTCTTATTCTGCTTCCACGGTGAAGAACCCTGCCTAGAAACCTGCCATACCGAGGTTGATGGGCGGTTCTAAGGCGGTTGTGTTTTGTCCAACGGATTCCCATCGCGAATCTTTTTGCTGCTGTGTGCGGCGGCGGCATTGGTGTGCCCAGCGATGGCTGGCTTGTCGCGAGTTTCCTTTCCTGCTAACCCGCGATTCACGGTAGACAGGCTGGAAGATCAGCTAGGGATGGGCGCGGTCACTGCCACTTGCATGGGCCAAGACGCGCAGGGTTTTCTGTGGATCGGCACGCAGACCGGACTTTACCGTTACGACGGCGCGCGGGCCAGGAAGATGACCGAAGTCGAGCCCATCACCGGGCACTACATCGTGGACTTGCTGATTGCTCCGGATGGCACGCCATGGTTTGCCGGAAACCGCGGCATCGCTCACCTGAAAAATGGCGAATTCGAGCGGCTGCCCATTCCGCCGGCGATGATGCCCTTGGGAACCGGAAATCAGATCTTCGCGGTCGACAGTAAAGGCGTCGCCTTCGTGATGCTCTTCAAAGGCGGAGTCCTGCGCATCGATGCAAAGAACCCGGCCACGATAAATGTGTTTGGCAAGGCCGAGAATATTCAGGAAAAGGCCGCCGGAATTGTGCGCGCCCCTGACGACGCGATCTGGATCACGGATGGCGCGCATCTGTCGCATTTGGGTCCGGGGGGCAGTTCGTTTGTGGCTGACCCGAAAATCCGGTTGCCAAAAGACCGCGTTGTCGCCTTGCTGTTCGACGGCAGCCAGACCATGTGGCTAAGAACGGCGACACATCTCGCCAGACTTGATCCGCGCATGCACAGGGTCACTTTCGAAACCGGCGTCACTGCCAGTTCCAATGAAGAAGAGGGCAAGCCAACAATCGACCAGGATGGGCGGTTATTGGTGCCAACCTCCGCCGGACTGTATTGGAACCAGGAAGGCCGATGGCAGGTATTGACGGACAAGCAAGGAATCACCAGCAACGATGTAGAGTGCGCTCTTGAAGATCGCGAAGGCGCATTATGGATAGCGGGATCGGGAACCGGCTTGGACCGCCTTCCTGGAGTGCACGAGTGGTCCGCCTGGACCACCACAGAGGGTCTGCCCGACAATTCCACGTGGTCAACCATTCGCGATCACCGCGGGCGATTATGGGTCAGCACGGGAAGGGGAATTGGCGTCTGGGATCAAGCGTCTCATCGCTGGGACAGAGTCGCCTTGGGCAACGGTCCACGAGAAATCCGCCAGATTCAGCTCGCCGGAGATGGCGCGGTTTGGGGCGTCACGCCCACCGGCTCTCTGGTGCGCATTGACCCGCGAGACTTTTCCGCTACAGTCAGCCCCGCATACTTCGGGCGCGCGTTTTCGACGGTTTACGCGGCGCCAGACGGCACCATCTGGGCGAGCACAAAAACGCGCCTGGTGCGATTCACTCCCGGCAAAGGACTCGCCGAACCGAAAGACATCACCCTGCCCGCTGAGGCCGGCGAGATCGACTTTCTCTCCTTCGCTCCCAGCGGCGTTTTGTGGGCCACCGGTCCCGGAGCGCTATATCGCCTCGACGGCAAACAATGGAAGACCCTCTCGGCGAGCGACGGTCTGCGCGGGCAAACCGTAACCAGCGTCGTGGCACTGAATGACGACGAAGTGTGGATCGGCTACAACGATGTGGTGGGCGTCAGTCACGTGCGCTTGGCAAAGAACGGCATTGCGCGATTCGAGCATCACAACTGGGATTGGACCGTGGTGCTTCGCGATTCAAAAGGCCGCGTGTGGTTCAATGGCACGGACGGCCTGGCCATCCTCGACTCCAACGGCCGTATGCAACGCCTCAATCACGCCGACGGGTTGCTCTGGAATGACATCAGCCCATGGACCGGCGTCAGGGAAGAGCAAGACGGAAGTTTCGTGGTGGCGACCTCGCGAGGACTCGCTCGGTATCAGCCCCTTAATGGCGCCACGCCGGAAGTGCGGCCCACGGTGCTGTTCACTTCCGTCATCCTCGGCAGCTTGGACCGAAAAGTCTTTGAGGTTCCCGAGGTATCCGCGTCCGATAGCACGCTGGCGGTGCAGTTCACTCCCATGGACCTCGACGATCCCAACAAGACAAGTTGCCGGTATCAATTGAAGGGCATGGAAGATCAGACGACCGAAACGGAGCTGCGGGAAATCCGCTACGCCGCCATCCCTGCGGGCAAGTATGAGTTTTCTGTGCAGTGCTGGCAGGAAGAAGCGGGTGCCGCTGCGTCGGAGGCCAGCTTCAAGTTTCGTGTGCGCCCGAATTTCTGGCAGACGTGGTGGGCGCGTGGATCGGCGGTTCTATTCTTCTTGATGGTGGTGTGGGGATTCGTGTCTTTGCGCACGCGAACGGAAAGCCGCAGGCGCAGGGAGTTGGAACAGGCCGTCGCGCAACGGAACGCCGAACTCACGCAGAAGAATAAGGAACTCGAAGAAATTTCGCTCACCGACCCGCTAACCTCCACAAGAAATCGCCGCTATTTTTACGAAACAATCTCCACGGACATTGCCCAGACGTTGCGCTCACATCTGAAATCCCTCGATCCAACGTCGACTCCGGCCCCGCGCCAGGAATTGATCTTCGTGCTGGTGGACATCGACCGCTTCAAACGTGTGAACGACGAATTGGGCCATGCCGCCGGCGACCGCCTGTTGCAGGAAGTCGCCAAGCGAATCGCTTCGGTAATGCGGCGGTCGGACGACCTGGTGCGCTGGGGTGGAGAAGAGTTCCTGTTGGTGTGCCGCACCACCGATAGGGAAAACGCCACGATGCTCTGCAGTCGAGTGCTGGAGGCGGTTCGCGATTTGCCTTTCGACGTGGGCAATGGCGTGGAAATACACAAAACTTGTTCCATTGGCTGGGCGCCGTTCCCGTGGCTGCAAGACGATGTCGGCCTGCTCTCGATTGATAATGTCATCGAACTCGCGGACAAGGCCCTCTATCTGGCGAAACGCGAAGGACGCAACCGCGCTTTTGGCATGGTGCCCGCGCAGGACGCGCTAAAGTCCGAAAGAAGCATTTCCATGGAAGACTTGCGCGATTGTCCGTCAGACCTTGTGCAGATCGTGTAACCGGTGGGTTATCTCCTTCCGCCGCTTCTCATTCAAACACTTCAAGTTCGCCAGGGGGATACGATGTGAGCAGGCTCTTCCAGCGCGTGGCGAATCTTGGCGGTGGCGCATCTAACCAGTTACAATGAAGTGTTTGTGGCAGCCCGGTTTTACCGGCTTGTGCCAGCGCGGATTTCACCCTACTCCCGTCAGGAGACGGCGAACCATACATGGAAGCAGCACAAATACTCGACCGCGTCGTAGCCCGATTTATCGGCACGAAGCACGAACGCGACATTAAAAAACTCCAGCCGATCATCGCGGCCATTAACGCTCAGGAGCCCGAAGTTCAGGCGCTGAGCGACGAGCAACTGAAGGAACGTTTCCAGGCGCTCAAAACGCAAGTGCAGGAGCAGTTGAAGGACGCGGATCCCGCCGAGTCTTCCTACAAGGAAGAATTGCAGAAGGCCCTCGGCCCGGTAATCGTTCCGGCGTTCGCGTTGGTGCGGGAAGCCGGCCGCCGCTTCCTCAGGATGCGCCATTTCGACGTGCAGTTGATCGGCGGAATGGTGCTGAACGACGGCAAGATCGCGGAAATGAAGACGGGCGAAGGAAAAACGCTGGTCGCAACTCTTCCCGCGGCGTTGAATGCTTTGGCTGGCCGCGGCGTTCACCTCGTCACGGTGAACGATTACCTGGCTCGCCGCGACGCGGAATGGATGAGCCCCCTTTATAAGGCGCTGGGATTAACTGTCGGCGTTATCGTGCATGACCTCGACGACGAGCAACGCCGCGCCGCCTATGCCGCTGATTTGACCTACGGTACCAACAACGAGTTTGGTTTCGATTACCTGCGCGACAATATGAAGTATGACCTGGCCAGCTGCGTGCAACGCGGCCACCAGTTCGCCATCGTGGACGAAGTCGACTCCATCTTGATCGACGAAGCCAGGACCCCGCTGATTATTTCCGGGCCTTCGGAAGAGTCCACCGATAAGTATTTCAAGATCGACAAGATCATTCCCAAGCTCATCAAGGATATCGATTTCACCCTGGACGAGAAGCATCGCACCGCGACGTTGACCGAAGAAGGCTTCAACAAGTGCGAACGGTTGCTGGGCATCACCAACCTTTCCGATATCGCCAACGTCGAGCTGATGCACCACGTGTACCAGGCATTGCGCGCGCATTCCCTTTACAAGCTGGACGTCGACTATGTGGTGAAAGACGGCGAGGTGATCATCGTCGATGAGTTTACCGGACGCCAGATGCCGGGTCGCCGCTGGTCCGACGGATTGCACCAGGCGGTGGAAGCCAAAGAAGGCGTAAAGATCGAACGCGAAAATCAGACCCTGGCCACGATTACCTTCCAGAATTATTTCCGCATGTACAAGAAGCTGTCGGGCATGACCGGTACTGCGGAAACGGAAGCGGCGGAATTCGGGAAGATCTACAACCTGGACGTAGTGGTAGTGCCGACCAATCGCACGCTGATCCGCATCGAGAATCGCGACGTGGTCTATCGCACGGAAAAAGAAAAGTTCGAAGCGGTGGTGAACGGCATCCTGCAGGAAGACAATTCCCTGGCGAACGGCATCCGCCAGTATAACGAACGCGGGCAGCCCGTGCTGGTGGGCACCATTTCGATTGAGAAGTCGGAAACGATTGCGGAATTGCTGAAGAAATCAGGGATTCCGCATCAGGTCTTGAACGCCAAGCAGCACGAGCGCGAATCGCGCATCGTCGCGCAGGCTGGCCGCAAAGGCGCCGTAACGGTTGCGACGAACATGGCGGGCCGCGGAACTGACATTTTGCTCGGCGGCAATCCTGAGGCCATGACGCGCGAGTATTTTCTGAAGAACAAGCTGGCATTGCCGTATGCGGCGGCTCCTGCCGTAATTGGAGTAGAGACCGACGGCGCAGCCGCGCAGCCCACCGTGCCGATGGTGCTGTTCCAGCACGAGGGGAAAATATTTCAAGTGCCGCAGGATCAGTGGGCGCCGATGTTCGAGCAATTCGCGCAGCAGTGCAAAGCCGAGCACGACGAAGTCGTCGCGCTGGGCGGTTTGCACATCCTGGGGACAGAGCGCCACGAAGCACGCCGTATTGACAACCAGCTGCGTGGCCGCGCGGGCCGTCAGGGCGACCCCGGCTCCTCGCGTTTCTTTCTTTCTCTGGAAGACGACTTGATGCGTATTTTCGGCGGCGAACGCGTAAAGCAACTGATGTTTCGCCTGGGAATGACGGAAGGCGTGCCCATCGAGTCGGGCATGATCTCCAGCCGCATTGAGAATGCGCAAAAGTCCGTGGAAGCACAAAACTTCGACGCGCGCAAACATTTGCTGGAATACGACGACGTAATGAACAAGCAGCGCGAGACGATTTACGCTATTCGCCGCTCCGCGCTGGAAGGCAAGGACCAGCGCGACTATGTGCTGGGCATCGCGGAAGACGTCGCCCGCGAATTAGTGAATACCTATTGCCCGAAGGAGCAGCATCCCGGGCAATGGAATACGGCGCAACTCCTCGCCGAGGTCCACAGCCAGTTTGGCATCGATGCGAAAGCTGCAGGCGCGGACCCCGCTGCGCTGAATCACGAAGAACTGTCCGACGCGGTCGCCCATGCCGTGACGGAACGCTACGCGGAGAAAGAAAAACAGTTCAGCCCCGACTTGCTGCGCTGGCTGGAGCGGAGAATCATTCTCGACGTCGTGGATTCGCAGTGGAAAGACCACTTGCTCTCGCTGGATCACTTGAAGGAAGGAATCGGCCTGCGCGGATACGGACAAAAAGATCCGCTGGTTGAATTCAAGAAGGAAGCGTTCATCCTGTTTGAAGATATGATGGCGCGCATCGACAATGAAACCGTGCGCTACCTGTTCCACGTACAGATTCAGCAGGAAGCGCAGTCCGCCCAACCCAGACCGCCTCAGCCTGAGCCTCCCCGGCAGCGTCCCGCGATAGCGAACGCGGTCGCGGCCAGCGCCGCGGCTCGTGCCGAAGAAGCCGCTCCGCAACGCTTGCCGGATTTTGCGCGTGCTCTTGAGCGCCGGCAGGAACGGCAGCAACGCGATCTGCAGTATCAGACGGGCGCGGGCCAGGCCGAAGCTCCGAAGCCGGTGCGCGCCGGCGCCAAAGTAGGGCGCAACGATCCTTGCCCCTGCGGCTCAGGGAAAAAATACAAGAAGTGCCACGGCGCGAATTCCTAGTAAGAAGCAATGAAGCAAGAAGTAATGAAGTAAGGAAAATTCCAGAACGCCCGGTCAGTGTGGGTCAACCAACGTCTTCAAAGGGAAGGATTCAATCATGCCGCCAGGCACGCAGCCAGGACAGACGCCGGAACGCCACCCGATTCCGGGAGTGAAGAACCTCATCGCGATTGCCAGCGGAAAAGGCGGCGTAGGCAAGACCACGGTCGCGGTGAATCTGGCGCTGGCGCTGGTAAAGCTCGGGCACAAAGTTGGATTGCTGGACGCGGACGTGTACGGCCCGAACGTGCCCATCATGCTGGGCTCCACAGCCGAGCCAATGGCAACGGCGCGACAGAGCATCATCCCGGTGGACGCGCAGGGCCTGAAGATGATTTCCATGGGCTTGCTGAATCCGGGAGACAAGCCGGTCATCTGGCGCGGCCCGATGTTGCACAGCGTAATCACTCAATTTCTGCGCCACGTGGAATGGGGCGAACTTGATTATCTGGTGATCGATCTGCCGCCGGGCACGGGCGACGTTCAGTTGACGCTGATTCAAACCGTGGCAGTCACTGGAGCCGTGGTGGTGACGACTCCCTCGACCGTGGCGCTCGCCGATGTGCGCAAGGCCATCGAAATGTTCCGCCAGGTCAATGTGGAAGTGCTGGGCGTGGTGGAGAATATGAGCACGTTCAGTTGCCCGCACTGTGGCAAGCCGGTGGATATTTTTGGTCACGGCGAAGGCTCCAAGACCGCCATCGAATACGGCGTGCCGCTGCTCGGCGAAGTGGAAATTGATCCGCGCATCCGCATTGGCGGCGACACCGGGAAGCCCGTTGCGGCGCTGGGCCAAGCAGCTCCCGCGGCGCAAAGTCTGTATCGCTTGGCGAAAGCGGTGACTGCGCGGCTAGCCGAAGTTGGCGCCACGTCCGGCGGACCAACCGTCCAGATCGACTGAACGCCGGTTCCGTTTTATCGTGTCGCCCCTTTTCTGGCCGAATTTCACGTTCGCTCCTGATTCTTCTACGGAACTTTCCTGTGATTTTGGACGTTCCAAGAAATGAGGGCGCTTCTATGACTGGATCCGCACCGGTCGAATCCAATCCTCCCGAACGCACCCGCGACGCCCGTCCAGAAGTATGGGCACTTTTGGGCGGGCTGTCTTTTTTGGTATTTGCCGCGCATATGCTGGTCAGCGGCCGCTACGGCTACTTTGTCGACGAGTTGTACTACCTCGCTTGCAGCCACCACCTGGCCTGGGGATATGTGGACCAGCCTCCGTTGATCGCGGTAATCACCTGGCTGGAGCGTGTGACGCTGGGCGATTCACTCTCCGCGCTGCATTTCTTGCCCGCGGTGGCTGCCGGTTTGCGCGTCTTGCTGGCCGGTTTGATAGCGCGCGAACTCGGCGCCCGGCGATTTGGCACTGCGTTGGCCTGCGTTTGCGTGGCCGTTGCACCCATCTATCTGGGACTCGATTCCATCCTGACGATGAACGTATTCGAGTCGCTGTTCTGGATGAGCGCGGCTCTGGTCATCCTAAAAATTTTCAATGGTGCCAGCCAGAAGCTCTGGCTATTGTTCGGAGCGATTTGCGGCGTTGGGTTGCTGAACAAGCACTCCATGTTGATCTTTGGCTTCGGACTTTTCGTCGGCTTGTTGCTCACTGCGCAAAGGAAGCAATTCGCCAAGCCGTGGATTTGGCTCGGTGCGCTCCTCGCGTTGCTGATTTTTCTGCCCAACTTGCTTTGGGAAATTCAGCGCCACTTTCCCACTGCCGAATTGCTACGCAACGTGCAGCAGAGCGGCCGAAACACGGAAATGGGACCCGGCATGTTCCTGCTGGTGCAAGCTTTTATTCTGCATCCGCTGGCCGCGCCGGTTTGGATTGCCGGATTGTTCGAACTGTTGCGCGATCGCCACGGAAAAGGCTGGCGCGTGCTCGGCATCACCTACGTTGTGCTGATGATTTGCATGCTGACGATGCACGGACGCATGTATTATCCCGCGCCCGCTTATCCCATGCTGTTTGCGGCGGGAGGATTGGCGTTCGAGCGCTGGTTCGCCACTCTGAAAAGCGCGCGATGGCTGAAGCCCGCGTATATCGCGTCGCTGCTGGTGACCGGCCTGATCATCGCACCGTTTGCGTATTTTCCGATGCTCAGCGTCGATCAGTACATCGCCTATTCGCAATTCATGCACCTGCATCCGCCACGCATCGAAAACAATCGTCTCGGCCCGTTGCCGCAAATTTACGCCGATCAATTCGGCTGGAAAGAAATGGCGCAAGTCGTCGCCGATGCCTATCACAAGCTTCCACCCGAAGAGCAGAAGTCCTGCGGGATATTTGCACAGAATTACGGCCAAGCCGGCGCCATCGATTTCTTCGGCGCAAAAATGGGTTTGCCTCCCGCCATTTCCGGCCATCAAAACTATTTTTATTGGGGACCGCGTGGCTACACCGGCGATTGTTTGATCGTGATGGATGACCGGCCCGAGCGCCTGCGCCAATTATTTGAAAGTGTGGAATTGGTCGGAACCGTGACGCACGCGCTTTCGATGCCCTACCAACACTTCGATGTGTATTTGTGCCGGCGCCCAAAATTCGGCGATCTGGAAAAAGTGTGGCCGAAAATCAAGCGCTGGGGCTGAGAGCCGGGCGCCGCGTTCCTTGTCAGTTGGGTGAAGCGGGTGATATCTTGAAATACTCAGGGTGTGCTGGCAGGCAGCGCAGGACAGTCTATATTATTGACCAGCAATCACTTACGAGCCTTCGAGGAACTCTATGAGTGCGCGACCGGATATCCGCGCTTACCGCGGCAAGTGGCCACACATTGCGCCCTCGGCGTATATCGACCGCGCGTCGGTGATTGTCGGCGACGTGACCATCGGCGAAGACTCCAGCGTTTGGCCCCTGTGCGTGGCGCGCGGCGACGTGCACTACATCCGCATCGGCAAGCGCACAAACATTCAGGACGGCAGCGTGCTGCACGTGATGAAGGATCAGTATCCGTTGGTGCTTGGTGACGAGGTCACTGTGGGTCACTCCGTGACTTTGCACGGCTGCACCATTGAGTCACACGTGCTCATCGGAATGCGCTGCACAATTTTGAATGGCGCGGTGATCGGGACGAACAGCATCATCGCGGCTGGCACTTTGATCACCGAGCGTACCGTGATTCCAGCGGGTAGTCTGGTGATGGGCTCGCCGGGCAAAGTGAAACGCGCACTGTCGCAGCAGGATATCGACACGATTGCGATGTATGCCACGCGCTATGCAGGGTATAAGGAGATTTATCGCGCCGAAGCCACAGAGCGCGGCGAAAACGTAGATTGGAGCAATTACGAAGGCTGAGCCGTTTTAGCCGGCGCACTCCCCATGGCGGAAAAACGAAAATTTCAGGCAATTAAGGGCACACGCGATCTGCTTCCACCGGAAACGGAGTTGTGGAACCGCGTCGAACAGACCGCCCGCGAAGTATTTGGCACGTATGGATTCGGAGAGATACGCCCGCCGATCTTTGAGCCCACGGAACTGTTTGCGCGGTCGATTGGGTTAGAGACTGATGTTGTCTCCAAGGAGATGTATTCGTTCGAGGATCGCGACGATTCGTCCGTGAGTTTGCGGCCGGAAGCGACGGCTTCGGTTTGCCGCGCCTATATCGAGCATGGGATGCACGCGCTGCCGCAGCCGGTGAAGCTTTACTACACCGGGCCAATGTTCCGGCGCGAGCGCCCGCAAAAGGGAAGATACCGGCAGTTCTATCAGATTGGCGCCGAAGTGTTGGAAAGCATTCAGCCGGGGCAGGGCAGCACGAAAGACATCGCAAAAGACGCTGCCACCGATGCCGAAGTCATCGAAATGTTGATGGAGTTCTTCGCGCGGCTGGATCTGCAAGGCGTGCAGCTGGAGATTAATTCCATCGGCTGCCGCGAGTGTAGGACGAAATACGTTGAAGTGTTGCGCGCGGAATTGCTCAAGGTGAAAGACAAGCTTGGACCGGACAGCCAACGCCGCATCGAGACGAATCCGCTCCGAGTGCTGGACTCGAAGCTGGAATCGGAACAAGAGATCATCGCGCAGTTGCCGCGGATCAGCCAACACCTGTGCGCCGACTGTGCTAAGCAATACGAAGAAGTGAAGCGGCAGCTAGGGCTGCGCGGCGTTGCTTACAAAGAAAATTGGCGGCTGGTGCGCGGGCTGGACTACTACATGCGCACCACATTCGAGATCACCGCTAAGGGCCTTGGCTCGCAGAATGCGGTATGTGGCGGCGGGCGGTATGATGGACTGGTCGAACTTCTTGGCGGCTTGCCGACGAAGGGAATTGGTTTCGCGATTGGCGAAGACCGCCTGATTCTTTCTCTGCAAGAAGCAGGGAAGGGCGATGTAGCCAAGGGCCGCGACGTCTACATTGCGTGGATGGGCGAAAAGACGCTCGCCACCGCTATCCATGCGGCGAAGATCTTGCGTGCCGCAGGCTTTCGCGTGGAACTGCCGCCCGTCGAGCAGAAGTTTGGAAAAGCGCTGGGCCATGCGGACAGGCTCGGTTCACCCTATGCTCTGATTCTTGGCGAAGACGAAGCGGCTTCGGGCCAGTGGACGCTAAAGACGCTGGCAGACGGAACGCAGGCGAAATTTACAGAAGCACAGTTGCTGGATTTCCTGAAGAACGCAAAGGCGTTGTCATCCTGAGAGCACCCGACGAGGGTGCGCGAAGGATTTTAACTGGGGAAGCACCTCGACGATTTCAAGTTCCGATCCTTCGCTTCGCTCAGGATGACAGTCGGGAATAACGGCGAGCGAATTCAAGTCGGTTGGCGTAGGCAAATTTGGGGAGAGACAAACCGTGTTGGACTTTCTCGGTAATCTGAAACGAACACATTACTGCGGCGCGTTGCGCGCCGGCGACGCTGGCCGCGATGCCACGATTATGGGCTGGGTCCACCGGCGGCGCGACCTGGGCAACCTACTGTTTCTCGACGTGCGCGACCGCACCGGCATTGTGCAGGTAGTATTCAACAAAGAGACGCAACCCGAAGCACACGCGAAGGCGGAGCAGGTGCGCAGCGAATTTGTAGTTGCCGTCGAGGGCAAAGTCCTGCAGCGCGGCAAGGCCAATCCCGAACTGGCGACGGGCGAAGTGGAGATGGCCGCTTCGAGGCTGCACATCCTGAACACTTCCAAGACGCCGCCATTTCCTGTGGAAGAGGAAATCAACGCCGCGGAAGAAACGCGCCTGCGCTTCCGCTATCTGGATTTGCGTCGCCCGAAGCCGCACCGCAACCTGGCGTTGCGCCATAAAATACTCCTCGAAATCCGCAAGGTCATGGACGAGATGGGCTTCATCGAAGTGGAAACGCCGATGCTGACGCGGTCGACGCCAGAGGGCGCGCGCGATTACCTGGTGCCCAGCCGCGTGCATCACGGCCAGTTTTACGCGCTGCCGCAATCGCCGCAAATCTTCAAGCAGATTTTGATGATAGGCGGGATGGATCGCTACTTTCAGATTGTCAAGTGCTTTCGCGACGAAGACCTGCGCGCCGACCGCCAGCCGGAATTCACGCAACTGGACCTGGAGATGTCATTTCCGCGCCAGGAAGACATTTTTGGCGTCATCGAAAACGTGATGGTGCGCGCGTGCGCCGTGGCAGGAATCAAGGCCGAGGCGCCGTTTCCTCACATGCTGTACAAGGATGCCATTCGCAAGTATGGCAGCGACAAGCCCGACATGCGGTTTGGCATGGAGCTTCACGAAGTGACGGAAGCTTTCCCTGCCGAAGCCAGGCAGAAACTGCAGATCGAAGGCAATGTGTTTGCGTTCGCGGCGCCCGGTGCGGCCGGTTATTCGCGCAAGCAGTTGGACGAATTGACCGAGAAAGCTAAAGCTGCGGGGGCGCGCGGAGCGTATTTTGTGAAGCTGGTGCCAGAGGGAACGACCTCCACAATCGAAAAGCTGATTGGCGCGGAAAACGTCAAGAAGCTCGCGGAATTGTGCGCTGCGAAGGCCGGCGATCTGGTCGTTGCCGTTTCCGCTAAGGAACAGATCAAGGGGACCGAAGCGGCGGCGTTGGTGGCGGGTCAGTTGCGTTTGCAACTCGGCGAGGCGCTCGGCCAAATCGACAAAACGCAATGGAAATTCCTCTGGCTTACGGGCTTTCCGTTGTTTGAATGGAGCGAGTCAGACAAAACCTGGGTCAGCGCGCAACATCCTTTCACCGGAATTGTCGACGAAGATTTGGAAAAGTTGGAGACAGCTCCATGGGAAGTGCGCTCGAAAGGCTACGATCTGGTGCTGAATGGCGTGGAACTGGGATCGGGCAGCATTCGAATTCACCGCCAGGATATTCAGGAGCGATTGTTCAAAGCGCTGGGATTGTCGGAAGAACAGTTGCGCCGCCGCTTTGGATTCTTCCTCGATGCGTTGACGTATGGCACGCCACCGCACGGCGGCATCGCCCTCGGCCTGGATCGCGTGGTGATGTTGCTGTCGGGCGAAAAGTCTATCCGCGAGGTAATCGCGTTCGCAAAAACAACCGCCGCGGTCGATTTGATGGCCGAGTCGCCGTCCGAAGTCGACAAGCTGCAACTCGACCAGTTGGGAATAGCGATTACAGAATAGATTAGCCGTTCGAGAGCCCGGAGGAATGAAAGAGACAAGTTGGTGCAACCGGGGAACGGAAGATTCCTTAGGAGGCCGGGGCTTCAGCCCCGGCGTAGATTAGGCAACGAATCGGGCTTCAGCCCCTGAAGGAGGTTGCGATGTCAACGCCGGCGCACAGAACATCTCCTGGGGGCTTCTACTTCGTCACAACAAAATGCTGGCAAGGACACAGTCTGTTTCAGGTGACTGAGATTGCGGAAATCTTGCTAAGCGCCCTCTTTCACTATCGCGACTCGGGGGCGTACTTGCTTCATGAGTTTGTCATCATGCCGGACCATCTACACGTCATGTTTACCCCCGATTCTCAGACGAGCCTCGAAAAGGCCATGCAGTTGATTAAAGGCGCCAGCTCGCACCGGATTCACAAAGAGCGCGGCAATAAAATGGAAATCTGGCGGGAAGGCTTTCACGATTGGACGATACGAGATCCGCAGGGTTGGAAAGCCAAAGCAGAGTACATTCACATGAATCCTGTGAAGGCTCGGCTCTGTGAACGGCCTCAGGATTGGAGGTATTCTTCCGCAAACGGGAAGTTCCTCCTCGATGCTGTGCCTGAAAAATATCAAAATCTGTCTTCAGGGGCCAAAGCCCAAATTCCCGGCAGGTCCACGCCGGGGTTGAAGCCCCGGCCTCCTAAAGAGGCAGAGAAAGCAGAAGAAGACGAGCCTACGATTGCGGGCCGTCCGTCCATCTCATGAACCGCATACGCATATTGCCGGAGGCGGTGGCGAATAAAATCGCCGCGGGCGAAGTAGTGGAGCGCCCGGCCTCGGTGGTGAAGGAGTTGCTCGAGAACGCGCTAGATGCCGGCGCCACTTCCGTCCGCATCGAGACGGAAATGGGCGGCAAACGCATGATTCGGGTGATCGACGACGGTCACGGCATGGCCCATGACGATGCGTTGCTGGCTTTCGAGCGCCACGCCACCAGCAAGCTGCGTACCGCGGATGATTTGCTCTCCATCGCCACGCTTGGTTTTCGCGGGGAGGCGCTGCCGTCAATCGCGGCGGTCTCGCGACTGTTGCTGGAAACGCGCGACAGCAACGAAGCAGAAGGCACGCGCATTGAATTTGCGGGCGGGAAGCTGGTTGGCGTGAAACCTGCCGGAGTGCCGGCTGGCACCACCATCAGCGTCGCGGATTTATTTTACTGCATGCCGGCGCGCCGCAAATTCCTGAAGTCAGACACCACGGAGCTTGGGCACATCGCATCCCTGGTGACGCACTACGCCCTCGCGAATCCCGGAAAACAATTCGCGCTGACCACGCCCACGCAGGAAATCGTGAATTGCCCGCCCGCGGAAAAGCTCGCCGATCGCGTGTACCAGCTTTTTGGCCGCCAGGCATTGGATGAATTAGTGGAAATCCCCCCGACTTCCGCGGCTTTTCGCGCTGCAATCACCGAGCCGGCAACGGAAGCGGGCGAAGAAGCGGCCAGGCTTACGGTTACCGGCTTTACCTCGCGCCCGGAAATTCAGCGCCCCAATCGCAACGGTATCTACGTCTTCGTGAATCGGCGGCTGGTGCGCGATCGCCTGATTCTTCACGCGATACACGAGGCCTATCGCAACATCCTGCCACCCACGGTGTTTCCGGCCACGCTGCTGTTTCTGGAGATGCCGTACGACGAGGTGGACGTCAACGTGCATCCCGCGAAGATCGAGGTGCGCTTCCGCCGCTCGCAGTTTGTGCACGATTTTACGCGCGACGCGATTCGCCAGGCGCTGATGAACGCGCGGCCAATCGCCAGCTTTGCGACTGTGGGGGCAACCAATGCTCCCAATCCCGTGGCTCCTCCGGCCACATTTTCCGGTGGCTTCGCGAACAGCAATCTAAATTCAGGTGTGACGCGCGCGGTAATTCCCGCGCTTGAAGAACTGGGCGTGGGCTCGGGCGTCGGCTCGGATTACGCAGGGGGCAGCGGATTTGATCTCACGTCGGCGCCGCTGCAACCCGTACCGCAGCGATTTCCTTTCGACGCCGCGGCCTCGCTTGCAGCAGGTGCGACACAGGGAATCGATCGCTCTACAGTCAATTGGGCAGAGAATTTCGCGCGTGCCAGCGAAGAAACTCCCGCCGCACTCCCGCGTCCCGATCAAATCGCGGACCTGAAACCGTTGGGCCAGGTCAGTTCCAGCTTCATCGTAGCGGTGAATGGCGAAGGTCTGTGGATCATCGATCAGCATGTCGCTCACGAGCGAGTTCTCTTCGAGCAGCATCTGGAAGCCCGGCGCGCCGGCAAAGTGGAATCACAGCGTATGCTGATGCCGATGGTGATTGAACTTGCGCCCCGGCAGCTGGTGACCTACGAAAAGATCGCCGCGGAGCTAGCTGCAAACGGGTTCGAAGTGGAACCGATGGGCCCGAAGAGTGTTGCCATTCAATCGGTGCCCGCGGGAATCGCTGCGACGGACGCGGAACATTTGCTGGCGGAAATTCTGGATGGGATTGAGCGCGAGCACGCGGCCATTTCGATTGATACGCTGCAGTCCAAGATTGCCGCCTCGACGGCGTGCCACGCGGCCATCAAAGTGAATATGCCGCTGGACAATACGAAAATGGAATGGCTGTTGGGCGCGCTGGCCAAGACCGACTGCCCGATGAGTTGCCCGCATGGGCGGCCGGTGGTGTTGCGTTATTCCGTGAGAGAGATCGAGCGCGCATTCCACCGAATTTAAAGATTGTGCTAAGTGACGCCCTGTAAAGCTGGCGAGTAGCGAGCGAGTGCTGATAGACTGCGTGGGATTCATCCCAACGGGTTCCGTAATTGCGTGATTCCTGATCTCTGATTGCCGATATCTGATATCGGCATCAGCGGCCGGGAAACAAAAAAACGAGGTGGTCGTGAACGAGACACAGAAGACCGCGGTGATATTTGGACTGGCCAACAAACGCAGCATTGCGTGGGCCATTGCGCAAAAGCTCAGCGAGGCGGGTTGGCGGCTGGCGATTACCTACCAGAACGAGCGCATGGCGCAAGAAGCCAAGGATCTGGTGACGGAGTTGCCCGGCGCGGAAGGGTTCATGTGCGATGTGTCGTTCGACGAGCAGATCGCGAAACTATTTGAAGAATTGCAGACCAAGTACGGAGTGCTGCATGGCGTGGTGCACAGCGTGGCCTACGCGCCGGCGGAAGAGTTGAAGGGCGAATTTGTGAACACATCGCGCGAGGGCTTCCGCATTGCCCATGATGTCAGCGTGTATTCGTTGATTGCCGTGGCGCGCGCGGCTGCTCCGTTAATGACCGCTGGTGGCGGGATCGTGACCATGACCTACTACGGCGCCGAAAAAGTGGTGCCGAAGTACAACGTGATGGGCGTGGCCAAGGCCGCACTGGAGGCCACCGTGCGTTACCTGAGCAACGACCTGGGCCCGAAAGGGATTCGCGTGAATGCTATTTCTGCCGGCCCCATCAAAACGCTGGCGGCGCGCGGCATTTCGCAGCTCGGCGAAATGCTGAAAGCCCACGCGGAGCGCGCACCGCTGAAGCGCAATGTCGATCCGGCGGAAGTGGGTGGAACCGCGGCATTCCTGTTGTCGGACGCGGCCTCGGGAATTACCGGCGAAACAATCTACGTCGATTGCGGCTACAACATCATGGGCTTTTAGATCATTCATCCCTTCGTTGCCTCACGAATAGCAGTAACAGGAAGCGCAAAACATGGCCACCCGACTGACGATTGCGATCGACGGGCCCGCGGGATCGGGCAAAAGCACCGTCGCGCGCCGCGTCGCCGCGTTGTTGGGGTTTCTGTACCTCGATAGCGGCGCGATGTATCGTGCCGTCGCGTTGAAAGCCCTGCGGCATAACATTTCTTTGGACAACGAAACAGAGCTAACCGCGCTCACTCGCGACACGCACATCGAGCTGAAATCGCCAACACCAGAGCAGGAAGCGGAGGGACTAAAGAATCGCGTTTTCCTCGATGGCTCCGAAGTAACCTACGAAATTCGCTCAGCGAGTGTGGCGCAAGCCGCCTCGCGCCTCGCGACGATTGCTGGCGTGCGGCAAGTTCTTGTTTCCGAACAGCAGCGTGCTGGCCAGGGCGGAGGAGTTGTGATGGAAGGGCGGGACATTGGCACCGTTGTTTTTCCTGATGCCGAACTGAAGATTTTTCTCGATGCCTCACCGGAGACGCGGGCAGAGCGCCGCTGGAAAGAGCACCAGGAAAAGGGCGAGGTAATGACAGTTGCGGAAGTACTCGAAGAAGTGCGCGAGCGCGACAAACGCGACCGCGAGCGCAAAGTGTCTCCGCTGGTTCGCGCCGCCGATGCCGTGCTCGTCGACAATACCGCCATGGGCATCGAGGAAACCGCGCGTCTCGTGGTCTTTCTGGCGCACGATCGCGAAAAAGAAACGTTCTCTTCTTCCGGGAGAACTGCATGATTCGCATGCTGGCTTCGTTGGCCCTTTCGCTGTTGCCGATTCTCTTGTTGCCGCCACTTTTGGCGACTGCACAAAGCGATGCTGCCGACGAAGCGAATACCGGGCGGCGCTTCCGTGCATTTCTCGCCGAAGACTGGAAACGCTGGATGAAAGACTATCCAGAGATGGCTACGGCAGTTGGCTTCCCTGGACAAAATCGGCGTTGGACCGACGAATCGCCGGCTGGCTTTGATGCGCGTGTGAAACATTTGCGCGAAAGCCTGGCTGAGCTTCAGCAGTTCAAACGCGATTCGTTGCCGCCCAGTGAACAATTGAACTTCGATCTTTACCGCGAACTCCTGGAAACAACGGTGGAGGGCCTGCCGTTCGGCGACGATCCCATGCCATTTCGCGGAGTGACTCCAGCGAATCGCTGGATGCCGGTCAGTCAGATGGGTGGCATACAACAAGGCGCCGCGGAAACGCTGGCCACCATGCCCCACGAAAAGCTCTCCGACTATGAAGACATCATTGCGCGCCTTGAAGCGCTTTCGGCCGCCGTCGATCAGACAATAGGAAACCTGCAAGACGGATTGAAGCGGGGTTACACGCCGCCGAAAATCACCATGCGTGATGTTCCGAAGCAAATCACGGATTTGCTTCCTCCCGATCCGCTGAAAAGTGCGCTGCTTGAGCCGTTCACGGAGTTTCCGGCCAACTTTTCAGCAGCGGAGCGCAACCGGCTCGTGGATCGTGCGAAACAAATCTACGCGAGCAATCTTGTGCCGGCTTTCCAAAAGCTGAACAACTATCTCGTCGCCACGTACATCCCAGCCTGCCGCGAAAACATTGCTGCCAGCGTTCTGCCCGACGGAACGGCAGCCTATGCGTTTCATGTTCGCTGGCAAACGACAACGCCGCTCACGCCGCAGGAAATCCACGAAATTGGTCTCGCCGAAGTGAAACGAATCCGTGGCGAGATGGACAAAGTCATCCAGTCCACGGGATTCCAGGGAAATTTTCACGCCTTCACAGAATTTCTGCGCACCGACCCGCGCTTTTACTATACCCAGCCCGATGATCTGGTCGATGGCTACCGCATCATCGCAAAGAAAATCGATCCTGAACTCGCCCACGAATTTGGCAAGCTGCCTCGACTGCCGTACGGAGTAACTCCTATCCCGGCATTCAAAGCGCTGTCGCAGACTACCGCTTACTACCAACCGGGCGCGCCTTCAGCCGGGCGGCCTGGAACCTATTTTGTGAACACCTACAACCTGGCGGCGCGGCCGAAGTGGGAGATGGAAGCGCTGTCGCTGCACGAATCCGTTCCCGGCCATCACTTGCAGATTTCCCTGGCGCAAGAAATGGAAAACGTTCCGGAATTTCGCCGGCACATTGGCTACTCCGCATTCGTGGAAGGCTGGGCGCTTTATTCGGAAAGTTTGGGCGAGGATTTGGGAATGTACAAGGATCCGTATTCGAAATTCGGGCAACTCAGCTATGAAATGTGGCGCGCGGTGCGACTGGTCGTCGACACGGGCATGCACGCAAAAGGCTGGTCGCGCCAGCAAGCGATCGATTTTTTCCGGGAAAACACTGGCAAGACCGACCAGGACATAACCGTTGAGGTGGATCGATACATCGTGTGGCCCGGACAAGCGCTGGCATACAAGTTGGGGCAGCTGAAGATTCGCGAACTGCGCACGCGCGCGGAAAAAACGCTGGGGAATGGATTTGATATTCGTTCTTTTCACGATGCCGTTCTGGCGGAAGGCGCGATTCCGCTGGACATTTTGCAAGCGCACATGAACTCCTGGCTTGCGAAACAATCGTCAAAACCGGTGCGCTGAATTTCTTTTGTCCTTTAGATGCCTGAAAAGTAACAACTTGCCGCGAAAAACCAGCCAAAAACGCGATTCTCCAAAATTAGTGCTTGACAGATTTTTCATCTCCGTTTACTTTGCAGATACCTCAGTATTTTCTGCGAATTTTGGAACGCAGAGCCTCACTGAGCGTGGAGAGTAGACGATGGGACAGTCAAAACCTAGTCACGATGATCTGATGACATGGCGAAAGAGTCCCGTGGTCTGCATTTTCACGCGATCGTAACTCACTCCGCTTAAGTCATTTCGATCCATAACATTCCACTTCGGGGAAGTGTTTCCCGGGATGGCGAAGTTCACGGCTACTCCATCGGAAGAAGCCGCAAGGCTCGGGTTCGAATCCCGGATATTACCGTGAACACTGATTCCTCCCGGATCTAATTTCTTCAAGGGATAGTGATTGGCGGCGAAAGGCAAATTGCGGAGCGGTCGCTTGGGGTGTGTCTGAATTTAAAAAGTTTGCGGCGTGGCGTAGGGTGCGAGTTACATCGGACCACAGGATGCGGGTTCAAGTCCCGCCAGCGGCGAAAGCGGCCGTAGCTCAACGGTAGAGCAATGGCAAAACACTCGAGCCGAGAGTTCCCGCCGCAAAGATACCGGGATGGTGTGGAGCAGAGATACTTCGATGACTACGAACACGGGGCCGTCAGCCTCGTAACTGTGCTCATTGATTCCTCCCGGTTCGAATTTGTCGGCGCAAGGAATCGCGTCGCAGAATTTGCCGAAAGGCAAATAGGTTGGACGTGGCGAAGGGCAGGGTTACTTCGCCTACAACGCGAGAGGGCGTGAGATCGTATCTCACCTGGTCCGGTTGCGGCCCAGTAGCTCAGTAGCTTGGGCACCCAATCTCCCTAACCGGAAGTTCCCGTCCAACGATCTTGAATGAAAGGAGGTGCGGAAAATGAAAGAAGTGGTATCGCTGGAAGGGCCCCTGCAGATCCGGGACGGCCATCTGGTGCTTTTGATTCCCCTCGACTCGGGTGGAGACGAATTGCTCGAATGCTCGAAGGGGATCTCTCAAGTAGATGGCAAGTACCTGAAAATCATGATTCCTGAGTGGTTGGCAGGTCTGCTTCGGGCTGAAGTCGGAGACCGTGTAATCGTCGAGAATGCCAACGGCAAGTTCGCGATTCGGGCTGCGCATCCTCGGCTGATCCAATGATAGCTTTGACCGTCGCACACCGGAAAGAAAGGAGGAAGTGGCAATGGCAAAAATGAATGTATGGAAGCGCATGTTCGCCGTGCGCACTCATGAAGGAGCAGCGGCACAGAAGGTCAACCCGAAGCTGGAGCTTCGCCGCACTGTGCTGACGTGCCTGCTCTGGGAAGTCACGTTTTACGAAAAGGGCGGCGCCATCGCCGCGCGCGTCGCTGAACTCGTGCGCCAGAACAAGCCGGAAGACGTGGCCGCGCTGGCCCGCGAAGCCCGCGACAAGATGCAGTTGCGTCATGTGCCGCTCTTACTGGTGCGCGAACTGGCTCGGCGGAAAGGAACCGGTTCGCTCGTTGCCGACACGCTCGAGCACGTGATTCAGCGCGCCGACGAGCTGGGCGAATTCGTCGCTCTCTATTGGAAGCACAAGAAACAGCCGCTTTCCGCGGGAGTGAAGCGCGGGCTGGCTCGCGCGTTCACAAAGTTTGACGCCTACCAGCTCGCGAAATACAACCGCGAGTCGGTTGTCAAACTCCGCGACGTGCTCTTTCTCTGCCACGCCAAGCCGAAGAACGAAGAGCAGGCTACAGCGTGGAAGAAGCTCGTGGATGGCTCGCTCGAAGCTCCTGACACCTGGGAGGTGGCTCTTTCCGCGCGGAAGGGCAAGAAGGAAACGTTCGAGCGACTCCTGGAGGAAGGGAAGCTCGGCGGAATGGCTGTGCTGCGTAACCTGCGGCTGATGATTGCGGCGGGTGTTTCGCAGAAGCTCATCCGTCAGCGTCTCGACAAGGGCGTGGCGCGCGCGTTGCCGTTTCGGTTTGTAACCGCGGCGCGCTACGCACCCAAACTGGAGGACGCGCTCGAATCCGCCATGCTCAAGGGCGTCGCGGCACTACCCGAACTCGTGGGATCCACCGGACTGCTCGTGGACGTTTCCGGTTCCATGAACACGGCGCTCGCGAAAAAAAGTGAGACCACTCGCATGGACGCCGCCGTTGGGCTCGCCATCCTGCTGCGGGAAAAGGCCGAGGAGTTTTCCATCGCGACCTTCTCCGATTCCTGCGTTGAGCTTCCGCCTCGAAGCGGCTTCGCGTTGCGCGATGCGATTGTCGGGTCGCAGGCAAACTCAGGCACGTACCTGAAGCGAGCCCTGACGCACCTGAGCAACCAGCGCGACTGGAAGAACCTGGACCGGCTGATGGTGATCACCGACGAACAGTCGCACGACGGGATTCTTCCGGCGTGGACGGCGCAAGCGTATATTGTGAACGTGGCGCCGTACAAGCACGGGCTCAGCTACGGGAATGGCTGGACGCATATCGACGGCTGGTCAGAGCGGATCGTCGATTACATCATCGCGGTAGAGGCGGAAACCGCGGATTGAACCGATTCATAATAATGAATCAATTTCCGGGCGTCTCGACTAGTCGGGACGCCCGCTCTTTTTTGGCAGGTATCAGGCGCCGATGGAAGTGGCGCGCAGAAGTGCGGAAAGGTACGAGTCGGGAATTTTCGATTCATCGCAGCCGATGCGCGCGGCGATGTCGGAAAGCCTGATCCACTCGGCCCGTTCCAGGGCGAGCGCCATTTCATAGACCTCGCGAAAACGGTTTGTGCCGCCGCATAGGGCATTTTTCACTTCCGGAATCACCGGAAGCGTTTTCAAAACCTCGTGCATCGGTTTGTCCAGCAGCGCGTCGGTCACGGAGAGAAGTCCCATCAGGAAAAGGCTGGCGGCTTTTTCGCGAAGTCCCGCGGCTGCGGCCAACTCTTCACAGAAAAAAGCGCGAGTAAGGGCCGTGCGGATCAACTCCGGCGATTTGCCTGCGCCCATGGAAATAATCGCGAAGATGGAGGCCCAGCGCCGGAATTCGTTCTCGCCAAGCAGCACGATGGCATGGCGAACGCTGCGGACTTCGGACCGCAAGCCAAGAATGGGCGAATTCAAATAGCGAAGCAGCCGGTAGAGCAGCGAAGGTTCCTGCTTCAACAGATTTTCGATGACGTCAAAGCGAAGCTCGGGAGTCGCGACGGCCGCGAGAAGCTGCAACTGGATTGCCTTACTGCCCGGAATTTCACGAGTTTCCACCATCGAAGGTTTGCAGAAGAAGTAGCCCTGAAAATAAGAAAAGCCCAGGTCGCGAGCTTCGCGGAACTCACTCTCGGTTTCTACTTTTTCCGCCAGCAGGCGAATGTAGTTGTCCCTGTATTTCCGCGCAATCTCGCTCCTGGCACGCGCGTCGAACATCTGGAAATCAATTTTCAGGAAGCTGGCGAACTCCACCAGCGGCGCGATCTCCGGCGAATCCACAAAATCATCCAGCGCCAGTTGATATCCGGCGGAACGAAGGTCACGGCAGGCGCCAAGAATTTCTTCCGTGGGGCGCACCGTCTCCAGGATCTCCACAACAATGCGTTCCGCAGGCAGCAGCCGCGGCGCTCCTAAACGTAGAGCCGTTTCGTCTACGTTCACGAATGCGCGCGCATGGCCGGTGAGCATGTCCAGATCAAAAAGTGTGATGGAGTCCGCAATCACGCTGGAAGCGGCGTTGGCAAACGGTTGAAAGCTATTTTGCGGACCGCCTCGGAAAAGTAATTCGTAGGCAAATACCCGCAGCCGCGTATCGAGGATGGGTTGACGCGCGATGAATTTTTCGTGCATAAATGCGTCCCCTCGGATTCGCAGCGTGACGGAGTTTTCCGCTTCATGGCTGCTCCACGGAAAACACGCCAGCTTCTTGCCTGAGCAAAGGGGGACGCGGTTTGAGGACAAACTCCTCAGACAGGCGCGGACATCGAGCTAAGGAATTCCGCATTGGTTTTCGACTTGGTCAAGCGGCTCAGGAGCAACTCCATGGCCTCAACGGTCGAAAGCGGGCTCAGCACCTTACGCAGCACCCACACGCGGCTCAACTCATCCGGCGGCAGCAGCAGCTCATCCTTACGAGTGCCGGAGCGCTGAATATCAATCGCCGGAAACACGCGTTTATCGGCCAGTCGCCGGTCGAGATAGATTTCCATGTTGCCGGTGCCTTTGAACTCTTCGAAAATAACGTCGTCCATGCGGCTTCCGGTATCGATCAAAGCGGTGGCGATGATCGTCAACGAGCCGCCTTCTTCCACATTTCGAGCGGCCGCAAAAAAGCGCCGTGGGCGTTGCAACGCATTGGCGTCAATACCGCCCGACAGAACCTTCCCCGAAGGTGGCGTAACGGCGTTATAAGCACGCGCAAGACGCGTGATGGAGTCGAGCAGCACAACCACGTCGCGCTTGTGTTCCACGAGGCGCTTGGCCTTTTCCAGAACCATTTCCGCCACTTGGATATGGCGTTGTGGCGGTTCATCAAACGTCGAGCTGATCACTTCGCCCTTCACGGTGCGCTGCATGTCCGTCACTTCTTCCGGACGCTCGTCGATCAGCAGGACGATCAGCGCCACTTCCGGATGATTGACGGTTATGGAATTGGCGACCGACTGCAGCATCATGGTCTTGCCGGTGCGCGGCGGCGCGTTGATCAGCCCGCGCTGTCCTTTGCCGACAGGGCACAGCAGGTCAAGCACGCGCCCGGTCAGATTCTCTTTCGCCGTTTCCATCTTCAGCCGGCCCTGCGGATACAGTGGCGTCAGGTTGTCGAAGAATATCTTGTTGCGCGCAACTTCCGGGTCTTCAAAGTTAACCGCTTCTACTTTGATCAGCGCGAAATAGCGCTCGCCGTCCTTTGGTGGACGGACTTGTCCCGACACGGTATCCCCGGTCCGCAAATCGAACTTGCGGATTTGCGACGGAGAAACGTAGATGTCGTCCGGGCCCGGCAGATAGTTGTACTCCGGGGCGCGCAAGAAGCCGAAGCCGTCGGGCAGGCATTCCAGCACGCCTTCCGAGAAGATCAGGCCGCTTTTCTCGGTCTGTGCGCGCAGGATCTGAAAGATCAGTTCCTGCTTGCGCAATCCGCTGGCGCCGGGAATGTTCAATTCCTTGGCGATCTTCGCGAGATCGGTGATGTTCTTTTCTTTGAGTTCAGCCAAGCTGATACTCGGTTGATTATTTGCTTCTGGACTCGTTTCTTTTGCCATAGTTCCTGACTTTAGTTGTTTGTTGATGGTTAAACCTTGACCCAATGCATTTCCGGAATGGACTGCGTGGTGCTATACCGTCTGCCGGGTGGAATCCCCCGCCAGGGTGGGCAAACCAAACTGTCTGCAACCGGTAGCAGCTCCAGGCCTGGTCCCAAAGTCAACCCGCGGGTGCGGGCCGTGCCTGAATAAGCTGCTTAGTTGGTCAAACTCGAATCTTTATCGGCCCCGGGCTTCGTAAACGCATCCGCAACGGGCGCAACCCCAGTGTGCTCAAGCGGCACAATCGGGCTCTCCAGCGCAATCTGCAAGACTTCATCCATTGTCTCTACGAAATGCATCTTGAGGCTGGAGAGAATCTCCTGAGGGATCTCTGCAAGGTCCTTTTCATTATCCTTCGGAAGTATCACGGTACGCAAGCCCATTCGGTGGGCCGCCAGCAGCTTCTCTTTGACGCCCCCAATCGGCAGCACTTTGCCCCTCAGGGTAATTTCCCCGGTCATGGCCAAATCGCAGCGTACCGGAATCCTCGTCAGCGCGCTCACGATCGACGTGCAGATGGTAATCCCGGCGGACGGGCCGTCCTTCGGAATGGCGCCCTCGGGCACGTGCACGTGAATATCGATGCTGCGGTAGAAATCTTTCGCCAAGCCCAGCGTCGCGGTGCGCGAACGCACATAGCTCATCGCCGCTTGCGCCGATTCCTGCATCACTTCGCCAAGTTTCCCGGTCGGCGTCAACCGGCCCTTGCCTTCCATGATTGCCGCTTCGGTCACCAGCACAGACCCGCCCACTTCCGTCCAGGCAAGCCCTGTAGCCAGGCCCACTTCATTGTGCTTCTCCAGCCAGAATTCGCGGTACTTCAGCACGCCCAGGAATTCGTTCACATTTTCCGGAGTAATTTCAGCCTTCTTGGAATCCTTGCCCTCGGTCACCACGCGCCGCGCCATCTTGCGCGCGATATTCTGAATCTCGCGTTCCAGATTGCGGACTCCCGCTTCATGCGTGTAATGACGAATCAGGTGCAACAGCCCTTCGTCCGTGAAAGTCAAATTCTTGTCCGATAGCCCCGTGACTTCCTGCGCCCGCTTTACAAGGAAGCGCTTCGCGATTTCCAGTTTTTCCTGCTCCGTATAACCCGGCAAGCGCAGGATTTCCATGCGATCCTGCAAGGGTTGTGGCACCGTATGCAGCACGTTGGCAGTGCAAACGAACATCACCTTCGATAGATCGTATTCCACGTCCAGATAATGATCCGTAAACGCGTGGTTCAGCTCTGGATCCAGCACTTCCATGAGCGCCGCCGATGGATCGCCACGAAAATCCGTGGACATTTTGTCGACTTCATCCAGCACGAAGATCGGATTCGTCGTGCCGGCCTTCTTCATCATTTGAATGATCTGGCCTGGCAACGCACCGATGTAGGTACGGCGGTGACCGCGAATTTCGGCCTCATCCCGCACTCCGCCCAGCGAAACCCTCACAAACTTCCTGCCCGTAGCGTGGCCGATCGACATTGCCAAAGACGTTTTGCCGACGCCCGGAGGCCCCACAAAGCACAGGATCGAACCCTTGGGATTCTTCACCAGTTGCCGCACCGCCAGAAATTCCAGAATGCGTTCCTTTACCTTTTCCAGGCCATAGTGCTCTTTGTTCAGGATTTCTTCGGCGGCTTTAATGTCGCGAATTTCCTTGGAGCGTTTCTTCCAGGGCACCGCGAGCAGCCAGTCAATATAATTGCGGCTAACCGTCGATTCCGCGGACATCGGCGGCATCAGTTCCAGGCGCTTCAGCTCAGCGGCCGCCTTATCGTGCACATCCTTGGGCATGCCGGCGGCGTCGATCTTCTTTTTCAGTTCGTCGGTCTCGTTCTTTTCGCCGCGCCCCAATTCCTTCTGAATCGCCTTGAGCTTTTCGTTCAGGTAATACTCTTTTTGCGCCCGCTCCATCTGCCGCTTCACGCGCGTGTTGATGTTGCGGTCGACGTTCAGCTTTTCCAGCTCGATTTCCAGTATGTCGGAGATGCGGTTCAGCCGCTCCAGCGGGTCGGCGGTCTCCAGCAAGTCCTGCTTCTCGTCCACCGGCAGTTGCAGGTTCGCCGCAATCGTGTCGGACAGGCGCGCAGGATCATCCACGCGCGCCGCGGCGATCATGGTGTCGTAATTCAGGCTCTGGGATAGCTTAATGAACTGCTCGTAAAGCCCGGTAACCTTTTGCACCAGCTGTTCTACTTGCGGCGTGCTCTCGATTTTTGCCGCCAGTAAACGCAGGTTTGCCCGGAAGAAGCCTTCGTCCGTACTGATCGACAGCGCTCGCGCTCTCTCGACACCCTCAACCAGCACCTTGATGTTGCCGTCAGGCAACTTCACGCTCTGCACGATGTTGGCAAGCGTGCCGACAGCATAGATTTCTTCAGGTTTGGGATCGTCGATGGAAGCGTCATGCTGTGTGGACAGGAAAATCTTCTTCTCGCCCGCCAGTGCTTCTTCCAGCGCACGAACGCTAGCTTCGCGCCCCACGATGAACGGCGTCATCTGTTGGGGAAAAATCACCATATCGCGGACCGGCATCATCGGAACGCGTTTCATTTCTTGCTTGTCGCGAGTAAACATGCAGGCCCCTGAAATTCCTCAGCGCCCGAAAAAACCGCTATCCGGCCTTCTCGAGCAAACTCCAATTGATTTCGCGTCCCCGCACCATGTCCGCATTGACCACGAAGTCGCGTACTTTCCGTTGCATCGGCAGGTGATACATCAATTCCAGCATGAGGTCTTCCAGGATCATACGCAAGCCGCGCGCTCCCACCTTGCGCTGAAGTGCCAACTCCGCCACTGTTTCCAAAGCGTCGTCGGTGAAACGCAGCCGAACGTTTTCAAACTCAAACAAGCGCTGATATTGTTTCAGCAGTGCGTTCTTCGGCTCCGTCAGAATCTTCATCAAGGCGCCCTTGTCCAGGTCGCTCATCACTCCGGCAACAGGCAAGCGCCCCACAAACTCCGGAATCAGCCCGTAGCGAATCATGTCCGTGGGCTGCACCTGCTCCAGCAACTCCGTATTGCGCCGTTGCGGTGTCGTCGGCGCGGCATCGGTGTGAAAGCCCAGCGACCTCCGCCCAACGCGCTTCTCAATAATCTTTTCCAGCCCGACAAACGCTCCGCCGCATATAAATAGGATGTTCGTCGTGTCCACAGGGGTAAATTCCTGGTGGGGGTGCTTACGTCCACCCTGCGGTGGAACATTTGCGACGGTTCCTTCAAGAATCTTCAGCAGCGCCTGTTGCACGCCCTCGCCGCTCACGTCCCGCGTAATCGAAGGGTTCTCGTCCTTCTTGGCGATCTTGTCGATTTCGTCGATATAGATGATGCCTTGTTGCGCCTTCTGCACATCGCCGTCGGCCGCCTGCAGCAGCTTCAAAATGATGTTCTCGACGTCTTCACCAACGTACCCGGCTTCCGTCAACGTGGTGGCGTCGACAATCGCGAAGGGCACATCCAGCATCCGGGACAGCGTCTGGGCCAGCAGCGTCTTGCCCGTACCCGTTGGCCCGATCAGCAGAATGTTAGACTTGCTCAGCTCCACTTCACCCGGCTGCTTGTTCAGGAAAATCCGCTTGTAGTGGTTATAGACCGCCACCGCCAGCTTCTTCTTCGTGCGATCCTGCCCAATCACATAGCTATCCAGGAATTGCTTGATCTCCGGAGGACGTGGCAGCCTGCGCGCAGGCGCCGCTGCTTGTTCGCGCTTCTCGTCTTCCAGAATAGTCTGGCAAACACCCACGCACTCGTTGCAGATGTACGCCCGCGGATAGTCCGAAGGCGAGCTGATCAGCTTTTCCACCTGTTCCTGAGTCTTGTGGCAAAAGGAACAGCGAAGCGGTTCATCTGGGCTGTATTTTTTCACGTGTTCGCAGTCCTTATTTCCGGCACACACCCGGAGGCTGTATCTGCCATTTTAGGCTGAATCTACCCCGGGACGAAACAGAATCTCGCAACTGTGCTCTCAATCAGGAACGCGCTTTGCTGCTCCTCAACTCGGGCATTTCGCGTAATCTCTGCAGCGCTCCTGTTAGCGATGCTTGAAGATGATCTCATCGATCATCCCGTAATCCTTGGCCTGTTCCGGATTCATGATGTAGTCGCGCTCAACGTCCTTTTCGATGCGCTCCACGGGCTGCCCGGTATGTTTGGCCAGCAATTGATTAATGGTGGACCGCATGCGCAGGATTTCTTTGGCGTGCAGGTCGATATCGGTGGCTTGGCCGCCCAGCCCGCTCATCCACGGCTGGTGAATCAGAATCCGCGAATTGGGAAGAGAGAAGCGCTTCTTCGGCGCCCCGCCTACCAGGAGCACCGCGGCGATGGATGCGGCCTGGCCCACGCAGGTGGTGACCACATCGGGCTTCACGAATTGCATAGTGTCATAAATCGCGAACCCCGCCGTGATCGACCCGCCCGGCGAATTGATGTACAGCTGAATGTCTTTCTCCGGATCTTCCGCCTGCAGAAACAGCATTTGAGCGGTAGCGAGGTTCGCCACATGGTCGTCGATCGGCGTCCCAATAAAGATGATGTGTTCCTTCAGCAGGCGCGAATAAATATCGTACGCGCGCTCGCCCCGGCTGGTCTGTTCCACGACCATCGGGACCAGAGTTGTGGCGCGGTAGACTGGATCTTCGTAGTTTTTCATGGGTGAGAGTTCAACTCGCAGAGCGGGGTTAATTTCACTTGGCGCTCGCCGCGGCGACAGTCTTTACCGTTGCATTTTGCGCAAGCCAGTCGAGAGTTTTGTCGCTTCGCAGCTTCGCTTTCATCCTATCGAGCGTGCCCTGCTTTGTCAAACTTGCCCGCAAAGCCTCGGCTGATTGCCCGCTGTGTCCGGCCATATGTTCCAGCTCGTGCTGCAGCTCCTCGTCGGTGACTTCGATCTTTTCTTCCGTCGCGATGCGGTCCACCACCAGCTCCGCCTTCACATCATCCTTCGCGCGGTCTTCCTGCTTACGCCGCAAGCTCACCCAATCCACGTTCACGGCTCGTGGGTCCACTCCCTGGTTTGCCAGCGAGCGCACCACACGCTCTAACCGCACGTCCATTTGATGCTCCACCAGCGCTTCCGGAACAGGGAATTCGTGCAGCTTCACCAGCTCCGCCAGTACCTTCTCCCGCTGCAAGTCCTTCTGCCGATGATCGCGCTCGTGCTCCAGGCTCTCGCGAACCTTTTTCTTCAGTTCGTCCAGCGAGCCAGCGTCGCTCACATCTTTGGCAAATTCGTCATTCAGTTCCGGGATGGATTTGGTCTTCACGCCCAGCACATCCACGGAGTAATGAAATGTCTTTCCGCCCAGCTTCTCATCCGGATAGTCGGCAGGGTAACTAACGTCAAAATCCTTGTGGTCGCCCACTTTCGCGCCGCGCAGGTTTTCGTTGAAGGGCGCCATGGTCTCTTCCGCGCCCACGTGGCAAAGCACGCTGTCGGCCTTCAGCGGTTCACCGCCGCCTTCTGGCGTGCCAATCAGCTTGATCTGCACGTAGTCGCCGTCCTGCACTTCGCGGCCTTCCACCGGGGCGAACGTTGCGGCGCGTTCACCCATTTCCTTCAGGGTTTTGTCCACGTCCTCGTCGCTGATGGTCATTTCCGGCATTTCAATTTCCAGGTTTTTGTAGTTGCCCAGCGAAAACTCCGGCAACACCTCAAACGTTGCGCGGAACTTTACCGGCTGCCCTTCCAAGAATTCCAGCTTGTCCACCTGAGGTTGCGAAATGGGAGTCAGCTTCTGCTCTGCGACGGCTTTCTCAACCTTTTCCGGCACCAGCGTCTGCAGGACTTCACCTTTAATGTCATCCGCAAAGCGCTTTTTGATCAGCGCGATAGGCGCCTTGCCGGGACGAAAGCCCGGAACCCGCGCCATCCGCGCAAACTCTTTCGCCACTTTTTCCGTGGCCTTGGATACTTCTTCCGCCGGAATCTCCAGCTCCAGTTCTCTCCGGCAATTCTCGTCTGCCATTTCCATTTCTCCCTGTCGGCGCAAAATATTCGCCGGTCAAAAGTGCGGACCGCAGTCGAATGCAAACTTCGCTCGACCTTCTTGTATCATCCCGCTCTGTCTGCGGAAACTTCAGGAATTTCCCTGCGGTACTCCGGCGGGCCAGCAAAAACCCCAACCAAAAGTATAGGTGAGGCTTACCCAATGGTCAACGAACCATGCCGCGCTCGCCAGGTCGATCCCGCACTCTTCTGAAGCCAATCGCGTTGTACGATGTACGATACTACTCACCACCAAGCACTCGGAAAACGAGGTCCTATCCTTATGTTTCGCGCCTTCCGTTCCACCGCAATGTTCGCGGGGTTTCTCGCGCTATCGTGTTTCGCGCCGATTTCATCCACTCGCGCACAGAACTTCACCGACATCAAGCCCTCGCCACAACAAGTCGAGTGGCAAGACCTCGAATTCGGCGTCATCATTCATTTCGGAACCAACACCTTTTTAGACCGCGAGTGGGGCGACGGCACCGCCAATCCTCAAGTTTTCGCGCCCACGCAGTTTGATCCTGACCAGTGGATGCGCGCCATCAAAGCCGCTGGCGCAAAGTATGTTGTCTTCGTAGCCAAGCACCACGATGGTTTTTGTCTGTGGCCAACCGCGCAGACCGACTACAGCGTGAAAAGCAGCCCCTGGCAGAACGGCAAAGGTGACATGGTGCGCCAAGTGTCCGAAGCCGCCCGAAAAGCCGGCCTGGGATTCGGCGTTTATCTTTCTCCCTGGGATCGTCATGAACCCAAATACGCCAACTCCGCCGAATACGACAATTACTACATGGCGGAACTGGATGAACTGACCACCAGCTACGGCAACTTCGTGGAATTCTGGCTCGATGGCGCAGGCAGCGCCGGCCACGTCTACAATTTCTCTCGCATTCTCGAAGGCCTCCGCGTCTACCAGCCCAACACTGTGGTCTTTGCGGATGCGGCGCTTCTGGAATATGCCGACATTCGCTGGGCAGGCAATGAAGACGGCACCATGCCCTATGAAAACTGGAACGTGCTCGATCGCCACGGTTACCTGCGCTGGCGGCCCGTGGAAGCGGACACCCCGCTGCATAAGAAGCACTGGTTCTGGCATCCCAACGATGAAGCGACGCTCAAGTCTGTCCCGGAACTGGTTACCACTTACGAGGAGAGCATCGGACACGGCGGCCAATTAATGCTAGGGCTTGCTCCCGACCGCCGCGGATTACTGCCCGACGCCGATGTAAAACGCCTGGAAGAATTCGGTGCAGCCATTCGCAAACGCTACGATGAAAACTTAATGAAGAACCATGTTCCAGAGCGCGACACCGAAGCCGCACTGGACGGAAATCTCGATAGCTTCTGGTCGGCTCCCACTGGGTCTCACAGCGCTCTACTTGAGGTCAATTTCCCCAAGCCCGTAACCTTTGACCACACCCTGCTGATGGAGTGGCTCAACGACGGGCAGCACGTCGAGCGCTTCCGCGTTGAGATATGGACCGGCGCCACCTGGAAGGTGCTTGTGGAAGGCAGCGCCATCGGTCACAAGCGTATCGACCACTTCGCGCCCGTCACGGCATCTCGCCTCCGCCTGAACATTCTCTCTTCCTCGGCGGAAGCGCACATCCGCGAATTCCAGATTTTCAACGTCGGAAGTGCTGCGCAGGCTTCAGCGTCGGTCTACTGAACGACCTTTACCTCGCCCACTTTCAGCTCTTTCAGACCTGGCTCGATTTTTGCGCGATCGCCGACAGCCACAACGATCATCGCTTCCGGATGCAGGTATTCCTTCGCCACGCGCAGCGTGTCCGCGGAGGTCACCTTGTCAATTTGTGCCGGCAAATCGCGGTAATACTCCAGCGGCAGCCCAAAAACAAATTGCAGGCCAATCGTGGAGGAAATCGCATCGGTAGTTTCGAAGTTGCCCACCAATGATTTCGAGAAAGAATCCTTCGACTTCTTCAACTCATCAGCCGTGAGTTCGGATTCCCGGATGCGTTTCAGTTCCTTGAAAATTTCGCTGGCGGCGGGTGCGGTTGCATCGGTACGAATCGCGCCTCCCGTAAGAAAAGGTCCTACGCCGCGTCGGTATTGAAATGTAGAGAATGAGCCGTATGTGTAGCCATGTTCTTCGCGCAAGTTCATGTTGATGCGGCTGGAGAAAAGTCCGCCCAGCGCGGTATTCATCACCTCAAGCGGAAGGTAGTCCGGCGTGTTGCGGCTGGCTCCCAAGCTCGCAAGCGTCAAAAACGTCTGTGGCGCGGCTGGTTTATCCACGATTGACACGGAAGGCGTTGGCGCCGCCGGTGTCGCCGGAGCCTTGGTCTTGAAATCGGGGCCCGACCAGTTGCCAAAATATTTGCGCGTCAGTTCCGCCAGTTGCGATTCGTTCACGTCTCCGGAAACCGCCAGCACGGAATTCGAGGGAACGTAGCCGCGCTTCCAGAAGGCCATCATATCGTCGCGTGTGATCGCCTTGTTCGATGCCTCGGTGCCGAGAATCGAGAAACCGTACGGGCTGTTGGGATACAGGATCTTGTCCACCGTGCGAAACGCGATGGTGCCCGGATCGTCGTTTTCCTGCAGCACCGCAGTCACGCGACGGCTACGCAGCCGCTCAATTTCCTTGGCGTCGAATGCCGGGTGCAAGGTCGCGTCTGCCAGAAGATCGAAACCGGGATCGGCGTTCCAGGTGAGCGCGGACAACGTCAGATACGCGCTGCTGTAGCCCGCTTCTGATTCCAGCGATGCTCCAATCTGGTCCGTATCTTCCGCAAACTTGATTGCCGATCGCGACGTTGTTCCTTCGCGCAGCATTCCTGCGGTGAAACTCGATAGCCCGGGCTTATCGATTGGATTCAATTCGCTTCCGCTCATCGAGAAGAGTGTTGCGGCGATGATCGGCAGGTTGTGCCGCTCCACAAGCAGCACCGTCAATCCATTCGGCAGTTTCACTTGCTTCGGCACCGGCAACGTGAATGTCGGCACCGGTCCCGCCTGAGGAGGCGTAGCGCGCCAAGCTTCATCCGCCATGGCGCTCTTGCTCGGTCCCGCTTCTTCCGCTTGTTTCTTATTCTCCTCGTCCGATGTCTTTGGAACGTCGGTAATCTTCTTTTCGCCCGGCACGCCGTAGACCACCGCGCTTTCATTCTTCGCGAAATACTTCCCAATTACGTTCTTCACGTCCGCCGGAGTCACCGCGTCGTAGCGCGCCACATCCTTCGAAAAATAGTCGGGAGTTCCTGCGTACTGGTTATAGAAGTTCAAGCGATTGGCCACGCCATTGGTGCGTTGCAGTCCCCGGATCAGGCCAGTCTCCGTAACGTTCCGCGCGCGATCTACTTCCGCCTGCGTCGGACCGTCCTTGCGAATCTTGTCCATCTCTTCATCAATCGCTTTTTCCAGGTCCTCGGGCTTCACGCCCGGCTTCGCGGTCACTTCCAGTTCAAAGATAGAGCCCAGCCGCGCGTCCTCAACGCTCGCGGAAACGTCCTGTGCAATCTCCTTGTCGTACACCAGCGTTTTGTACAACCGGCTGCTCTTTCCTCCCGCCAGAATCACGGAGAACAGATCGCTCTCCGCATCGCCTGGTTGAAACACCGGCGGCGTAATCCACCCGATGTACACGCGCGGCAGTTCCACTTGGTCAGTAATCGTGGCGCGGCGCTCCGAAGTAATTGGTGGCGTAGTCACGGTAATCTTCGGCACTGCCGGTCCTTCTGGAATCGTGCCGAAGTACTTCTCCACCTGCGCCTTGATCTTGTTCTTGTCAAAGTCACCGACGATTGCCATCGTGGCGTTGTTGGGCGTGTAGTACTGACGGAAAAACTCCCTCACATCCTCTAGCTTTGCGGATTCCACGTCGAGGTGCGATCCGATCACCGCCGGATAGTACGGATGATCTTTCGGGAACAACTCGTGGTACAGACCCTCTTCCACCAGCCCGTAAGGAGTGTTCTCCGTGGATTGACGCCGTTCGTTGCGCACCACGTCGCGCTGGTTCGCCAGGTTCTGAATGTCCAGCTTTCCCGGCAAGTAGCCCATGCGATCGCTTTCCAGCCACAGCGCCAGGTCCAACTGGTTGGAGGGTACCGTCTCGTAATAATTGGTGCGGTCGAAATTCGTGGTGCCATTGATTTCCGTGGCGCCCGCCGCTTCCAGGTAGCCGAAATGTGCCTTTGCGCCAACGTGTTGCGATCCTTCGAACATCATGTGCTCAAAAAGATGTGCAAATCCCGTGCGCCCGGCTTTTTCATTCGCGGGCCCCACGTGGTACCAGATGTTCACCGAGACAAGAGGAAGCGTGTGATCTTCTGAGAGGATGACTTCAAGGCCGTTCTTCAATTTGTACCTCTCAAATGGAATCGTCGGCAACTTGTGTGCTGCCGCTGCGGACTGGCCGGAGGCAGTTGTCCCCAGAAACAGGGCCGTGCTCAACAAACACGCGATCACCCGGCTTGCCACCGCTTTCGTCATCTTGGACATGCTCTCTCTCCCTCTTAACTCACCTTGAATCATATAGCGTCTCAAACTCGGGCACCTGGCTGCAAATTCTCGGAATCGGGGTACTATCCCCTTTACAGACGTACCGCCAGTAGCATGGTTTGCTTTTCGCGAAGCCGAGGACGACGAAGAATATGATCGAGCCAAGTAGTGAAACTGTAACGAACGAAAAGATCGCCAGCCGCGCGACGAGTCATTTTCTAATGAAATTCCTTATCGTGGTTCTGCTTGCGTCCTCTTCGTTCGGCCAGTCGCGCCAGACCTCCTCGCCTGCGCAAACCGCGCCGCAGCTTGTCATCATCGATACCGATATTGGCGACGACGTTGACGACGCCTTCGCGGTCGCGCTAGCGCTGCAAAGCCCGGAATTGAAAATCCTCGGCATCACTACAGCCTGGGGCAATACTCCGCTTCGCGCAAAACTGGTAGCGCGATTCCTGCAGGAAACCGGGCGAACCGACATCCCCATCGCAGTTGGAACCGAAAAGTACCCCGCCAAGGGCAAGCTCACTTTTTCGCAAGCCAAATATGCGGAGCGCGGCCCCGATCGAACCTTTCCCGCGGCGGTGGATTTCCTGCTGGAACAAATCCGCCAGCATCCCAACGAGATCACGTTGATCGCCATTGGACCAGAGACCAACATTGGCGCGGCCATTGACCGCGATCCCGCCACATTCCGCAAGCTCAAACGCGTCGTTTTGATGGGCGGTTCGGTTTACCGCGGCTACGACGGCTTCAACTACCCCACCGCCAAGCCGCAGCCTCAACCGGAGTGGAATATCCTCTGTGACATTCCCGCCGCGCAAAAACTGTTCACTTCCGGCGTTCCGCTTTATGTCATGCCCCTCGATTCCACGCAGATCAAGCTGCAGGAACTCGAGCGCGCAAACATTCTCAGCACCGGAACATCCATTACCGATGCGCTCACGCTGCTCTATCATCAATGGTCTTATGGCAACCAGATCACGCCCACGCTCTTTGACGCTGTGGCCGTCGCCTATGCCATCAAGCCGGAGCTGTGCCCCACCACGCCGTTGCGCTTGCGCGTCGACGAGCAGGGAAGCACAAAGGCCGAGGCGGGAGCGCCCAACGCGCAAGTGTGCCTGCGCTCGGACTCCGACCAATTCTTCGAGTTTTATATGCCGCGGATCACCGCCCCGGTCCTCGCGGCCAATTAAATACGCGCGCCTGCCGTCGCTTTGCTCCGTTCGCATCGAATCGGCCGGCCGCCAGGAGACCTGCCGTGAGAAACAGCGCCATTCTGTTGGTTCAATGCCCAGACCGCAAAGGACTCGACGCCACCATCGCCGAATTCATCTATCGTTACGACGGAAACATTCTTCACTTCGAGCAGCATCAAGCTGGCGAAGAACGATATTACCTGGCGCGTGTCGAATGGGATCTCGACGGATTCCGCTTGGACCTGAAGGACTTCGACGGCGCGTTTGGCCCCATCGCGCACAAGTTCGGCATGAACTGGTGCATCGCCCTGGGCAATTATCGCCCGCGTGTGGCCATCTTCGTTTCCAAGCATGATCACTGCCTGGTGGATTTGCTTTATCGCCAGCGCAGCGGAGAGCTGCAGTGCGATTATCCGCTGATTATCAGCAACCATCTGGACGCGAAACGCGACGCCGATTTCTACGGCGTGCCCTTCCATCACATTCCCGTTACCAAAGAAAACAAGCCGCAAGCTGAAGCGCAGCAACTGGAGCTTCTTCGTGAGCAGCACATCGACGTTGTGGTCCTTGCTCGCTACATGCAGGTGCTTTCCACGGACTTCATCGTGCACTTCCCGCAGCCCATCATTAATATCCACCACTCGTTTTTGCCCGCGTTCATCGGCGCAAAGCCGCATCACCAAGCCTACGAGCGCGGCGTAAAACTGATTGGCGCCACCGCTCACTACGTCACGGAAGTGTTGGATGATGGCCCGATTATCGAGCAAGGTGTAACGCGCATCACGCACCGCGATTCGCTGGAGGATCTCGTTGAGAAGGGGCGCGACCTGGAAAAGGTGGTGCTTTCTCGCGCCGTTCGTTGGCACATTGAAAACAGAATTCTGCTCTACAACAATAAAACCATCATTTTCGAGTAGCGTTGCAAACAATCCGCTCGAAGTGTTTCAGTGCGCGGCCAACGGACGCGCCAGCGCCTTCGTCATATCCGCATGCAACAACCTGTGGAATAGATGTTCTCCCGCTTCGCGCCGCACCGACAGCCGCCCCGCCAGGTAGGCGCGCGAACCCAGTCCGCGCTGGACGGAATCACAGATGGCCATGTCTTCGTCCTGCACCGTTTCGCTGACGGCGATGCTTTCGCGGTGGTGCTGTTCCGCCTCGGCGCTGAGGTCCGCGAAATAGTAATCGAAGATCACCGCGCATTTGTCCACGCCCAGCGGCAACACGAGGTTGGTGTCCATCACGCCGGAATAAGCGTTGATCATAAAGTTCGGGTAAACCCACAAATAAAAAGCGTGGCCCTGCCGCGTGGAACCGATCGAGGATTCCATCGCGCCCGACGAGTCCAGCGGGCTGGACTGCAGGCAGGAACGTTCGAAATTCTCGATGGTATATTTCGTGTACTCCATCACGCTGTTCAGTCCCTTGTGCGCGTGCGGCACGTGGTACCCGCCATCCAGATAATTGTCCACGTAAACCTTCCAGTTGCAGTTCAACGTGTAGATGCGGCGATCGAAATAGTGCAGATTTTCCTGCAGTTTCAGCGGCGCCACCAGTTCCGGCGCTTTGCCCAGAAATTCGTGCAGCGGCCTGGCCTTTCCGTCGAGGTTCACGAAGATAAAGTTTTCCCAGCTATCCACGCGCACCGGAACCAGCCCGTGGTCCGCGCGGTCAAAGTTGCATACGCCGTCGAACTCCACCATGCCCTTCAACGCGCCGTCATTTCCATACGTCCAGCCGTGATACGGGCAGCGAAACTGTTTCGCGCAACCTACTTCTTCGGGGACCACCGCGGCGGCATGGTGGCGGCACACGTTGAAGAACGCGCGCAGCACGCCATCGTCGCTGCGCACCACGATCAGCGGCTCTCCGTTCACATCGATGGTGAAGTATTCGCCGCGTTCGCTCACCTGGTCCCGCCGCCCCACCATTTGCCAGTTCGCCGCGAACACGCTGCTGCGCTCCAGTTCCTCGATGCGCTTGTCGAAATACCACGGCGCGGGAATCGTGAAGGCTTTCTCCAGAGGATCGGCGGGATTGTACAGGTTCAGAACATCGCGGACGCTGCGCTCATTCATAAAAGGATGACTCCGGGATGAAGGTTGAGAACTGCGAGCATTTTCGTTCAGAACGCCGACACGGCGCAAGGGGAGCGAAGTACGCCAAAAATCAGTGGTGGTGCGGGAGAGAGGACTTGAACCTCCACGGGTGTTACCCCACAAGATCCTAAGTCTTGCGCGTCTGCCAGTTCCGCCACTCCCGCACGCTCAGTCTTGATGATACTTGGAGTGCGGTAAGTTTGGCCAGAGCGCGGAGGAACACCGGCAAGGGGGTCGGAGCTTTAGCTTCGACAACAAGTGCTTGGCTATCATTGGGCTTCAGCCCCTGAGGAAATGCTCTTGCCTTTTTTCCGCAGCTTGTTCAGTCGTGCCGAATCTCGCGAAAATTCAGCGCGGCTTTACAGCCTGCGGAAAAGTGTTTTGTCATTCCGAGCGAAACGAGGAATCTCTCTTGGTGCAAAACCCAAGAAAAGCAGATTCTCGCTCCGCAGACTCCGTTCGGAATGACAACTGAGTCTCTTCCCGCCTCTGTCTTCCATGCAGCGCTGACTTTTAGATCAGCCACGCATAGCCTTCACAGTGTGCGCGAACTCGGCGGAATCAGCTTCAGATCAGAGAAGAAAACCGAAGGTCCCACCCTCAAAAAACGAGGATGGGCACCCGACTTCGTCTTAGCGGTTTAAGCCTGGGCCACCCGGCCCGCACGCCCTGTACCTGAATGAGCATCCCCCACCATCAAATTAGCGTTTGCCATTTTTGCCCGAAGGTAGGACATAGTCGGGGACGAAAGCCGACCCGGAAAGCCGGCTCGCCGACTACCTGCGGGAGCTAGCGACGCTGCTCGGCAACGAAGACAACGTCCATTTCCTGTGCGCGGCACCAATCGGAAGTTGATACGCAACGCCCGTCAGCGCGATTCTCAATGAAAATCGTGGGACTGCATCTCGGCGCTTGCTGTGTGCAGCGGCTCGACAGTGCGGGCTTTTACTGACACAACTCCATCCTGATTTTGCAGCACGCCGGAAATGATCAGGAACGAATGGTGCACCACGGTCGTGTGTCTTTCGTCGAAAAGCTGCGGTGTGATGATGATGTTCGCCACGCCGGTTTCATCTTCCAGACTGAGAAACACGAATCCCTTGGCGGTGCCGGGGCGTTGGCGAGCGATGACGGCGCCGGCCACGCGCACGAATTTGCCATCGGCAAAAGACGGCAGTTGAACGGCCGGAGAAACGCCTTGCCGTTGCAAAGCGTTTCGCTGGTAAGCCATGGGATGAAGCCCAATGGTGACGCCAGTGCCGCGAAAATCGGCGTTCAGCCGTTCTTCCGGGTTCATGCAGTCGAGTGGCGACGATTCGCCGGCTTGATTCTCCGTTAACGACTGCCCGGCCAGCAGCGGCCCCGACCAGCGGCTGGACTGCTCCACTTGCCATAGAGCATCGCGCCGGTGAAATCCCTTTTTGCCGGAAATAAAATTCAGCGCGCCCACGGCCGCAAGCACGCGGAACTCATCCTTGCGAATTTCAGGAACGCGCTGTTTTAAATCTTCAATCGAATCGAACGAACGAATGCGGCGCTGCTCGCAAATTTGCAGCGCCACTTCCTTTCGCAAGCCCTTTACATAACGCAAACCAATGCGCACGCGAAGGCCGTCTGGCGTATCTTCCAGCAGGCAATCCCAATCGGAGCTGGCCACGTCGATAGGCTTGAAGCGCAATCCATGGCGCTGCGCATCCTTAATTAATGTGGCGGGCTGGTAGAAGCCCATTGGCTGGTTGTTCAGCATGGCGGCCGTAAAAGCCGCCAGATAATGGCATTTCAAAAACGCGCTGGCGTAAGCGATCAACGCAAAACTAGCCGCGTGCGATTCGGGGAATCCGTATAACGCAAAGGAAGTGATGGAGCGAACGATCTTGTCCTGGGTCTCTCCCGTGATTCCGTTATTTTCCATTCCCCGGCGAAGCTTAATTTCCACTTCTTTCATGCGCGCTTCGGAGCGCTTGAATCCAAAGGCCCGGCGAAGTTCTTCCGCTTCACCGCCAGAGAATCCCGCGGCAATCATGGCAATGCGCAACAATTGTTCCTGGAAAAGAGGCACACCCAGCGTGCGTGCCAGCGTGGATTCCAGCGAAGGATGCAGGCTTTCGACAGCTTCGCGGCCCAGGCGCCGGTTCAAATATGGATGCACCATTTTCCCGACGATCGGCCCGGGACGAATGATGGCTACCTGCACCACAATATCGTAGAAACATTTTGGCCTTAGCCGGGGCAGGCACGACATTTGCGCGCGGCTTTCCACCTGGAACATCGCGATGGTGTCGGCGCTTTGCAGGGCGGAGTACACCGCGGAATCATTGGCAGGCAAGCGGCCAAGGTCGATTTCTTCGCGATAGTGTTCACGAATCAGCCGCAGCGAATCTTCCAGCACCGCCATCATTCCCAAGCCCAGCAAATCGATTTTCACGATGCCCATATCCGCGCAATCTTCTTTGTCCCATTGCACCACCACGCGCCCCGGCATGGTGGCGGGCTCCAGCGGCACCACAGAGTCGAGTTGCCCCTGGCAAACCACCATGCCGCCGGAGTGCTGCCCCAAATGTCGCGGCAAATCCTGAATTTTCTGGCACAACTCGAAAAATTTCTGGATGCGATGCTGCTGCAGGTCGAGGCCCGCGTCCTGAAACTGCCGCGTCAACGTATCTTTTGAATCGGTGTACTCCCACGCGCCCACCAGGCTGGCCAGCCGGTTCAACGTTTCCGGATCAAACGACAGAACTTTGCCGATTTCGCGCGCCGCGGAACGGCCGCGGTAAGTAATCACGTTCGCGGTCATGGCCGCGCCCAGCTTGCCATAGCGCTGGTAAACATATTGGATGGCGCGTTCGCGCTGATCGCCGCTGGGAAGGTCCAGATCGATGTCGGGCCATTCGCCGCGCTGCTCCGACAGAAAACGCTCGAACAAAAGTTCCATGCTGACTGGATCTACAGCAGTGATTCCCAGCGAGTAGCACACCGCGCTGTTGGCAGCGGAGCCGCGTCCCTGCACGAGAATATTATTGTCGCAGCAGAAGCGAACGATGTCCCAGACGATCAGGAAATATCCGGCCAGATCCAGTTTTTCGATCACCGCCAGTTCGCGATTGATCTGCTGCACGGCCTTTTCATTTCCCGTTCCGTAGCGGTGCACCATGCCTTCCCATGTTCGCGCGCGCAGAAATGCAATCTGCGATTCGTTGTCGGGCGTGGGATAGACGGGAAATTGGTAGCCCAGATCTTTCAGTGTGAATTTCAGCCGCGACGCCAGTTCAGCCGTGTTGGCAATGGCTTCCGGCAGATCCGCGAAGAGAGCGGACATTTGCGCCGGCGATTTCAGGTAGCGTTCGGAGTTGCAGGATAGCAACCGGCCGGCATTGGCCAGCACGCGGTGGTGGCGCAGGCAAGAGAATACGTCCAGAATTTCGCGCTGGTCAGGCGAGGCGTAGCAAACTCCATTGGTAGCCAGAAGCGGAAGTTGCATCGAGCGCGCGAGCGCAATGGCGGCTTGATTGCGCCGCTCTTCTTGCAACGAAAAATGGCGCTGCACTTCAACGTAAACATTTTCGCGGCCGAAAATGTCGCAAAATTCGCGGAGGCATTTTGCGGCTTGGTCGGCGCCGCCGGTGCGCAACGCGTGCGCCAATGGCCCTTCGTCGCCTCCGGTCAGGCAGATCAAGCCGTCCTTTGCCTCTCGCAATTCGTCCAGATCGATGGCGCCTTCGCCTTTTTTTGCGCGCAACTTCATGCGGGTGATCAGGCGGCAAAGGTTTTGATAGCCCTGGCGCGAAGCGACAAGCAGACAATAGCGACCTCCCGTTGTTGAGGTAACTTCGGCGCCGATATGCGCGGTCAGTTCCAGCTTTTTTGCCGCCAGATAAAACCGCGGCGCGCCGTACAAGCCATCGCGGTCCAGCAAAGCCATCGACGGCATGCCATGCGCCGCAAAAGCGCCAACCAGGTCTTCGGGCGTGCAGGCGCCTTCCAGAAAACTAAAAGCCGAGCGTGCGTGCAGTTCGATGTACATCAATCGTATGCGCCCAATACGAACCATTTTTTCTGCCGCGAATCGAAACAAATGCGATAGAAACCTTGTGACGGCGGAGTTTCGTACGTGAAATTAACTTCCACGTCCCACGCGTCCTGCTGCCACGGATCGTCTTCCCACCAATCGCCCGACGTGCGCCAAGGCCCGGAAGCGTGAACGACCTCTCCGGAACGGCCTAAAAATGCGAGGTTTGTGGGGCGTCCGGCACGCAAATTCACTTTCGTGAAGACTGGCGGACGATAAGCCCGGAATCCCACTTTCGTTTCCGTTGTTCCGTCACGATGGAGCGACTGCGCGGACGCGGATGCGGATGCCACGGAAAATTTGTGCATGCGGAAGGAATCCGGGCGATGCGAATCCGTCAACTGCGGCGAACCCACATTGCCTTCGCCGACCACGTGAGCGATGCGCGCAATGGTCAGTTCCAACTTTTCGGGGTCCGGAGCTTCGGGAACGAACAATCCGCCTTGCGTCACGCGCGGGAACGAAGGCTCCGCGAGCATGTGAATTTTTTGTACCGGCGCGTGCGGGGGCGTGGATTGCAACCGCAAGCGCACCAGTTTCAGCAGGAGTTTTGCGTCGCGGCACGGCACGGGCATTTCCAGCGCGCAAACATAATCGTTGGAAAGTTCTTTTTTGCGGAGCGCTTCGCCGCAAGAGTCGAACGCGCTTCCAAACGAAGGCTGCAGCGTAAAATGCAGATGGATTGCGCGAACCGCAAGCGATCGGGCGGCAATCCGCGCGCAAAGCTGGTCGAGCAGGCGGCCCAGAAGAAAAGAAAGCGGCTCTAGGTCCTCGACCGCGTCTTCCAGTTCAAAAAACTCTTCGAAGCAATGCGCCGGCTCGGCGATTACCAGCGATCTGACTCCGTCTCCGGAAGCGATGGCGTGTACCCGCACACCTTCCTGCCCAACACATTCGGAAAGAGAAATCACCGGCAGAGAAGCAAGCGCTTTGCAAGTCTTCACGCCCCAACGGTCGAATATTTCACGAAGTTCCTCGCTCAACGAAAGCATCTGCACCGGCAGGCTCTCCAGAAATTTTGCTTCCAGGCCTTCCGGAATCACCGTAGCCCCCGGCAAAGCTCGCGCCACCACACACGCGGTTTCCACATTTGCGGCAATGGCCACATGTGCGGTCAGCCCCATTTCCGCGCATTTCGCCACCATGCTTGCCGCAATATTTTCGTGCGAACCAAACAGCGCCGCCAGGCCCTGCAGATCAATCAGAACCGTATCCGCGGCAGTGTCTTCCATGCGCGGCGAAAACGACCACGCCACATCCAGCAGCACCGCGTGCGCCGTGGTTTCCTGCAGTTTTCCGCGCGGCCGGATTTCTACGCCGGGAAATTGCGTCGCCGCTATTTTTGTCATGCCTTCCGCCACTCCCAGTCGCGCGGCCAAACGGTTGACCGCCACCACCTGATAGGTTGGCGCAGGGCCATCGATCAACGCGATGGGCCGAATCGACAGTTCGGGTTCGCAACGCACCACCGCCTGCAATCTGAAATTGGGAATAAAAATGGCAGCGAATGCCATAGCGTTTCGAAAAACCCGTTGAGGGAAGAGAATCGCTCAACCGGGATTCTGTTTCCTTTCCTTTTTTCGTGCCGGTGAGGGAACGGGGAGAGTTGGCTCATGTTCGCGACGCGGGTCCGTGCAAACTGCAAAGCGAACTGTTTCGCCGGCGTCCTGGCGCGAAACGGAACTTTTGTCGATGTCGATATAGCTGGGTGTCGCCCGTTGAATGCGCGTGCGAACGATTTCCGCCTCGCTGGTCCATCCATCCAGCAAGCAACTGGGCGTGTGCAAAATCCGGCCGGCGTTGTTCCTCGGATGCAACGACCAGGTAGCCGCCTCTTTTTGCAAACGCAGTACCAGCGAAGCGCATGTCTTGGCGTTCGACTCCTGCGAAAGAACCAGCAAAATTGTTGGCGTGCTTTCCACCGCGCGCCGCAAACGGAACCACACGTTTAGCGGAATCTGCCGCACCACGCGCGCCGGAGCATCCGCCAGGTCCAGCGCAATCAGGCCGAAACCTCCGCCATGCAAAAGCAAATCCGTGGAACGCAAAGCCTGGTCCAGGTTGCGGCAGCGCACCCAGAGCATCTGTTCGAGATGCACGCCAGCGGTTTGCGCAACATTCGGATCAAAGGCATCCTGCACATCCACCAGCGCGCACGCTTCGGCATTCCTGGTGCGCCCCGCCAGCGTCGAAAGAAGGATGGAAGTTTTTCCCGAAGAAACTGGGCCGTAAATTTCCGTCAGGCTTCCCCGCGGCAGGCCTCCGGTGGTTTCATCCAGCGCAGGGATTCCTGTGGGAGCGGTGCAAGTGGCCTCCGGTTCGCGAAGCCGAAAGGGAGAGAGGACGCGCCCGGCAAGGGCGGATTCGACTTGGAGCCGTAAAGCAGCAGAAGAGGAGCGCATGGCAATCAAGGGGCGAGGAAGGGGAGTATTCGCTTTTTGTTCGCCATGATTATTTTCCCTCTCCTCGGTAGCCTTTGTCAAACTTTCGCGATTTCCCCAGCATCTACACCAATTTGATGACCCGCTCGAAAAAAGGCGCAGCCTCGCCGCAATTGCCGCTCCTGCCGCATTCGTTGAAGAAATTAGCCCGGCCGGCCCAGGGCTGCAAGAATTGCGATCTGTGGCGCAACGCTACTCAGACGGTTTTTGGCGGCGGCAGTTCACGCGCTCCCATCATGCTGGTCGGTGAACAGCCCGGAGATCAGGAAGATTTACAGGGAAAACCTTTTGTCGGCCCGGCCGGAAAATTATTGCAAGCTACATTGCAAGAAGCCGGCGTCGATCCCAAGCAGGTGTACCTGACAAATGTCGTTAAACATTTCAAGTGGGAGCCGCGAGGCAAGCGCCGCATTCACAAGAAACCCAACGCCAGCGAAATTGCCGCTTGCAGGCCCTGGTTGGATGCGGAGATCGCTGCGTTAAAGCCCAAGGTGATCGTGTGCCTCGGCGCAACTGCCGCGCAGGCCATTCTTGGCCGCGCCTTCCGTGTAACCGAACACCGCGGAGAGCTGCTGGAATCCTCTCTCGCTCCTTACGTAATGGCCACGGTGCATCCGTCTTCCATTTGGCGGGCTCCCGACAAGAAATCCCGCCACGAACAAGAACGGGAATTTCTGAAAGACCTGAAAAAGCTGGCCGCAATCAAATTGTGAACTTGGCGTGTTTTCGACTGGGCCTGATCCCGTCAATCGATCCTAAAGGAAAGACTGTATTGGCGTAGTGCGGAAATGGCGATATGAACATTTCCCCCATTTCTCAGCGAAAGGTGGTTATTTCAGCCATGGCCTCTTTTGCGCACACCCAACCTGCGGCGGCGTTCGACGACACGCCACAAACCCCCACGCAGCCTCAGGCTCGCGCTCTGGTTGTTTCTCCCCAATTGGAAATTCGCCAAGTGCTCATTCGCACCCTCGAGTGCCTTTCCGCCGATATCATTTCCTGCTCGACGCGATCCCAAGCGGAGGAAGTGCTCGCCCGCCAGGAAGTGGACCTTGTTTTTTGCGATGAACATCTGCCCGACGGTTCGTACTCCGATCTAATTCATTCCCATCATTTCAACCATAAAATCCCTCGCCTGGTTGTGACCACTCGCCATGGCGAATGGGATTTGTATCTCGAGGCGCTCAAGAAGGGAGCGTTTGACATTACGCGCAGCCCTTGGCACGCCACTGATGTCGAAATGATTCTCATTCGCGCGCTGCGTGAAGAATCCCAGCAATCCGCGGCTCGCCAGGTTGCTTGACCATTCCTCTTTCTGTACCTGCGCAAAAATTGACCAGCGCTTACAATAGAATTTGAGGGCGCGTCTGACCGTTCCCTCGTTCCTCGCATCCTAGTCTTGATAATACTTGTAGTACGGGGACTCTGGTGGCCTCCAGTTTCTCATTCGCGGCGCTGGCTTGTGTCCATCCCTAAGCGGATAATGTGGGCGTGGAAGGGAAGCAAGACTAACTATGATCGTCCGGCAACACAACGACCCGATGGTGGTGATTCGCCAGACGGATCACGCGTTTCTCTCTGGATTCTTTGCGCGCGAATGGGGCAACGAGGATTTTGCGCGGCCTGAGCCCTTTGCATCGTTCTGCCTGGCGGCTGCTGAGCACGATAATGGCTGGCAGGAATGGGAAATGTTGCCCGGTGTAGATCCCAAAACATTCGTACCGTACACATTCATGACCGTCCCGACAGAAGAGCATATTGCCTTGTATCAACGCGGGATTGAACGCGCCGTTCGAGCGGATCTTTACGCTGGCATGTTGATTGCCGGCCACTGCATGAATCTGTACGATCGCGCGCGCGCCACCATGCCCGGTTATTCCGCAAAATATGTGAAATCCCACGAGCAGCATGTGGCCGCTGACTTTGTCCAGCGCTTACGGCTGCAACAGCTGCGCCTGAAGGTGGATCTGCGCAACGATCCGGCGATGAGGCCGTTCACCGATGAATCTGCGATCAAAGCCAATCAGCAACGGTTGGACGCGCTCGATCGTCTGTCGTTGTATTTCTGCCTCGGCGAAGGCGGCGATATTACGATTGAAGGTGTGCCGGTAAACGACGAGCGCGAAGTCGATTGGCAGCTTCGGGCTGTCGGAGAAAATCGCTACACTCTCGATCCCTATCCATTTCGACGTGAACCTTTAGAGTTGGCCCTTTTGGAGCGGCGCATCCCCAAGCGCCGTTATGTGGATGAAGGCGATCTGCAGCAGGCATTGACGGCTGCGCCCTACTTCAACGCGCCCTTCACGCTCAGATCAGGCGTGGCGAAGAACGAGTTCTACACCGTCGGCGCGTAAAGGTTCTAACTCTCGGTCAAGTCGCGGTGATGTCGCTGCCTCCCGAAGGCGCCGGGAAGTCTTGCGCCGCATCGGAAGCGGTGGCGTAAATCTGAATGATCTTGTCGACCCTGGTCAGCTTCAGCGTGCCCTCGATCATCCCTTTCACTCCCACCAGCCGCAGCGAGCCTCCAAACTTCTTCAGTTGCGACAGGCATCGCACCACGCACCCGATTGCGGCGCTGTCGATGTGCGTCACTTGCGACAAATCAAAAATTACGCGCAGTTCGTTGGCCCGGATCAACCCGTCCACTTCCTGCTCCACCCGCCGGCAATCCGTGCCCGCATGCACGCTACCCTTCATTTCCACTACGGTCAGGCCAGGCTGAATCTGCCGCTTGCTTAAGTGTAGGATCACGCTTCACCCTCATAAGGAAACTGCCGGATCAGCCGCACGCAGTCGCCCAACGCCGCATAAAGCGAGTTTCCCCAGCCGCAGGGCACGAACGGAGCCGTCTGCTGGTTCAGCGATTTATCGGCCTCCGCGAAAAAACGCACGTGCTGCCCGGGCGGCGGCGTGGCGAACTCCTTTATGGTGATGCGAAAGGTTATCTCAGAGCCTTTTTGCGCCTTCAGCATAGAAAAGTAGTGCAACTGTGCAAGCTGTTCGCCAGGATTCTCCTGCACGTACATCCAGTCACTCATGCGTAGGCTCCCGCAAAGAGAATTACTTGTTTAGGTAGGGTCCGTCGTCACGCGATGTTAGGCTAACGTTAGCTCCAAGTCAACGCATTGCGAGTGCCATCAGCGGTTTCGGAATTTCATAGGACTCTAGGAGAGAAGGAGCGGTGGAAGTAGTATTTTTTGCACACGTACGGAGTGTGATGAAACGGGTCTATTTTCAGACAGATCTTGTAGCTCGAGGTGGTGGCCTCCGGATGGGTTTAGCGATGGGGCGTGCTCGTATGCGGAAAGTGGGGACATCCAGTTTTTTCGGTTGGGTGTCAGCTGCTGTCGGCGGCACGCGGGCGGGAAAGACTGAGCCACAAGAAGAGCAGCAGCTGGGCGCTGCTGTGCACCGGATGTTTGCCGCGATGGAGGTACCGGAGTCGGTAGAGTCGTTCGATGGTCAAAGCCAGCATAGTAAGGAGCCAGCCGATCAGCAGACTGTTGGCATGATGATGACAGATGTGCTCGAGGCCGTGACGGCTCTTGGCGTCATTGAAACCTTGGTTCTCGATCTCCCAGCGGCTCTTGGCCATGCGGAACAGCGCCTGAGGGCCCACCGTGGAGTAGGGAAAATTCGTCAGCCAGTAGGCTTCCACCACCCTGCCGTCCGGCTTGTGCTGGCGATAGAAGAACACGCGAACCGTTTCCCAGCGGAGTGTATTCCAGGGATCGAAGTCCTCCGCATCCCATAGTTCCACACGATCCGCCCCATACTGAAAAACCGTGGCGGGAGGCCCAGCGGGAAAACGTTTCTGGGCGGCGGCCAGTAACTCCGGCAGATTGTCTTTCAGCCGTGCCACCACTCGGAGACCGAGTTCGCCTGCGGTATGTAGGAACGGTGCGGTAGCGAATTCTCCATCGACGACCACATACTGCGCAAAGCGTTTTCCCACGCTCGCGACTACCCGCCGCAATAAGCGTTGCCCGGCGGCGTACTCGCTATCGCCAGGTCCGTAAGGTTCCCCATCGCAGGGCAGAGACAGGCCGGTTCCCACCACGCTAATCATCACGAAAGAATGTTGATAGCCCAGGATCTGTTTCGCCGCGTTCTGCTTTGGCCGACAGAGGTTGCAGCCATGGTTGGTTCGCCATCCCGCACCGGTGCCGTCGAGGGCCAGGCCGATCCAGCGACAATCATCAAAAGCCTTGTTGCGCTTGGCGCCGCGGATGAGGGAGAGCAGGGCTTGCCGCGTCGGGCCAGGATCGAGCCGTTCGGTGAAATAGCCCAAGGTATCGTCACAGAACGGAGCTGCGATGGAGAGCGTTCGTCGCGCCGAAGAACGCACCAGCGCCTCGACCGCATGAAAACTCGACTGCCGGAGGATTTGGCCGATCAGCAGAGCCCAGAGCAGAGCCTGCGCCGGAATCTGGGGTTGTTGCCGACCGTCTCCCGGATTCTTGAGGTATCGTCGGAGGCGAAGACGCCGTGTCACAAAGTGCAGCAGATGACGTGGCGTCGAACAGTTCATTTTTTCTTTTTCTTGTGCTTCTTGCGATGTTGGCGCTCCAGCACGAGCAGTTGTGCGTTGGCCGCCAATACTTCACGGACGGCATCTTGAAACTCCCGTCCCTCCTTGACCCGGCGCCGCACCTCTTCGACCCACTCCTTGGGGATGTGTTGAACACGTTTTTTCCCCCGTACCATAAAGGTCAGCGACCAGACCGGATGGCCTCGGTCATCGGCACAATGACAGGTGGGCTTGCCGCAGCGTAGATGAGAGAGAGAGAGGGAGCCAGGGAGGGCATCGGCGGGAATCGGGAAACGGCGCAGCAGCTGGAACTTGCGCTGGCGCAATCGGGAAGCGAGTGGTCCTTCACCTCGATGAATCATCTTAATGTATAGATACCATAAGATACGACACGAATCAAGCAGAGTCTACGAATGCGAAAATAGGAGTCTACTGCGGAAGGGTCGCCAAGGGAGATAAAAGAGCGATCTGACGATGGGGGACAGGCTAACCTATGTCAATCTTCCGAAACGGCTGGAGTGCCATTTGCACTTGACATTCTGCGTCGACCCGTACATCGTAAAGGGCTTTGCATCTACTTCCGGCTTGCACAGAGAGGAGGTACGGCAGGCACGTCCTATATGACCAATGTCCGACTCTGTTTTCACGATCGTTGTTTCGATGGCACCGCCTCGGCCGCACTCTTCTACCGCTTTTTTCGCGAACGCCAGGATGCCAACGCGCAATTTCATTTTACCGGCATGACCCACAAGGCCAAGCATCCCTGGGAAGAAGGCCTGTTCGATGGCGACGAGAACGTCATCGTCGACTTCAAATATTCAAATTCTCCGAAGGTCACCTGGTGGTTCGACCATCACCAGAGCGCGTTCCTGACGCCTGCCGACGCCGAATACTTCAGGAAATTTCCCGGCAAGA
>CAWGXB010000014.1:0-153900 GCA_963826335.1 Candidatus Acidiferrales bacterium | reverse complement strand
TGGATGCCAAATGCCCCGCGCTGCATGTGCTAGAATCGGCCCATGAGCAATTCAGCCCAAGCGACTCCAACGGAACCCGGCAAAACAGGCCCAACCCGGGGCGCCTCCGTCCGACAATTTCATCCATCGCGTCTGCATCCAATGTAACAACGTGTTCCGCGTGCCCGCCGATAAGTTTGATGCCAAGCAGTGCCCCAACTGTCACAAAGGTTAGCCCAAGTTCTCCCCGCGATTTCAGTTTTTTGGTGCGGTGGTTTCGTGTAACTTCTGAGTCGCGCGCTGCGTAGTACCCTGCAGATGCGGTTTGTCCTGCTTTCATTCATTTCAAGAGGCACTTTTCGATGATCGAAACTCGCGGCCTGACTAAAGTGTTCCGGGACAAGAAGCGCGGTGAGATTCGCGCCGTCGATAACGTGAGTTTTGTCTGCAACCCCGGCCAGATTTACGGTCTACTCGGCGCCAATGGAGCCGGCAAGACCACCACCCTGCGCATGCTGGCCACGATCCTGGAGCCACAGACGGCACCGCGATTGTCTGCGGGCACGACGTGATCGACGATCCGCAAAAAGTTCGCGCCAACGTCGGCTTCTTGTCCGCTGCCACGGCGCTCTACCCGCGCCTCACGGCCCAGGAAATGGTGGAATATTTCGGACATTTGAACGGACTGGACGATTCCACACTCAAGAAACGCGTCGACGATATCTTCAACCGCCTGGACATGAACTCCTTCCGCGACCGCCGCTGCGACAAGCTTTCCACCGGCATGAAGCAGAAAACCTCGATTGCCCGCACCTTGATTCACGACCCGCAGGTGATGATTTTTGACGAGCCGACCATCGGCCTGGACATCATGACCGCGCGCACCATCATCGGGTTTATCCGTGAGTGTCGCGAGCGTGGCAAGACCGTGATTTTTTCCACGCACGTGATGAGCGAAGTAGAAAAGCTTTGCGACACCATCGGCATTATCCAGTCTGGCAAACTGCTGGCCGAAGGTTCGCTGGCCGAATTGCGAGCGCGTTATGGCGAAACGGATCTGGAAGAAATATTCGTGAAAATCGTGGCGCCGCTATACGTCGAGCAGGAGGCCAACTGACATGTCGCTACGAAATGTTGGCATCGTGTATCGCAAGGAGCTGCGGGAGGCGCTGCGCGACCGGCGCACCTTGATCTCCACGCTGATCGTTCCACTGATTCTGTTTCCTCTGCTGACCGCGGGTTTCGCGGCGCTGGCCATCACACTGGTGGGCAAGGCAAAGGAAGAGGTGCCTCGCATTATGATCCTTGGCGGCGAGGACTCTCCGCAGTTTCTCGAGGGCCTGCGCAAGAACGACAAAATTGTTGTCGCGTCGCTGGCGGGCAACTGGAAGGACCAGATCATCAACAAGGATATTCGCGCAGCCGTGGAAATTCCGCCGGGATTTCAGAGCGACGTGGCGCAGCAGAAACCGACCACGCTGAAGATTTACGTCTATGAGGGCGACATGAAATCGTCGTTTGGCGCCGACCGCGTGCGGGACTACTTCAAAACATACAGCGATAATGTGGTGAAAGAGCGACTGGCCGCCAAAAATGTGCCCGATTCGGCCCTGAAACCTTTCGATGTGAAGCAACAAAACGTGGCTCCGCCGGAAAAGGTGGGCGGCGCAACCTTCGGCGGCTTGATTGGTTACATGGTGATTCTGCTGTGCCTGACAGGAGGGATGTATCCGGCCATGGACCTGACCGCCGGCGAAAAAGAACGCGGCACCATGGAAACGATTCTTTCGAGCCCAGTCTCCCGCGTGCATCTGGTATTGGGGAAATTCTTCCTGGTGCTGAACGCCTCGCTGGTCACTGCCGCGCTCTCCGTGACGTCGATGGGCGTGTCTTTCTGGGCCGTGGAGCGTTTCCACGCATTCGACAAGGCTGGAAGCGACGCGGCCGCACTTCAGCTTCGCATCGGGCTCAGTTCTGTCCTCTCCGTTTTCGTGATGGTTCTTCCGCTCGCCGTGCTATTTTCTGCGGCGCTGATGACCATTTCGCTGTTCGCCAAAAGTTACAAGGAGGCGCAAAGCTACGTCACTCCGCTGATGATGGTGGTGATTCTTCCGGCTATCGCCGCGATGTTGCCGGGCGTCGAACTCACATCCAAGCTGGCGCTCGTGCCCATCCTGAACATGAGCTTGCTCTGTAAGGAACTGGTCACCGGCACCTATCACTGGAACTATATCGCTATCATTTTCCTATCCACCTGCGTGTACGCTGCCGTGGCGCTGTTTCTCGCCGTCAAAATGTTCCAGCGCGAAGATGTGCTGTTCCGCTCCTGAAACTCCTGTAGAGATCAAAAACGGTCGAGTGCGATAGAATCCGCTGCGCATGCAGTACTCGCTACATTTTGCACTTACGCTGCTCGCAGCGGCTTGTTTGGCGGGCTTTTTCGGCGCGCTGCTGGGAGTGGGAGGCGGCGTATTCATCGTGCCGGTGATGGTGTTGATGTTCCATTTGCCGGTGAAGGTAGCGGTCGCGGCCAGCATAGTCTCGGTAATCGCGACCTCCAATGCCGGAGGTTCCTCTTACGTCGATCAGCGCATTACAAATCTGAAGTTGGCCATGTCCCTGGAGATTGCTACCACCATCGGCGCCCTGACCGGCAGCGTTTTGGCGATCTACCTGCAACAATGGCTGATGCTGATCATTTTTTCCTTCATGCTGGCGTACATGAGCTACGCGGCGTTCACCACGCGGAATCTGGACGATCAGAAGATTGCGTCGCAAGAGTTCGCGAAGGCCAAGCCCGACCGGTTGTCGCGCTACCTGCAGTTGCACGGCTCGTATCACGATTTGGCAGCCAATCGCGATGTGCAGTACGTGGTCAATGGCTCGGCGATTGGAGCCGCCGTTTCCTATCTTGCCGGCCTCACATCGGGAATGCTCGGCGTGGGTGGCGGAGTTCTGAAGGTCTCGGCCATGAACCGCTACATGAACGTGCCAATGAAGGTGGCGGTGGGCACCAGCAAGCTGATGATCGGCGTGACCGCAGCCGTTAGCTCCATCCTGTTTTTCCTGGCGGGTCTGATTCACTTTCCTGTGGTGGCACCGGTCGCGTTGGGAACGACAATCGGAGCGACCGTCGGCACCACCGTGATGAATCGCCTGCACAGCTCGTTATTGAAGTGGATTTTTACCGCGTTGATGGCATACCTCGCCTACGGAATGCTGGCCAAGGGCTTGGCTATGCGCTTTGGCATTTACCTGCCGTCGCTGGGGGTGTGATGGTGTTGCAACGCTCGAAGAACGAATCTGCCGGTTCCACGGAAGAGAATGTCTACCAGGACGTTTACCGCGTCCTGCTGGCGGGCATGTTCATCAGTTCGGCGCTGTTCGCGGTTGGCCTGGCGCGGGCCTTGCTTCATCCGGAGGCCTACCCGCTGACGCCGGAGTGGGTGCGGTCCCACTATCGCTGGCCGGCAATTTGGCAAGGACTGAAGGAGTTCGACGCGTTCACGTTGATGATGGTGGCGACCGCCTTGTTGATTCTTACCCCGGTACTGCGCGTCGTCATTTCCATCTGGGCGTTCTGGGTGGACCGCGACTACAAGTACGTGGTCGTCACCAGCATCGTGCTGGCGGTGATCGCGCTATCGGTCGTGCTCTCACACTTTGGATTGAAATAGCCAAGACCGAGCAACGTCGCGCGGCTTTCACAAGCGGTTCGCAGGAACTTTTACTCCGCGCTATTCGTTTATTTGATATGCGGCTGCTTCGCGTGCTCCTTATCCTGCTGCTCTTTCCGCCCCTGCTCGCTGGAGTCGCCGGGTGGTTTGCCGCACCCGCATCTCTTCATCCCATACGCCGAGAACTGACTCCAGACCTGATTCGTGAAGCCGATGCTGCGTTCGTCCATGTTGGTGGACGCCGCGAAGATTTCAACGTGCGCGCTCCCGACGGTGCGTTGCTGCGCGGCTGGAAAGTTCGCGCGGCGAACGCCAATGGCGCATGGGTGCTGGCGTTCCACGGCGTAGGGGACAATCGCATCGGCGTGGTGAGCCACTCGGAGATCTTGTTGCGTGCCGGGTACAACGTCGTGCTGATGGATTCGCGGCGCCACGGAAAGAGCGAAGGCGAGATCGCTACGTACGGCTGGCTGGAGCGCAACGACGCGCACGCCATCGTCGACGCTCTCGTCGCCACTGAGCATCCCACACACATTTTCGCATTGGGAGAATCGATGGGAGCAGGTATCGCGCTACAATGCGCCGCAGCGGACCCGCGGATTGAAGCGGTGGTCGCTGAAGCGCCGTTCGCCAGCCTTCGCGAAGCCTCCTACGATTATGCCGGCTTGCGCTGGTCGCCCCTCCTCGGGAAAACGCTGTTCGCACCGTTCAGTTGGCTCCTGGTGTCCCGCGGAGAATCTCTGGCCGGATTCTCCGCCTCCGGCATTTCCCCGGAAAAGGCGGTCGCCGGACGCGCGTTTCCAATTTTCCTGATCTGCGGCGCGAACGACGTTGCACTTCCCTGCCGCCCTGCCGAGCGTATCTACGCCGCCGCACGCGGCCCTAAATCGCTGTGGGTTGTCCCGGGAGCATTTCATACCGGGGCACTCGGCTTCGAGCCCGATGAATTTCGCCGCCGCGTACTCCAGTTTTTCGCGGATCCCTCGGCAAACCGATAAGAGGACTCTCCTCACTGAATCTGTGACTGCCTGACAAACGAAAATTGCACGGCGGGAAAGGAAATTGCGGCCAGTTTAGCTGGGGTGGGTTTCCAGTTCTTCCGCCGCGCGCTCCGACTGGGTTCCCAGTCTTCGCTCAAACGGCGAACCATCTCGCGCATGCGCACTGCCAGCGTGGCGATGGTCTCCAATCGCAGCACCGCCTGCTGCGGCAACTCGATATTGCGGCGGCACAGTTCCGCCAGAAGCAGCACCGCGTTGCCAAGGATTGCGGTCAGCGGATTGTTTAGTTCGTGGCGCAAAACCTCACCAAAATCGGGCGTTCCCTGCTGGCTTTCCATATGATTCTCCCGCTCCTGCCGCGAAGCAGCCTCGCGCCTACTGCGTAAGTGCCGCTGCCGCAGCCTCCGTTCCACCATTCCCACAGCTACCTGCAGAGAAGATTCCGAGCAAATGACGAAGTCCACATCACCGGCCGCCAGCAACGCGCCAAGTTCCATGCGGTGTTCTGCGCTGCCCACCACCACCAGCGGAGCACACTCCGCCAGCGAAGTGGCGGCAGCCCAAGGCGTGGGCTTTCTTCCCTGCTGAGCCAGGCCCACGCTAGTCAGCGCGCATTCATCCAGCAGAATCACCGCCGGCGAACGAGCCTGAATCGCGCGTCGTGCCCCCTCGAAGCTGCTGGCGTCGGTGACAAACAAATGATCGTGCCGCCGCGCCAATTCCCTCTGCACCTGCTCGTGGAATTCCTGACTGCCGGAAATCACCAGCAACAATTCGATGGGATCCTTGCGCTCCGCGTTCTGCATGGTCATCCGTTTCCCGCCGCGCGATTTTTGGTCGCTTCCGCTCGAATGGCCGCGGCCGTCTGCCGCTGCAGGACTTCCTTCACAGCCTGGCTCAGTTCTTCCATGCGAAATGGTTTGGCCACGTGCGGAAGTCGATGGCGCTCCAGAAATTCCTGTGTGCGCGGCGACAAGACGTCGCCGGCCACGAAAAGAACGCGCTCGCGCAGCGGGTTCTGCCGCTGCACCAGCGTCTGGTAGATCATCTGGCCGTCCACTCCCTGCATCCTCAGGTCGCAAATCAGCAGGTCGTACGTTTCCGGATCCGCCTGGCGCTCGCGTGCCAACCTGCGTTCCTCTTCCAATTCCACAAGCAGTCCCAATTCCGCCGCGACGCGCTCGGCCGCGCTCTTATTCAACGCCTTCTGTCTTTCGCGCGTAGCCACCAGAAGCAGGCCGCACAGCATGCGCCCCTTCATCACCGGCACCCATAAGGCACGCTCCATTTCCAGCAACGGTCCCAATAGCGGCTCGAACTCAAGGCCGCCAGAGTTCCACTCGACGCTCTTGCCACGATCGGTAGTGTCCTTGCATAGGCATCGAGGATTGCCCGCTTGATTCCCGAACCGGGAATGGGAGCGCATACCATTCCGGGAATCCTTGCCTTCTTTTTGGTGCCACACTCCTGTATTACAAATACAGTGATTACATAAGTATCTATATAACTAAAGATGTATCGTTATGGGACATCGACGCCCTCTTTACCCCATTTTTTGCTTACTGCGTTCCGTTCAGGAACAGGCGCAGAACCCCTTCGCTTTGCGACCCGACCGACAGCACGCCCTGTTGCGTTTCCACGATCCCGGTGAAGCGTCCTCGTTCCGCATCTTGATCCACACGCTCCCAGGTTTTGCCTGCGTCGCGCGAAACATACATTCCTCCGTCGCGCAATGCCACCGCCATAAGATCTTTTGTCCTGAGCCAACTTTCTAGCTGTCCCGCGGGCAGTCCTGCTTCGTGATGCTCCCAACGCGCTCCGCCGTCGCTGGACTGATAAAGCCCCTGAGCAGTCCCTAGAAACACGTGCGATCCGTCGGCTGTCGCAGCGACATCTATCCACCGCACAGCCGATCCAACCACGGGCAGATCGCTCCACACGGCGGTTGCACCACCGTCGCTGGACATCCCGAACTTGCCGTCTGCGGCAACGGCAACGACTTGCGCGTTCTGCGACACCCATAGTGCCGCGGCATCCGCAACGCGAACGAACGCGCGCAAACGCGAACAGGTGGCCGTGGGAGGGCACCTGAGCAAACCCTGGTTTGTGAACGCCAACAGTTCGCCGCCGGCAAAGGCGAGCGAGTTGCCGATCATCTGCAGGGGCGCCGGGGCGGCAGGCCGCTTGCTCTTGGCGCTGCTCTTTGAAGCGGGCGCCGAACCGGGTGCAGGCCGAAGCTTCCGCTCTTTCCAGGATGTGGCAGCATCGTCCCAAAGCCACAACGAGCCATCGCGCATTCGCACCAGCCACCCCGCGGGCGTGCCGTAAATTCGTTCGACATTCTCCGGGTTAAGCTCAGGCTCCGTCGCCGCTCCGCTCTTCGTCAACGGAATCGGCGCCCAGTTCGATCCGGCGTCGCGGCTTTCCAGCAGCCGCGCTCCGCCCGTCTGCAGCAGGATCAGCAAATGATTTGGTTGGTGCGGGTCGCCGATCAGTTGCGAGACGACAGTATGAGTGAATTCTGCATTCGCAGTGGAGAAGGTCTCGCCGGCATCGTCACTCGCCAGGATGCCCTGCCCCTCCGTACCGATCAGAACTCGTCCCGGCTGCGCACCGGCCCCTCGCGGGACCACGACGCCATTGATCACCCATTCCTTGGGCGTGGTTCGCTTCCAACTTTCTCCCGCGTCGCGCGTCACCCACAATCCTTCGGTGGTGGCAGCGTACAAGGTTTCAGGGTGCGCGGAATCCTGCACGATGGCTTGGGTGCGCCGCGCGGCATACGGGATGCCCTGCAGCTTGGTCCACGAGCCACCCTGGTTCTCGCTGCGATAGATGCCGGAGCAGGCGCTCAAATAGATGCGCTGAGGGTCGGTGGCATCCACGCGCAAACTCATGATATCGGAGTCGTCGATCAACCCGGCGATAACCGGATTCCAACTTTTCCCTCCGTCGATGGTCTTCCACGGAAGGTGATACGTTCCTGCATAAATCACATTGCCATCACGCGGATCGATCGCCAGGGAATCCAATCGCCGCAGTTCTTCGTCGCCCGCCGGAGAAATTCTCTGCCAGCTTTTTCCCGCGTCGTTCGAACGAAACACGCCGCTGATGGTCCCGGCCACAAGCTCCTTCGGGTCTCCAGGCGCAATCTCCAGGGCGCGCACCGCTTCTCCTTGTAATCCCGCTAGGCTCCACGTGCGGCCTCCATCGTCACTGCGGAACACTCCTCCGCCCGCCCCGGCTTCCTGGTACCACACGGCGGCAAACAACCCCCCACTTGCGCCTGGCCCGCTGACCAGGCGCGAAACCACGCCGTCGGTCCGCGATCCCACGCGGCCTCGCAGTTCCCAGTGGCTGCCGGCATCTTCGCTGGCAAACACATGCCCATCCGCAGTTCCCGCATAGACTGCCGCGGGTGCGCCCGTTCCCAGCGACACCACCATGCCGCCTTCCGGGCCAAGCCGTTGCCAACGTTGCGCGCTAACGTTCGGCGGCAGACACAGGTACAGCAGCAGCCCTGCGATATCGATTCGCACTTTCAACTGATGATCCTCTCGCTGAAATTCTGCTCACAAAAAAACGGGCTCTCCGAATTCTTTTCGGAGAGCCCGCGTTGATGTTTCGTTGTCAGGGCATGCCACGAGCTAGTCACACTCGTTTCGCGCCCCGAGTTTCTTAGTACGTGGCGCCTTCCGGCACGACCACGAACTCGACGCGACGGTTATCCTTTTCGGAGCCCTTCTCGGTCGATGCGGTGCCAGTGCGAGTGCTGATGCGCGAAGCGTCGATACCCTTCTCGACGATGTACTTCTTCGCGAGTTCAGCGCGCTGTTCTGCCAGCTTGGCGGCCTTGGGTTCCTTGCCATCTGCATAACCCACGACCACGAGCTTGGCATTGGGATCGCTGTTCAGGCGGAGGGCCACGTCATCGCCCACGCGCTTGCAAGCGTTGTCGAAGCGGGACGCGCCCACCTTGTTGTAGCCGCAATCGCCAACCTTGGCAGCTTGCGGTGGCGGTGCCGGCTTCTGAACGTCAACATTGCAGGTCGCGCTGGTGCGGCCGCCCTGACCGTCATCAGCCGTGGCGGTTACTGTCACACTGCCCGCCGACAAACCGGTGGAGTCAAATTGCGCGGAAGCGCCGGTACCGGAGATCTGGCCACCCGTTGCCGAGTAGCTGTAGGTGATCGGATCGCCGTCTGGATCGCTCGCGGTGGAATTGATGGCTACGCGCTCACCCGCAAGAATCGGGCTGCGTTCCGGTGCGCACGAAATGACCGGCGGACGGTTGGGCCGCTTGGTCACAGCGACGTCGACCGAGCAAGTAGCGGTGCCGCCGCGGCCGTCGTCGACCTTGGCGTTCACGGTGTAAGAGCCGATCGCCACTCCGCTGGAGTTCCAGCGGCCGTCTGGACCGGTTCCTTCAATCGCTCCGCCTGTCGCCGTATACGCGTAGGTCAGAGGATCGTTGTCCGCATCCGTGGCGTTCACGTGGATAGCGATCGGGTCGTTGGAGCCCTGGTAGACCGAGGGCTTATCCGCGGAGCAGGCCGCAACCGGCGGATGATTGGGCTTCGGCGGCGCGGGTGGATAGCCCCAGCGCAACACCAGTCCCGAACCGATGCGGAAGTTGTTTTGCCGGCCCTCTGCGTTCATCAGGGGACCAGTGAAGTTCGTCATCAAGTAGTCTGCCTGGAAAAACCGCCAGGACAAATTCTTGAGCAGCACCACGTCCACGCCGCCGCCTGCCGCCAATGCAAACGTGTTTTGCGTGTTGCTTCCGGTAACCTGGGGTCCGCCGTGTGCCGCACCGACCATGAATTCAACGAATGGCACGAAATGATCGAAGCGCCGCAGGTTCAGCCGGGGACCAAACAACCAAGTCTGGAAGCTGCCGGTGATGCTCGTCGACGTGTAGTCGGTTCCGTTCAGCACGTACACGCTGCGAGAGAAGTGGTAGGCGCCATACTCGGCATTCAGACCCAAATACTTGTTGGCATTGTAGGTGAATGATCCGCTGGCTCCAAAACTGTTCCAATTCTTGAACGCACACGGGCAGAAGTTAACGTACTGGAACATTCCCGCGATTTCATACTTGGGCGTCAAAAGGCCCCAGGCATGTCGATTCCACGGATTGTTGTCCCAATCTGAGAAGATGTCCGCAGGCCTCGCTGCCGCGGCTGCCGGCATCGGGAACAAGCTGCTCGATGCGGGGGCGATACTGAAGTCGCCCGCTGTGGCGTTAGTTGTTGCGGTACTCTCCGACGTGGTATTGCTCTTACTTGCTGTGCTCGCATCTTTCTGCTGCGCACAGAGTGGCAGAGCAAACAAAACGCCCATTGCCACAGTTGCACACCATTTGCGCATAGTATTCCTCCCTGAATTCGATCCTAAGAAACCCGTGTATCTCATGCGTCTTCTCCTAGATGCTTCCCGCTGCGCTGGACAGAAGACGCATGGCAGTACGCAGCGCTAGACATGTTCCTCTTCGATGGGCGGTTTTGCGGCTGAATCTCTCTCGCGGGCCGCGAGGTACAGATGGACACCAGCCGCAGTGCACAAAGCATATTCCACAAGTTCATCATTCTGCAAGTCTTTCCTTGAAATTACCCACAACCCCTCTCCCGCGTGGGCCAAGCGCCATTTCCTGCCTTCGCGAGTTTCTTTGCGTTACACTGTTTTTCTTCATGAATTCCATTGTCCCTTTGGATCTGCATTGGCAAGGCCGGCCGCGCGCCATCGCCTCTGCTTTACTGCTGTCCCGCGATTTTCGCGCGCTCGTGGATCCCGGCCCCGCCTCCACGCTGCAGAATCTTCGCGAGCAACTTGCCGCGCACCACTGCTCAGTCGCTGACCTGCAAGCCATTTTCTTGACGCACATTCATCTGGACCACGCCGGCGCCAGCGGTTCCCTTGTACAAGAAAATCCTCATCTGCAGGTTTATGTTCACGCGCGCGGCGCCGATCATATGGCCGACCCTTCTAATTTGCTCGCCAGCGCTCAGCGGCTGTATGGCAATGATCTGCGTCGTCTGTTCGGCGACTTTCTGCCAGTCCCCAAGGAAAACCTGCACGTGCTCGCGGGCGGCGAGACGCTTTCGTTCGGTTCGCGGGAATTGCGCGTGCTGTATACGCCCGGCCACGCATCGCATCATGTCACGTACTTTGACCCTGGCGAAGGCGTCGCTTTCGTCGGCGACACCGCCGGCATCTGCATTGAAGGACAGTCGTTCATTCTTCCCGCCACTCCTCCACCGGATATTCACATCGAACCGTGGGACGCTTCGCTCGATGCCATCGCGAAGCTTCAGCCGCGGCAATTGTTCCTGACGCACTTCGGTTTCTCCGATCAGCCTGCAAGCCACATCGCGCACTATCGCGAGCGCCTGCACCGCTGGAGCGATATCGCGGCTCAAGTCCTCGGGGCCGGACACGACGAACAACAAGCCGCCGACGCGTTCGTGCGCGAAGTGACCCACGAAGCCAGTGCGACTTTGTCCGCCGAGGAAATTTCTCAATACGGCTTCGTCGGCGCGTTCAACCTTTCATGGCTTGGGCTGGCTCGCTATCATCGCAAACGGATGGCTTCCCATCCTTGAATAATTGTGTGGCAATGACTCGTGGTTCGAATGGAGGCGCGGATGCAGCGATTGACGATTTCAATGGTGCGCAAACGCGCCGCAATCGTAGTCTTGGTCGCGCTCCTCGGTTTCGGCCCGTCGGCCGCTAACGATGCGAATTACCAGCAATCCGTCGAAAAGTGGCGGCAGGCCTACCAGGCCAAGCTCACCTCTGATACTGGCTGGCTCACCGTCGCGGGACTTTTCTGGATGCACGACGGAGAAAACACTTTCGGCTCCGATCCGAAGAACAACATTGTTCTGCCGCCTGGCGCTCCGGCGTTCGCCGGAGTTTTCACATTTCATGCCGGCAAAACGTCGATGCGCCTGAATTCCGGGGTGGCCGCAACAATGAACGGAAAGCCGGTGCAAACCGCGGACTTGCGCCCCGACTCTCGCGAGGATCGCGTTGTCCTCGGCGACTTGACCTTATATGTGCACGCCAGCGGCGACCGCTTCGCCATCCGCATGAAGGACAACAACTCGCAACTGCGCAAGAATTTCACCGGCCTGAACTGGTTTCCCATTGATCCCGCGTATCACGTCACCGCGAAATTTGTCGCTTACCCAGCTCCGAAGGAACTGGATTCGCAAAATGTGTTGGGCGATGCCATCAAGTTGAAGGTCATCGGCTATCTCACTTTTTCGCTGAGAGGACAGCCGGTTCGTTTGGATGCGGAGGAAAATGACTCCGCGCCCGGGCTGTTCATCGTGTTTCGCGATCTCACCAGCGGCAAGCTCACCTATCCCGCTTCGCGTTTTCTGGATGCCGACGTCCCCAAGGATGGCGCCGCCGAACTGGACTTCAACGAAGCCTACAATCCACCCTGCGCGTACAATCCCTTCACCACTTGCCCGCTTCCATTGCCCGGAAACCGTCTGCAAATCGAAATCCCCGCCGGCGAAAAACTCTACAAGCACAACCACTAGGAGTTCGCCACGCAGTCCGACGGTAAATTCGGGGTGACACCCTATTCGAGAGGATTCGGCCAGCGAGCGTGCTAGGATTCCTTCAACACGATGCGTTCTATGTCCTGCCATCACTGCAATCAAATGACCTTCGCTTGTAGTCTTAACTTTTTTACTCGTAACGTATCTGAGGAAGGAGAACCAAACGGATGGCGCGAAAAATAGCCTATTGGGTCAGCACCGGGGTGGTCGCCGCGATGTCGCTGTTTGCCGCATACGCTTACCTCTCCGGCGGTCCGCAAGCGGTTCAGGGCTTCGCACACGTGGGATATCCACAGCAACTGCGCATTCTTCTGGGGATCGCCAAACTCCTTGGCGCCATCACCCTCGTCGCCCCCGGCGTGGTGAAACTTAAAGAGTGGGCCTATGCCGGATTCACATTCGCGTGGATCGCGGCATGTGTTGCGCACTATCTTGCAAAAGATGGCCCCGTCGCGTTCATGCCGCTGGTATTGCTGCTGCTTCTCGCCGTCTCCTATGTCACGCGGCCGGCAAATCGCCAGTGGCCGGCTAAAGCCACGGCGGTCTAATGGTCCGCCAGCAGCGGCCGAAGGATCCGAATGCTAACCCGCTTGGTTTTGTTGTTTGCCCTTCTGCTGCAGACCCTCAGTGCCGACACTATCCGGCTGCATCCGCAGAATCCTCACTACTTTCTCTTTCGCGGCAAGACTGTCGCCCTGATTTCCAGCGGTGAACACTACGGCGCCGTCCTCAACGCCGATTTCGACTATCGCCGCTACCTCTCCACCCTCGAAGGCGACGGTTTGAACTACACACGCCTGTTCGGCGGCATCTACATCGAAGTCCCCGGCAAATCTTTCGGCATTTTGCGTAATGATCTTGCTCCCTTGCCTGGCCGCTACGTGGCTCCCTGGGCGCGCAGCGAAACTCCGGGCTATGCCGATGGCGGATCGAAGTTCGATCTGGAGCGCTGGAACCCGGAATACTTTGCGCGTTATCGCGATTTTCTGGCAGAGGCCGCCAAGCGCGGCATCGTCGTGGAAATCGCACTTTTTTCTTCGCACTACGATGAAGCGCAGTGGAACATCAGCGTCCTTAATCCCGCGAACAATGTGAACTCCACGGATTCGATAGACTGGCGCAAAATCCACACTCTCGAAAATGGCAATGCGCTCAAATTTCAAGAACTCTACGTTCGCAAGCTCGTGCACGAAGCCAACGATTTCGACAATGTTATCTTCGAAATTCAGAATGAGCCCTGGTCCGACCGCCCCGCCCCAGTCGGCATCATCAATCCGTATCTTTGGCCTCCCGGTCGCGACACATTCCCCAACTCTGTAGAAGTGGCCGATGCACTTTCACTCGCGTGGCAAGCTCGCGTCCTGGAATGGATCACCAGCGAAGAGGCTTCGCTTCCCAGCAAGCATCTAGTCGCGCAAAATTACTGCAACTTTTACTCTTCAGTGCGGGGACTTCTCCCCGGCGTGAGCGTCATCAATTTTCACTACGCGTATCCGCAGGCCGTGCTCTCCAACTACGGCCTAGGCAAGGCTCTCTCTTATGACGAAACTGGATTCCTGGGCCACGAGGACGCGCCCTATCTGCGTCAGGCATGGAATTTCATGCTCTCGGGCGGCAGCGTTTTCGATCATCTCGACTATTCTTTCAACGCCGGCCATGAAGATGGCTCCGACACGGCGCCAAACGGCCCCGGCGGCGGCAGCGCTGCGCTTCGCCACCAGCTTCGAATCTTGAGCGATTTCCTGCGCTCGTTTTCGCTGGCCGATCTGCGGCCCGATTCGCAAACGATCCTGCACGCAAGCGGAGTGATTCCTCACGGCCTCTCCGATATGAAAGGCCACTTTGCTTTTTACTTTGACGGCAAGGGTCCTGCGGCAGTGAACTTCAAACTTCCCGCGGGCGATTATTCAGCGGAGTGGATCAGTGTTTCTACCGGGGAGACGACACAGCGAGAAAGGTTTTTGCACCACGGCGGAGAAAAACGCCTGGTAAGCCCGGTCTTCGAACAGGGCATCGCGTTGCGTCTGGTGCGGACGAACCGTTAACGGGACCTACACGCCGTTTGGCTTTTCCAGCTCAAACTCGCGGTGCAACGCCAGCAACGCCGCCTTCACGTCTTTTCCCTCGATCACGAAGGAAATGTTGGACTCTGAAGATCCCTGCGCAATAGCAATGATATTGATGCTCTCGCGGCCCATGGCATTGAATGTGCGCCCGGCTATCCCTGGTATGCCGCGCATGTTTTCGCCAACCACCGCAACAATCGCGATGTTCGGATCAATGGTGATGTGCTCCACGGTCTGGTGCGCCAGGTCGTTGGCGAACTCTTTCTTCATGGCGTCCACCGTGGTTTGCGCATCCGCCGCGGAAACGATGAAGCAGATATCGTTCTGCGAAGAGGACTGCGAAATCAGCAGCACGTTAGCGCGCTTTTCCGCAGTGGTCGAAAACGTTCGGCCAACCACGTCGGGGACGCCCACGATTCCCGGCCCGCCCACGCTAATCAGCGCCACATCGCGAATGGCCGTCAGCGCTTTCACCCCGGCGCTGATGCCTCCGCGCCCTGCAGGCGTAATTTTCGTTCCCAGGCGTTCCGGTTGAAAGCTATTGCGGATCCACACCGGTATAGCGGCTTGCACCACCGGCTTCAACGTTTTCGGGTGAAGCACTTTCGCGCCGAAATACGCCAGTTCCGCGGCTTCGCGGTAGGAAATCACGGGGATAGTCTGCGCTTCGTTCACCAACCGCGGGTCCGCCGTCAGCACACCGTCTACGTCCGTCCAGATGATCACTTCGTCCGCGCCGATGGCCGCACCCAGGATGGTTGCCGAATAATCGGAGCCGCCGCGGCCCAGCGTCGTTAACTGGCCACCTGCCGTGGCACCAATAAATCCCGTCACGATTGGCACGATGCCCTTTTCCAGCAAAGGCAATAAGCGTGCCTGAGATTTGTCGTGCGTCAGACCCAGTTGCGGTTCCGCTCCGCCATGGAACGCATCCGTCACAATCAACTCGGTGGCTTCAATCGCTTCGCTTGGCAATCCCAGTTCTCGCACCGACATCGACACCAGCGGCGCCGATAGCCGCTCTCCCAAACTGGAAATCGCATCCAACGTGCGCGGCGTCAACTCTCGCAGCAAAGCCGTTCCTTCGCACAAGCGCCGGCCTTCGGCGAGCACCGTATCGATTTTTTTCCGCAGTTGGCAGCGTTCCGCCTCGTTCTGTGTGAGGTTCTGCAGTACCGCCTCATGTTGCGTGCGCAAGCCTTCAATCGCGTCCACCGATTCCTGAACGTTGCCGGTCTGCGCCTTGTTCGCGGCGTCGATCAGCCGGTTGGTTACCCCACTCATGGCGGAAACCACCGCGACGCAAGCTTTTTCGCGCGCGCCCTTGGCAATGATCTGCGCTGTTCGCGCAATGCACACCGCGTCTCCCACAGACGTGCCGCCAAATTTCATCACTTGCAATCGAGGTTTCATCGCGCTCCGCGTGACTGCTTCACTGGCTCAGCTCACACCTATCGCCGACTGTTCCTATTTTAGGGCTTTCGCCGCTCCACTCCGCAGCATTCCATACATCGATTTATCGAATTGGATACATCAATTTATTGGTGCACGAAAACACGCTACTGCACGGTCATCTTTGCCGCGTCAAAGCGCAAGAATTTTGCGGCGTTGTTGTACAAGATGTCGCGCTTCTGTTTGGGACTGAGGAAGTCCGCGGAAGCGACGGCGTCGATCCCGACCTTGATGGCGCCGGGCCAGATCATCTCGTCGGAGCCGAACATAATTCGCTTTGCGAAGCCCGCCTCCACCAGTCGATGCAGATATTTATAGAATTCCTCGCGCGGCAAATACCAGTCGATCATGCTGATATCCACATATAGCTGCGGACTTGCCGCCATCAGCGCAATCATCCCTTCCGCGTGCGGCCATCCCGCGTGCAACACATACGCGCGCAATTTTGGGTGTCGGGCCAGCGCATCCGCCAGCACTAGCGGGTCTCCATACTGCTCGGCGTATTTCGAAGTCGCAAAAAAGTCCGCCGCGCCCATCGACTCTGGTCCCATTTCAATCCCCAGCGGAATATCCAGTTCTTCCGCCATTGCCAGATAGCGATCCCAATCCGGTTCACTCGGCGAGAATGCCTCATGCGGAGTTACCGCTTCGCCCAACACCACAAAGTCGCCGCGCGCACGTTGTACATCCATGCGGCCCCTGTCGAACGGCTGATCCGCGGCAAAGAATAGCCCCGGGACAATCCGCTTCGGTGCGGCTGATTGCCACTGCCTGGCTTGCGCGGCAGGCAGCATGGCCACCGCGACGATGTTGTATTCCTTCAAAATCGCGAGCGTCTTTTGTCCCAGCTCTTCATCCGTGTCGGCCGCGATCAAATTATTGGGGCACGCTGGGTCTTGTGAACCTTGGTTTTTATTTTTCGAATCCAGCGTGGGAATCGTTTCGCCGTTTTGCGCCGGGCAAAATGCAGGCGAGGGTCTCCCGAAAGCACCGGGCAGAGTTACACGCAGTTGAACATCCAGAATGGGCGGAAAAGATTCCGATTGCTGCGCCGCAACCGGAAGCGCAACAAGAGCGAGCGAGACGATCAAACGTCTCAGCCTCATGGTTGGGAACCTCGGTTGATGCCAGCGTAGCACTTATCGCCACAGCTATTGCCCCGGCCATTCTCGGAGTATCCTGCCAGTACACTGCTTTAAACTGCGCACGAAACAGACTATTCTTAGCGGCGTTCGGAGGCCGACGAGTCGTGCAAAGCCAAATTCTTGCCAGTACTCCTTTCGCGGTGTTGACCGCCGTCGTGGCTCCCGCCATTCTCACGAATGCGTCGTCGGTTCTCGCTCTGGGCACCAGCAACCGGCTGGCTCGAGTTGTGGATCGCACCCGCGTGGTGGCTACCGAGATTTCTTTGTTTGCGGTCGGCTCTGCTGAACGCGAAGCCTGGACGATGCAACTGCGCGCGTTGCAGTCGCGGGCGCAGTTGTTGCTGAAATCCCTGCGCTGCTTTTATGCGGGATTGGGATTGTTCGCGGCGTCCGCGCTAATCGCCGTCGGTGGATCAGTCGCGAGTTATTACGGTCAGAAACTCGTCTTTGAACTGGCAGCAGCGCTGGCCGTTGCCACGGGCACCTCCGCCGTACTCGGCTTGTGCCTCGGCTGCACCCTGATGGTTCACGAAACTCGTTTGGCGGTGCAAAGCTTGGCGAAAGAGGCGGAGGTGCGCATGCATGAGCATCACTCGATGCCTCCGGGATGATCGCAAAGCTCTCGAGGGCAAGACACTTTTTGCAAGTTCCGGCCCATAGGGTATTCCCATAACCCCTGAGGTATCTACTGTATACAGAGATTTGCACAACTACACCATAGTCATTCCACCTTGGGAGAAAACTTTACACGCGGATCGCACACTGCTCGGGCACCCGCTGACTTCGCCTCTCTTACGTCCTTGCATCTAAATGATAATCGAAGACTTAGGGACAATTACAAGCCTGTAACACCGCCCCTGTATGGCGAGCGAATTGCAAAAGCTCCTGTGGCTCTCGTGTATCTATTCTATTCATCGCTGAAAGGAAAAACTGTGCTTCAGCTTCGGTCTTCAAGGCTTGTGTCACACCTTATTGCGACTGCGTTCTTGTTCATGCTCGCGCTCTGCCTCTCCTCATCAATCGCGGCAACTTCCATTCCGGCTGGCTGGACCTGCACCGGCAGTTGCGGCTCCAGCGGCGCGGACGGAGTCGTACCACTTTCGCCAGCGGGAAATCCTGCCTACGATTGGATTTCAACAAACGGGGGTATTTTTGGCGTAGGAGCGCTTGCCGGTGTCACTGGTCCCGATGGCCGGGGAACCGCCACCAACGGCTCGACGCTTCAGACAAACATCTTTTCAGCATCCGCTGGAAGCTTGTTGAACTTCAACTTTAACTATACGACCACTGACGGCGGCCTGGTATCGGACTACGCTTGGGCGGAACTATTCACTTCTTCTGCCGTTCCGGTAGCGGTGCTGGCCACGGCACGCACGACTCCTGGCGGAAACACGATTCCCGGATCGAACATGCCCGTGCCGGTAAGCACGCTCAGCCCCGCGATGGTCCCCATCCAGCCCGGACTCACGATGTGGTCGCCCTTGGGTTCTTCCTCGGGTGCATGCTTCCTCGCGCCAGCTCTGGGCTGCGGCACCACCGGCTGGGTCAGTTCCAGCTTCACGATTGGAACCGGCGGCGATTACTTCCTGCTGTTCGGAGTTACCAACTGGGATGACGAGCTTTTTGACTCCGGCTTGGCCATTGACGCCGTCACCCTTGATGGCAAACCAATCGTCGCCAGCACTCCGGAACCGGCCAGCTTGCTGCTGCTTGGCATTGGCGCTGTGCCACTGTTTCTGAAGCGTCGTCGTTCGTAAAAGCAGTTACTTTGATTCCGTGAAAAAGGCCACTCCCGCGGCGCACGCCAAGGCAGTGGCCTTTTCGTTTCTGCGCATCTAGTTGAGAGCGCCTACTGAGTCCTCCGCATGGATCAGAACCGCGGCTTCGTGGCGGCTTTCCGCGTTCAGTTGCCTCATCACCCGCGCGATATGGTTCTTTACGGTAAATTCAGACAGGTTCAATTTTCCCGCGATCTCTTTGTTCGTCATTCCCTGAGCCACCAGAGCCATCAACTGCCGCTGCCGGTAGGTGAGTCCCAACTTCATTCCACGCGCTCTCCCGACGCGCTCGCGAAGAGGCGTCTTATCGCGCGCAACATGCTCAAATAGCAAGCTGCACAACTTCGGCGGGCAGACAGCCTCTCCTTGGGCTACGCGGCGCACCGCGGAAACAATCTCCTCGGAAGAGGCGTCCTTCAATAAATATCCGCGCGCTCCCTTCCGTATGGCACGCAAGAAACATTCCGGATCGTCGTCCATTCCAAAAAACAGCGCTTTCGGAGCGTGCCCGTGCTGTGCCTGAGATTCCTCCAAATCCTTCTCACACTCTGCCTTTATAGAATCCATCAGCAAAATGTCGCAATGCACTTCGCTGGATTCCTTCAAGCTCTCCGCGGAAAATTCCTCCGCAACGACCATGATTCCCATCTTTTTATGGAACAGGCGCGTCATGGTTTCTCGCAATAGCCGGTTCTGCACCATCAAGCACACACGAATAGAGGTTCCACTTTTGTCTCGTGACTTCATGTCAACGCCGCGGTCTCTACTGGTCACAAATCATCCCCACATGGCTTGGGCTGAATGGCATGCTCTTTTTTTTACGTTGACCCTTACGCCCCGGTCTGTACCTAAATTCATGTAGATTTCACCGGTCCTGTTGCTGATTTCATTCCAAGCTAGGATGCAGCCTGCATTCGAAAAGGCAGCCTCGGCGTCCGCAAATTAGAGTGGCTGTCTCTGCCCCTCAACCCCGTAGCGAAAGAAAAGTCTCGCACACACTTGGGCCGTGCGGTAAGAATGCCCCCAACGTACTAGCCGGGGCCTGGTTTATTATTTGTTCTTTTAATTAATCACGCCGTGGTCGACGGCGTCTCTTCGGTGGCCGCCGGTGCAGGCGGGGTCGTTAACGCTAGAAGTCGCGCGGATAGCACTTCTGCCAGCAGGTCGATCACTTTCTTTGCGCCGCTGCCATCCGGATCCTTTTCCGGATTGTATTGTGCAATGTCCAGCCCCAGCAGGTTTTTGTGCTTGGCAAATTCGCTCAGCGCCGTTTGCGTCTCGGCGAATGAAAGCCCGCCGCTACCCGGCACACTCGTTGCAGTAAATTCTTCCTGCGCGATCACATCCAGATCGAGGTGCAACATGAATTCGCGCGAGTCCGCATGTAACTGTGCAATCGCGTTGCTCGCCGCTTTCTCCGCGCCCACGGACTGGATGTCCGCCGCCAGGATATGACGCATGGGGGAGTGCGCCAGGAATTCCTGTTCCGGTGGGTCGATGCGATGCAAACCAAAAATCACCGTATCGGGTTCGCGAACCAGCGGCGGCTCGCCCCAAAAACGCACCAACTCTGGTGATCCTCGGCCGATGATGCTTGCCAGCACCATGCCATCCAAACGCCCCGATGGCGTGCTGGCCGGTGTATTCAAATCCGCGTCGCGGTCAAACCACAATAGATTCACGTGCCGGTAGTAGCGCCGCGCGCCGGTCAACAATCCAATGCTTTGCGTGCAGTCTCCTCCCAGCAACAGCACCAGCGCGCCAGATTTTACAGCCAACTCCGCGCGCGGCTTCAGGTCGTTCAGCAATGCCACAATTTCCAGCAAGTTCCGCGCGCGCTTATGCTCTTCATCCTCGGCAAACAACCGCGGCGCGCAGTCTCCATAATCGGTCACTTCATACCCGATGGATTGAAGTTTTTCGACGATACCTGCGGCGCGAAATGCAGCAGGCGCTTTTTCGGTCCCGGGAAGAAATCCAGCGGCGCTTGATGGCGCGCCGATTAAGGCAAGCTTATTCGGCTGACGGACTATTTTGACCGCCAAGGTACGCTCCTTTTTCTGCAGTCGGTAATTGCCGGGTTACAGCCAGTGCAGCCGGTTCGATTCCCTGCCCGGCAAAGTAAACTTTTAGCCGCCCCTAACTTAACGCCGGGGAGCGGGAGCGATAGTCGCCAGTTCTGGAGGTAGTGTGAAGCGCACGTCCTCGCGAATCAAGTCGAGATCGCGTTGATCGGTAAACCCGAACTGTGCGAGCCGTTCACTTACTTGCTCCACCAGCACTTCCGGGGCAGAGGCGCCGGCTGTCAGGCCAACGCTCTTCACGCCCTCCAGCCAACGCGGATCAATGTCCTCGGCGGAATCAATCAACTGGGCCTCACGATTCAAGCGCTTCGCCAATTCCACCAGTCGGTTGGAGTTCGAACTATTCTGCGAACCTACCACCAGGATCAGGTCGACATCTTTCGCCACCTGCTCCACCGCTTCCTGCCGGTTCTGCGTCGCGTAACAAATATCGTCGCTGGCAGGCCCAATAATCTTGGGAAACTTTTGCCGCAATCGCGTCACAATCTCTTGTGTGTCATACAAGCTGAGTGTGGTCTGTGTCAGGAATGCCAACCTGTCGGGATCTTCAACGTGCAGGGCGTCCACCGCTTCCACCGAATCCACCACCAACGTGCGGTCCGGAGCTTCACCAGACGTGCCCACGATTTCCTGATGGTCGCGGTGCCCGATCAGAATAATCGTGCGCTTCTCTCGCGCAAACTTCAGTGCCTCCAAATGCACCTTGGTCACCAACGGGCAGGTGGCGTCAATCACGCGCAATTGGCGTTCTTTTGCTTCACCGCGCACCGTCGGCGGCACACCGTGGGCGCTGAACACCAGCACAGCTCCGTGCGGAACCTCTGAAATAGCCTCCACGAAGATGGCGCCACGCCGCCGCAGTTGTTCCACCACATAGGTGTTGTGCACAATCTCATGATGTACATACACCGGAGCGCCATACGCTTCCAGTGCCAGTTCCACGATATCCACCGCGCGAACCACACCCGCGCAGAAACCGCGGGGACGTACCCGCAGAAGGATTTTAGCCTCAGTTTGAGTCGCCATCTTGTTCCTAAGCTGCTGAATTTTCAAAATACTATCATACCAAAGCCATCATTCCTGTGCATGCCCCTCTAATTGACCAAATAAATAGGTCCTACTGGCATTTAGGACAGTTCCCCAGCCCCCAACTTCACGGTTAAAATAACCTTATCCCAGGGTTAGGGTCAGCTATGGCCGAAGCACAAAACCGACGGCGCAGTGAACGCGTAATGCTACGCATGTCTGTAATCGTGCTGGCAGAAGACGAGGAACGGCGCCAAATGCAGGTGCAGGCCTATACCCAGGTGGTGAATGCCCACGGCGGCTTGCTGCAGATGAAGTCGCACATCCACGTTGGGCAATCCTTCCTGCTGACGAATCCGCGCAGCGGCGCGGAAATGAGCTGTCGCGTGGTGCGCATCGAGGATTCCGGCCTCGATCTCTACAATGTTGCGTTTGAATTTGACCGCCCCGCTCCCAATTTCTGGCCGGTTGTGTTTCCCCCCGCCGACTGGCCTGTTCCGGCGGCAAAGTAAATACCCTCAATAGGCCAACTTTTTCGCCGCTCCCGTGTTTCCAATAGTGTGGAGGTACGTTACGTGGACTTGGCACAACGATGTTCGACGGGAGTTCTGCTCGCCGGCGTGTTACTGGGCGGGCTGGTTCTGGGTGGCTGCGACGACAACGTCGAGGTGATTCGCGACCCCGACATTCATCTTACAAAAGGCATGACCTGGGCATGGCGCCCCATGGGAGCCCCGGCGCAAACCGGTCGACCCGTCGTTTCGCGCGACGTGATCACTAGCCCGGCCGCGGAGCCTCCCCCTCCGCAACATCTGGAGAGCAACCGTGACTGGAACACCGAAGCGAATCGCAATCAGTTGAAAGAAGCCATTGAGCACGCCCTGAAATCCAAGGGATTCGTGCAAGTGAACGATCCAGCGACCGCGGATTTGCTTGTCGATTACCACGTCGCCGTGAAAACGCGCAACGCCACGGTGCAGACCGTCTACCCCGGATGGGGTTGGGGATGGGGCTGGGGTTGGGGCCCGCCCGAAGTGGAATTTCAGAACGTGCGGGTCAGCGAAGGAACCTTCGTGATCGATCTGGCGCTGCGCAATACCAAAAAGTTGGCATACCGCGCCATCAGCCAGAAATCCATGAGTAACAAAACCACGATTTCCCCTTATCAAGCACAAGAGGCCGTCAACCATTTGCTGAAGTCCCTCAAGCCGAAATAGCTGGTGCGTCGGACACTGCTTTCGCGAGTCGTCTGCCATTCACACCGGAACTGGCTTGGCCGTGACGCTCTCGATCGCCGCGAACAATTCGTTCGGGCGGATTGGCTTGGTGATATAGGCATCCATGCCGGCTGAGATGCATCGTTCGCGATCTTCCTTCATCGCGTACGCCGTCAATGCCACGATGGGAACATGCCGCCCAGCTGATGCTTCTCTTTCCCGGATGGCCGCAGTGGTGCCCGGCCCTCGAAGCCAGCTAACCTCTTCAACAGCCTGGTGTTCTGGCCCACCATGGGCGCACTGCTGCGGTGCAGACAGCAGACCGCCAAGCAGAATCGTGCATGTGCAGTTCCGAATTTCCCAAGGGGGATGGGAGTGGTCACCCAGATGCAAACCGCAAGGACGACGTTACCCCGGCTTCAATCCTCTTCTTGCCTTACTTCAAACTGACAACTGAAAACTTAAAACTCACAACTGCCCCTGCTTCCGCTTCAATGCCATACGCAGGTCCAGATTGTTGATCAGCCGGTGAAGATAATTGGCATGGACGCCCAGGATTTTCGCGGCCTGCGTGAAGCTCCCATCGGCCTGCTCCAGGGCTCCCATGATCATCTGCTTTTTCAAGTTGCGAATCGCGTCGTGATACTTCGCCGGTGTTTCGGCGGTGCCGGGTGAAGATGTCTCCAGCAGAGGTTCCGGCAGATCTTCGGGCAGAATCATGTCCGACGAACCGATCACCACCGCGCGTTCCATCGCGTTTTCCAGTTCGCGTACGTTCCCCGGCCACTCATAGCCCTGCAGACTGGCACGCGCTGCCGGCGAGATGCCTTTCACCACCCGGTTACACCTTTTGGCGTAACGCGCCGCGAAATATTCGGCCAGCACCGGAATATCTTCCGCGTGTTCCCTCAGCGGCGGCAGCACCAGTGAAATAACGTTCAGCCGGTGGAACAAGTCAGCACGAAACTTTTCTTCCTTCACGGCTCGCTGCAAATCCTTGTTGGTCGCGGCCAGAAAACGAACATTGATCTTGATCGACCGGGTGCCACCAACGCGCGTGAATTCACGCTCCTGAAGCACGCGAAGGAGCTTCGCCTGCAGAATCGGCGACAGTTCTCCAATCTCATCCAGGAACAGGCTGCCGCCCTCGGCCACTTCGATCATGCCTTTCTTCTGCGCAATAGCGCTGGTGAACGCTCCTTTTTCGTGGCCGAACAGCTCGCTTTCCAGAAGCGTTTCAGAGATCGCCGCGCAATTCAAAGCCACGAATGGGTGGCTCTTGCGATTGCTGTTGTTGTGAATGGCGCGAGCCGCCAGTTCTTTGCCCGTGCCGCTTTCGCCGCAGATCAGCACGGTGGCATCGCTGGGCGCGACGCGCTCGATGAACTGGTAAACCTCGCGCATGCGGGCGCTACGTCCCACCATGTCGTGTTCCAGGCTCGCTTGCGCGCGTAGTTGCTGATTCTCAATGCCCAGTGATTCGAATTGCCGCGCGTTCTCAATGGCGATCGCCGCCAGCCCGGCGATTGCGGAAGCAAGCTGCAGATCATCTTCCGTAAACGGCGTTGCCGGATTCGTCGAATCCAGATAAATGATTCCGATCGGCGAATGGGCGGCAACCAGTGGTACACACAGCACGGACGCCGCGCACATTTGCTCGCTGGCGTTACCCCTCGAAGGGGTTTCGCGGCCCACGGCAGGAGTGTCGAGCAAGAATACCCGCTCCTCGATCACCTTACGAAGCAGCGCATTGCTGACGTGTACGGGCCGGTCAGGTCCAGCAGCGCGGTCCCAAGCCACATGCGACAAGATCTCCAGTGACGAATCCTTCACCAGAATCACGGCGCCGCGTTCCGCCGGGATCACATCGAAGATCATTCCCAGCAACGACCATTGCAAAGATTCCACGTCGCGGATCGATCCGATCGCCGCGCTGATTCGCAGCAACGCGCTCAAGTTCCGCGACAGCCGCTCTTGCTGCGGCAATGCCGCCAAGGCTTCCGGATTCAGATACAAAAGTTCGTCGCGGCGAATTTGCTGGACCGGTGCTTTTTCGGCCGGCTCGTCATCCAGTTGTAATGGATTCGAGAATGCCCTCGAGACGTCCGTCTGAAACAGGAATACCGAATCTCCAACGGCAATCTGATCACCGGAGTCCAGCTCGCGCTCCTTCACCGGCATGCCGTTTACGAATGTGCCCGCTGAGCTTTCCAGGTCCGTCAGAATGAATCGCCCATTTTCCACCGCGATGCGGCAGTGCTCGTCAGATACCCCCGCATCTTGCAAACGAATTGGATTCGAGGAAGCGCTGCCGATGCAGACCGTCGCTTCCAGCGAGAATTCCGTTTTCCGCAGGGGGCCACTCAAGGCCAAAAGCTTGGGGTGCACAGGGGGACCTTTCATACATCTCCAGCGCTAGGACATGCGGCCTCGCTGGCGGGAAAATTCTAGCCTCAAGTAGCGGTTGGTGCCAGCGGAACTATCCGATTGGATAGTGCGATCACACGATCGGAACGTATCATCTGGACTTCGTGGTTTCGCCTGGACTGCGCCGTTTACTGTCCTCTAACTGCTCCATATTCTGTTACTTAGCACCGCCAGGCCAGCCGCGAAATATTTCTGGAGCATAATCGTCCAATTTCGGGCCCGCCCCCAACACCCTCCCAATATCCGAACGGATAGAACCGAACTCCCGCTCGTCCTCACCGGGTCGCCGCCGGCCACTTTCGATTCTCGATCAACCTACATGGAATCAATGAGCTGCCTGTTCCAATCGCAGGTTCAGCGCGAGCGAATCCATTTGGCATGCGAGGTGCTTTCTTGTAATGCGTCCAGCGAAAAGAAAAAAGGGAGAGGTGGTTTATGAAGTTCAGAAACATGATTCGCATGCAAGTGATGACTTTGGCGGGTCTGGGAATGGCGATGTTATTTGCTGGCTCCGCTTACGCCCAACAGGAAATGGATCCCGCGTCTTTTCCAGACGGCCCAAACATGGAGCGGATGGCCCAGCCAACGGCGAGCGCGTACGCGACGACGACGACAACTTCCGCGGCGGCCATGACCCCTATCGATGCGGAGCGAGCTTCTATGTCCATAGCGACTCCTGCTCCGGTCGAGAACGCGGCGGTCTGGACGCCGCTTGACCAACTGAGCCTTTCAGCACTGTTGGTTTGCGCGGCCTGCATTGTGCTCTACGAAATTTCGCAAGCCCGGCGCATCGCGCAGAATGCCGCCGCAAACGAAGCTGCGTACCTGCCACGTCGCGTTTCGATGTTGTAGCTCACCCAGCACTCCGAGGACACTCCGGGGGAAGCGGTTCGCCGCGACCCCGGAGTCGTTTTTTTTGCTGGCGTTGGCAACTGCCCCTGCAGGCTGATATCGTCGGTGCATGTTCTTACAGAACAAAGTGGCATTGATTACCGGTTCGGGTCGCGGCATTGGCCGCGCCATGGCAACGCTATTCGCCCGGGAAGGCGCCCGCGTTTTTCTTACGGCGCGAACAGAAAAGGAACTCGCCACCACGACGAGAGAGATCGCCTCCGCGGGTGGCGAAGCGGCTTACGTTACGGCGGATCTGATACGCGAAGCAGATTGCCAACGTGTGGTCGCCGCCACAGGTGGAAAGTTCGGGCGCATCGATATCCTTGTAAACAATGCCGGCCACTACGGCCCCGTCGTCCCAGTGGAGGACTACCCTCTCGAAGAATTCGACAAGGTGATTGCGGTACATCTGCGCGCCGCGTTTGTTCTCAGCAAACTCGTGCTACCGGAAATGTACGCGCGCAAGTCCGGCGTCATCCTGAACATTTCCAGCTTGTCCGCCAAATCCGCGTTTGGATGGGGCTCCGCCTACGCCGCGGCAAAGGCAGGAATGCTTGGACTGACACGCGTGATGGCCGCGGAAGCGTCACGGCAAGGCGTGCGGGTGAATGCGATTTGTCCCGGGCCAGTGACGGAAACGGTGATGTCGAAGGAACTGGGCAACACGCTCGCGCAAAAGTTGGGCGTCAGCTCCGAAGAGCAGTTAAAGGGATTCCTCAGTTCCATTTTGCAGGGACGCGGCCAGACCGCCATGGAGATTGCCCAAGCCGCTCTCTTCCTCTGCTCCGACATGTCCACTGCCATGGTGGGCCAGTCCATCAACGTCGACGGCGGCGCCGCCTTTTTCTAGAGAATCAGATTGTCGGAATTTTTCCCTAAAGGTAGCGCTGGCTTTTATGCCAGCTGCGCACAGCTTTCAAATGAAATAAAAATCCTGACTCAGTGCAGATCGTTCTTGAAGACCATCCCTGACTTCATCACAAACTTCACGCGCTGCAGCTCAGTGATGTCTTTTAGCGGATCGCCTGACACGCCTACAAGGTCCGCCCACTTCCCCGCCTCCACCGTCCCCATCTTGTTGCTCCATCCCAGCAATTCCGCCGCGGTCGTCGTCGCGGTGCGGATCGCTTGCATCGGCGTCATGCCATACGAAACGTAGTACTCGAATTCCTTGGCCTCGTTCAGCTCTTTCCAGTCGAAGCCTCCCGCGTCTGTACCCAACACAATCTTCACACCCTTCTTCAACGCCAGTTGGAACGCCGCCTTTTCCGTGTCCACCATCTTCGGCCAATTTCCGCCGCGGCCCGGCGCCACAGCCGCGCCCACCATGATTGTCGGCACCCAATAAATCCCCCGGCGGACCATTTCGTCGATTTCCATTTCGGTAAGTCCATCGCCATGTTCAATGGAATCGACACCAGCCTTCAGCGCCGCGGCGATTCCGTCGCTGCCAATCGCGTGCGCGGCAACTTTGTGGCCCAGCCGGTGCGTTTCCTCCACGATGGCTTTGGCTTCCTCGTCCGTGAAGTTCACGTGGCTATGCAGCACGCCATCCGGCCCGTAAAAATAACCGTGATCGGAGTAATACTTGATCCAGTCCGCGCCATACATCACTTGCTCGCGCACCGCCTTCCTCGCTTCTTCCACTCCGTCGACATACTGAACCCCGGTCGGCACTTTCAGTTCCCACGAGTAGCCCAGCAGCGGATACATCCCCGTCGGCGTCATCGCCCGCGTCGCAACCTGCATGCGCGGCCCGGGAATTTCGTCCTTGTTAATCGCGGTTTTCACGTCCACGTCGGCAAACATCGCGCCTTCCGTCTCCAGATCGCGAAGCGCCGTGAAGCCATGCGCAAGCGCAATCTGCGCGTTGCGCGCACCCAAAATCGCCCGGTAAGGGATGGACTGCTTCAGCAATTGCTCGTCATAGTCCGCCGCCGTGATATCTCCCTGCAGCAGCACGTGCGTATGCGCGTCCACCAGGCCCGGCAGCACCGAGGCCTTCGACAGGTCAATCACTTCCACGCCCGCCGGAGCATTTCCGCCGGGAGTAACACTGACAATCTTGTCGCCCTCGATCAGAATCAGCGCATTCGCGATGGCCGTCTCGTTCTTGCCATCGATCAATCGGCCCGCTCGAATCGCGATGCGTTTGGCGGGCGGCGCAGCGGCTTGTTGCGCTTGCGATGTCCCCACCAGCAACAGAAAAGCTGCAGCCAGACCAATACCCGAGCGGCGCCATTCCTTCATGGTTTCCTCCAGGAAGCCGCACAGCGTAACAAGTAATGGTGGGAAAGGAAAGAAAAAGGCCAACCGCTCTCTCAGGACGGTTGGCCTTTTTCTCTTTTTTCCGGACTCAATGCTCACCTAGCAGAACTGTGAGCCCTGAGTCCGTATGCTCAGGCAAATCCTCAAACCCAAATCGTCAGTGTGCCGGCTCCGAATCCGGTCGACGCAGCGGCCGACGTACCCACTCTTCGGAAACAACCGTTGCCCGGCGTGCCGCCAGCACCCAGGCATTCTGGCTTGCGGCCAGCCGCGCCACTCCCGATTCCCAACCCTTCTGTGCCAGGTACAGGGAAGCCAGGCAAACCGCGATGCCCGCAAAGCCCAGCGCGAAAAGCGCAAACGCCGCCAAAAGCTCGCGCACAAAATAGAGTTGCAGAGCCGCAATCACCCCAAGGAACATCCACATCCACTTGCGCCAGTTGTCTTTGGCTTTCGTTGCCATTTTGCTCCCCTTCGAGTTGCCAGGCCTGAGTGGCGGTTCAGGCTTTGCTACTTCCTTAGATGCGCCGCCCTGTACAAAGGACCAATGCACCTGACCTGTCCTATTAGACAGGATAAGGGGGGTGCTGGCTATGGTACAGAGGCATCAAAATTGAGGGCAAACTCGGCGTATAGTACCGCCTATGCCGAAACGGAACGCATCTATATATTTGAACATAAACGAGATGTTGGAGTGCGTAGAAGCCAGCCAACTTTCGACGTTTCTTCGTACTACGGTGCTGTGGAAAACCTGTACTTCGGTACAGGTTTTGGACGTAGCTAAACTCGCACCATAAAACAGGAGTCAGTGAGTCCAATTTGTCTGGGGATCGGCAGGCCTAGTTGCCCTTCAGGGCGTAGCCTGGATCGAATGGCAATTTGCCGTCAACGCGCAGCACCTTCACCGAACTATTGATGGAATACACGTCTACCAAGCCCACCGCGCCCGGAATGGCTTCGACGGCACGAAACAGCTCTTCGTCGTTATCGATGATCACGACAGCTTTCCGTGTCTCATTCAGTTTCGCCAGCAACGGCTTCACGTCCGCGCCTTCCACCCCGAACAGCTTTTCGATGGCATAGCGCATCTCCGCGGAGTCGGGGTCGTGAATCACCAAAGTGAAAGGCTTGCCGTCGGCCCACTGCTTTTGCGTGCCTTTGCAGAGCTTCGCCAGATCGGCCATAGGCACGTCTTGCAGCTTGCTTCCTGCTGATGTCACCACGGCCCAGTTCTTCACGGCCGAAAAAAGCGGGGCTGCGGAGCAACAGAACAGCAGACACACCGCGACGGTCATCGGAATCGATCGGCGAGAACAGAAATCTCTCATAGTTCAAAAACCTTTCGTGCGGATAGTTACAGTTTCAGGAATGGGAACGCTGCGTACAAGCTTCGGTTGAGAGCCATGTGCCCAACCAGACGATGACAACCACGAGCATCGAGGTCGCCACGTGCCCACTTGCCAAATGCGCACAACTGGCCCTTGGTCCAGTATCCCGCGAAGGAAGCAACCGCTAACTTGGTGCAGTACGCCCTGTGTGTGAAACCAGAGTGTGGAGTTGATCGCTCATGAAACCGAATTCGCTTCATTGGCTTCCCTTCCTCTGCCTATGCTTGATTCCCGCAAGCAGCCTGGCTCAACAAACCGCCCACGTCGCTCCGGCCAAAGCGACGACGGCAAAGCCCGCGGTGAGAGTTGCTCCCGGCACCCAGTTCTTCTATGGCACCTTGGCTATCTCAACAAAATCCAGGGATGCGAGAGAGAACCTGGAGATGGCGCTGGACCAGTATGAGAACGCAGGTTTCGACCAGGCCATGATGCACGCCGAAATGGCCACGAACTCTGATCCGAAGTTTGCGCTCGCCTATTCCCTCTGGGCCTTCGCGGCACGACGCAGCGCTCCTGCACCGGAAGTTCTCGCCAAAGCGAAAGCCCTGTCCACAAGGTGCACGCACGATGAATGCCTGCTGATCAGCTTTCTGAATGGCGTCCAGGACGCCAATGTTTTGCCGGCAATTTCGGCGATGAACGACCTTCTCGCGCGCCGCCCCAAGGATAAGCACGTCCTGTACCTTGCCGGAGAATGGCTCTTTTTCCAAGGCGACTACCAGCGCGCCATGCAGATTTGGTCCAAGTCGCTGGAACTCGACCCCAACTTTCCTCCGGCATTAAATATGATGGGCTACTCGTATGTGGAATCCGGCGATCCCAACCCCAAAAAGGCCGTTGATTATCTGAAACACTACGCCGCCGTACTTCCAAACGAAGCGAACCCTCAGGATTCCCTGGGTGAAGTTTTGCGCATGGCCGGAGACGATTCCGGCTCACTGGCGCATTACGCTGAAGCGCTGCGCATTTCGCCTACCTACGTAACGTCGCAATACGGCCGCGGGGACACCTACACGCTGATGGGCAATTTGATGCAAGCGCGCCAGGAGTACGAGACCGCGCTGAAAATGGCCACCACCCCGCACGATCGTTTGCATATTGAACTTCAAAAAGCTCTGGTGAACTTCTGGAATAGCGATCCAAAAACCGGTCGCACGGAACTCGCACGCCTTTCTGAAAAAGCCGCCGCGGACAAGGACTGGGTCGCGCAATTCGAAATCGACTATGCCCGCGCGCTCCTCGCCCCAGACGCGCAAAGCCAGCGCCAACTGCTGGAAGCCCTGGAAACGCAATTTCTTAGCCCTGTCCCCGGCATGCTGGATTCCGACCGCAATTCCGCGTTGGCCGATGTGCTCCGCGAACAAGTTCGCCTGGCTGCCGAAACCAATCAAAAAGACGCCGCTGCAGCCGCGTTGGACCGCCTCGCCCATTTGTCGGAGAGCTCCCGCGACATGCTGGTCGAAAACGTCTATGAATCAGCCCGCGGTTATGCCTCCTTTGCAAACGGGGATTTCGCAAAAGCCGCGGAGCAGTTTTCTGCGGATTTACACTGCCCACTGGTGGTGCGCCAATTCGCTATGGCTCAGGAAAAACTAGGGAATACAAAAGCCGCCGAAGAAGCCCACACGCGTTTGAAATACCTGCGCACGCCCACGGCGGAGTGGTACGTGGCCAGCCATGACCAGGGATTGCAAGCGCAAAACGTTGCGCCTGAATCAAGTGTCCCTTAAAGACAAATCGCGCTCCGGCAAGTCTTGCCTTACCGTAGCGCGATTCATTTTCGTGCGATACTTCAGGCCTTTTTCACCAACCGCGTAATCCACACCAAAATCACCGCACCTATGAAAGCGACGATGATCGAGCCGATCATTCCGCCTCCCTGCCAGATGCCCAGTCGGCCGAAAATCCATCCGCCAAGCACACCGCCGAGCAGTCCCAGAATGATGTCCACCAGCACTCCGTAGCCACCACCCTTCATTACTTGGCCGGCCAACCAGCCTGCGATCAAGCCCACCACGATCCAAGCAAGAAAACCCATCGTGTAGCCTCCTTGGCTCCCTGAGGGAGCATAGTCTTGGGCGGGAAATTCGCTATAGTTTGTTCTTACCCCAGACAACACGCAAGCCCGTTGAGAGCAGCAAGTCGTTGCTCTTGATTCCGAATGGCGGATTGCTCAAATAACCGTCCGTGAACGTAACCTGCCAGCTGAGCCACTTCTTGATTATCGTCGCCGCGGTGGCGTTGAACTGGTAGCGATATTGTCCGAGGTCCGACATGTTTGGATAAAACACAAAGCGTTCGCCGATCGTCGTTCGCGATGCAATCTTTGTGTGCAGCTCTTCGCCCACCAGAATTTCCGCGCTGTTGGTCTGCTGCCCGGGGTAGAAAGTGATGGGATTCAGCAGGAAGTATTGACCAAACGAATCGCGGTCGTAGCTGGCGCCGCCAAACACATCGAATGTCGTGCGGTCGTTCTTGATGACGTGATAACCAAAACCGCCGCCATACACCTGGCGAAGGTTCAAGTGTTGCAACTCGTTGGTTTCAAAATCCGCCAGCGCGAAAACAAAAAGGCGCGGGCTGACGTTCAAGTCGCCACGAACGCCGCCGCGAAAATCGTTGGCCGTCGTGCGCTTCGGCGGCGTGCTGTCGTCGTTGGCGAACACATACGTGCTGTACACCGTCAGTTTGTCGCGCGGTGTCTCGCGCACCGCCGTCGTGGCCAGGGTGTAGGAAAGTGTGGAAGAGTTGCCGCTGGTCAGCGCCAGACCGGTGTCCAGCAGTCCGCTCCAGAAGTAATTGAACTTCGGGTGTGCCATCTTTTCCGTTTCGGTGTCGAAGGTCTTCTGCTCCACGTCATTCCGCACCGCTACGATACTGTCCTTTTCCTCAGGCGGAGACGTAGTCCCTGCGCCTGCGACCACAAATTTGCCATCCGTCGTGTTCACCTTGCCGGAAAGCCGTTGGCCGTCCTTCAACGTGAGGTGCAAATCTTGCGACGATTCGATGGCGGTAATTGCGTCCCACTTGACGGTCACGTCGCCCGCGAACTCCGTCTTCAGCAGAAGTGTTTTGCCGTCGGCGGAAACAATGGTTCCCGAGAAACGATCGCCATTCTTTAAAGTAACCTTATCAACATCGGCGAGCGCCACCGACGCGAACAGCAACACCACTATTCCCAGCAATAAACTGCGACGCATTTGCGTCCTCCTCATACTTTTCGGTTAAGCAGTCTGTTTCCAGACTGTACTCGGGCGGGCACAGCGAACTTCCTTCAAAACACTGGGTGCTTGGTAGTGTAATGAAAACATCCTATCCCCGCAAACATTCTGTCGAGCCGCGCGATTCGTGGCCATCCGGTTCCTCAATCCTTTATACTGGATCAGCCGTTTTCTGCGATCGCAGGGGTGAGCCAGCCATGCGCCGGGAAGCTCAGCCACTTCCCGAGCTTCGGATGTGGTCCTTTCCAGAAATTCGGAATCCAATGTGCGTGAGCGGCTCCTGACCTCAATTTCTAGGGGGAAATGTGAAAAGCAGGCGTGTAGGGGTTCTCCGTGGCGTTCTATTTCTGACCATCCTGGTTGTTGTGGGCTGCGCCAAACCGCAATCCGCACCGGATAATTCTTCATCAGCCTCGCGAAATCCCTCCGCTCGTCCCGCCATCGTGTTCATGACCGATTTCGGTACCGCCAACGACGCTGTGGCCATCTGCAAGGCCGTCATGATCGGCATCGCCCCCGATGCGCGCATCATGGATATCACCCATCAAGTCACGCCCTTCTCGATTGAAGAAGGAGCGCGATTCCTGGCAGGCGTCTCGCCCTATTACCCTGCCGGAACAGTCTTCGTTGCGGTCATCGATCCCGGCGTTGGCACAACTCGTCGCGCCGTGGTGGTGAAAACGAAAAAAAGCCAATATTTCGTGCTGCCGGATAACGGCCTGATTTCCCCAGTCGTGGATCGCGACGGTCTGGACTCCGCTCGAGAAATCACGAATACCAGCTGGATGATTGGCGAAAATGTCTCTTCCACTTTCCATGGACGCGATATTTTTTCGCCTGTTGGCGCTCACCTGGCCGCGGGTTGGGATTTCACCCTGGTCGGCCCAGTGGTTCCGCAACTGATTCGCCTCACTTCCAAGGTTTCCAATACCACCGATAAGGGCATCGACGGCGATCTCATAGGGCTCGACGATCCCTTCGGTTCCATCATCACCGATATCCCCGCCGATCAGTTCAAGGTGCTCGGCTACGCCATCGGCGATCGCGTTACCGTGCTCCTCGACAAGAAGCCTTTCACTCTCCCTTACGTCAAAACCTTTATGGATGTGCCGGTGGGTGATCCTCTGCTGTACGTGGATTCGCGTGGGCGCATGGCCCTGGCGTTGAACCAACGCAATTTTTCGCAGCTGAACAAAATCACGCCGCCTGGAACCATTTTCATTCCGAAAAAAGGAGTGCCGCTCAAGGGGAAGTGACGTATGCGTTTTCGTCGGCAATTTATAAAGGAACGCTCGTGAGACTACGAAGTGCCACTTCATTCGGGCTGCGATTCGCCACAGCCCTGTCATTGATCCTTATTTTGTCGGCCATTTTTTCGACTGTGCACGCGCAATCTTTCCGCGGCGGCATACGCGGCGAGGTCACCGATGCCAAGGATCTGCGCGTTGCCGCAGCTAAGGTCACTGCGCGGAACCTGTCTACCAGTGAGACACGCGAAATTACCGCGGACGAGTCCGGAGAGTTTCGTTTTGTCGAACTACCCGCAGGTAATTACGAAATTTCCGCCATGGCGCCGGGTTTCCAGGAAGTTCACGCCCCGCAGGTGGTGGTGAATGTCGGTGAAGAGACAGTAGTCAATCTGCGCCTGGCGAAAGTCAGCGAGAAGCAGGAATCCATTGTGGTGACCGAGGCAGTTCCGCTGGTCGACACGAGCGACACCACGCTGTCGCAAGTGGTCGACCGCCAACTTGTGCAGGAACTCCCGCTGAACGGCCGCGATTTTGGCAAGCTCGTGGCTCTTACGCCCGGCGTTACCGTAGAGGGCTCCGGTGTCGCGGGCACCGAAAAAGGATTCGGCCAATTCAATATTAATGGCAACCGCGACCGCTCCAACAACTACGCGCTCGACGGCACCGACAACAACGATCCTTTCTTCAACAATTCCGCGCTAAATCAGGTGGGCATAACGGGCGCGCCGGCCACCCTGTTGCCTCTTGATGCCATCCAGGAATTCAACCTGCAATCGCAGTTTGGCGCCGAATACGGCCGCAACTCTGGCGCGATGGTGAATATCGTCACGCGCTCCGGCTCCAACAATTTCCACGGCTCGCTGTACGAATACAATCGCAACTCCAACTTCGACGCACGCAACTATTTCAACACCACGGTGAATCCCGACGGCTCATTCAATCCGCAATCTCCCTTCAACAATAACAATTTTGGCGGCTCGCTCGGCGGTCCCATCAAGAAGGATCGCGCCTTCTTCTTCCTCGCCTACGAAGGGCAGCGGGAAACTGTCGGGTCAGACTTCAATTTGGTCGTACCCACCGCGGCGCAAGTCGCCACCGCGCGTGCGGAAGCCCTGGCCGTGAATCCCAGTATCAACATCGCGCCGCTCGACAAGATCATGGCCCTGATGCCTACCACCACCGATGCCGTCAACAATTTTTTGCCTTACACCGTGCAGGACACCAACAACAATAACAATCTGATCGCCAAGGTCGATTTCAATCTCAACGAAAAGAACTCCATCACCGGCCGCTACGCCTTTGGACAAAGCGATCAGGCGTTTCCGCTTGGCTCCCTGGGCGGATTTGGCAGCGGCTCGCGAATCGCGACCTTCGAGCAACTTTCCCCCACGCGCGTGCAAGTGGTTTCCGTCAGTTGGCTCTCCACGTTTTCTCCCGAAAAGATCAACGAAGTTCGTTTCGGCTACTCCCGTTTCCGCACCAACTTCAATTCCGCCGATGCCACTCCGGGAAATCCGAATTACATCGATCCGAGCGCTTTAGGCCTCGACATGGGCACGAATCACGTTGGCCTGCCCGAAATTGATTTCAATGGCGCAATTGAAAATCTGGGCGCCACCGCGTTCAGCGTGCCGCGCGGCCGCGTCAGTCAGACCTATCAGATCCTCGACAATTTCACGTTGATTCGCGGCCGCCACTCCATGAAGTTCGGCGGCGAATATCACCGCTACGATGTGCAAAGCTTCAACGACAACCTCGAGCGCGGCTTGCTTGACGTCACGAACCTGAATATCGACCCCAGTTTTATTGTTGATTCGATCGCCAGCTTCTACCTCGGCAGTTTTTTTACATCTACCGACACCGGCCTTACCAATCGCGACACCTTCAACAATAATCTTGGTTTCTTCGCGCAGGATGAGTGGCGCGTACGCTCCAATCTCACCGTGATCGCCGGCTTGCGTTGGGAATATTTCGGTCCGCTTGGCGAGAAAAATAATCTGCTTTCCAACTTCGATAAGAACGGCAACCTTGTCCAGGTGGGCTCGCCAACTTTGCCCCACGTCTACAATCGCGACCTGAATAATTTCGCGCCTCGCCTCGGAATCTCCTGGAGCCCGCGCGCAAATACCGTCATTCGCGCTGCTTACGGCATCTACTACGACTACACCCCGCAGAACAACATGATCGCCAACTTCACCAATTCCGCTGGCTTGGCCACCAACCCGGTTCCTTCTCTCGCTGGCAATCCCAATTTCGTCGGTGGCATGGACTTCAACCAGTCGGCATGGACGGGCGGCGCAGCGGCTGGCCCGGTCTTCACGCCAACGGTAAATCCGCAGTCGATTTTTATCACCGATCTAAATCTGCGCACACCCTACGTGCAGAACTGGAACCTCAACATCCAACAGCAAATTAATCCCGCCGTCGCTTTCGAGGTGGGTTACGTCGGCAGCAAAGGCACTAAACTCACTCGCCTTTACGACAAAAATCAGGACTTTAGCAATCCCGACTATGCCGCGATCGACGTCTTCTCCGGCGGCGCCAATTCCAACTACAACGCTTTACAAGCCACCGCGCGTCTCCAGAATTTCCACGGCTTTTCTGGCTTCTCTACGTACGCTTTCGCCAAGTCGCTCGATGGCGCTTCCGATGGCATCGACTTCAACTTTGCTACCGCGGCGTTTCCGCAAAACTCCGATAACGTTGCCGCCGAAAAAGGGCCGTCAACCTTTGACACCCGCCACCGTTGGACCACCGCCCTCACCTACGTCGTGCCCACTTTTGAAAGACTGCCGCACGCGCTGGGGGCTGGCTGGCAACTGAATACCGTCATCACCGTGCAATCTGGCCGGCCGATTCCGATCATCACTTCCAACGACACCAGCGGCACCTTCAACTTCCACCAGCGCCCGAATGTGGTGGCAGGTGAGCCAGTGGTTCTTTCCAACTGGTCGCCGACTACCGGCTATCTGAATCCCTTCGCCTTTGCGCAACCCGCTGACGGCACTTTCGGCAATCTGGGCCGCGATCAAATCTACGGCCCTGGCTTCCGCAACCTGGATTTTTCTGTGACGAAGAATTTTCTGTTCCGCGAGCATTACACGCTACAATTCCGTGCGGAGTTCTTCAATATCTTCAATCACCCAAACTTCGCTCTGCCTTCCAACGTGATCGTTCCCGGCATCAACGCAGATGGCACAAGGAATCTGGATGCAGGCGCCGCTGGCTCCATTACGCAAACCCCAGACGTAGCTCAAGGAAATCCAGGCCTCGGCGGCGGTGGCCCCCGGGTCATGCAATTCGGCGTCCGCTTCCAGTTTTAGCGCGAGCGTAGTCCTTTATCCTGTCCCATTTGCTTTTTTGCGGACATCGAATGACAATCGCAATTATTGCGGTACAAGAGGCAGGTCATGACTGAAGCCGTCATCGTTTCGTCCGTTCGCACGCCCGTTGGACGCGGGTACAAAGGTTCGCTGCGCACCAGCCGCCCCGATGATCTCGCTGCCCTGGTGATCAAGGAGGCCTTGGCAGGTGTTTCGGCGCTCGACCTCAAGGAAATTGACGATGTAATCCTCGGCTGCGCTATGCCCGAGGGCGAGCAGGGCATGAACGTAGCACGCATCGCGGCGCTGCGTGCCGGTCTTCCTGTGGAAACGTCCGCCATGACTGTGAATCGTTTTTGCGCCAGCGGCCTGCAGGCCATCGCGTTGGCCGCTGAACGCATTCGCAGCGGAGCGGCGCAAGTGATTGTTGCCGGTGGCACGGAATCCATGTCGCTGGTGCCCATGGGCGGAAATAAAATTTCGCCGAATCCCTGGCTCGTCGATCATTACCCCGACGCATACATCAACATGGGGCTGGGCACGGAAAACATCGCCATGAAGTTCGGCATATCGCGCGAGCAAGCCGACCAGTTTGCGGTCGATTCGCACAAAAAAGCTGTCGCGGCCCTCGCTGCCGACAAATTTAAGGACGAGACCGTTCCCGTCGAAGTGAAGATCACTTCTCTGCCCAACGGCGACGGTGCCAGGCCCAAAACCACGCCCAGGCCCTCGACCGAATCTTTCGTTTTCGCCAAAGATGAACTGCCGCGCCCCGAAACTTCGATGGAAGTTCTCGCTGGTCTGAAGCCGGCTTTTCACCTGAAGGGCACGGTCACCGCGGGCAACAGTTCGCCGATGAGCGATGGCGCCTCCGCCGTCGTGGTTATGTCCGACGCAAAGGCTGCGCAACTCGGTCTGAAGCCGCAAGCTCGTTTCGTCGCTTACGCCACGGCTGGTTGCAAGCCGGAAGAATTCGGAATCGGCCCGGTCTACGCGATTCCCAAGGCCTTGCAGATGGCAGGATTGTCGCTGGCGGATTTGGCGGTCATTGAATTGAACGAGGCTTTCGCCGCACAATCCCTCGCCGTGATTCAGCAGGCCAATCTCGATCCAGCGCGCGTGAATCCCAACGGCGGCGCGATCGCCCTCGGCCACCCCCTCGGCTGTACCGGCGCAAAACTCACCGCGTCCCTCATCCGTGAATTGCAACGCAACAACGCACGTTACGGCATGGTCACCATGTGCATTGGAGGCGGCATGGGCGCCGCCGGCATCTTCGAGCGCCTGTAGATTTATATCCGGGTGCCCTTACACTTTCGACTTCCACAAGCCCACTGTGTTGCCTTCGGGATCCTGCATCCACGCAAATGTGCCCGTGGGAATGTTCACCGGCGACACTAGGGTCTTGCCGCCCAGCGACTCCGCCTTTTTCAGCGCCGCAGCCACATCGTCGACGTCGACATAAAAGATCGTGTATTGATGCGGCTCGTGCCCCAGCGCCGTGATATGTCCTCCAATTCCTGGAGTTACCGGCGCGATCATACCCGCTGGTCCCATCGCCTCAATCTTCCAGTCGAACATCTTCGCGTAAAACTCATGCGTTTTCTTGGAATCGCGGCAACCTATTTCAAAATGTACGACCGGACGCCCCATGAGATTGCCTCCCTTTCTCGCAACACTCAACGGATGCCGGGCAGTCTGCCACATTCTCCCGGTCTCCGCCACTGGACCTTCGCATGGGAAGTTTCTACCCCGGCGTTTCCGGCGCTTCCCTAAGCCTGTCCTATTGCGGCGGCACAGGCAGCCATGTACAATCTCCCGATTGCGTTTTTTTCAAACAAGTGTTTGAATTTTATTCGCGGCACTTGGCCGGCAAGGAGATCACTCATGGCGACCTCGGTTCTCACTAAACCCGCAGCAAAAGGCGGCAGCTTTCTCCTGGAATCCCCTGCACCGCAGGACATCTTCACGCCCGCGGACCTCACCGACGACCAAAAACTGATCGGACAAACCGCGGAAGAATTCGTGATCAAGGAAGTCTTCCCGCACGTCAAAGACCTCGAAGCCAAGAAACCCGGCTTGATGCCAGAGCTGACGCGAAAGGCCGCGGCACTCGGCCTGATGTCCGGCGGCACGCCCGAACAATATGGTGGGGCCGGTCTCGACAAAATTTCCACCACCATCCTGACGGAAAAAATCTCTATTTACGGCGGTTTTGCCACTACTCATGGCGCGCACGCCGGCATCGGCACGCTCCCCATCGTGTACTTCGGCACGGAAGAGCAAAAAAGGAAGTATTTGCCGAAGCTGGCCAGCGGTGAATTTATTGGCGCCTACTGCCTCTCTGAACCGCAAGCCGGCAGCGACGCGCAAAATTCACTCACCCGTGCGGAACTCAACAAAGAAGGCACACACTACGTCCTGAACGGCCAGAAGATGTGGATCACCAACGGCGGCTTCGCGGATCTTTTTATCGTGTTCGCCAAAGTGGATGGAGAGAAGCTAACCGCCTTCATCGTCGAGCGCACTTTCCCCGGCTGCAAGCCCGGCAACGAAGAACACAAAATGGGCATTCACGGCAGCTCCACCACTCCCATCTTCCTGGAAAATTGCATGGTCCCGAAGGAGAACCTGCTGCACGAGATCGGCCGCGGGCATATCGTCGCCTTCAACGTCTTGAATGCCGGGCGTTTCACTTTGGGCGCTTCCTGCGTTGGGGGCGGCAAATATGTGCTGATGACCGCTTCCAAATATTCCAAAGAGCGCAAAGCCTTCGGCAAATCCATCGGCGAATTCGGTTTGATGAAGGAAAAGCTGGCGGAAATGGCCATTCGCATGTTCGCCGTGGAGTCCATGATCTATCGCAGCGCCGGCTACATGGAAGCGACCATGCACGCGGCATCCGGCTCCGGCGATCACGCGCAGAACACCATGAAGGTTTTGGAGGAGTACGCCATCGAGAGCTCCATCGCTAAGGTCTATGGCAGCGAGATGCTGAGCTTTGTCGTGGACGAAGCGGTGCAAATTTTCGGCGGCTACGGCTTTCACGAGGATTATCCCGTTTGCCGGGCTTATCGCGATTCCCGCGTCAACCGCATCTTCGAGGGCACCAACGAAATCAATCGCATGCTAATCATCCAGATGCTGATGAAGCGCGCTATGGGTGGCCAGTTGCCGCTCATTCCCGCCGCACTGAAGCTTGCGGACGAAATTCTCGCCGGCCCGTCCTACGAAGAAGCGCCCGAAGGTGTGCTGAGCGAGGAAGCGCGCTCCATCGCCAACTGCAAGAAGATCTTCCTGCAAGCAGCGGGCGGCGCCATGCAGAAGTACGGCCAAAAGCTCGCCGAAGAGCAGGAACTGATCGCCGCGCTCGCGAACATCGTCATGGAGATTTACGCCATGGAATCGAGTTTGCTCCGGGCGCAGAAAGCCGCCGCAAACAAGGGCGAAACCGCAGCTTCCGTGATGATCGACGCCGCGCGCGTCTTCATCTCCGACGCCGCTGAACGCGTCGACCATGAAGCCAAACGCGCCCTCGCCGCCGTTCACGAAGGCGACATGCTCACCACGCAACTCGCTGTGCTGCGCCGCTTCGGAAAGCGTCCCACCGTAGACACCATCGCCCTGCGTCGTCGCGTGGCTGCCGCCATTCAGGCGCAGGACCGCTACCCGTTCGAGGGCCGCTAATTCACCGCGCGCCCGCGGGTATTACACAGGCTCCAAATCAGGTACGCAGCTAGAATCACCGGCAGCGGAGCCGTGTACACTCCAGGCGCCGCTCCTTCAAAGTGTACTGACGGTACGGTGCGCCCGCGAATTGCCGCCAAAATGTTCCCCGCTCCATACAGAAGCTGGATTCCCGCGAACGCATACGCCGCCGGCCGCAACCACCTTGCGTTTCGATAGGCCCACGGCGTAAGCGCCAGCAACGCCACATTTACCACCAGCAGCGCCGTCAACCAGGTTCGAAACCGCATGTCCATCCGGGGAAACCAAGAAAAATGCCCGTAGAGCGCCAGAACGGTAGCGTTGTAATAGCTGAGAAAATCGTGCGCCGCTTCGTCCCAAATGTGTACGGCAAACCCCAGGCACAGCAATAGCCATGGCGTGCCGTAATTAGATGCTCTAGGTCTTGTTCGCTGGTCGCTCATGCCAATCGTCTCTCGTTAACTGACCGTTTGTCACAGTACTCTTCGATTTATATGCCTTTTCCGTATATGTCCCGCCGGACACAGGGTCCCGGGCGCGAGTTTATCCCAAAATGAAACTCGGCTAGACTAAAAGAACGGCTAAGTACCAGGACCTGTTTGTTGACCGCTCTTCCTATTTCTCGTCGCCTCGGTCTCGTGGCGCTCGCCGTGGTCGCCCTCCACGTGTGCACCATTGTGTTTTTTGGAACACACCCTCTGGGCTCCTTGTTTGGCAATCTCCTTCAAGTCTTTTGCAGTCTGCTGGCAGCCGCCATGTGTTTCCGTGCGGCTCATCGCGCTCGCGGCTTCAGTCAGTCTTTCTGGATTCTTGTCGGCGTCGGCATGGGAGTCTGGGGCGTAGCGGACCTCGGTTGGATGTATTCCGAGGTTGTGCTGCATGCCGTGCCCGAACCCGGCTCGATTTTCCGGTTTCTGTTTGACACCCAGGGCATGTTCTTCGTCATGGCCATCTTCCTGAATCAGGAGAAGGAAGACGCCAAGGTCGATCTGGAAGAGGTTCTGGATTTCGTCCAGATTGGCATCCTGTTTTTCTTTATCTACTTCGGAATGTATTTCCTTCCAGCCGTCAATCTTGGTCCGCATGCCGCGCTCAGCCGGGAGATGACGGTCGTCTTTGTCACCGACCTGGGAATCATTCTGCTTTGCCTGTTGCAGTGGAGGCGCGGAAGATTGCCGCAGGTGCGTGCGCTCTATGGCGGACTTGCACTGTACATTTTCATATATGCGGCTTTTTCGATGGCCGCGGAATACTTGCAGAGTTCCCAGGAGCAGCCCACCGGAACCTGGCTCGATCTGGCGTGGTCTCTTCCTCTTTTGTACGGCGCGTATTGGGCCGCCACCTGGCAGCCGGTGGAAAACAGCTCGGCACGTGTCCAATTGCGGGGCAAGTCTCTTACTGAACTGCTGATCAACAACGGCATGTTCATCCTGGCGCCTATGATCATTCTCATCCAAGTGGCGCAACTTGGTCCTGGATGGAAGGCGATCCGCTTCAGCCTTTTGGGTATTTCACTGGGTTGCTATGCCATGCGTATTGGCCTTACGCAATTCCGCCGTCAACGCGACGAGGAGACCGTACGACGCCAGACCCTGGCCATGGATTCATCCGCCGACGGCATCGCCATTCTGAATGAAAAGGGAGTGCACATTTACGCCAACGAAGCCTTCGCACGCATGTTCGGTTTTGCAGGCGCGAAAAACATCGTTGGCCAGCCTTGGCGCATCGTGCACGCCTTTCAAGAAATGGATCGTCTGGAACCAGAGATTCGCCGCTCACTTGCCCAGGCGGGCCGCTGGTCCGCGTCCATCCTGCTTGGCCGCCCTGACAGTTCAAAGCTGCCGGTTGAGTTGACGATTACCGCCATGCCCGACGGCGGCACCGCTTGTGTCTGCCGCGATCTGTCGCTGCGTCATCAAGCCGAAAAAGCCCGCGCGGAAGCCGAAACCAAGTACCGTATGCTGGTCGAGCATGTCAACGCCATCACCTACATTGCGGAAATCGGCATCAACGGCCAGTGGTTTTACGTCAGTCCCCAGGTCGAAACCATTCTCGGCTACACCCCCGATGAATGGCTGGCCATCTCCCACGATTGGGCCAGCCTGATCCATGCCGACGATGTCGCGACGGTGTTCGCGGCGGAGGAGGCCAGTAAGAACGGGCAACCTTTCCAAGCCGAATTCCGCATCAAGAGAAAAGATGGCCGCGAAGTGTGGCTGAACGATACCGCGGTCGTGGTGCAGGGCAGCGATGCCCATCCGGTGATGGAAGGCATCATGGTGGACATCACCGATCGCAAGCATCTGGAAACGCAGCTGCAGCAGTCCCGCAAGATGGAAGCGGTAGGCCGCCTCGCGGGAGGCATCGCTCACGACTTCAACAATCTGCTCACCATCATCACCGGATACACCGATCTCGCCCTCAGCCGTCCCGCCATCCCTCTGGAATTGCGCGCCGATATCGAGCGCATTGAAAACGCCGCAGCTCGTGCGGCGGCGCTGGTTCGCCAGCTTCTGGCCTTCAGCCGAAAGCAGGTGCTGCAACCGAAAACTCTGGACGTGAATTCCATCGTCATCAACCTGGACAAGCTGCTGCGCCGGTTGATGGACGACAACATTGAGATGACTACCGCAGTGAGCGAAAACGTTGGCAAGGTGAAAGCCGACCCGGCACAAATCGAACAGGTGCTGATGAATCTGGTGGTGAACGCGCGCGACGCCATGCCGCAGGGCGGACGCATCGTGATTGAAACCTCCAACATCGAACTCGATTCCGCGTATGCCGATGGCCATGCCAGCGTCAAGCCAGGACGCTACGTGATGCTGGCGGTTTCCGACACGGGCTTGGGTATGGATCGCGACACTGTGGCTCATATCTTCGAGCCCTTCTACACCACCAAGGAAAGCGGCCGCGGCACGGGCCTCGGGCTTTCCACCGTTTACGGTATCGTGAAGCAAAGCGGCGGCTATATTTGGGTGTATAGCGAACCCGGCAAGGGCAGCACTTTCAAAGTTTATTTGCCGCGTATTGAGGAATCCGTGGATGAAGCCGCTCCACTGCCCATATCCCTTGATTCCCAGCGCGGTTCAGAAACGATTCTCCTGGTCGAGGATGAAGAAGCGGTTCGCGATCTCATTCACACCGTCCTCAACGATCATGGCTACAATGTCATTCCTTCTCGTGATACCCAACACGCCCTGCAAATCGCCGAGACCTTTGCCCACGAAATCCATCTGCTGCTCACCGATGTGGTGATGCCCGGCATGAGCGGCCGCGAACTGGCCGCCCGCATCACTGCTCGCCGGCGCGGCATTCGTGTTCTTTTCATGTCGGGTTATACGGACAACGTGATTACCAGCGGCGGCGTGCTGGAAAAAGGCATCACCTTCCTGCAGAAGCCGTTCTCACCGCTCCAACTCACTCAAAAAGTTCGCGACATCCTGACGCGCACAACTTTCGCCTGACATCCTCTCTCTTATCTCCTCGTTTCGCACCTGGGACTCTCCGGGCTCTCCGGATCCTCTGTGGTGAGTCTCACCCTATTGCGGCTTGGCGGGCGTCTCGCTACTCACCTCTTTCGGCTTGTTGATAGTATTCAACGTCTCCACATTAAATCGTTTGTAATCCGAATACCGCTGTGCCACGTTCACCTTGAATCCCTTCACCATCAACACCCGCACTCCGATGTGCGCCTCCATGTATGTCGGCAGCCACACCTCGCCGTTCACAAACGCTTGCTCGAATACGAAACTCGTTCCCTTTTGCAAATTCGCCACCATCCCGCCCGCGAACCGCATATCATTCACAAAATACGCCTCCAGTCGCACCACGTCGTGCGCCTTCTCGTCCACCCACACCACTCCTGCCAGATCTTTCACTACTTTCTCTTCCAGGTTCTTGGGCTTGTATTCCGGATTCGGTTCAAAGTCGAACACCAGTACGTCTTGCCCACGGAAACGTTCGCGCCGAGGATTCACGAATTGGCTCACGCGCAGGAACACCTCAATCCCCGGGTCGTCATCATCCTTTTTTTCCTTGCCCTCTTCCTTGGCCTTTTGTTCCTTCTCTTCCTGCTTCTTCGCCTCTTTCTGCGCCTCTTCAATGTGCTTCGCGGTCTTTTCGTTTTCTTTCTTCTGCTCTTCCTCGCTCAGAGGCTTGCCATCCTTCTTCACCAGCGTCGAAATCTCATCCCCGTTCAGGTAGAAAAAGGTGTACTCCTTCACGTCTTTCTTGGTCACCTTGCCGGTTTTGTCGTATTCGGTTTCTTCCTCGACGCGGGTGGCGGCATAGTTTTCCTTAATCTTGTCAATCTGCTTCTGGTTGGCGTCGATCTCCTCAAACAGCTTTTTCAAGTCCGGAAGCTGTACTTGCGATTTCTTCGGGAAATCGAAAACGCGCTCGCCCACCGTCTCATTCGCTGCCGCCTGCGTCAGGTTGATATCGTACACTTCGCTGCCGCGATGCAGCTCGATCTTGTACGGCACCTTCAGCCCGTTCACGCTTCGGTAGTCGCCGTAGTAAATTTCCTGCGGAATGCCTGCGATGGTGGCTTTCTCTTCCACGATCAGATGGGACTGCGGATCGAAATAGACGTCCCATTGCACCCCGGTGGGAAACGTCAACGTCACCTGTTGCGCCTCGTGTCCCCGCACCTGCGTCGTTCCCTTGTAAGCCGCACCGATCTTCTTCTTGCTGAGCGCCACCAGCCGCGTGTTGTAATATTGCCCCGCGGCGTCCATTTGCAGCGCCTCGTCTCCCAGCAGCGTGGCTATCATTCCGTTCTCCGTTTGGTGCCAGGAAGATTTGCCGTTGTACGCCTCGATCAGCGTCTTCCCTTCCTTGCGAATCTCCACGTAGTAGCGATTCGGCTGCTTCACCTTAAACGTGTACGTGCCAGGATTCTGGTCTCCCTCGGCGCGGATGGTTCCGTCGAGGGAAAGCGTCTGCAGGTGGTCGAGCGTCTTGCCGCCTCCGACAGCCTTCCTATATTGGTCGAGGATCTTCTGGGCGTCCTGCCCAGCCGCGCGCGGAACGAGGCCCAACGCGAGCGCGAGAAGTAGCAGTGCAGTGATCGGTCGGCGCATAGTTGTACAGATGTAGATACGCACGATTCAACGAAAAGTTGCTTTCGTGAGATGAAATGGCTCTAGTGGCCAGTTTTTGGCCGGCCCGCGAACTTCTGATACAGGTCCTTTTGCCGGTTGTCCGTAGGAGTAAGCTGCCCTTTGATGAACAAATACTTAACTTCGGTCGTCACTTCCAACGGGTCTCCGCCGGTCACAATCAGGCTGGCCACTTTTCCATTCTCGATGGTCCCCAGCTGGCCGTCCAGCCCGAAGATTTGCGCCGGGTACAGCGTCACCGCCTTGAGCCCTTCCTCATACGGCAAGCCGTGCGCCACGGCATTGGCGGCTTGCTGGCCCAGCCGCCGCGCAAAGCTATTGTCGAAGCTGCCGAAGGCAATCTTTACTCCCGCTTCCTGAAGCTCCATTGGCTGCGTCATCAGCCGGTCGTAGCCATCATCCTCCTCGGACGGTTCGCCCAAGGTTGGCCGCAGGATCACCGGCACACTCTTGGACCGCAGTAGATCCTTCACCTTCACGGCTTCCGCTCCGCCTGCCAGAATCATGTGGACTTTTTGCTTATCGCAGAACTCCACCGCGTCGCGGATGTCGCGCGCGCGGTCGGCAAACACCAGCACCGGCATGTCGCCGCGCATTACCGGGGCCATCGCTTCCAGCTTTACATCTCGCTCAAAGGACACGCTGCCGGCCTTGTCCAACGCCTGCGCATAGTGCCGCGCCTGCTCGAACCAGTCCGCCAGTTGCTCCACTTGCTTGTCGTATTCTTTCTTGGCATCGGTGTACGGTTTTTCTTTGCGTGTAAACGTGCTGAAGTCGAAGCTTTGCGTTTCGATCTGCGGCCAATCGATCACCATGGCCGCATTTCTGCGGATCGCCATGTCATCCATGGTCCAGCCCGCCAGATAAAACGCCGACGCTTGCCCTCCCACCAGACTGGATGCGCCGCCACTGTCGAATCCACCGCTCGCGGGCACTGCCAGCACTTCGGTAATGCCCGCAGCGCGCGTTACCGGGAAGTGCGAACTCGATGGAAACACCGCCGTCGCCGCAACCGCATCGGGATTAAACGAGCCCGTTTCCGTGGTATCGACCGTGGCACGCACCGCGGCAATTTCGCTCAGCCCCATCTGCGTAACCGAGTCGAACAATCCCGGATACACTTGCAGGCCTTTTGCGTCGATCACTTTCGCTCCCGCGGGAACAGCCACGCTCGTGCCCACCGCGGCGATCTTTCCGTCGTGGATCACCACCGTGCCATCCTCAATCGGCGGGCCCGCCAATGTAAAAATCTTCGCGTGCGTGATTGCGTAATCCGTAGAAGCAGCGGTCTGCGCGGAGCTCATCGCGGCCAGCGCTCCACAAAACACTCCCGTCGTCAGGGTGCGTACCGCAGTTGTCGTGATTCTCATTGTGCACCTCCCTGCTCACCTTCCGCTTGCGGCGGTTTTGGCTTCTCTTCCGGCTTTTTCTCGCCTTTCTTCTCGCCCGCTTCGTCCGGCTTCTTTTCCTTCTCGGCGGCCTTCTTTGCCTTCGCCATCAAGTCTTTCTTCTCCTGCTCGAGCGCGCCGCGTCCCGCAATGTCTTTGTCGCGGTCGAAATAAACACGCCCATCAATCAAGGTCTTCTGCACCACGGCATAGGCGCTCATGGGGTCGTGATTGTAAATCACCAGGTCGGCATCCTTGCCGACGTCGATCGAGCCGACGCGCTTGTCGATTCCCAGTTGAATGGCGGGATTCAGCGTCACCATTTTGAACGCGTCGTCGTGCGACATTCCGCCGTACAGCATGGACTTCGCCGCCTCCTGATTCAGATGTGTGGCTTCCGCCGCGTCATCCGAATTGATCGATACCACGACGCCGCGTTGCGTCATCAGCGCCGCGTTGTACGGAATCGCGTCGTACGCTTCCACCTTGTAACCCCACCAGTCCGAGAATGTGCTTGCGCCCGTGCCGGCCGCCGCTATTTCGTCGGCTACCTTGTAACCCTCCAGCACGTGCTGCAACGTTTGCACCTTGAATCCGAACTCCTTCGCGACGCGCAACAGCATCAGGATTTCATCCTCGCGGTAGCAGTGCGCGTGTACGTAGCGCTTCCCTTCCAGCACTTCCACCAGTGGATCCAGCTTCAAATTGCGTTGCGGCGGAATCACGTTCTTCTCGCCCGCTGCCACGCGCTTGTTGTAGTCGTCCCACGACTTTTTGTAATCCTTCGCCTCTGTGAACGCTCCGCGGATGGTTTCTTCCACGCCCATTCGCGTTGCGGGATAGCGGTCCGGCGCTCCAGGCGTACGGAAGTTGGAGCGTTTCGGGTTTTCTCCCAACGCGAACTTGATCCCTGGCTTCGCTCCTTCAAATGGCAGTTTGTCCGCGGGCTGGCCCCAGCGCAGCTTGATCACGATTGTCTGCCCGCCAATCGCGTTTGCCGAGCCGTGCAGCACATTCGCGGTGGTTACGCCTCCCGCCAAGTCACGGAAGATCGCGATGTCGTCGGAATTCAGCACGTCCGCTATGTTCACCATCGACGATACCGACACGCTTCCTTCATTCACGCTGCCATCCACCGCGATGTGCGAATGGCAGTCGATAATCCCCGGCGTTACAAACTGCCCCGCCGCGTCGATCACTTGCGCATCAGCCGGCGCCTTCACGGAAGTGCCCACTGCCGCGATCTTCCCATCCTTAATCAGGATGTCGCCCTTCTCGATCGTGCCATGCGACACCGTTAAAATCGTGGCGTTACGAATCAAAATCGTAGAAGGTGTATTTTCTGCCGCGCAAATTGCTGCCCCGCTCATCACCACAGCCACCAGCGCCACTGCGATCTTCATGAATGCCTTCATTGCGCACCTCCTGCCAGCGACGAGTGGCTTGGTTTCGTTCCCGTAAAGTCAAACGTGTATCCCATTGCGCTGATGGAACCTTTCATGGTTTTGCCATCGAATGTTCCGCTGAACGTTACATCCGTGGGGCTGCCGTTAATCGGCAAACTGATTGTGAACATGAATTTTTCTCCACTCAGGTAGCCGCTGAATACGTTTCCCGTTCCGCGCTGGCTCGACAGTGTGCCGCTCAATGTCCCGTCGCTTGCCATGGTCAGATCCGCGGTCGACTCTTCGTCGCCTTCGGGCGTGGTGTAGGTCAACTTCCATTTCCCGGTCAAATCACCCTTGGGAGCTTCGCTGGGCCGCAATGGTTCGCGCACCTCATATTTCCGTCCATCGACGAAAATCATCTTCACCTTGGTCTTTTTGTCGAACAGATCTCCATCTGTCACCACCAGGTTCGCGATCTTCCCTTTTTCGATGGATCCGGTCACATCCGCCACGCCAAAAATCTCGGCTGGCGAAAGTGTCAGCGCGCGCAGCGCTGCTTCCGGGCTCAATCCCGCTTCAATCGCCTTTTTCACCGCGGGCAAAATGTCCCTTGGAGTGGCGATCCCTCCGGAATAAAATGCAAACTTCACGCCGGCTTTTTCCAGCGCTGCCGGCGAGGACGGGGCGCGATCGCGGAACCTCAGCGTCTTCAACGAAGGTGTCGCTTCCGGGTCCGCATCTTTTTCCGCTTCCGGCCATTTCAAATCCACCAGCACTGCCGTCTTCTTGGCGGCAATTTCCGGCGCTACTTCATAGCCCATCTGCCCGCCGTAAATCACCGCGTTCAATTTCCATTCTTCCGCCAGTTTCAGAGCGCGCCGGATCTGCAGCGACGTGTTCCCGGGAATCAGCACCACCGCGTGCTTTCCCAGAGCCTCCGCCAACGACGTTTCTGTGCGGTCATACGCCGGCCGCTCCGTCCCAGTGTGATTCTTTTCGTATGCCGCTTCTGCCTGCGTGCTCCAGTTCGTGTCCAGCCAAACTTGCCGCACGTATGCAATCGATCCCATCAGCGAACCGGGAAAATTCCGGAAGCCTCCTAAAGCTTGCAGCGACACAGGAATCGCCACCGGTCCTTTCACCACAAAATTCCCTGGGCGCTCTCCGCCCAAATCCAGAATCGCTGCCTGACCTGGAAATATTCCGGCCTTCGGCGCCGAAACTGTGGTTGTGAATCCAGCCGCGCGCCAGCTCTCGATCTTCGGATCGTTGGGATTCACTTCATCGGCGGCATTGCGCCATGGTGTGGTCGCGGGTCGATCTTCCGGCCCGCGGGAAATCGGCGTTTGCTGCGCGGCTCCGCCCGGTGCGCCTGCGCCACTTTGCGCCGAAGCGAGACCTACATCCGTGAATCCATCAATCAGACCGGGATAGACAATCAGACCCTTGCCATCGATCACCCAAGCGTCGGGCAGAATCGTTACGTTCGTTCCGATCGCGGTGATTACTCCTCGCGACACGACCACCGTGGCGTTTTCCACCGCTGGCGATCCGACCGGGACGATTTTGGCGCCGCGAATGGCGAAGCTACGCGGTTCGCCTCCTTGCGCCGAAAGCCGCGCGGCGCCGACAAGGCTGATGCACAACGCAAATACAACCAACCACACGCGTGGGCGAACGCTTCCGAGACTCATGCTTCACTCCTTGATGCTTCGTGCAAAGTGGCGAACTACATTCCCTGCAAACTCTTGAGGCTAGTGGCAACATGCCCTTCAGGTCAAGCGCGCGCGAAAAAAACGCGAAAAAAATGGGACAGGCCGTCGCCCGTCCCATTCGTCTTTTCTGTTTTTGTTTGGTTTAGGGCTTCTTCTTTTTGCCGCCCAACAAGCCGCCCAACTGGTTTATAGCTCCGGCCGCTGCGGGATTTCCACCCGCGGCGCCCGCGATACCTGTGGCCAGGCCGCCTGCACCGCCCGCGCAGCTCAACTGCGATTTCATAAGGCTAGCCGTAGCACCGCCGACATCCGGCATGATTTGCGGATTCGCGGTTGTGCCGTGAACCTGCAGCGGAACCTTAACTCCGCCGTTTTTGCAATTCGCGGCCCCTCCGCCGAGCGCACTGCTAATCGCACCGCTCGCGGCGCCACCTGCAGCGCCGGCCGCTGCGGTGATCACGGCGCTATTCACGGTGGCCACGAGATTAAAGTTCATGTTGTTCTTGGAATCAAGCGTTCCGCCGCCCACGACTGTTCCGAGCGACGGCACCACCAGATCCATGTTGTCGGCCTTCAGGCCCGACGGCGACATATGCACGTTGGAGGTGAACTTTTCGATCACCAGGTCGTTGCCGGTTTTGATTCCGGCCAGTGCCCCGACCGCCGCCATCTTCGAGCCCAGATCGAATCCCGAGAGTTTGCCGTTGTACAGTCCAATGGTGCCATCGGTTACCAATTTGTTCGTCGGTCCGGTGATGTGCAGATTCGTGCTCAACGTGCCGGCGCTCAGCCTCGATCCGGTAGGCAGATTAATTCCCAGCGCGGGAAGAAATGCCTCCAGATCCGTTGCCGGCAAATTCTGTCCGTCGACTTTCATGTCCACGACAAAATCTTCGCCCTCCGATTTGTAGGTTCCCGAAAGATTGGATTTCGCGTTACCAATCTTCGCCACCGATGGATTCAGTACACCGGTGCCCTTTTGCAAATCGTATTTCGTATCGAAGTCCAGCGTCAGGGGAACTCCCGACTGCTGGCCGCCCGCCACGAGCACGGCCTTTGACAACTTCATTGCTCCCTTCGTGGCCATTACTCCGCCTTGGCTCACCAATGTCGCGTCCATGTCCACCATGCCGCCCAGTCCTGCGGAGGGATCCAGAAATCCCGTAGAGGCCAGATTCAGGTTGCTGATATTCAACTTAACGTCTTGCGGTGTTAGCGCGGCGTCTTTTTGATCAACCGGACCCATTTTTCCATCGATCTTCATGGTGCCGCCGCCGGGCAATTCCATGGAGAACTCCACGGGAAAATTGCTGGTCGTGGCCACGTCGTGCGCCGTCAAATCCACTTTGGTGTAAGTGCTGCGCTTTTGCGAAGTGGTGGTCCCCAAGGTGATCTGGCCGTCTTTCAGTTCCAGCGTTTTGATGGTCAGTGATTCCGCGGTCTTGTTGGAACCGCCGGTTGTCGACGACGGCGCCGAATTTCCTCCAATCGACGAGAAATTCCATTTCCCGGCGGGATTCTTCAGCATGGTCACCTGCGGATCCACAATTTCGATTCCCGTTACGTTCACTTGCTGCGAGAAAATCAGCGGCATTAACTCCACGCCCACCTTGACCGATTTCGCCGTCAGGAACGGGCCGTTATTGAACTTGGGATCGTCGGCAATTGACAGGTTATCGATCGCCAGCGACCCGCTGAGTATCGACAAGCTCAAGTTGCCCAACTCCACTTTCCTCCCCAATGATTCCGACGCTTTTTGCTCGATAGTCGGACGAAACTTGTTCACCGGGATCAGGAACGGCACGATGATCAGCGCCACCAGCAGCACCACCACGGCGATTGCAATCCACTTCAACTTACTGCTCATGGAATCCTCCAGCTAGGTAGGCGTAGGCGGGCGCCGCTCTGAACTCGGCCCGATGATACCACAGGGGCAATGAGCCATCGATGGTGGAACGATTGGCACGTGACTCGTGACTCGTGACTCGTGACTCGTGAGCGCTCGCGAGCAGTGGCGGCGGGTAGACACAGAGCCGCCGCGGCGCGAACATGGCGCATTATGCCTTACACATATCTACATTGTCAATAGTATTTTATAGTATCAGTTCGGGGAAATGACACGGGAGCGTTAAGGGGAAGGAAAAGTCGAAACCCGCGCCATTTATGAACCAAACCCAATGGGTGCAGCACCCGGCCAGTGGATGTGGAAGAGTGAAAGGTAAAAGAAAAGAAACTTCTACCCAAGACCCAGGTTTCCAAACCAAACCTGGGGCACCCTTCGTGTTCCTGCGATTCGAGAGATGTTTTCGTCGCCACGTTCCGAGAGAATCGAGATTCAGAGCAAATTGACCGGGCTACCTGGGCCATTCGCCCACCCACCAGACGAAGAACCCACCCTTTGCCAAAAACGCAAAGGGTAGGCCACCCAAAATCGTCTTAGGACTTTAAGCGTGCGCCACCCGCCCGTCGTTGAGCAGAATCTAGAACTATTCCGGTCAAAGCAAAACACACCGCTGCGCCTACGGCGCTGGATGGATTGGCTGGACAGTGTCCCAGCGCTCACGCACTGGGCTAACATCTGACGCGCCTCTGGCGCTGAAAAGCAGATCGCTCGCTACGCTCGGGATTGCGAAGCTTATCGGAATTGGAGAGACAGCGCTACACCTGGAGGACGTCGCCTTCGCGGGCTACCATTTCGTATAGGACTGGGTTCACAAAGAAGCCGAGGAGCAGGCGCGACAACAGTCCGGCGACGACCACGATTGCAAAAGGCTTTTGCGTATCGCTGCCCACTCCGGTGGACAATGCCGCCGGCAGAAGTCCCAAGCACGCGACCAATGCTGTCATCATGATGGGCCGCAAGCGGAGCAGCGAAGCCTCGAGCGTGGCTTGGCGCACGCTCTTCCCTTCCAGACGCAGTTTGTTGATGTAACTCACCAGAATGACGGCCGTCTCCACCGAAACGCCGAGCAGCGCCAGCAAGCCCAATGCACTCGATACGCTGAGGGGCGTATGCGTGAGCTTCAAGGCGATCAACGCTCCGACCGGTTCGGTGATGACCACGCCAATGGCAATGGTTACGGGGAATTTGAAGTTGCCGTACAGCGCGAAAAGAATCAGGAAAATCAGGAAAATGGCCAGTGGGCCGATGATATAAAGCTGCGCCTTGGCGTCGAGCAGCTCGCTGTACTCGCCGCCCCAATCCAGCCGGTAACCCTCCGGCAGATTCACCTGCCTGGCGATATTCTTCATTCCGGATTGGACGATGCCTTCCAGATTTCGTCCTTCGATGGAAAACTGGATGCCGATGTAACGCGAATTGTTTTCGCGATAGATGAATGATGCCCCGTTGGACTCCTTGATGTTGGCAAGTTCCGACAACGGAATTTGCTGGCCGGCGGGAGCGGGAACCAAAAGATTCCCGATCTCGCGCGCGCCGGAGCGGAACTTCGGGTCCATGCGGACGACAAGATCAAAGAGTTTTTCTCCCTGAATCACCTGCGTGGCGGCTTGGCCACCAATGGCGGCTTGCACCACGGCCTCAACATCGGCAACGTTGATGCCGTAACGAGCGATTTTGGCGCGGTCCGCTTCGACCAGCAGGCTGGGCTGGCCAAGCTCGCGCACCACGGTCAGTTCGGTGAAGCCTGGGGTTTTGTCGAGAACATTCTTTATTTCCACGGCCTTTTTCTCGAGAACGTCGAGATCGGGGCCGAAGATTTTAACGGCGAGAGCGGACTTGAGGCCGGTGAGGGCTTCGTCCACCGCGTCTTCGGCAGGTTGCGTGAAATTGAAAATCACGCCGGGATAGGAGTCGAGCTTCTTCTGCAAATCCGCAATGAGCTGCTCTTTGGAGTGGACCGAAGTCTGCGACCAGGATTTGTCGTTATACGGTTTCAATCCAACATAGAATTCGCAGTTGAAAAATCCGGTGGGGTCGGTGCCATCGTCGGGGCGGCCGAGTTCGGAGCCGGTCACGGTGACCATGGGATATTGAATGAGCAGGTTGCGCACCTGCGGGGCAAATTTGGCGGCATCCTCAAACGAAATGGTGTACGGCATGGTGGCGCGGACCCACACGGCGCCTTCATCGAGATGCGGCAGGAATTCACCGCCGATCAGGGGGATCAGCAGCAGCGTGGCGCCAAAGATCAAAAACGAAACGACAATCGTGACTGCCGGATGATTCAGGCACCACTCCAGCCGCCCGGAATACTGGTCGCGAATCCAATTGAAGACGCGATTCTGCTTTTCCTTGACGCCCCGTTTGAACCAGTACGATGCGAGCACCGGAACCACCGTGAGCGTGAGAATCAACGCGCCCAGCAAGGCAAATCCCATGGTATCCGCCATGGGGTGGAAAAGTTTGCCGGCCGGTCCGGTGAGCGCGTAGATGGGCAAGTAACCGGCAATAATCACGGCAACGGAATAAAAAATCGGGCGGTCCACGTCTTTGGCCGCGATGAGGATCACATCCGACAACTTGTATTCGGTGCCGTAGCGCAACCCCAATTCGCGGTAGATGTTTTCGACCATGACGATGGTGCCGTCGATGATGATGCCGAAGTCGATCGCGCCGATGGAGAGCAGGTTGGCAGCTTCGCCAGTCCAGTGCAGGAAGATGAAGGCGAAGAGAAGAGCAAGGGGAATGGTAAGAGCGGTGATGATCGCGGCGCGAAAGCTGACCAGGAAAAAGATGAGCACGACCAACACCAGCACCATGCCGCGTAGCAGATTCCCTTCTACGGTGTCGGTAGTGACGCGAACCAGGTCGCTGCGGTCGTAGTATGGACGCACCTTTACGTCGGTAGGCAACAGGGTCTTGTTAATTTCTTCGGTCTTCTTCTCGACCGCTTCGAGCACGTTCTGCGTCTGTTCGCCGCGGCGCATCAGGATGACGCCTTCCACCGCGTCGTCGTCGTTCTTCTGCTTGGTTTGGAAGCCGAAAATGCCCAGGCGCGGCGCGTGGCCGATTTCCACGCGTCCGATATCTTTTATCCGCACGGGCACGCCATTGAGGCTTGCAACCACTACTTCGCCGATGTCCGCGGTGTCTTTGACCAACCCCAATCCGCGCACGTAGTAAAACTGGCCGCCTTGCGTGTAGAAGCCGCCGCCGGTGTTGGCGTTGTTGGCGTTCAGCGCGGCGAGCACCTGTACGACCGGCAAGTGGTAGTTGTACAACTTCACCGGGTCCAGCAGGACGTGATACTCCATGGTCGGGCCGCCAAATCCGGAATCGTCGGCAACACCCGGCACGCTCTTATACGCACGCTCGATGATCCAGTCTTCGAAAGTGTGAAGCTCCATGGGCGAGCGATCAGGACTCTCGATCACGTAGCGGTACACCAATCCGCTGGGACTGAACAACGGAGCCATGCTGGGCGTGACGCCCTGAGGAAGTGTCGCGTCGCTGATGCGCTCGAAAACCACCTGACGTGCGAAGTAGGGATCCACGCCTTCATCAAAGGTCAAAATGACATCCGAGAGGCCGTAAAGAGAGATGGAGCGCATCACTTTGAGGCGCGGGGAGCCGTTCATGGCCAATTCCAGCGGAAGTGTGGTGAGGCGTTCCACTTCTTCGGCCGCGTGGCCCGGCCATTGGGTGATGAGTTCTACCATGGGCGGGGAAAGATCCGGATAAGCGTCAACCGGCATCTGCTTGAATGACCAGGTTCCCGCGACAACCATGAGAACGGTTAGCATCAGCACCAGGAAGCGCTGCTGAAGAGCCAGTTGGACGATGCGATGAATCATCGAGTTATCACCAAAACGCTCCCTTTAGTGCTGCAGCGAATTCTTGAATTGCAAAAACAGGCTGCCTTCCGCAACCACGCGTTCCCCTTCTTTCAGGCCGCTGGTGATCTGCGTGCGGCCAGCATTGCTGTCGCCCAAGGTGACGGTGCGCCGAGCGAACTGCGTCGCATTCATTTGCACGTAGACAAACGGTTGATTCTCGGTGTCACGCAGAACCGCCGCATCCGGCACGGTGATCGCGTTCGCGATGGTGCCTGCCTTCACGAGGGCCGTGACGTACATATCCCTCTTCAATTTTTTTCCGGGATTTTGCGTGACGATGCGCGCCTGCAATGTTCGAGTGTTTGGATCCAGGGCCGAAGCAATGTAGGAAATCTTGCCGTGAAAAAGTTCGGGATACGAGTCCGTGTTGACTTCAACCGCATCCCCCACGTGCACGAATGGCAGATCGATCTGGTAGACGTTCACCAGCACCCACACGGTGTTTGTATTCGAGATCGTGAAACACTGCGTCGCGCCGGACTGCAACAATTGGCCCGGTCCCACCAGCCGCTCGACGATTTCACCGGTCACTGGCGCAGGCACCGGTATCTCCGCCGTCGATGCCACGCTTTTTTTGATCAAGGCGTCCGGGTCTTTTACCCCGAGTGCCCGCAGCGCATCCGCGGAGGATTCCACGTCCGCATGAGCCTGGGTGTTGTTGGATTCCGCCTGCTGCAGATCGCCCAGGGAGATAGCACCGTGAGCGTAAAGGTCCGTTGCTCGCGTGAAAAGCTTTTCGGTCAATGCGAAGGCGTCACGCGCCTTGATGTATGCGGAACGCGCAGCGGAATAATCGGGGCTGGTAACCGTGAGAAGCGGTTGTCCCGCCTGCACGAATTGCCCGGGCGCGACCAGAATTTCGTGGACTGGACCGCCAATCGCCGCGAAGACGGGAGTGGTGGCAAAGGCATCGTAGGCCACCGCGCCGGCCAAACGCAGAGTGCGCGGGAGTGGGCCCTTCTCAATCGGCACGACTTGCAGATGCGCCATCTGCTCCTTCGGCACGGTGAAAAGTTCAGCGGTGTCCGACTTCGTTTCGGTCGCGGTGAAGGATGTCATCTTGGATTCGGAGTCACCTGGACCGGAGCCGCAACCGGAAAGTGCCGCCACCATCGCGACGGTGCTGGCGACCAAGGCGAAAAAGGTCATGCGTGTTTGCATCGATTGTTTCCTGAGCTTCATGGCAAATTCCTTGTGCCCACGGCCTGGCGCACCTGCTCGAGCGCGAGCATGTAGTTCGCAAGAGCCTGGCGGTAGGCTAGCTGGTTGGCCCGGTAAGTGCGTTCCGAATCGAGATAGTCGAGAAGGCTGGCAGCGCCCTTGCGGTAAGCGTATTCACTGATATCACGGGATTCCTTCGCCTCGTCGACGTACCCACCCTGATAGAGCTGGACGATTTCATCGTTGGTATGCAGATTTTCGTAGGCTTGCAGCACATCGGTGGAAACCTGTTGCGTGGTTTCGCTGGCCTGCTGCTGCGCCTGGGTAATCCCGTAGTTGGCTCGCTGAATCTCGCCCTGATTGCGGTTGAAGAATTGCAGCGGCATGTTGTAGAAAAGCGCGCCCGAGTTTGTACCCGCGGTATGCGTGTAGTTGAATGTGCCGTTGAAGTCCCATTTGCCATTGGCCTTCTGCAAAGCCAACTGGCTTTCCGCCGCCACCACGGCTTGCTGAGCGGCACGCAAATCGGGCCGGTTCAGGGCGGCAAGTGATTTAAGCCCGGTCATATCGGCGTGAATCGGCTGGTAATCCAGCGTGCCTTCCACGTCGTAGTCGTCGGGCACGGACTCAAATCCGAGCAATTGGCGCAGCGTCGCCAAGGCTTGCAGCTTGGCGAGCTTCGCGGCCGAAACATCGCTCTGGAATTGCAGCAGTTGGAGTTTAATTTTGAGGTAGTCGCCTTCGCTGAGGTCTCCCGCGCGGTAGCGCTCCTTGCTGATTTCCACCGTTTTCTGAAAGCTATCGAGGTCTTGTTGAGCGAATTGCAGGGTGGATTCCGCGAGCAGGGCATCGACGAATTGCTGGCCGACGTTGAACGTCAACTGGCGTTCGCTGTCGGAGACTTGCGAGCGCGTAACGGCGGTTATGTCTTGGGCAGCTTGCAAACGGTGCTGGCGCTTCTTGCCTCGTTCGAACAGATACCCAACACCTGCATCGAACTGAGCCTGCTGGTTAATGTAGTTGGAATTGAGCTCGCTGGGTTGGAAAGGAAGGAACTGAGCGTCCAGTCCCAGCGTGGGATTGGGTCGCAGGTTGGCGGTAATTTCTTCCGCGATGCTCTGCTGGATGGTGGAACGCAAAGCTTGCAACGCGTGATTGTGCTGCAATGCCAGACGAATGGCGTCGTCCATCGAGATATGAGTCGCGGCCGGTTGCGCAGCCGTAGCTTGCGCGGGCGGCGGCGTGGCTGGCGGAGGCGCAGCGCTTTGCTGGCCCGCCGTCAGGATCGGCAAGGCTAGCAGTGCCGTAGCCAGAATGCTTCCCTTCTTCAAGTGAAACTCCTCGTACACTCCTGTTGAAAGGGTGCACGTACTACTGCCGTGATTGGATAAGAGACGGGAGGAAGTACTGCGTTAAGCGGCAGGAGGCGCGCGAGGGCCTACGTTGCGCAGAACCACCACGGGAATGGTGGTTGTGAGTACAAAAACTTCCAAGCGGTTGATTGCCGGAACCATCGCGATGATCAGACAGGCTGTGGCGATGGCGGCCCCCGTGGCAGAGCAGATCGGGCAGACGTGGGAATCGACCGTTCGGGAGTTCAAGTCGACGCAGCAATGCAATTGAGCCGCGAGAAAAATGATCCCGAGGAACAAAGCCAGAAATTGGACCTTCTTTGAATTAACGGACATCTAATTAGTAAGACGAAGCTTAGGCCCAACTGGTTGTAGCGTCAAGCACCAGTGGGTGGGCCTGTGGCGGCCTGGCCACGTAGGGCGCCAACATAAATCGGCAATTCGCGGCAAATACCTGGTGGGAGCGGGCGGGCTTGAACCGCCAACCTAGAGTTTAGGAAACTCTTGCTCTATCCAGTTGAGCTACGCCCCCATCAAGGCGATTTTATCACGCTTTTTCCGCGGCGATTCGGGTGAGGGATCGGGCCAGCGTCAGGCAAAAAAAAGAGGCCCGCAGCTGGTCACTGCGAGCCTCCTCCTGAAAAACCGCTAGTTAGCGGTGGCCACCGCCAGCGTGGCCGCCTCCACCGCCATGAAAGCCGCCGCCTCCGCCGTGGAAACTACTACCTCCACCGCCGCCGTGGAAACTGCTACCGCCGTGGTAGGCTCCGGCAACGTTGCCATGATAGCCGCTACCCGCGTAACCACTGTGATATCCGCCGCCGACGTAGCCGCGTGTCGGAGCGCCGCGGTAGTTGCCGCCATAGACTGGGCGGTTGCCGTAACCATAGCCCGGCCGGCCATATCCGTAACCCGGCCTGTAACCGTATCCGGGTCTATAACCATAACCGGGACGACCATAGTAGCCGTGTCCATAGTAGCCGCCGTGATACCAAGGGCCGGCTCCAATGAACACGCCGCCTACAAACCAGTTCGCGCCGTAGTAGCCATAGGGCGCGCACGCGTACGGATAATATCCGTAGTAGCCATACGCGCAGACGGGAGCAGGACCGATGCCGGCATAAACCGGACCAATACCAACGCCAACGGAAACCTGGGCATGCGCGGTTCCAGCGGCAAAAAGCAAAACCCCCAACAGTGCTGCATATTTCAGATAACGCATAACTTGCCTCGATCTGACCGGACCATTTCCCGGCCATTCAGCCTTGGGAAACGCCTTACATGGTATGAAACCCCGAGGCGGCCCAAGAGTTGTAGCCTCTCATAATCGATTCATATTAATATACTTAGAGAAAGAGCAGCGGGGCAGCGCGAGCGCCACGCAATCCGGCATATGTCTCAGACTGGCTCGCTCTTTCACACTCCATCCTCCGAAAAAAATAGACCATAGGCGTCCCCTCGACCGCAATTTGAATCTAATGGCCTAGCTACCTGGCGCTCGGGAAGCTCAGGGAATTTTTTGCGGCGGTGCGGAATGACCGCCTAAGAGAGAACGTTTTGAGAAGGCTGATTCTGTTCTTGCTATTCCTGTTGGTCACAGGTTCCTTTGCGGACAGACTTTGTGATCAAGAAGCTCCGTCCGACCCTGTCGCTACGCCGCAATCACCAGCCTCTCCGCCTTCCTCCGATCCGATGGCAGCTCTTCCCGATTCCCCGAAGCCTAAGGCGGATCCCACCGATGCTGATAATCAGGGCGGCCAACAGACCAAACGCATCCTCTGGGTCATCCCCAATTTTCGTTCGGTGAGCGCGGACACCCAGCTTGCTCCGTTGAGCTTCAGGGAAAAATTCTGGCTCGCTACGCAGGACAGCTTCGACTATTCCGCTTTCATTTACGCTGGAATTTTTGCCGGAGCCGCGATGGCGCAAGAGTCGCAACCGCAATTTGGCCAAGGTGCGGCAGGCTATGGAATCTACTACGCGCACACATTCGCGGACGACACCATTGAGAACTACATGGTGGGAGCGATCGTGCCCACGCTGACGAACGAAGATCCGCGTTACTACACCCTCGGCAAAGGTGGATTCTTCAAACGCACCGGCTATGCCTTGAGCCGCCTGGTCGTCACCAGAACGGATTCGGGAAATGGGACCTTCAATATTTCTGAGTTTGTTGGCGCTGGAGCGGCCGCGGGCATCGGCAACGCCTACTATCCTTCGAACACGAACCAATGGGTGAAGACTTACCAACGGTGGGCCAGCCAAATCATTCAGGACGGCCTCGCGAACGTGGCAAAAGAATTCTGGCCAGACATCAATCACGCGATCTTCCACAACAAATATTAAGCGCTCTTTGCTATCCTGAGCGCTCGTGAAAATTTCACCGTTGTTGTAGATGTAAAACGTGCCAGAATAGCAGCAAGACCTTCGCTCGGACGGAACCGCTCCGTTCTACTCCAGCCCCCAGGCCAGAAGTACTCCTCGCTCTCAGAGAGGTGTTTGCATGGATTCTGCTCTTGACGTGCATCGACTTCAGTTTGCCTTCACAGTGACGTTTCACTATTTGTTCCCGCAGTTGACCATGGGGCTTGCGCTGCTGATCCTGATTTTGAAGACCATGGCTTTGCGCACCGGTGATGAACACTACAATCGCGCCGCGCGCTTCTGGGCAAAGATTTTTGGCATCAACTTTGCCATCGGCGTGGTCACTGGGATTCCGATGGAATTCCAGTTCGGAACCAACTGGGCGCAATTCTCTCGCGCGGCCGGCGGCGTGATTGGACAGACCCTGGCGATGGAAGGGGTCTTTTCGTTTTTCCTGGAATCGACATTCCTGGGGCTTTTTCTGTTTGGAGAAAAGAAGCTGGGTCGCATCGGCCACTGGTGGAGCTCGTTTTTTGTTTTTCTGGGCTCATGGATGTCGGGCTACTTGATTGTTGCGACTGACGCGTGGATGCAGCACCCAACGGGTTATCGCATCACATCGACGGGCGCGATCGAACTGGCAAGCTTCTGGGGCTTGTTGCTGAATCCCTGGGCATTGTTCCAATACGCGCACAACATGCTGGGCGCAGTGCAGACCGGGTGCTTCGTAATGATCGGAATCGGCGCTTTCTATTTGCTTGCGAAACGCGACGAGGCGTATGGCCGCACATTCGTGCGCATCGGCGTGATCGTTGGCGTGCTGGCCGCGGTTCTGCAACTTTTCCCTACGGGCGATCTGCAGGGGAAGATGGTGGCGGTGCATCAGCCAGTTACGCTTGCGGCGATGGAAGGCCTGTTCGAAACGCAGGAAGGAGCGCCAATCGCGATTCTGGGCCAGCCGGATGTTGCGAATCGCAGGCTGGACAATCCTCTGGTGATTCCGAACATGCTGAGCTTTCTGACTTACCGGCACTGGAGGGCGCGCGTAACCGGTCTGGACGCGGTTCCGCAAAGTGAGTGGCCCGACCAGATCGTGCTGCTGTACTTCAGCTACCACATCATGGTGGGACTGGGAACAATCTTCATCGCGGTGTTAGTGGTGGCGGCTTTTCTGCTGACGCGTAACAAGCTGTACGACTCGCGCTGGATGCTTTGGATCCTGATGGTTTCGGTTCCACTGCCGTACATCGCGAATACCGCCGGTTGGATGACCGCCGAACTCGGCCGTCAACCATGGCTGATCCATGGGCTGATGCGCACGGCGGTGGGATCTTCGCCGCGCGTGGTTAGCGGCAATGTTTGGTTCACGCTGCTGGGCTTCATGGGCATGTATGTAGTTCTGGCCATCCTGTGGCTCTTTCTGATCTACCGCGAAATCGAACACGGTCCGGAACCAGCAAATCTTCCCGCGGGCGCAACCTCGCCCGTGGCGGCGGATTGAGGAGGCATCGATGGCAACCATTTGGTTCTGTCTCGTCGCTGTGATGGTGGCAATTTACGTATTACTCGATGGCTTCGACCTGGGCGCCGGCGCGATCCATCTGCTGGTGGCGCGCACGCCGGAAGAACGCCGCCAGGTGATCGCCAGCATTGGCCCGGTGTGGGACGGCAACGAAGTATGGCTGCTGGCTGCCGGCGGCACGCTGTATTTCGCGTTTCCCGCGCTGTACGCCAGTGGCTTCAGCGGCTTTTATTTGCCGCTGATGATCGTGCTTTGGCTATTGATTCTGCGCGGCACCTCCGTGGAGTTCCGCAATCATATAAAGAGCCCGGTGTGGATTCCGCTGTGGGATTTTGTGTTTTGCGTTTCAAGCTTGCTGCTGTGCGTTTTTTTCGGCGCGGCGCTGGGCAATGTGGTTCGCGGTGTGCCTCTGGATGCCAGCGGATATTTCTTTGAGCCGCTGTGGACGAACTTCCGTTTGGGCGATCAAATTGGAATCCTCGACTGGTACACCATTCTCGTGGGCGTCACTGCGCTGCTCGCGCTGGTGATGCACGGCGGATTGTGGGTGCAATTCAAAACCGCCGGCACCGTGAGTGAACGCGGCGGAAAAATTGCGGGCATTACGTGGTGGGGCGTGCTTGTGCTGACCGGGATTCTAACTGCGGTGACATTCACCGTACAGCCACAGGTGGTCGCCAATTTTAAAACCTGGCCGGTGGGCTACATTCTTCCGCTGCTGGCCGTCGCGGGACTTGCAGGAGTACCGTTCGAACTGCGTCGCAGGAATCAGTTGAACGCGTTCTTCGCGTCGTGCGTGTATCTACTGGGCATGCTGACCAGCGTGGTGTTCGGCGTGTATCCGATGGTGCTGCCGGCGCGGGATGCTACCTTTGCCCTGACGGTGCAGAATGCCAAGGCTGCCGATTATGGACTGAAGATTGGATTGATCTGGTGGGTCATTGGCATGGCGCTGGCCACCGTGTATTTCGTGCACGTGTACCGTTCCTTTGCCGGCAAAGTGCCGGTGCAAACCGACACCGAGGCTCACGGCGACTAGCAGTTCTGCCTTCGGGATAACAGATCAGTTGAGTCGCAACCAGTAGCAAGTTTCCGGTAGCGCGTTTACTGGGACTTGACCCGTCCGTCGGTCTGGCGTCGCACTTTGGTCGAGCGTAGAGTGTTCACGTGAGACACACGTTCCGAATCGCCCTCCTGTCGTTCTCAGGCTTCATCGCGTGCGCCTTCGCACAACATACCGTGCCGAAAGAGTCGTACCCGACCGCACCGAAGGAAAGCGTTGTTTTGGTCAGCTTATTCAAGCCCGTTTATCCGCCGTTGGCGAGGCAGACAAACATCACGGGAAAAGTCAGTGTGACTGTTACGGTTCATCAAGACGGAACAACGGAGGTGGTTGCAGAAAGCGGCCATCCTCTACTCCGGCAAGCAGCGCTCGACAGTGCCACACGATCGCATTTCGAGTGCCGGGAATGCAGCGTACCGTTGTGTTATTTGCTCGTATACACGTTCAAGCAGACCTCGCTTGGCGACTGCTGCAGCGCTTTTTCCGTGCCACCACAGGTCGAGCAGGAGTTGCCAACGACTGACGCGCAAGGCCAGACGCTGACTCACATTGCCATCGCGACTGAGCAGGTTTGCTTTTGCGACCCATCTTTCACAGTAACTCAGGAGAGAGTCCGTTCGCTGAAATGCCTCTACTTGTGGCGATGCACATTTCGAAAATGATTCGCACACCAAATCTTAATAGGCGCGTTATCGGACAAATGGAGCCTAGTGTCGTGTCCCGAAAATAAATCGACGAAGTTCGGAACCTTCAGGGGCTAAAGCCCGATTCAATTCTCAGACCGTACGCCGGGGCTGAAAGCCCCGGCCTCCTAAAGACAATACAACGAACTTCCGGGACAACACACTATACAGACGCGCATAAATAAAGGGACATACTGGTTACAAAAAAGATTGCAAATAAGGCCGGATGAATTCCGGATAGCTTTGCATCTCACTGAATACACGACTCAGAGTGCCGGTTAATTCCTGCTCGTCCGGAAAGTATCGATTGTGAGTTCCTGTTTGGCGCGTGTATCTCCACAATCGCTCCGTTGGATTCAACTCCGGTGAGTAGGGTGGCAGTTGATGAACTTCCAGCCAGTGACGATTGGCGTCGAACCATGCCCATACGTCGCCGTCTTTGTGGTACGTGGCGTTGTCCTGAATGAGTACCGCTCCCTGCCGTCGATAGCTGCGAGCCAGTTGTTCCAGGAACGCGAAGTACGTGGAAGCGTTGAAGACGGTGTCTTGCCGGTAATGGAATCGAGCCTTCCACAATTCAATGGCCCCAAAAATCTTCACGCTCTTGCGCTGTCCGGTCACGGGAACTTCCGGGGGACAACCAATCCGGCTCCAGGTGGCGTGCAGGGTAGAATCTTGGCGAAAGCTGGCCTCGTCGGTGAAGATCAACGCCCAGTTTTGCCGCTGCGCTTTTTTTTAAGGCTGGGATAGGTGTACCGCTGCCAGCGATTTTGCTGATCAGCGTTGGCTCGGGCCAGCACGCGACGCGGTCGCTGTACGGAGAAGCCCAAACGATGGAGCAACTTGCGCACATGGCCCGGATGATACTGAATGCCGAATTCCTCCTCGATGACCCACGCGATCATGGGAGAGGTCCAGATGCCCGTATCCAAGCCGTAGGCTACCGGGCCGCTTTCGAGAATGCCGTCGAGCTGCTTCCGCTGCGCCGACGTCAGCTCCAATGGCCGGCCCGAGCGATGCCCCTCGAGCAGGCCTTCCACGCCAAAAGCTTGGTAGTGTGCTAACCACTCCGAGACCCTCGAACGCGGAGATCCGAGTAGCTGGGCCAGCTCGCCGCTGGTACGTCCCTCCGAGTTCAGTACCACTGCCTGCAATCGCTTGGCAACTCGGTAGGCTCCGTCTCGTTCTGCTTGTTTGCGCAGGCGGATTAACCGTTTATAGGTCTTCGGATGCAGGTACAGGATTCGCGGAACCATGGCACCTCCTTCCAGGAGTATGCCAGATGTACTTATCTTATGTCCTGTTAATTATGCGCGGACATATAGTACCAGAGGGGAAGACAGTACGACGGCTTGGTCAACTAGCCAGTAGACGATCCGCGATGGCTTATGACGACACTTTGTGGGCCGAGCGCTTGTGGGGCCAGAAGGTTCGCGAGTGGCCGACTTCGCGATGACCTTCCGAGGCGTGCTTCTGCGAGGCCTGGCGTTCGTAGCCCTCGGCGGTATAGCAAAGCGCGCGATCAAAAAAGTGACCGATCAACCTGACGAATTCCTGTTGTTGGTAGAGTTCCATGGCGGAATCGCCAAGGCCGCATCCGCCGAGGTATTCGAGCAGACGCTCTTTGGTCAAAACCAGGGCCCAGGAGACTTGTTCAAGAGGAATGCCTTCGGCGAAGCGTTTCTCGCCGAGTTCATTGTAGCGGGCTTGAATGGCTTGATCGGACTTCTCCCAGAGCCACAGGCCAAGGTTGTGGTAAATCTCATAACAGCGATGGTAGAGGTCATTGTGCGAGAGCTTGTGATACGTCTCGGTGCGGGAACTGCTCTGCAATTTCTTGACGGTGCCCTGCGTTAATTCGTCCGCATTGCTTTCAATCGTCCTGATCAATCTGTCGGAGAGATGCTTGTTTTGATTCAATGACATGGCCTTTGACCTTCCCGTGGGTACAGTTAGATGGACGCGCAAAAGCGGCGCGAGGTTGCGGCTAAATTGAGTTGTACAGGTAATTTTTTTCGCGACGTTGTTGGGGGATCAGGAATGCCGAAGGCGGGTGTCGCGCGCAAAAGACGCAACGGATTGTGTCTTGAAACAAACAAAAACCGAAGTAATTGCTATTGCTCCGACTTTTGTTCTTCCGGCTGCGACTTAGGCGCGGCAATTTTGTATTTGTCGTCCACAGAAAACAGCAGGTAATTCCCGAAGCTCATGCGCTGGTGAACTTTCTTGCCGCGCAAGTCGCTGTAGAGTTCGGCGGTCTGCGGAACCCACATATCCAGGCCTTTGCTGCTGAAATGTACCGGGCCGTATTCGATATAGGCGCGATCGACGTTAAGTTGAATCTCAGGAATCGGCGCGACCAAGTCCGTCTGCAGGCTGACAATTTGATAGCTGTCGGCCGCGAACCACGCTCGCCCTTTCAATGGCACCAAAAAGGATCGGCGGCTGGGGCCGAAACTGTAAGCCCGGGTGGTATTCGGCTTATCGGCGCGCTGCCGAAAATAGATCTGCCAGGTGGGTTGCCCGTTCCTGGAGACGAGGCCCTCGCATTTCATGGAAAACGCGCTGGTATCGTAGGGATGAAAGATAAGCAAGAGCGCCGGCAATCCTTTGGTAGTGAGACCACCGGGCGAAGAGGAGGGCGTGGGTCCGCTGCCGAGATATTCGTCGACGCTGAGCATTCCGGGCCGGATTTCCTGGATTGCGGTGGTGTACTCGAATTGGCGGTTGTCCTTCTCGATGGCTTCTCCGGACTTGTTGAGCGTTTCCTGGTGCAACGATTCCGTGGCCGTGAAGCGCTCGACATTTTCAACAAATTCCTGAATCTTTTTTCCGGCCTTTTGCAGCACATCGTCGAGATCGCAGGCAGAGCCCGGCTCCGGGGGTGGAGTGAATTCGTCAACGCCAGGCGGCAACCAGCGGGAATTCCGCGAGGCAGGCGCAGGCGCCACGTTGGGGTTGGCTGCGCTGTTCTCCGCCGGATTGGCATTCGGAGTCTCGGAAGACGGCAGCACGATCAGCGGTTCCGGCGCGGCAGCGACTTTTGTTTCTTCCGTGTTTTCCGGATGGCCTTTTTGACTCTGTGCGCGCGCCACCGCTGCTTCAATGTGCGCAATCTGTTGTTTCACCAGTTCGTAGTTCGGACCAGGCGGAAAATATGTCAAGCAGTTGCGCAAATGCTGCAACGCCGCGGGCAAATCGTTTTTCGTCACCAGAATCACGGCGAGCAACTGCTCGGTATCGGGCTGCACATGAAGCGGGTCCATCGCCAGGGATTTATTGGCGCTGGTTTCGGCAACGTCCAGATTTTTCAGGTGATAGTTAGCCAAGGCCTTGTAATACCAGAGATCCAGCGTGCCGCGGGGATTGAGTTGCAAGGCGCGATTGGTTTCGTCGATCACTTCCGGCCATTTTTCAGCTTGGGCCGAAAGCGGCGTCATCTGCTCGTACGGGAGAGCGAATTGCGGATCGGCAGCGACTGCCTTTGAAAAAGATTCCCACGCGGCAGGAGATTTACTTTTCGCCTGGATTTTTCCAAGCTGATACCAGGCTTCGGCGAATTGCGGGTAAATCTCAACGGCCTTCAGTAAGTCGCGCTGCGCCTTATCGGGCTTATTGTCGAGCCACTCGGTGCGCGCCTTCTCGAACGACCTCATGGCGGCCTTGGGAGCAGATGCAGTGGTAGCACTGACGGCGGAGCCGGCAGCGCCGTCTTCGCGCTTGAGTGTGATGGTGCCAAGATTCGGATTTGTCAGCGTGTCGCGGTTTGCGATGGTCAGCTGAGAGGAATCAAAGCCCGGCAGTACAGCCGAGACGGAGCAACCGACCAATTGACTAACTAACGATTTCTCCGTGCCAATGATAGTTGTCGATGTGACCGGCGCAATGCGCGTAATCACAAAAATACCCTGGGCGTCGGTTGTTGTCGTGAACTTGGCTTTACCGTCGCACGTCACCACCACCGGTATCGCGTCCCACAGATGAGCGCCTTCGGGCACAGAAACATTGCCGCGCAGGTGATCGCCGGTGCGGCCCTTTTCGTACAGTTGTTCCCAACCGCGATTGAGGTACTTGGTGGGATCGTCGGCAGTGGTTGTCGGGCCCGGACCGGGCGCACTTTGCCCGGGCTTGGTGCCTTGGGCCAGACATGCAGACGCGAAGGTGCAGGACCCTAGCAGGAGCAGGAGTAATTTTGTGTTCATCGGCGGTTCTGTGTGAATTATAGTGCGTTTCGTTGTGAGCGGTAAGTGGCAAGTTCGCACCCGCCGTGGGGCTGGACGCGGATCGGGAATCAGCCGCTCGATACGATTGACCATTCCGTGTTGAGCAGGTAGCCTGAAAACAGTCGCTATGATGAATGCGCATCAATCGAGGTCGAGGCTCATTTTGGCTATTCGCTGTTGCGCGTTTGCGATTGCCCTGTGCCTTGCCGTAGCGCCCATCGGCATGACTTGCTGCAGCAGCATGCCTTGTTCGGCTAGCCACGCCAACGGCAACAGCGATCTACCGTGCCACGGCACCTCGGAATCGCATCCTCATCATACGTCGAGTGCTGCGGCTGATTTTTCCGCGTGCCATGCCGGCGAATTGGCGCTGGAAGCGCTGCGCATGGAACATGATTTCCGCAAAGTGCCGTTAATCGAAGGCCATGCTTCGAGCGTGCATGACGTTTCTAGTCCGTACGCATCGGTCTTAGAAGTCTCTAGCCCGTTTGCTCTGCAAACCTGCGCGATTTCTCCCCATCTCGATCGTCAAACTTTGCCTCTGCAGCTCCGAATCTGAATTTCAGTCCATTGTTTCAAATAGCATCCGCCGGTTTTGCGTTGCTGCACGCTTGTGCATCGGTATTCGATTTCTTTGGGGGACGGTTATGAGCGGTACACGCAGAAGTTTTTTGCAGGACGCCGCGCTGTTGGGAGCCGGCTTGTTTGGATGGAGCCGCCAGGCAAATGCGCAGGCAGCTGAGTCGACCGGCGGCAAGCACGACAAAACGCCCGGTCGCCTCAGGCTTGCGCCGCCAAAATCACCAGTGCCGGTCATCACTCCGGATGTGCCGGATCTTCCCTTCGAGCTGGACGGCGCCGTGAAAGTGTTTCGCCTGAAAGCCGAGCCTTTGAAGCGCAAGATCGCACCCTTCAAAACCATCGACGCATGGGGATACAACGGCAGTTGCCCCGGCCCGACCATGCAGATCAATCAAGGTGACCGCGTGCGCATCATCGTCGAAAACGCGTTGCCCGAAAGCACTTCCATGCACTGGCACGGCCTGGAAGTTCCCATCGACCAGGACGGCGTGCCGTGGATCAGCCAAAAACCGATTCCTCCAGGCGGTTCTTTCACGTACGAATTCACCATCCATCAGGCAGGCACGTTCTTTTATCACGCGCACAGCGCCATGCAGGAAATGATCGGATTGATTGGCACGATCATCGTTCATCCGCAAACACCATATGCACCGCACGCCGATCACGACTTCGCTATCGTGCTGCAGGAGTGGGCAGTGCTGCCGAACAACTCCGTGCCCAACACGGCTTCGATGGAGTTCAACTGGCTGACCTTCAATGGCCTTTCCGCGCCGGCCACCACGCCGCTGATCGTTCGCCAGGGGAGCCGCGTTCGTCTGCGGTTCATCAATCTGGGGATGGATCATCATCCGATTCATTTGCACGGAAATCAGTTTGTAATCACCGGAACAGAAGGAGGGCGCGCGCCGGAGTCCACGTGGTATCCGAGCAACACGGTGCTGGTGGGCGTGGCGCAGGCCAGGGTGGTGGAGTTCGACGCCAAATATGCCGGCGCGTGGATGATCCACTGTCACCTGCCGCACCACATGATGAACAGCATGATGGACCTGCTGCGCGATCGCCAGATTTCCACCGCGGACCTGACTGCGCCGCAAGCGATGCAACAGATGATGGGGCTGTCGCGGTCCATCGGGGTGCCTCACGTGCCCTCTTCTCCCGTTGCGGCGAATGCGAATAGCGTTCCCGGCTTTCCGCAAGACGCGTTCATGGAAATGGGCATGGACGACGCTGTCGACAAGCCCGAGACATTCGGGCTGCCGAAAAACTGGTCCGCGGGAATGATGGGGATGATGACCATGGTGCGCGTGCTGGGCGACAAGGAGTTCGAGGAAATACAAACGCGCATCCGCGAACGGAAGACGCAACCACAGCCCAAGCACCATGACAGCTAATCGACGCGTGAGCGTTTCGGCGTGGGCGTTGAGATTGCAAAAGCGGCGGCGAGCCGTCGCACTCCAAAGAAGAGGAGACGCAATGCAAGCGAAATCGAAGTTACTGGCGTCAGTAGGAATTGGATTGGTGGGGGCGTTGCTTCCGTGCGCGGCGCAAAATCCGCAAAGCATGCCGGGCATGCAGCACGAACACGGCTCCATGGCCGCGGCGCAACCCAGCTACCCACGCATGGGGCGCGAGCAGGAGCATCCGCCATCCCCGCCATTCACGCTGGAGGAAGCTCAGCGCGTGGCGGCTGCGTCTAATCCAACGCTTCGCCAGGCCGACGCTGAAATCCGCGCCGCGAAGGCTCGGCAGCAGCAATCCGCGCTGTATCCAAATCCGAGCATCGGTTACACCGGCGATGAAATTCGCGGCGGCTCCATCAATGGAGGAAAACAGGGATTTTTCGTGGAGCAAACAATTGTGACCGGCGGAAAACTTTCCAAAGCGCGCGACGTCTTTGCCAAGGAGAGCGATCTTGCAGAAATCGAAGCCGAAGAGCAAAAACTGCGCGTCGAAACTGCCGTGAAAACCGCTTATATGCGCGTGCTTGCCGCTCAGGAGCTACTCGACGCACGCCACGACCTGGCCAACATCGAGCAGCAGCTTGCCGAAACGCAACGGCTGCTGTTAAACAGCGGACAGGCTGACGAAACCGAGGTGCTGACCGCGGAACTGCAGGCGCAACGGCTGCGCCTGGCGGCGCGCATGCAGGAAAACGGTCTTCGCGAAGAATGGCGCGCACTGGCCGCTGCGCTCGGCCGGCCCGATCTTCCCTTAGCCACGGTTGCTGGCGATCTGGAACACAATTGGCCCGAGTTGAATGAAGAGCAAATCACCGAGCGCATCGCCACGCAGAGCCCCGCGACACATATTGCGGACACCGCTGCCGCGCGTGCCGAAGCCGCCATCCTCAGCGCGCGCCGCGCGTCCGTCCCCGATCTGCAGTTACGCGGCGGGCTGGAGTACAACAACGAGTGGCTGGCGAACGCTCCCCACGCCATCGGGTGGGAAGGCATTGCCGAAGTTTCCGCGCAGGTGCCGATCTTCAATCGCAATCAAGGCAACGTGGCTGCAGCCGCGGCAGATCTGGAGCGCGCCAAGCTGGAGAAGGAACGAATTGCACTAACGCTGCGCGAACGCGCCGCCACGGTTGTCGACCAATATGCCAGCGCCAAGCTTATGGCCGTGGAATATCGCGAAGAAATTCTGCCGCGCGCCAGAAAGGCGTACACATTGATGTTCGAGAAAAACCAGCAGATGCTGGCCTCGCGTCCCCGCGTGCTTGATTCGCAGCGCCAGCTCTATGAATTGCAGGCCGAATATATCGTGGCGCTTGAAAGCGTGTGGACCAACGGCATCGCGCTTGAAGGGTTTCTGCTCACCGACGGCCTGGAAGCTCCTGCGCGTCCCACGGAAGTGGATCGCCCGATTCGCGAAATTAATGTTCCCATGCCGGACCGCACGCTATCGCCGATGGACACCATGCCTCGCCCGTGAACGTCCCGCGCCCGCCTCGGAAGGCGGCCGCTACAAGAGCGGACCCCAGGTGCAAAATCGGCACCTGGGGCACCCTCTATGACTTGCGAGAACGCCTCGCACTCCACCCTGTCCGTATGGACATATCCAGTTCCGCACAGTAGTACTCTGGTAGCGTTGACCCCCTGAAAGTCGGCTCGCTACTGTCGACAGTGGCGAGGGGTGTATCTGAAAGAACGGCGTGCCGATGAGCAACGCAGGCATCGCATTTCTGTCTCGGTTCGCCCTGTGTGCATTTCGGTTGCAATGCGACCTCGGGGCCTGGGTGTCTAGAGAAGAAGACACAGGATGCCAGGTGCAAAATCGGCACCTGGGGGAACCTAGAGCACCCAGCTTTAAGAGGTAACCACTGAGGGGTGGCGCCATACATGGCGACGATGGTACGAGCGGGACGTTACGAAATACTCGGCGAACTTGGCCGCGGCGCCATGGGTGTGGTGTATAAAGCCACCGATCCGGTGATCGGCCGCCCTGTCGCCGTGAAAACGATTCGCCTGAGTGAAGAAGGCACGGGCCTATCGCGGCCTGAACTTCTGGCACGATTCCAGACCGAGGCGCGCGCCGCGGGCCTGCTGACGCATCCCAACATCGTGGTGGTTTACGACGCCGGCGAAGAAAACGGCCTGTACTACATCACTATGGAGCTAGTGGAAGGAAAGAGCCTGCAAGCGCTGCTGGACGCCGGCCATCACTTCCCCACTTCCCGGATCCTGCGCATCATGGAGCAGACGTGCAGCGCGCTGCAGTTCGCGCACGAGCGCAACATCGTGCACCGCGACATCAAGCCCGCGAACTTGATGCTGACCGCCGATGACACCGTGAAGGTGACCGACTTCGGCACGGCGAAAATTCTGCAGTTCGGTACGGTGCAGCAAACCACGCACGTGATGGGCACGCCCAGCTACATGTCACCGGAACAGGTGAAGGGGCGGCCCGTCGACGGCCGAAGCGACATTTTCTCTCTGGGTGTGATGCTGTACGAGATGCTGACCGGCGAGAAGCCATTTCCCGGGCAGAGCATCACCACGGTGATCTATAAAATTGTGAACGAGGATCCCATTCCGCCTCGTCAACTGAATCCCACGGTTCATCCCGGCTTAAACAGCATCGCCATGCGCGCGCTGGCCAAAGAGCCGGAGGTACGCTACCAGACGTGCCGCGAGATGATTGAGGATTTGCGCAACTATCGCGGGCTGGGTGGCAGCGAGCAGAATCCCGATGCCACGATGATTTCTCCGCGGGCGGGTTCGCTGATGACCGCCGCATCCACGAGCCCGGGCTTGCGCGGACTGCACGGCGATCCCTCGGCTTCGCCGGTGCTGCGTTCGCTGCAATCACACGGCGGCAATCCATCGCAAACGCCGGTGATTCGGCGCACTGGAACCATCCAGGCGTTCGAGGAGCCAAAGAAGAGCAGCCCCGTTGGCAGCATCTTTGTGGCGTTGCTGCTGCTGAGCGTGATTGTGTATGGCGGCTACAAGCTTCGCCCCGAATTCCAGGCGACTCGCGAGCGCAACAAAACGTACGAGGCTCTGAAATCCGAGCAGCCGACGCCACCCGCAGCTCCCTCAACGATTCAGCCGTCGACGATCTCGATTCCGCTTGCGGAGCAGCCGGCCTCGAAGGATGCGACTTCGCCTTCCGCGGCTGGCGCTGGCGGTACATCGCCCGCGACCCCGGGCAATGCTCAAGCGAGCGCGGCCGCACAGCCTGCCGACAACGGCGCGAAGCTGACTCAGGCCGTCGCCACTTCCGCGCCCGAGAAAAAGCTGGAAGCGTCTGCGGCAAGCAAGGTTCCTGCTCTTTCTCCTGCCGCCAGCGAATACAAAGGACGATTCGAAGAAGCGGTGGCGGAAAGAGGCCTCGGCACTCGCGTCAACATTTCCGGTTCAGGCAACTCACTGACGATTTCCGGCAAGCTGCGGCCTGCCGAGCACGCCGCGTTACTTCACCTGATTCGCAATGCCCCGTCGTCTATTCGCGTTGTCGACGACGTCCAATATGAAGATGCGCCAGCTTCCGCTGCACCCCCGGTTGCCGCGCCAGCGCAGACGCAACCCGCCGTGCAAAGCACGCCGCGCCCCGCCACCTCGAGCGTGAACAGTGCCGTTAACGTATTTGCCGACGCACCCGGCGCCATGGTCACGCTGTTCGGTCCCGCAGGACGCGCCATTTCCAGCTGTCAGGCGCCATGCACCTTCAACGATCTGGTCCCGGCCCGCTATAGTCTCCAAGTCCAGAAAGACGGCTACCTGCCGGTGCAGACCGCGGTCGAATTGAAGCCGCATGAATCGCTGGACCAGCAAATTCACATGGATGCTTTGGCCAAGGGACTGTACGTAAGCAGCCGGCCAGCCGGTGCTGAAGTTTTCATCAATGGTGCGAAGCAGTCTGGCCAAACCCCGACCACGCTTCCGCTTGCGCCGGGGCAATACGACCTGGTGCTGCGAATCCCGGGCTACGAAGCGTATGCGGGGCACGTGCAGGTGAAGGACAACATCCAGACCACGCTGGACGTGGAACTGAAAGAAAAGACGCAGGTTCACATTGCCTGGGCGCAGGTGAACTCCACCCCCAGCGGCGGAGAGATCTTCGTTGACGGCGCTCCGGCAAACCAGACCACCCCTGCTCGGGTCCAGATACCGACTGGTGCGCACATCATCGCCATCCGGCTAGCGGGATACCAGATCGCGAAGCGCGGCGTGCAGGCCAGCGAAGGCGGGACCGTAACGGTGACGGAAATTCTGCAAGTGAAGTAGCGCCGTTCGGTCTGCTTCGGAGACGGAGTACAGCGAAGAAACGCCGAAACAATGAGGCCTTCAGCGTTCCAAACCGTCAACATTTTGTAACAAAAAGTTACATTTCTAGACCTGCCGTACTATAGCTTTCCTTGGCCGCTCCCTCAAAAATGATAGTGGGGACAACTCCCCCGTGGCCAGCGGTCTCTCTACACGACCAATTTGGGTCACGGCAAGATTTGGCTATTTGAGTTTTCAGTTTAGGACGGAATCTTGGTCAATCGAGCTACAGCTCTCGCTGAAGAACAACAAGCGGATGGGCCGCAGTCGCATCGCGGCACCCCGCTTGTGAACGCTGTCGCGCGGCCGGGGCGGGTGAATACCAGCGATCCGCGTCTAGCCGACGCCACACAGGCTTTGCGGGCGCTGCATTTGCTGCTGCGTTCGCGGCGGCTGTATGAGAGCACGCACCCGCAAGTTCAGGATCATCTGGATGCCGCGTATGATTCGCTGAAACGCGTGGCCAGCGCGCTTGGTGGACTGGAGGTTCGGATTGAGCGCGGCGGTGTGGTTGTTCCCACCATCGCCGAGGGGCACATTCCCGACGCTCATGGGGAATTCAACGCGCTTGCCAACGATCTGCAGCGCGCCGGAGTGCAGACCGTCTTCTTCGCGGAGAAGTTTCATGTGGGCGAATTGGACACCTTCTCGCAACTCCTGAAAGATACCTTGTTAAGATCGGAGGAGCCGGCAAAACGCACAGGACTGACTTGGTGGCCGGGTCACCTTCGGGAGCAACGGGTGGAAGGGATTCAGGTGAATACATTGACGGATCGCAAAGTCGATACCGTCCTGGCGAGCCTGATAGCGGCACTGGTTGCCTATGGTGGAAACGCTCCTCAGGAAAACGGTGACACCCCGATTCTCGCTCCGCAATCCGAAGAACTGGCAGACTCGCTGCGCCTGATCGGGCACCTGACGCCGCCGATGGAAGCGGCTCGCGGACTTTCGGCGGAGGACGCCGCGCACGCCATTCACTCGTCGATGGAACGCGCCAGCCGCAACACGGTGCGCATGCTGCTTGGTTCCATGACGCATTACACGCCGCAGGAAGGCGAATTCCCGCAAGCCTACCTGCTGCGCCTTTCGCAAAGTTTAATTCTGGAATTCCTGGCTTCCGAATTTGCCGCGGGCTCGCTTACCGCCGTGGCCATTCGCCCGGCGCTGCAGAAGTTCGCCGACGTGCTGGTTGCGGCCGGCGGCTATCACGGGCCGCACGCCTCGCAACATTTCTCTTCACTGGCGGCAACGTGGGCCAGCGACGCGTTCCGCGAGCAGCTTCTGGAGCGTTTCTGGCTGGAGCTTCCGCAACGCGAAAAGTCGGCGGTGATGCGCGGCCAGGAAATCTGGTGCGTGCCGATCGCGGCGATTCGGCAGACGCTGCGGCAACTTGTGGATGCGGGCGTGGATGCGCCGCGGCGCGAGGCTCGTACCATTCTGTTGAATTATGCGCGCAGGATCGAACACCCCGATTCTTCCGCTCGCCGCATTGTTGCGGCCGGGCTTGGCGAACTGACTCCGGTGCTGGAATCCCTGTGGCCGAATCAATTGCCGGAAGAGTTGAGCCGCGGCACCATGACCGCGCTGGCAAAAGAGACGGTGCCGGAAACCAGCGCGTTGCTGGCCTCGTTCCTGGAAACGTTGGGCCGCATTGCTTCGACGCGCGGCGATTTTGCCGGTTTCGAAAATATCCTGTTGAGTCTGGAACGCGTGCCTCGCGATGCCGAGCACGAACACATGACCGCGCTTGGCCATCGGCTGGTAGCCAACGACCGATGGATGATTTTGGTGGACGCGGCGCTGGCGAATCGAGCGCTCGACCAGGCTCTGCCACGGCTTTTGCAGCGTGATCCCGAACGCCTGCTGGACCGCTTGACGCTTCTGCTGACCGACCAGCGTGGCCCGGAAATGATTCCTGCGATGGCTCGGTTGCTTCGGGCCATTGGTGTGCCCGCGTTGACGCTGTTGGAGACGCGGCTATTTGAAGCGCGACGTCAGCGCGTGAGCGCCGCCATCAAGCTGCTGGCTGCCGCCGACCCCGATCGGCTGCTTCGCGGACTGACGCGCGCGATGGCCAGTTGGGAATGGAATCTGCAGGACCTGGCCGTTAGTGAATTGGCACGTCCGGCAAACGCAGCTTCTGCGCAGAGCACCGCGTTTGTGTTCTCCGCGATTTTGTCGGATGCGCATCCGCTGGTCGTGCCCATGATGGTCGACCAGATCGGCATTGGCCAGGAAACCACGGCGGTGCCAATGCTGATGGAAATCGCCGCAGGCGAACACGAAACGTTGCGCGACCAGTTTGTCCGGATTAAAGCCATCGAAGCGCTCGGCCGCATGCGCGCCTATGAAGCTGTCGAGCTTCTTCGCCAACTGGCGGCAAAGCGCGAAGGCTTGACGTTCGTCGAACCAGCCGGCCTGCGCGCGTCTGCCGAAGATGCTTTAGCAATGATGGAAGAAAGCCCCGCCTCCGCAAGAGCGCGCGCTGCGTTCGAATCTTCTGCTGCTCCGTTGGGGAATTTTTTTGTGCCGCGGCGCTATGCGCGCATTCCGCTGGAGTCGCCGCTGCGCGCGCAGATTGGCGCTCCGCAAATGTCCATGGCTCGCGTGAAAACGATCAGTTTGGGTGGCGCTTACCTGGAATCCGCGCAGCGCCTGAGTGTTGGCGATTCCATTCAGCTCGAAGTGCGCAGTGGCCTGAAGAAAATCCATTTCACCGCCGTCGTCCGCAACCTCGGCCCCGATGGCAACGGCGTGGAATTCGTGCACATGAAAGACGAAGATCGCGAGCGTCTACGCCGCCTGGTCCGCAAGCACCTCTAGCTGGAGTTTGCACCGCTGGCAGTTCGTACAGCCAATCCCTCCATTCCGAGTGCACGCAGAACAAGACTGGGTTTTCAAGTGCGTCACCTTGCATCGAAAGCACCCCAAAACGCTTGAGCATCAGCTTCGCCGATAGTTAGAAAACGGCCTCATTACCGCTTGGGCACCTACGCCGTGACAATCGCGTAGCTGCTTGCGGCTACTCGGTTTAAAGTTGCAAAGTTCGTTTTGTTGCTGTAAAAGAGCGGTCTAATTTGCCGCACCAATCCAGGGCCTTCACACGGGGGTGTTCCCGGCTCCGCTAGGGGTAGCGAGACGGGCTAAGTTCACAAGGAGGAAGGGTATGCCGCGCAGGCATTCGTTGTTTGCGTTTGCGGTTTTTTGCGGAATCATTTTGTTTTCGCTGTTCGGGGTGCACAGGTCATTCGCTCAAGTCAATACCGCCACACTTACTGGTGTCGTTACCGATCCACAAGGATTGGCAGTCCGCGGCGCAAAAGTCATCGTTTCCAGTGAGAAGACCGGCACGGAACGCACGGTTACCGCCGATGAAGGCGGGCGCTACCGAATCGTTGGCTTGACTCCAGGAGAATATAAAGTCCGCGTCGAAGGCCCTTCTACGTTTGCCCCTTACGAGAATCCTGCGGTCGAGGTGACGGTAGGCCAGGAAGCCATTCTGAATGTGACGCTGACGATCGGCGCGCAGCAGCAGACGGTCACGGTGACTACCGAAACGGCGCCCATTGAGACCACGCGAAGCGAAAGCGCGCAAACCGTGGAGCAGCGACAGATCAACAATCTGCCGATCAACGGCCGCAACTACATCAACTTCACTTTGATCAATTCGCAAACCACTCGCGACGTCGCGCCCACGATTGGTCCGGCACCCAACAGCGGACTGAACATCAGCGGCGCACGCGCGCGTTCCAACATGGTTAGCGTGGATGGCGCCGATTTCGGCGATAACTCGGTCGACGGCGTGCGCACCACTCTCTCGCAAGAGGGGGTGCAGGAATTCCAGATGATTCTGAGCAACTACAACGCGGAATACGGCCGGGCCACCGGCGGCGTGGTGAATATCGTCACCAAGGGCGGCACCAACGATTTCCACGGCAACGTTTTTGGATTCCTGCGGAACAGTGCGTTCCAGGCACGCAACCCGTTTTCCGGTGAAGTGGACGCGGCGGGTGACCTGGTTCCCGTAAAGCAGGCGTACACGCGCGTTCAAACGGGTTTGACCCTCGGCGGCCCAATCAAGAAGGATAAAACGTTCTACTTTTTCTCTTACGAGTACACGCAGCGCGAAGAGACCGGGTTCTCCAGCATTGGTCAAGGCAATTTTGGCCTGCAAACCGTCGACGTACCTACCAGCCCAACAACATTCCTTCCCGTAGAACTGACACAAGCTCAGGCCAATGCTTTTAACGCCCTGTTGCCCATTAATGCGACGCTGGCTTCGCAATACGCGGTTTTGATGGGCTCCGCTTCCAGCGTGGCGCTGAATCGTCTGGACTACGGCGCGGTCGCTCCTGCTCTCACCAGCGGATTGGTAAATCCTGGCCCGGGCGCACAATTCCCTATTCCCTTGACTTGCCCGATTCTTCCCGCAGGAGCGCAAATCGGAACCGTCAATTGCGCGAATGTTCCCGTGAACCCACTGGACCCGAACTATTCTTACGGAGTGGCGGGGTTGCCGACTTCCTTTGTGGGGCTGAATTCGCTTCGCGGTAACTTCCCTACGTCTGAGAAGACCAGCCTGTGGTCCGCGCGCCTCGATCACGTTTGGAACACCAAGAACAACTCGTTCCTGCGGGTAGGAGTGGCTCCTTCCTACGTCACGGGCATTCAGACCACGGCGCAGAACCAGACTTTCGGGCAAAACGCGGGGTCGCGCGTGGGCGTGAACTGGCTGCACGATGTGAATGCAACGTTTTCTCACACTACGATCGCCAGCGACACCATCTTCAATGAATTCCGTTTCCAGTTTGCCCGCCGCAGTAACTATTTCGGCTTCTCGAACCTAACCGGCGGCTCAGACCTGGGTGTCAACATTCCCGGTTACGCATACTTCGGCCGGGAACCGTACAGCACAGTGAACCGCGTAGAGAAGCGCTTCCAGTTCACCGACAACGTCACCTGGACCAAAGGGCGCCACACCTTTAAATTTGGCGCGGATACCAACATCATCCTGCTGCGGCCCTCCGGCGGACAACAGATCTTCGAACTGGACTTCGGCGGCGTCGCGAACTTCGGCCCGCTGCCTGCCTCGTCTTTTGGTTTACCCGATTGCATCAGCCTGACTACCGGTCCTCATAACGGCGCGTGCTCCAGCGGCGAACTGGTGGTTCCCGGGGCCACTCCGTTGCAAGCTTACGGACTTGGCGTTCCCACTACGTACATCCAGGGCATCGGCACATCTAACACTCCCTTCGACAATATTCCGTTCGGCTTCTTCGCGCAGGATTCCTGGAAGATCACGCCGAAACTTACACTCAACTATGGCGTGCGATACGATGTGGAAATCACGCCCCTGTTCGCTCCGGCCACTTCGGTGAACGCGGCAGCGGAAAAGGCGCTTGGCGTGACGGAAGGCATTCCCCGCGACTACAAGAATGTGGCACCGCGCATCGGTCTGGCTTGGGACCCACGCGGCAATGGCAAGACTGTGGTGCGCGCCAGCTATGGGCTGTTCTACGATCATCCGCTACTGGCCATTGCGTTTGATTCGGTCACGGCCGATGGTGGTCGCTCGGTTCAACTGCTTTCTCCCGGCGGGCAGGCCTCCGCTTGTGGCTTGATTCCTTCCGCTGTGGCACCGGCGGGATATCCCACTTGCGGTGGCGGTCTTGATGTTCCGACCAACCTCAATGGCTCAACGATTTTCCAGGGCGCTTTGAATGGGCTGCCAAGCATGTTCTACTTGCCTAACCAGCAGCGTTTTGATCCGCTGGCGTCCGGCTCGCTGTTCGCCAACCAGAATTTTCTGCCTTCTCCACTGAACGGGACCACGGGAAATCCAGGGTTCCCACTTCCCATTCTTCCGTTCACGTTGCCAGTGCAGAGCAATTTCCGTTATGGGTATGCGCAACAGGTGAACCTGACGGTGGAGCACGTGATTGCCGGAAATTGGACGTTGAGTGTGGGGTATCAGGGAACGCGCGGCTTGCATTTGTACCGTCCCGTGGACGTCAACTCCACGAATCCGGTTCTGCTAGCGACCAACTTGCAAAACGCTGACGCTGCCGGGCTCGGCTTCTCCAGCCCGGTTACCGTGTCGGTACCAACTTCCGATGTTGCGGGAAGCGCGACAAGCTGCGGGCTCTCAGTGACTCCGTCGGCGCAAGTTCCAATACTATCGCCCGGCGTGCTTGGCATGCTGGTCAACTGTCCCGCGAGCATCCCACTAACAGGTAAACTGGTGGCCACGCCGGCGTTTTTTAATTTCTTCCGGCCCTCCGGCCCGAACCCATCGTTTGCGGGCCTTGTCCCTGGGGGATATGCCACGCAGGTGGCTCTGGCATCCGCTGCCGGATTTCCAACCGGGTTTGGCGTGCCGGTTCCGTTCAACAGCGTGGACGCGCAGGAGTCGACGGGCAGCTCGTGGTACAACGCGCTGACCGTGAACGTCTCCAAACACTTTTCCAACCACTTTGAGCTGCTGTCGAGCTACACGTGGTCGCATTCCATCGACGACTCCACCGACCTGCAGTCGACGCTGGAGCCGCAGGATTCACGTTTCCCATTTCTCGAGCGAGCTAACTCCGTGAACGATCAGCGGCATCGCTGGGTGACCAGCGGCGTTTTCCAAACCTCTCCGCACACGCCCGGCGAAGGATTCATGCACGCTTTTCTGAGCAACTTCACGGTTGCTCCGCTGATCGAGGTGTCTTCCGGCCGGCCCTTCAATGTGATCACTGGGTCGGACACGCGACTGGATCTGGGCGCCTCGCAGGATCGGCCCTCAGCCGGCGGAGCCACCACTTCACCGTACATTCACGGGGCTTCGTTCAGCGTCGCGCAATCGTGCTTCGCGGACGATGGCAGTCCCTTCACGGTTCTTGGCATCACGCCGCCCGCTGGATGTATCGGCAGCCTTGGCCGCGACAAGTTCACCATGCCCTTTTTCTTCCAGTTCGACCTGCGCGTCTCCAAAGCCATCAACTTTGGCGAACGATTCCGCCTCGACCTGATCGCCGACGCGTTCAACCTGACCAACCACACCAACATCGCCGCTGTGAATCAGCTATGCGATCCGTCGTCGGGCACCACGTGCCTTGCCGGGCAGCCCACGGCCTCCTACGATGCGCGACAGTTCCAGTTCGCGCTGAAGTTCAACTGGTAATTTCACCGCGCTTCGGTGTTTTGTCCGACGTTTAGCACTGGGAAGGCCTCATGGTCATGCCATGGGGCCTTCCTTTTTCTGGCCACGCCCGCTACTCGTGCGTTCGTTGCGTCGCAAAAGGAGCCAGGCAGGAGTTTTGTAGTCCTGAGCAGTGTGTTTTTTTGGGCTGGTGGAGAATAATGGCGGAACTTACTCGTTGCTGATTCTCAGGGGGCAACCACAACTTTTCTCTATGCGTCGCTGCGAAGATCCTTTTACGAACGTCACAGGCGCAGTCTCAGAATGACCACCGCGCCGGCACCACCCACCCCCGCCCAAGAACTTCATCTGGCTTCTTCCTCGAAGCGCATTCCGGAACTAGACGGACTGCGGGGCTTGGCGATTCTTCTTGTAATCATCGCTCATTATTTTCCGCTCTTCACACTTGCCGGAGAACACGTATTGTTGCGCCGCTTGTTGCGGCTTTTCGCGCTAGGCTGGAGCGGCGTGGACTTGTTCTTCGTTCTTTCCGGTTTTTTAATCGGTGGCATTTTGTTCGAATCACGCAGCTCGCCATGTTATTTCAGAACCTTCTATCTTCGCCGCGCTTACCGCATACTTCCAATTTAAGGACCATCGCTAACAGGAATGGATAAGCGGGACTCCACCATCCGTTGATCAACCCGTGCCAGTCTCCGGCGAGGTAGGCATCGGCCATGTTGAAGTAGGCGACAGCATCGGAATTTAGGGATTTGGTTGTGGCCAGCGCCTCAGCAATCCAAATACAGATCGTAAGTGCCCAGATTAAATACTCTAGTTTTTGGGGAATCTTGAACGACACAATCAACTTATCTCCCTCGAGATCTGCTTCAAGCCTAACTTCAAAGCCGTCTTGCGGAACTGTTTATCGATTCTCCGCAGAATGAGGAAGTCAAAGATACAACCATTCCCACACTGCAGCAAGGCTGCTGACTCGCGGTCATTCTCCCTTTTTTTCTGCTGAATGTGTTGAGGATCAGTTGTCGAGCGACGCCGGTTTAAAGTTTGATTGCTTCGTCGGGGTGTGGCCGATTTCCTCGGCTTTCTTTGCCAGGACGAAATAGTACAACGCCAAGGGGCTTAGCAGCTTGCGAATGGTGTGGGACGCTTCCAGGCCCTGCCAGCGCAAGGGATTGTGGTGGGGAATCACTGGAAACGGATGAACGGTTCCGTCGGTGCGCAGGATCGACCATCCCGCTGAGCGGATGCGACGCAGGACGTGAACGAACGACTGCCTGCGGTCAAACGGCTGAGCGTAATCACTTCGCAAAGTGGTGGACATGCGATGCCATCACTCCGTGGTACAGCTTGGTGCGCGAATACCTGGGCGATATCTGAGTAGTATATACACCAGAAGTAGTATTGATTACAAGTAATACAAAACAGGCACGATCAGCCTGCCGGCCACTTCGCTCTGGTGGCCAGTTCCTGCGGCCGCGGCGAACCGAACGACGATCCCTTTGTCGCTCGCCACTTGCCTTTCTGTTCTGCGACAATTGTTGCCACCACCATGGCCTCGCACGAAGACATCCGCAAAGCCGCGCAACTACTGCGCTCCGGCGAACTAGTCGTCTTCCCTACGGAAACGGTCTACGGACTTGGCGCCAATGCGCTTGATCCCGCCGCTGTTCGCAAGATTTACGCCCTGAAAGGCCGGCCTGCCACTAGCCCATTGATCGTGCACGTTTGCAGCATCGAGCAAGCGCGCGAACTCGCCTCCGAATGGCCCGATGATGCGGAGCGAATGGCCCGCGAATTCTGGCCTGGCCCCCTGACCATCGTGGTCCCGAAAAAACCTGTCATTCCCGACGAGGCCACCGCCGGTCTGCCCACGGTGGGCTTGCGCATGCCGCGGCATCCGGTGGCGCTCGCTCTTCTGCACGAGGCCGGATTGCCGATTGCCGCGCCGAGCGCCAATCGCTTCACGCAGCTTTCACCCACCACGGCGCGGCATGTCCGCGAAGCTTTTGGCCGTGACACGCCGTTTCTGCTGGATGGCGGCCCTTGCGAGGTTGGGCTGGAGTCCACGGTCATCGCGGTAACGAAGGACGGCCTCGAAGTGCTGCGTCCTGGGATGGCGTTTGTGGACGATGCCGCGCCTGGCGCAAGCACGCCAGCGCTGCAGCCAACTGGACAAGACGTCGCGCACCGTTCTCCTGGCCAACACCAAAAACACTACAGTCCGCGCACCCGGGTGCTGCTGGTCAACCGCGGCCATCTGCCGCGACAGGGCCGTGGCGCCTATTTGTGGTTTGCGTATGACGCCAAGGCAGCCTGGAAGCTGCGCATGCCGGAACAGCCGGAGGCCTATGCCGCGAAGCTGTACGGCGTGTTGCACGATCTGGACCGCGAGGGATACGACTGGATCGCTGTGGAACTGCCGCCGAATGCCGCCGAATGGGCTGCCATTCGCGACCGACTGACGCGCGCCGCGTACTGAAGGGCATAGGACGTTCATGCGGGACAGGACGCGCAGTTGTGAGTCCTGGGACCGCACTCGAATGACGCAGTTCGATATACAATGCGTGCATCGAACTTCGGTTAGGAGATCCCAATGTCAGATTCGCCGAAACTGCGTCTGGCGCTTTGGTTCGCGCTGCTGCTGGTCGCGATAGTGCTGGCGTTTAGTGTGGCAGGTCACGCGCGCCCACGACCTGCGCAAAACACGGACAAACCTTTTGTGGTTGAGTACTACTACAAGGCGAAGTGGGGCTATGGCGACGAGTTCATCGCACTCTTCCGCAAAAACCACTACCCGTTGCTGAAAAAGCAGGTTGAGATGGGCCGAATGCTGAGTGTTTCTGCCGTCGCGCCGGTCTATCACACCACCGAAGACGGCCGCTGGGATTATCGGGTGACGATCGTGTACAAAAATGCGACCGTGGCGAACGATGGGTTCGATTCGAACGCTCTTATCAAGCAGCTCTATCCCGATCAGGACACGTACAAGAAAGAAGAGCAGCGCCGCTTCGAGATACTGGAAGCGCACTGGGATCTCCCGGTTAAAGAAGTGGACCTTAACGCGAAGTAAAACTCACAAATTATCTAGAAAGAACTGCGTTACCCGTTGCATCAACACCCGACGTGCTGGCGAGTCGGTGACTCCGTGGCCGCGCCCAGGAAATGCCATGACCTCGGCATATTTACCACTCTCGATCAGTTCATTGATCAGCGCCAACGTGTTGGAATAATGCACGTTGTCGTCGCCGGTGCCGTGCGCGATCAGCAGTTTCCCCTCGAGTTTGCCGGCATTTTCGATTGGTGACGATTCGTCGTAGCTGTGCTCGCGCTGCGGTATCAGCCCAAGATAACGCTCGGTGTAAATCGTGTCGTAGTAGCGCCAGTTCGTCACCGGACCTCCGGCAAACCCGGCTTTGAACACTCCCGGCATATCAAACATGGCGTGCAGCGTCATGTGCCCGCCGTAGCTCCACCCCCAGATGCCGATTCGCGTGCCGTCGACAAACGGCTGACCCTTCAGCCATTCAACGCCGTCGCGCTGATCGGAGAGTTCCTGCGCGCCCAGGCGGTAGTGAATCGGCTCTTCAAACAGATGCCCTCGCCCGGCGGAGCCACGATTATCGAGGGCAAAAATAATGTAGCCCTTCTGCGCCATCATCTGGTGCCACAGAAAATTATTGCCGCCCCAGGCGTTCATCACCACCTGGGCGTGCGGGCCGCCGTACGTGTAGACCAGCACCGGATATTTCCGCGTGGCGTCAAAATTGGGGGGCTTGATCATGAAGCAATTGAACAAGATGCCGTCGTGGGACTTCACGGTGAGGAATTCGACCGGCGAAAGATGATATTGCTTGAGTTCCGGCATACTGTTTTCGTTCAGCGCAGCCACCTTGCTGGCATCAGCGCGATACAAGTCCTGCCGCGGCGGAGTTGCGGAATTGGAGTAGGTATCGATGTACGCGGCTGCGTTTGGCGCAAAGTTAATGGCGTGGCTGCCGTCTTGCTTGGTCAGCCGCGTGAAGCCTGAGCCATCGAGCGCAATGCGGTAAAGGTGCCGCTCGATGGGCGACTTTTCCGTGGCGCCGAAATAAACCAAGCCATGCGATTCGTCGACGGCGTCAACATGAGTGACTTCCCAATTGCCCTTGGTGAGTTGCGCGAGTTCCTTGCCGTTCAGGTCGTAGAGATACAGATGGCGGTAGCCGCAGCGCTCGCTAGACCACAGAAAACGGTTCGAACCTTTCAAGAAACGGAGATCGTCGCTGACGTTGATCCAATATTGGTCTTTCTCCGTCAACAACGTGGAAGATTTTCCGCTGGTGGTATCGGAGAGCAGAAGATCCAGAAGGTTTTGTTCGCGATTCAAGCGCTGAATAGCGAGGTGCTTGGAATCAGGCAGCCAATTCACGCGTGGGACATAGATGTCTGCGTTCGTGCCGATGTCCATCAGGCGCGGTTCGCCGCCCTCAACATGCGTCACGAGCACGCGGATCGCCGGATTGTTGCCGCTGGGCACGGGATAGCGCTGCAGTTCTGCCTCGCCGGTGTAGGACTCGAAATCCGTCAGCGAAAACTGCGAGACTTTGCTTTCATTCATTTCGAGATACGCTACCGCCGAGGAATCCGGCGCCCACCAGTAGGCGGTGCTGATGTCCAGTTCTTCGGGATAAACCCAGTCGAGCTCGCCTTTGCGAAGTTCCTCAGTGCCGCCGGTAGTCAACGCGCGCTCTTTGCCACCAGACGTGGGAGCGATCCATAGATTGTGTTCGCGAACGAAGCTGACATATTTGCCGTCGGGCGAGATCTTTGCGTCGGCGAGGTCTTCCTTTCCCGATACGAGCACGCGGCCTTGCTGCGACTTCAGATCGAACCAGGCGAGAGAAGTGGAACCCTCAAACAAAAGCGCGTCGCCCGAAACCGACCACTGCACTTGCGATGGAGCGCGCCGGCCGAGGCCGGTGGACTGCGATTGTTTGCCGGAGGGAGCGGGAAGCACGGATTCCAGCTTGTCTGCGGCAATCAGCAAGGAGCGCTGACCGGTAGAAGCGTCCATGGCATAAAGCGCGAGCTTGGCTTCTTTGCCTGAGCCGGCCGTCTCAAAGAAGCTGAATTTCTTTCCGTCGAGGCTCCACGCAATGCCGCGTGTCAATCGTCCACTCAAACTCGGCTGTGCGTAGATGCGATCGACGCTGAGTTGCCCGGCTTGCGCGGAGGCGGGAGCGGCAGCTTGCTGGGCGAATGTGCCGGAAACCGAGACGAGCAGAAGCAGTGCGCCGATAAACATTTTGCGGCTGAGCGGACGACAAAGCATTGAGCCTCCTGAAAAAGAACGTGACAAAGAGTTGCCCCAGAAGTTAGCGGGCACAATAGCGAAAACCGTATCGCGCGATTGATGTTAGCCTGGCGGCCAACGGAACGTGCGGCCACCCAGAAGATGCAAGTGAAGATGAAAGACCGACTGTCCGGCGCCGCTGCCATTGTTGAAAACGGTGCGATAGCCGGGGAGCAGATTGCGCTCCGTGGCAATTTTGGCAGCAACCAACTGGAGTTTGCCGAGTACCGCCTGATCTTCCGCCGTGGCATCGTGCAGCGCGGCAAAGTGTTTTCGGGGACAAATCAAAATGTGCGTCGGAGACTGCGGGTTCACATCTTCAAACGCAAACACCTCGTCATCTTCATATACCAGTTTCGCCGGAATCTTCTTCGCTCCGATTTTGCAAAACAAACAATTCGGGTCCATCACTTTACTCCTGAAGGCGTGGCTTCATCCAGCCGCACCACAAACGGCGTGAAGCTTTCCTTGCTGCGCAGCTGGTTCGCATACTGCTGCGCGGCTTCTTCGCCGGAAATCTTGCCGACGCGCACGCGATAGAAACTGCTGTCGCCCGCATCATACTGCTGAATGAAGATGGGCGAGTAGGAAGCGCTGAGGCGTTCGCGCAGCCGCTCGGCATTGGCGCGTTCGCGGAATGCGCCGACTTGCACAGTAAAGAAACCGGCGCTGACGTCGACATTGCCCAACACTTCCAGCCGCACTGGAACAACGCCGGGTCCAATCGATTCGATTTCGCGGGCCGCGGCCTGCGAAAGATCGATGATGCGATTGTCGACGAATGGTCCCCGATCGGTGATGCGCACCGTGGTGGTTTTTCCATTGTTCAGATTGGTGACCCGTACAACCGTTTCAAACGGCAACGTGCGGTGCGCGGCCGTCAGCTTGTTCATATCGTAGATTTCGCCGTTCGAGGCGCGCCGGCCATGGAATGGGATTCCGTACCATGAAGCATTGCCCTCTTCGCTATAGCCAACAGGAGCGGGAGCGGGCGGAGTCTTCGCGTGCTTGGCGGGTCGAGGAGCCGCAGCGGTAGGTGGAGTTGCGGGATTGTTCGCGGCACCGCCGGCGCTCTCCGCAGGCGCCGCGGAAGGCTGCGAATTAACGGGGGGATGAGACGAAACACGCTTTCCGCCGCATCCGGCACTGAACAAAGCGGCGGCGATCAGAATGGTTCGAGGAGCGAGCCGGTCCAAGATCACGGTTTGGGTTCTTGGGAAGTTTTCTGGGCCCGAGCGGCGGCGCGTGCTTCGAGTTTTTTGGAGGCTTCGTTGAGTTTTTCAGAGGCCTCACGGAGGAATTGAGCGGTGCGTTTTTCCGTTTCGGGCGCAACTTCGTCTTCCATGAATTTACGGATGCGGGTGATTTCTTCGTCGAGACGGCGGCCAAACTCTTCAAATTTGTCCATAGGCTCCTGCGCCGCATAAACAAGCGCGTTTCCGGTATTATAGGAACGCGATTAAGTGGCTGCAAGGAGGAGTGTTGGCCCTTCCCTATCACTGGCAGATGCGAGTTGAGCGCTTGAAGAGAATGTTTGGTGGGATGTTTGGCGGCGGAGAGAAACGTCCACAATTGTGCCCGGCTTGCGGCGCGCTGGTGGGAATCAATGCGACGCGTTGCCATGAATGCGGAACGAACCTGCGGTTCGGATTGGCGGCCTGGAGCAAAGGATTATCGGAATTTTTCGGCGGTCACGCCCCAGTAACCACAGCCATTCTGATCTTGAACGTAGTGATGTTCGGCTTGAGCCTGGTTGGAACCATGAAATCCGGGGAAGGCGGCGGCCTGAGCATCTTGTGGGGAATGGACAGCGGCACGTTATATCGCTTGGGCGCGTCCTACGGGCCAGCCATTTTTCTGGGCCACGAGTGGTATCGCCTGATTACGGCGATGTTTTTGCATGGCGGGCTGATCCACATCGGCTTCAATATGATGGTCCTCCTGGACCTTGGACCCATTGTGGAAGAGGTTTACGGTTCGGCGCGCTATCTATTCCTGTACATCGTTATGGGCGCGGTTGGCTTTCTTCTGAGTGCCTGGGCGGGTCACTTTTCACTGGGAGCGAGCGGCGCGATCCTCGGATTGGTTGGGCTGTTGATCGCGGTCACAACCAAGCGAGGGGGCATACAGATGAAGGAGATGCGCTCCCGGCTGATTTCGTGGGTGGTGACGATTTTTGCGATCGGATTCCTGTTCCGCGGGCTGCGCACCGACAATTGGGCGCACTTCGGCGGGTTAGCCGCGGGGTTTTTGTTGGGGAAAATTTTGACGGATCGCGAACCACTTCCCGGGCCGGAGCGGACGCGAGCATATGCGATGGGCTGGATTGCAGGAATTGTGCTGGTGGCGAGTTTTGTGATGATGTTCCTGCACTACGGCGATCGCATCCCGCAATAAGGAAGCCGCAGAGTCTGCGTGCTAACTAGGCAAAGAAACCTCAGCGGGTAAAGCCGGTTTGATGTGGAGCAACCTACGGCATGGCTGAAGCCATGCCCTCCCGAAAAACAGACGTCCTTCTAAAATCAGGAGGAGTGCAGCCGGCGCGCAACGACCACGGCGTAGTGGAACCCAGAAATGGTGACAAACGCCGCGACCGCGTACGCAAGGTAATGCGTCAGCACTACGACGCGATCGGCGGGATACACAGCGCCCAGCAATGCAAAGAAGACCAATCCAACCTCAAAAAAGGTCGTTGCTTTTCCAAGCAAGCTTGGGGGAAACGGCCGATAGCCCTGAATAATCAGAATTACGGCTGCGACAACCAGTAGCAAGACGTCGCGGCTGAGCACCATGATGGTCAGCCACCAGGGAATCTTCTTCTCCATGGCAAGGGCAAGGAATGACGACGAGAGCAGAAGCTTATCGGCGATGGGATCCAGGTAAGCGCCCAAGGCAGATTGCTGATGAAGTTTGCGCGCCAACAAGCCGTCGATGAAATCCGTTCCGGCGACGAAAACCAGGACAATCAGCGCCCAGCGATATTCCTCATACAAAACTAAAATCAGGAACAACGGAAGGAAGCCGAGCCGCAAAAATGTGATTTGGTTGGGTACCGTCCAGACGCGAGCTTTCATTGGAAGGAAAGGATAGCGCAGTTCAGGCGAATTGCGCGAGATAGTCGAACAGGGAGCGGCCGATTTTGCGCTGAAAGAGATCGGCCATTGAAGGGATGGAGCCGGAAGGCTCGTCGAGGGAAACGCGTTCGACGCGGGTCATAGGGAAGAAGACCGTCGGCAGGCCAACGCGTTCGGCGTCGAGTTGATTGATTTGACTGATGAAATGATCGAAGGAGTTGAGGTCGATGCCGCGAACGGTGATGCCGCTGGTGTTCAGCGAAAGCAGAATACCCCAGATTTTTTCCTTGGGGGAATGCAGGCTAACGACAACGATGGAGTTCGGTTCCATGGGCAGCGGCTCTCGCGATACTTCCTTCAGCTTACCGCAGGACGCGAGTGTACCGAGGGAATTTAGAGGCGTGGTTTCCTGCTATCTGGCTTGTTCGTACCGTAATTCCCGATGCTGCAACGCAGCTCTACGCGTTTAGGGTGAATCCCTCAATTCGGCTCGGGTGCAGCGGTCTGGCGGATATCCGACACCTTGAATCCTGCTGGAAGTTCAAACAGCGCCGGGTCAGGGTCGGCCAGGGTGACATTCGTTGCGGTGAACGTCTGCTTCCCGGTTCGCGGGTCAGTCCGAGTCGAGAGCAGATTCAAGTCCAACTGCGGCGAATACCACACTTCACGTTCCACCGTCACTTTGCGGTCATTCCCAAATGCGCCGGGGTTATACGTCCTGGCATCGCGGACTCCGATTGTCTCTATTCCGCTGACGAGTTGCTTCCCGAGGTCTTCATGAATAAAAGAGCCTTGATTATCAGGAAGATCGCCGGAAACCGTTTTCCCCGAAGTGTTCACTGCCGGCGTCATAGGAAGGTAGGTCTTGAGTTCGCAGATATTCTTTTTGGAGCCCACAAAAAAGCAGTTGTACAGCGTGTGCGCGCTGGGGTCCGCGATCTGGACTGTCGTCATTTGCGATTCCACGTTGCCGTTCTTCGGCACCAGGAACCATCTCTCCTGGTACACCCGTCCGGCCGCATCTCGCGCAATCCGCCGTTTATTCACCGAGGTAATCGTTCCGCCATCGCCGAGCATCCTCACCCATTCTGTTTCCAGTATCAGAGTGAAGGGCGCCTGCGGCTTCGCGGACACCACGATGCTTTCCATCATCTCGCTCACGCCGCCATCCTCCACGTGGACGCGGGTCGTGTTTTTCTGCGCAGCCTGGGATGGGGCTGGCCCCTGGTCCTGAGCGATCAGCGAACCGGAAGCCAAGCTTGTACTGGCAAGAAGCAATACTACAAGCGCACGCATAATTACCTCCGGCCAACCCCGACAGTCTGCCAGAAGGCCTTGCCCGCAGAAAGCGAATTCTCCAAAGCCACAACCGTCAACGCCAGGCGACATAGATCGTGCGCACTACCATCCTACTTCTCCAAAAACTTCCGGATGCGCCGCAATTCCTGCGCGTACATCGACTCCGTCACTCGGCCGGTCTGCGTATTCTGCTGGCTCGGGTGATACACGCCAAACAATCGCGGCAGGTTGTCGCCGAATTGCGCTTCAGCGCCGTGCGCGAACTTATATCCGCCGCGCGACGCAATCTTTCCTTCTTGCTTCAAAATTTCAAGATAGGCATCCCACGCGATTTTACCCAGCGCCAACACGGCCCTCGGCCGCAACACTCTCAGTTCGCGCTCCAGATATCCTCGGCAATTCAGAATTTCGCTGGGCAACGGCTTATTTGCAGGCGGCGCGCAACGCACCGCCGCGGCTATGTATGCTCCCTTCAACTGCAAGCCGTCTCCACGCTGCACGGAAGTCGGCTGATTCGCGAATCCCGCTTCATACAAGGCTTTGTACAGAAAATCGCCCGAGCGATCGCCGGTGAACACTCGCCCAGTGCGATTCCCGCCATGCGCCGCAGGTGCCAGCCCGAGGATGAACAACTGAGCCCGCGCATCGCCAAAGCCAGGGACAGGACGCCCCCAGTAAGTCCATTCCCGGTACGCGCGCCTTTTCTCCTGCGCCACTTTTTCGCGGTAGTTCACTAGTCGCGGACATTTCCGGCACGCGCAGACTTGCTCGTTGATCGTCCGCAGCGCTTCCTTACTATTCACTTTTTTCCTTTAAGCGCCGCGGCAATCAGCACCGCCTGATTCTGCTTTTCGTCTTTTCTTCCATAGAGCAGCGTCACCGTGCCGTGTTCGCGTTCCAGTTGCTTCACTTCTTTCAGCAAGTCTTTCTTCCTGGTCAGCTCGCTTCGATAACGTTTCACAAACTGCGGCCATTTTTCGGCTTCGTGTCCGAACCACTTGCGCAGGGCGTCGCTTGGGGCAATCTCTTTCATCCACAGGTCCACGTTGGCGCGTTCTTTCGTCAGTCCGCGCGGCCACAGGCGGTCAACCAGAATACGGTAGCCATCGTCTTTCGCCGGTTCCTCATACACCCGCTTGATCTGGATCATTGTTCACCTCACCTGAGCAGTTTCACGACCTCGTCATGCAGCAATCCATTCGTGCTCACAAACCGGCCCTTGTAGATGGTTCGCTCGCCGTCCACCGTTGTAGCCTTGCCGCCCGCTTCTTCCACGATGATTCCCAGCGGCGCCAAATCCCATGGTTTTGAGAACCAGTCCACCGCCGCTTCGATTGCTCCTTCCGCCACCAGCATGTGGTGCCAGAAGCCACCGAGCGCGCGGCTATTGCGCGCGGAGTCCGCAAACTGCCGGATCTTCGCGCGCGCCTCGAGATCCTTGTTCGTTCCGGTGCCTGATGTCCACACCATCGCCTGGTCCATACGCGCAATCTTCGACACGTGGATCTTCTTGCCGTCGCGAAATGCGCCTTCGCCACGATACGCCCACCAACGCGTGCCTTGCGACAATGCCGGCGCCGTTACGTAGCCCGCCACGATCTCGCCCTCTTCTTCCAGCCCGATCAGCGTTCCGAAAGTTGGTATACCTCGCGAAAATTCTTCCGTCCCATCAATTGGATCGATGATCATTCGCGCGCGACCGGTGGCCGCTGGACCTGTAGGAACGTCTGCGGTGGTTTCTTCCCCCACAACATCAATGGCCAAACCACTGGCGGCGACCTTTGCGATTGCCATGGCTTCGATGGACTTGTCTGCCTTGGTCACCACGCTTCCATCCCGCTTCCGTTCGGCTCCGATCTCCAGTGACCGGAAATAGTTCATTGAGATTGCTTCCGCTTCTCTTCCAATCGCTTCCAACAAAGACTGATACTTTGCCCGATAACTCATTCGTTGTTCCTTTTGGACATCAAATTAGAATTGCGCATTGCGCTTACCGATATCAGCGATCAGTTCCTCGCATCCAACTGCTGCATGTCCATTTGACACGTTGTCCGTACCTCCCTAGCATACAAACTTATCCCTATGACTGCCCATTCCAACACCGGCACCGTGCTTGACCGCATCCTGGAAGCCCGCCGCGCCGAGGTAGATCACCGCAAACGCGTGCTGCCCGAAACGGCGCTGAAGTATGGCGTGAAGGCTGCTCCACCGGTTCGCGATTTCGCAGCTGCGCTTTCGCGCGACGCCCTGAACGTCATCGCGGAGTTGAAGCCCGCCTCTCCCTCGCGCGGCGTGATTCGTGAGCCCTTCGATCCGCCGGCGCTGGCAAAGTCTCTGGAAGCCGCTGGGGCCGCTGCTCTTTCGGTGCTTACCGAAGGCGAATTCTTCCGCGGCTCTTTGAAGAATTTGCGTGATGCCCGTAAAGAAGTTGCCCTTCCGGCGCTGCGCAAGGATTTCATTTTTGACCCCTGGCAGGTTTGGGAGTCCCGCGCGAATGATTCCGACAGCTTTCTGCTGATGGTGGTTTCGCTCAGCGATGAACTCCTGCGCGATTTGATTGCGCTCGGCCGCGAACTGCACATGGAACCGCTGGTGGAAGTTCACACGCGCGCGGAACTCGACCGCGCCTTGGCCGTCGGCGCGCGTATCATTGGCGTGAACAATCGCGACCTGAAGACGCTTGAAGTGCACATGGAAACTTCCTACGAACTCATCGAGCGCATCCCCGACGATTGCCTGGCTGTCTGCGAATCCGGTCTGCGCAGCCACGACGACTTGCAAAAACTCCGCGCGGCGGGCTTCGATGCGTTTCTCGTCGGCGAGCACCTTATGCTCGCGCCTGATCCTGCAGCCGCTCTGTTCCAACTCTTAAATCCAGCTCCGAGTGCATAGCGGGCGCGTCGCCAGCAACAGCTAGCATAAAAGCTAGCGCTACAGACATGGAAGAAGGAACAGATGACGAGGGAACTGTCTTCGATCAGCTGTGACGCATCGGCCGGCTTCCAGTAAACTACTGCTATGGTCCGCGTCAAAATTTGTGGTGTCACCACCCCTGAGGATGCGTGTCTGGCCGCGGAACTTGGCGCTCACGCCATTGGGCTCAACTTCTATCCTGAGAGCCCGCGCTCCATCTCGCCGTTTGCCGCGCGCAACATTCTGCGCGAATTGCCGCCCCTGGTATCGTCGGTGGGCATCTTCGTAAATTGGACGCCTGAGCCGGTCATCGCACTCTCGCAAGCGCTGCGCCTCTCCGCGGCGCAACTTCACGGCGATGAAACGCCGCAAACTGTCGCGGAAGTTGCAAAGAAGATCCCGGTCATCAAAGCGCTGCGCATCGAGAAGGGGAGCGCGCCGATCGGCCTTCCGCGCCATCGCGCCGCCAGTGCTTTCCTGCTTGACGCTGCTCCCACCGGCCAATTTGGCGGTACTGGCGTTACCACGGATTGGGCCCAGGCACGCATGCTTGCCGAATCGCATCGCATTATTCTTGCTGGCGGCCTGACTCCCGAAAATGTCGCCGAAGCTATTCTGGCGGTGCGGCCCTTTGCGGTCGACGTGGCCAGCGGCGTCGAATCGCTTCCTGGTAAGAAAGATCCCGCCAAAATGCGCGCCTTTTTCGCCGAAGTGGCTCGCGCCAATCGCAGCCTTTAGGCAGCGGCCAACGGCGGCCCTGCGGCGGCCCTGCGTTTTTTGAAAGAAACGCAAAAGTCATAGCTTTCTACGCCAGCACCGGTTCGAAGCCTACTTGGATAAGTATTTGATTTCTCTTCTCACGTTGGGGCTTCGCCGGACGGGCGCGTCTATCCCTACCATTCCGGGAAGAAGATCTTTGACGCCGTGTTTCTGGGAGCGGCTTGCCAGTTTCCTGCGGCGCATCGCCGTGAGACGGAACGCAAACGGGGCGGTGTGCTGGCGAAACGGATTGGCCCGCTGAGTGAGATTGCCATCGGGTACGCGTTGGAACGCTACGATTCCCGGGCGGTATTCCAGCTAGGCTGCGCTGTGGCCCGCCAATTAAAGCGCAACGGGTCTTCCGCTCGCTTGGACCAGGGCCTAGTGGTGGCGGCTGTGGACGGGATCGAGATCTGCAGTTCCTTCGTGCGCTTCTGCGATCACTGTATGGAACGGAAGGTCACCCATCTGGTGGAGGGAGAACCGCGCGAAGAGATGCAGTACTACCACCGTATCTGTGCGGTGGCCGTAGTGAGTTCGGCCTTTCCCATTCCTCTGTGATTCGTTTTCAGAAGAACGGGGAGGACGAAGTGGCCTGTAGTCTGGAGTTACTGCGTGAGCTGAGCGCAGAGTTGGGAAGCCGGTTCCTGGATCTGTTGGTAGCCGATGCGCTGTACCTGCAAGCGCCGTTCGTGGAAGCGATCGAAGGACTGGGTTTGGACTGGGTCATCACTCTGAAAAAGAATCAGCCGGAATTGCTGGCGGAATCTGAGCGGCTCATCTCCTCCGTCGTCGCCGAGAAAATGGATGAACATCCGGAGTTGCAGCTTTGGCACGCGCCGGAGGTCTCCTGGCCGGTAGCCGAGCGCACCATTCGGGTGGTCAAAACCGTACGCCAGCAACCGGTGAAACATTTGCGCGTTCAGCGGGACGAGCAAGGGAGAAGCCGCGGCGAAAGAAACAGTCCTCGAGCTGAGCACGAATTTCTACGCCAGCATCTGGCGCTCGCCACCCCATGTCGCAGTGCTGCCGGTCTATGCGACAATACTCGTTTCCATGAGCACACGACTCACTATCCCGGCTTACGTTCCGGGCCGCTTCGGTCCTTACGGCGGACGCTTCGTCCCCGAAACGCTGATGGTGCCGCTGTTTGAACTGGAGCGCGTGTACGAACTCGCCAAGTCCGATCCCTCCTTTCAGGCTGACTTTCAGGATCTGCTGAAGAATTTCGCCGGGCGTCCCACGCCTCTACAATTTGCTTCGCGCCTTACATCGCATCTCGGCGGACCGCGCATTTATCTGAAACGCGAGGACCTGCTGCATACCGGCGCGCACAAAATTAACAACGCCATCGGCCAGGGCCTTCTCGCCGTGAAAATGGGGAAGCCGCGGATTATTGCTGAGACCGGCGCCGGCCAGCACGGCGTCGCGTCGGCCACAGTTGCGGCGCATCTGGGATTGCAATGCACCGTATATATGGGCACGGAAGATATGGCGCGGCAGGCGCTCAATGTGGCGCGGATGCGCATGTTGGGAGCCGAAGTGATTGGCGTGGAGTCTGGCAGCAAAACTCTGAAGGACGCCATCAACGAGGCCATGCGCGACTGGGTGACCAACGTGCGCTCGTCGCATTATCTTCTCGGCTCGGTTCTTGGCGCGCATCCGTATCCAACCATGGTGCGTGATTTCCAGGCAGTCATCGGCCGCGAAGCACGTGCGCAAATTCTCGCCGCCGAAAAGCGTTTGCCTACGCATCTTTACGCGTGCGTTGGTGGCGGCTCGAATTCCATCGGGCTGTTCTATGAGTTTTTGAAAGATGCCGAGGTGAAAATGGTGGGCATCGAAGCCGGCGGCCGCGGCAACGGTCTCGGCGAACACGCCGCGCGCCTCGCCGCTCACCAGGGATTCACGGGAGCGCGACCCGGCGTTCTGCAGGGCACGTACACCTACGTGCTGCAGAACGAAGATGGGCAGATCGCCGCGACGCATTCGATTTCCGCGGGCCTGGACTATCCCGCCATCGGCCCTGAACACGCATGGCTCGCCGATCAGCATCGCGCCGAATACGCCGCTGTGTCCGATCAAGCAGCGCTTGATGCCGCAAAACTGCTCTCGCGCAGCGAGGGAATTATTCCTGCGCTCGAATCGGCTCACGCGCTGGCGGGCCTGGTGGAACGTATTGCGCAATTCAAACCGACCGACCTGGTCATCGTGAATCTCTCTGGCCGCGGCGATAAGGACATGGACACGTATAAGCGCCTGCTCTAAATGGCCGAAAAACTATGACCATTGCGCCTGAACACTCGACCCGCATCTCGAAACGCTTCGCGGAACTTCGCGCCGCGGGCGAACTTGGCATTGTTGCCTACATTACCGCAGGCGACCCGACGCTCGACGCGACGTTGAAATACGTTCTCGCGCTGGCCGAGGCGGGGGCTGACGTCATCGAACTCGGCGTGCCCTTCAGCGATCCGCTGGCTGATGGGCCCACAATTCAGCGGGCCTCGGAACGCGCCCTGAAATCCGGCGCCACGCTGCGCGGTGTTCTTGATCTTGTGCGTCGCATCCGCCAATCGAGCCAGGTGCCGTTGGTTCTGTTTAGCTATTTCAATCCCGTTCTTCAGTTCGGGCTGGAAAAATTTGCTGACGCCGCAGCACAGGCTGGCGGCGACGGCGTTCTGGTCACTGATCTCACGCCGGAAGAGTCCGAGGACTATCGCCGCATCCTTCAGGCGTGCGGTCTCGATGCGATTTTCCTTGCGGCGCCGACTTCCACCGACGAACGTTTGCAGAAGATTGCGGCGTGCTCTTCCGGTTTCCTTTATCTGATCTCGCGTACGGGTGTGACGGGTGCGAAAGACGCGCTGCCCGACGATTTGCCGGCGCTGTTGCGGCGTGCCCGCAACTTCACGCAACTTCCGATCGCAGTGGGCTTTGGAATTTCCTTGCCCGGCCACGTGTCGGTGCTCGGCGGTCTTGCCGACGCCGCCGTTGTTGGCTCCGCGCTGGTCTCGGAAATAGAAAAGGCTGCTTCGGTCGACGCTGGATGCGCGGCGCTTCGCGAGCGCGTTCATTCGCTGAAAGAGGCAGCGCGCCATGGCCTTTCTCGCCGCGAGGCCACGCTATGAAGATCGCGGATTGGCGGCGCCGCATGGACGAAATCGACAAGAAACTTGTCGACCTGCTGAATGAGCGCTCGCAATGCGCGCTGGAAATTGGGCGCATCAAGCAGGAGCAAGGCATCCCGATTTACCAGCCGGCTCGCGAGAATGAAGTGCTCACCAATGCCGAGAACAACAATAAAGGACCTCTTTCGCACGGCGCCATTCGCCGGCTCTTCGAGCGTATTATCGACGAAGCGCGTTCCGCCGAGCGTCTGGCGATGCACCCGGATTCTTCGGACGAGGAGTCCAAATGACTTTCAGTTTTTATAGTGGCCGGTCTTTCGACCGGTTCGTTTTCCGCGCTGCGAACCGCATTCCAGGAGCTGAGGTTTAACCATGGTTATCGTGATGCACGAAGGCGCCACCGAAGAGCAGATTCAGCACGTGATCGACCGCGTGGTCTCCAGCGGCTTCGACGTGCACCGCTCGACCGGCGCGTCGCACACTGTTCTCGGCGCGGTTGGCGTTCACCGCGATTTCGATCATCGCGACTTTGAACTACTGGAAGGCGTGCGCGAGGTGGTACGCATCACGCAGCCGTTCAAATTGGCCAGCCGGCAGTTCAAACCGCAAGGCACCATCATCGACCTGGGCCGCGGCGTCAAAATCGGTGGCGACGAAATTGTTGTTGCCGCGGGACCGTGCTCGGTGGAATCGCCGGAACAGATCAATGCGGTTGCGGAGGCCGTATTCAAGGCTGGGGCTAGAATTTTACGCGCCGGCGCGTTCAAGCCGCGCACTTCGCCCTACGCCTTTCAGGGCATGGGCGAAAAGGGGCTTCAACTGATTCGCGAGGCCGCCGACAAATATAAATTGTTCGTCGTAAGCGAAGTGATGGACCTGTCGCAGATCGAGATGATGAGCCAGTACGTCGACATTTTTCAGGTTGGCGCGCGCAACATGCAGAATTATTTTCTTTTGCGCGCTCTTGGGGAAATTCAGAAGCCGGTGCTTTTGAAGCGCGGCATGTCCGCCACGATTGAGGAGCTTCTTCTCAGCGCCGAGTACATTCTCGCCGGCGGAAATTACAACGTGATCCTCTGCGAGCGCGGCATTCGCACGTTTGAAACGTATCTTCGCAACACGCTGGATATCGCAGCGATTCCCGTTATCAAAAAGCTTTCGCACTTGCCCATCGTTGCTGATCCTTCACATGGCACGGGCCGTCGCGACAAAGTTCCTCCCATGGCTCGCGCTGCGGTTGCGGCCGGCGCCGATGGCCTGCTGATCGAAGTGCACAATGATCCCGACCATGCGCTCTCTGATGGCGCGCAATCTCTTACGCCCGTGGAGTTCGCTCAACTCATGACCGAAATTCGCATCATTGCGCCCGCGGTCGGACGACGAATCCCCTAATCATGGCGCATCTTATCCAACGCGCCACCATACTCGGCACCGGCCTGATCGGCGGCTCGTTTGCCAAGGCGCTGCGCAAATATACGCCGGATATTCATATCGCCGGCTGGGATCGCCGCGAGGTTGCTGTGGAAGCGGGGAAATCCGGCGCGGTGAACGAAGTATTTTCCGGACCGCTGGATGCGGCACTGCGCGGATCTGACCTGGTCTACATCGCGCTGCCGATTGGCGCGACGCTGGATTTGCTGCCGGAAATTGCTCGCCACGCTCCCGCGCACGCGCTCGTCACGGATGCTTGCAGCACGAAATTTCGCGTGGCCACTTCTGCTGCTGAGTTATTTCCGGAGCAAGGCGGCCCGCTTTTTCTTGGCGGTCATCCGATGGCCGGACGGGAACTTTCGGGTTTCGCGGCTGCGGACGCCGATCTTTTCCGCAACGCTTCGTATGCGCTTGTGGGCCCGAATGGGGGAGACCGCGACCCGCGTGTGAGCGCGTTCGTCAAAATCCTGGAGAAAATGGGCGCTCGCCCGCTGTGGATTGGCGCGCAACAGCACGATTACGCCGTCGGGCTCGCGTCGCATCTGCCGCAACTGGCCGCGGTCGCTCTCGGTTCATTTTTGTACGATCGTTTGGACGAAAATGGACTGCCAATCACACTCGCCGGCCCCGGCCTTCGAGATTCCTTGCGCCTTGCGGGAAGCCCCTACGCCACCTGGCGCGATATTGTGCTGACGAATCGCGAAGTGCTTTCCGCCGCGCTCGACCTGTTCGCGCGGCGTCTGGATGATATTCGCGAGCGCCTCGGCTCACGGGACCTGGAAGCCGACTTCGACGCCGCCAACGAACTCTACAAATTACTTCGGTCGCTCTAGCGCTCTGCTGTGGCGTGAGCGTTGCCTAGATTATCTTTGCGTCATAATGTTGGTGTGGTACATTGCGCGGTGAGGACCGCGCATGTCCTACTACGAACGCAATCTTCCACATCGGCTACCGGAAGGGAAAAACCTATTTGTGACCTGGCTTGTACGGATCGCTACCGGCCATTATCGTCGATACCTTGCATGAAACCAAGGACTTGAAGAATGGGAAGCGATTTCGATTTATCGATCGAGAGCTGGATGGAGCCGCATTTGGGCCCGCTTGGTTGCGAGATCCGAGAATGTCGAAAATCGTCGTTTCCTGCCCCGACGAAGTTGCTAACGCCGGATTGTGTTTGATCCATGCTTTCGTCGTTATGCCAAATCACGTGCACGTGCTACTGGAGCCAAAGGCAGACTTGAGGCAAATTACGCGGCGAATTAAAGGCCGGTCGGCCAGAGCTTGCAACCAGGCGCTCAATCGGACTAGCGCGCATTTTGGCAGGAAGAATCGTACGATCACTGGGTACGCAATGCGACCTCGTTTGAGAAGATCAGCATATATATTGAACGAAATCCGGTTTCGGCGGATTGGCCAAAACGCCAGAAGAGTGGCCGTGGTCGAGAGCTCTCAAGTAGCACAGGCTTCAGCCTGTGTGGTTTTTGCGCGGTCAAATGGACATCCGGCGGTTAAGCATTACTGCCAAAGAACAGAAAGACACAGGCTGAAGCCTGTGCTACAAGAATTCCATGGATAAGCGGATCGCATCGGCTGACGCTGCTATCGACCATTTGCGCGACGGCATGACCGTTCTAATGGGAGGATTCGGGCTTTGCGGGATTCCCGAAAATTTGATTGCGGCAGTACGGCGCAAGGGAACGAAAGATCTCATCATCGTCAGCAATAATGCGGGCGTGGAGGATTTCGGAATTGGCTTGTTGCTGCAAAATCACCAGGTCAAGAAGATGATCTCGAGCTACGTTGGCGAAAACAAACTTTTTGAGCGACTGGTGTTGAGCGGAGAGTTGCAGGTGGAGCTGAATCCGCAGGGGACGCTCGCCGAGCGGCTGAGGGCGGGCGGCGCCGGTATCCCCGCGTTTTATACGCCAACGGGATACGGCACGATGGTGGCGGAAGGAAAAGAAACGCGTGAATTTGACGGCCGCAGCTACGTGCTGGAGCGGGCGCTGCGAGGGGATTTTGCGTTCATCAAAGGTTGGCAGGGCGATCGCTGGGGCAATCTGATTTTTCGCAAGACCGCGCGCAATTTCAATCCCATGATGGCAACCGCGGCGGACTATGTGATTGCGGAAGTGGAGCAGCTTGTCGAAGCGGGGCAACTCAATCCGGATCAGGTGCACACGCCGGGGATTTTTGTGAACGCGATTTTTCAGGGCACAAATTATATGAAGCGCATCGAAAAACGCACGGTGCGAAAGCTGTAGTGGCCGGTCTTTAGACCGGGTTTTTGGGATTTAGCAGTGAGCTTAAGACTCTAAACTGTGGACTGGCAATGCCGCTGACGGATGAACAAAAACGGGAACGAATCGCGCGGCGAATCGCGCAGGAACTGCGCGACGGTTTTTACGTGAACCTGGGCATCGGTATGCCCACCCTCGTGGCCAACTATGTTCCCAAGGGCATGGACGTGATTCTGCAGTCGGAGAACGGCATGCTCGGCGTCGGCCCATATCCGCACGAGGCTGAGGTCGATCCCGACCTGATCAACGCCGGCAAGGAAACCGTCACGGAACTACCCGGCACCTGCTATTTTTCTTCGGCGGAATCATTTGCCATGATTCGCGGCGGCCACGTCGATCTCACGGTGCTGGGTGCGCTGCAAGTGGATGAAAAGGGAACGCTGGCCAACTGGGCCATTCCGGGCAAAATGCTAAAAGGCATGGGTGGCGCCATGGACCTGGTGGCCGGTGCAAAGCGGGTATTCATCGCAATGGAACACGCCACGAAGGACAACCAGCCAAAGATAGTGAAGAAATGCACGCTGCCACTGACCGGCGTGGAAGTGGTCGACCACATCGTTACGGAATTGGCGTTCATCGACGTAACTCCGGAAGGCCTGCTGCTTCGCGAGCTTGCTCCCGACGCCACGCTTGAACAAGTGCAATCCCTGACCGAGCCAACGTTGCGGGTTCCCCCGGGCGGCCCGGCGCCCATGGCCATTTAAACAGCATTGCCAATGAAACCACGACGAAAACCAGCGGCCGGAATTTCAGCGCCTCGCGAAAAGCCGAAATTCCCTGTTATTTCCGAGGAGATGCAGCACTGGTCGGCGATGCTCGAAGCGGAAGTGGAGTCGTGGCCGGCCGTCACGTGCAAGCGCATGTTCGGATTTCGCTTTCTGTATCGCCGGAAAGCCGTGTTCGCCGCGTTGCCTTATTCCCGCGGCCTTTTCACGCCGACATCCATCCTTCTGAAATTCAACCCCATGCCCACCGGCTTGTTCCAGCAGGCACAGAAAGAGCCGCGGCTGGATACCGGGACCCGCATGTCCGGAAAAGGCTGGTTCTCGTTTGAATTGTTCAGCGATGCGGACGTGCGCGACGCGATTTGGTGGCTCAGCCAAGCCTATGAAGCCGCGAAGAAGGCAGTTGGCTCGAGAAAGACAACCGTCCGGAAAAGGCGACAATGATAGCGCTTGTCGCGGACAGTAGCCGTTGTGTGCCCTACTTCCCTTCCCACTAAATCCTTTAACTAGAAAAGCCTAGATGCTCGATCAGCTATCGGCCTTTGGCGATGCGCCTGCTCCCGCTTCCTTGCGTGTGAAGGGAGAAGTCTACATGAAGGCCAAAACGTGGTGGGCAGGGATGGGAGCGCTCGGGACGGTTAGTGCCGTGATGCTCAGTGGGGTGGCGCTGGGGCAAGAACCGGCGGGAAAGGAATTGGCCCAGCAGGATGCGCGCGGCGCTAATCATAACGGAACGCGAATCGCCGACGGAGATCGGCATGGATTGCCGGTGGAAGTATACGCGGTGGTTCCGGGGACGCGGTTCCTGGTGAGCTTACAGCAGGATATGAACACCAAGGTGCTTCGGATGAACCAGGAATTTCGTGTGCGGACGCTTGAGCCGTTGGAGGCGGGCAGCGGGATTTATTTGCCGGCAGGAGCGGAGATTCGCGGGCACGTGAGCCGGGTGGAATCGGCGGGGATGACGGGCCGCGCGAAGATTTGGCTTACGTTCGACGAGATTAGGACAAAGTTCGGGAAGCTGCCGATTGTGGCGGAGGTGATGGCAGTACCGGGGGATCACAGTATCAAGTCCGGACCGATGCAGGAAGGTGTGATCGAGGGGTACGGAGGAACGCAAAAAGATGCGACGCAGGCGGCTGCGGCGGGTGCCGCCATGGGCGCGATTCAGGGAGTGAAGGCTAAGAACAAAAAGGAAGCAGCGGAAGGTGCGGCGATGGGAGCGTTGGAGGCATACCTGACAGAAGCGGGTCGCGGGCAAGAGTTGGAGTTGCCGAAAGGGGCGAAGTTGGAATTGGAGCTGGAGAGAGCGTTGTACTTGGTCAGGGAGTGAGAGAGGCAGTTGAGAGTTAAAAGTTGAGAGTTGAAAGTCCGCAGTCGACACCTCCGGTATTGACTTTTTATGTTGCGGCTCTTCCTTGGGCAGCCGCGATTAATCGGCCCGCGTCAGGCATTCGGCGGTCCGGCTGCCGCCCGATAGTTATTCCACAAGACTCAGAGAGATTCCTCGCACAAAAGAGGTGCGATGGCGCAGAGATCCTCACTCCAGAGACTCCGTTCGGAATGACTACGGCGCATAACACGGGGGCAGGGGAGGCGAAGGGCGCCCGCCTCAGACGCGGCCGCCACAAAGTCGGCGACAAGGTTGCGGCCGGGCGCACTTGGCAAATTGGGAAGGAGATTGCTAGAGTCGAAGAACCTGCCCAAAGAAGGACTAGACGTGATATTGGTAAGGTGAGGCCCAACGCATGGCAGAAGAGCAACGAGCGGTGCGCACAGTGGAAACCGGGGAACACAAAGACCGCATCCTGATTGTCGAAGATGAAGACAATGCCAGGAAGGGTTACGAGCAATTACTGCAGAGGTGGGGATACGAAGTGCTGGGAGTGGCGACAGCGGAAGACGCGCTGGCGAAATTTTCGAATTTTCAACCGGACACACTGATTGCCGACGTGGAATTACCTGGTATGAACGGGCTGGATCTGCTGAAGCAGCTTGGGGAAGAAATCCGCGACGTGCCGGCGATCATCATCACGGGAAAAGGAAGCGAAGAACGGGCGGTGGCAGCGATTGAATCGGGCGCGTTCTGGTACATCGAAAAGCCGCTGAAGGGGCCGGTGCTGCGGGCGTTGCTGGACCGCGCGCTGAGCAAGGCGCGAGACGCGCAAAATTTGCTGGTGCTGCAAAGGCAGTTGCGCGAATCGGGGCGGCTGGGAGAGCTGGTGGGCGGCTCGAAGGCCATGCAGGAAGTGATGCGGATTATCGAGACGGCGGCGCCGAGTTCGGCATCGGTGCTGATCACGGGAGAGACGGGCTCGGGGAAAGAGATCGTTGCGAGGACGTTGCACAAATTGTCGCCGCGAGCCGGCGGCCCGTTTGTGGCCATCAACTGTTCGGCAATTCCGGAATCGCTGATGGAGAGCGAGATTTTTGGGCACGAGCGCGGGGCCTTTACGGGAGCGGCCGAGCGGCGCATCGGGTGTTTTGAGCTGGCTGATGGTGGCACGCTGCTGCTGGACGAGATCGGCGAAATGCCCGCGCCAACGCAGGCGAAACTGTTGCGCGTGCTGGAAGACCGCAAAGTGAGGCGGCTGGGAAGCAAGGTGGAAACTCCGGTGGATGTGCGGGTGCTGGCGGCGACGAACAAAGATCCGGAACAGGCGGTGGCCAGCGGAACGATGCGGCAGGATTTGTATTTCCGGTTGAACGTGTTTCACATTCACTTGCCGCCACTGCGCGACCACAAAGACGATATTCCGCCACTGGTGGAATACATGCTGCGGGACATCAACACAAAACACGGAAAGAGCGTGCGGGGAATCGGAGCGGAAGTGCTGGACATTTTCATGGGGCACACGTGGCCGGGAAACATAAGGGAATTGAGGAACGTGCTGGAACGTTCGGCAATCATGTCGGAAAAAGATTTGATTTCGCGAGCGAGCCTGCCGGGTGAGTTCGGAAAGATCGCGGCGAAGGGGCCGAACGATTTGTCGTCGATCAAGTTTCCGATCGGGACGACGGTGGACGTGATGGAGCGCGAGCTGATCGTGCAAACGTTGCAGGCAACGGGAAATAACAAGACGCGAGCGGCGGAACTGCTGGGAGTGAGCTTGAAGACGCTGCACAATAAATTGAAAGAATACGGGAACGATCGAAACGAAACGGAGTCGTAGAGAAGTATGCAGCTGGGGCTGCGGACAAAACTGACGCTGATCATGACCGGTCTGGTGCTGTTCACCGTGACGGCGCTGTCGCTGATTTTCCTGGAACAATTATTGCAACGAGTGCTGTTCGAGACCGACCAACGGGCGCATGAACTGGTGCGCGACGTATACGATTCGGCAGGGCACGCGTTGGAAGACGCGCGGCAGCGAGGATTCCTTCCGGCTTCCAATGAAGAGGAAGATACCCACGACTATGTGAGGAAGGCATTTGAAACCAGCGACTGGCTGGAGGCGCGGCTGAAGTCGTCGACGGATGCGCCGTGGGTCTATGAAGTTTCAATTGTGGACCGGGATGGAGAAGTGCTGGTGTCGAGCGACCCAGCCGCACCCGGCAAAGTGGCATTGCGACGGCCTCCGCTGGCGCAACTGGTGCAGAGCCCATTCATAAAGCAAGTGCGGATTCTGGCAGAGAAATCGTCGGCGCACCTGTACGAAGTGGATTACCCGTTCAAGGTTCGCGGGGAGCCGTTTGGAGAAGTGCGTGCTGTGGTATCGACGGCGCTGCTTCTGGACAATATTCGGTCGCAATTGCGCAGGTGGGCGACGTTGGTGGGAGTAGCGGTGGTACTTTCCACGATTCTTGCGGCGGTGGTAGCGGGGGCTGCGCTGGCGCCGATTCGAGACATTCTGGCGCAACTGGAGAGGATATCGGCCGGAGAGTACGACGCACCGCCGACGACAACGCAGGAACGCGCGGGAAGCACGGACGAACTGGGACAGGTGCGCCGAAAAATTGTGCAGGTGGGACAACAGCTGCGCGGGGTGCACGAAATTTTCAGTTCGCTGCGCGAAAACATGAATTCGGTGATGGCCGGGCTGGAAGACGGGCTGATCCTGTTTACGCGCGATGCGCGCGCCGTGATGGTGAGTCCGGCAGCGGAAAAGTTTCTGGGTGCGCCAGCTTCGCATTTTCTTGGGAAGAAAGTGACGGACATTTTTCCGCCAGGACACGCGATGTATGTGGCGCTGCATCTGGAAGGCGGCGAGCTGCAGGACATCGCCACAGAGACGGAACTGGACACGCAGGAGGGACCGAAGCGCATCAGCATCGGTGTGCAGGAAATTCAGGGAGCCGGAGAGAGGATGGGGGCACTGGTAACGTTGCGGGACCTGGATTCAATCGAGAGCATTAACACGCAACTGCAGGTGAGCGAACGGCTGGCGGCCGTGGGGCGCATCACGGCAGGAGTGGCACACGAGGTGAAGAACCCGCTGAACTCGATGCGACTGTGGCTGGAGAATCTGAAGGAGTCGCTGCCACCGGAAACCGATGAAGGCGCGCTGCAAGCGGTGAACGTGCTGGACGCGGAAATCGACCGGCTGGACGCGGTGGTAAAGAGGTTCCTGGATTTCTCGAAGCCGATGGACGTGCGGTTGGAGCCGACGCAGCTTTCGGACTTGCTGCATGAAGTGCTGGAAGTGGCGCAGCCGGAACTGGACCGAGCGAAGGTGGAAGTGGCGCGGTTGATTCCGATCGGAATTCCGGACGTATTTGTGGACCGGGCGCTGTTGAAGCAGGCGGTGCTGAACCTGGTGCTTAACGCGGTAGACGCGATGCCGCAGGGCGGACAATTGCAATTGACGCTGAGCCGGCGGGGAGACATGGCGGAAATTACCGTGGGAGATACGGGAAAAGGTATACCGTTGGAAAACCGGCAGAAGATTTTTCAATTATTTTTCACAACGCGGCCGGGAGGAAGCGGCATCGGACTAGCAAGCACGTTCCGAATTGTGCAGCTGCATAACGGTTCGATAGACTTTACTTCAGAGGTAGGACGGGGAACGACGTTCCGGATCGAGTTACCGCTAGCCGCGTGAGCAAGCCGAGAAACGCAACTCGGGGAACCATGGAGAAAATGAACATCGGGCCGAAGACCTTTTTGCTCGCGTTGTGCGCTTGCGTGGTGTGGTGCGGCGGCTGCTTCACGAAAAAACCGGCGACGGTGCACATGACGGGAATCGTGCTGGCACATCCGCTGACGTCGAGCGGTGTGGCGAACGAAACGCCGGGAGACGCGCCAGACCTTGATGTGGAGACCGAGGAGATGCCACCGAGGCTGGCCGCTCCGCGCGGCGGACCAGCCAGGCCCCGCGTTGTAGCGGCACCACCCGTGGAACCTCCACCGGTGGAGAAAGCGTCGGAGCCAATGATTTTGCCGGACCTGACGGCAGACCAATTGAATGCGGCAAAAGCGGAAACGCAGCAAAGCCTGGACGCGGCCGAAGCAAAATTGGGGGAGACGCAGGGAAGGCGACTGAACGCGACGCAGGAAGATGTGGCGTCGAAGGTGCGCGGGTTCATGGAGTCGGCGCGGGAAGCGATGAAGAACGGGGATTGGGTGCGAGCGAAGAATCAGGCGAAGAAAGCGGAAGTGCTGGCGATGCAATTGACGGCGAACCAATAGGCTGGTTGTCCGTCACAATGCGGGTTGAACGCGCTGGGCTAGAATATCGGCATGAAGAAATATGACGTAGTTGTTGCGGGCGGTGGATTGATTGGAGCGTCCATCGCATTCGAACTGGCGCAGGCCGGGTTGCGCGTGGGTGTGTTTGACGCGCATGAACCGGGGAGAGAATCATCATGGGCCAGCGCGGGAATTATTTCGCCGTCGCCGGAAGGCCCGGGAATGATTCCGCTGGTGGTGCTGAGCAAGTCAAGCGCGGCGATGTATCCCAAATTCCTTGAAGCGGTGGAGCAAGCGTCGAGGCAGAAGGTGGAATACCGGCCCGACGGCGCGATGGAACTGTTCTGGGAAGGCGACGTACGCGAGGAAATCAGCACGCTGCTAGCGGTGTATCACGGCGTGGGCTTGCGCGCGGAAGCGTTGACGGGAGAGCGGACGAGAGAATTGGAGCCCGGGCTGATGGATGAAGTGCAAGGAGGCGTGCTGCGGCCCGACGAGAGTTCACTGGATAACCGGGCGCTGACGCAAGCGACGCTGGAAGCAGCGAAACGCAAAGGCGTGGATATTTTTGCGGGCAATGGGGCAACGGGAATCTGGAAAGAAGGCGGGCGCTGCAAGGGACTGGTGCTGAGCAACGGAAACGCGGAAGCGAAGTGGACGATCGTCGCGGCGGGATGCTTCTCGGCAAAGATCGAAGGCGTGGCGCCGTATGCTCCGGTGTCTCCCGCAAAAGGACAGATGGCGGTGCTGCGATGTGAGGCAGTGAAGATCCAGCACGTGCTGTGGTCGGAGAACATTTACCTAGTGCCGCGAAATGATGGGCGGATTCTGGCTGGGTCGACTATCGAGCGAATCGGATTCGACCACGACGTGACCGCGGGCGGCATGAAGAAAATCATGAATGGCGCGATTGAACTGGTTCCGGCGTTGGCGAAGGCGCGAATTGAAGAGACTTGGGCAGGGCTGAGGCCGGATTCGCCGGATCACCTGCCGATTTTAGGGCCGACCGATGTGGAAGGGTTACTGATGGCGACGGGGCATTTCCGTAGCGGGATTTTGCTGGCGCCAGTGACGGCGCGGCTGATGCGCGAATGGATTACGACGCAGAAGGTGAGCACGGATTGGGAGCGGTTCAGCCCGATGCGATTTTTGGAGGCGCAGGCGCAGGGGGCGTAGGAAGTTTTTCAGCCGTCAGTATTAAGTTTTAAGTAAGGAAAAGCGGATCACTCGCTTCGCTCCCTTCGCGCAGTACCGGGTGAGCGGGATAACAGATTCAGTATAGGAAAAACCAAAGGCCCAAACGCGAAGCGACGTGTGGACCCTTACCGTTATGGTCGATCCGAAAAGCTGCGGCGAGCCGCCGCACTCCAAATAGGGTCAGTTTTGGGGGGTGGTTTGCTGGATTACCACTGTGCTGGGCTGGCCTACGTTGGAATAGTGAATCTGGTTGGCGTCGAGTTGCAGGTCGCGTTCGAGAACCAAATCCATTGAGGAGCCGCGCGGCAGTTGCGCATCGGGCCCGCGAGACAGCAGCACAGCGGCGAGTCCGGCGACACCGCCAATGCCCGCGCCAATTCCGGCACCTTTGCCGCCATCCGCGATTGCGCCAATACCGGCGCCAGCTGCGGTGGTCGTCGCGATCGTTTGCGCATCTTTTCCTTTGCCGCCAGGACCGGTGATCTTACCTTCCGAATCCGTTTTCGTGTTGCTTCCGCTATCGGTGCTATGGGGCGCGGCGTTCAAGTCCACGGTGTAACCATTGGGAAAAATCATGGTATTCAGATGGATGCGCAGCTCGCCCTTGCCTTTAACGTGGCCGGGACGCTTGGAATCGGTGACCTCTCCGCGAAGGTAAGAACCGACGGGGACAACAACTTTATTGTTAATGGTGATGGGGAAAGAAGTGCGGAAATAGACGGAGTCGCCGGGCTTGGCGGAGGCCGTCGAAATGCCATTCTCGAGAATCACGCCGATACGCGTGCCGGACGGAACGAGCACGAGGTCGCTGGAAGGAGCTTGATGCGGCGCGGGCGCGGTGGCTGGCGGGATGGCGGGAGGTGGAGCATCGGGCTGGGGACCTTCCGGAGCCTGGGCAGAGAGCGAGCCTGCAAAGATGAATAAACCAACGGTGAGCAGTAGTAGGACCCGAGATCGAAGCTTCACGTCACCCTCCTCTTTGTGCTATTCGGATGCGAGGTGCCAAGGCGCGGGATGCCTAGGGGACATCATAGCGGAGTGGGTATGCGGCAGCCAGCGCAGCGTTGTTCAATTGACGGGAGATGTGCGCGCAGATAGGCTGAGCGGGCAAACGAGGAGAGAACTGATGGCAAAACTAGCGCTGATCTACGGGATGAGATTGCTACCGGTGGACGATTTGGGAGAAGTGAAAGAGGCGATGGTGGTGCTGAAGAACGGACGGACGGCACGCGTGGCGATGCATTTGATAGAAGGCAGCAAGGAAGAGATCGAGAAGACGTTTCGGCAGTCGATTGACGCGTTTTTTGAGATGTATCCGGAGATATGAGAGGCAGTTTTAGGTTGTCAGTTTTAAGTTGTCAGTTTTAAGCTTTAAGTAAGAAGGGATCAGGAATCAGCTATCAGGAAGCGAAAGCCGAGGTAAATTCGGCGAGAAAGCAAAACCCGCATTCTTAAGAGGCGAGGGTGCGGCACACATACACAGGCTGAAGCCTGTGCTACTGGGGGCTACGCGCCGAATAGCGGTTTACTTAAAACTTAGAACTGGTTACTGAAAACTTGATTTACCGGTTGCCGAAGTTTTCGGGATCTTCGTTGGGGTCGCCTAGATTGTCGTTGATCAGGACCGTGGATTGGCCGGTGAGTTCAAAACGCTTGCGGCATTTGTAGCAAGCCACCAGGTCGTCAAGACGAACCATGAAAGAAGTAGCTTTAGCAAACTTGCGGCGATCTTCCTCGCTGGCGCCACGAGGCAGTTCTTTTTTCTTGCGACTGACTTTCCAGCGCACCGGAGCTTCGAATTCACCGCGGCAGCTTGGACAGACCAGCTTGACCTTACGCGTCTCTTCCTTCTCGATATAAAAAGCCTTCTCGTCCATTACGCCTCGACCACCTTCCCGAAAGTTTCGTCCATTGTAACAAATTCGAGGCCCAAGTCGCGCCAGCGAGGCAGCCAATATTCGAGCGCGGCGAGAGTGCGCGTGCGGTCGGCATTCTGCTGGCGGAAATTGCCGTCGTGGAGGCACAGAATGTCGCCACCCGTCCTCTTGGAGGTTGAAACCCCCGGTTTTCCGTGGCTTTTCGGCACAACTGAAGTAGTGCCCTGCTGCTTAACATGATCGGCAATGGGTTGAAGGCGAGCCTTCAACCATTCCAGTGGCTTGTCGCGCCAGTCGCCGGGGATCAGCGTCCACATCACCATGCGCATGCCCTGGCGATGCACGATTTCGGAGAGCCACGGGCTACGGAAACCGAAGGGCGGTCGGAACCATACCGGAGCAGACCAAGAGGCGTGCTGGATGGCGTCGGTGCAGCGCAGTAGTTCCTGATGCGTTTCTTCGGGGCCACAGAAAAAGAGATTGGGGTGCGAGTCGGTGTGGTTTCCAAGGACGTGGCCGCGGGCGGAGATTTCCTTGACGATGGCGGGACATTCCCGAGCGAATTTTCCGACTACGAAGAATGTGCATTGGGCATTGTAGCGGGCGAGGAGATCGAGGAGTTGCGGAGTAATGGCAGGATTGGGTCCGTCATCGAAGGTGATCGCGAGCTGGCGTGCGGCAGCCGTCTGGCGAATGGATGGACCGAAAAGTTGCGAGCGAACATTGACGGCGCCGTAGGCCGTGAGTCCGGCGGCGCCAAGGACGACGACAGGCGCGGCAATGAGAACAGGATGCATCGCCAGCATTCTCGCACGAGAAGCCGGCTAGTGGAGAGCCTCAAGGAAAGCGGCCACGCTTGGGCTGGGACTTTGTGCCGTCCTTAGAGTATCTGGTGGCGGCGCCCGAGAGCGTAGCCTACCAGGCTGCCGACGAGGACTGTGGCACCAAAGAACCAGCGCCATTCAGGAATGCCGACCAGGCCCACGATCAGCATTCCAATGACGACTACCAGGCCGATGGGATGGCTGGTCCAGATGCCCGCGCCGAATTTGCCATAAGGGACGACGGCCATGGTGTGGAGATCATCATTGACGGGAGCGACTACCTGGCCAAATGGGTGACGACGAAAGGTAACGTAGGATTTCATGGCTTGCTCTCCTTTCAAAGGGCCCCCAACGAAGGGAGTGACGAGGTGGAATGTTGCGGGCAGGGCCAGGACTGCGTGCTGGTGGCACCCCGCGGGCCTATTTATTGGACGCCGCCGAACGGTTCGCGGTTCCCGGAGTACGGGCGGAAATCACGAAGGGTCGACCGCGCACAGTGCTGATCGCGCGAAAGCCGTGCCGGCGTCAGCCCACCTTTTCGGGGAGGCTGCGGCGCGATTTCAGGTCGGTAAGTAGGCGCTCGACTTCAGTGTCGCGGTCGAGGCGGTTGAGCCGGTCGGCGACATCGTCGGTGAGCAACTCAACCTCAGCGGTAGCGGTGGCTTCGGTGTGGTTGACGCGATCCTTCAAGCGATCGAAGGAGGCGCTTTTGGAACCGTCGCCGATAGCGACTTGTGCTTTGACGGCTTTGTCGAGAGCGATGCTGCGGCGGTGGCGAGCAAGGAGCACTTCCCTTTTGGACTTGGCTTCGTCGAGTTTTTGCTCGAGCTTGATGAGCGCGGTCTTCAAGGTTTCCACCTGGGCTTTCTGGTCGTTGACCTGCTCCTGGAAGCTTTGGGCGAGTCGCTGGCCAGTTTGATAGCGGTCGAGAGCGGAGCGGGCGAGATCGTCCTGGGCTTTGTCGACGGCGACTTCAGCCTTGCGCATCCAGTCCTTGGAGGTTTCTTCCTGTTCGCGCTGTTTCTTTTCCAGGATGTGCTGGTCGGCGATGGACACAGCAACCTGGGTTTTGACCTGCAGGTATTGATTCTCCATGTCGAGGATGACCTGCTTGATCATTTTTTCGGGATCTTCCGCCCGATCGATCATGTCGTTGAGATTGGCCCGGATTAAAGTGCTGACGCGTTCTAAGAGACCCATGTGATGCTCCTTTCCTTTATTGCGAACCGAATAACCGTTCCGCTCATCCTGCGATAGCGGAGGGTTGAGATCCTTCGGTCCGCAAAAAGCGCGGGCCTCAGGATGACAACCGTAACCCAAGAAAGCCCAAGAGCGGACCGCCTCAGAAGGCGGTCCCTACAAATGCAATTTCAGAATGGCGACAGGCAATTGCCTACCGCGGCGCAGATTTGGGACCAGGCGACGCTCATTAGAACCACGGCCGTCAGAATCCCCAGCCCCCAAAGCAGGCCTCGTTTCTGATGCAACGTCAGACTCATGACCTTCTCTCCCCCGGAGCGAAGCGCCGGAGCGGGAGCTGAGCCCGCTCCGGCGGAAAGTGGTTAGGACTTCGATGGCGCCGGCGGCAAAGCTACCGGCTTCGGAGCGGCATCGCCGATGTGGCGAACCTTGCCGAGAAGGTCTGACACTTGCATGCCAGAGAGTGCTTCGAAGAGCGCAGGGATTTGCGCAGCGATTTTGGTGATGTCGCCAGTGAGTTTGTAGGCGCCGGCAGCGTCGCCGTTGCCGGTGGAGACGATGGTGACCTTGTCGACTTTGCTGAGCGGCTCGCTGAGCGCGCGAACCACTTCGGGAAGTCCGCTGATGAGTTTGTCGAGGACGGCGGCCTGGTTGTACTCCTGGAAGGCTTCGGCCTTGACGTTCATGGCGCGAGCTTCAGCATCACCCTTCTTGAAGATGATTTCAGCTTCGGCTTCACCTTGCGCGCGAATGGAAGCGGCTTGGCCCTCAGCTTCAGACATCAAACGCTGACGTTCGGCGTTGGCAAGAGTCTCAATGCGCTGGCGTTCGACTTCGGCCGGCTTGAGAACGGTGGCGACGAGCTCGCGTTCGCGGCGATTGATTTCGGCATCCTGAATTTTGACCTGAGCTTCGCGCTCGACCTGCTGAATGCGAACCTGCTCCAGGATGACCGTCTGCTGCTGGCGATTGGTTTCGATCTCGTAGGCCTTGTCGGCTTGCGCCTGGGCCTTTTTGCTGATTTCCAGGTAGTTGGCTTTCTTGATGTCGAGGTCGCGCTGAGCTTCGGCCTGCTTGGCAAGCGAAGCGGTTTCCGCAGCGACGCGTTCCTGATCGGCTTGAGCCTTGGCGATGGCGGAGGCGCGGGAAGCTTCGGCGCGCTTGATGGCGATGTCGCGATCGGCTTCGGCGGCGGCTACTTCAGCGTCGCGCTTGATGCGGGCGATGTCGGGGCGTCCCATGTTGGTGATGTATTCGTTTTTGTCGCGGACTTCCTTAATGGTGAAGCTGACGACTTCGAGCCCCATCTTGCTCATGTCGCCGGCGCAGGTGGAACGCATGCGATCGCCAACCATTTCGGGTTCTTTAACGATTTGTTCGACGGTGAGTTGGCCGATAATGCCGCGAAGGTGGCCTTCCATCACCAGGCGGATCAGGCCTTCGCGCTCCTGCGGAGTCTTGGTAAGGAATTGTTCGGCAGCGGTGAGAATGGACTCTTTGTCATTCTTCACCTTGATTTGCGCGACGGCTTCGACCGTGACCGCGACGCCCTGATTGGTGTAGAGGTTCTGCTGCGGAGCGACGTCGAAGGACATCAATTCCAGCGACAGATCCCGGCAAGTTTGCACCATCGGAAAAATAACGGTGCCTCGTCCCGTGTAAACATTGGTTCCGCCGATGCCGTAGACGATGAGCGCTTCGTTTGGCCCGGCTTTGCGATACATTCTGGCGATGACCGTCATGAGCATCAGGAGCACCACGACCAGGATCCCGGCTCCGACGACCACGTTCATTGGCAACCCGAACATAAGGACCTCCCTTTTTCGATTGGCAGCCGCTGGCTGCGTATTTCTTCGTTGCAAGAAACTCAAGACTTCATGAATTCGTCCCAGCGTTTCACGTAAGCAATTCCGTGCTCGTATTTCTCGATGACGACTTCCGCGCCTTTCTCGATGGCAACGCCGTCATCGCTGCGCGCGCCGGAGCAGCTTCTGCCGCCACCGAGCGGAAAGATGATTTCGCCGGTGCCATTTTCGCGGATGGTCATGCTCACCCTGGCGAGTGAGCCGACGATGCGGCGATCCTCTTCGCGAAGAGGCTCATCGGAAGGGCCAACGAGTTTCAGAAGGAAACGAAAGACCATCCAACCGGCAGCGAGTCCGGCGAAGGTGGCAAGTAGAACGATCAAGAATGAGACGACGTGCGAATACTTCGTCAGCAGATAGCCTGTGCCACCGAACCACGCAAGGAATGCGAGGATCGTAGAGGCGTTGAGCCAGGAAATGTGCATGCCACTGCGCGCAGCACCACCGCGACCGAGGCCGCCGGCATGATGCGCGCCGCCGACGGCATGGCCGCCGTGAAATGGCAGATGCATCCGGAAAGGCAGGTGCAAATGGACGGCGCCCGCCAGAAACGAAAACAAGCTGAGTGAAGCGCCGACCAGGAAACAGAACAAATACACGTCAGACCAGGACATACATCACCTCGCAGAGCGACACCCGGTCGCTTGGACCATGCCCCGAACTGCAGAAGACCTTAGTTATGGGAAGAGGCAGGAGGCGGATGACCTGTTCCCGTCACGCTGCCGGGTTGAAGAACCTCGCCTAATCGTTCATCGAGGCCCGGAGTGCGAAGAATTTCCGCAAGAAGAAGCAGGGCGCCGCGGGAGTCGCGATTTTCCGCGATGGTGAGGAGCGCGCGGGCTAGCTCGGGGTCGGACTTAAATTGATCGGTGCCGGCAAACAGCCAGGCGTCGACTGTGGCGTCTTCGGTGCGAAGGACGGATTGCAGTTCACGGGTAAAGCCCGCGGGGTCGTCGACAAGGAACCCTGGGAAAACGCGGAAGAAGCGCGCGAGCAGTTCGCGGGAAGTATTGGTCATGTGCGGACGCGCGCCGTTTTCAATCTGCGAGAGGTAAGCCTGGCTGAGGCCACGACCGAGTTCCTGTTTCATGGCGTTGACAACTTCGGACTGCGTCATGGGGCGGCCTAAGCCGCGGAGCGAGCCCTCGATAGCGCGGAGGGAGCGGAGTTTATCGCCGAGAGTCACGTGGAAGCCGCCTTTCGGTGATATAGCAATATGCAAACACTACATAGCAATATGTAATTCGTCAAGAGAAATCGAATACGCATCGTAAGCTTCATAATATGTATGACATACAAGGAGCCTAGCGAATGGGCTTGGACCATTTTCGCTTGAACGCGGTAGTTTTTGCTCGAATCAAGCCGACAGCAGATTCCTCGCTTCGCTCGGAATGACAGGTTGCGAGCGTTGGAAGACCGGGTAAAAGACGAGCGCAGATTGCGTGGTGCAAGTGCGCGAAGGAAACTTTCTCGGGTGCGCGGTGTCTGAAGCATTGTTGAGGTGCGCCATGACAACTTCGCTGCAGGGTACAAATGCGGCTGCGGTGCTAGAGGCAAAAGGATTGGTGAAGCGTTACGGCGCGCTGCCGGCAGTGCAAAACGTTTCGGTGCAAGTGAACGCCGGCGAAGTGCTGGGATGCGTGGGACCAAACGGCGCCGGTAAAAGCACGACGGTGAAGATGCTGATCGGCCTGCTGAAGCCGACGAATGGAGAAGTGTTGTTCGACGGGCGCGACATTAACCGCGACCTGGTGGGCTACCGGAAATGCATCGGGTATGTGCCGGAAGAAGCGAATCTGTATCCGTATCTGACGGGATACGAATACCTGGAATTGGTAGGGACGCTGCGGGGGATGGAGGCGTCGAAAATTGGGGAAAAGATTGACGCGCTGCTGGAACTGTTTTCGCTGCACGCGAGCCGACACAGCGCGATTGCGTCGTATTCGAAAGGGATGCGGCAGAGAATTCTGCTGATTGCGGCGCTGATGGACAATCCAAAACTGCTGATTCTGGACGAGCCACTTTCCGGGCTCGACGTCACCTCAGCGCTGATTCTGAAAAATTTGATTAAGGCGTTGGGCGAGGCAGGACGCGCGGTGTTTTACTGCTCGCACGTTTTGGAAGTGGTGGAAAAAGTTTGCGGACAACTGGTAGTGCTGCAAAAAGGCCGGGTGATTGCGTATGACGCCCCGGCACGGCTGCGCGAGTCTACGGGAAAAGCTTCGCTGGAGAGTACATTCTCGCACCTGGTGGACCAGGTGGACACGGAAAAAATCTCGCGGGAAATTCTTCAGGTGATGAGCGCAGCATGACGTCCGCTGGGAAAGGTTGGCGGGAATGGACGCGGCAGAAGTCCGCGGAGAAGCCATTTGTGCGGCTGGTGGGCCATTTCGTAAACCGCAGCCTGCGCGGAGGGGCGGAGTCGGACTCCGAGGAACTGGATTTCAGCACAGGCTTGCTGCTGATGTTGCTGCCGGTGCCGGGAATATTCGTGTCGATCATTTTCTACGACAAGTATTCGACATTCCTGCAATGGATACGCAAAGACCTGATTATGGAGCCGTACAGCGCGTCAATGGGCGACGAATACCTGTTCATTGTGGTGTCGATGGTGCTGACCGGCGTGATTGCGGTGTGGAGGTGGGACAGCATTCTGTTGGATCGACGAGACTTCGCGAACCTGGTGCACCTGCCAGTGTCGGCATGGAAGCTGTTCACAGCGAATCTTGTGGCGATCCTATTTTTGACGATGTTGTTTGCGTTTGAAGTGAATATCGGGTCGACCGTTTTGTTTCCCATCGTGGTGAGTTCCTCGTACCCGGAGTTCTCCATCTATGCGGGGTTTGCCGCGGGACATGCGATTGGAGTGGCGCTGGCGAGTGTGTTCACGTTCGCCGCGGTGGTGGCGTTGATTGGGCTGCTGATGTTCAGCTTGCCGTATCGCGTGTTTCGAAGAGTTTCTCAGTATTTGCGGATCGCGCTGGTGCTGTTTTTTCTGTTTTTACTGATGACGAGTTTCATGGTTGGGCCGCTGACCAACAGGCTGAAGCAAAATCCGGGATCCATCATTCGTTTGCTGCCGCCGGCGTGGTTTCTGAGTTTGTGTGAAGCGGTGCGGCATGCGGCTGCGCCGGTTTATCAACATTTGGGAATGGTGGCGTTGTGGGCGCTGTCAGGGACGATGGTGTTGGCGGGCGTGGCTTATGCGCTGAGTTACCGTAGATGTTTCCTGAGCATCCCCGAAACCGTGGAAGGAAGTGCTTCGAGGGGAGGGCTGCTGCTGCCTATGATGCTGCGGGTGGCAAATCGACGGTATCTGCCAACGCCCGCGAGGCGCGCGTGCTTCGCGTTTGTGGTGCGCACGTTGATGCGGAGCGAGAAGCACTTCACGGCGCTGGGGGCGTTCGTTGGAATGGGATTGCTGCTTTGCGCGCAGTCACTGGTGACCGCGACGCACGATGGAACGGAAATGAGTGGGCGCATCCCAGCGCCGGCGTTTCTTTCGATTCCGCTGATCCTGGTGTATTGCCTGGTGGTGGGGCTGCGATTCATCTTTGAGATTCCCGCGGATTTACGCGCGAATTGGATTTTCAAAATGGAGATCGATGCGGGAGCGGGCGAGAGTGTGGCGTTGGGGAGAGCGTTGGCGTGGACGTTTCTGGTTCCGCTATTGATTGTGGCCTGCGTGCCGGCGTATGCGTACGGATGGGGGTGGCCAGTAGCGCTGCTGCACCTGGGATACGTGGGAGTGATGACGTGGTTGCTGGTGGAAACGATGTTCGTGCGGTTGCGGAAGATTCCGTTCACGTGTTCCTTGCCGGTGTTCAAAGAGAATGCGTTTGTAGTGCTGTTTCTGTTGTTCTTGGGATTCTATTTGTTTGTGAGGGCGGGATCGTTTCTGGAATATATCGCGTTCGTGGATCCGGTGCGAGCAATTGTTCCTGCGATCGTGTTGGCGGGTTGGTGGGTGGCGATTCGGCAGTATCGGAAGAATTTATTGGAGATGGAGAAAGAGATTATTTTTGAGGAAGGACCGGTGGAGGCGGTGCAGTTGCTGGATTTGCGGTGAGGGAAGAAGTGGCCAGTGGCCGGCGACCGGTGGCCAGGAAAAAAAACCCCAACACCAAGAGCACGTGCAGCCCGGGAAAGTACGGGACCCGCGATCGAGCCGCCCCACCGGAACATTGGCGACAAAACTCCACGGATGGCGGCGTAAAGCCGCCGCTACAAACGCCAAGAGAAATGCGCCCACCTCAGAAGGTGGCCACTACAAAGGCAAAACCTCATTCAGGCTTGCGGAGGGATTGCAGGTCGATGCCTAATTGCTGGCACTTTTTATAGAGGTGGCTGCGTTCCAGGCCGAGGGCGCGAGCGACGTTGGTCATGCGGAAATTGTGGCGGCGGATTTCGGCGAGAAGGACTTCGCGTTCGAAGGCTTCCGTGCGTTGCACCAGAGTTCCCTGCTCCGTGGTGGCTTTGCCGGAGGCGGCATCAATCGCAGCGGTATCCGCGGCGGGTAGCGCGAGGCGAACATCTTCGACGCTGATGGTATCTCCGGCAGCGAGTAGCGCGAGGCGTTCGACGATATTGCGCAGTTCGCGGACATTGCCAGGCCATGAGTAATGGCGCAACTCGGCGATGGCCTCGTTGGAAAAGGATTTTTCTTTCCAGCTATTTTGCCTGGCGACTTGGCCCGCAAAATGAGCGATAAGTTCGGGAAAATCCTCCAGGCGATCGCGCAGAGGGGGAAGCGTCAGCGGAAAAACGTAGATGCGGTGAAACAGATCGCGGCGGAATTCATTATTTTTGACGCGGTCTTCAAGATTGCGGTGCGTGGCCACAATAACGCGAACATTCACCTTGATGGGTTTGTCGCCACCGACGCGTTCGACTTCGCCTTCTTCGAGAACGCGGAGAAGTTTGGCTTGCATGGCGACGGGCATATCGCCGATTTCGTCGAGGAAAAGCGTGCCGCCTTCGGCTTGCTCGAATTTTCCGACGTGGCGTCCTGCAGCGCCAGTGAAAGCGCCCTTCTCGTGACCGAACAGCTCCGACTCGATCAATTCAGCGGGGACAGCAGCGCAATTGAGAGTGATGAAAGCGTTTTCGTGGCGCGGGGATTTTTCGTGAATGGCGCGCGCAACCAATTCTTTTCCGGTGCCAGTTTCGCCCTGGATGCAGACGCGGGTTTCGCTGGCAGCGACGCGTTCGATCTGCGCCAGTAGCTTTTGCATGGCGGGACCGGAGCCGACCAGTTCGTGTTTGCCAAGGCGATGGCGGAGTTCGCGATTTTCGTCTTCGAGGCGAGTGAGACGTAGCGCGTTTTCGACGGTGACGAGGAGCTTGTCGGTGGTGAGCGGCTTTTCGAGGAAATCGAGAGCGCCGAGACGCGTAGCTTTAACGGCCATTTCGATGTTGGCCTGGCCGGAGATGAGAACGATGGGAGTCTGGACGCCGGCTTTCTTCAGTTCTTCGAGGAGTTCGAGGCCGCTTTTGCCGGGCATCACCACGTCGGAAAGAATGAGATCGAAATGCTGGGCGCGAATGAGTTCGGCGGCGCGAAGGGCGCTATCGCAGACAGTGGCTTCGTGGCCGGCGAGACGAAAGGCGCGGGCGAGTGACGCCAGAGTGTTGGGGTCGTCGTCGATCAGGAGGAGATTGGCTTTGCGCGGCACGTTCGATTCAGTTTAACGGTTTGGTGAAAAAGCAGCAAAGAGGAAAAGAAGGCGGAAGGTCGGAGAAGGGTTGTGCGTTTGAGATCCTTCGCTTCGCTCAGGATGACACGCCGGAATTTTGAAAATGGAAAATAGAAAATAGAAAATGGAAAGACCAAGAACTGAGCTCCTGGGAAACCTGTCCTTGAAGAAGCGGGGACAAAAGCAAGAAAAATCAAAAACCGCACACCTAAAGAGGCTACGGGTGCGGCACCCGATGCAAAGACTAATCAGGAACACAGGCTGAAGCCTGTGCTACACGCGCTAATCGGAGGCAGTGGCCGGTTCGGACTCGGAGACTGGAGCGGGAGTGGATTCTTTGGACTTGACCACGGCACCGGCTTGGCGCTTTGGCAGTTCGATGCGGAACGTGGCGCCGCGTCCTTCCTCGCTGGAGACGGAGATGGTGCCGTGATGATCGCTGATGACGGACTGGACGATGGCGAGGCCGAGGCCAGTGCCCTGCAACTTGGTGGTGTAATACGGCGTGAAGAGGCGAGAGCACTCTTCCGGCGTCAGGCCTTTGCCCGTGTCTGACACTTCGATGCGGACAGAATCGCCTCCGTCAGAGGTACGCAGGCTGAGAGTGCCGCCCGCGGGCATGGCATCCAGCGCATTCAAAACGAGATTCTGGAAGGCGCGATGGAGCAGGTCGGGATCAGCATCGATTTCCGGCAGCGACTCGTTGAGGAAATATTCGGTGGTGATGGAAGGCTTGCCGACGGCGTTGAACTGCGCTTCGAACAGGCGAACGGCGTTGCGCAAAGTTTCGTTGACATTGACGTGCGCGAGTTGCGGAGCAGGCATCTTGGAAAAATCGCTGAAGCGACCGACGATGCTGTTGAGATTGGCGAGTTCGGCTTTGAGCGTGGCGGTTGCTTCGCCAAAGACTTCCTGGAACTGCTCAGGACCAAGCTGGCGGGCTCGCTGGAGATTTTCGACGGTAATCTGCAGCGGGAAAAGCGGGTTGCGCAATTCGTGAGCGAGGCGGCGGGCGAGTTCACGCCAGGCGGCGACGCGTTCAGTCTGCACAAGCTTTTCTTTTTGCGCAGCAAGGGTGCGCGTCATGTCGTTGAAGGCGCCGGCAAGCTGGCCGATTTCGTCGTTGCCCTGCACATCGATGTGGGCGTTCCAGTGGCCGGAGGCGACGTCGCGCGCGCCATTGGCAAGTTCTTCGACGGGGCGAGTAATGCGGCGGGAAACCCACCAACTGACCAGCAAGCCGATGAGAACGGCGGCGAGACTGACAAGGCCAGCGGTCTTCAAAATTTGGCGCTGGAGGAGAACGAGTTCCTTGGCAGAGCTGCCGAGAAGAAGAACGCCGAGGAGTTCATTGTTGCGGCCGCGCAAGGGCATAGCATGAAAGCTTTCGGCGCTGGCGGGATCGCGGTTCCACTCAATGGTTTTCACGACAGTCGTCGAGTCGTCGGGAGGTTGCTTCTGAATCTGTTCGATGAGCGACTGGAATGAATCGGCATTGGGAACAGCGCCGCCGGCGTCAGTGAGCGCGGTGGCCACGAAACTGGGTTCGAGATTGCGATACAGGAGCGCGCGCATGCCGGTGGGGAGCACGAGGGAAGCCAGAAAATTCTGGTCGAGACGACGGCCACCAATAATGTAGAAGTTTTTTTCACCGACGGGCAAGGTGCGCACGGCGGAGAGGGAGAGAGCAACGCCATCGGGCAATTCTTCGCGCTTGAGAAAAGCCGTGGAGCCGCGCCAATCCTTCGTGGCGGTGATCCAGTCATTCTTATAGCCGACGCGAGCGGGATACTGAGCGGAGGAAATGAGCGTGCCGTCGCCGTTGACGAATTCGACGAAATCGAGGCCGTGGTCCTGAGCGGCGCCGTTGGCATCGTGGACATAGAGCGAAGAATCGGCGTTCGGGCGGGCAAGATCCAAAGCCATGCGCAGGGTAATATCGGCGTTGGTAATATTTTCGACCTGCTGAACGACCACCTCGCCGCGCTGGGCAAATTCCTTTTTGAATTGCGAGACGAGCGCTTCGGTGCGCTGGCTGTCCATGGCTTCGAAAGCGTTCTGCGTGTAATAGGTGACGCCGTAGGCGACGAGCGCGACAGAAGCTAACACGGTGACCAGGAAGATCAGGAAAATTTTCGTGCGGAAGCTCATGGGCGTCCTCCGGTCACGCGAGGCGAGGATGGATTCCTGGGCGCGCGATTGTCATCCGCAGTGGGTGCGTTTGACGCCGGATCCAACCACACGTCAGCGAGACGCCATTCGCCCCAACGGGCGGGCGACCAATTGCGGACGTTGCCGGCAACGCCGATGTATTCCGGCAAGACGAGCAGCGGAAGGATGCGCCGTTCGTCGAGGAAGCGGCGCTCCAGCGCAAAAAGTTGTTCGGGATCACTCACGGTTTGCGTTCCTTCTCCGGAATCCTGAAGTGCGAATTGCCTGGCCAGCGCGTCCAGTTCAGCGCGCGGCGAGACGGTGTCGTAGTGCCACGCAAACAAGTGTAACCCTGCGGAGGCGGACCTGACGGCAGGGACTGCGGGAGAGTTTCCTGGTTCGTGAGAGAGGAAAACCTGGACCGAGAGATTCGCTTGCCGCGCATTAACCGCCACACGTTCCCCCAAGAGTTTCATAAGCTCGCCCGAGGAGTCGACGTGCAACCGAAGAGGCTCATTGCCGCCTGCCTCGTTAGCGGGAAGAGACGCGCGAATTTCCTTGGCGCGGTCCAGACTCATCGGACTGTCGAAAAGAAAAGCATAACCTGAGAGCCACCGGGGCAAAAGAGCTGCGGTGGGTAGCGCTTGCCTTTGAAGCAACACATTGGCCATGGTGTCGCGGTCGAGGGACCAGGAGAGCGCTTGACGAAGTCGCTGGTCGGAAGCCGCCGGTTGGGCGTCATCGAAACGCAGAGCAAGAAGGGTGTTCGGGGCGGAGCTCCAGATGCGCACATTTTCCTGGCGGGCCTTGCGAACCAGATCGGGAGCGATCTCGGCGAGGTCAGCTTTACCTACCTGCAGATCGTACAGCAGGCGAAGCGCAGGTTCGCCCAGGGTGACTTCGATGGCATCGAGGAAAGGGCGGCCGGACCAGGCTTCTTCATTGGCGCGGAACTTGATATGCGCGGGCTTCATCACGGAGGGATTCGTTTCGGAAGGCTCGGCCGGAGAGTCTTCGCCGAGATAGAAGGGGCCGGTGCCGAGAAGCAGGCCATCGGGCAAAGCGCGGTAGATGAAATAGCGGCCGGAAGACAACTGCTCGAGAAGGTCAGGAATTGGGTGCAAAGAGTGGATGGCGACGGCATTCTCGGCGGCGCTGATCTGAAGGGATGGAGGAAGCAGGGGCTGCAAAGCGGCGACGACATCGGTGGCGGTGAGTGGAGAGCCATCGGAAAATTTGACGCCGGTCCGGAGTTTAAATTGCCAGTTGCGCATGCTGGCGTCGTGGGACCATTCGGTGGCGAGGGCGGGCTGAAACCTGCCGTAGTCGTCAAGTGCCAGCAATCGGTCATAGAGGAGGACCGCGAGGTGTTCGTCTTGAGCGGAGGAAGAGGAACCGGGTTTCCATTCGCGAGGATCGAGCGAGACAGAAGGGGCGCGAAGAACGACGCGCAGAGTTCCGCCGTACACTGGGCGCTTGGTGGCGTGGGCGGTGGGAGCCAGAAGCAAGATGAGGGCGAGGGCCCCGGCCATCACAAATAGGGCCGCCGGGGATAAAGCGCAAGCTCTTCCAGACGAGAGGGGCACGACGGCACAGTCCGCGGAAAAATGGCAAGACCATTTCCTCAGGGGCTGAAGCCCAATGGTAAGCAACCACTGAAGGTCGGAGCTAAAGCTCCGACCTCCTGAAGGACGACATTTCTTCGCACGGGGTGTGCTTTGCAGGCAGCGCTCCGGGTAAAAACAGGCGCCCCTGCGGCGGGGGTGAGCGGGCGAGGCGCTAATTGCCGCAGGCGAGAGAAAGTTTGTAGACTTCATAATTTCCTGTACGCAAATTTCTGGACACCACGAGAGCGCTGCGGGAATTCTGCGCGCTATTGAGGCTGAGAATGGGACCCGGAAAATCGCTGAGCAGCGCGGCGAGGCCCTGATGGGACGCGGTTTCCGGAAGGACTTGAAGGAGATCGCCGGCGGTCCAGTCGTTGGCATCGGCCTGCAACTTCCATGTGGTTGACTCGCAAGGAGAAGTGAGCGAGGGGAGAGGACGCCAGGAAGTTTTTGTGGTGGCGCGGCATTTTACGTCGGTGGGAGCGGACCAGGAGAATTCACAAAGTTTGCCGGGGAGTTGCAGATGGCCGTCCGATTCGGTAGCGGCAATTTCTGATCGAGGATCGCGTGAGGGCCGCGCGCCGGCGGCCGAGAGCGAGAACGCCTGCTTCAGAGAGCCGCTGGGATCGAGACGCAGAGCGGTCAATTCTGAGTTGCGGTAAGTCAGAACGACGAGATCTTCAGCGGAACCGCGCGTGACGGAAGCGGCGTCCAGAATGCGCTCGGGGCTGTCAAAGAGGAGTTGCTTTTCGATGCGCACGGGCGAAGCGAGCAGAGCCTCGGACGGTAATAAGGCGCGCTTGAGGGCGACGATGCGCAGTTCCTGATGGCCGGCAAAAAGCAATTCGGCCGCGAGAACGATCTGGGTGGGAGTTTCGGTGGCGCCAACGCGAAGAAGCGGAGCATCTGGCTCTTCGGTAACGCTGAGCTTGCGGAGATCCAGTTGCCGGCGCAGCGTGGCTTTCCAGGTTGGCCCTTCGGATTCGTTGAACGCGGCATCCTCGTAAAGTTCAAGCTGGATGGGCCCTTTCAGATTGGGGATGGCGGCGATGCGTTCGGCGAGCTGACGGATGGCGTCATCAACCGACGGAGCATCGGCAGCGCGAAGCGGCTTCGCAACAACGAAGATTGCAGCGAGGAGGAAAAAGCGGAAAAACAAATGACGCAAGCGAGAAAAACCTGTTTTCAGCAACACGGCGGTATTTGGAGATGATAACACGCCGCACTTGCCTCCTTCATTGCGCGCTTCCGAAAGATCAATGGGAGCGGAATTCCTTGTAAAGGTCGAGCCGGTTGATGAGTCCGATCATGACTTGCGTGAAAGCGAGATATTCTTCGAGGCTCTGGTCGGAGATATTGAACAGGGCCTTGCGGCGTGCGGTACGGAGGAGTTCGAAATCACCGGGTTGTAGCGTGGCCACGGCGCTGTTCATAAAAGAAGTGTGATTGGCGATGCCGTAGACGGGCTCGCCCTCGGCGATGGCGGCCGAGATTTGTTCCTGCGTGGCTTTGGTGTCACGCATGCGCTTGTCGAACTCCGCGCCTTTCTTGCCCATCACATCCGTAAATTCGGCGCTGGAGTGCGGGAGGGCGGCGATTGTCTGCAGGACCTGTTCGCGAGTGAATTTGGGATGCGCGAAGTCGGATTCGTTGGGCGGCTGATATTTCATGACAGCGGTGATGTCGTTGCGACGAAATTCTTCCTCGATCTTGGCCAAGCCATCCCAGCGGCTGAGGGTGCGAAAACTCTCTTCGGTGAGCTGCTCCGCAAGTAAATGAGCGGCGCCGGCACGCACGAAGGACTCAGGCGCCTGCAATTCAGCGATGAGCGCGTTCGTGGCGGCCACAGGCTGCATGCTGCCATAAAGGAAAAGCGCCGCGGTATCGGAATCGAGTTCCAAGCCCTGCTCGGGAACGCGAATGACAGCGTTGGGATAGCGAAGCAGGCGAGCGGCGAGCGGGCCAATGTCCACGCCCTGCTGAGCAAGAGCGACAGCGAGAGAAAGATAGTTGGCGGGATCGGTTTCCTGGAAATCGGCTTGCGCGATGGAGTCGCGCACAAGGAGCAAGGTTTCTGGAGAGCGATCGGCTTGATAGAGGAAGGACGCGGCATCGAACTGGAAGAAGTGGTCGGCGGTTTCCGCTTGAAGCATGGAGCGAACGCAAGAGATGCCGTCGGAACCAGCGGACTTGACCTGCTTCCAGAAAGCGTCGATTTCCTCGCCCTTGGCGTCGATCTGGGATTCGTTGAGTTGAGCGGGACGAAAGCCGTAGACCTGGGACTTGGCGGCGCGCAAGGTTTCGCAGGTGATGGGCTTCGCTTGGGAAGCGGAGGTGGTGGTGTCCTGAGCGCGGTTCGCTGAGACCTCAGAGGCTAAAGCCCACTTTTTTGCGGGACTTTTCGGCACGCCTGAAGCCATGCCCTCCCGAAACGCGCTAGCGAGAGAGCTCGTAGCACATACAGAGAGAACAAGAGAACAAGCTACTCCGTAAAGACCGGGAAATCGCCGCAAAACTCACCTCGCTGAAGCTTGAGAAATGCTAACACTGTTCCCGGGAAATAATGCCGGGCAGCGTGGTCGGCGCCGCCCGGCTGGTCAGGGAGCACTGTGTTTTGTTTGCGTGGTGGAAATCGTATTTGGCGCTTGGGAGAAGCAGATCCCGCGCTTCGCTTCGGGATGACAAGGTGGCGCTTCGGGACGACAACACGTCGTGTCGCGATGACAGTCTTTTTTGTGCGGCACTTTGCTCGCAAGAATTGCATCGGTGAAAAGCAGTGGCCAGCCACCGCACTCCAAAGGGTGGCGCGGAGCGCGACGCTGGTTAGGGAATGACCTGCTGGCCGAGGATTCAAGCGCGGCGGTGCTTGCCTTCATGCTCATGGTCTCTCCTCCAGTGTCGCGGCCCGAGCCACCCACAAGAGCGTGTGCCGGTGATTGCGGGAGCAGGCCGATGCCACCTTCTTGATGTGATTTCGCCTCAACAGCCAGCGAAGACGCGCCGCGGCGAATACGTCATAAGCAACGAGAATCGCGGCGCTTGCGAAGAGGCCAAAACCGAGAATCATCAATAAGAATTTCAAGGCGAGCATGAACTTTTCCTTTCTTCGCTGCTCCCGTCGCGTCTGGCGTCTTGCGCGTGCTGCCGTCCGCAGATCGTGAGCGGACAATTTCCGCCGAGCTAACGCGCTCTGCTGAAAGCGCGGGCGGCCAAATGCGCGCCGTGCTCAACTGCGGGCTGAGGAACGCGACGGCTGGCGGTGGCGGGTTGCATGAGCGCGAAGGCGGCGCGAAGCAGCAAGGCTTGCAGGGCGAGTGCGGCGAAGAGCGCGACAAGTGTGGTGATCACCAGTGCAGCAAAACCAAGCATCGTGTCCATGTGCATCTCCATTGGAACTACGCCAGAGGGAATGGCACACGGAAAGCCACACGCAGGATATTGATAAAAAGGAGTTTAGTTGGCAGCGCAGAGCGGGCTTTCGTGGGACATGGGCCACGACGTGTCTGGGGTGACACAACTCCACCTGTCCAGATGCGGTAGTATAGAAGTGGAACGACGCTACCTACTTACGCAGGTTTTGACGAGGATTCAGTTCATGCCGCAAGCACAGGGGATTCGCATCGGTCGGGTGCTGGGAATTCCCATTTACATTGACCTGAGTTGGATCATTATTTTTGGGCTGATCACCTACCTGATTTCCACGCAGTTTGCGCAGCTGAATTCGCAATGGAGCGCGACGCAGGTGTGGACGCTTGCTGCGGCAACCAGTTTGCTTTTCTTTGGCTCGGTGTTGTTCCACGAGCTTTCGCACAGTGTAGTCGCGCAGCACTACAAGATCCGGGTCCTCTCCATCACGCTATTTTTGTTTGGAGGGCTGGCACGCATCGCGAAAGAACCCAGCAAGGCCATACAGGAATTCAACATCGCGATCGCGGGGCCGCTTTCAAGCGCGTTTCTTGGCGGAATGTTTTACATTTCGACGCTGATGTTTCCCAGCAACCAGATGATCGGAGCCGCCGGCAAGTATTTGTGCATCACCAACCTGCTGCTGGCTTTGTTCAATATGCTGCCGGGATTTCCGCTGGATGGCGGGCGGATTTTTCGCGCTATCGTTTGGGGAGCGACGAAAGACTTCGTGCGGGCCACGCGGGTCGCAGGAGCAAGTGGAAAACTGATTGCGTACGGAATGATCGCCCTAGGCCTGTGGCGTGCATTCGGATTGCACGGCGATGACCGTTGGGGAGGAGTCTGGCTTGCAGTGATTGGGTGGTTCCTGCTGAATGCAGCACAGGCCAGCGTGGCGCAGGTGACGATACGAGAAACGCTCAACGGTCTGCGCGCTTCCGATGTGATGAGCCACGAAGTGCCGGCAATTCCCGCAAACTTGAGCCTGGACGAATATAGTAACGAGGTGCTGCGCACCGGACGGCGTGTACACATCGTGACGATGGACCAGCGGCTGGTGGGGATGATGAATGTGGCGGCGCTGAATACGGTACCGCGCGAGGATTGGAACATGAACTCGGTGCAAGCAGTGATGGTGCCGAGAGAACGGATTTTATGGGCCGCGCCGGATGAGCCGTTGCCCGCGTTGCTGGATCGGTTGGTAGCCGCGGACGTGAATCAGATGCCTGTGGTGCAGCACTCGGACGATGGCATGGCAAACATCGTGGGAATGGTGACCCGGGACGCCATTTTGCGAGTGATCCAAACGAGGAGCGAGTTGGGGACAGCGCTCTCGGGTGGGGACAAGTAGCGGCCTTACGACGTACAGTGCCTCCCCTAAAGACGGACGCTCAATTGCAAAGACGGACTATTCGTAGCGGAGCGCGACGATTGGGTCAACGAGCATCGCACGGCGCGCGGGAATGTAAGACGCCAGGAGCACAACTACGACGAGCAACGCAGCGACCGCGACAAAAGTGACTGGGTCGTAGGCAGTCACGCCAAACAGCAAATTCCTCATCAACTGGGTCAGTGCGAAAGCGGCACAGACTCCCACCGCCACTCCAATCAGCGCCAACTTCGCGCCCTGCCGCAAAACCATTTGCAGAACGTGTCCGCCTTGTGCCCCAAGCGCCAAACGAATTCCAATTTCGCGCTGGCGTTGCGACACGGTGTAAGAAATTACGCCGTAGATGCCGATGATTCCCAGCGTGAGCGCCATTGCGCCCGCAATCCCAAGCATGACGAGCGTGAAGGAAGTGCGCGCCAGTGATTTGCCATACACGTCCTGCATGGTTCGCACGGACGCCACCGGCAGGTTCGGATTTACCGACCACACCGCTTGGCGGACCTCATTGAGAAACGCTTCAGTGCCTGCGCGTTGGCTGCGAATCGCGAACGTCACCGTGCGCACTGCCGGTGTAAAACGATTCTGAACCAGTGGAGGCCAGTACACGGTTTCGGGCGCTCGCTGCTGCACGCCTTTCTCATGAACATCCTGAACCACTCCGATCACCTCGTGCCACGGCATATTCGAAAACTCGCGCAGATGCTTCCCAACCGCCGCCGACGGAGTGCCCCACATCTCACGTGCCAAATTCTCAGAAATCATCACCACCGGTTGCAAAGCATAGACTTCACTCCACGTCATTTCGCGCCCCGCAACCAAGGTTGTCCCTGCTGTCTGCGAGAAACCGGGAGAGACATTCTTGTATAGCCGCAAAGGCGCGATTAAGTCGGCAGAATAGACTTTGTCTTCGGCAAAGATTTCGTCCCAATCGGAATCAAAGCCTTCCATCGGCATTTCACTTACGAATGCAGCAGACTTGACGCCCGGAATCGCTGCCAGCTTATCGAGAATTCCGTGCTGTGTTCGCGTGACTCGTTCCGGCTCCTGAATCAGCGAATCTGGAATCGAGATGCGCATAAGCTGCAGGTGTTGCGCGTCCGTGAATCCGGGCTCGACCGTTCGCAACGCTTCGAAGGTGCGAATCATCAACCCCGCGCTCACTAAAAGCACAAGCGCCATGGCTACTTGACCTACGACCAGCAAATTGCGCGCCCGGTGGCGATCCCGGCTCGCGCTGATCGTTCGTCCCGCGCTGCGAAGAGCCAACGAAGTTCGCGGCCCCGCGTATTTCAGCGCCGGAATCAACCCGAACAGCAAGCCTGAGAGCACGGAAAGGAGGAACGTGAATGCCAGTGTGCGCGCGTCGATTGAGATATCGTCGAGTCGAGGCAGGTTCGCTGGGCCAATCGCCCGCAGAAAACGCACGCCTACATACGCCAGGCCAACACCCAATACTCCACCCAACAGACCCAACATCATGCTTTCTACAAGAAGGCCTCGCACGATGCGCGTCCAACCCGCTCCGAGTGCTGCGCGCACCGCTAACTCCTGCTGCCGCGCTTCCACCCTCACCAGCATCAAATTTGCGACGTTCGCGCACGCGATCAGCAACACCAGGCCGATCGTTCCCATCACGACCCACAATAATTCGCCTACGTTGCCGATCACTTCCTGCTTCAGCGGCCGAATCATCGGCGTGATCTTCCACGTTTCGTAGATATGCGGATTGCTGCCGGGCCCGTTCGACCACGAGTCCATCCAGATCGGCAGCATTCGCGTTATGTCCGCATTGGCTTCCGCAATCGTCGCGCCTGGTTTGAGCCGCGCAATTCCGTGGAATCCGAATCCCGCAAGGATCAGCTTGTCCCGCTCGAATCCCAGCGGACGAACTAAATCGAAATCCGCATCGACGAATTGAAAACCTTTCGGCATTACACCGACAATTTCCCTTGGCCGCGAATCAATCGTGATGTTGCGCCCAATCACCGACCGGTCGCCGCCGAATCGCCTCTGCCAATAACCATAGCTCAACATTACGCGTTCCGGACCACGCGGAATCTGGTCCGCCGCAGAGAGCCAGCGGCCGACTTGCGGCGGAGTGCCCAGCGCCTGAAGCACGCCATCGCTCACCTCCACCGTGCGCACTTGTTCCGGCTCCGCCAGACCGGTAACGTTAGCCGTGCCGGCAATCCAAACGCCCAACGATTGAAACGTCCGGTTTTGTTCTGCATACGTGAAATACATCGAGGGTGAAAGCAACAGGCCATTCTCGAAGTCCGCAAGCCCTGCGGCACCTGGAGCGGTCTGGTGCAGCGCTACCAGTTCTTCTGACTTCGGATAATTGAGCGGCTTCAGCAAAACGCTATTTACCACGCTGAAGACCGCGGCGTTCGCGCCGATTCCAATTGCAATGGTCAACAAGCCGACCGCGGTAAAGCCCGCATTCTTGCGCAGCATGCGGAGCCCAAACCCCAGGTCTGCGACCAACTCCTCGAACCATCTCCAGCCCCAGGTGTCGCGAGTTACTTCCGCAGCCAGACCAACGTTGCCGAATTCCTGGTGAGCGGCCGCTTGCGCTTCCTTCGGCGTTTTGCCGGATTCCGTTGCATCGCGTTCGGCCAGCGACAAATGCGCTTGTATCTCTTCGAGGAGTTCCTGGTTACGTTGCGCTCTGCGCCAAAAAGGAAATTTCACGATTCACTCTCCTTACTGGCAGGATTCATGATTCCGGCGATCGCCGCGGTTACCCTCTCCCATCGCGAACGCTCGGACAGCAACTGTGTTTTGCCGGTTTTGGTCAGTCGATAGACGCGCAACCTGGGACCAATCTCTGAAGCTCTCCATTCGGCGGCGATCCAGCCCTTGCGCTCGAGTCGGTGGAGCGCTGGATAGAGCGAACCCGTGTCGACTTTCAGGATTTCACCGGAGTTGGTGCGAATGGCCTTGCTGAGCGCATAGCCATGCCGCGGCCCCCACTGGAGTGTCTGGAGGATCAGCATGTCCAGGGTACCTTGCAGAATTTCGGTGCGGTTCTGGTAGCGTGCTTTAGCGGGCATGTAGGTAGACACACTCCTTAGCAATAGGTAAGACGTCTACATAGCACAAAAGGTTAGCCGAGAAAACGCTTTTTATGTTGGGGGCTGTGCCGACGAAGGGCGATGCTCCGACCTCCCGACATTCCCGTGCGCGCGAAGGCGAGGAGGGTGTACCCTGAAGGGACTTAAGACACGTCCAATCTATGCAATGAGTAAATCGCTCCTAAAGGAGGATACTCATGCGCCTCACCCCTCTGGCGGCGACTTTCCTGCTACTGACTGGTCCGTTGGTTGTAGCGGGACAAATGCAATCGAAAGAAGAAACGCACGGCACGCAAGCATCCGGATTGTCTGCGGATGCCGTCCATAGCCCCGTCCCGGTCGTTGCCAATGACGTGACTGTAACAGTGACGGCGCTGGATAACAGTGGTCGTCCGGTTACAGACCTGACGGGCGCGGATTTTCAGGTGTTCGACAACGATAAGTTGCAGAGCATTTCTTCCGTGAGGTCCAGCCCCACGCAATTGGCTGCAGGGACCGCGACGCCTGGCACAACGCTGATTCTGTTTGACCTCCTGAACGCGATACCGCTACACCGCGAATATCTTTCTACGCTGATCGTTCAAGCATTGGAACCAGTGGGAACAAGCGAATCGGTTTATCTTTATCTTTTGACCAATCATGGTGACCTTTACCCCGTGCACGCCCTTCCACCACCTGAGGGAGTGAAAGTGCTGCCAACGGCAGCCGGCGGCAAGCGGGTGGCAGAGCCGTCCGGTGCGCCCTGGACGCCGCAAGTCCGCCCATTGCTGGATCAGGCGATTCAAAATGTTTACGGGTTCAGGATGATCGACGACAAGGATTTCGCGGTGCGTTCCGGCAAGACGTTTCTGGCGCTGGGCGAACTAGGACAACAACTGGCGGGAATCCGCGGCCCCAAAACCATCGTGTGGATCACTACCGGCGTGTGGAATTGGCTGGATTTTCCATACGGCTGCAAGGATGTGCTGTTCAGCGGAGAATCGGGAAGCTTTTTGGCCGGCAAGTGCGGCGTGCAATGCGCGAGATGGGTTTCGGACAAGTGCGTGGATTATGGGCCGTTTTTGCAATACTTCACCGCGCAGTTGGTCCGGACGAACACGGTTATCAACAGCGTGGAGGTGACGCGTGAAAATATGCTTCCGCGCGCCGACCGAGGCACGGCCGGAGACACGTTGGAACAACTGGCCACGCAAACCGGGGGAAAAGTGTATCTGAACAACGACGTGGGAAAAGCCATCAGCGATTCCTTCGCGAATGCCCGGGGACGATACCAGATCGTGTATGCCGGGGTGCCTGCCGACGGCAAGGTTCACAGACTGCGCGTGGTGTGCGTCCGCGAGGGAGTGCGTCTGCAAGCCCAACAAGGCTATTTCGCTGCTCAGCCGTAGTACTTGTGCAATTTTCCAAGTGGCCCATTGTGGGGGCATTGTTTAGTATTGCTGCGGGAGTTCACGCTCGCACATGCCTCTAAATTTGCGGGTATGTGGCGGCATACGACTCAACGTGATTCCGGGAAATTCGCAAGAACAATCGCATCAGGACTCTGGGGGCGGCCCCCGAAACGGAATGGCAGCGCTGCTTCGGGAGTTTTCCCATTCCAGTTTCGCGCTGCGCACAGCCGTTTTGGTCACACTGCTGATTCTGCTGGGCACCGCATTTCGCGCGGGATGGACCCGGGTAGAGACGGACTTCCCCAATTACGACACGGCGGCGAGACTGGCGGTGCAGCACAAACCGTTGCGCGACTATTACGATTGGACCTGGTTCGCGCGAGAGATGAATTACGCGGGTTACGGGCGAACCATCGGCACGTACACGGCGCAGACCCCGCTGACCATGCTGCCGATGATGGCGTTCACACGATTCGCGCCGCAAACTGCAAAACGCATCTGGCTGATCTTCAATCTGGGTTTTCTGTGGGTAAGCGTCTGGTTGCTGTCGCGACTGACGCGATTTCGCATCGAGACGATCTGGCTGCTGGCTTTTTGCGGCTATTTTTCGCTGTCGACGAACTTCCGGTATGGGCAGTACTACATTTTCCTGCTTTTCCTGCTGACACTGACCTTCTATTTTCTGGACCGAAAAAACTATTTTCTGGGCGGGTTCACGACGGGCATCGCCTTTGGGCTGAAGCTGTATGGCGGGCCGTTTCTTTTGTATTTTGCGGCGAAACGGCAATGGAAAGCTGTGCTCGGAATGGCTGTCGCTGGCCTCATTCTGCTGGGCGTGGCGCTGGTCTTGTTCGGGCCGGCGGACGTGTACTATTACGCCAAGCAGATTCTTCCGCGATCACTGGAGGGCGGATCCATCGATCCGTACAATGCGGGGACACCGACATTGTCAACGATGTTGCGGCGCGCATCCGTTGGCGAAGCGGAGTTGAATCCTCATCCCCTGTGGAACGCGCCGCGGCTGTTCTTTTTTTTGCGAACATTCACTTCGCTGACCATTGCCGCTTTGCTTTTCCTAGGCACGAGCACGCAACGCAGCAGCAAGCGCAGAGACTTTGCGTGGTTTGTGATTGCGGTGGTGCTGCTTTCGACCAGCACGGCCTCTTACACGTTCATCATTCTGCTGCTGCCGCTGGTGTTGCTGCTGGAGGAAGCAGACTCGCGCGAAAGTGTCTTTCTAGTGGTTTCGTACATTCTGTTGACCTTGCCCTTGCATCCGATTTGGCTGTTCCCGAAGGTGTGGATTCTGATCGCGCTCTTTATTTTTGCGGGATATCGCAGTTGGCAAGGAGTGGCGCGGCGAATCGCGATTGCCGCGGTCGCGGCTGCTGCGTTGATCGGATTCGTGGATGCGAAACGGCACATGGTGAATTACGCAAGCGAACCCGAGCAACATTTTGCGCGAGTTGCGGTGCAACGCGGGGCAATCTTCTCTTCGTTCCCGGTGGTTTCACGCGCGGGACTTTTTTACCAATCTATGGGTAACGATCGATATGTATTGCGGTGGCTGCATGACAACCAGAACGAGGAGCTTTCGTTTGAGGGACAAGCGCTGCACCCGCGACTGGCAGCGGATGGAACAGGCATCGACTTCGAACTGGTGGAGAACGGGGGATCGTCGATGATGGAATTTGATCCTGCTACGAGAAAAATAAAGCTCCGAAAAATGCCGGTTGCCGCGGATTTCCCGGACGCCGTAACTTCTCCGGACGGTAGGTGGATGGCGTTCACCGCCGCAAGGAATGGCCCCATGCAAGTTTGGGTGCGCGAACTGTCGTCGGGGCAAGAAAAGCAACTAACGGGTGGGAATTGCAACAACTCCTCGCCGACCTGGGAATTAGATTCCAAGGAAATTGTGTTCGCCAGCGATTGCGGGCGCGCGTTTGGATTGCCTGCTTTATATCGCGCGAGTGTACCCACCAACGACAACTGACGCGAGGTGGTGATCAAACGCTTGCAGCGACGGCCCTGTGCGGGGCGTGCTCCGGCTCGGAGGAAGAGCGCTCGGGCTTAGCGCGCAGGGCGTGCAGACGAAATCCGCCGCGGCGGAAATCGACCGAGACGCGAGAGAATCCAGCGGTGGTGAGCCGCGCGAAGGCGGAGCCGGGAGAGAGCGGAGTAAAGGTGCTCTTGAAATGACCGAGGTGGTGAATCCAGCTGTCGTTGATCTCGAAAGCGAGGAAAGTGCCGCCTGGGCGAAGCACGCGGAGGACTTCAGCGAAGGCGAGGTCTTGCAACTTGCACGATTTGAGATGGTGGAGGACGAGAATAGCGATGGCGGAAGAGAAAGTCTGGCTGGCGAAAGGCAGATGCGAGGCATCACCGCGGAGCACTCCGCCGAAATGCCCGTTGTGATGGGCTTTTAAATGTTGCGTGGAATTGTGGTCGTATTCCAGCGAAGTAACGCGAGGAACGCGTTCGCGCAGATGCACGGTGGCGGCACCATATCCAGCGCCAATCTCTAAAACGTGGTCGCCCAGGCAGGCATCGGACAACACCCAGGGCAGAAGCTGGCGTTGGGAAATATAGCGCCACAGAGAGGAGGAGCAGATGCAGTGTTCCAGGGTGTTCATAGAGCGCGAGGGCGGGAGAACCTTCAGTTTAACGTAGCCGGCGGGCGGACGTCATTTGTTTCTTGAATAGGCAGGATTGGTTGTAGAATACGCCGAATCCGGACTAACGGAGGAGAGCATGGGACGCGTGACGGGACTCGGCGGAATCTTCTTCAAAGCGGAGAATCCGCAGAAGCTCTACGAATGGTATGAGCAACACCTTGGCATTAAACAGGATATGCCGGGAGCAGGAGTTGTGTTTCGCTGGAAAGAGGATGGCGACCCGGAGGGATGCACAGCCTGGTCAATTTTCAAGCCGGACACCAAGTATTTCCAGCCGAGCAGCAAACCGTTCATGATGAATTTTCGTGTGGAAGGCCTGGATGGGCTGCTAGAGAAGTTGCGCAGCGAGGGCGTGTGGATCGATCCTAATCGGCAAGAAGCCGAGTACGGACGATTTGCCTGGATCATGGATCCGGAAGGAAACCGGATCGAGTTATGGGAACCGCCGAAAGCCTCGTGAAAGGATTCAGGTCGTGTTAAGGAATTTGATTAGTTGAACAAAATCGGTATGATGGCCAGTGAAAGTATGTAATCATAAGTTCCTCGGAGGAGGTATCCGCAGATGAAAAAGGTTTTGCTTGCATTGGCAGGGTTGGCGTTCGCTGCGTCAATGAGCGTGGCACAAGATGTAGTGAGCTTTGTGCATGGCACGGTGAAGAAGGTCGATAAGACCACGAAGACCGTGGTTGTGAAGACCAAGGATGGAACGGAACACACCGTAAAGGTCGCCGGTGACGATACCGTGAAGGGTACGAAAGACGGGTTTGACGGAATCAAGGACGGCTCGGAAGTCGTGGTGCGTACCACCGGCAAAGGTGCAGACGAAACGGCCAAGGCCATCGGCAAAGTTGGCAAAGATGGCATGAAGGTGACAAAGGGAACGGTCGAGAAGGTCGATGACGGAACAAAGACGGTGGTAGTGAAGTCGGCCGACGGTACCGAGAAGACCTTTGAATACTCGGGAGATGCACTAAAGGATTCGGGCCAAGCCGTGGGCAAGGGCACCGAAAAAGGCGCCAAGATCACGGTGTATTACACGGAAGAGACAGGGAAAAAGATCGCGCACTTTTTCGAGTTCTAAGTTCCCAACAGTTGGCGTGACGAAGAGGCCGAGAATTCTCTCGGCTTCTTTTTTTTGGATTGAAGGAGTGGCGCTGCGGTTGCAACCGTAAAAGCGGTGGCGAGCCGCCGCGCTGCACGTTAGCGATTGACCATAGACATCATGGCTTCGGGGTAGCGAGCGCCGGCAGCCACGCCCTTGGGCGCGACTTCGTCGATGCGGCGAAGATCTTCGGCGGTCAGTTTAACATTGAGCGCGCCGACGTTTTCCTCGAGATATTTGCGGCGCTTGGTGCCGGGGATGGGAATGACGTCCTCGCCCTGCGCAAGGAGCCAGGCAAGGGCGAGTTGCGACGGCGTGCAACGCTTCTCGCGGGCGATGGCTTCGACGCGCGTCACCAGATTGAGGTTCTTCTGGAAATTTTCTCCCTGGAAGCGCGGTGAGATACGGCGGTAATCGTCGGCAGCAAAATCCTCGAAGCGCCTGAATTGCCCCGTCAGGAAACCGCGTCCCAGCGGACTATACGCCACGAAGGCGATGCCCAACTCGCGTGTGGTTGCGAGGACATCATCTTCCGGATCGCGCGTCCAAAGCGAATATTCGGTTTGCAGCGCGCTGATGCGATGGACCGCGTGCGCGCGATGGATGGTGGCGGACGAAGCTTCAGAAAGACCGAGATAACGAACCTTTCCGGCGCGCACGAGTTCCGCCATGGCGCCCACGGTTTCCTCGATTGGAGTGTTGGGATCAACGCGATGCTGGTAGTAAAGATCGATGCTGTCGACGCCCAAGCGCTTCAAGCTGGCGTCGCAACACGAGCGCACATAATCGGGCTTACCGCTAACCCCGCGAACATGGGGATTCGAGCGGTCGCGAACGATGGCGAACTTGGTGGCCAGGAAAACCTTGTGGCCGCGAATGGCCTTGCCGACCAGGATCTCATTGTCACCATAGCCGTAGACATCGGCGGTATCCAGAAAGTTGATGCCTAGTTCGATGGAACGATGAATGGTGGCGATGGATTCGGCGTCGTCGCGCGAGCCATAAAATTCCGACATGCCCATACATCCAAGGCCAAGAGGCGAAACCAGCGGACCCTTCTTACCGAGATTACGAAGCTGCATGAAAACACCTCACAGGAAGTGGCAACGCTTAGATGGATGGCAAAAACATGCAGGTACATGATAAGGGAAAGAATTGAGAAAGCGGACGACCAATGAACAAGCCTGCCGTGACGCTGGCGCGATTCAGGCTGCGGGCGCCGCTGGGGCCGGATCGAGATGCTTAACGAGGAGCACCTCGTTGCCCTGCTCGTTGTAGAGTAGTTCATCCACAAGTTTCTTGGCCATTAGAATGCCGAAGCCACCCGGGCGAATGCCTTTGGATTCCCGCTCCTCCATATGACGGAACGGCTCGTCTGGAGGATTGGCGATAGCGGAGTGCTTGATCTCCTCCAGGGAGAAACCCTTGCCGGGATCCTTCACACGGCACATGACCACGCGTTTGGTGCGCACATAACCCACCTCGACGTATTGTGAAGGATCAAAATGCCCTCCGTGTTCCATGGCATTCAGAAGAATTTCGCGGAATGCGCACGCAACTTCCTCCTTCTCAGCGTCAGGAAGGTTCCCTGCTTCCCGATAAAACTGGATTAGGCGATTGGCAGTAAGAACTTCGCAGCGCACCGACAGACGCACCCAATTCGGCGTGGCGGAGATAAGTTCGATGCCGTCGTCCCAACAAGGTTCACTCATGGCAATGCGAATCATTTCCGCAAGCTTCTCGGTAGAAAACGGACGCGCAAAATAACTGAAGGCGCGCTCGCGAATCGCCGCCAGAACGTCGCCGGGAACAAATTCATCGGTCAGGATGATCAGGCGGGTGTGTGGCCGAACCATGCGAAGCTGGCGAAGCAGTTCGATGTCCTGGGTGGCCGAGGTGCACTCGCTGGTAATGATCAGGTCATGGGCGTTGGCCTTGGCGGCACGCAGGGCTTCCCTATTATCCGCGACAAAATGAATGCTCCAATCGGCGTGATCGAACAAATTTGTGAGGAGCTGGTTGATCTCCGGGCTGGAGTCGACAATCAGCGCGCGATGCAGTTCGGAAGCGGTAGATTCCTGCTGCCGCGAACCAGAAGGAAAGATCGATGCATCCATCAGGACCTCCCAGAACAGGACACGCAGCGAAACGAACAGGGGCGGGAAAAGTTCAGCACTAGGATGCAGCAAAGACGGGGGAACGGCAAGAGGCGTCCCCCCGATAGCTCAGGAAAGTTCGCTGGTCATCAGAAATAGCGGCTTCATCTCGAAACTCTTGAACACGGGACGAAGGCGCTCGATGCTGTAGTGCTCCTTGACGTTGATGACCTTCTTGGTGGCGGTGACGGTTTCGATGGGCATGTTGTCGTAGCGGCCGTTTTTCAGAACGACCAGGCGCCCGTGAATGCGGTTGAGGATCAGGTCGAGAGCCAAGTTGCCGTAGGCCATGGGAACGATGGAGTCGATAGCATCGGGATCGCCGCAGCGCACCAGGTAGCCGAGCTTCTGGTTGATGGTCTCGATTTTTTTGCCGTTGTTGAATTTTGGAGAAAGGTGCGTGAGTTCCTCGGAAACCAAATCGCCGATTCCTCCGAGTTTTTTGTGGCCGAAAGCATCGGCGGAGCTGGTCTGGAAAACCATTTCGCCGCCTTCAAACATGGCGCCCTCGGAAACCAGCACGGTGGAATAGCGGCTGGGGTTGCGAGTGCGGTCGTACACCAGCAGTTCGGTGAGATGCTCGATATTGAATTTGTGTTCGGGGATGACGCAGCGATTCGCCGCGCCCGCCATGGTGGGCAGCATGGCCGTGAAACCAGCGTAGCGTCCGAAGACTTCCAGGACCATGAAGCGCTCGTGGGAGCCAGCGGAGGTTCGCAGGGAGTTGGTCATCTGAATGGTGCGGGTGATGCACGTGCTGAAGCCGATGCAGTAGTCGGTGCCGGGCACGTCATTATCCATGGTCTTGGGAATGGCCACCACGCGCACGCCTTCCTGATACAAGCGCACGCCATAGCTGAGGGTATCGTCGCCGCCGATGGGGATGAGGTATTCCATGCCCAGCCAGGCGAGATTCTTCAAGATTTCGGGCGTTAGATCATTTTTTTCGGCGTTGTATTCGCCCTTCAGGTGGTCCGGAACACTATCTTTGCTCACGCGGCCGGGATTGGTGCGCGAAGAATGCAGGAACGTGCCGCCGGTGCGCCCGGCGCGATTCACAACGTCTTCCGTAAGGCGCTGAAAGTTGTTGGAGTTGTCGTGCTTTTCGTCGCGAACCAGATCGACAAGTCCGGCCCAGCCTCGACGGATACCAATTACCTCATAGCCCTCGCGGAGCGCGCGAAACGTCACCGCGCGGATCGCCGGATTCAAGCCCGGAACGTCTCCGCCGCCGGTGAGAATACCAATAACGCCCTTCTTTACATTGATGTTAGACATGGTGCAAGGATCGCCTCTGAGTGGAGTAGCAAACAGATGATTATCTACCCGAGCAGAGAATTAAGAAAGAGGAGAGACGGATTTAAAAGGGTGCGGTGTCGAATCAAAAAAACTTATTAAGCACTGTGACAGAAATCACAGCTCGATTCGCGTTCCTATGACATGCAAGAATTTTGCCAGCCACGCCGGGTGCGCCGGCCACGCGGGTCCGGTGACAAGATTACCGTCCGCGATTGCCTCGGTCATCGCAACGTCAACAAACGTGCCGCCGGAATTTGTGACGTCGGGCGCGCATGCGGGATAACAACTGCACTTCTTCCCTTTCAATACACCAGCAGCGGCAAGCACCTGCGCGCCATGGCACAGCGCGGCGATCGGCTTGTTCGCTGAAGCGAAATGACGAACGATCTCCAGCACACGCGGGTTCAGGCGAATGTACTCCGGAGCGCGCCCGCCCGGGATGACTAGGGCATCGTATTCTTCGGGTTTGACGTGGTCGAACGTGGCATTGAGCGCAAAATTGTGGCCGCGTTTCTCCGAATAAGTCTGATCGCCCTCAAAATCGTGAATGGCGGTGCGCACGCTGTCTCCGGATTTCTTGCCGGGGCAAACGGCGTGAACGGAATGCCCGACCATGAGCAACGCTTGGAATGGAACCATGACTTCGTAGTCTTCGACGTAGTCACCAACGAGCATGAGAATGTTCTTGCGAGCCATCGGAGCCTCCCAGGGAGGAAGAATAACAGAAGAAAGCAAAAGGAATGTGGATGGCGGTTTTGTGCACCATCCACGTTTAGGGCTTCAGATATATTTGCGGTTGAAAAGCGGTGGCTAGCCACCGCGCTCCGCATTACTGCGTAATGGCTGGGGCGATGGTGTCGGTTCGCTCACCGATGGTGAGCAGGTCGGTGCGCATCTTGTCCCATTCACGAAGGGTCAGACCGCGAGTGGCAAAGAAGCGGCGGATTTTCACGGAATCCCAGCGCAGCACATCCTCAAGCACCGGAACGAGCACGCTCATGGCATTGTCGCTGAGCACCGTGCGGCGTGCCACTCGGGTGATGAACTTGGCTTCGGAGACTGCGATGGTCAGACCGTCATGCTGATTCACGTGCATCATCACCGGCAAGTCGGAACTGCCGTCGCCCATGTAGATGATGTGATCGTGGCTGATGCCGAGATGCGCGCGCAGCTCTTCCAGGACGGTGATTTTGCCCCAGCCGGCCGTGGCTCGGATGATGGATTCTACTTCGCCGGTGGCTTCGTTGAAGCGGAATCGCGTGCCGTAAATGTTTTCTTTCGGAACGATTCCTTCCAGCGCCGACTGAATAATCTCCTGCGGCGCCGCGGAAATCACGTGGAACGAAATGCGGAAATCGTCGGAGAGACTGTCGAGCGAATCCGCGAAGAGCTTGACGTCGTGCTTCAGGCGGATGCGCTTCCCGGTCTCGATCAAGTGCTCGCGGCGGACCCGGCGGAAATCGGGGTCATGCAGGATGAGGTAAGAAAGTTCAGCGCCCTGCTGAACCAAATTGATGTTGGACAGGCCTTTCACCTTCTCGTCGAACGAGTGAAAGCCGATTAGCTCGCTGAGAACGACTCCCGAGTCGTTGAAGCTGAGTGTCTGGTCAAAATCGCTGGCCAGAAGAAACTGCTGAACCATGGGTGGCTACTCCTTTTCTTTCTGCCCGCCAAATGCGGACGCGAGCCAGACTGGCGGCCCGGGAACTCCCCACACAATCTACCCTACCCTGCTTTCCAGGGGGCAGCCCCACGAATAATTTTGATGGGTGCTATGCGTGGAAAAAGTGAACAAATTGTAAGCTTCATATGAGATGCGCGAAAGGGTCAACAGGTTGACAGGAAAAGGGTTAGAGGGTGGAAAGGCTTTGGAATGAGGGGCTTGCAGCGAACGTATTTCGAACTCCACCGGGCGAATGAAAAGCGATAGGAATGTTTGTGCTATCAAGCAGTCCTGGTGCCCGACTCCAAGCTGGAAATCTCAGAATCGAGGACTCTTGACAGCAGCCAGCTTAAACGGCCGGATCGCGCATAAGAGCCAAAGTCTGCGGCCACACTGGCCAGAAAGACGAATGACTATTTCTTTCGCGGGCTTGCGAGGGCTGAAAGTGCGTTGGTGTATTTGCTGATGGTGTTGCGATCAGCCCGGCTATAAACGAACTGGCCCCTTTTGTGGCATTCGATCAGCCCCGCATCCGCAAGAATCTTCAGATGGTGAGAGACGGTTGCGGGAGTTACTCCGCGCAAGGAGACGATTTCGCCACAATTCATTTCGCCGGACTTGCTGATGGCCTCAAAGATGAGCAGGCGTGTTTCGTCGGCCAAGGCCTTGGAAATACGTTCGATGTGGGTGCGGTCCATTTGTGAACACAGTGTAACGAAGTAGCGAGCCGCAGGCCGACGTCCGCGCAGGGCTCGCAAAACATTGTAACCTGATATTTAGATATTCATCTAAGTATCGAAGTCAGAGAAAATTCAGGCCCCTCGCGGGTTGGAGGTTTCCATGAAACGACTTGAAGGCAAAACGGCGGTAGTGACGGGCGGCAACAGCGGCATCGGGCTGGCCACAGCGAAACGATTTCTGGAGGAAGGCGCGCGCGTCGCCATTTCCGGCAGAAACCAGAAGACGCTGGACGAGGCGGTGAAGACACTGGGCGATGGCGTGCTGGCGGTACAAGCCGACACGGCCAAGCTGGACGAAACCGAGAAATTCCTGGCCAAGGTGGTGCAAAAATTCGGAAAGATCGACGTGCTATTCGTCAACGCCGGCGTGGCCAAATTCGCTCCGCTTGCGGATACGCCGGAAAGCCTGTTCGACGAACAGTTCGACATCAACATCAAGGGCGCATACTTCACCATTCAGAAAGCGGTTCCGCTCTTGAACGACGGCGCATCAATCATTTTGAATACCAGCGTGGCGGGAGCCAAGGGCACGCCGAGCACGAGCGCGTACTCGGCAACCAAAGCCGCATTGCGGTCGTTGGCCAGAACAGCCGCGGCGGAACTTGTGGAGCGCGGAATCCGCGTGAATACGGTTGCGCCGGGGCCGATCGTTACGCCGATCTTCGGCCGGACCGGCATGCCGCAGCAAGCCGTGGACGATTTTGCGAAGAGCATTATTGCAACCAATCCCATGAAACGCTTTGGACAGCCGGAAGAGGTCGCGGGCGTAGTTGCGTTTCTGGCGTCGAAGGACGCGTCGTACGTCACGGGAGTGGAAATCAACGTTGACGGAGGATTCGGGCAGCTCTAAGCCCGTGCCCGTGGGTGCAGAGAAAAAGGGCGGCGCGCCTACCGCCCTATTTTTCCGGCGCTGACGGATCCGCGGTTGTGGCCGTGTTCACGTCCAAAAACCATTTGTGCGCGGAATCGCCCGGAGCGTAACAGTTCCCATTTGCTGCGTACGTGGCCGCACACTTCGCGCTGTATTCCTTGCGGCGCGGCGATTGCGCATATTGCCAAACCACGGCCGCGGAAAAGCCGCCGGCTTCCGGTGCGGGCGGCGTTTGCGGAAATACGCATCCCGGCGCCGGTGGGCACGCATCGTTGTAAATCCAGAAAACCATGGGGCGTGCGCCGACGTGCGCTTGAATATCCTGCGCCGTGGTGATCTTCACGCCGCCGCCTTCATCGGAAGGCATCGCGGAGCAATAGACTCCCGCTTTGAAGCCAGACTGACTAAGTTCTTCGGACCATGCGCGAAGGTAGTCGTGGTAAGGCGCGGGAAGCCGGCCGCCCTCTTCAATATCCAGAAAAATTACGGTTCCTTTGGCGAAGCCTTCCTGGCGCGCCAGCTTTGCCGCGGCTTGCGCATCGGCGAATCCGCGCTGCCGCGCATCCATGGAGTTCCGCAGCTTGCGGCTATCTCTGCCATTGAACAGCACCACAAATCCGAAGCCTTGCGAAGCGAGCAATTCGCGTTTGCCCTGCCAGGTACTGCTCTTTTCGCCTGGAGGCGCGCCAAGCCAGTAGCTGGTGAAGGAAAATGTTTTGCGCAGGATGGGTAAAGCATCGTCGCCGGGATAGATATTGAGGTCAAAACCCAGGTAGGTGGCGGCAAGGGCAGGCGAGGCCGTGGCGGTTGAGGCCCGCCGGCCGGATGCAGCAAAAGTCAGCGCGATTGCGGAGCCGAGAACCAGGAAGCAAATCAAAACAAGCCGATAAGGACGCATCTCGAAACTCTACACCAGCGAGTTGCAATCAAACGAGAAAATTGCCGACCGGTTTCTCATGCGTTCGCAGTTCGCATTCGCGGTGAACTTGCCGCTGACCTCGCTCTACAGGACAAAACCTTCAACCAGAAAATCAGGCGTCCGTGTACTGGGCTTCGCCATTTCCGAACGACCAGTTTTCCCACGAGACTTCGACCAGATTGATCACTAAATCCTGCGGCTTCAGGCCCGGGGATTCGGCCAGAATTTCAGCCATGCGCTGGAAGAGTTTGCGCTTTTGCTGCGGCTTTCGTCCGACGCTCAATGTGATTTGCACGAAGACCACCTTGTCGGAACGCTGGATGCCCAGATAAGTGCGGTCGTAGATCAGGCCTTCGGGTGGATGCTCGGTGATCACCTGGAAGCGGTCGTCCGGCGGAATGGCCAGCGCTTCAATCATGGCACGGTGCACGCCATCGCCGAGCACGCTGCGATAGTCAGGGGAAGTTCCCTCGCGAAGATCGATTCGTACCAATGGCATGGCGAATTCTCCTTATTTGTTTCGATGCAGGGCAAACGTTAGGCGCTACGGCAACAGAAACGGATCCTAACTCGCTGGTTCTGACCCGTGAAACGTCGACTTGCTTCCCAGGCGTGCATTTGATGTGATACGGGAATGCACAAGCCTGCAATGGTGCGGTGGGCCACCCGCATTCGATGGCAGTGGAAAGTATTCATTCCGATCATCGCCGTAATGATACTGGGCCTGGTGGGAATCACCGCACTTCTGCGTAAGCTGGAAATGGCCGACGCGCACTGGGTACTGATCACCGTGGTGGGCTTTGCCACCCTGCTTTGCTTTGTGCTGCTGTCGGTGCTGCTGGTGCTGGTGCAACATCCCCTTGAGGAATTAATGGCCACGATTTCGCGGATTCACCGGGGAGATTTGAGCGCCAGAGTGGACTTCGCAAAACGCGACGACGACATTGGGCAACTGGGCCAGCAATTCAATGAAATGGTCGAACGTTTGGCGCAAAACCGCGAAGAGATTGAAGATCTGCACAAACGGGAGATGGCCCGCGCGGAGCATCTGGCCACTCTTGGGGAATTAGCGGCCGGGTTGGCCCACGAGATTCGTAACCCGCTGGCAGGAATTGCGGGTGTCGTCGACGTGATGAGCAAGGAATTGCCCGCCGATGGCCCCAGCCGGGCGATTATGGGAGACGTGCAGAAAGAGGTTCTGCACATTCAAGACATTCTGAACGATCTTCTGTCCTACGCGCGGCCTCGCCCACCAGATTTTCACCCGTCGGACTTGAACGCCACCGTCGAACAAGCCGTGCTTCTGGGTCGCCAGCAGGTACTGACAAAGCCTATCCAAATCCAGTTCAACGCGAATCCGTCATTACCCAAAGTGGACCACGACCCCACGCTGATCCAGCAGGTGGTCCTGAACCTATTGATTAACGCCATCCAGGCCATCCTGAAAGAGGGCAAAATCGATGTGCGCTTGTCACAAGAACAGGACTGCGCGGTCATTCACGTGGACGACACGGGCCGGGGAATTTCGCCGGACGCGTTACCAAAAATCCTGAAACCGTTCTTTACTACGCGCAGCGAAGGCACAGGACTGGGACTATCGCTGGCAAACAGTATTGTGCAGTCACATGGTGGAAGAATCGAAGTGGCAAGCGTGCTGAAAAAGGGAACGCAGTTCAAGGTATGCCTGCCGATTGAGCGCACCGTCAGAGACCAGCCCAAATTCACGGCGAAGTCGGCGGCAAAACGGTAGGAGAGCCTGCCGAAATGGCATAGTGATGGTAGAGTGGGGGAATGGCTCAGAAGCGCATTTTGATCGTTGACGACGAGAAACTGGTGCGTTGGGCGCTCACCCAGAAGTGTGCCGAGTTCGGTTATCAAACGGTCGAAGCCGAGACAGGGCAAGAGGCCCTGCAAGCGCTGCAAAATGAGAGTGTCGATCTGGTTCTTCTGGACGTGCATCTGCCCGACCTGAGCGGAATTGAAGTGCTGGAAAAGTTGAAACAGGCGGGAGAATCCCGCAGCATCATTATGATGACGGCGGATCCGCAACTGGATGATGTGAAGGCAGCGCTGCGGCTGGGAGCTTACGACTTCGTCAGCAAACCGCTGAATTTCGAGGAACTCTCCATCACATTGCAAAACGCGTTGGAAGCAGGTTCGCTGCGCGATGAAGTGGAGTCGCTCCGCGACGAGGTGCGGCGGCGGGCCGGCTACCATGATGTGATCGGCGATTCGCGAAAAATCACGGAGTTGATGAAGTTTGTCTATAAGGTGGCTTCCAGCGCCGCCACAACCATCCTGATTCAGGGTGAAAGCGGCACCGGCAAAGATCTTGTTGCGAAGGCGATCCACTACCGTAGTTCGCGGGCGGAGCGGCCGTTTGTGGCCATCAACTGCTCGGCTATTCCGGAAACACTTATGGAAGCGGAGCTGCTGGGGCACGAGAAGGGCGCGTTCACCGACGCCAAGGCGCTGAAAAAAGGCCTGTTTGAGGTTGCGGACGGCGGCACGTTATTTCTCGACGAAATTGGTGAACTTTCGCCGCTGTTGCAAGCGAAACTGCTGCGCGTGTTGGAAGACCAGATGATCCGGCGCGTCGGCGGAGTGCGAGACATCCAGGTGGACGTGCGCGTAATCGCCGCGTCGAACCGCGACCTGGAACGCGAAGTGCGCGAAGGCCGATTCCGCCAGGATTTGTACTACCGCCTGGCTATCATTTCGATCTTTCTGCCGGCACTACGCGAGCGTAAGGAAGACATCGCGCCGCTGGTTTCCTTCTTCCTGGCCCATTACAACCGTAAGTTCCGTAAGTCCGTGCAAGGCATAACCGAAGAGACCCGGCGGCTGCTGATGAACTACGACTGGCCGGGGAACGTGCGCGAGCTTAAGAACGCCTTGGAACGCGCCATGATCCTGGAAGACGGCAACCAACTTCGGCCCGATGACCTGCCGTTCTCCGTGGCCAGCGGACGTAGCGGAGCGGTGGTGGAAGAAAGCCAGATGAATTCCCCGCAGGAGCTTCAGTCGTTGGTCCCAGGAAAACGCCGGCTGCCACCGCTGTTTATCCCGGAAGGCGGCACCTCGCTGGAGGACGTGGAGCACGCTCTGGTGGAATTGGCGCTGCAGCAGTCCCACGGCAACCAGATCAAAGCGGCAAAGCTGCTGAGCATCAGCCGAGACGCCTTGCGCTACAAGATGAAGAAGTTTGGACTGTCGCACTCGGAAGAGGAAGAACCGGCCTCGCCAGCGAAGGAATAGATGAGCCGGGTCCAACTGGGCAAAGTCGCTCAAGGCGCGATGAGGCGGTGGGTGAGAATTCGCGCAACAGAGTGAAAATCCGCAAAGTTTGGCTTGCCGAGAGGTTTCCCGTAGTCGCCCGCAAAACTAAATCCTTTATTACCAGTAGATTAAAAATTCCACAGGCCAGCGCAGCAAACGGCACGCGAGATGCATTCCTTCACAGTGCTCAGCAATTAGGCAATGGAGCGATTGTCGAAAGGCTGAGTGGTGGGCGTTCCTTTTTCGACGTTCGGGCTTGCGGTGAAGGCTCGAAAGGATACGTCGGAAAAAGGGACGCCCACAATTAAAACGAGTTTGGCAGCGGCCAGCGCCGTACACAATAGAGCGGCTACCATCAACCGCCAACGCCCGCTGAACGGGCAAATAAATTAGCTGGCCGCTGCCTTTATTTTTGCCCGCCGACTTTGCGCACGCCAATTCCACTTTCAAGTTGTTGTTTCCCCGCAGGTTTACGTAATTCGACGCACATTTCTGCGGAAGATTGCACAGCTGCAAATATCAGCACCGGAAATCACCGCCATCTCGTTTATTTCCTTTAAGTAACATGTTGTTCAACTGGAAACGAACGTGCACTTCTGTTTGTGGGCTCAAGTTGAATTTACAGCGTGCGCAGCGGTCAGTGTTCGAGGAGGAGTAATGCCGCAGGTAATTGAGACCAAGGATAAAGGAAGAATTGAAAGCTCCAAGCGGGTGTTGTTAACCAAGATCCTCGTCACGACGGACTTTTCGGAAGTCTCTGATCGTGCGCTGGATTATGCCATTGCCTTAGCGCGCCGTTACGATGCGCGCATCTACCTCGCTCACGTGATTACGCCCGATCCATTCCAGTTCGCAGAGCCGCAACTCGCCCAAGCCACCTACGAAAAAGTGCGTCAGGCCGCCGAGGAAGGGATCACCGATATTTTGATTTCAGGAAAGCTGCGGGGAGTGCCCCACGAAGTGCTAATGGAAGAAGGAAACGTCTGGCCGACGCTGGATAAGCTGATCACCGAGCACGAAATCGACCTCGTAGTAGTCGGCACGCATGGCCGTGGCAAAGTGCAGAAGATTCTGATTGGCTCTGTGGCAGAAGAGATTTTCCGGCAAGCCGATTGCGCGGTGCTGACTGTAGGGCCCGGCGTCAAGAGCGACACCGCAAGAGAAGTTGAACTGAAGAGCATCCTGTTCGCAACCGATTTTGGACCAGGAGCCGAAAAGGCGGCCGCTCATGCCTTCTCGCTGGCACAGGAACACGACGCTCGCGTCACGCTGCTCCACGTGATTGAAAGCGCCGCCGCCTACACCGAGGAAAGCGTGGCCCGGCAGCGCGAGATCAACGTGGTGCGGATGAAGCAATTGATGCCAGCAGGCAGCGAAAACTGGTGCAAACCGGAATTCCGCGTGACCTTTGGCTCAGCCGTCGAGGAAATCCTCATAGCCGCTCGCGAAGCGAAGGCGGACCTGGTGGTCATGGGTGCGAAAGCTCGCAGAAGTCTTGCCGGCCATGTGCCACTGACGATCGCGTACAACGTCGTAACCAAGGCGGCTTGCCCGGTTCTGACAGTGCGCGGGTAGAGCTTTAATAGGGAACAGAATCCCTTACCTGGGATCTGCATCCCTTTTATAAAGAAGGGCGGCGCTGCATTCTTCCCCCCAGCTGAACAGCGCCGCCCTTTCCCTTTTGATAGCAGGAATTCGAGCCGGTCGGTTCGCTACGAACGAATCATTGTTAACAGCATCTTGAGGGATGTCGTGGCTTTCACCGCGTGAGGTTGGTTTGCCGGGAGAAGCACGCACTGGCCAGCGCTGGCGCTAAGTGGCTTGCCTGCAATGCTGATTTCTGCTTTGCCCTCCAGCACCTGAAGTAAAGCATCAAAGGGCGACGTATGTTCGCTCAGCGCCTGTTCCGCGTCGAAGGCGAACACTGTGACGGTTCCCGTTGGGCGCTTGAGAAGCGTGCGACTTACCACCGCGCCTTCCTGGTAGTTCACTAATTCAATCAGGCGCACACTTTGTGACGCTGGAAGTTCATTTCTGGCTGGCGTTTGCGACGGTTGTGCGGACATGTGTGATCATCTCCCCGGCATGGGATGCGCGGCCTGATCAGCATTGGGAACGAGTCGCTCGTAAACAGCCTGGGGAATTGGCGTTTGCCAGTGCCCTGTGGCTTTCGCGAAGCCGGCAATGCCGAAGAACAGAACCGCGATCGCGGCAGCCATCGCCCATGCAGGTAACGCGCACGGCTTCCCGTTCGGCGCACCGAGCTGAGGCAAGCTCATGTATAACGCGCCTTCCGCCGGGCAGACTGCGACGCACTCCATGCAGCCCGTGCACTCCACCGATTTAATGGAAACCAGCTTGTCTACTGGAAGCGACGACGGGCAAGCCTGGGCGCATTTCGCGCAATCAATGCAGGGTTGGGGATCCCGGCGAATCTTCGCGGGACTCATCCATGACGTCAGTCCCAACAGCGCGCCATAAGGGCACAGGAAACGGCACCAGAAGTTCGGGACGAACACGGAGGCCGCGGCAAAAACACCCAGCACCACCAGCCCGGTCTCGCCGATGTGCCGGAAGAAGTTCAACATCTTTACGTCGGCAATCAACCCGTACGGGCTCTGCATGAAGTCGCGAATTCCCCCCGCAGACATGGTGGAAATCGCCCACACGAAAAAGCCAAGCAGCAGGTATTTCAGGCCGCGTAACGGCAGGTCCAGCCAGCGAGGTAGCGGAAAGTTGCGCTTGAACAGCTTTCGTCCGGCCCGCCAAAGATACTCAGAGAGGGTTCCCACGGGGCAAAGCCAGCTACAGAACGCTTTGCGGAAGAGAAAAGCCATGGACAGAAACGTGATCAGCAGAAACATCGCGGCGGGATGAACCTTGGGAACTTGGCCGCTCAGCAGCCAGTACTTCAAATTCATCAGGCCGGCGATCGGCAGCCATCCTTCTACGCCCGGCGGACGATGCAAACTTGTAGCGCCAGCCCCAGCCTCCATTTGCCGCACCCAAAAATAGAATTTTGTGCCAAGAGCCAGATTCAGAAGCAGAAACGCGCCTTGAAAGCTGCGCCGGTAGAGCTGCGAGCGGTCCTTCACAACGCGCCGGATCAGCTTCTTCTTAGCCTTGCGATGCGGAGTCACGCTGGTTATGCCTTCCGCTGCGAGTGTGTGAATTTGCCTGGCAGGGGGCGGTTGGATGAAAGGAGCCTGGGCCGACATGCGCTGTAACCTCGAGCCGAGGGTAGCAACTACCGTCACACGAGGCTGTGACTTCGGTCACACAGAAGGGCCTTTTGTTCGCGCTTGGGCGGCTCACACCCAGCCTCCGTCAATCACGTACGCTTGGTTAGTAATGGCGGAGCTGTCGTCGGACGCCAGAAACAGGACGAGACGAGCGACGTCTTCCGGCAGCAGGCTTCGCTTCAGCGCCTGGCTCGCCAGGATTTCCGCCTCGTACTCCGGCGTCAACCAAAGCCGGCGCTGGCGTTCGGTCAGGATGGAGCCTGGCAATACACTGTTCACGCGGATGTTTTTGCTGCCCAACTCGTGCGCCACGGTGCGCGTCAAGCCGACGATGGCGGCTTTGGCGACGATGTACGCTGGTTGCCCAGTTGACGGAATCATCCAGGAAATGGAACTCATGTTGATGATGGAGCCGCCGCCCGCGTCGGCCATCTTGGGCGCCACGGCTTGGATGGCAAAAAATTGATGACGCAAATTTACCGCCATGCGGTCGTCCCAATACTCGGGCGTGACTTCGGCGAATTTGTGCCGGTCGTCGTTGGCGGCATTGTTCACCAGCACGCGAATGGCGCCGTAACGCTTCTCGATTTCCGCGATAACCACGCGTAGAGCCGGAATGTCCTTCAAGTCGCAGCGCAGAAAAACCGGCGCCTCAAAACCGCGCGCGGAAATTTCTTTCACCAGCTTATCGGCCGCGTCCTTATCGACGTCCAGGAACGCTACCTTCGATCCCTGCGCCGCAAAATGCTCCACCATCGACGCTCCGATTCCCGACGCGCCTCCGGTTACCAAGACCAGCCGTCCTTGCAAACTCGGATAGCTGGCGAATTGTTGGTTTGGGTTCATGGAAAATGGTGCCCGGGGGGGGAGTCGAACCCCCATGAGGAAAAATCCCCGGAGGATTTTAAGTCCTCAGCGTCTGCCATTC
>CAWGXB010000013.1:0-38905 GCA_963826335.1 Candidatus Acidiferrales bacterium | reverse complement strand
TAGCTAGTACGCTTCTTCTTCCGCTTTTGTATCAGGGCAGGCTTGAGTTTCTTGGGAGATTTCCAAACATGGAGTTTCATATCGACGCGAAATTCCAGCAGTTTCACGCCCTCGGATTCAAGCAGCTTGCGCTGCAGCGAGGCGTACGGTTCGCGAATCAGCAATTTGCCGCGCGCGCCCACCACGCGATGCCAGGGGATGCCCTTCCCCGAAGGTGTTCCGGCCATCGCTCTGCCTGCGGTTCTCGCGCCACCCGGCAGGCGCAGAGCTTTAGCAAGCGCCCCATAGGTGATAACCCGTCCGCGCGGGATTTGTTTCACGAACTGGTACACCGGACTCCATGACATTTGGGAACCTTCCACCACAAAGCGGGTTCCATAGTATGTAGGGTGCCGCGGTGGGCACAAGCGGAAGTTGCAGGTGCAATGTTCTATGGCTGCGAGCCCAACGGAAACACAAATGAAAAGCACGCAAAAATGTGATGACCATCAAGCCGCGAAATGCACGACGATGTGCGCAACGGGGGCTGACACAACGTTAACCGAATCGCGGCATCCAAACTTGACGGGTGTAGTGGAAGCGACTTACACTACAACTGGAGCGAACCTCCAAAGGTTTGCCCGGCAAGTTCGCCGGAGGAACGACATGGCCTTCGTTCGCCGCAAAGGAAATGCGTTTTATCTGGTGCACAATGTGCGCCGCGGCGGAAAAGTGCAGCAACTCCATCTCGCCCGCCTGGGCGAACGCGCCCGCATCACCGACGACATCGTTCGAGAAGTTACCAAGAAGCATCCCTTCGTGGAACTCAATTGGCGCTCCCTGCGCGAACAGTTGAATAACCAGGTCGATCTGGCCGACCCTGAGTCGCCAGCCGTTCAGAAACTCGTGCAAAACTTGCGTGGACTCAATCTGGCCCTTGCGGACTTGTTTCCGCCCGTCCTTCGACTTTCCGAATCGCCCGCGGTGGCGCGCGAATTGCTCGTTCAACTGCGGTTGTTGCACTCCAGCATCCAGGTGAAGCTCGATCAGTTCGCCCGCAAGGACGATCTGAAAAGACTTGGCCGGGCGAGCGGGCGTTTTGGGAATGCGCATCCGGGATTCCGGGAGCGCTAGGAGGCGGTCATGGCCACGGGGGACTTTTCGCTTAATCCAAGTATTCGCAGCGCAGAGACGGTTGAATTTCAAAAGGCTCTGCGCGCGAAGATCGTTGGGCAGGACGAAGGGGTTCAAGCGCTGGTCGATTTCTTCCAGGTGTTCACTGCTGGAATGAATTCGCCGGGCCGGCCCGTTGCCAATCTGTTGTTTCTCGGACCCACTGGGTCTGGCAAGACCCGAATCGTGGAAGCGGCTGCGGAAATTCTGTTTGGCAACCCACGCGCCGTGATCAAAATCGACTGCGCCGAGTTCCAACACTCGCATGAGATCGCCAAGCTGATCGGTTCACCCCCGGGCTATCTGGGGCATCGTGAAACGCATCCACTCATCACCCAGGAATCTCTGGCAGCTTCGCAAACCGACAAGCTCAAACTCTCATTCCTCCTCTTTGACGAAATTGAGAAAGCCAGTGATGCCCTCTGGCAGTTGTTATTAGGCATGCTCGACAAAGCCACTCTCACGCTCGGCGACAACCGCCGCGTCGATCTCTCGCAAACGGTTATCTTCATGACCTCGAACCTCGGTGGCGGCGAAATCACCGAACTGATGGCCGGTGGCTATGGTTTCATCAAATCGGAGGACATGCCGGCGTCGAACCTCGATCAGCGCGTAGAGCGCACCGCCGTCGAGGCCGCCAGACGAAAGTTCTCTCCGGAATTTATGAACCGTGTAGACAAAGTAGTTGTCTTCCACCCGTTACGGCGCGAACAACTGGAAGCGGTTCTGGACATCGAGCTTGGCCTCGTGCAGAAAAGGGTTCTGGACACAGCGCTGGGCAAGTTCCTGTTCCGCGTTGCACCCGCTGGTCGCGACTTCCTTCTCACCGAGGGAACGGATCAGCGCTATGGCGCAAGGCATTTGAAGCGCGCCATTGAGCGCTACGTCGTTTATCCGCTGGCGAATCTTCTCGCCACGCAGCAAGTCCGCGTCGGCGACCTGGTCCGCATCGATTGGGACGGCGTTCACAAGGAGCTTACTTTCGTCAGGGAAAGCCAAGGCGTGCTGGTCACGCCGGAAGAGCCGGAACAGGCCATCGCAGCCTCTGCGTCCTCCGCGGACGGCCTGGGAAAGGACGCCCCGGCTGAAACCATCGTGGAAGAGCCGCCAAGTCGTCCGGCTTTACCGGCGACAACACCTGCCGCAGCGCGGCAATCGTTGCAAAATCGCAAAAAAGAAAAGGGCTAAAACCGACAACTGCTCGCACGCGTAAGCGCCCGAAGTAAGGTATCGCCCCTTTTTGTCAGACCCGTGATGACAAACTGTGTTTCAGCGCTCTCATTTTGCGCAAATCTGGAACATTGTCTCAATGCGTGAGACGGTTTCCAGAACGGCAACAATTGTATGTCATTGAGTGTGAGGATGTTGCTTCCCAGGAACGCCTCGCCTCAGAGTGGCATCCGCCATGCTCTTTCTCACCAAGTCGAAGTTGTTCCTTCGACTTGCGCCCTGTCCTTGGGCAAGCGGTGAAGCAAGCGGCTTCACCTGCTGAGGGGAGTAGCTATGAGAGCCGCCGCCAGACAACAACTCGATCCCAGCATCCGCAGCAATGATACGCGGGACTTTCACAACGCCTTGCGCTCCAAGATCGTTGGGCAAGAGGAGGGCGTGCAAGCTCTCGTTGACCTTTATCAGGTATTTTGTGCCGGTTTGAATTCTCCGGGACGGCCCGTTGGTAACCTTTTGTTCCTTGGACCCACAGGATCCGGCAAAACGCGCATTGTGGAAGCAGCGGCGGAGATTCTGTTTGGCGACCCGCGCATGGTGATCAAGGTCGATTGCGCGGAATTCCAGCACTCGCACGAAATCGCCAAGTTGATCGGTTCGCCCCCAGGGTATTTGGGTCATCGTGAGACACATCCGCTGATTACACAGGAAGCTTTGGCGGCTTCGCATACCGACAAGTTGAAGCTCTCCTTCCTCCTCTTTGACGAAATTGAGAAAGCCAGCGACGCGCTCTGGCAGTTGTTGCTAGGCATGCTCGACAAAGCCACCCTCACCCTGGGTGACAATCGCCGCGTCGACCTTTCCCAGACCGTTATCTTCATGACTTCCAACCTCGGCGGTGTCGAAATCACCGATCTCATGGCGGGTGGCTACGGCTTCATTAAAGCCGGCGACAAGCCCCGGGCAGACATGGACGAAAAGGTTCAGCGAACCGCCGTCGAAGCAGCGCGCCGCAAGTTCTCTCCCGAATTCATGAACCGTCTGGACAAAGTGGTCGTGTTTCACCAGTTGCACCGTCAGCAATTGGAACAAGTGCTGGACATCGAATTGACCATGGTGCAGCAGCGCGTTCTGGAAACGGCCAAAGGACAATTCCTCTTCCGCGTCACCGACTCTGGGCGCGACTTCCTGCTGCAGGAAGGCACGGACCAGCGTTACGGCGCTCGCCACTTGAAGCGCGCCATTGAGCGCCACGTCGTTTATCCCATGGCCAATTTGTTGGCCACCGAACAGGTGCACTCCGGCGACTTGATTTGCATCGATTGGGAAACAAGCGACACCAATCTCACTTTTGTGCGCGAAGGCGAGAATGTTGCCATGCCGGTGCGTCGCGTCGAGCCGACCCTGGCGCAAAAGAATGCACAAGCGCGCGGCGGGCGGCCTGTCGAGGCTCCCGGCGTACAGCTTCCTCCTGAGCCGACACCGCGTCTCGCTCGCTAAAACTGATTCCTGGCCCTGACCAGCCCGGACACTAAACTGTCCGGGCTTTTTCTTTTTGTCCCCGACGTATAATTTGTTGTGCCATTTTCGGCCGCCTCGGCGATTTTGCGCGGTGGAGGTTTGCATGCTTTCCGGAACTCGCCTCAGGATTCTGCAGGCCAGTGCTCTGGTTCTCTCGCTCGCTGGCGCGCTCTGCGCGCAAGACGGCCGCACCAAAATCAAACCAGGCATTAATTCTTTCAGCCCGCAACAGGACATAGAATTGGGTAGGCGCGCGGCAACCGAAATTGAGCGCAGCGCGCCCTTGTGCAACGACCCTAAAGTTGATGCCTATCTCACCAAGCTGGGCATGCAGCTCGTTGAGCAGCTAAATACCGGCACAGTGAAATATCCCTGGGAGTTCCATTGTGTGAACGACAAGGCCATCAATGCGTTCGCGTTACCCGGCGGGTTCGTGTTCATCAATCGCGGTGCCATTGAGGCCGCCGATTATGAGGCGGAGCTTGCCGGCGTGATGGCGCACGAGTTGTCGCACGTCGCGCTGCGCCACGGCACCAACCAGGCGACAAAAGCGCAGTACGCGCAGCTGGGATCGGGGATTCTCGGCATCGCGGGAGGAATCTTTGGCGGAACCGCGGGCGCTGCCGCGGCCGGCGTCGGACAATTCGCCGCTGGCAGCATTTTGCTTAAATACTCGCGAGGCGCGGAGACCCAGGCCGATGTGATGGGTACCCAAGTCTTGTACGACGCCGGTTACGATCCTCGCGCGATGGCCGCCTTTTTCGAAAAACTCGGCGCCGAATCAGCTAGCAAGAACCCACCCGAATTCTTTTCCGATCATCCCAATCCCGATCACCGCATCGAGCGCGTGGATCAGGAAGTGGAGAAACTTGGTGGAGTTCCGGAAAACGCGAAGCATGACTCGCCGGAGTTCAGGGCCATCAAGAAGGAAGTGGCGGCGCTTCCCGTTCCGGCGAAAAAGCAGCCGGCACCCATAGCCAATACATTTCCACCACCCGGCAGCGTGGTCGTGGGTACTCCTTCATCCACGATGGCGAGTCTGCAAGTCGGCAAACTGACGATGCAATATCCCGACAACTGGAAGAAATACGGAACGGGGAATAATGCCACGGTGGCGCCGGATGGTGGAATTGTGGACTCCGGCAAAGGGCAAGCCGAACTCGCCTACGGCTTGAGCGCAAGCGTCGCGCGCATCGAAGGGCAGTTGCCGTCCGGCGCGGACCCGTTGCAGTCAGCCACCCAGAAGCTCATCCAATCGATGCAGCAGGAAAACGAAGGGCTGGGCACGCTGCGCGAATCCCGAGAAGTTACGCTGAACGGTGAGCGAGGTTTGTCCACCTATTTGAAGAACGATTCCCCAGTCGGCGGCCAGGAGACGGATTGGCTAATCACCTTGATGCGGCCCGAGGGTCTCGTTTACTTTGTTGCTGTCGCACCGCGGCAAGAGTTCTCGCGCTTCCAGTCCGCGTTCGAGGCCATTCTCAATAGCGTGCAATTCAGCAAATAGCGCTGGTTGCCAGAGAAGATGGCGGCCTGAACAAGGCCGCCTTCTTTCATCTCAGAGCGCGTGTGCCGCGCCGATTAGTTGAGGTCCGACCACGGGATACCCGGAAGAACCTGCGTGTGTTCCTGCCGCACCGCTTGCAGGCTGTTCGGATCGAGACCCAACGCCTTCAGGATCGTCGGCGCCACCTGCATGGTTTCCACCGGGCTCGTGATTGTCTTTGCCGCGAAGTTGGGGTTCGCGATCAGCATCATCACGCTGGTGTCGTCATGAGAGAAGCCGCCGTGTTCGGCCAGCTTCTTTTTGCTGCCCGAATAGGTAACGCCGATATTCGGGGTCACAATGATGTCCGGCGAACGCGGGTCCGCAGCCGGGGGCAGTCCGGGCGCGTTGAAGCTGGTTCGCAGGGATGGTCCGGAGAAAATCTCGCCGATCCCAGCGATGTTCGCGGTGGCGGGCGACTGCTTCTCAAGCATGGCGACGGCGTCTTCGGTTGAGCAGCCCGGATTATTGTTGAGCCACAACAGCGAGATGTCGTCTTCCGTCGCGCCGATTCCCGTTGGGTTCGAGGGGGATTCGGAGAGCGGCAGGCAACCAGCGCTATCCAAAATCGTAGCGGGTGACGTCGTAACCGGGCCGGACGCGGTGATGCCCGTATAGCGCTGCGAATCGATCGGGCTCTGGCCGTGCTTGGCGGTGATCACGATCAGTGTCGATTCGTAGTTGCCGGTCTTCTTCAGTTCAGCGACGAACTGGCCGATGGCTTGGTCAACGAATCCGATTTCATCGAGCAGCGGCGCGCCGGGCGTGCCGATATTGTCGAGGTAGCCGCCGGTTCCCACTCCCTTTTCGATCAGCTTCTGACCGACGCTGACCGCCTGGAAGTTCATGCCGAATACCGCCGGAGTCTTCGCCTTGGCGCTGCGATCGTGAGTGAGGCCATCGATTTCATTTAGGATGGCATTGACCTTCAACGTGTCGTAGCACTTGATAGCCACAAAGCTGTCGGTGTACGCGCCCAGGCCCGACTTCGACGGATCAGGATTCCAGTTCGGGTCGGCGATCGGATTGCAGATGTTCTGGCCTCCCGGCTTGATTCCAGGAAGCGAAACCGGGATGGAATTGATTTCTGGTGCGTAGAAATCGTCCAGGTTCACCGCGCCCTTATTGCTTGGGCCGGAAACCGACGAATAGGCTGGGTGCTTGTCGGACCATGCGGTGTAACCGCCGGCCTGGTGAACGACGCCGAAGATGGTATTGGTGCGCACGAAGTTCCAGGGCATAACCGGCTGGCAGTTGTTTGCTGGATCGCGGGGTAGGCGCTTCACGTCGATGGAATTCACGCCGCCGCCACCGGAAGGAGCGCCGCCATTCAGTTTCGACTGGTCGAGATCGATACCCTCTTCGTATTCCGTGGTGGTGCCGTTGAACACCCCGATTTCGCACGGTCCTGCGGCCACACCGTTGCCGGTGGTCTTCGCCGGAGGCGCAAGCGAACGATCATACGCAACGTCATAGAAAACGCCTTCAGCGCGAGGTGAGCCGCCGCTAACGATGGCGGTCAAGCCTGGGAAGGAATCCGACGGCTTCGACGTGGATGTTTCGAGATAGTTGATGCCTGTGGCGCGCAGTCTTGCCAGGTTCGGACAGTAGGGAGCGCCACCGTTGATGTCCGTGAGTCCCTCGGAGCAGTTCAGGAAGTCCACCACGTGCATGCCGTCGATGCTGATCAGCAGAACGTGTTTGAACCCTTTTCCATCGTGCCCTTCATCATTGGCCTGAACCGGCGCCGGCACCGTGGTTCCCATCAGGCCCAGCGATAGCGCAGCCGCTAAAAGCTTCTTCGTCATGAATGAGTCTCCTTATTTTCCTTGCGGTACTGTGAGAGCTGGAAGTGACAATCGATCCCGCATGGGAGACTAGGTGGCAATTGTTACGGAGCGTTGACGCCAGGATGTCCGCATCGTTAAGAAGCACAGGCGAGCTGCTATCTGAAAGAAGTTTTACAGTTTGACCGCAACCGATTAGGAGTCCACGCGCGTCGCGGGTGTAGAAATCCGAGCGCTATAAATGTCATCGGCCCGCCTTAATGCTTCCGTGATGTTCTCGCAAATATTTTCCGCACCGACGTGACGGTCAAACCCAGCCTCTCTCATCAGCGCTTTTGGTTGCGGGCGCGCACCGCACAGTAGCATCGAGCGCCCGCTGGTCTGCAACTGGTCCGCAAGTTCCTCCAGCGCGGCAATGCCCGTTGCATCGATGGCCGTCATGTTGCGCAATCTCAGAATCACAATTGGGGGAAGGGAAGAGAGATGGTCGGTGATGGCAGTGACTTTATCGGTCACGCCGAACAGGAACGGGCCGTGAATCCGGTACACCGCGGCATAGTCGGGGATGTCTTTGTCTTGCAGGATATGCGCCCGGCCATTTTCAATGTAGTCGTCCGTAACCTTGGAGACCGTGGTGGTCTGGGAAATTTTGCGAATGAAGGTAAACGCGGCGAGGATCATGCCCACTTCCACCGCGAGTGTCAGGTCGGCAAAAACGGTCAGGCTCAGCGTAAGCAGCCAAACCGCAATGTCGGCGCGGCTCAGCTTCAAAATTTCCGGGATTTCTCCCCAGTCGCCCATGTTGTAGGCGACCATAAAGAGAATGCCTGCCAACGCGGCCAGCGGCAGATTCTTCACCAGCGGAGCGGCAAACAGGATCACCGCCAGCAGCGTGAGCGCGTGAACCATTCCTGCTACCGGACTCTTTGCACCCGAGCGAATATTCGTTGCGGTGCGGGCGATCGCGCCGGTGGCTGGCAACCCGCCGAACAATGGCGAAAAAATGTTTGCCACACCTTGCGCGATCAGTTCGACGTTCGGATTATGTTTGTCGTGACTCATGCGATCGGAAACTACTGCCGACATCAAAGACTCGATAGCGCCGAGCATCGCGATGGTGATTGCAGGCGAAAGCAGGTGCAGCAGCAGACTGGGCTTTAGGGCCGGCACGGAAAGGTGCGGCAATCCACTCGGGATGCCGCCAAATCGCGTCCCAATCGTTTCGATGGGCATGTGAAAGAAAGCCACTGCCGCCGTCGCGCCGAAACACACGACGATCGCGCCCGGCACTTTTTTGAAAAAGCGAACGCAGGCGATCATGATCGCCAGGCAAGTTATGCCGACGATCGTAGCGGCCCAGTTCAGCGTATAGAAATTTTCTGCGATCGCTCCGATGCGGTGGAAAAAGTCGCCCGGGACATGTTCCATGCGCAACCCAAAGAAGTCGCGGATCTGCGTGCTGGCAATCAGGATCGCAATGCCGTTCGTGAATCCAACGACTACGGGCCGCGGAAAATACTTCACCATCGCGCCGACACGCGTCACTCCCATGATCACCAGGATCACTCCCGCTAGCATGGTGCACGTGAATAAACCATCCACGCCGTAGCGCGAAATAATTCCCAGAACCACAACGACGAAGGCGCCGGTTGGTCCGCCGATCTGTGTTTTTGAGCCGCCCAGCGCCGAAATCAGGAAGCCAGTCACAATGGCGCAGTAAATTCCCGCTTGTGGCGATACTCCCGAAGCAATCGCAAAAGCCATCGCCAGTGGCAGTGCCACCAGTCCAACGGTGACGCCCGCGATCAGGTCGGCGACGAATTTTTCAACGCTGTAATCGCGAAGAAGGATGACCGACTTCGGCAACCATGCGTCGACAGCAAAATCCATATCCTGAGACAACCTCCGTCAAGCTGTTGTAATTGTATCAGGCGCGAAGCGGGGGTATCAGGCTGCCGTTGCCACGAATGTTCGGAAGTGCAATCAATCACGCAAGTATTTGCGCAGCGCTGCGCCCAATCAGTCTGCGGCTTTGCTATGTTTCTCTGCGGGCTTCCAACGAAGCACGGGCTTGCGCGCGGCAGCGACCTCATCCAGGCGCCGGATCCTTGTATTATGCGGAGCCGTCTTGACGAGTTCAGGAGTTGTTCTGGCTTCGTCGGCGATCGACATCATCGCGTCAATGAACAGATCGCACTCTTGCTTGGATTCAGATTCGGTTGGCTCAATCATCAAAGCGCCGGGAACAATCAGCGGAAACGCGGTTGTGTACGGATGAAAGCCATAGTCGATCATTCGCTTGGCGATGTCCATGGTGGTCACGCCGTTTTTCTTTTGAATTGCGTCGCTGAACACCACTTCATGCATCGACGGGCGCGTGTACGGAAGATCGAAAGTACCCTCAAGCCCTTTACGGATGTAGTTCGCATTCAGCACAGCGTCTTCTGTCGCCTGGCGAATTCCGGGGCCATACGCAAGGATGTACGCGAGCGCCCGCACCAGTACGCCAAAATTTCCGTTGAATGCTTTTACTTTGCCGATCGATTCTTTGCGGTGAAAGTCCAGCGCCAGTCGGCCACCCTCTTTTTCCACCAGCACCGGAACAGGCAGATACGGCTCCAGGATTTTCTTCATGGCCACCGGTCCCGCTCCGGGACCGCCGCCTCCATGCGGCGTGGAAAATGTCTTGTGCAAGTTCAGGTGCATCACATCCACGCCGAGGTCGCCCGGGCGCGTTACGCCTGCCAGCGCGTTCATGTTGGCGCCATCCATGTACAGCAAGGCGCCTTGCGCATGCAGGATTTCGGCGATCTGCGGAATCTGCTGCTCAAAAATACCCAGCGTCGAAGGATTCGTCAGCATCAACGCGGCAACATCGGGCGTCACCTGCTCGCGTAAATGCGCCATGTCGATTTGCCCCGCGGCGTCAGACTTGATGTTCTGCACTTCATAGCCGGCAATTACCGCGGTTGCAGGATTTGTGCCGTGAGCGGAATCGGGAATCAGGACGATCTTGCGCGGGTTGCCATGATTCTCGTGAAAAGCGCGAATTAACAACAGGCCCGTCAGTTCGCCCTGCGCGCCGGCCGCCGGCTGCAGCGTGACGACGTCCATTCCGGTAATTTCCAGCAGGCATTTTTCCAGCAACTGCAGTACTTTCAGGCAGCCTTGCGAAAGCTCCTGCGGTTGGTAAGGATGCTCCGTCGCAATTCCCGACAGGCGCGCAACATACTCGTTCACGCGCGGATTATATTTCATCGTGCAGGAGCCCAGCGGATACATACCCAGATCAATCGCATAGTTCCAGGTGGAAAGTCTGGTGAAGTGGCGCAGCACTTCAATCTCGCTGACCTCCGGAAATCCCTCGATTCCCTCTCGGCGATGCGATTCGCCGAGCGCCTTGGCTGCATCCGCCGCGGGCAGATCGAGTGGCGGCAGGTCGAATGCCCGTTTTCCGGGCGAGGACTTCTCGAAAATCAGTCCTTCGTTCAGCACGATATGCCGTAGTGCGCGGTTAAAATGCTTGGTCATCTTTCTCCAGTGCTAGAGCGGTTGTTCCAAACAGTGTCGTATGGCCTTGGCAAAGCGCTCGATCTCTGACCGCGGAGTTGTTTCGGTGACGCACACCAGCGCATGCTTCGTCAGTTCTGGATACGCTGCACCCAAAACAAAGGGACCGACGATCTTTTCCTTCAACAATTGCGCGTTGATCATTTTCACCGAGCGCGGCAGCTCCACGGTGAATTCGTTGAAGAAGGGCGCCGAAAAAGTGCGCTTCACGCCCGGGATCTTCTCCAGTTCGTGCAGCGCGAACCGCGCTTTGGAAAGATTCTGCTCCGCCAATTCCCGCAAGCCTTCTTTCCCCAGCAAAGTCAGGTGTACCGTGGCAGCCAGTGCGCACAGCGCTTGATTCGTGCAGATGTTCGACGTCGCCTTTTCGCGGCGGATGTGTTGCTCCCTCGTGGCTAGCGTCAAAACGAAACCGCGGCGTCCTTCGAGGTCGGTCGTCTGCCCCGCAAGGCGCCCGGGCATTTGACGGACAAATTTGTCGCGTGATGCGATGACGCCGACAAATGGGCCGCCGTAACTGGGAGCCAATCCAAAGCTCTGGCCCTCCATTGCCACAATGTCCGCTTCCGCGGGCGGCTTCACAATTCCCAGCGAAACGGCCTCGGTCACGGCCACAACCAGAAGCGCGCCACTGTGGTGTGCAGCTTCCGCCAGAGGCGCCAGAGTTTCGATGGCCCCAAAGAAATTCGGTGACTGCACCACAACCGCGCACACATCGTCTTTCAACGAAGCTTCTAATGCTTTGCCATCCAGAGTTCCCGCTGCGGTGAATCCGATCTCCTCGACGTTCAAACCCGAGTTCTTCGCATACGTTTTCAGCACGTCGCGATATTCGGGATGAACCGAGCGCGCCACCAGAACTCGCCGCCGGTTCGTCAAACGCTCCGCCATCAGCACCGCTTCGGTCGTTGCCGTCGAGCCGTCATACATGGAGGCGTTGGCAACTTCCTGCCCGGTCAGTTGGCACATCAAAGTCTGAAACTCAAAGATGGCTTGCAGCGTGCCTTGGGAAATCTCAGCCTGGTAAGGTGTGTACGAGGTCAGGAATTCTCCGCGCTGCAGAATCGTGTCGGTCACCACAGAGCGAAGGTGGTTATACACGCCCGCTCCCAGATAGCTGGAGTATCCGACGGAGTTTTCCGAGGCCCGCTGCTGAAAATAGTCTATGACTTCCGCTTCAGACATCGCTGGCGGCAAATTCAACGGCCCTTTCAACCGGTAGGCTTCCGGAATTGTCGAAAACAGTTCTTCGACCGATTTCACGCCGATGGCAGCCAGCATTTCTTCGCGCTCGGCGGGACTCTTCGGCAAGTAGCGCATCAGGCCGACGCATCCTTCTGCTTTTCCGCGATGTACGCTTCGTAGGCAACTGCGTCCATCAGGGAATTCACTTCGGCGGGGTTGGTGAGTTTCACCTTAATCAGCCATCCGGCGCCGTGCGGATCGCTATTGATGGTCTCCGGTTTGTTGTGCAGTTCAGCGTTGCCTTCGATGACTTCACCGTTCACGGGCGCGTAGATTTCACTTACCGCTTTCACCGATTCCACCGAACCGAATGTCTTGCCGGCGGTAATCTTTGCGTCCACCGGGGGCAATTCGACGAATACCACATCGCCCAATTCATGTTGCGCGTAGTCGGTGATCCCGATCGTGGCCATGTCGCCTTTCGCGGAAATCCATTCGTGTTCTTTTGTATAGCGAAACTCTTTCGGATAAGCCATTGCAACACCCCCTTACTTTAGAATTCCACCGCTTCCATTTTACTGGGCGATTGCCTTTTTGGGCCGTTTATAAAATGGAGTCGAAACCACCTGCGCTCTGCATTTCTGCGAACGAATCTCGATCGCCACGATTGTGCCCAGCGCCGCAAGCGACGGCGGCACATAGGCCAAAGCGATGTTTTTGCACAATGTCGGCGATGGCGAGCCGCTGGTCACTACGCCGATCTCTTCGCCAGCTTCGCTCACGCAGCGATATCCGTCCCGCGCGATGCCACGATCAATCATTTCCAGCCCGACCAGCATTCTCGTCAGTCCAGCGGCTCGTGCTTTTTCCAACGCTGCGCGCCCGATGAACTCGCCCTTTTCCATCTTGCAATAGCGATCCAGGCCCGCTTCCCACACGTTGATCTTGTCGCTGATCTCATGCTCGTACAGCGCCATCTTCGATTCCAGCCGCAGCGTGTTCCGCGCGCCCAGCCCGCAAGGAACGATGTCGAATTCTTTTCCCGCTTCCAGGACTTCGCTCCAGACGCGTTCACTGGTGGCCACGTCGGACGGTATATAAATCTCGAAGCCGTCTTCTCCCGTGTACCCTGTCCGGGCGATCAGCGTATTCTTCAGGCCGCATACCGTGCCGTGCGTGAACCAGTAATTCTTCACAGCGTCCAGATTTGCATCAGTCAGTTTGTGAAGAACGTCGCGAGCCCGCGGTCCCTGAATGGCAAGTTGTGTGTAGGCGTCGCTCAGCTCTTCAACCCGGCAATCAAACTTCTTCGTGTTTTCCCGTACCCAATTGATGTCTTTCTCTCGGGTGCCCGCGTTGATCACCAGCAGAAAATCGTCTTCGCCCAGCCGATGCACGATAACGTCGTCGACGAATGTGCCCTCGGGATACAGCATTGCCGAGTACTGTGCCTGGCCGATGGCCAACTTCGACGCGTCATTCATGGTGATGTGCTGAACCGCAGCCAGCGCGCCACCCGGATGTTTGCCGCTTCGCACCCGGATATCGCCCATGTGACTGACGTCAAACAAGCCGACACCGCCGCGCACCGCTTTATGCTCCGCCACCAATCCGCCGCTGGATGGGTATTCGACGGGCATATCCCAGCCGCCAAAATTAACCATTTTCGCCCCTAAACGGCGATGCACCGCGTTCAAAGGCGTTTTGCGAGGTGCCGAATTTATGGGAGAGGTTCCGGAGTCCATTCCGAGTGCTCGGGCAAAAAGGGATGTTAGCATGCGAGGCAGGTAGCGTCAAAATACGGTTCCCGCGGCCTGTGAATGGAATGGCACCGCTTCACAGTTAGGCGCTTCAGGCTAGCCCGCTCTTGCCGGTATACTACCTGTCAGGTACAGTTTTCCTCGGAGGTGCACATGGCTCCCCTGCAGCAGGTCGTCTGTGTACAGTGCGACAAGGCCGAGCCCTATTGCACTTGCGAAAAGTACTGCACCATCTGCAAAGGCCAGAACCATGTTCGGCTCTGCGTCGATGGGTTGTATTATTGTCCGGATTGCCGCGAAGCTTGTGATGTAGCCTTAGCCAGTAGCCAATAACCGTGCCGACCTACCCCCAGACGATTCTGCTTCAGATGGATGCGGATGTGCGTCTCGCCGCTGCTGCCGGAGGCGTCGCGCGCTATTTCGCGGACAATGCCGGGCTGCCGAACGAAGCGATTCTCGATTTGCAACAGTCTGTGATGTTGGCCTGCAAGCACTGCTTCCACTGTCACAGTTCAGCGAGCAGCTGCGAAATTACCCTGCTTCGTTATGAGGATCGTCTGGAAATCGATCTGGATGTCCCGGGAACAGAGCGTCTGGAAGGAAAGCAGGAACTGAAGCTGCCCGGCGTCGACGAAGTGCACTGCGACTTCCTGGCGAAATCCGCACGGATGCGCCTCGTCAAGTTCCTCCGCAACGGCGCACACACCGATTAGCCCGCCGAAGAGCCGCTCCGCAACTTCACTCACAATTTAAATGCAAACGTGTTTTTCTTGATCAGCGAGGTCATCTGGTCGTCACTAAGAGTCATGTTAATCACCACACGGTCGCCTGAAGGAGACACGCTGGCCTGATCGAGGAGCTGCCCCAACTCCGGATTGTCTTTACTGGCTTGGTACTTCTTGTACAGCAAACCCGCCTGCATCAACTGGCTCAGCGTATTGGCGTCACCGGAGGAACCACAGACGGCCTGAAATTTTCCATCGATGCCGCTGCCGGCGTTGGCCGTGATGATCATCGATTGCATGTTCTGGATCAGTTTCGTCGCTTCGGGGAACTGCTGCACTTCCGGAGCCAGTTGCCCGAGCGCCAGCCGCGTGTAACCCGGACCCAGCACTGCCCAAACCATGCCAGAGCCGTTGGCCTCGTTAATCAGGTTGTACATCTTGTCGTTGCGCAACAAGCCTTCTTGTCCTCCGGAACGAATCTCAATCATCTTTTCCAGAAGTTGACGGTGGCCGAAAGCTGCTTTGCTGGAATCGATAAAAAAGAAAAACAGGTCACTCGCCCCTGAGCCCGACCCGAACGCATACAGCTTGAACCCGCGGACATCCGTCACGGCAAGCTTTTGCTGCTTGAAATAGGCCTCCGTAGAGTCCGGATTGAAACTCCCCATGGCGACTCCCACGATCATCTCGCTCGAAGGGATGTCCGTGGCGCCTCCGCCTTCCTGTTTTGCCATCGACTCGGGCACCAATCCCCACACCAGTTCATCCACCTGGCTATTTGGATCCACGCCTGCCGACGCTAGAAACTTCTCGAATTGCCGGAACCGTTCCGGGAGCATCTGTTCCTGCAGCGCGGGATACCACTTCATGGTGCGAGCTTTTTTTAAGTCGGCATACGCAAACTCGCCCACTTCTTTCGGGAAAAGACCAATGGTATCGGCCCCAACGCCACCCGCTCTGGCCAGCTTGGCCGTCGCAGAAAGCAAAACCAATGCGGCGCACGCCGCCACAATCCGTACCGTTATCGTCATACACTTCATGAAGTGCTCCTTTCAAAGGGGCAGGGCAGAAACTCTATTCTACGACACCGGCCAGGGACTAACCGAGGCGTTTGCGCATATCGTCAACTCGGTTTTTGACGGAGGCCACATATGCCGTGTCTTTCAGGCCGTCCAGGTTGATCTCGACGTTCGCGATGGCGCCTTTTGCACCGGCTACTGCCATTAGACGCGCCACACGTAGATCTGATTTCATGGATGCGGCGGAAACCCCTTCCAGTTGCACCAGGCGATCGTGCAGCGCAACAGCCTTTTCCGCAACCTCCAGAGGAACCTCCGCGGCTCCCTTGGTCGCTCGCTGCACGGCTTCTTCGCGCTGCTCCGTCTCCGCAGCGCTTCCTTGCGGAAGCTTGAACGCGGTCATCACCGCATCGTAGGAAGCAGCATCGCGGTCGATAGCTGCCGCCAGTTCGTCGGCCGTTTTGCGCAGTGCATCCAAATGCTCGGAGAGCTTTTCGACATGCAATATTTGCGATTTCTTCTTGCGCGACAAGCCCGCTACCATTTGTCCCAGCGCCGCAGCCATCGCCGCTGCATGCGCCGCCACGCTGCCGCCTCCCGGCGTCGCCGTTGGTTCGGCCACAGCCTCCAGGAACGGGCGGGCAAGGCTGGCTAGCTTTCCTTCTTTGACCTCGGCCGGTGCGCCCGTCAGCACGGCAGACAGCTTGTTTTCAAACACCTGCGAAGGCGAAAAATTCTCCAGCTGCAAAAAGAAATCTGCCGCCATCTCAATCGCCTTCTTTGGCACCAGTCCGACAATCTCGCTGCCCACCGGCATCACTCCGTAACGCTCAGCCTCGCGTTTCACCATCTCGTAGACTCGATGCATCGGCGTGCTCTCGAAATCCGTCAGATTAATCGACACTTGCGCCAGATTGCGCGCCTTCAATTCCACGCCCATCGATTTCACGTACCGCAGACCGCCGCTTGAGAAGCGAATAGCCTTCGCGATTTTATTCGCGACGCTGATGTCAGAAGTGTTCAGGTTAACGTTGTACGCGATCAGAAATTTCCGCGCTCCCACTACCGTCACTCCCGCCGTTGGATGCAGCTTTGGTTCCCCGATGTCCGGCTGACGGTCATGGTTTTTCTTCATCTCTTCGCGCAAGCCTTCAAACTGCCCCCGGCGCACATTTTCCAGATTGACCCGATCCGGCCGCGTTGCCGCCGCTTCATAAAAAAAGATTGGAATGCGATGACGCTTCCAGATTTCATTGCCCACACGCCGCGCCAGCGCCACGCAATCTTCAATCGACACGCCTTCAATGGGAATGAACGGAATCACGTCGGTTGCGCCCACTCGCGGATGCGCTCCGTTGTGGTGATTCATGTCGATCAGTTCCATCGCGCGGCCCGTGCCACGAATAGCGGCCTCCGCAACGGCTTCCGGATCGCCCGCCAGCGTCACCACGCAGCGGTTGTGGTCGGCGTCCATCTCGCGATCCAGAACATAGACGCCCGGTACGTCGCTCATGGCCTGGATGATGGCGTCGATCTTCGCGGGATCGCGTCCCTCGGAAAAATTCGGCACGCACTCTATCAATCGTTTCATCGTCTGCTTTCGCCTCAGGAATGCGCGCAAGAATACCGCGTCATTCAAAGTTCTTCTACTTCAATCCTGCATGTAGATGATCTCGCCGCGCTTCATCGTCAACCAGCAGCGGTTCATTCCAAAATAATAAGGAATTTCGCGGTAATCCTCCACTGCGAAGACCGCCAGATCTGCCTGTTTTCCCGCTTCCAGCGATCCGATTCGCTTGTCGCGCCGCAAACCAAACGCGGCGTTGATCGTGGCAGCGGTAATGGCCTCGGCTGGAGTCATGCGCAACTGCGTGCACGCCAGAGACAAGATCATGGGCATGCTCACCGTCGGGCAGGTGCCGGGATTGTAGTCTGTCGCGAGCGCCACAACCGCGCCGGCCTCAATCAGCTTCCGTGCCGGAGCATATTGCTTCCAACCCAGATGAAAATCGCAGCCCGGTAGCATCGTGGCCACGGTGCGCGATTGCGCCAGCCGGCGAATATCGGCGGAGTTGATGTGTTCCAGGTGATCGCAGCTTGCCGCTCCCAGTTCCACCGCCAACTGCGTCGCTCCCGTTCGCGATAGCTGCTCGGCGTGCAACCTCGGCATAAGCCCGAGTTGTTTACCTTCACTCAAGATTCGCTTGGATTGCGCGCGCGTGAAAGCGCCACGATCGCAAAACGCATCACAAAATTCCGCCAGGCCTTCGTTCACCACTTCCGGCAGCAGTTGATCGGTCAACAGTTTCACGTACCGCTCTGCTCCGTCAGGTGTTCCGCGATATTCGGCGGGAACCACATGCGCGCCCAGAAATGTCGAAACGATTTCCAGCGGTTGCGACTGGTTCAGTTCGCGATGCAATTGCAGAATCTTCAGTTCGCTCGCAACGTCCAGACCATAACCGCTTTTTGCCTCCACCGTCGTTGTTCCATACGCGGCGAATTCCTGCAACGCGGCTAGCGCTCGGCGTTTGAGCGCATCGGAAGTAGCGGCTCGCAAGCGCTTCACCGAATTCAGAATGCCGCCGCGCTTCTTTGCGATTTCCTCGTAGCTGACGCCTTGGATTTTCAGCTCGTATTCTTCGGCGCGGCTCGCCGCATGCACCAGGTGAGTATGCGAATCCACAAATCCGGGCAGAATCACGCGTCCGCCAACATCGATCTCGTCTGCTCGCCTGGCATCTTTGCGTGATTCCACTCTCACGCGCGTGTCGGCCGCAACGATCAGCCCGTCGCGCACCAGTACCGCTCCATCTTTAATGATCCCAAGTTTGGAAAGGGAGCTACCCCTGCGCGGACCTTCGCCCCTCAGCGTCAAAAGCTGCGAAGCACCTGTAATCAGTAGGCTGTCACTCAACGTGTTGTTATTCTGGCAGATTCAGTCGCGGTTTGCATTCAGGCGCCGACGGCTTGCCCTCGGTATGCCGGCGCAAACACGTCTTTCACGAAAGTCTCGATCGAAGTCGGCGTGGTATTTTCCGCCGAACGCGGCTCCGTAGCCACGACGACCCCTTCGTTGATTCCGCGGAACATTTCGGTGAAGTACGACGCCGTTTTCGCTGGCGTGCCCATCTGCAGGAGAAACTGCTCCACCTGCTCGTAAGGGAACTGCGCGTATCGCAAATCAGCAATCCCAATCGTGCGGGCAATCACCGCAGCGACGTCATTCATGCTCAAATCGCGCTGCCCCAGCAGTTCGTGCGTCTGTTTCGTGTTGAAGTCCAGTTTGAGCAATCGCTCCGCCGCGAACGCGCCGATGTCTCGCGTCGCTATTTGCGGCATGCGCAGGTCGGCCTTTAACGCTCCGCCAATCATTCCCATCATCTGGATCATGTTGATGCTGTTCAGATGGTTTTCAAGAAAGTAGGCCGGCCGCAAGTGCAGTACATTCAGCTTTTCGATGGCGTTCAGTTTCTTCTCAAAGCGATGAAGCCCTGAAATGGGACCTGTTCCCGTTTCCGCCTGCGCCCCAAAACTGCTGAGGTTCACGGCATACTGCAACGCAGATTTCTTCACTGCCGCGGCGATTGAATCGCTGATGCGATCTTGCTCTGCACGGTAGTCGGGCGAAGCTGGATCCGGCGGGATCATCAAAAACGCCGCGCGAGCCCCGCTCAGCGCCTGCGTCATCGCGGCTTCGTCGGAAACATCGCCAACAACCGCCTCCGCGCCTTTCTGCACATACTTCTGCAATTTGCCGGCATTCCGGCCAACTACGCGTACTTGTTCGCCCTTCTCCAGCAGAACCTTGGTGATCACCGATCCAATATTTCCGGTTGCTCCGAATATTGTGTACATCGCTCGCTCCTCGACGTTTCGCCTGGCCCTACAACATTGGCACCTTCACGCCCGACTTCTTCGCGAAATCGATTGCCTCCGTGTAGCCGGCGTCGACGTGGCGAACTACTCCCATCCCGGGATCGTTCGTCAATACCCGTTCGATGCGCTTGGCCATCTCTTTGGTGCCATCCGCGCAGGTTACTTGGCCCGCGTGTTGCGAGTACCCAATCCCCACCCCGCCGCCGTTATGGATAGAAACCCACGACGCGCCGCTGGCCGTATTCAAGAGAGCGTTCAGCAGCGCCCAGTCCGCAATCGCGTCAGAGCCATCCTTCATCGATTCAGTTTCTCGGTACGGAGAAGCCACCGACCCGCAGTCCAGATGATCCCGCCCAATTACGATTGGCGCTTTCAGTTCACCCTTGGCCACCAGATCATTCAGCCTCAGCCCAAACTTGTCTCGTTCGCCGTAGCCCAGCCAGCAGATGCGCGATGGCAATCCCTGAAACTTCACTTTCTTCTGCGCCATAGTGATCCAGCGCTTCAAATGTTCGTTCTCTGGAAACATTTCCAACACCAGCCGGTCGGTTCGTGCAATATCCGAAGGCTCACCTGAAAGCGCAGCCCAACGAAACGGCCCTTTACCTTCGCAGAACAGCGGGCGAATGTAAGCGGGAACGAAGCCAGGGAAGTCGTAAGCGTTCTTCACGCCCGCTTCGTGCGCGAACGTCCGAATGTTGTTGCCGTAGTCGAAAGTCACCGCACCAAGTTTTTGCAGCTCCAACATGCCTTGAACGTGCTCGGCCATTGCTGCGATGGAGCGCTTGCGGTATTCCTCCGGGTCCGATTTCCGCAGCGCGATTGCTTGCTCCAGCGTCAGCTTGTTCGGAACGTATCCACCGATCGGGTCGTGCGCGCTGGTCTGGTCGGTCAACACATCGGGCACCACGCCGCGTTTCGCCAGTTCGGGAATCAGATCAGCGCAATTGCCTACCAGGCCCACCGAAGTTGCTTCTCCCTTGCGCACGGCGTTCTTCAAAATGCGCAGGGCTTCGTCCAGCGATGTCACCATCATGTCGCAATAGCCCGACTTGACGCGGCGCTTGATGCGCTCCGGGTCGACATCGATCCCCAAAAACGCTCCGCCGTTCATCGTGGCTGCCAGCGGCTGCGCTCCACCCATTCCTCCCATGCCGCCGCTCACCACTAGCTTGCCTGCCAGCGTGCCACCGAAATGTTGTTGCGCCGCGGAAGCAAAAGTCTCAAACGTGCCCTGCAGAATTCCCTGCGTCCCGATGTAAATCCAGCTCCCGGCAGTCATCTGGCCGTACATCATCAAGCCGGCGCGGTCCAACTCGTTGAACTTTTCCCAATTGTTCCACTGGCCCACCAGGTTGGAGTTGCACAGCAGCACTCGCGGGGCGTAGTCGTGCGTCCTGAAAACAGCCACCGGCTTACCCGACTGCACTAACAGCGTCTCGTCCCCCTCCAGCGCTCGCAGCGACTTCACAATGGCATGAAAGCAATCCCAATTTCGTGCCGCTTTCCCCGTCCCTCCATAGACAACCAGGTCCTCCGGCTTTTCTCCCACTTCCGGGTCCAGATTATTCAGTAACATCCGCAGCGCCGCTTCCTGCTGCCAACCCTTACAGGAAAGCTCGGTTCCGCGCGGGGCACGAAAGGGTCCGCGGCTAACCGCTGGATCATTCATCACGGACGTCGATGTGCTCATGGGATTAGCTCCTCGGACCCCATCTTAACCCACCTCTTCTTAGTTGCGAAGAAACGGGCGGTCCGCCCCGATAGACCACTTCGCTGCTCGCGTCAGCTATTTCCAGGGCTTACCAGCGTACCGGTGTCGCCCGGTAACCCGCCGCGTCGAGGTTGATACCATCGGTCCGCAAAATTCAAAGGGCAGCGTGGCAAAGCGCGTTCCGAGCAATTGCGGAGCGAACATCCACCCTCGTCGAAAATCGTTGCGCTCAGCATCGCTGCAGGGACTGTGGTCTGCTTGATTTTCGCGCTTTGGCCTCGTCACAGAACGTCTCCTGAAGGAAACGACATCGTCACTGTCGCTTTCAGCGTCGACGGTAAGAGACTCCTCGGTGGTTCGCGACTGCGAATCGTAAAACACGAAAATTCAACGCCCCAAAATTCGCCCTTTACCGCTTTGACCACTACCGCCTTGGGGAACATTGCACCAAGTTTCTGACTAGGGTACATTCAAAAATTACATGAACTATCCAACCCTCCCTTCGCGATTCCTTCGGGCCGTCGACGAGCACCCTTCCTCCCGCGCGCAAATGGTGCGCCGCGACGATCGCTGGGAAGCCGTTTCTTCTCAAGAGTTTCTGCGGCGTGCAGCCGGCCTGGCCAATGCTCTCGTTGAACTCGGGGTGAAATCCGGCGACCGCGTCGGCCTTTTTGCTCCCAATTGCCCGGAATGGCATACCGCCGATTTCGCCATTAGCGGCTCGGGCGCTGTCACCGTGCCCGTGTACTTCAATGAGTCGCCTGACCGCATGAGCTACATCCTGAATCACTGCGGCGCGAAAGTGGTTTTCATTTCCGGAGCCGCTCAGCTCGAGAGGTTCCTCGCCATCAGAGACCAGCTCAAAGACCTGCAACAAGTGATCGTGGCGCATGCGGACGACACCTTGCCTGCCGATTTCTTGCGTTACGAGACCTTGATTGCGACTACAGGTCCCGCCGAAATCGCCGCCTATCGCCTGCGCGTCGCTCAGGTCCTTCCCACCCAATTGGCCTCCCTCATTTACACCTCGGGAACCACCGGTGAGCCAAAAGGCGTGATGCTGACCCACAATAATTTCAGCTCGAATGTCAGCGACACGTGTGTGGAATTCAACCTCAAGCCCGAAGAAGATCTGGCCGTATCGTTTCTCCCGTTGGCGCATGTTTACGGCCGCATGCTCGATTACGTCTACCTCTTTCAGGGATGTCCCGTGGCCTATGTGGAAGTCGTGGAAAACGTTGCGCAGGCGCTCCTTGAAGTTCATCCCACGATCCTCGCCGCCGTTCCTCGCTTTTTTGAAAAGATCTATGCCCGCTTGATGGAGCAGGGAAGCAAAGCCACCGGAGCAAAACGCAAAATTTTCAATTTTTCAATTAAGACGGCGCGCGAAGCCGCCAGTTGGCGGTGCGGCGAAAAAAGCGCCAGCCTGGGTGTAAAGCTGAAGTGGGCCATTGCCGACAAACTCGTCTACTCCAAGATTCGCGCGGGCACCGGCGGAAAGTTGCGACTCGTGATGTCGGGCGGCGCGCCGCTTTCCAAGGAAATGGCGGAATTTTTTTGGGCCATCGGCATTCCCATCTATCAGGGTTACGGGCTCACCGAAACTTCTCCGGTTCTCACTTCGAACTATCCCAAGAACCGCGTTGGCAGCAGCGGCAGGCCCATCATTAACGTCCAGATTCACATCGCCGATGATGGCGAAATTCTGGCTAAGGGTCCCTGTGTGATGCAGGGCTACTACAAATCGCCGGAAGCTACCCGCGACGTTCTATCGGAGGACGGCTGGTTCAGGACCGGCGATATCGGCTATCTGGACAAAGACAATTATCTTTTCATCACCGATCGCAAGAAGGACCTACTGAAAACCGCGGGTGGGAAATTTGTTGCCCCGCAACCAATCGAAAACGCGTTGAAAACCAGTCCTTACATCCTGAACGCGATGGTTGTCGGCGATCAGAGGAAATTCGTTGTGGCACTGATTGTGCCAAACCACGCTACCGTTTCGGCCAAGCTCGCGGATGAAGGGCTGAAGTTCTCTTCCAATGCGGAACTTGCCGCGCATCCCCGCGCTTATGCCTTGATTGAAAACGAAGTCAGCCGCCTGACTACTCGTCTGGCGAAATATGAAAACATTAAGCGCTTCGCCCTGCTGCCCGACGACTTCACTTTTGCTAGCGGCAGCCTTACCTTTACCATGAAGCTGAAACGCCGCGTCGTCGAGAAGCAATTCCACGACTTGATCGCCAAGCTCTACTCCGATGTAACGGAACCGCGGCCCGTCGCGCAGGACTGATCCGAGCCTAAGACCTTCAGGCTAGTGTGTCGTCCCGGAAGTTCGTTGTATTTTTCTCTCGGAGGCCGGGGCTCTCGGCCCCGGCGTAAGGCCTGAGAATTGAATTGGGCTTCAGCCCCTGAAGACTCCGAACTTCGTCAAATCTATTTTCGGGACATGACACTGGTTTTAAGCTCTTGCGAGAATTGCCCGTTCTCGTTAGAAATTTGTATCCCTTTTCTTTTTTTCGCCATCTCAATCAGTAGTTCCGATCTTTGCTAAGGAGGTTTCCCTATGGCTAAAGCAGCGGTTGCTACATTACGTACTTATCCTTCCAGCGTCGGCGCTCCCCAAGAACATCGGCAGGCGCTCATCGCGCTGCTGAACGCGCGGCTGGCTGATAGTTTCGATTTGCGTTCCCAGGTGAAGTGGGCCCACTGGAATGTGAAGGGAATGCATTTCATTCAGTTGCACGAACTTTTCGATTCCATCGCGTCGCACCTGGAAGACCAGACCGATTCGCTGGCCGAGCGCGTCACCACTCTCGGTGGAGTAGCCAACGGCACCGCGCGAGAAGCCGCAGCAAAATCCGGTTTGAAAGAAGCGGATCTGGCCGCCTCCGATGGTCCGTCCATGCTGAAGTTTCTGGTGCACAATGTCGCCCATCACGCCAACGCGCTGCGCACCGCGGTGCAGGAGGCGAATGATCTCGGCGATGCCATCACCTGCGATCTGTTCACAACGCTGACGCGCGAACTCGACAAGGACCTCTGGTTTCTCGAAGCGCATCTTCAGCAGGCGTGATTCGATCCGTTAGCGCGAGCGGCGTCGGCGGAACCTCAGCGGCGACCGCAGCTCTGCCCGTCACGCGTGCCGCGTGTTCGCGCGGGTGAACATTCAACATTTGTCCCTGTGGCTTCCAGGGACTACAATTCCCTTGGGGACTCAGACATGTCAGACCAATTGGTCATCGCAGGTCGCGCGTTCAATTCTCGCCTCATCGTTGGAACAGGGAAGTACCGCAGCTTTCAGGAGATGGCCCGCGCTCACGCAGCTTCGGGTGCGGACATGGTCACCGTCGCCGTTCGCCGCGTGAATCTGACAGACAAGTCCAAGGAGTCTTTGCTCGACTACATCGACCGCGAGAGAATTTTCATTTTGCCGAACACCGCGGCGTGCTACACGGCCGACGAAGCCATCCGCACTGCTCGTCTGGCGCGCGAAGTCGGTTTGTCGAACTGGATTAAATTGGAAGTCATCGGCGACCAGCAAACATTATTTCCCGATACCGAGCAGTTGATTGAAGCCACCCGCGTGCTGGTGAAGGAAGGTTTCATCGTCCTTCCGTACACCAATGACGACCTGATTGCTGCTCGCAAGTTGATTGACGCGGGAGCGTCTGCCGTTATGCCACTGGCCGCGCCGATCGGCTCGGGCCTGGGCATTCAGAATCCGGCCAACCTGCGTATCCTCCGCGAACGCATCACCGAAGTTCCAATGATTGTTGACGCTGGCGTGGGCACCGCTTCAGACGCGGCCGTGGCAATGGAACTCGGCGCCGATGGCGTTCTGATGAATACGGCAATCGCGGAAGCCGCTGATGCTGTCTTAATGGCTGAAGCGATGCGCGATGCCGTGGTGGCTGGCCGCAAAGCTTTCAACGCCGGCCGCATGCCTAAGCGCCTCTACGCTTCCGCCTCGTCACCCCTCGCTGGCGTCGTCCGCTAGCGCCTTACTACGCCAGAAATACTATTTCGCCCAGTTTTGGACCTTGAGTCCCCGTACCCTGCGAAACTCTTTCTCGTTGTTCGTTACCAAAATGAGTCCCGCCGCCATCGCGTGCGCCGCAATCCACAAATCATTGTTCCCGATTACTTTGCCCGATGATTCCAATTCCGCTCGTATCGCTCCGTATTCTTGAGAGGTGTCGACGGGCAAGGGAAGCACTGGAAGCAGGTCTACAAGCTCATGCCATTTTTCCCGTTCAATGGCCATTTGCCCGCGCTTGATTGCTCCATAGAGTAATTCTCCATAGGTGACAACGGATACCGCTGCCTCTCCTGGTTGCAAAGCGTGGAAGCGCTGGAGCAGGGACGCCGACCTCTTCTGCCGAACATAAATGCAAATGTCCGTGTCCAGCAGAAATCTGGTGTCCATCACAAGCCCTTGCGCTTTTGGGGCTTGTCGTCTTTGCGGTTCTTAAGCGCGTCGAGATTCACGAGTTCCGTCAGAAGATAAAAAGCTCGTTCCATCCCAACGGGCTTTTCGCGCAGGATGATTTCGTTGCCACGCTTTTCAATCTCCAGTTCCTTGCTCTTTACGCGGAATTTCTTCGGCAGGCGAACGGCCTGGCTGTTCCCGGATTTGAATACCCTTGCGATTGCCATTCTCCACCTCTTTGTATATACATAGAGTATATACATTCTTGATCGTTGGCAAGCGGCGACAGTTTGGTTGCCGGAAAGGCATAGCGAATGCCCGAACCAAAAAATGCTCGCGTCGTGATAACCGGACTGGGCGGTCCCGAGGTTTTGCAGTGGGTCGAAGAAGATCTGCCCAAGCCCGGCGTGGGCGAGGTGCGTGTGAAAATCCTGGCCGCCGGCGTTGCTTTTGCTGATGTTCTGATGCGGCACGGCCTCTATCCAGACGCTCCGAAGTTTCCGTTTGCTCCCGGCTACGACATTGTCGGTGAGGTCGACGCTCTTGGCGACGGAATTCGTCAACTCACGATTGGCCAGCGTGTGGCCGCTCTCATCATGACCGGTGGATATAGCCGTTACGCGATTATTCCCGCGAATCGACTTGTATCTGTTCCCGACGCTCTAGACCCCGCGGAAGCCGTTAGCCTGGTCCTCAATTACATGACGGCTTACGAAATGCTCCATCGCGTGGCGAAACTCAGTGAAGGTCAGCGGGTTCTGATCCACGCCGCTGCGGGAGGCGTCGGAACCGCTGCGCTCCAGTTGGGGAAAGTCGCGGGCCTTGCAATGTTCGGCACGGCCTCTAAACCAAAGCATGAACTAGTTGCCTCGCTCGGCGCGACGCCCATTGACTACCGCTCCGAGAGCTTCGTTGAGCGGCTGCGTCAGCTTGCTCCCGGAGGCGTCGAGGCTGTGCTCGATCCGATCGGCGGAACGAGTTGGTGGTCTTCCTACGGCTGCTTGCGCAAGGGCGGAGCGCTGGTCTGTTACGGGGCGCAGGCTGCGCTTTCGCAAGGCAAGTTGGCTGCGGGTTTTGGATTCGCGACCCTTGGCTTAATGAAGATTCTTCCTGACGGGAAACGGGCCTCCTGGTTCAACGTCAAAACTTTTTCCGACGCCTCGCCGGATCTGTTTCGCGGGGACCTGGCGCGTTTGTTCGAGTTGCTTTCGCAAAGGAAGATTCATCCGGTGATCGCCGCGAGATTTCCCCTGCGAGAAGCAGCGCGAGCCAATGAAATGCTCGAAAAGGCACAAGTGTCCGGCAAGTTGGTCTTGCTCTGTCAGGAATGACAATCGCCTAGATTGTTTTGCCGTGGTGGCGGCCTGCCGGCTCGAAGAGCGAAAGTACGTTGGTGATACTGAACAATTTGCGGATTGCCTCGTTAGCATTTACCAACTCAAGGCGGCAACCTCGGGTCCGCGCTGCCACGTATAGCCCGACAACCATGCCCAGACCGGCGCTGTCCATCTGCGGAACTTGTTTCAGATCCAGAACGATGTGAGGGTGAAGCGGCACCAGTTCCTTGATTTCCATGCGCAGCAGCGGGGCGTTGTCGCTGGTCAGGCGGCCTTCGCATTCCACGACCATCACACCTTCGGCTTCGTAGGTGCGCACGCGAAAACCGCGCGTAGAACTCAACGGACTTTCCTTCGTCATCGATTCCTCCGCCGAAATGCGCTCATTGCAATCCACCGTTTGTATCGCAAATGAAGCGCAAAGGCCAGTTCCGCTTTTGGCAATTCAGGTTAGACTGAGACCATGCAACGGAAGATTTTTTGGGGAACGTTCGCGGTGCTGGGCCTTGCGGCCGATCTGTTTCTGCCATTCTGGTGGGCCGTCGGCGCGACTGTTCCTTTGCTGGCATTCAGTTGGTGGTTGGCGTATCGCAGCGAGTGGTTCACTTAGCTGGCGATCGATTGGTGTCAGTTTCCTTTCCATGGAAATGTCGGCGCGCCGACATGTTAAAGTAAAACGTAACATAACTCACTTGATATCCCCCCTACCCCTTGTTTTTGCGTATGTAGGGGAAACAAAGGACTTAGAGAGGGGTGGCCGGCGACCAGCGACCGGTGCCGGTGTGTCTCTGCCCAAGATCTATATGGATCGGGAAGGGTTTGAAGAGATTTGCCTGAGGGCAGGGAGGGATGACAAACGGCGGGGTGCAGAACGAACTAGTGCGGGAGATCACGGCACACCTTAGCGTGTAAACTACCAAGTATTAAATAGTATTTAATAGGTATAGTATTCGAATGAATGAGCCAAAACCAAAGGGTGTGACACCTATGGTCACTTCGACCAGAAAGACCAACCCTAGACCCGGGTACCAGGCAGCGGAACCCGGGGCACCCTTCGTGAACGCCGTGGAGTGAGAAGAAATACGACCCAAGACCCAGGTACCAGAAAGCGGAACCTGGGGCACCCTCCTTCAACTAAGATGCGGGCCCATCCTTTCAGCTGAGGGAGCGGAAAGGATGGGCCGCGCTTGTTTTTTAGTTGTTGATGGTGACGGTCAGTTGCGCTGACCTGGTGATGACGCCACCGCCGACGCCGGAAGTGGCCGTCACGGTAATTGTTGAGGAGTGAGGTTTCTTGCTGTCGGCGCTGGGATTCGAGCTGGGGGTAGTGCTGGAGTTGGAAGTGGACACGGAACCGCATCCCACTCCGCAAAGGGCGACGCCCAGCAGGCAGAGAACGGCGAAGGTGGTCTTCCAGCGGCGGCGGATGCCGAGCGGCAGCAACAAGCCGGCGAGGGCAATACTTGCCGCCGCGGCTTGCCAGTGATTGACGCCAAAGTTGCTGGCGTGCTTTTGACCGACCGCCACCGTGAGGGTGACGACGGACGGAGTTATGCCGTCGAGCGTGACGGTGTTCTTGTTGAACGAGCAGCTCAAGTTCGCCGGCAGCGATCCACAGGAAAGCTGAACCGGTTGGGTGAAGCCGCTAAGGGGAACGAGGTTGACGGAAACAACGGCGTTGTTTGCTGCGCTTACGGCTACGGTTCCAGGGAAAACTTGAACCATGTAATCCGAGATCTGCTCGGTGACTGGAGAGGAGACGGATGGGGTCAGAACGCTGTCACCGGGAAAGCTGGCGGAAATGTTGTGAGTGCCGGCGGAAAGCGTGGTCATCACGAGATTGGCAGTGCCGGTGCTATCGAGAGAGGCGCTGCCGATGACTGTCGCTCCATCGAGGAACGTGACTTTGCCGGCCGGAATGTGCAGGCGAATATCCGAGCCTACAACGGCGGAAAAGGTGACGCGCTGTCCGGCGATGACCGTGGACTGATCAGCACTGAGCGAGACGTTGGAGTCGGAGTTCGCAGGGATAGGCATGTGGTAAGTGGCAGAGGTCGGATTGAGGTTGGCGTCACCGCTGTAATCTGCGCGGATCAGTCGAGTGCCAACGTTTTTGAACGTGACGGTCACAGGAAAGCTACCGTAGGCGTTGCTGTCGACGGTTCCGACGCCGAGAACGACTGGCTTCGGACCGGTAATGTCAGTGATGGTCACCGTACCGCCGAAAGGAGCAAATCCGCCATTCACTAAGCCGATTTGGCCACTGAGAGTGATGGGAGCGTTCGCCACAAGCGACCCGATCGGGAAGAAGTCCTGGAACATCGAGTCGGCCTTAGTTACAGAGAAACTGTAACTGGCGTTGCTTGGTCCAAAGCTCGGATCGCCCGCATAGTTTGCGGAGAGTTGGTGTTGACCAGCCGGAAGTCCCGGAGCAAGGGTCGAAACGCTGCTGGATTGGCTGGTTGGATTATTCCCCTGGGTGAGAAGCGTGGATTTTTCGCCGTAGTTCAGAACGATGTCGTAGGTACTCCACGCTCCGGAATTGTAGTCGTACTTTGCCGGGCTAATGGGTTGGCCATCCGCAGAGAGACTGATGCCGCCGGTTGGGTAACCATAGCCGGAGTTGCCAGCAACGGCGACTCCAAGGGGAACGGGTATGCCGTAACCCACGCTAATCGGTCCCGTGGTGATGTATCCGCCGGAAATCATGCCGATGTAAGTGGTGCTGGGTTCCGGAGTGACGGTGACATTCACTGGGCCGGAGGTGCTGGCGTAATATTTGCTGTCGCCACCGTACCGCGCGGTGATGGTCATGGAGCCGCCAGGTACTGAGCGGGTTTGAATGTTGGCAGTGCTGGAGGAAGCGCCGGGGTTCAGTTGGCCGACGCCTGAGCCGATGGCGTCGCCCGTCGAAGAGGTAGCCAGAAGAGAAACGGCGCCGGTGGGTGCAGTGCAGGAGGTTCCATTGCCGCACTTCACCGTGGTGCGAACGTGAATCGGCGAGCCGTGAACGACCGTGGTGCCTTGTCCGTTGGCGAGAGCGAGAGTAGTGGCAGAACCGATAGCGATTGCAGCCTTTTGCCAATTGTTCACGAGGGCCGAAGCGTCGAAGGAACCGAGTCCGGTTGCCAGGTCGTAGCCAGTACCGGCGGAATAGCCAACGGTAAACTGCCCCGATGGATCAGGGACCTTGTTGTCGCCTTTGGTTGTGTCGTGATACACGCCAGGAATTGATGCCAACTTGTAGAACACGTAGTTGGCGATACCTTGCGGTTGTCCTCCGAGATTCTGATTCACGAGAGCCATGATTCCGGCTGCCGCTGGGCTGGAAGCGGAGGTACCGCCAAAGGCGAAGAAGTAATCACCCTGACTGCAATAGCCGTAGAGACAGACCAAGTAGCCGTCGTGGAGAGCAGCAGAGAGCGAGAAGTCTGGGATGTCGCGCTTGCCATCGTTGGGAACCCCTGGCGCTGCTTGCCAGTCGGGCTTGGCGTAGACCTTGCTTACGCCACCGCTTCCGGCCCAGAGTCCAACGGCGCTGGGATCGTTGCTGCTTTCGTTCCAGACTTTTTCTGGAATGTAGCCGAGGACGGAGAGACCTGTGATCGGATCGTTATTCGCTACGGTGGTCCAGTAGGCGCCGGGATTATCGGTGTCGTCGAATTGCGTACCGCCGACGGAAACGTTGTAAGGGGTGGAAGAAATGCCGTTGACGGCCAGTCCGGAAGAGGAAAAAAGACCACTGCCGGGAGCATCGCATCCCGCGCCACCATTGTCGCCGGCAGACACGAAGGAAGTGATGCCTTGGGCCGCCGCTTGTTTCCAGAGGGTGTTGTAGAAGGCATTCTCCACTTTTCCCAATGAGTCTTCGCAAGAACCGTAGCTGGTACTCATGATAGACGCCAGATTGTGATCGACGATGTAGGCAGCGGAGACGTCGACGCCGTCGGAGAAGTTGCTTTGGGAAACGACGAACTTGATCTGCGCCATTGGCGCGACCGCGCCGGACCAGGTTACGTCCAGCATGGCTTCCTCCATATCGCTCGTTTGCCCGGGATCGTCGCCATTCACGATGATTTCTGGGTCGTTCGCGGGAAGCCCCAGAACGTTGCGGAAGTCGCGGACGTTTTGCACATCGATGTTGCTGCGACCGACGATGGCGATGGTCTGGCCGGTGCCATTGATGCCGGCGTCGTAGAGCGGTTGGACATTATAGATTTTCGCGAAGTCTGCGGGAGTCATGTAGTGGGAGCCGTCATCGAACGTGAATTGCGAGCCCGTTTTCTTAAAATGGATTTTGGTTCCCATGTATGCGGTTGCGGAGCGCGGATCGCTGTGCAGTCGCACGACTCCCTGTACAACCGAGCGCAGAGCGGCGGGAATCTGGATGTCAGAGGAATTGGAGATGAATTTCTTGTTTTTGTATTCGTAGGAGTGCATCTGGGTGGCAAAAGCAGTTTCGACTTGCGACACGGTTCCGCTGAACACAATGTAGCGGCGGCTCTGCGCCAGATCGTGGACGGTCAGGCCCTGGCTCTGGAGCCATTGTTGAACCTTTGTTGCGTCCTGTTCGGTGACGCCAAACTGCTGTCCGAATTCGGAAGGCGTCAGCCATCTGTGAAAAGAAGGCGAAGATGGGTCGTGAAGATCGCTCACCAGTTTTTCGGCGGCTTGCTCCTGTTCGTCTGTCGCGGTTAGTTGCAAAATCATGCGGCCAAGATTTTGCCCTCCCGGCAGGCGCCCGGTCTCTGAACTAACGGCTAGAAACGCCGGAGTTGTTCCTTCCACTGCGACTCGCTGTTCGTTCTTTACCTCGGTGACAATGCGTGTTTGCGGCAGGGCTTGCGACAATGCCGCCTGACCCCATCCCAAAATCAACAACAAACTCACGAAGCCGACAAAGCGGCGCGTACAATTCCAATAGATCATTGGGTGAATCCTCCCCAAAAGTTAGTCTTCGAGTTACACCGATAGAATCGGGAATGCGGGGTCCTTTAACTGGCCCTCCGGAAACTTTCTACGCGGAGGCGATAGAAAGCTGCGGTGGGGAATTGACCTGGTGGACAAACCGGCTTGCGGAAATAGTTGGCCGGTTTTTCTTTCTGCTGAAATCAATCGTAAGAGTTACCGCAAATCTAACGGGGACAGTTTTCAGGACTCAATGCATGGGGACGTGTACAGAGGTAAAACGAAACTTGGAGGCAGTCCGAAGCACGACACACACGTGGTAAGCGAAAAACCTTGGAAACATTCCCCGGAACCCCCCGTCACCGAATGCGACCTGGCAAATTAGATGTTTCTAACGTATCACGGCGAGTGCGGGAACACCAATAGAAAGCGGCTTAACTCGATTTAGTGGGCCGAATACGGTCGGCTTATAGTCGCTCGGGGAATCTTGTCAGCTATGAAAGAGGAAGTGCCAGGTTGCGTCGACGGCGGCATGGACAAGGGCGGAAGCGAAGATTGAGCCACTTTTCTTCCAGGTCCAGCCGTAAAAAAGGCCGGCGAGGGATGCCAGAATCACGTATCGCCAGTTGGGAAAACCCATGTTGGTGATGTGGGAAAAGCCGAACAGAATCGAGGCGGTCCACCATCCAGCGAGATCGCTTTTGGATGCCTTGGAAAGCAAGTTCTGCAACAAACCGCGAAACAGGAATTCCTCAGGCCAAGCGGTGAAAAACAGAATCGCCAATGACAGTCCCAGGAACGAACGCCAATGAGCCCACTGCGGAGCGAAGACGATGAAATGAATCTTCAATGCCAGAGGAATTGCGATACAAGCGAACAGCAAAAAACTTGCGAGCACATAGAGCGCCCAATTTCTGCCCCAGCCGATGGAATAGCCAATGCCATTTACCCGACGAACCAAAACAAATGCCGCAAGCGCCACGCCCACGGCCATCAGCACGGTGAAAACATAGGCGAGGTGCCCTCCCGGGTAGGGCCACAGCCAATGGGAAGGGCTGAACTTAACGAAGACCCATACGCCCGCGAGAATCAGGAAATCTTGCCAGGCGCCAGCCGCCGCTTTGGCCGCTGAACTGGCGAGTCCCAGTGGAACAAAAACCAGGCCGGCCATTACGGCTGCGCGAGCGACGGCAAATGTGCCCGTTCCGAGCAGGTAGGCGATGTAGGTCAGGAACAAGCATGCGCCGAGCAGAAAACCTGCGGTGGGTCCCATGCTTTGCGCCAGGCTGTCGGCCACTCCCTTGGCTGCAAACAGCAACATGACGAGAAGCATAAGCGCAAAAGCCGTGAGCGTAGCGGCAAACGCGCGGCCTCCATAGCCCTGCCATGAGGCGTAAATGCCTCCGCCAAGACAGATGAACGCCCAGATTCCCAGGACTCCCCAGATATTGAGTTGCTTCATCAGTCCTCCCGTCCAGCGCTGCAAGGCGTGGTGTGAACTTTACACAACCGTCGCGCCATTATAGAAACGGTTGTAGCCGAAAACTGTAAACTGAACAGTGAGATCTGCAAAGTGAAACGCCTTTCGTACATAGATTGGATGCGCGGCCTTGCGTGCTTGCTGATGTTTCAGACGCACTGCTACGACTCGTGGCTGCGGCCCGAACTGCACCAGACGCGGCTGTACCGCTGGTCGCAGATCGGCGGAACGCTGCCTGCGCCTCTATTCATCTTCCTTGCCGGCGTGTCTGTAGCGCTGACGACGCAAAGATTCCGCGAGAAAGGAATGGCGCGGAATGCGGTTGCGCGGCAGACCGTGCTGCGCGGCGCGGAGATTTTTGGCTTGGGCATTCTGTTTCGAATCCAGGAATACATTCTGGGCTACAAATGGGTGCCGTGGACGGATTTGTTGCGCGTGGACGTGTTGAACATGCTGGGCCTGTCGATCATTTTGATGGGCGTGATGTGCTGGTTCGCGGGAGTTGGCGATGTGAAGAGCACGCGAAGCAAAAGCTTTCTGGGCGCGCTTGCGACTGCGGCTGTAATCGCTCTGGCGACGCCGCCGGTGTGGACTTCCACGCGCTTGCACGCGCTGCCGTGGCCGATCGAGTCTTACATCAACGGCGTGCATACGTTCCACCAACCGCAGCCGTGGCTGTTTCCGATCTTTCCGTGGTGCGCGTTCGCGTTTGTGGGGCTGGCGGTTGGCTTTTCGCTGTTCTCGGAATTTGCGCGGCGTCGCGAAGCTACGTTTTTTGCAGGACTGGGAGCGGCGGGCTTGTTAACTTGTTTTCTGGCGATGTTGTTTGATGCGCTGCCGATTCGGTTGTACAGCGATTACGATTTCTGGCACTCCAACCCTGATTTCTTCGCGATTCGGTGTGGAGTGTTGCTGCTGATATTGTCGCTGGTTTATGCGTGGTGCCGGTGGGGATGGGCGCAGAAGGGATTCAGCCCGGTGATTCAGTTGGGAACCACGTCGCTACTGGTGTATTGGGTGCATATTGAGTTTGTTTACGGACGACTGTCGTTCTTGCCGAAGCATGGTTCTTCGATACTGATGGCGACAATGGGATTGATCGTGATTTTCCTGGCGATGCTGGGGCTGTCGGTCTGGCGGACGCGCTACAAGAAGAGAAGCGTTAAGGCTTTGCCGGCTGAGAATCGCTCGGCGGTGGCGCCGGTAGCTTGATGATCACTTCGCCGGGGCGGGCTTGGCCAAGCTCTTCGCGGGCAATTTTTTCGATGGTGTGCGGATCGGTTTTCAGGTTCTTTACGTCCTGCTCCAGGCCGGAGTTTTCCTTGTCCAGACGATCCAAATCCGTTTTTACTTTTTGGATTTCCTGCTGCTTGCGGTGCATGGCTACGAAGCCGTGGGTGCCGAACACGTCGTGGAGGAAGAGCACGGCGACAAAAACAGCGAGTAGATGCGGCACATAGTGGCGCACACCATTGCTCAACCGCTTTTGTGGATCGACATTCATGGGCACTTCAAATTCTAACTCCGACTTGGAATTTTGTGGCAGCAAAGTGAGCCCAGGCAGGATTTTCTGCATAGGGAGTGTCCAAGCGGCCACCATTGGCGGGCTCTGGGATTTGCCTTCCTTTCGCAGGGGAAATACCTGAGAGAGGCGGTCGTGTACAATCGGGCGGAGAGGATTGCTATGGCTCGGGCTGATCGGTTTTGTGTGGTGCTGGTGACGTGCGGTTCGGCGGCGGAAGCGCGGAAAATTGCGCAGGCGGTGGTCAAGAAGCGACTTGCGGCTTGCGTGAATATACTGACGGCGCCGGTCGAGTCGGTCTATCGGTGGAAGGGAAAGGTGGAAAAAGCGCGCGAAAGGTTGCTGATCATCAAGACGAGCAAAACGCGGCTGAGAGGTCTTGGAAGGGAAGTCCTGCGTCTGCATTCGTACGAGACGGCGGAGTTCATCGTGATTCCGATCGCCAGTGGGTCGTCGAAATATCTGGCGTGGATCGCGGAGGCTGTCAAAAAGTAGCTGTCTTGCAGCGGGTAAAGGACCCGCCGCGGAAGTGGGAGAAAGAGCCCTCGATGGGCTCGGGATGACATAGGTTGGTAGAGGATGCGGGACTGTGGCGGGCATAAAAGCCAGCGCTACAGTTAGGAAAGAGAAGAGAGATTCATCGCACGAGAGGCGTGCGATGGCGCTGAGGTCCTCACTCCACAGACTCCGTTCGGAATAACGGAATAGCGACGACGGAGCATCGAGTTCTTCAGCAAAGTTAGACGTAGAGCAGAGCCTGGTCGAGGTCCGCGATGATATCTTCCACATCTTCGATACCTACCGAGAGGCGCACCAGACTGTCGGTGATGCCGACGCGGTCGCGAACTTCTTTTGGCATGGATGCGTGGGTCATCTGCGCGGGCAAGGAGATGAGCGACTCGACGCCGCCGAGGCTTTCAGCGAGAGAGCAGATTTTTACTTGATTCAGGAAACGACGCGCAGCCTCTTCGGCGCCGAGATCGAAAGAGAGCATGGCGCCGGGTCCCTTTTGCTGGCGGCGCGCTAGATCGTGCTGGGGGTGCGAGGCGAGGCCGGGGAAGAAGACCTTGCGGACTTTCGGATGAGCGTCAAGATGGCGCGCGACGGCGAGGCCGTTGGCGTTGTGCTGCAACATGCGCACGGCAAGAGTCTTGATGCCGCGCGAGACCAGGAAACAGTCCATGGGGGCGAGACCGGCGCCAGCGGAGCGCTGAATGAAGTAGATCTTCTCGGCGTCTTCGGGGCGAGTAAGGACGACGGCACCGCCGGTAGCGTCGCTGTGGCCATTGAGGTATTTGGTCATGGAGTGAACGACGATGTGTGCGCCGAGTTCGATGGGACGTTGGAGATAAGGAGTGAGGAAAGTATTGTCGACCACGAGGGTGGCGTGGCGTTCGTTCGCGAGTTTGCCCATGGCGGCGATGTCTGTGAGGCGCATGGTGGGATTGGTGGGCGTCTCGATGTAAAGCATTTTGGTGTTGGGACGCATCGCACCCAGCACAACGGCGGGGTCGGTGGTGTCCACAAAACTGAATTCGAGGCCGAAGTGCACGAGCAGTTGCGTGGAGAGACGATAGACGCCGCCATAGACTGCTTCGGAGAGCACCACGTGGTCACCGGGGCGCAGCAAGCGGAACACGGAGTCGATTGCCGCCATGCCCGAAGTGAAGACGTAGGAGGCGTGGCCACCTTCCAGTTTTGTAACGGTGCGCTCCAGAGCTTTGCGGTTGGGATGATTGGTGCGGGCGTAATCGTATCCGCCTTTGGCCTTGCCCAATTCCTCGTAAACGTAGGTGGAAGTCTGGTAGATCGGAGCTACCACGGCGCCTGTTGAGGGATCGGGTTCCTGTCCTACGTGAATGGCGTTCGTCGCAAATCCCATGTCGTCTCCTTACGCGATGCCGAGCACACGCTGTCCGCGTCCAGTTTTTCGGCGCGGCGAATCGTCCCGGGCGGTGTTTCTAATTGAGGAAGGAAATCTCCCCTGAGCCTGCGCTTCTTGCAGTGCATCGAAGTTACAAGAGGGCATGCGGGGAGTCAATCGCGTGGTGCGGATGGATTACCTGCCCAGCACGAAGCTACGGTTGCTTTGCGTTTTTGTCCGCCGCCGCTTTCTTTTTTGCCGCGTCCTGAGCCGCTTGAAAGTGCGCTCCCATCTCCGCGAGGACCGGGCCGAGCCGCTGGGGATCGCGAATGGTGCCAAGAAAATAATCCGTCATATCAAATGGAACGCCACCGATGAAGCGGTAGTCGGACGGCGCAGGGGGTCCTCCGGGGCTGCCGGCAGCGGGAATTTGCGTGGGCAAGTGGATGGCATACATGCTGCCGCCGGCGATGGGTTGCATCGGGAATTGTTGCAGCCATGCGCAATTGTGTCCGTCAAGAATACAACTGCCGGAGACGACGACCCAGGAGCCAGCGTCGGCTGCCGTGGCTTTCTGGCAATTCCACAATTCGCTATTGGGAACGACGTCGGTGACCTCGACCATGCCGTATTCGTCGATTTTGAGGTGGTCAATCGCTTGCTCCTCGGCGAAGCGCTTCACTTCCGGCAGTGCCTGATTCCAGTCGACGTTGGAGTCGTTGACCAGGGCATAGGCTGGTCTGCCAAAACCGAGGGAGTTGACGTATGGCATGTAGAACGGATAAGTGCGCACCGCCGTGAAAAGGCAACTGAGAGCGCAAATCACTGCAAGACCCGACGCAATCCTGCCAGCGACCGGTGATGTTACGCGCAGGTTTGCCAGCAGGCGAGGGAGCGGTGCGATCAAAAGGATTAACAACACGATCGGCACGGTGAAGTGGCGGATGCTAATAGACAAGCGACTTAGCATGCAAAATGCCAGAAACACAATCAGGCAAACCCAAATCGCGCGCCAGCGGAATTCCTGGCCTCCCGGGATTGCTCGCTGGTGTGCTTGCACGCGCCGCTTTCGGCTGACCAGGACAAGAAATAAGGCCAGAAGCAGTAGCGCCAAGAATCCAAGGGGAGTTTTCAGAACAAAAAGGACTGGATAGTAGAACCACATGCCGTGGGGATAATTGTGCCCCAAGATAAAGCTGGGCCGGCTGGAAGTGATCATTACCAGTGCGACGCCGCGCAAGTACAGCCACGCGGGCATTAACAGGCGGCGGAGGGGAATCCAGGCAGATCCGTGGCCTACGAGATAAAGAACATTGGTGGTCTGGCGGATGGAAAAGATGAAATAGAAAACGTAAACCGTGATGGCAGCCCAGAAGATGCCGAGGCGGATCAGTTTCCAGCGCAGTTTTCGCCAGGCGCGGACTTCTGCTTTGTCACCTGGTTGTCCCGGAAGGGGAAGCCAGCGGGCGCTGAGTGCGAAAGCAAGGAACACGAACAAAAGAATTCCGGCAGTGAATTTTGAAAGCAGCGCGCCGGCAAAACTCATCGCGAGCAGGAACGCATTCCTTTTTGTCGGATTCTGCCAGAGATCAGCAAACCTCCAGACGGTCAGTAGCGAAAACAGGGTAACGGCCATGTCTGTGAGTACGAGGGGTCCGAAAGTCAGAAACGCTGGCGTACTGACAAAGATGGCGAGACAAAGGAGCCCCGCCCAATCGCCACCTAGTTGACGGGCGTAGACGAAGACAATCCATCCAAGCACAAGGGTGAGAAGAAGCATGGGGAGTCGCGCCCAAGCAAGAACCTTCGCTTCGTTGTTCCAGTGGGTGAGTAGCCAATCGCCAAAAACCCACTGGCCAAGGTAAGCGGGAAAAAACTTTTCGCTGATGGTCCAGGAGACATTGGAGTAGTCGGCACGGGTGCCTCGGAAAACGAGCGGCAGAGCGGCGAGTATTTTGGCGAGTGGAGGGTGCTCTTCGTTGAGACGGAGGTCGAATTTCTGGAGGTAACTGACACCGGCACCGATGTGCGCCACCTCATCAAAGGTGACGGATTCACGCAGAGCCGCGCCACCCGCCAGAACGGCCATTAGCGCAAGTAGCGCGACAGCGGCAACAGAAACTGCAGTACGGCCACCGGCAGTTGCGGGTCTCGACAGCGGGGCGGAAGACACGCGCACCTTCCTAGACAAGACGACTATCGGATTGTGGGAGCGAAGATGCATTCTAACGCAGAATTGGCGACGAGAACGTGAATTTTCGAGCGCGATCTTGCGTGGCGAACAGTGGGCTGGAGCGTTGCGTCAAGAGGACCTATTCCGTGACAACGGCCGGCGGC
>CAWGXB010000012.1:0-47912 GCA_963826335.1 Candidatus Acidiferrales bacterium | reverse complement strand
TGATCTTGACCTGCGCTGGAGTTCGGGCGAACATAGGCAGGGGACCAATGAAGATAATCACGTCACTCCTGATCGCTGCGGCGCTTACCGGGATGTCTATGTCGCCTGCTGTGGCTCAGCAAGATAAGAATGCGACGCCGCCGAAAGCCGAAGCGCCCTCCGCGTTCAATCGATTGAGGATTGAAGTTACCGGCGGCGAGAGCGACAGGCCGGTAGAAAACGCGAGCGTCTACCTGAAGACCGTAGAGCAGCACACGATTAAGGACAAAAAAACGGAAGTGAACGTGAAAACGAATCAGTCCGGTGTCGCACACGTTCCCGAGGCACCGCAGGGACGCGTTCTGATTCAAGTTGTGGCGGACGGCTGGAAGACTTACGGGCATTGGTATGACATCACGGACGCCAAGCAAACCATCAAGATTCACTTGGATCGTCCGCCGAAGTGGTATTGATCTTTTCCTTTCAACGAGTCGCCAACAGAACAAAGCAGCGTTTGTGAAACTTCGTGGAACACTTCAAGCGTTTGCCTTCGTGGACTGGGCGGAATCCCTGAAGGAAGCGGGAAAGCGCGTGACGACAGTCACCGAGTTGCGCAAAAGTTTTCCATTTTCGTGGAGGGAGGTTTGATTTGCACCAGAATAGTGCAAACCGCATCATCGTATTGAAAAGTTGCGTGTTACAAGAAAATATCCGACGCTTTCCACAAAGTTTTCCAGAGAAGTGTTGAAAACTTAACAAGAAATTGATTTTTGTTGCTGCACTTCGGCAGGGATCGTGCTACAACGTTCCTCACCGAATCACTCTTGCACTTTTGACCACTTCAATTTGAGTTTGTTACAGTGATTGTTGCGGATTCTTCATGCCTGATACACACGACGGTCCTTTTTCTCTGCTGCAAATGTTCTGGGGCAACCTGGCGGCGCGGCCGCTGCGGTGCTTTCTGAGCATCGTAGCGATTGCCATTCAGGTTGTCCTGGTACTGATGATCGTTGGATTGACCTCTGGTGTGATCGCGGAATGGGGAAAACGAGTGGAAGGGGTGGGGGCAGACATCCTGGTGCAGCCACCCAACGCGTCTATTTTCTTTGCGTTCTCGAGCGCGGTGATGCAGGAGTCGTTGGGCGATAAGATCGAAAAGCTGCCTGGGGTCGACGAAGTTGCTCCGACACTAATCCAGAGCGACAAGACGATGGTGAACGTCTTTGCGATCGACTACAAGCGATTCAACGGTCTGAGCCAGGGATTCATTTTCCGGGCGGGCCGGCCTTTCGAAGCACCCGACGAAGCGATTGCGGATGACATTGTGGCCCAGACGCGACACTTGAAAGTCGGAGACACAGTGGCGTTGCTGAACCACCCGTTCCGGATTAGCGGGATCGTGGCGCACGGCAAGGGCGCGCGCTTCTTTATTCCGCTGAAGTCCGGGCAAGACATCGTGGGAGCGGACAAAAAGGTTTCGATGTTTTTTGTGAGAAGCAAGGGCGATACCGAAGGGACCAGGGCGGAAATCCTGAAGCTGAATCCTCAGAACCGCATTCGGTCGATGTCGGAGTATGTGACGCTGATGAATTCGTCGAACCTGCCGGAACTAAAGCCCTTTATCCGTACTATGGTAGGTCTGGGAATTGTGGTGAGTTTTCTGGTTGTTCTGATGAACATGCACACCATGATTCTGGAGCGCACACGAGAAATTGGCATCCTGAAGGCCTTAGGATTTTCGCGATTCGACATCGTGAAGATGCTGCTGGGGGAGACGGCGGTTTTGAGTGTCGTGGGCAGTCTTGTGGGGATCGCGATTACTGTGATTACGCAGGGCGTTTTGAAAGAAACGAATCCGGGACTCTCCATCCTTCTCACTCCCGGGTGGATTGCCGGCTCGGTGGGTTTGGCTCTTCTGGGATCGGCAATGGGAGCAACCGTGCCGGCATTGCGAGCGTCGGGATTTGATCCTGTGGAAGCGCTCGCCTACGAATAGAAAATTTCTCCGTTTTGCACAATTTCCAAAAGAACCTGAATTGATTCCCGCTAGTGAAACTGATATGAGAAGAGCATACATTGCTGCCCCAGCTCCCGGGCAGAGCAAGCAGCTGTCCGCTTAAGGAGAAATTCATGAAGCGCTTAGTTATAGCGTTGTCGCTCAGCGTTGTGTCGCTGTGCCTGGCATATTCGGCCAGAGCTCAGATGGGCATGGATATGTTCAAGAAGCCTGCGTTCACGAAAGTTTTTAATCCCGTGGTAGGGAAAGGCGCCGAGTACCAAACAATCAAGTCGAATTCGCAGAATGCGCCGCGAACCATGCAAATGTTCATCGTGAGCAAAGAATCCGTGGACGGAAAAGATGGGTATTGGATGGAAATCGTGACCGCGACGGACAAGGGCGGGAATTTTGTCGGGAAAACGCTTTTTACGAAGGACGATTTCCAGTTTCGCCGCATGGTGATTCAGATGCCCGGGCAAGGCGCCATGGAAATGCCGTTCAATCCCAACGACAGCAGAAAACAGAGCATTCAGGACAGCATGAGCGATTGGCATTCCATCGGAACAGAGAGCGTTACCGTACCCGCCGGGACTTTTAATTGTGAGCATTGGAAGAATGAAAAGAACAATTCAGAAGTGTGGACCAATGACAAGGTGACTCCGTTTGGGATGGTGAAGGAAGTCAGTTCGAACAGCACCATGGTGCTGACCAAGATTCTGACGGACATGCCGGACCAGATCACCGGCCCGGTACAGAAATTCGATCCCCAGATGATGATGCAGCAGCGGCAACAGCAGCCGAAGCCTTGAGGACTAGCACAACGTAAAACACTGAAGAGGCGAAATCAGAGGGAGCGGCGGCGCCGCGTCCGCCGTATCGTTTCGTTGGGCAATGCATCGAACAGCTAGAGCCTAAGCCTAAGGCACTGTTCAACATGAATCCTGAGAAGTTTCTTCCTGCGAAGATAGTGGACCGCACCGAGGTAGCGGAGGACCTGTTCCTGCTGCACGTGCAGGCAGGCGCGCCGTTTAGTTTCCTGGCAGGCCAATACGCGACTTTGGGCGTCGAAATCGACGGCAAGCGCCTTGAGCGGGCGTACTCCCTTTGCTCGTCTCCGTACGAGGACGTGCTGGAGTTTTTTGTAGAGCGCGTGCCTGCGGGGCAGCTCTCTCCCTTGTTGTACGCAATGGAAAAGGGTGCACCGCTGCTGCTTCGCCGATTTGCCAAAGGGCGATTCACGCTGGACCTGCGAAGCGGACGCAAGAATCACCTGCTGCTGGCGACGGTAACCGGTGTGGCTCCGTATGTGAGTTACATTCGAACGGTGTACGAAGATTGGAAAAAGGGCGGCACGCCGATGCCTGGCGAACACCGTCTGTACTGCATCCACGGGGCGAGCCGGTCGTGGGAGTTTGGCTACCGCAACGAATTGGAGAAATATGCGGCCGAAGTGCCTTGGCTGAGATATGTTCCGACGGTTAGCCGGGCATGGGAGGAACCGGAGTGGACTGGGGAAACAGGGCGCGTGGACGATCTGATTCGCAAATATACGAGCTTGTGGGATTTGAAACCAGCCGATACGACCGCTTATCTGTGCGGACACCCCAACATGGTGGAGAATGGCCGGGCGATACTGCTGCGAGCCGGCTGGCAGAAGACTGGACTGCAGGATGAGGTGTACTTCCAACCAGCTAATAACGTCGCCGGATAGCGACGAGCTGTTTTGCGCGCCCGTACTTAGATCGTGGGAGCGTCAGTCTCCAGCCGGTCGGCAACATCTTCAACAGTTTCAATCGGGATGCGCAGGTGAACGGTCTCGGTGTTGTTGACCGCATCGATGCGGATTTTTCCGTCTACTGTTCCGATGAAGACGTGATCGGTGCCGTCTTTGACTTCAACAAACTTGGCGTTCGGAAACCGCTTGAGTTCCTTGGCGACTTCGCGCAGTACGGGCAGATAGGGCTGCACTTGGGAGGCAGCGTGTTCCAAGTGGTGCCGCGGCACGACGAGCATGCCCAGAGAGACAGCGGTGGCAGGGACCCAGACGTGCACGTGGGAGCCACCAGGCCGGAATTCGTCGACATCGACGTTGATCACACCTTCGTGAAACACATACGCGCCGCCCACAGCGAGCGTGGCACCGAATCCCAAGGCAATCTTAGCAATGATGAGCATCGCGGGTTCTCCTATGCTCTTTCCGGTTAGTCGGCAACGTTCTTGGAATCGATCCAGACGCGAACGGTGTTTTCGGAATCCTTGACGTTGACCAGTTCGGTGTCGCCATTGGCAGAGAGGGCGCGGAGGGCGGCAACGATGTCCAGCTCATCCTTACCGGCGGAGAAAAGCGCGTCGACAACCTTCATGGGGACCTTCACTTCGACCTTGGATTGTTTGGCGGAACTGGATTTGCCTGTTTCGCTCTTGGCGGCGCTTTTGGCGGGTTTTTCCGTCACATAGACATACAAATAGCCGTTATTTTTGGCAACGCGGACGTCGTTTTCTCTGCTCTGCACGGTGACGTACTCGCCGTCCTTGGAGGTGCGAACGGCATCGAGCAGGGTGCGGAGGTCGACGTCGTCCATGTGAGCGGAATCGATGTGGACCTTGCCATTGTGGAGCTTGTCTTTATTGATGGCAGGAAGGACCTTTTCCGCCATTTCGACAGGTACATTGACGCGAACCGTTTCTCCCTTGTCGTCGGTGCTCTCGACGCGGACGTGAATCCACTGCTCCTTGGCCGTGGAAGAGGTTGCTGAAGTGCTTTGGGCGCGCGAGACAGGTGCAAAAGAGGCGGCGGCGAAGGCCGTGCTGGCGACCAACGTGAAGACTCCCCGGGATATGCGGTTCATGTTTAAGCTCCTTGGTGAGAAGTACGCGAAGGGAGAGAGGAAAGTTCCACAGGAATCGAGAATTGGTTTGAAGAGAGCGGAGGGAGCACGGAGGCTCAGGCGTTGGCTATGTGTGGAGTGGTTGGGTTTGAGGAGAGAAATGACTGAAAAGACAAGCCGTTGCGAGGGTTAATGCGGCAAGATGCAGCGTTACCTGCCCAGGGGAATCTCTCCGGGTATGACCGCAGGAAATAGCGTGTCGGGAGATACCGGGGACATCGGCTGGTCGTCTTCATCGTCTGGGGCGTTGGAATCGTGGCGGTGCCGGAATGAGCGGACACTCATGCGGGTGAGATCAAAGGCGCTGTAAATGACGTTGCCACGAATGACATCGCTCTTATACACGAGGATCTGGGAGCGGAAATAGCGGGCCACTCTGGATTTTGGACGGATCGGTATGAGCGGATTACCACGCTCGTATTGAATTGAGGGTTCGTCGCACTGTTTGATGTGCACAACCGTAAGCACGCCATCGGTCTTCATTTCGTCGCCCGTTGAGTTGACGAGGATGCCGCCGAGGTCGGGGCGGGGAAGTTGGCGAACCGAATCGACGCAGCCGGTCAAAGAAAGGTCGCGAACGAGCATATTGACGCCGTCGTCGAGGTTGCGAGAGATGTGGTGAATGAACTTGTGGTATCGGAGAGACAAAGCCGCACTGGTCTCGCGGGTGTAGGCGCCCAGCCAAGCTTGTTGGCCCTGAACGGTGCGAGTCTGGCCCCACAGCCGAACGTGCTCGCGCTTGCCGTAGGCGTTGAAGCTTTTCTGCCACGTCGAATCCTGCAACTGGCCGTTGAGCAACTGGCGTGAGATGGGCATGTTGGGATAGCTGGAGAGCGTGAGGAAGGCGCCGAATTGTTTGAGAAAAGCAGTCTTGGAGTTGGGATCGGCCGGCAGCCAGCCAGCGGCGGTGAACGCTTGTTCCATCTGCTCGCCAGTACCTACGAAGAGAATGTTGACGACGTCGGCCTCTTTGCCGCCTCGCGTGGTGGTGCGATCGGAGGAGTGCTGCATCAGCATTTCGACATCGCCGCGCTCGTACTCGTCCATTGCGAACGAGACGCGCGGCATTTCAGGCTGGTCTCCCACGTACAACGGGACATTCAATCGCAGGCGGATATCGGTGCCGGGAGGCAAGTAAATTTCGGGCTCCGGCAGCACAGTGAGCGCCCGATAAATAATCAAGCCCATGTCGCTATACGGATTGAAGGTTGGCAGGTGGGCCAGGCGGCTGGTGATGCGGCCCTGCGGAGTGTTGGTGGCGCGAATGCCGCGAACAACGCCATTGCGGACCGCTTCGCGCGCGTTGTCGATTTCTACTACCTGCGAGGCGATAGGCAGCACTGAGCCATTTGCCGTAACGATTCGATCGAATTGAATTTCGACCGAAGCGGTGTCGTGAATCAGGCCCATGCCAACCCTGCGAACGGAAGAGATCTGTCCAGCGACCTCCAAACCGGCGGGAAACACCGGCGCAAGGTCGCAGTCGGGCGATTGAATCAGAATCGCGCGGACCGGCGTGCCGGGCTTAGAACTGTAGGAAGCAACCGGGTCAATTAGTCGAACCCAAAAGGACTTTCCGGCGGGAATGGTCTGGCAATTTGCGAAGGTCTGGGAAGCAGCGCAGAGCGAAAGCAACAAGGCAAGAAGAGTGGCGCTGGCCGAGCCGAAGCGGGCCCTGTTCAGGGCTGCGGTAATCGCCTCAGTACTTCTATTACCCGCCAAGTTTGACACCCCAACAACCGTATACTTCTCTACTATTTTCTCTCAGAGCCAGAGAGATTGGGCGATCACTCAAAATGAATGTTCGTAAAGCGCACCGTGGATAGGAGCGTTCAGTAGTGCCAACGGGCGCCGATTGCCGAACGAAAAGGCTGAGTTACGAGCCGGGCGGCTAAGCCGAAAACCTCTGCGTACCAGATAAGAATACAGGAAAACCCTGAGCTGACCCACAACTGTTTGAAGCAGGGCGAGCCAAATGAGATGTATGGGGTCTACTTAACTTCCGTAACCGTGCCCATTTTGACGGTGCTGCCATAACGTTTGTAGTTGTAATACTTTACCGTCATCCGAATGTGCACGTCGCCGGAGCTGAAGTGCAGGTAGTCGTCCGCCTTGGTATAGGTTGGGAACCAAAAACCTTCTTCGATATTCTCGCGATACGTGCGGAATCGGGGAAACACGTTCTCGTTGTTCTTGTTCAGGATGTCAGGAACGGCTTTGCCGTCGGTCATCACGATCTGCAGGTCCTTGCTGTCGACCCACACGCGTCCCTGAAAGTAGCGCTGCTTCTTTTCGATGACTTTGGGACCAACATCGAAGACGTAGCAGGCAAGTTCGTCGACCTGCTGGCGGCCGACATACTTGACGTCGTATTTGGGCAGCTCGACGGTGGTCAGAACGAAGGGTTGGACATTGCGCACATCGTCTTCGTCTTGCTGGCTCATGGAGATGCGTTGAAGGGAATTGGGTGGCGCAAAGGTGACCTTTTCAAAGCGCTTTCCATCCGGAGTAAAAACGATTTCGCTGGTCATGCGGTATTCGCCATCGGGGCGATTGTCGTCATCGATGGTTTGGATCGAGAAGGTTTGGGTATAGGTGTAATTGTCGCGCTCGCGTTTGAATTCCGCTTCGCGCTCGGCAAATCTCTTAATGACTTGCTCAACGGGAATGGAGGGCGGCTCGTTGACGATGGGATTGTCGCCCGGCGAATGGAGTTTTTGCGGAGGCGTGGGCGTGTGGTAGGTCTGAGTCTCAGTCGTGTCTTGCTGCGGCCTGGGTTGAGATCTCGGCCTGGAGGAAGGAGGAGGCCCTCCCGGCAGCGGGCCGGGGTCTTGGGCAAAGGCAGCCGAGCAGAGCCACAGGCCGAGCAGCGCTGCCCCAGCGCCAAATATAGTTCGATGGATCAGACGAAGCGACAAGTTGCACCTCTCTTCTCGGGACCTTACCTGTCCATATGATTTTACCGCAAGGCGTGGGGTTGTACGAAGAGAAGTGGTCACGACGGCGGGGTGGCGTCAGGCGGGGCGCCACTTCAGAAACACCGCGGCCAGAGGCGGAAGGGTCAGCGCCAGCGAATGGCGGCGGCCTTGCCAGGCGTGTTCGGTGGCATTCATGCCGCCAAGGTTTCCGACGTTTGAGCCGCCATAGCCTGCGGCATCGGAGTTGAACACCTCTTCATAGTGACCGGCACGCGGCACGCCGATGTGATAGCCGTAGCGGACGACGGGCGTGGCATTCAATACGATGACGATGAGATCGTCGGGATTTTTGCCGCGACGAATGAAGGAGTACACGCTATTGTCTGAATCGTTGGCGTCGATCCACTCAAAGCCTTGCCATTCGAAGTCCACCTGGTGCAGCGCGGGCTCTGCCGCGAGGAGCTTATTCAGATCGCCAACCAGTTTTTGCACCCCTCGATGCGATTCGTGTTGCAGCAGATGCCAATCCAGGCTGCGCGCTTCGTACCATTCGTCACGCTGAGCAAACTCTTGCCCCATGAACAGCAATTTCTTGCCGGGATGCGCGTACTGATAGGCGAAGAGAAGCCGGAGATTCGCAAATTGCTGCCACATGTCGCCGGGCATCTTGTGCAGGAGGGAATTCTTGCCATGGACGACTTCGTCATGGGAGAAGGGCAACACGAAATTTTCGCTAAAGGCGTAAAGGAGCGAGAAGGTTAGTTTGTTGTGTTCGTAACGGCGGTAGACGGGATTTTTTGAGAAATAGCTCAGGGTGTCGTTCATCCAGCCCATGTTCCACTTCATGCTAAATCCCAAGCCGCCGAGATAGGTGGGACGAGAGACGCTGGGCCAGGAAGTGGACTCTTCCGCAATGGTGAGCACGCCGGGGAACCGCAAATGCGCTACTTCGTTCAGGCGCTTGAAGAAATCGATGGCTTCGAGATTCTCGCGTCCGCCGTAGCGGTTTGGAATCCACTCGCCGCTTTTGCGGGAATAGTCGAGATACAACATGGAGGCGACGGCATCCACACGCAAGCCGTCGATATGGTATTTGTCGAGCCAGAAAAGGGCATTGGAAATCAGATAATTTTGCACTTCGTTGCGGCCGTAGTTGTAGACCAGTGTTCCCCAATCTGGGTGCGATCCTTGGCGCGGATCGGAATGCTCGTATAGGTGGGTACCGTCGAACATGCTGAGGCCGTGAGTGTCGCGAGGAAAATGCGCGGGGGTCCAATCGAGGAACACGCCGATGCCGGCCTGGTGGCATCGATCGATAAACTCCATGAAATCGCTAGGCGAACCGTATCGGCTGGTGGCAGCGAAATAGCCTAGCGTTTGATAGCCCCACGAGCCGTCGTAGGGATGCTCCATGATGGGGAGCAGTTCAATGTGCGTGTATCCCAGATCTTTTACGTAGGGAATGAGCTGGTCAGCGAGTTCATGGTAAGTGAGCCAACGGTTGTTTTCCTCGGCGATACGGCGCCAGGAGCCCAAATGGACTTCGTAAATACAGATGGGCTGTTCCAGCCAATGCTTGTGGGCGCGCTGAGCCATCCATTCGTTGTCGCTCCAGTGATGATTGTCGAGCCGCGCGACAACCGATCCGGTGTTGGGGCGCAATTCGGCGGCAAATGCGTAGGGGTCCGCCTTTAGCGGCAGAATATTGTCCTGAGGGCCGACAACTTCGAACTTGTAGACCGAGCCCTCGCCGAGCTCAGGAAGGAAGAGTTCCCAGATGCCGGAAGAGCCGCGAGCCCGCATGGGGTTCACACGTCCGTCCCAGCGATTAAAGTCTCCAACAACGCTGACACGGCGAGCGCTGGGCGCCCAAACAGCGAAATGCACGCCAGCGATACCGTCAACGGTGCGAACGTGAGCGCCTAGCTTTTCGTAGGTGTCGTAATGGCGGCCTTCGCCCATCAAGTACAGATCAAACTCGGTGAGTAAAAAGGGGAACGCGTAAGCGTCGTGATGCTCAAAGAGTTCGTCATATTCTGTTTTGTAGCGCAGGCGGTAGCTGGAAGGCGAAGGAGCAGTCTCACTGATGATCGGGAGCGCGACTTCGTAGAGGCCTTCGTCGCGGAGTTTGCGTGCGGGAAGAGGCTCGGCCTGTCCTTGCAGTAGAAGGTGCGCCTCAGTGGCGCGCGGCTGGAAAAAGCGCACTGCCCAACGGCGTCCCTCGGGGGTATCGATTGGGTGCGGACCAAGGATGGCGAAGGGATCCGGGTTGCGAGCGGAGAGGAGTGCGGAAACTCGAGGGTCGAGCTGTTGTGGTGAAGCGGGATTTGGAGTTGGAGGATTAGGAACGGGCACGGGGGAATTGTACTTAAAGTTGCGACTTTGACCAACGTCTCATACGCGGAAAGTTCCCCTGTGCCAGGAAGGGCGCTCAAGCTTCAAATGCAGACGGCGGTTGAGGGAATCCGCGCCCGAATTTCTCTCAACCACCGCTGACGGTGCCGACTTTCGAAGGCACCAAGTTCGTTTCCGTCCGGGGAATCGAACGGTCCAAGGTTCGCATCGCGCGAGTGCTTTCGCAATCAGGGAAAGTCAGTAGAAAACTGGGTGCGTTAACTGAGAACTTTCTGGCGGCTTGCGGCAGGGCACTCTTCCGCTATAAAGTTCCGGAGACCGAGGGATTGCGGAAGACCATTGAGTTCGTAATCTTCCAGCATCGGGATGGAAACTTGGGACAAAGATTTGTACTAAGCGCGCTTTTTCTTTACCTTGCTTGCAGCATGCTACCGGTAACAACCCAGGCGCAGGATCGTTCGCAGATGCGATCGATGGTGATTTCGCGCGGTGGAATTGTCGCGGCAGAGTCGCCTTTGGCTGCGCAGGCCGGCGCCAAAATGCTTTCGCAGGGCGGAAACGCCGTCGACGCCGCCATCGCCACGAACGCCATGATGGGTGTGGTGTCGCCGATGATGAATGGCATGGGCGGCGATCTGTTTGCGATTGTTTACGACGCAAAAGCCAACAAACTTTATGGGCTGAATGCCAGCGGTTGGGCGCCCAAGGACTTGACCATCGAAATGCTGCACAAACTTGGCATGCGGGAGATGCCGCAGACCGGAGTGCATACCATCACGGTTCCGGGCGCGGTGGAAGGCTGGCAAAAACTCGCGGATAAATTTGGACGGAAGAAATTATCGGAAGACCTAGCGGCCGCGATTCAGACCGCGCAAAATGGTTTCCCGGTCACGGAATGGGTGGCTTCCTATTGGGCGGGAAGCGTCGACTACCTGCGGGGCGATGATGCTGCTGCCAAGCTGTACCTGCCTTCGGACAGACCTCCGAAGCTTGGCGAAATTTTTCGCAATCCGGATCTGGCGTGGTCGCTGCAACAGGTCGCTTCTCACGGTCGCGACGGCTTTTACAAAGGCGAGCTTTCGGTACGAATTCTGGAGGCCATGAAGCGTCGCGGCGGCACTATGACCGCTCAGGACCTTGGGGAATTCTCGGCGGAGTGGGTCGAACCCCTTTCGACCACATATCGCGACTGGACCGTTTACGAGTTACCACCCAATGGCCAGGGACTGGCTGCGCTGGAAATGCTGAATATCATGGAGACTTTTCCCTTGGGGCAGAAGGACTATGGCTTCGGCTCGGCGAATGCCCTGCACGCGATGATCGAGGCGAAAAAACTGGCTTATGCGGATTTGGCGAAGTACATAGGGGATCCTCGGGGCCAGAAATTGCCTGTGGAAACGCTGTTGAGCAAGGAATGGGCAGCGCAACGCGCGAAATTGATTGAGCCGAATCGTGCCAACTGCGACGTTGCGGCGGGAAATTTGCCGGCGGGAAATGACACCACCTATCTGACGGTTGTCGATCAGGAAGGGAACATGGTGTCGTTGATCCAGAGCAACTACGACGCGTTCGGCTCCGGAATTGTGGCGCCCGGGACTGGATTTGTCCTGCACAACCGCGGCGCGTTGTTTACCCTGGACACTGCATCGCCCAACGCTTTGGCGGGACGAAAGCGGCCACGGCATACGATCATTCCCGCATTTGCGCAGAAGGGCGACACGCGGATTGCGTTTGGAATTATGGGAGGGTGGAACCAGTCGCAAGCGCACGCGCAGTTTGTAGCAAATGTGGTGGACTTCAAGATGAACATTCAGGCGGCGCTGGAAGCACCGCGCTTCAGCAAGCGAACCTTTGAAGGCTGCGACGTTCAGATGGAGAACCGCGTTTCCGGAAAGACGCGCGACGAGTTGAGCGCAAAGGGACACAAAATTCAGGTGATGGGCACGTTTTCCTCTGCGGTTGGTGGCGGCCAGGCGGTGATGCGCGACTTCGCGGGCGGCGTGAATTACGGGGCTTCGGATCCACGCAAGGATGGCGCGGCGATACCGGAGCTACCTGCTGATTAGAGAGAGAAACGAGTACCCGGTTTCCGTAGTACTTTCTGGGGAGTACGGCAGAACAGTTCCGGTTCAGGCGAAAACAAAGCAGAGATTGGCCGATGCCCGCAATTCAGCGTTTGGTAAGTGATTTATTGTCAGTGCGGGAAGAACGCGGTGGTGGCCGGAGAGTTGCAGTCGTAAAGCGATTCAGGGATGGTGAACGTCGTCCATGGCAAGGTGGGAGGCCTAGATGAAGTTGCCCGGCGGGTGGGCTAAGCTGGCAATTTGGAGCGCAGTGGGGGCGAGTGTGCTGCTGTGTGGCGCGCCAGCGAAGGCCCAGTCCACGAACGTAACCGGGGAATATGAATGCACCGAAGCGAGAGTGGCCGGAAAGCCGCTGCCGTGCAAGTCGGCTCCTCTTTCGTTGAAGAGCGATGGACGATTTGAATTGCAGGGGCGAGAGGGCGAATACCTGGTGACAGGGAACTGGGTTGAACTGAATGGAGCGGTGCTGAAGTCGCGCGCAAAAATTGAAGCTGGCCACAAGATTGTGTTTCGTTTTTACAACAAGAAAGGGCTCTGCGAGATGATCTACGAACGCAGAGTCGCCGATCTAGGCAAGACCAGACTCAGCTAGTGCGCTATTTTTTCCCTTTGGATTCCCACGCATTCAGGTAGACGAGTTGGTAGAAGGTTCCGCTGCCCTGCGGCTGAACGTTGACGATGTGCTGCTTGTCTTTGGTGCCGGATTTGAACAGCATGCCGCCCGATTCGGCCTTGTCGTCCCCACAGGTCAGCGTTTTTGAGGAATCGTCTTTCTCCGCGTCCTGAGACTGTGGCTTGCCAGAGGATTTGGAGCAGTCCAGAACCGTGCCGTACTTGGCTAATGCCTTCTTGTAGTATTCGGCAACCTTTGCCGGCGAGTCGGCCGTCTCCATCTTCAGCACAGCCAGCTTGAAGCCAGCGCCTCCGCCCCACAGACCGAGATTGGCGCTGGTGGAGTCGTCATCTTTGTGAGGTTTGGAACCGGGATAGATCGCGAGTCCGACATCTTTGGCCTTTGCTTCGGGACTGATGACGAGGCCGGCACCTTTCTCGTCCTGCGCGGCAACACGCAGCGAAGTGATGGCCAGTGCGGCGAAGAGCAACATCAGGGCGCGGCGAAAAGCGGGTACAGGCAAATGTGTGGGCATGATTCGACCTCTGCATTTCAATACGTGGTGGATGGCGGAATAGTTCCGGCAAAAGTGGCAACTAACGGGATGAGGGGCCGGGGCGCGGCTCTACGGAGACCGACAGGCGAAACGTCTTGGCTGGCGGGGAGTCCTTCTCGAAAGGGCGGAAGTAGTTCAGCTTAAGAGTTGACTCGCCGGGTGTCGTGGCGCTGAAGGTGAAGAATTGAGACCCTGGCTCGCCCACTCGTCCGCTTTTTCCTGATTCCGCCTGGCTGTCAACCGCACGCAGAGTGTTTGGCAATTCCGCGATGTTCCAACTGTAGCCCGTGGTTACGTTAGATTTGAGCCGGATGGAGAGCGTGTCGCCGACATATAAGAGGACACGGGTGTCATTATCGGATTCGTCGCAGAGAGTAGTTTTTCCCACGGTGATCACGGCGAGAACGGCGAATGCCAGCAACGCCACGAAAGTATAGCGCAAGGTGCCGCCTGGTTTCACGGGATAAGTACCTCCGATCGCGCAGGGCCAGCGTGGCTAAGGTAGAGGAACATCATAAGCAGAGGCAGCAATTTCTCCCAGCGCTTGGCCGGCAACTTTTTGCGAAATCTCCGGTTCGTCTGGCAGCGCGGTGTGATTGACGTAAGCCGCGAACGCCAGCGTCTTGCCGGACTTTGTTTGAATGTAGCCGGCGAGACCTTTGCCGTTTACCATCATGCGCGAATTGAGTTTGTCTTCGGACCCGAATGTGCCGGTCTTGGCGAAGACGTGGCCGGCCGCTGGATTGTGCACCTGAATTTTCGCGAGCGTGCCATCTTTGCCGAGGATCGGCAGCCCGTTGAACAAAAACTGGAAATCAGGACGCGTCTTCCAATGGGCGAGATAGTGGCAGATGAAATCGGGGCTGAAGAGGTCTGCCCAGTCGCCGCCCGCACCGTCGCCCTGAGAGGCGCCCGAAAGATCGAGTTTCGCCTCGGTGAGAAATTCGTGCTCAACCTTGAATCCGGCGCGAAGCGGATCCTTGGTGTCTTTCGCAACCAGCAAGCCGAGAAGGTATGGGCCCATGCCGGCGTGGAGATTCTGGCTGACCTTGAGAGTGATTTTGACTTCTTCGGAAAGCGGAGGAGAGACGTGCTCGGCGACCTGGTATTCCGGCTGGTAAAACTTCTGGAATTTCTTGAAGTCTTTCACCGCGGCGGCGTCACTCTTTTTGGGTTTGATCTGTATGCCGGCGGAAGTGATGGCCTCGCGAAGTACGACGGAGGCGAATTGCGTGGGGGAAGGAACAGGAATGGCTGCGGTCTGCGGCTTCAGTCCGAGTGGAATGTTGCCGCTGAGAATCATGGTGAGCGTGCCATCGGGGTTGGTGGTGAGGTCGCCCGCGTCGAAAGTGAGCTTCGACTGAGCGGCGCCTGTCTTGATGGCATTGGTGAAGTGAAGATAAGAAGTTTGGGGCGAGACCGATAAGTCCACCGGATCACCCGCCTTTGCGCCGGGCTTGCCGACGAGATCGATCACGTTGTCGTTCACAATGATGGACGACATCACCACATCCGTGCCGCCCTCATGCGCGCCATCGGGCATCAGGCGTGCGTCGACGTAAACATTGCCCTCGATCTTTCGAATGCCTTTGGCTTTCACTTGCTTCGCGAATTCTTTGATCACCGCCAGCGGATCGCCGGGAAGAGCTGGCCCCTGGTAAGAGTGGTCTTCATCAACGAATGCGAGCGTGCCGTCGGGCTGAATGCGGTTGGAGAGATTGGGGTCGCCGCTGGCTACCAGAATCAGGTCACCTTTCAGAGTTCCGTGCTTGTCGATTGGACCCGTTCGATAAATGAAGGTATGAAATCGATAAGTGGGGCCGAGTTTCGCGAGCAACGTTCCTTCGGTGAGGAGTTTGGTAGTGGATGCGGGCACGAACAGCTTGTCGGGATTCAGGGAGTAGAGAACCTTTCCCGAGTCCAGATCGTAAAATTCAATTCCAAAATTCGAGTGGGCGAATTCGGGCCGGGCCGTGATCTTTTCGACGCGGCTACTTAGCGAGTCGGTGCTCTGGGCTTGGACTGCTAGCGCGCTGCATAGGGACAGAACCGCGACGCTCATAAGATGACGACTCGAAAGTTTCAAGGGAAAATCCTCCTTACGGTTTCGGTGCAACAGGCGTGGCCAACGTACCTAAATCTTCGAACGGCACATTCAAGATCGGATATTGCTTCCAGTCCTTGTAGTCAAAGTGCCACCATTCGTTCGCGTCGACCGTGAAACCCTCAGACTCGATGGCATTGCGCAGCAGGTCGCGATGCCATCGCTGCAGAGAAGTGCCGCCGGGAAAGTTGGGGAACGAGCGAGGGGACATTTCGTCGTAAAGGCCGGGCATTTCGATGGCTTGGCCGGTGGCCAAATCGTAAAGAGTAAGATCGACAGCGCAGCCGCGATTATGCTTTGAGCCCTTTTGTGGGTCGGCGACAAAATTGTGATCCGCCGGTGGAGTGGCATCCCAGAAAATTTTGGTGACGTACCAGGGGCGGTAGGCGTCGTGGATCAGGAGGCCATAGCCGAGCGGTTTCAGCTTCTTCAAGGCGTGCTGCAGTGCTTCCGCCGCGGGGCGCTGCATGAAGGCACGAGCTTGCGTGTAGACCGGGGTGCTCAAGAAATTGTTGGATTGCGCGTAGCGAATGTCGAGATGAAAAGCCGGATCGAGCGAGGTGAGTTCGACGAGATCGGGCTTGCGAAAGGGACCGGCCTCGTTCGGCGGGGCGAGGTGCAAAGCCTCAGCGCGAAGTTGGCTTACGGGTTTCGACGGCGATACGTGGAAAAAGTGGGCTGGGTCGGTTCCCGCGTCCGTGCGATTGAGAACCAGTCGCGCTGAATTGAGCTGCGTAACGTTTCCGGCAGCATCGCGCATTGGAATTAGAAGCAAAGGGACTGAAGATGATTGTGGCCGGGCATCTAAACTTCCGTCAGTTTTCGTTTGGACGCCCCATTCCAACTTGTCTGTCCTGTTCCATGGCGTTTTTGGCGGAAGCGCCCAGAAAAGTTTGCCATCTCGTTCCAGCACAACGGTTGAAGTTTTCCCAGCGCCATAAATTCCGACTAATTGTTTCCATGCCGTCGACACATCGCGAGGCTTTGGGCCGGGAAGGATAGAAGTTGCAGGAGCTGCAGCCGTCTGCGGGCGAGTCGAAACCGGGGTAAGCAGACTGAAATATAGAAGGGATAGGAGAGCTGCCTTAAAATTGCGGCGCGCGCTTTTGTTCACGCCCGCCATCATACCCGAATCAGAATCATGGAAGAAGAAAGCCTCAGCTGGTGTACCAACGCGAGCCGCGGCGCTGCTCTTCCGCGAGTTCGCGGACGATTTCCATGGTGCGTGGGCGGTGGAACTCTCCAACCGCAGTCAGGATGGCGTTGGCCAGGGCGATTGGAGCGGTATAGGACGCGCCGAAGGACACGGAATTGATGGAGGCGAGAAACACTTCGTGGCATTTTTGCGACAGGGGCGAGATGTAGGTATCCGCAATGCCAACGCAGTACGCTCCGCGTTCGCGGGCTTGTTGCACGCCTTCAATTGTCGAGACCAAGCCTCGGCGGAAGCTGATGGCAATCACCAGATCCTGTTTTGTGAGCAGGCGAACGGTATGAGTGATGGCGCCGGGCGAAGAAGCTACGTGGATCGGTAGCCCCAACAGATTGAGCTGATAGCCAAGATAATCCGCCAGAACGGTGGCCAGATCGCTTGCGATTATGATTACCCGTCGCGCTTCATGAACGCGTCTGGCGAGTTGTTTGTAGCGCGAGGGGTCCAGTGAGTTCTTAAAACCTTGCAAGTTCTTCAGGTCGTACAGCACGGAATCGCCCGCGGGGCTGCCGGTTCCGCGATCACTTTCGCCCTGCCGCATGGTGTCCAGGGAAGTGGCGAAGGCGAGCGACAGTTCGTGGAGATGGCGCTGGAACTGTTTGTAGTTCTCGAAGCCGAGGCCATGAACGATGCGCACGATGGTGGCAGGGTCGGTATGCAGGCGTTTGGCCAGGGCGCGCACGCTCAGCAAGACGTATTCGCGCGGATGTTCGAGGATGGGGCGAATGATCTCCTGGCGCTTGGTGCTGAGAAGGTCGATTCGTTCCGCCAGCAAGATGGTGCGGTTTTCAGAACGCGCAGATTTGAGCATAGGGCGACTACTTTACCCGACCTGAACAAAGATCGGCTACAAAAAGCAGGGCGAAATCGCATAACTGAAAAGTTGGTAACAATGGAAAGGTGCCGCTATTTTTTCGCGGTGGCAGCGGTCTCCATGCCAGGTGCGACGATAGGGTTCAGGAACGGCATCATGGCCCGCAGTTTCGGCCCGAGCTGCTCAATGATGTGCGCCTGTTCCGCTTTGCGTTTGGCGAGAAAATTGGGGCAGCCTTTTTCGTTTTCTGCGATCCAGTCCTCTGCGAAACTGCCATCGCGAATTTCCGCCAGCAGCTTTTTCATGGCGTCCCGCGTCTGTTGCGTGACGATGCGCGGTCCGGCATGGTAATCGCCATGCTCAGCGGTATCGCTGATCGAGTAACGCATGTAGCTGAGCCCGCCGCGGTAGATCAAATCGACGATCAGCTTCAACTCGTGCAGGCACTCGAAATAAGCAACTTCCGGCTGATAGCCAGCATTCACCAGGGTTTCAAATCCAGCCTTGATTAACTCGCTGACCCCGCCGCACAACACTGCCTGCTCGCCGAAAAGATCCGTCTCCGTCTCTTCGGTGAAGGTCGTTTCCAGAACGCCGGCGCGCGTGGTACCGAGCCCCATGGCGTACGAGAGAGCCACTGCCTTGGCCTTGCCGCTGGCGTCCTGATGAACGGCGAGAAGTGCAGGGGTGCCTCCGCCTTCGGTGAACACCTCGCGAACGCGATGGCCCGGCGCTTTCGGGGCGATCATGCTGACATCCACCGTTTTGGGTGGTGTGATGGCTCCAAAGCGAATGTTGAAGCCGTGCGCGAACATCAGTGTTTTTCCGGGAGTCAGATGAGGCTCGATGGATTCTTTGTACAATTTTGGCTGACGAGTGTCGGGCGCAAGAATCATGATCACATCCGCCCACGCAGCGGCTTCCGCAGGAGTCTTGACGGTCACGCCATCCTTCTCCGCGCGGGCACGGGAAGCGCTTCCTTCGGGAAGGCCGACGCACACGGAAACGCCGGAGTCGCGCAAGTTCAGGGCATGCGCGTGGCCCTGCGAACCATAACCGATGATCGCAACCTTCTTGCCCTGGATCAGGGACAGGTCCGCGTCTTTGTCGTAATAGAGATTTGCCATTTCGTTTGCTGTTCCTTTCGTCAGCCGCGGAGCGGCCGGTAATTCCTGGTTCTAAAATTCAGTTCGAGCGAAGCACCCGGTTTCGTTTTTAGGGCGAGCTCTCGATTACGCAGCGGGATTCTTGATGGCCGGACCAGTCGCTTCTACGGGAGGCCGCAAGATATCGTTGCCGCGGGTCATGGCGATGCGGCCGGTGCGGGTCATCTCCAGCACGCCATAAGGGCGAAGGACTTCCAGCAGGCCATCGATTTTGTCGACGGTGCCGGAAACCTCGACGATCAGAGATTCGGGAGCAACGTCCACCACGCGTCCGCGGAATACCTTGATGAGTTCCATCAAATGAGGACGGTTTTGCTGGTCGGCAGCCACCTTGATCAACGCCAAGTCGCGCTCCAGCACGGAACGATCGGAAATGTTCTCCGCCAGCAGCACATCGACAAGTTTTTCCAGGCTGGCCTCCAGTCGCAGCGCTCCGCGCTCGTCGGTGTGCGCGCAAATCGTCATGCGGGCGATTTCTTCGTTTTCCGTCGGGCCCACCGTCAGCGAATCAATATTGATGGCCAGCCGGCGCGCCAGGGACGCCACACGATTCAGCACCCCAGGCTTGTTTTCTACATACGCGACAATCGTCTGCATGATTTGCTCAACTCCTCTAACCAAATTCTATGGCTCTGTTGCCGTTTCTACCAAAGGGCTATTCGGTCTGCGAATCATCTCATGAAGAGACGCGCCCGCCGGCACCATCGGATAAACCGAATCTTCCTGCTCGACCCGGAAGTCCAGCAGTACCGCCTGGTCGCTTTGGCGAGCGGCTTCGATCGCGGGTACCACTTCCTTGCGCGAGGTCACGCGTTCGCCGCGGATGCCGTGAGCCATGGCCAGGGCGGCGAAATCGGGGGCCACCAGCGGCGTTGCGACATAGCGCTTGTCATAGAAGAACTCCTGCCACTGACGCACCATGCCCAGATAGCCGTTGTTAATGATGGCGATATTGATGTTGATCTTTTCCTGGACGATGGTCGCCAGTTCGCACGAAGTCATCTGGAATCCGCCGTCGCCCACTACCACCCACACTTCGGCGTCAGGTCTGGCAAATTTCGCGCCGATGGCGGCCGGCAGGGCAAATCCCATGGTGCCCAATCCGCCGGAGGTGATGAGGGTGCGCGGTTCGTTGTGGTGGTAGTACTGCGCTTCCCACATCTGGTGCTGGCCCACATCGGTGACGACGATGGCTTTGCCGTTGGTGGTTTTCCAGAGGTCGTTGATGACATGGGCGGCGTAGAGATGACCGCTGTCGGGAAGCGACTGAATGTCGCGCACGGCCGAATCGCCCTTCAGTTCCTTGATATGCGAGAGCCAAGCGCCATGGTCGCGGGTGTGGATGTGGGGAAGCAGGTTGGCCAGCGTTTCGCCAGCGTCCCCAATGATGGCAGCGTCCACTTTCACGTTCTTGTTGATCTCTGAACGATCAACCTCAATGTGTATTTTGCGAGCGTTGCGCGCGTAGGTGCGCAGGTCGCCGGTGACGCGATCGTCGAAGCGCATGCCCACCGCGATCAACAGGTCGGCTTCCTGAATCGCTGTGTTCACCCATGCTTCGCCGTGCATGCCCATCATTCCCAGATTCATGGGATCCTGGGCAGGGAAGCATCCAATGCCCAGAAGGGTCATGGCGACAGGAATGTTGCTGGTGTGCACGAATTTTTCGAACACCTGCATCGCCCCAGACATGATGATTCCGCGGCCCGCCAGAATCACAGGACGCTTCGCGGAGTTCAGAAGTTCAACGGCGCGGTCAAACTCCGCCTGGTCGTGATTCTTGCGCACGCGTTTCGGTGGCAGTTTAGGAGCACAAGACTCCCAATCGAAATCGGCGGTAGCTTGTTGCGCGTCCTTGGTAATGTCCACCAGCACCGGACCAGGGCGCCCGGAGTTTGCGATCAGGAAAGCTTCGCGTACGGATCGCGCAATGTCTTCCGCTCTGCATACCACCACGTTGTACTTCGTGATGGGCATGGTGATGCCGGTGATGTCCACTTCCTGAAACGCGTCGGAGCCCAAAAGTTTGCTGCTGACCTGACCGGTGATGCACACCACCGGAGAAGAATCGAGCATCGCGGTGGCAATGCCGGTGACCATGTTCGTCGCACCGGGGCCGGAAGTGGCCATGGCCACACCCACGCCGCCAGTGGCGCGCGCGTAGCCGTCGGCCATGTGGGTTGCTCCCTGTTCGTGACGCACCAGAATGTGGTGCAGCTTGGATTTACCGAGCGCGTCGTACACCGGCAGGATTGCGCCTCCCGGATAGCCGAAAATGTGGCGGACGCCGAGTTGCGTGAGTGTTTCGCAGAGAATCTCCGCACCGGTGAGCTTCATAGTGTTCTCCCCGAAGATACCGGTGTGACACCGGACGAAAAGCTGGCGGGCACAGTGGTAATGGCGCCGAGGGATGAGGATGACACCAGCAAGGCATACTTGGCCATAACGCCGTGCGAATAGCGCGGTTTTGGGGCCTTCCAAGAGGCCAGGCGCTGCTGAAGTTCGGCGTCGGTAATTTCGACATTCAGTTTGCGATTCGGAAGATCAAATACGACCTCGTCGCCATCTTGAATTGCAGCAATGGGTCCACCGTTGGCTGCTTCCGGCGCTACGTGTCCCGCCATAAGCCCGTGTGTTGCGCCGGAGAAGCGGCCATCCGTCAGCAAAGCTACGGAATCGCCGAGGCCTGCGCCCACCAACGCGGCCGTGACGGCCAGCATTTCGCGCATGCCTGGTCCGCCGCGGGGTCCCTCGTAACGGATCACCACCACGTCGCCAGCCTTGATCTGTCCATCTTCGACAGCGGCGAAGGCCGCTTCCTCTCCATCGAAAACGCGCGCGGGTCCGCGGAAGGTTTGTGTGTTGTGGCCGGCTACCTTGACCACGCAACCTTCCGGGGCCAGATTGCCTTTGAGGATTACCAGGCCGCCCGTCGATTTCAACGGGTTGTTTTTGCTGCGGACGACTTCCTGGCCGGCTTTTTCTTTTGCTTGCGCTGCTTCTTCGGCGAGGGTTCGTCCGGTGACGGTGAGGCAATCGCCACGGAGGAGACCAGCTTCGAGCATCCGTTTGGCGACGAGCGCAGTACCGCCTGCTGCATAAAGATCAGTGGCGACAAATCGTCCTCCGGGCTTCAAGTCAGCGAGAATGGGTGTGCGGGAACTAATACGGTCAAAATCGTCGATGGAAAGGGCAATTCCGGCTTCGCGGGCGATTGCCAGCAGGTGCAGCACGGCATTCGTGGAGCCACCCGTTGCGGCTACGCCGGCGATGGCGTTTTCGATTGAGGACTTGGTGATGATTTGCGACGGCGTCAGATTCTTTTTCAAGAGTTCCACGGTCAATTTACCGGCCAACTCACCAGCCAGAGCTTTGCCCTCGTTTGTGGCCGGAACGCTCGAAAGCCCCATCGGAGCCAATCCCAGAAACTCGCACACCAGTGCCATGGTGTTCGCGGTGAATTGGCCGCCGCATGCGCCTGCTCCTGGACACGCCGAGCATTCCAATTCTTTCAGTTGCGCATCGGTCATTTTGCCGCGTGCATGTGCGCCAACGGCTTCAAACACATCCTGAATCGTTACGGAATGCCCTTCGAACTGGCCGGGAGCGATGGAGCCGCCATAAAGAATCAGGCCTGGAATATTCAAACGCGCCAACGCCATAGCGCCGCCGGGAATGGTCTTGTCGCAGCCAACCAGAACAATAAGTGCGTCAAACAGATTTCCCCGGGTGACCAATTCGATGGAATCGGCAATCACCTCGCGACTGATCAGCGAAGCGCGCATTCCGTCGCTGCCCATGGTGATGCCGTCGGAAATTGAAACCGTGTTGAACTCCAGCGGAGTGCCGCCCGCGGCGCGGATTCCGGTGCGAACATGCTCAGCCAATTCGCGTAGATGGTAGTTGCAGGGGCCAATCTCAATCCAGGTATTGGCGATGCCAATCAGCGGTTTGGAGAAGTCTTCGTCTTTTAGTCCGGCGGCACGAAGCATGGCTCGCGCAGGAGCGCGGTGGGCGCCATCGGTTAGTGCCGTACTGCGAGGTTTCAGCTTGCGATCGGTCACAGCAGCGATCCTCCGGGAATCATTCCTTATGGGTAGGGAACGGAGGCACGCCCTCGTTCCATCTCATAATATCGCTAATGTCTCTGCGGCTACACCATGTGCGAAGTCCGGCGAAGGCAGCGGCCGGACGATACGCAAATCCAGCATGGCGATTGGAAACACAAGTATCGCCGAAGAGATTCCAGCTTGAGGGAAGGGAGGGGATTAGTCAAATTAATAGAAGTGCTAAGTAAAATAAGCGTTGATTATGCTATAACCCGGTACACGGAGTTTCGCGCCGTCGTGACCGGCTGCACGGAACTGAAGTCGAGATAAATCGACGGCCTAGAGCATCTTCTGCGCCCGGGAGGGCATCCATTCATGCATATGGCGAGTCGGTCCGCAACAGCGGTAGCACCTTCTGGCGCAACTTCCTCTTCCTACGGAGAATATGTAAATCCGCAGTGGGTGAATCTGCTGAACATTCTGGACATGAACGTCGAGTACGAGCGCTGCGTGGGAGCGGAGCTGTTCACTCGAGACGGGCGTCGGATTGTGGATTTTCTGTCGGGCTATTGCGTCCACAACACCGGCCATAACCATCCAGCGATCGTGAAAGCACTGAAAGATGAACTCGATAAGAGCGGTCCTGCAATGTTGCAGAGCCACGTTCCCGAACTTGCGGGGGAATTGGCAGAGCGTTTGTGCCATTTGTCGGGCGGAGGATTAACGAAGGCTTATTTTGGCAGTAGTGGCAGCGAAGGAGTGGAAGCGGCGATCAAATTCTCGCGGGCTACTACCAAGCGTGCGGGAATTCTTTACGCCAGGAACAGCTTTCATGGGCTAACAGCTGGCGCGCTTTCGTTGATGAACGACGAATTCTGGCGCGAGGGTTTTGGGCCGCTACTACAAGACACAACGGGAGTCGCGTTTGGCGATATCGAAGCGCTCGAGAGGACTCTTGCGAGCAAGAGATTCGCCGCCTTCATTGTTGAGCCGGTACAGGCGGAAGCGGGTATCCGATTGCCTCCGCCGGATTATTTGCGCCAGGCCGAAAGCCTTTGTCGCAAGCATGGCTCGTTGTTTGTTCTGGACGAAGTGCAAACCGGCATGTACCGCACTGGAACTTTCCTGGCGGCACATCAATTTGGTGTTCGTCCGGACATCGTGATTTTGGCGAAAGCTCTAAGCGGCGGACTGATGCCGGTGAGCGCGACGCTGATGACCGAACAGGTCTACAATTCCGTATATTCCTCGCTGCGCCGCGCCATCGTGCACACTTCTACGTTTAGTGAAAATGCGCTTTCGATGCGCGCCGGCTTAGCCACTTTGGACGTGCTCGAAAACGAGCAACTGGGGCCTCGCGCCACCATGCTTGGTGAACAATTCCGGGGCAAACTGCGGCAGACGTTAGCGCCGTTTGCACTCGTGAAGGAAGTGCGCGGACTGGGCCTGCTCTGCGGGATTGCGTTTGCTGCCCCGAGGAACCTGGCGTTGCGCGCGCTGTACGAGGCGTTTCACCGTATTCATCCAGCCATGTTCGGGCAAATCATCGTGATGCGCATGTTCCGCGAGAAAAACTTCCTGACACAAATCTGCGGGAATAACTTCATGGTTTTGAAGGCGGCTCCGCCACTGGTGAGCAGTGAAACGCAATTGGATGAGTTCGTCTCGGCGATTCGTGATGTAGTCGCGCTTGCGGATTCGTCTCCCGCGTTTTGGACAGAGGCTCTGGCGCTGGCTCGGCGCGCAGCCAAAATCTAGGCAACGCAGCGTTCGTAGTTGATTCTGTCGAGGCATTGGTGTTCGAGGAGGGCGGAAAGAGTGGTGGCAACGGTTGATTCTACTGAGGTATTCGTAATTGGGGGCGGTCCGGCCGGATTAGCGGCGGCGATTGCTGCCAGGCAAAAAGGTTTGCATGCCATCGTGGCGGACGGTTCCGAGCCGCCAATCGACAAGCCTTGCGGGGAAGGGTTGATGCCGGAAACGCAAGCGGCCCTGCGAGACTTGGGCATCTCGGCGGACGAGTTGGGCGGCTACCCTTTTCGCGGAATCCGTTTCGCGCAGCGTCGCGATCACGTTGCTGCCGCGTTCCCACAAGGGAGGGGAATTGGAATCCGGCGAACGGTGCTGCATGAGTTGCTGGTAAAACGAGCGCGAAATTGCGGCGTGCAATTTCTATGGAATACGCCGGTGTCCGGAATCTTGCCAGGCGGCGTGCAAACTTCTCGTGGCTTGGTGAATGCCAAGTGGATCGTCGGCGCGGATGGCAGTGGCTCACGCGTGCGACGATGGTCCGGACTAGATGCAAGCCACGGCCGCAGCCTGCGGCACGCAACGCGGCGCCATTACCTCGTCACGCCCTGGACTGAATTTGTGGAGATCTATTGGGGCGAACGTTGCCAGGCTTACGTTACTCCTATTTCCAGCCAGGAAGTCTGCATCGTACTGATGGCTGTGAACGCACGCGACACCCATTTTGACGTTGCGTTGCGTAATTGGCCGCAACTGCAGGAGCGGCTTGCGGGTGCTGAGTTGACGAGCCGGGAACGAGGCGCGGTTACGTTCATGCACCGAATTCGCCATGTTGTTAGTGGAAATGTCGCGCTGGTTGGCGATTCTTCGGGCGGCGTGGATGCAATTACCGGCGAAGGCCTGCGACTGTGCTTCCGCCAGGCGCTTGCGCTCGCCGAGGCGATGGTAGCAGGCGATTTGCATTCCTACGAACACGCGCACAAAAAGATGGCGCTGCGCCCTACTCGCATGGGCCAATTGATTTTAATGCTTGCTAGGAACGATATGCTGCGCGAACGCGCGATCCGCAGCATGGCTGCCAAACCAGAAATATTTGGCAAGCTGCTCGCCATGCACGTTGGACAGTCGACGCCGGCAAAAGTAGTTTCGGCAGGGTTGCAGCTCGGTTGGCGGTTCCTAGCTACGTAGACAGGAGTGAAGATCAATGCGCGTCACGGGTTGGAAAGCATGGAGCATCACCGCAGGCGCAATCGCCGGAATCGCTGTTTTTCTGTCGGCCAGCGCCGCGCCACCGCGTCCGCAGGCAGTGCAAGCGGCTGCGCAGGAATTAGTCCTGTCGCTCGACCAGTCGCAGAGCAAGGTGAATTACATGGTGGATAGCACGCTGCACACGGTTCACGGCACGTTTAACCTGAAGAGCGGGGTGCTGCGGATTGACCCGGCGACTGGAAAGGCCGCCGGTGAAATCATTGTCTACGCCACCAGCGGCGACTCGGGCAACAGTTCTCGTGATGAAAAGATGCACAAAACGGTGCTGGAATCCGCAAAATATAATGAAATTGTTTTCAGGCCAACCCAGGTGGATGGGAAGCTCGCGGTTTCCGGTGCTTGTGATGTGAAGCTGCACGGGGTGTTCTCGTTGCATGGCGGCGATCACGATTTAGTGGTTCCGGTGCACGCTGAAATCAGCGGCGACCATTGGAAGGGAAGCACGAAATTCGAGGTGCCCTATATTCAATGGGGTTTGAAAGACCCCAGCAATTTTCTTCTGAAGGTGAAGCCGAACGTTGATATCGAGCTTGAACTCGCCGGTTCGCTGAAGACCTCTCGCCCATAATTCTCATCAATTTCGCGGTAATGTTGCCACTTTCCGGAAGTCAGCGGTTCGCTTGGTAGCGGTTTTTATTTGCATATCTTTGTCGCATCCCCCATGATGGATAGTTCGGGTCACAGTCTCCGCTCTGCGCTGCTGTGTCCAACGCAGGTCTACCAACAGAAAATTGAGGGAATTCATGGAAAAGCCAACGAAAATTGCTGCGCCCAAGGGAAAACTGGGTGTGCTGCTTCCGGGAATGGGCGCGGTGGCCACGACATTCATGGCCGGAGTCGAACTGGTGCGCACAAAGAAAGCGCAGCCCGTGGGATCACTCACACAAATGGCCACTATTCGCCTGGGCAAGCGCACTGAGGGCCGCTCGCCAAAAATCAAGGATCTGGTAAAACTGGCGCGCCTGGAAGATCTGGTGTTCGGCGGCTGGGATATTTTTCCGGAGAGTTCCTATGACGCAGCGGCAAAGGCCGGCGTGCTGGATGCGCAGCATCTGGCGGAAGTGAAATCGTTCTTGTCAAAGATCAAGCCGATGCCGGCAGCATTCGATCGCCAGTACGTGAAGATGCTTGACGGCAAGAACGTGAAGAAGGGAAAGAACAAGTACGAGATCGCGCTGCAGCTGAAAGCCGACATCGCCAACTTCAAGAAGAAGCACGGATGCACGCGTGTGGTGATGCTGTGGTGCGGCTCGACCGAAGTGTTTATGAAGGTCGACGAGGTTCACGCCACTCCGGAAAAGTTTGAAGAAGCGATGAAGAACAATCATCCGGCGATTGCGCCATCGATGCTGTACGCGTGGGCCGCGATTACCAGCGGCATTCCTTTCGGCAACGGCGCACCCAACCTGACCGTCGACGTTCCCGCGCTGGAACAACTTGCCATCACCCACAACGTCGCCATTGCCGGCAAAGATTTCAAGACTGGCCAAACGCTACTGAAGACAGTTCTGGCGCCGGCGTTCAAGGCGCGCATGCTGGGCCTGAATGGCTGGTTCTCCACAAATATTCTGGGCAACCGCGATGGAGAAGTCCTTGAGGATCCCGGTTCCTTCAAGACCAAGGAAGAATCCAAGCTCGGCGCACTCGAATTCATTCTCCAGCCGCATCTCTATCCTGAGCTGTACAAGAAAATTCATCACAAGGTCCGCATCAACTACTACCCGCCGCGCGGCGACAACAAAGAAGGCTGGGACAATATCGACATCTTCGGATGGCTGGGCTATCCGATGCAGATCAAGGTGGATTTCCTGTGCCGCGACTCGATTCTGGCGGCGCCGATTGTTCTAGACCTGGTTCTTTTCCTGGACCTGGCGCAGCGCGCCGGCTTACGAGGCATTCAGGAATGGCTAAGCTTCTACTTCAAGTCGCCGATGACCGCACCCGAACTTTATCCCGAGCATGATCTCTTCATCCAGCTGATGAAGCTGAAAAACACGCTGCGATGGATGGTGGGCGAAGATTTGATTACGCACCTTGGCCAGGAATATTACGACTAAGCGCGGACTTTCTTGCCTCTACCTATCGGAGCCAAAAGCTCCGACCCCCTAAAAGATGGCGGCGGAATGCCGCCTCTACAGAGGTGATGCCGGGGTTTCGCGGAACGTGAGTGTTCTCATACAGACTCTAAAGCTCCGACCCCTCGTCAGTCTGTTTAACCTACAGGCGTTCGGGAACTTCCCATTTGCCGGATTGGGCGGAGCGGAAGACCGCGTCAATCACCGCCATGTTGCAGAAGGCTTCTTCCAGCGGGTTGGGGACTTCGGTATTTTCAAGCACGGCCTTTGAGAAAAGGTCACCCTGAATGGTGAACTGGTTGCAAATGGGGACGGTTTCGATCACCGCGCTAGCGTTGGCGTAGAGGTCTTTTCCGTTGTCGATGAAAATGCGCGTGGGCTTGTCCGTAGGCGCGTTGAAGGGAATTTCGACGTCGATGCGTCCTTCCGTGCCAAAAAACTGCATTTTCTGGTAGTACGCTATTTGCGTCGACACGGTGAAAATGCATTGACCGGATGGATATTCAAGGATCGCGGAAGTCAGACGGTCGGTCTTAAAGCTGGGATCCCGTTCGACGCAGCCAATTACGCGGACTGGCTCTTCACCAAAGATGAAGCGAGTGGTCTTGATGGTGTAGCAACCGATATCGAGCAGGGCGCCACCGCCGAAGTCGACGATGTTCCGGGTGTCCTGGGGATTGATATTGAAATAGCTGAACAAACCCACAGCGGAATGCAGCTTCCCGATGCGACCCGAGCGCACCAGTTCGTGCGTGCGCAACCACTGCGGATGCGTGCGCACCATAAACGCTTCCGCGATCTTCACTCCCGATTCGTCACGCGCTTCCAACAGTTTGCGTGCTTCCGCGGCATTCATCGCAAAGGGCTTCTCGCATAAAACATGTTTGCCGCTTTGTGCGGCTTTCCATGTCCATTCGGCGTGCAGATGATTCGGCAGAGGGTTGTAAATGGCTTCGATTTCCGGGTCGGCCAGAAGTTCTTCGTACGAACCATAAGGCTTCGGAATCGAAAAGTTTGCCGCCACGCTTTTTGCGTTAGACAACGAGCGTGAGGAAATCGCCGCGATTTCGGCAAATTCGCATTTCTGCATGGCTGGGATAACACGCCGTGTAGCGATACTTGCGGTGCTGAGAATCCCCCACTTTACTTTGCGGCTCATGATGTGCCTCGCCTGATTATCCCCGGAATAACAGCAGGGCCGAACCGTGTGCGTCAAGTTGATTATTGACCAGGAAGAACTATGTCATTCGACCCAGTCGAACGAACGCGTGACAGCTTTCTTCCATTCCTTGTAAAGCCACTCACGCTGCTGTTCGTCCATGCGCGGCTCCCACGTTGTTTCCACCGCCCAGTTCTGACGCAAATCGTCCAGATTGCTGTAAAAGCCGACCGCCAGTCCTGCGGCATACGCGGCGCCGAGCGCCGTGGTTTCCTTGATGACAGGCCGCAAAACCGGAATGTTCAGAATGTCGGCCTGGAATTGCATGAGCAGTTCGTTTTCGACCATTCCGCCATCCGTCCGCAACGAGAATAACTGGATTTCGGAATCTTTTTCCATGGCTTCGAGCACTTCGCGCGTCTGGTACGCCGTCGACTCCAATACCGCACGAGCCAGATGGCCTTTATTGGCGAAACGCGTTAGCCCGGCAATCACTCCGCGAGCATCGCTGCGCCAGTAGGGAGCGTACAAGCCGGAAAATGCCGGGACAAAATAGACGCCGCCATTATTCTTAACACTGCGAGCGAGGGATTCGATTTCCGCGCTCTTATGGATCAGCCCAAGATTGTCGCGCATCCACTGCACCAGAGCGCCCGTGATGGCTACGCTTCCCTCGAGCGCGTAGTGTGCCGGGGATGCTCCAAGCTTGTATCCCACGGTGGTGAGGAGCCCAAAATTCGAAGTTACCGCCCGTTCTCCTGTGTTCATCAACATGAAGCAGCCGGTGCCGTATGTGTTCTTCGCGTCTCCCGGGCGGAAACAGGTCTGCCCGAACAGAGCAGCCTGCTGATCACCGAGAATGCCGGCAATCTTCACACCGGAAATACCATCGATTGCTGCCTCGCCAAAAAGTTCGCTGCTCGACGCGATGCGAGGGAGAATGTTGCGGGGAATTCCGAAGGCGGAGAGGATTTCCGAGTCCCAGTCGAGCGTGGCAAGGTTCATCAATTGGGTGCGACTGGCGTTGGTTACATCGGTAACGTGCCGCCCGCTATTTGCGCCGCCAGTCAAGCGCCACAAAAGATAAGTATCCACCGTGCCGAACAGGAGGTCGCCGCCTTCGGCTTGTTGGCGTGCTTCACGAATGTTCTCTAGAATCCAGCGAATTTTTAGCGCGCTGAAGTATGTGGAGAGCGGCAAACCGGTCTTTTCGCGAAAGCGGCCAATCCCGCCCTGCTTGGCAAACTCCGACACCATACCCTCGACGCGCGTGTCCTGCCACACGATGGCATTGCAGACTGCCAGGCCGGTGAGCCTGTTCCACAGAATTGTGGTCTCGCGTTGGTTGGTGATGCCGATAGCCGCCAGATCCTTTGGCTGAAGAAGCTTGTGCTTCATGGCGCGCGAAATTACGCTTTGCGTGCGCCGCCAGATTTCTTCCGGATCGTGTTCCACCCATCCAGCAGAAGGGTAAATCTGTTCGTGCTCTTCCTGGGCCTGAGAAACGATGCGCCCGGCGTGATCGAAAACCATAAAGCGCGTGCTGGTGGTTCCTTGGTCGAGCGCTCCGAGATAAGCAGCCATGTGTATTCCTTAGAGAGAAAGAAGTTTGGCGAGCAGGCCGGCAATCGTGCCGCCGACCAGAGGCCCGAAAACCGGCACAGCGGCGTAGGCCCAATCGGACCCGCCTTTTCCAGCAATTGGCAAAATGGCGTGGGCGATGCGCGGACCCAAATCGCGCGCGGGATTGATCGCGTAACCTGTTGTGCCGCCCAGCGAAAGCCCGATGCCCCACACCAGGCTGCCAACCAGAAACGGACCCAAGCCCGCTGCCGGCCCTGCGGCCGCCACATTCTTCGAGAAAATCGCCGCGACCACAAAGACCAGCACGAATGTTCCAATCACTTCGCTGACGAAATTTGCGGGATATTTTCGTATGGCCGGGGCGGTGCAAAATACGCCCAATTTTGCGGCCGCGTCGGGCGACTCCTGCCAGTGCGGCAGGTAATGCAGCCATACCAACGTAGCGGCAACGATCGCGCCTGAAATCTGTGCGGCGACAAATGGAAGTACAAATGAGAAATCGCCCGTGCGCACGGCCACTCCCAAAGTTACGGCTGGATTCAAATGCGCCCCAGGACTTCCGCACGCGATTGCCGTGAACACGCCACACATTACGGCAAAAGCCCACCCCGCGGTAATTACCATCCAGCCCGAATTTTCTGCTTTGGATTTTTTAAGCAAGACGCCGGCTACAACTCCATCACCCAGCAACACCAGCACCGCCGTACCCATGAACTCCCCGAACCAGGGTGAAAGCATCCGCGTCCCTCCGTCTTGGTACGGTCATTATTTCCCACAGATTCAGGCAAAGCGCAAATCTTTCGTCCGTGAAAATAAGAAAGGCCGGAGCAATCGCGCCGGCCTTGTCTCAGTGATTTCATTGAATTGTTCAGCGACCGAGTTTCCCCCCCGGATGCCCTCCGCTGGGATGACTCTGTGGCTCTGCCTGGTGGCTAGGGTGCGATTGTGGCGGCTTCGCCGTGTTCGGATGAGGTGAATTTCCATGCGGCTCGCTGGAGTGAGATGCGCTCTGTTCCTTTTGGGACTCATTCGTGTGAACAGAATTTGGTCTATCGTTTGCCGGAGCCGCGTTCGCGTGTGCGTTTGCAGTCGCGTTAATTCTGGCACTCGGCGGACGATCTGTGTGTGCGCTGACATTCGCGGGGTGCGCCGCGACTACTCCTGGTCCATGGAAACCGCCAGGCTTCTGGGTCGCGGCAATAGCGGGATGTCCGCCATTGGCAGACGCAAGGAGCGCGCGGTTCTTGCCCGCTTCCTGGACGTGTTGGGTCTGTGCGGCCGTCATCGGTGTGTGCTGCTCTCTCTCAGCCGCGAGTTCCTGCGCGTTCGGTCGAGCCGTTGTACCGCCGGTGCCGCCGTTGAAGCTGGTGCGATTCACGGTCGTGTTGTTGTTGATGACCGTGGTGTTGTAAGTGTTGTGAATGACCGTAGTGTTGATGTTGGTGACCGAGCGATTATAGTTGTAGACGCCGCCGTGCCAGTATCCGCCCGCGAATCCTACGCCGGTGTAGCCAAATCCATAGTTAATTCCGCCATAGAATCCCACGTGTGTTCCCCAGTAGCCGGCATGCCACAAATAAGCTCCTCCGCCCCAGCCCCAATAGCCGGGCGTCCAGAGCAGACCGACCGCTGGCGCCATCACCCATGTGCCGGGCACCCAGTAATATCCTGCCGGCCCGTAAGCCCAATAGCCGGGCGTCCAGATATACCCCGGCGCAGGACAGGCAGGCTGCACGTAAACAGGAAGGGCCGGGGGTCCGATATGAATGGAAACGCCGACTGCGATTTGGGCTTGCGAAGTGGATGGCAACAAGAGCGCCGTGATCAGCACGAAAAGAATCGCGGCAAATTGGACGGTTCGCGTCATAGTTTTATCCCCCTGGATTATTTCTCCAGCGAAAACCCGATCAAGCTGTGCTGGTCTAGCTCTATTTTGAGCCTACTAGGCAGAATGAACCCCGCGGAGCGGCAAAGGTTGCGCGAATCAGTACAGAGTAATTCTTAAGTCCTTCGATTCGCTTGAGATAAGCACACCCAGATGTTGCGCCAGGAGCGGAACGGAGATACAGTAACCCCTCGTAGAAATCCCCATCAAATCCTAAGAGTTGTAGAAGCATGGCTATCCGAGAGATCAACAGATGGATGGCGCGAACAGAAAAGTCCGCCGTGCTGCGGTACGGCTTGGCGTTCGCGTCGGTGCTGAGCGCTCTGTTACTTGAGTTTTTGTTTCAGTATCTGCACGCGCCACATCCCTTTGCCGCGTTTGCGCTATCGGCGATTGCGATCACGTTTTGGTATGGCGGCACCAAGCCGGGAATTGTGGCGGTTTTGCTTGCTTCGGTGATTCGCGGGTATCTGTTCGAACCTGAAGTCAGTGGCCTGGCCCGCGCGCTTTACGATCTTGCATTTGTGATTTTTGGCGTGCTGATGAGCTGGTTGCAGCGGAGGCGCAGCGAACTGGAAAGCAAAGTCGCGGACCGCACCGTAGAACTGAGGACGACAAACACTGAGCTTCAGCAGCAAAAAGAGTATCTCGATGGATTGTTCGAGCTGGCGCCCGACGCGGTAATCCTGGCTGACGAGAACTTCAATGTGCTGCGCGTAAGCAAGGAGTTCACGCGTATTTTCGGCTACACCCCGGAAGACGCGGTCGGCCAGTGGCTTCCCGATTTAATTGTGCCCGAAGAGTTTCGCACCGATGCGATGAAGAATAGGGAGTTGCTGTCCTCCGGGCAGCGCGTATACCTGGAGGCGGTCCGACAACGCAAAGGGGGCGCCCGCTTTCATACTTCAGTGGCAGCGGCGCGGATTTCGCCTGGCCTTGGTCAGGTTGCCATCTACCTAATTTATCGAGATATTTGTGAGCGCAAAGAGGCCGAAGAGAAACTGCGACGCAGCGAAGCTTCTTTGCTTGAGGGACAGAGACTAAGTCATACCGGCAGTTGGACGCATGACTTCTCTACGGGACTGGTTATGGTTTCGCCGGAAGTGCTGCGGATATTTGAGGCCCGGCCGGGCGAAGACACGTCGAGCGCTGAATTTCACTTCAAACGGATCCACCCGGAGGATCGGCCCAGGGTCGAGCGGGATTATGCGCAGTCGCGAATGGCGAAGGCAGACTTCGAATTTGACTATCGAGCTTTTCTGCCGGACGGAACCATTAAACACATCCACAATATCGGCCATCCTGTCCTGAACGATGCCGGCGAAATTGCGAAATATGTGGGCACCGCGATGGACGTCACGGAGCAACGGCTTGCGCGCGCGGAACTGGAAAAGGCTTTCGAGAGTTTGCGGAGCCGTGAGGCGAAGCTGAGAGAGCGCGAACACGAACTTCGACAACTGATTGAATTCGTCCCCGCGCATGTGTTTGTCATGCACCCCGATGGAAAGGCGCTTTATGCGAACCGTGTGGTGCTGGATTACTACGGCTTTACAGCAGAGGAGTGGGCAGCGGAGGGACTTTATGAAAAGGTGGTGCATCCCGAGGACGTGGAGCGCTATCTGAGCGAACGGCAGCAGGGATTCGCGAGCGCGATGCCATTCGAAATCGAAGCGCGAATCCGCAGAAAGGACGGGCAGTACCGTTGGTTTCTGGGGCGATTCAGTCCGCTGAAGGACGAGCACGGGCGCATATTGCACTGGTACGGCGTGCGGATTGATATCGAACAGACGAAGCAGACCGCGGAACGCGCGCGCAACGAAAATTTGGCCTTGCGCGAAGAAGTCGTCCGCTCTTCCATGTTTGAAGAGATTGTGGGCTCGTCGGACGCATTGCTGAAAGTGCTGTCGGAAGTAGCGCGGGTGGCTCCCGCGGATTCCACGGTTCTGATCCTGGGTGAAACGGGAACCGGAAAAGAATTGATTGCGCGCGCAATCCATAAGCAGTCAAGCCGCTCGGCGCGAGCGTTCATTCGGGTGAATTGCGCGTCGATTCCAGCTTCGTTGATTGCTTCGGAACTATTCGGCCACGAGAAAGGCGCGTTCACCGGAGCGCTGCAGCGCCGGCAGGGGCGTTTCGAATTGGCGAATTCCGGAACGATTTTTCTGGATGAAATCGGCGAGCTTCCTGGTGAAACACAGGTTGCCCTGCTGCGCGTATTGCAGGAGCGACAATTTGAACGAGTCGGAGGGAACCAGGTTCTTTCCGCCGACGTTCGCGTGATCGCGGCGACCAACCGCGATTTGAACGCCGCCATCGCCGCCGGAACGTTTCGCGCCGATTTGTATTATCGGCTGAACGTTTTCCCGATCGAGGTTCCGTCGCTGCGACAGCGCAAGGCGGATATACCCATGCTGGTGGAGTACTTCGTAAAGCGCTACGCGGAAAAGGTGGGCAAGCAAATCCGGAAGATCGACAAATCGGCGCTGGAACTCTGCCAGGCATATTCCTGGCCGGGCAATATTCGCGAACTGCAAAATATTATCGAGCGTTCCGTGATCCTGTGCAGTGGCGATACATTCCGAATCGATGAGGCGTGGCTCTCCAGCCAGGAGTCATCCCGGTCCGAATTGCTAGCTCCCTTGACCGAAACCCTGCAGACTCAAGAGAAAGAAATGATTGAGGCCGCGCTGGCTGAAAGCAACGGACGCGTGGCCGGCCCCAACGGTGCTGCCGCCAAGCTGGGCATCCCGCGTTCGACGTTGGACTGGAAAATCAAGCAGCTGAAAATCAAAAAGTACCGATTCACTTCGCAAGCGTAGTCAGTCGGCTTCAGTCCCGGAAACTTGGCATTTACCAATTTTTCGTCAGTAGGTCTATGCCTTTCTATCGTGTTTTCAGTTACTTGCGAGTGGTTACGCACTTGCAATTCCATTCCGCGTGGCACGGGCAAAACAAGGAACTGGAGCATCGCGCCCGACGGACGCCACCGATCACCATGACTCTGAGGATCGAAAGAACAGCGCAGCGAGGAATCACCGTTTTGACCCTAAGCGGCCACATCGAGGCGGAGCACATCGCGGCGCTTCAGGAACTGCCCGAGTTTCGGGGCGACTCCGGCAACGTGATTCTTGACTTGCGAGAGATCAGGCTTGCGGATCGCCATGCTGTCGGGTTTTTGCGGAGCTGTGAAAGCAAGGGAATCAGGCTGAAGAACTGCCCTGCGTACATTCGGGAGTGGATGCAAAGAGAAAAGGGATGAGTGCGGGAATGAATCGCGGTTCAGTGGAACGGGAGGAACAAACGATGTCGATTCTGGTGATGACTCCGCTCGCGTCGGCGAGAAACAGCGCGATTTCAATGGGCGAACCTCAAATCTCTAGTGAGCAAGAACTGGTCGCATCCGCGAAGCGCGGCGGAAGAGAAGCGTTTGGCGAGCTGTGTGATCGCCATGCGGACAAACTGTTTCGCGTGACAAATCGAATCACGCGGAATCGCGAGGACGCGGAAGATGCGGTGCAAGACGCTTTTCTGAGCGCTTTCGTGCATCTGAGGGATTTCGATGAACGATCGAAGTTCGCTACCTGGCTGACGCGCATCGCCATCAATGCGGCGCTGGGAAAGTTGCGCAAAAAGCGTGGTATGAGAGAACTCCCGATGGACGAACCCGGAACGGGAGACGAGTTCCAATCGCATTTCGAGGTTCCGGACCGCGCTCCCAACCCTGAAGAGACCTTCCACCGCAATGAGCGAAAGGGAATCGTGATGGCGGCGCTCAAGCGTTTGCGGCCGCGAGCCAGAAAAGTGGTCGAGTTTAATCAACTGCACGAGCGCTCCACGGATGAAACGGCCCAGATGCTGGGAATTTCTACGGCTGCCGTCAAAGCGCGGATGTTCCACGCAAGAATCGCACTGCGGCGAATGCCGATGCTGAAGAGTATGGCCCGATCGAAGTTTCGGGCGGCGGACCGAGCCGCTAAAGCATCCTAGGCCGTTCAATGAAGGGGCCAGGATGCCGCGGGTAAAGAACTTGAAGGCATGAAATTATGTGGATTGTCAGGCTGGCATTAATGCAACCGCACACCATCGTCGTGCTTACTTTTTTGATTTTTCTGTTGGGGACGCTGGGGATTGTTCGCACTCCGACCGATATTTTTCCCAACAGCGATATCCATCTCGGTCACCGAGCGCTCCCTGACGGCAACCGTCGACAATATCCAACACATCGAATCGCAATCATTTTGTGGTCGGCTGGCGCGTCGGCGGTTGCGCCGCTGTTTGATGCGGGGCGGCGGCATGCCAACCTGAACCAAGCGAGAGCCGCGTATGATCAACCGGTTGCCAATCAGGGTAAGGACCGATGGAACGCCGGCGGACGGCGTTCCATCTAATGAGCAAGGTGCTGCTGGGTTGCAGTTTGAAAGCAATTTACAATAGTTTGTGGAGGACAACCTTGAAACTCCGTCTTCGCTCCTTCTCGCTTGCCGTTGCAATTTATGCCGTTGCGTTCGTTTTTCTGTCTGCGCGACTGCTGGCGCAAGACACGCATTTTCATAACGCTCCCAAGTCCAGCGCCCAAACGCAGAACCCCTTCGCGGGACAACAAGCTGCCGTTGACGAAGGGGCAAAACTCTACGCCAAGAATTGCGCCGCTTGCCACGGAGCGAACGGCCAGGGAACCGGCAACATTCCGCCCATTTCTGAAGGAGCAACGCAAACGGTGGCGGCCGGCGAAATCTTCTGGTTTATCACCAAAGGATCCATCAACAACGGAATGCCGGCGTGGGCCAGCCTGCCCGAAGCGCAACGATGGCAGATCGTCAGCTTCGTGAAGACGCTTAAGAATACCAAGGCCGCAGAAAGGTCGGACATCATTCCCCCTGCCGAAGCGCCCGTCCCCACGAACGCCGCGCCGCCGCAACCGCCGTTCACAGATTTCCGTTTTGAGGAGCCGGGAAAGACTCGCAAGATCACGCCGAAAGATCTTCCTGCGCCGTACGCCAGCGACACCTCAAACAACAACCCTAAGTTGGTTCTTCGTCCCAGCAACGCATGGCCCATAGCTCCGGCTGGGTTTACCGTGCAGCTATATGCCACGGCGCTGGAGAATCCGCGACTGATTCGCACTGCGCCGGACGGCGATTTTTTCGTGGCGGAGAGCAGCAGCGGAAAGATCAAAGTTTTTCGTGGAATCACTAGCGAAGGCAAGCCGGAACTAAGCAGTGAATTTGCCACCGGACTTACGCGGCCGTATGGCATCGCGTTCTACCCTCCCGGAGACAATCCGCAATGGGTGTACGTGGGAAACACCGACGGCGTGGTTCGCTTTCCGTATCAAAATGGGGACGTGAGGGCTCGCGGTGCGGCGCAACATATCGTTGACCTGCCGCATGGCGGCGGGCACTGGACTCGCGACATACAATTTTCGGCGGACGGAAGGCAGATGTTCGTCGGCGTGGGATCGGCCTCCAATATCGACGACCCCGACACTACGCCGGGCGAAAAAAACCGCGCCGACATTCTAGTGTTCAATCCGGACGGCTCTGACATGCGCGTGTACGCCTACGGGATCCGCAATGCCGGCGGCGGCCTGGCGATCAATCCCAAAACAAATCAGCTATGGTGCTCGGTGAACGAGCGCGACGGTTTGGGAGACAATCTGGTGCCCGATTACATTACTCACGTTGAGGAAGGTGGATTTTACGGCTGGCCCTGGTGGTACATCGGCGGCCACCAGGATCCGCGCCACGAGGGCAAGCATCCGGAATTAAAAGAGAAGGTTCTCGTACCTGACGTGCTGCTGCAGCCGCACAACGCTTCGCTGGAAATGACTTTCTATGATGGCAAGCAATTTCCGCCAGAGTATCAGGGAGATGTCTTTTCCGCTGAGCATGGTTCATGGAATCGCTCTGTGCGCACGGGCTATGAAGTAATTCGTGTGCCTTTGCATCAGACTGGGCGAGCTCCTGGCGAGTACCAGGATTTTCTTACCGGCTTTGTGGTGGACAACGGCCACGTGTGGGGCAGGCCGGTCGGCGTAACTGTGGCTCATGATGGGTCGTTGCTGGTGACGGATGACGGTTCGAACTCCATCTGGCGCGTCAGTTACACTGGCACGGGCGGCGGCAGCCAGAAATCCGACTGAGGAATCCGCAAGCCCGTTTGCTCGCGAATCTCTCGATTGATTCTTCCTTGGCAACCGTCTCATAACACTTCCGGCGGATGCCTGAATCCTCGGAGGAATGCACATCCATGAAGAAGATCGTGTTCGCAATTTTGCTCGCGGTGTTTGCTACGGTCGCGGTGTCTAGCGCGGATACGCTGCGTTTACGGTCTGGCGTCACCGTCGAGGGCACTTTTCTTGGAGCCGATACGCGGCAGATCAAGTTTCTGGGGCCCGACGGTCAGCCCAAGACCTATTCTTTGACCGAGGTTGAGAGCATCACTTTCGCGGCGATGAGCGGGACGCCGGCTGCTGCCAATAGGCCGCCGGCACCTGTAGCAGCGCCACCGGCGGCACCGACAAAAGTGAACGTTCCTGCAGGAACGCTGATCTTCGTTCGCATGCTGACCAGTATTGATACGAGCAAAACGCAAACCGGCCAACTTTTCACTGCCACGCTTGATAGCAATCTGGCCGCGAACGGAGTTGTGATTGCTCGACAAGGGACCAAGGTGAACGGCAAAGTAATCAAGTCCGAAAATGCGCGCCGCCTGACCGGCAAGTCTGAATTGCAACTCGAACTAACCAGCATCATCATCAACGGCACGGCTCATCCCATCATGACCAGTGGATTTCAGTCGAAGGGCGGTAGCGAAGGGAAAGAAACTCTCAAGAAGACCGCCGGAGGCGCAGGACTGGGAGCAGCCATCGGCGCGATCGCGGGCGACGCGGGAAAGGGAGCGGCCATTGGCGCAGTTTCCGGCGTGGGTGTCTCCATGATCAAAAAAGGCGAACCGATCCGCATCCCCAGCGAATCGCTGCTGGAGTTACGTTGAAGCAGCCCACACGCTGCCGGTCAGCAAGAGCTAAGCCGTCCAGCTACGAAAGAGTCAGGCTTTGGTGCGCGACTGCATGGCCATGGCCACCAGAGCGCCAATCAGAATGGCCGGGAACAACTGCCCGACCATGGATTCGGCGATGGTGAGAGAGCGTGCCATCGGTGATAGCGGAGTGAGTTCGCCGCCGACGGTGGTTAGTGTGCAAAAACTGAAGTACGTCAACTTGGAGATGAGTTGATCAAAATCCATTGGTGCGGTGACGAAATGAAAGGAGCCAGGGTGGAATTGCTCGAGCACCTGGTACGCCGACGCCCAGGCCATGCCGAGAAGCAGGTAGGCACTGACTCCGCCCTGGATGCGGCTCCACGTCACCGGGCCTCCGCGGAACATCACCATTAGGACTACGCGAACATAGAGAAGCAAGGTAATGGTGGAGAGAACGCTGCCGATCTGGTGCGTGAGCGGCGTCGGATACAAACGCGCAAGACCCAGGAAGACAGCGCTAACGAGCACGAAAGCTATTATTAGAATTGTGATGAGGCGGCGCTGCTCGACGGTGAGGGCGCCGAAAATCATCAGCGAAACCATGAGCAGATCGAAAAACAGCCGGCCCGGAAGACCAGCTTGGCGCAGCGGGGTAATCACAAATACCAACACGACCAGCGACAGGGTGACGAGCGTTAATCCGATATCGCCCGACCAGAACTCGCTCATGTGCAAATGAAAAGAGTTCTCGCGAAATTGCGCAGGAATTTTGGGCATGAATGGTGCCTCCGCGAATGAAATCCTTGAATCATTACAAAGTTTAGCCGCTAGCACTAGAGGCGAACTCAAAATTGCTGGAGGGTATCGTCTAGCGAGAGGCCGAAGGGAGATGGAACGCGGCGGAAAATACGAAGGGCGGTCGCCTGTGACCGCCCCAAAGGAATCTTGAGATGATTGGGGGTTCAGATTTGAACTGCCGAACTTCGGGTTAAGCTCCCAATTTCGAATGCGCCCGTCTTTACTTTTCAACGATTTACATGTGGATTGCTGTAGCTATTTCACGCTCGTTCTTTGGTGGTTTGTCTGCGATCAGTTCACGATTTGCTCGTCCATGCTGGTTCAGCGCCACAGTCTCCCGGGACGTTTTAGTTAGTGGGATTCGGAGCTCCGTTACACTCGCACGTCGAAAGCTCAGCTTGAATAGAGATATCTCTAAAAGACTGCTTTCCTGGCCCGCTAGACGGTTAGCCCTGCTCACGAATTCCTTGTTTTCTGCTCTTATCTTCGCCTGCGACTGAAACGGCACCGTCCTCGCCTGCACTATCCATAAGACCGTGGAGGTTTCCCCATGTCTCCCTAACACGTTACTCGATTTCCTGTGTCCAGACGCCTCCCTTTTTGTCAAGAAGTCGCCCCGTAAGCGCTCCACTTGACGTACTTCGTTCTACTTCCCCAAACCTGTAGCGGATCGCAATTCTATTTTGCAAAAGGAGATCTCATGAAACCGCATCCCGATAAATTCAAGGATTTCAAGGAAATCAAGGAGAAGGAACACAAGGAAGAAAAAGAAATAAAGGAGAAGGACCTCAAGGATCACAAAGAAGAGAAAGAAATAAAAGAAAAGGAACTGAAGGATTACAAGGAAAAGGACAAAGAAAAAGAAAAAGAAAAAGAAAAAGAAAAGGAAAAGGATTTGAAAGAGCACAAGGAATTTAAGGAGGCCAAAGAAGTAAAAGAGAAAGAGCACAAGGAGTTCAAGGAAATAGAAAAATTCGTCAAGGAAATAGAGAAGCCTGTCAAAGAGGTGGAAAAGCCCATCAAAGAGAAAGATAAGGAAAAGGATATCTATGAAGGGTTTGGCGGCTACGGCAATGTCGTCGATCCCATCCAACAACTGCTGCTGCGTGTTGCCAACCTTGAGCAGATCCTGGCCACTGGCAAGGCGTTCATCAAATCAGAGGAGCGGCCCGCTGTTGGAAAACGCGCCGCAAAAAAAGGTGCCAAGTAAACCAATCTTGATTCTGGCGAGCGCCACGGACGATTCAGCACGTGCTCTTGCACAACGCTGGGCGTCTTCAGGTGCTCGCCTTCTCCTTCCGCGAGACCTCCTTCGCGCGGGATGGCAATATCATCTCGGACATATTCGCGACTCCGTGTCGGTTGCCGACGGTGAGCGATTCAGCGCGGGCGATCTTGGCGGTGTTCTTACTCGTATCTCGTCTATATCCCCTCATGAACTCATCGAGGTAGCACCGGAAGATCGTTCCTACATCGCTCAGGAAATAAACGCCTTCCTCGTCGCGTGGCTCTCCGCTCTACCTATACCGGTAGTGAACCGTCCGACTCCTATTTGTCTGTCTGGGCCTAGCTGGAGTCACGGACAATGGGTCCATGCCGCGGCCAACGCAGGCATGCGTGCCACTCCTGCGCGCAGAATCGCACCCGGCGTTGCGCATGAACCGTACCTTCCTCTTTCCGGTACTCCCATGGTGATTACTGTCGTTGGTAAGAACTGCGTTGGAATTGCGGATTCCGTTCTACGTTCCCATGCTCGCAAACTTGCGGTGGCTTCCTCGACCGCTCTACTCTCAGTCACATTCTCCGGAGGCGGGCGCGATGCCACTTTCTTATGCGCCTCCACCTCTCCGGATCTTTCGTCCGCTGAAATCGCTGACGCCGTTCTCGATCATTTCACTGATGGGAAACATTCATATGCCGGCCGATTGGAGTTGAAATGATCCTGCTCTGGGGTCTATCGGGGGACTCTCCCCTGGATAACGTCGCGGCTGAACTGGCTCGGCTTCGTGTCTCCACGCTTTTTCTCGATCAGCACGAATTCTCCGGGTGGTCCATTGATTTGTCTGTAGGCAAGGAAATTTCGGGCTGGCTCTGCAATGCTGAGAAAAAGACACGAATCGCCGACATCAGCGCCGCCTACATACGTCCGTATGACGCGCGCCAGTTGCCCGCTCTAGAAGATCTTCCGCCCGACAGCCCCGCGTTTACCCACTTCGCCAACCTTTCTGATGCACTGCTCGGCTGGACGGAAATGACTCCGGCAAGAGTGGTCAATCGCCCTTCGTCAATGGCCGCGAACGGCTCCAAACCCTTCCAGTCGCTCCAGATCCAAGCCGGCGGTTTCTCTATTCCAGATACGCTGATCACCACAGATCCTGTGGCGGCTCTGGCCTTTTGGGAAAAGCACGGCGAGGTCATCTACAAGTCCGTCAGCAGTGTCCGCAGTATCATTTCGCGCCTCACTCCTGCGCATCGTGAGCGCCTTAACGACGTGCGCTGGTGCCCCACCCAGTTTCAGCAATTTGTTCCTGGTGACGATTACCGCGTCCACGTGGTCGGCAAGAAGCTCTTTCCGTGCCGTGTGCTGTCGGGGGCGGATGACTATCGGTATTCCAATCGTTCGGGGCATTCGACGGAGATTAAACGCGCCACTCTTCCCGATGAAATCTCCGCTCGTTGCATTCATCTAGCTCAGTCACTCCAGCTTCCCGTCGCTGGCATTGATCTTCGCCGCACTCCTTCGGGTGAATGGTTTTGCTTTGAAGTCAATCCGTCGCCTGGCTTCACTTTCTACCAGGAAGCCACAACACAGCCCATTGCCAAGGCCATCGCATTGTTTCTCGCGGGGAAAGCGAGCTAACCCAACTATGGCAACGATCGATCCGGTGCGAAGTTGAGTGAAATCAGATTCGTGGTGCGATGCGATCTTTGCGACCGATCCGTGGACTGCATGCTCGTCTTTTGATGGTGCGCCGCCCAATTCAGTGGCAATGGGCAACGGGAGCAAGTCAGAAGCTGCGATCTGAGGTTGGAAAGTGATACGGCTCAACTCGTAACCGTAAATAAGAAGGGCGCTTAGAGGATTCGCCTCCTAAGCGCCCATGGTTGCGGGGGTCAGATTTGAACTGACGACCTTCGGGTTATGAGCCGAGGTTCAGACTCTAAGTCTTGATGATTCAATTGCCCTTACAGTTCGCAGACCCCCAAAAACCGCTCCAAAACCTTGGATTTTGGACGCTAGTTGGACGCAGTTCACGAGCACCTGGTCCAAGCTCTCAATCGATTACGACGGTCTTGTAAACCGTTGTCTTCGCGTTGGGCGAAATGCTGGAAGCACCCTTCGCCTGTTAACCGACAGGCTGTAGGTTCAAATCCTATCCGGCGAGCCAAACGCTTCAATCAGTTGGGACCTCGCAGAACATTCGGTCTGTGACCCAAGTCTTGCCGCATAACTTTCAGCCACTAGAGGAGTTCATTCATTACAATCTATGCTGGCTATAGATATCTACAGAGGGAGTGGCTGTGAACGAGATTGTGGAGGGAATACTGCGGAAGACCCCCTTGTTCGCAAGTCTATCGGACAAAGAAATGGAAGCGTTGGCCGAGCGAACTAGCAACATGCATTTTGAGCGGGGCGCATTGTTGTTCAGCGAGGGTGACTCATGCACTGGACTCTTTCTTGTGGCCTCGGGCAAAATTCGAATCTTCAAATTGTCAGCAGCGGGGCGTGAACAAGTTTTGGCCGTAGAAGGACCGGGGAGTTCTTTCGCCGAGCTTCCTGTCTTTGACGGGGGCAACTATCCTGCTTCGGCATCTGCGTTGGAGGATGCCGAAGTTCTCTTCATCTCGCGCAAGGACTTTCAGAATTTCTGCCGAGAGCATCCGGACGTGGCGCTCAAAGTGATTGCGGTAGTTGGCTCGCGTCTACGACGTCTGGTGGGGATCATTGAAGAATTATCTTTCACGACGGTGAGGCAGCGATTGATTGCGCTCATCCTGCGGCTAGTGCAGGCGAGCGGAACTCCTTCGAAAGAGGGTGTTCGAGTAGAGCTAACGAAGACCCATCAAGACTTAGCGGCCGAACTTGGCACTGTGCGCGAACTTGTTTCGCGGAATCTCAGCAGGCTCCAAGCCGAAGGGTTTCTGGATGTCGAGGGCCGCAGGATCGTAGTGAAAGACCTTGACGGCCTAAAGCGAGAGCAAGTCTCTTCCGAATAAGTCCCTTTCTTTCAGACTCTTCCGGGGCTTAGTGACTTTAGTTACTGCGCTACCGTGATCTGCCTATCAGAATCAAGCAATTACGGAGGCGACTATGAATTTCAACAACGAAACCAAGGTGAAGGACATCGCGCTTGCGAATCCAGAGGCGAGGCAGATTTTGGAGGATGCCGGAGTGGATTATTGCTGCGGGGGAGGCAAGTCACTGCACGACGCGTGCGCACATGCAGACGTATCCGCAGAGGAGATTCTGAAGCGACTGCGCGAGAACAGCAAGCTGGTGAGACCGGACGAAAAAGCCTGGACATCGGCCCCGCTGGGAGATCTGACCCGGCACATTCGTGAAAAGCATCACCGGTACGTTCGAGAGGCAATCGGGCGTATCAAAACACTGCTGGAGAAGGTCAAGGCCAAGCATGGAGAGAATCATCCCGAAATTGCAGAAGTCCAAAGGCTGTTTACCGAAGTCGGGCAAGAAATGATCATGCACATGCAAAAGGAAGAGCAGATCCTGTTCCCGTATATCGACACGGTTGAGCGTTCAACAACTGGAAGCGGATCCCTGGAACCTCCCTTCTTTCAGACGGTCAAGAATCCAATCCACGCGATGATGAAAGAGCACGACTCCGCAGGAGATCTAGTGAAGCAGATTCGCAAAGCGAGTGGTGATTACACACCCCCTACGGACGCGTGCACGAGTTATAAGGCCTTGTATCAGGATTTGCGCGAGTTTGAAGCGGACCTTCATCAGCACGTTCATTTGGAAAATAACATTCTGTTCCCGCGTGCGGTGGAAATGGAGGCCGCGGTCGTCTGACGCGGATCGAGATCATGCCGACTTCACTTGCAAACATGGCATCCCCGTCTACTACCTCACCGCGGTCGGCGCTGACTCCCAAAGAAGTGTTCGAAATCACGAGGGCGCGGGAGGAAGCGTTGTCTCGTTTGCTGATGGCCTTTGTCACCTCCGGTCTCATCTTCATGGTGTTCCCGGGGACGTTCCTCGGTGTGTGGAACCTGCTCCAAATCAGCGGACGCGAGAGCATCACGTCAATCTCTCCAGCCTGGCTGCAAGCCCACGGTCACGCACAAGTGTTCGGATGGGTGGGAAGTTTTATCTTGGGAATCGGCTTCTATTCCATCCCGAAGATGCGCGGCGGAGCGAAGTCTTCATTCGGAACGGCATGGTTGTGTTGGGCGATGTGGACGACGGGCGCGGCATTGCGGTGGGCCGCAAACGTGTACCTGTGGGAGTGGAGGTTCCTTTTGCCGCTCTCTGCTTTTCTCGAATTAGGGGCATTTCTCATTTTCTTTCGCGCGGTTTCCCAGCATCGGCCGGAAGCTTCCGGCAAAGAAAAGTTAGGCCCTTGGATTTGGGTAGTGATCAGCGCGAGCATGGGATTGTTGCTGGTCTTGCTCGTGAATCTTGGTGGGTGTCTCTTCGTGTCGTTCCGCGGGACGTCGCCGGCATTTCCACATCTGTTTGACCAACGCTACCTCGCATTGATGGCGTGGGGATTCCTGGTGCCCTTCGTCTGGGGTTTCAGCGCGAAGTGGATGACGGTCTTTCTTGGACTGAAGCCACTGCGCACAAGATGGCTGCTGGCAGCGCTCGTCGTGAATCTGATCGGGCTCGGACTGACCGTGGCAGGAGCGGGCTGGATTGGATCGTGGCTATTTGTCGTTGCGGCAGCGATGGCAGTTACGGCGTTGCGCATGTTTGAGCGCTCCGAGAAAGAAGCGAAGATCCGGGGCGTGCATTCCAGTTTTCCCTTTTTCGTGCGCATGGCGTACGGATGGCTACTCGTGGCTGCTGCCCTTGGCGTCGCCGCGACGCGCTGGGACACGTCGGGTGGAATTTGGGGCGCTTCGCGCCACGCATTAACAGTCGGATTCATATCGGTGATGATCCTGAGCGTTGGACAACGCATTCTGCCGGCGTTCGCGGGAATGAGAATGCTGTGGAGCACGAAACTTATGTTCGCAGGGCTTGCGCTCGTCACTCTAGGCTGCACGCTTCGAGTTTCCTGCGAGATCATCGCCTATCAGGGTTATGCGGCCTGGGCATGGTCCGTTTTGCCTATTTCGGCGCTTTGCGAGCTGGCGGGGTTGACGATTTACGCGATCAATATCCTCGGTACGTTCGTCCTTGAGCCGCGCCACGCACAGAAACAGCCGCTGGTCGTGGGCGTGGCAGTTAAGATTTCTTAAAGGTGGAGACACTTCAGCAGTAACTTTCAGTTTGTCTGGAGGGGAGCGCGAGATGTATGCTGAAACTCCCTTCCAACGAGCGCAAATCTGAACCCACTTCTTCCTGCCTACTGGAGGGCTGCGTGGAGCAGCGATGAACAGGACCCCAGCCACTTCTCGACCAAATCTGCAGTTAGCTCTGGGAACAGTCTCCTTTACCGTTTGCTTCGCCGCATGGGGACTGATCAGCGCCTTTGCCCCGCGTTTCCGTGAAACCTTCCACCTGACAGCAACACAAACCGCCTTTCTTGTGGCTGTACCGGTTCTTCTCGGAGCTTTGCTGCGCATCGTGACAGGGATGCTCGCGGACCGCTTCGGCGGCAGAACAGTTTTTGCGTTGCTAATGATTCTCGTCGCCGTGCCCGCGTGCGTGGTGCCGCTTGTCCCGAGCTACGAGAAACTCTTGTATGTCGCGTTTTTCCTGGGCATTGCTGGAAGCTCGTTTGCGGTGGGTGTGGGATTCGTTTCCCGCTGGTTCCCGCCTGAAAAACAGGGGGGGGCACTGGGCATTTATGGGCTGGGTAACATCGGGCAATCCGCTGCCGTATTTATCGGGCCAGTCCTGGCGGTGGTCCTGGGATGGCAGAATATTTTTCGGGGCATGGCGGCTTTGCTGGTCATTTGGGGAGTCGCATTCTTTCTCCTTGCTCGCAATTCACCAAAAACGGTGCGGCCCTCCGGCCTGGGCGCGATGCTGCAGATCCTCTCGCGCGAGCGCCTGTCCTGGGTGCTCTCGTTGTTTTATTTCCTAACCTTCGGAGGATTCGTCGCGTTTTCAATATACCTGCCTGTGTTGCTCAAGGACCAGTTTGGATTAAAACCTGCCGACGCTGGCTTTCGCACAGCGGGTTTTGTTGTACTGGCGACCCTAGCCCGTCCGCTAGGAGGCTGGCTATCGGATAAGATCGGTGGCGCCCGCGTTCTCCAAACCGTCTTCCTCGGAATCATTCCATTTGCTCTGTTGATGTCGTGGCCCGCGATGTTGCCGTTCACTGTAGGCGCGCTTGGTTGCGCGTTCTTGCTGGGCATTGGTAACGGGGCGGTCTTCAAGTTGGTGCCGCAGTATTTTCCAACAGAAGTGGGGACGGTTACCGGCCTGGTGGGGGCCATGGGTGGGCTCGGAGATTCTTTCCACCTTTATTATTGGGTTTTTTTCGGGATCACCTGCACACCGTTTGGCCGGGTTTCGCGCTGCTGGCTGTT
>CAWGXB010000011.1:0-44580 GCA_963826335.1 Candidatus Acidiferrales bacterium | reverse complement strand
ACCACTGATTTCAGAAGACTTAGCCTGCTTTTCTCCGCCGGGTAACCACCGAACCGTTGCCTTATTATTGCGGTTGTTTCGCGCTGCGCTGCTTTTGTAGTTCCTCAAGTCGCTTCTTCAAATATTCCTGGTATTCCTGCTTTAATTTGGGATCGGCGGGCGTGGAATAAATCTCGCTGGACTTGTATTTCCCCTCGTCGAATTTCTTCTTAGTCCATTCGTCGTGAATGTGAATTTCATCGGCGCGGTCCAGAACTTCTTTCACGAATTGCGGAGGAATGAAATAAACGCCTTCGCGGTCGCCGACTGCGAGATCGCCCGGCATTACCGTGACACCTCCGACACGCACGGGAACATTGATGCCGGTGAGCATGACGTTGTCGATCGGAGTGGGATCGGCAGACCGAAAATAAGCGGCCAAGTCAATTTGGGAGAGTCCGTCCAAATCGCGGATGCTGCCGTCGACGACGAGTCCGCCGCCATGCGTGGCTTTCATCATGTAGTAGAACAGATTGTCTCCTACGATGGTGCCACCAACTTTTTTGCCAAAGAGGTCGACGACCAGCACATCACCCGGCTGGAGCATATCGATGGCCATCTGATTGGTCAGGCGCGGAAGCCCGTGAGCCTTTGCTTTCTTCTCCGCGACGTCGTCAACATCGGCGCGCCAGGGCATAAACTGCACGGTGAACACGCGTCCGACCATGGTCTTGCCAGGATGCAGTACGTAAAATCCGTCGGCATACTGGTTGTTGTATTCCTTTTGTTGCAGAACCGCCCAGACTTCTTCCGAAGAAAGATCGCGAGCCCGCTCCATGAATTCATCGGGCACCTTGGGCCTGCCATCGGGAAGGCGATCGAAGGGATTGCCGGGAGTGTATTCGATGAGGTCCTGCTTCGTGAATGTGAGCAGCTGTGCGCGCGCGGAATCAGGAAGCAGCAATGGAGTTGAGCACGCGATCAAGAAAGGGATCAAACTAAATCGAAGCAAATGACGGCTGACAAATTTGGTCATAGGGAACACCTGATGTAGCGATGAGAAGTTAGGAGCAAACACGGGAATGCTATCAGATTGGCCTCCGCGGCTGGCGGGAATTCTCGGCGAAGAAGCAATATCGTCGGGCCCAGGCAACGGCTGGCATAAAAGCCAGCGCTAAATTTAAGAAATAGTGCAAAGGCAATTCGTCAAACTCAGCCATACTGCGACGCGGCGGTGATACGATGCACTCTGAATTCAGAGGTTTAATTTCATGAGAGAAAAAAGCGGAAACGGGTTTGAACGTCGCGAGGTTTTGAAGGCCTCAGCGCTGGCTTTGGGAGGCGCGCTGTTCGGCAAGGAGTCGCTGGAGGCTTACCCCAAAGGTGTGAACGCCAACTCCAGTCCATCGGCGCTGCGAATCACAGATCTGCGCGTGGCCACAGTGGTGAAGCCGGGCCCCAGTCCATGCCCGATCATTCGGATCGATACCAATCAAGGAGTTCACGGACTGGGCGAAGTGCGCGACGGCGCGAGTCCCACGTACGCGCTGTTTCTGAAAAGCCGCATCGTGGGAGAAAACCCGCTGCAGCTCGATAAGATTTTTCGCAAGATCAAACAATTTGGCGGTCACGCGCGGCAAGGCGGCGGCGTGTCCGCAATCGAAATGGCGCTGTGGGATATCGCCGGCAAGGTTTACAACGCTCCGGCGTATGCGATGGTTGGCGGCGGCAAGTTTCGCGACAAGATTCGCATCTATGCCGACACGACCGAGTCCAATGATCCCAAGGTTTACGCGCAACGGATGAAAGAACGCAAAGAGCAAATGGGCATCACCTGGCTGAAGATGGATTTGGGAATTGAGATGGTGGCGGACACGCCCGGCACGGTAACGAATCCGACGGACATCGAGCAGTGGAAGCCGAACCAGTTGCCGCACCCGCTGCTGGGAATGGAAGTGACGGACAAAGGCATCGCCATGCTGGAGCAATACGTTGCCGCGGTTCGCGATGCCGTGGGCATGGAGATTCCGCTGGCGATGGACCATCTGGGGCACCTGGGAGTGAAGTCGATCATCCGGCTGGGCAAGGCGTACGAAAAATACAATTTGTCGTGGATGGAAGATGTAATTCCGTGGACCTACACCGACCTGCTGAAGCAAATTTCGGAACAAAGTCCCACTCCAATTCTCACAGGTGAAGATATTTATCTAAAGGAACCGTTCCAGGTGCTTTGCGAGAAAAACGCCGTGGGCAAAATTCAACCGGACCTTGCCACGTCGGGTGGAATCCTGGAAACGCACAAAATCGGAGATATGGCAGAAGAATACGGCGTGCCCATGGTGATGCACTTTGCCGGAACGCCGGTGAGTTGCATGGCGAATGTGCATTGTGCCGCGGCGACGCAGAATTTTCTGGCATTGGAGAATCATTCGTTGGATGTGCCGTGGTGGTCGTCGCTGGTGGAAGAAGGCGTGAAGAGTCCAATCGTGAATCACGGTTGGATCGAAGTGCCGGATCGCGCGGGACTAGGCGTGACGCTGAACGAGGAGATGGTGCGGCAACACCTGGCGCCGGGGACCGGCTACTTTGAGCCTACGCCACAATGGGATCAGGAACGCTCGTGGGATCGGCTGTGGAGCTAGACGCAACTACGGCTCAATCCGTGAGATCTCGCGATCTGGTGCTGTTGAATCCGGTGGCGGGCGGGGGAATCGCCAACGACGCCGCTCCGCGAGTGGAACAGTTTGCTGCTGAAACTCGTTGGCAGGTGGACTTCCGGCGCACCGCCAGCGCCGACGATTTTGCGGCGCAAGCACGCGCTGGGGTTGTCGCCGGTTACACGAGAATTTTCGCGCTGGGTGGCGACGGAACATTTCAACAACTTGCCAACGCGATTGGCGCGGGCCAAAACATCGTGCTGGGCGTGCTGCCCGCAGGCGGCGGCAACGACCTGGCGCAAGCGCTGGGACTTCCGCTGGATCCTGTGCTTGCGGCGAAACTGCTGCTCGATGGCGAAGTTCGTCTCGTCGACGCTGCGCGCGTGCGGACTTCCGACGGAAACGAGCGGTTGTACCTCGGAGGCGGAGGAGTGGGCCTGGACGCAGCGGCCGCGCAATTTGCCGGCGGAGTCTATCGCAATCTGCGCGGGCGTCCTCGCTATCTGTTGTCGATGATTCGCGCGCTGATCGGTTTTCACGCGTTGCAGATTCATGCGTCGATCGAATCCGAGAAAAGTATTGAGTGGCGATCCGAGGCTTTCGTGGTGGGAGTTCTGAACACTCCGAGTTATGGAGCGGGATTGCGGCTGGCTCCAGAAGCGAAACTCGACGATGGATTGCTGGATCTGGTTCTGGTGGGGAATCTGACGCTGTTGCAGGTCCTTCGCGTGCTTCCGCGCGTCATCACTCATGGCGAACTGCGGACCAATCGGGTACGGCGCCAGACGTTCCGGCGCGTGCGCATTGAGACGAAGACGCCCGCGAAGTTTCACGGCGATGGAGAAATCCTGGGTTGGACGCCGGTAGAAATCGAGGTGGTGCCCGGGGCGATTCACATGCTCTGCCCGCGAAATGGTATTCCAAAACGCTAGTTGGCCGGGGAAATCGGAGACCGGTTGTCCTTCACATCCGCTTGCTTGTGTTTTTTCTGGCGCCGCCGATTCAAATACGAACCAAGGTCCGGCGTGAATTCCTTCAGTTGGTTCCATCCCATATTGTAAATCTGGTTGATGGCCCATCCAGAAAACAACCCGCTGACATTGCGATTCACCTCTGGATAGTACGACAGGGAAATGCTGGCCTGCCCCAATTGCCCAAACACTTGAGGAATATTGAAGGTATCTTTACCGGAATCGGTTCGGCAGATTACGCTGCGCGAGGCCGCATAGCCGATGCGCGATAACGCCGAACCGCGCCCTTTGCGGAAATAACGTGGATCGTCGTGCAAAATCGTGGGCAGAACGCCGTAAATCAGCATGGCGCCCGTAAATTGGTCGCCCTCCTGTGCGGCGTATCGCTCGCCAAACGCGCCCCAGCCTTGTCCGTACTCGGGAATGCCGTTGGCAGCTTGCGAAATACTGGCTTGCAAAAGATTTCCCAGGTGCGCGCTCACGTCCCACCATTGGTGCCAGGCAATATTAAATTTTTCTTTTGGCGCAAGTGGACCGAGATTCTGGGGCTGGTCGTTGGCGGTCATGAAGTTGGGGATAATCCAGAAAATCCGCTTGGGAACTTCGTCGTTCGCTTCCTTGTCTGTCTCTTTGGCGTTGGTGTCAGTCTGGGAAGGAGGTGGTGCGCTTTGGCCAATTTTTGGCTCCGGGCTGTCGGGCTTCTCCTGCGCGCAGGAACACCGGACCAGCATCGCGAGCAACAATAGCGCGATTCCCCGTCCCAAAATAGTCAAGCGCCGGGTCATCTTCCTCCCCGCACACACCGTCGGAGAATTTTCGACAAGGGCTGGAATGGGTAACAACTGCGCGATCTAAACTACGGTTGGCAAATCCCCCAAGGCTTCACGCGGACCTGGTTTCTGCAATCACGCCAGATCCTAGCTTTTTTTGCGGTCAATCTTCAGATTCACAAGAATTTCTCTTCGGCCGTCCAGCGAAGAAATCGTCTTTGTCGGTGACTTTGCCCCGTCCAGTTCGGCGTGGATTTCGTAATCCACGTTCGGATCCAAGCCGCTGAAACGGTAATTTCCGTCGTGGTCCGCGAACCGGCTATTGATCGAGCCGGTGCGATTGTTCTTCAGAAAAACGACCCCTCCCGGCAGTGGAGTATCGGCCTTATCGGTAACCGCGCCGAGCACGGTCCGCAAGGGCGACTCCTTTTTCGAATTCTGCGCCGCCGCAAATCCCGTCACCAGCAACAAAAGAAACGCCATCCACGCCAATCTTCGCGTCGCGCTCATTTCTTCTCCCCGGCCTTACTCTGGTCCACTGGCTGCAGGCGGATTGACAGTTGCTGCTGAATCACTCCGCCCTTCGCCGATACGAATTGCGACACGTCCTGAAAGTGTTTCACATGCACGAACACTTCGTAATCCGGTCCTTCTGGTACACGAACCGCAAACTCTCCCCGCGAATTCGTGTACGTGTCCCACTTGAACTTTTTGTCGCCTTTCAGCCTGACGCGCACCTGCACGCCGGGATAGGCCAGCGCCTTTTCGTTAAACACCGTCCCCAAAATCACGAAGGGTGGAATTTTACTTTTTGTTCTGCTGGTGGAAGATTCTCTTACCGGCGGGGCGTTCTGCGGCGGGGCGCTGGTGTTTTCCGGAGTCACCGGAGGTACTGGCTGTTGGGGCTGCTGAGCCCGCGTTGCAATGGAAAGGCAAAAACAACCTGCCAGAAACACGGCAGGAACAATTAACGACCGCGCGACGTTCAGGGGGAGTCCTTTCACTTTGCTTTAGATGACAACGGAACCAGCAGAAGATGCACGCGGTGCGCGACGCTCGGGATTATTCCTCGTCTTCGTCGTCTTCCTCGTCGTCGTCGATGAGGTCGCCATCTTCGTCGAATTCCTCGTCTTCCTCTTCATCCTCTTCCTCTTCCTCTTCCTCTTCCACTTCTTCTTCCTCGTCTTCCTCTTCTTCAATGTCATCGGAGATCGGATTCAGCGCCACCGGATGCGTCTGCGACACTTCCAGTTCGCACTCGCACTCCGGGCAGCTGAGGATCTCCCCTTCTTCCACTTCGTCTTCATCCACGTCAATTTCTGCGGAACACTCTGGGCAGCGGAGCACGGCTGCTTCCTCCGATCTAGTCTTGTGTTGTGCTGGACAAGCGACGCGCCAACACCTTCCAGCTATTATATACGGAGGCGGGTAAGCGAATGGAAGCACCCGCCACGTAGTGCAAAGTTACCCTACAGATTGGCTTGGGGAAAATCAAGCGAATGGCGCGTCAATATCCGGACCGTCCCGTCGTCGGTGTCGGCGGTGTGATTATCGAGCAAGGCCGGGCGCTGCTGATCCGCCGTGGCAGCGAACCCCTGCTGGGGCAGTGGTCCATACCGGGCGGCACGCTGGAGTTGGGAGAAACCCTGCAAGAAGGGGTTGCGCGGGAATTGCTGGAAGAGACGGGCATGGCCGTACGCGTGTTGGACGTTATCGAGGTATTCGACCGAATTTTTCTCGATCCGGACGACGTCGCCAGTCAGGCCGATGCGCGCCCCAAATTTCACTACGTGATTGTCGATTATTTATGCGAGCGCATTTCCGGTGAACCGCGCGCCGCAAGCGACGTGACCGATGTTGCGTATGCCAGCGAAGAAGAACTGGAGCGATTCGAGTTGACGCCCACGGCTACGCGGGTGCTTCTGCGGGCATTCGCGATGGATCGCGAACGGCGCAAACTGTCCTAATCCTCGCAGAATTCCGTCGCTAGCCAGTTTGCGTCTCTATTTCGACAATTTCAGAATGTCGATCGAGCCGTTGGCATTGATGAGCGACAGGGTGCAGCCTCCATTGCCAATCTTCCCATTCAACACATCGCCGCTAAGCTGGCCCGTGCTGGTCACCGGAAGTTCGCTGTTGATTCGACCGAACGAAGTGCGCGCGGTCAAATCGTAGCCAGCGCTTTCCGGCAGGTGCACCTGGATGGGAGAGAAGGAAGTCTTGACGCTGATATTCTGGCACGCTGTCGATTGCCGGGCGGCGGAAAGCAGCACGGCTCCGTTCTGGTTGTCGACGGTGATGGCGCCGCCGATATCGTCGAGTGTCACGGAGCCAAAGCTGGTTTTCGCCCAGGTAGTTCCGCTCACCGAGTTGGCGGTGACTGAGCCGTTGGAATTCTCCAAGCGAAGTGAACCGCTGACGCGCTGGGCGTTGATGGCGCCGAAGCTGGTCTTCGCGAAGGTTTCGCCGGCAATGTCGTTCAGAGAGATTCTGCCGTTGCCGGTAGTAACCTTTGCGCCCTTGCGGATGCCGGTGGCGTCGATGGCGCCGAAAGAAGTGTTCAGTGTCGCGTGGCCCTTCACGTCCCTGACAGTGACAGCGCCATTGGAATCATCAACCTCAACGGAGCCGCCAAGCTGTTCCAACTGCACGTCGCCAAAGGACGTCTTGACGTAAACATCGTCCTGCACCGGGCCGCCCTTCACTCTGCCGTTCGACGAGGTGCATCGCACGTGGCCATTCACGTTCGCGAAAGCAATCGATCCGAAGCTTCCGTTTAACGTTGCTGAGCCGCTAATGGTGTTGGCATCGATCGCGCCATTGTTATTGTTCACCGTCAAATCGCCGCGAATACCGCGGGCATTCACGCTGCCAAAGGAATTGTTTACCGTGGATGTGCCGGTGTCACTGATTTCCACGGCGCCATTTCCGCCGGATATGGTTGTGGCACCCTGAACGTTGCTGACGGTGATGGAGGCAAAGCGGTCCTTCACATCTAACGAGCCCTTCACGGCCGCAACCGTCACCGCGCCATTGTTGTCGTCCACCGTGACATTGCCTTCCGCTCCATTCACGTCCACCGAGCCGAAAGAGTTGGTCAGCTTCGCCGCGCCGCTGTCGCGCACGTCCAACTTGCCATGGCCATTCTCCACGTCGGCCCAGCCGCGAACACCGCGCATCTCGATGTTGCCGAAATCATTGTGCAGCCAGATCTTTGCATCGTTCGGCACCGCAATGTCGTAATCGACGGAATAGGAAGGCCCGCCCTTTTCGATGCGGATGACCCACTTGCTCTGATCCTGATAGACGGTGCGCACCTTGATGCCTTGTGCGTCCTGCGAAACTTCAATCTTGATTTCATCCGCCTTGCGATCCGCGTCGTCCTTGGTTTTTGCCTGGGTGCGAATGGTGGCGGAGATTTTTACTTCGCGGCCGCTTTCGCCGTGAATGTGGACGTCGCCAAATTTGTTTTCCATCGCGACAGTCTGGTTGGCGCCGAGCGTCAGCGTCTTGTCAAAATGCCGCGTGGTTGTCTCCTGTGCGGCGTTCGCGGCCCGCGCGGGCACAGTCATGGCCAACGCGGCTAACGATACCGCAATCGCGGCAAAACTCTTCACAGCAAATGAATTTAGGGCGGGCTTCATGGTTTCGTCTCCAATACCTCCTGCAACGTGGCCTGTTTTTCCTGGTACATCGACAGCAACTGGTATCGCAAATGCGCATTCGAGGGGTTCTGCCCGGCGTGCATGCGCAGTTCGTCAATGGCGCCGTCGAGCATGATGAGTTTCTCGCGATAGTTGGCCATCAGCGGTGAATCCGGGGTGTCCAGCTGAGGTTTTGCCTCCGCGGCGAGCTTGTCGATGGCCTTCATATAGTCGCGTTCGGCGCGTTCCACTTCGGCCACCTTGCTGTCCCGCAGCAGAGGGTTGTAGGTTTCAACCGGACCCGGCGCGGCATGGCGATGTACATAGACATATCCCACGCTAACGGCCATCAGCAGCACTAGCGCTCCGGCGAGAGCGGCCTGCCAGACCATCGGGACATTGCGCCAGAAAGACAGCCGCTCTAGCCAAGAATGAGACGCCGATTGCTGAGCTTGTTGTGCCAACGCGGCTCCGATTCGCGGCCAGAGTGCCGGGCTCTCCTGATAGTCGCGCAATTCCTGCGCCGCGATGCTTAGTGATTTCCAGGCCTGCAGCTCTTTGGCGCATTCGGCGCACGAAGCTGCGTGCAGCTCGAGCCCGGCCCACTCTTCCGCGTTGCCATCCAGAAAAATCCGTTCGCGATCTTCACACTTGATTTGCATCATGCTCCTCCCGCCTGACTGCTCCGGGGAGCCTCCAGCGTCTGCCGCAAATTCTTTTTTGCTTGAAACAAAGTGTTCTTCGAAGCTGTTTCCGTAATTTCCAGCATTGTCGCAATCTCCGCGTGATGAAAGCCTTCCACCTCGTACAGCAGAAAGACGCTTCGCTGTTGTTGCGTCAGCGTAGCAATGGCTCGTTCCAGCGCCAGCTTCAGGGAAGGGTGTCCGCCCGGCGCGCGTGGTTCCACCGGCATTGGCCCATCTTCTCGTTCGTCCGGCACAAATTCTTTTCGCCGCGTGCGGCTGCGCCGCAGGTCGTGGCAGGTGTTCACCAGAATGCGAAACGTCCAGGTGACGAACGAGGATTGCCCGCGAAACGTCGCGATACTTCGCTGTATTTTCAGGAACGTTTCCTGCACCGCGTCTTCCGCATCGCTCTGCGTGCCCAACAAGTTGCGCGCCAGATTCCGCATGCGAGCGCCCTGCAAGCGGTAAAGACGCTCGTACGCGTGCAGATCGCCCGCCCGGCATGCCGCGGCCAACGTTGCGTCCTCTGTAGTACTGCCTGCAGGATTGCCTTGCGCTTCGCGTTCGGCTGGTTCCACTCGAGATATCCCCTCGCGCGCTACCGGGGAGATTCTATGCTCCCAAGGCAGCGTAAGTCCTACAGATCCCATTCGATTCTCCTGGGGTATAGACGACGGAGGAGGGCAATTCGTCGGTGAGCCGGCGGGGAGCTCTAGCGTTGGACTAACCAACCAAGAATCAATAATTTACGGTGATTTTGAGTTATGATGCCGGGAATACGGCTCTAGCATTCGCTGGGCAAGGCGCCGCGAGTGCGCTCGCGCTGGTCAAATTCCTTTACCGCGTCGCGCAGATCAGCGGGCGTAAAGTCCGGCCAGCGCTTCTCCAGAAAGACAAATTCCGCAAAAGCACATTCCCATAAGAGAAAGTCCGACAGCCGTTGCTCGCCGCCCGTGCGTATCAGCAGATCCACGTCGGTGGAGCCGCCACGCAGCACTTCCGAGAGCAGCGTCGCGAACGCTTCGCTGGAAAGGTCCGTCACTTTGTAGAACTTGCTGGCGGCCTGGTAGATGGTGTGACGCGCCGAATAATCGATGGCCAGCCGCAAGTGCAGCCTGTGGCCCTTTACCGTCATGGCCTCGGCCTCGGCAACCGCTTCGCGCAACCTGGCCGGCAAGCGGTCACGGCGGCCGATAATGCTCAGGCGAATTCCTTCCTCGACGCAGTGAGCTGTTTCTTCAATGAGATATTCCTCGAGTATTTTCAGAATGGCCGTCACTTCGCCCGCCGGCCGCTTCCAGTTCGCCGAGGACAACGCAAACAGGCTAAGCGTATGAATGCCCAAGTAGGGCGCACATTGGATAATTCTCCTCGCCGTTTCGGCGCCTGCGCGATGGCCTTCCGAGCGGTGCAGTGCCCGCGAGGTGGCCCAGCGCCCGTTTCCGTCGCAGATAATGGCGACGTGTAGCCGCGAAGCTACCATCGCGGGTGCTTGCGCGATCCGTTCCAGAACAGATTGTTGCGTCAACATGCCCATGCCTTGCTTTCTCCGCCGCCAGCCGTCGCAATGTACTTTACCGTACAAAGCAGAAACTCAAAAAAATTTACCGCTCGCGCGTGGCCCGGATCAGCGCCTCCATGTGATCCAGGTATTTCTCCAGCGCGCGCCGACCCGCAGCCGTCAGCCGGTACTCCGTCTTCGGCAGACGCCCTTCGAACGATTTGGTGCACACGATGTAGTCCGCTTCTTCCAGCTTTCGCGCGTGAACGCTCAGGTTACCGTCAGTGGTCTTGAGCAGAGCTTTCAATTCGTTGAAGGTCAGCGAGCGATTCACCGCCAGGGCGCTGACGATTCCCAAGCGCATGCGCTCATGGATCAGGCGATCCAGACTGGAAGATACGGGTTCCGCAGCCTGCCCGCGGACAGCTGCCGGGCCTGCCTCGCGCGTGCTTCGTTCCTGCCGAACTGTGGATGATTTCGCCATTGCTTGATTTTCCCTGCCTATTTCTCAGCCTCCGTAACGCAATGCGATCCAAATCCCAAAAAAGATCTGTACCACGCCGAATCCCGCCGCCATGAACAGGTTGCCCCAGGCGGCAGATGTGAACAGCGCCCCGCCACCCAGTGCCATCAGGCAAAGTCCCATGATCGGCACGGCGCGCACGGAAAATGCTCCGCCGGTCACGATGGCGGTGCCATACAGCAGCAACCAAATTCCCGGCAGATAGGAGATTCCGCCGGACTGAGCCATGGCATAGGTAAGAAGCCCGCCAACAAAGATCGGTGGCGCGAAACTCAATACGAACTTTCTTCCCGGTCCTGTGAACAGCGACGAATTCGCCCGCCGAGCTTTGGTGGCGGCCGCGGGCGCCGCAATCGCTACGGCCACAAATACTTCCGCAAGCCATACCGCCAGCCATGCGCGCGGTGTCGTTTGACGTGCAGCCAGCCATGCCGCGGCCAGCGCCGTCATGCCCATGGCTACTCCGCCCCAACCGGGAACGGCAGTGAACTCGGCGGCGCGCTCCATGGTTTCGCGGATGTATTTCAGGTGATCGGCAGCACGCGCGTCGATGGGGATGGGTTCGGGGCGACGGGCGCGGATTGGATGGGAGAGAGGCACGGAAGGGATGATAGGGTGGCGGGGAATCTTTGTCAAGTACTTTGTACCACAAAGTACAACGGCTTCCTTTAGGCCAAATAACCCCTATTTCGCCTTGCGGTACCGCCCCTGCAGCGCGTTCCGGCGAATAATCAATATATCCAGAAACATCTGCACGCTGTCGCGCAGCATGCTCACCTTGGTGGCCGGCGAGTGCGACCAGCGTACCGGCACCTCGATGGTGGACAGCCCGTGATGCCGCGCCAGGTACAGCAATTCCGGGTCGAAGCCAAATCGCTCGATGGTCTGTTGTTCGAAGATGATGCGGCTGGGACCGCGTCGGAACGCCTTGAAGCCGCACTGCGTATCGACAAACGGCAGGCGCAGGATGACGCGCACGATGGTATTGAAGACGATGCCGGCAAATTCACGGAACGGGGATTCGTGAACTTCAATAAGGCCGCGGTCCATTGCGCGCGAACCGATGGCCACGTCGTGATCCTGCAATGCCGCGAGCAACTTGTCCGCCTCTTCAATCGGCGCGGAAAGGTCGGCGTCGGTGAACAGGATGACATCGCCCTGGGCTTCGAGCGAGCCATGACGGACGCTGTAGCCTTTTCCGCGATTTACGCCATTGGAAAGCACACGGAAATTCGCGAACTTGCCGCGATAGGATTCCGCCACTTGCGCGGTGCGGTCCTTGGAACCATCGTCCACCACGATCACTTCGGTGTTTCGCCGCGACGACTGGATGTAGCTGGCGATTTTGTCGAGGGTTGCCGGAAGCCGGAGTTCTTCATTGTAGGAAGGAATGATGATGGAAAGTTTCGGTGCTGCCGGCGGCGTCATAGAAGATCCAAGCCCTTCCAACCAAATCGGCCGACCAACGGAACGAACCGGCAGCCTTCGTGCCACTCGTAGGAGAGGGCGTTGGCGCGTTTTCTGGCGCACACCAGGTTCTGGTGAGACGGATCGCCAACGGGAGCGACGAGGCGGCCTCCGTCAGCCAATTGCAGCAACAGCGGCTCAGGCAGCAGGGGAGCGGCAGCGGCGACTAGGATGGCATCGTAGGGCGCGAACTCCGCCAAGCCGGCGGAGCCATCGCCGCAATGAACGTGAACGTTTGTGAAATCCAATCTTTGCAAGCGCTCGGCGGCACTGTGCGCAAGCTCCGGGCGAATCTCCACGCTGTAAACTTCATCACACAGGCACGAAAGCACGGCCGCCTGATATCCGCAGCCTGTTCCGATTTCAAGGACTTTGTCAGTAGGCTTTAACTGTAGAGCCGCCGTCATTACCGCAACCATATAGGGCTGAGAGATGGTCTGGCCGCCTCCGATCTCCAGCGGCTCATCTTCGTAAGCGCGTCTCCGCGACTCCAGCGGCACAAACTCTTCCCGTGGGATTCGCGACATGGCTTCGAGTACGCGTTCGTCCTTGATGCCCCGCCGGCGAAGCTGCATTGCCACCATGCACTGTCGCGCTTCCCTGGCGCCGATTTCTCGTTCATTTGTAGACGTGGAATTCATCTGCAAGGTCGCAGCCGTCGATACGCATAGTGTAACCGAAGCTTCGCTGTACGGCTTCCGTTTTGCTATCAGCAAGAGTCCGTAAATTTAGCAAGCCGCCCCCGCTTCCTGCACCTGTGGCCAGTGACCGAACGAGCAAAGCTGCACCGACGAGCAGGCGCGCCGGGAAACCCGTCTTCCTACAATCAATTCTTGAAGGCAGATGCGCTGGCTCTGCATGCGGTGGTTTGGTTGGAGGCAGTTTATGAAGGCCGTTCTCGCGTTGGTGGTGATTTACGTCGTCGCGTTTCTGGTAGCGATTCAAGGCAGCGCTCCCGGGGCTGTGGAGGCTTCGCCGCAATCTGCCGCGACCAAACCCGCCGCGGTGCGTTCTTCCTCCATCGATCCCGCCAAAGAAGCTGACATTCGCACGCTGCTCGATCTGGTGGGAGCGCGCGACCAGGTTCAGGAATCCGTGAACTATTCCGCGGAGCAGTATCGCGAGAAGCTGCTGGCCACGGTTGCCAATAGCGATAAGAACCAGGCATTCGTGAACGCTGTTGTGACCGACTACGAAAAACAATTCGATGTGCACCAGGTGACGGAGCAACTGATCTCCATCTATGACAAACACTATTCCAGTGAGGAGATCAAGGAACTGCTGCAATTCTATGGTTCGCCGCTCGGCCAACGCATGGCCGCCGAAGCGCCGAAAATCTCGCGTGAAATGCAGGCCGTTACTCGCGCCACGGCCGCCAAGGCAGTGAAAGACGCTCTGCAGGAAACCAAGGAAGAAAATCCGGGCGTCGGCCAAAACGTGCACCTGACCACCGCTCCGGCACGGCGATTCCAGCAACGGCGCACCGCGCAAGACGGCACACAAGCCGCACAACAGCAGGATCAACCGTAAATCTGACGGGCTAAATCCAAAAATGCAGGAGCCGCCCACAGGGCGTGAGCTTCGCGTTTACTGCAGGCGCTTTTTGATTTTGACGTCGATGCCGAACGTCCCGTTCTGATCCAGCAACGCCACCACTGACACATTGCGATTCACGATGTATTCCACCTGAATCACTTGCTGCTGCGTTGAGTTCACATTCGATTCGTACAGCACCGTCAGGTTCCTCGTCACTTGCTGCTCGACTGTGATTCGCGCTGTCGCGTTCTGCCCGGACCCCGTGGCGGTTACTCCGTTCAGCCCGGGATCGACGCGGAATCGCGTAATGCCGAACAGACGCTCCACGCGCCCTCCCAATTGGCTGGAAATCGCCTCAGAAAGCAGCGCGGTCGCTCCGGTGTTGCCGGTCTGCGTTGTTCCGCCGCTACGCAAGGTGGATTCCGAGGTGGTCTGTCCCAGCGCGAGCAGCGTGATGATGTCGTTGGCTGGCAACGGGGGATCGGAACGGTAGGACAGGCTCAGCTTGCTGGATTGCCCGCTGAAGTTCAGCGTGATTTCGTATTGCTGGATGTTCGTGGTTGCTTCGACGTTGATGACCGGGTCCAGCCGGAACGGATTGGCAAAGTTCAGGTCCCCGCGCGCCACGCGATAGCGATTGTTGTGGAAGTACAATTCGCCGGACAAAACGTGGATGTGTCCCAACATGATCGGGTGTTCCGCGGTGCCACGAACGCGCAGGGCGGCATCCGCCTCCAACTGGGCGCCCGGCCACTCCATTCGCGCATCCGGCGTCGAGGTGGCTTCCACGTCGAACTGCAGATTGCGCAAAAAGCTGGAAGTCGCGCCGCCAGTGTCGGGCGCAACCAGCGTTCCGGCGGACTCCAGGCCTGCGTTCATGTTCACGCGCTGGATGATCACTTTGCCGGTGAGCAGGCCGCCATCCAGGGTGCCCGCCAGCCGCAGGCCACCACCCAATAGCCAACTGATTCCTTCCGGATAGCGCACGCGAATGCGATCGGTTTTTGCGGAAATGTCGTAGCGCAACGGTTTTTCCGAATAATTCATGCTTCCGCTCAACGCCAGCACGCCGCCTCCCGCTTCTCCCGTGACATTGTCGAAGAACAGGCGGTTAGCGTCGAAGTTCAAATCACCCTTCAGGTTGCTCAATCCGGTGGGAAAATCCGCCGAACGCACCGAGGCGTCCAGTAACTTCATTCGGCCGATGATTCGCGGCCGGTCCAGCGTGCCTTCGAACGAGGCATTCGCGTCCAGGTGACCGCCAATATCGACGTCCTTGATATAAGCGCTCAGCAACCGCAGGTCCAGCGTTCCATTCAGTTTCATCGCCACAGTGCGCCGGCCGGTGAATTGCACCGAGCCACTCAGGTCGATGTTGGTGTTCAGGCCCTGCAAGCGGGCGCTGATGATTTTCAAATTATCGCGAGTAGAGGTGAGATGAATCGGTCCGGAGTTTTCCAGCTTCAAGACGTCATAGGTCAGCACCAGTTTGCTCAAATTGCTGTCTATCGCCACGTTCTCGGGATGCTTCAGCTCACCCTTCACGGTAATGTCGCCGTCCGCCGTGCCGTGACCTGGAAATGTCTTCAAGTGCAACGAAGTCATCAGAAAAGGATCCAGATCTATGTTCTGAATGGATACCTTTCCGTCCACCGGCATGGGATCCGCCAAGCCAACAGAAATTTCACCAGAGATCGAGCCGGTGCTCATGGCTGACTTGAGTTTCAGGCGCGCTTCTTTTCCGTCGGAGTTCAGGTCCCCATCGAAACTCCCCACAACTTCCTTTCCGATTTGCAGGTCCACGACGCGGAATGAGCCTTCCGCGACCGGTTGCGTCACTGGCCCGCTGGACTTCAAGCGAAATGTGATCTGCCCATTCAGGGGCAACGTCGACGATTGGATTTTCCCGATGTTGGCCAGCGGCAGCGACGCTCCCACAAGCTCGGTTACCAGGGAGCGGTCCGCGTAACGATAGGCGGCATTGCCCGTGACGATTCCCGCTCCGCCAGTCTTTTCCGTTCCCGGCGCAAAAAATCGCAATTCCGCGTTCGACAAGCGCACTTCATCCGGCAAGACATTTAGCTGCCCGCGCAGCCGGTTGAACGTCATTCCGTACACGTCACCGTCTGCCCAGTCGAAATTCCCGGTCAGCGCCGGCTCCGCGCGCGTCCCGCGGCCATGGAATTGCCCCGTCAACGTACCCTTCACGGGATATTTATATCCGGCCAACTGCTCCACGCCTTCCAGTGGGACTTTCTCCAGATTGATTTCGCTGGACCACTGGTTGTCTGGCCGAAACTCCCAATCCGTGAGCGCCAATTTTCCTTCGATTCCCGCCTGCATCACACCGCGGTACGCGTGCGCATGCGTGAGCACGAGTTGGTCGGGGGAATACAGCATGTCTCCATCGGTCGAATCGAGTGCCACTTGCCCATAGTGAATGTTTTCGCCGCGAAAGTGCCCTTGAAACGTAGGACCACCCGATGGACCGGTAAGCGTGCCGTCCCACTGCAGCGAGCCAGCCAGCTTCACAGCCGCTTCTGGACTGCCAGGCTTGTCTCCCGAAATGGCGTGAATGAAATCGTTCCAGGGTTCCAGCGCACCCGCGTTCACATGCAAATCGAGACTGGTCTCCTTTGGCGCAAGTATCCCGGACACCGATCCGCGAGTGGTGGGAGTTTCGAAGTCGCCTTGCGTCAGATACAAAGTGCTGGTCAAATCGCGGTACCGCAAATTCCATTCGCCGGTCACCGGCAAATGTCCCGGCAGCAAGTCCGCGGGCTCTATCCAATGCATTCGCGCGGAAATATCAAAATCGAGGAAATTAGCGCGCCAGGTTTCGACGGTATCAGCGGAGATGACGGAATCCCAGTGCAACGAATCGATGGGAAATCCGGCGTGATCGATGGCGGGCGTAACCGCGGATAGCCGCACGTCTTGCACCTTGGTCTCAGCGCGAAACAGCAAGCCGTCGTAGCGCATGGTGACGCGGCCTTTCACGCTGCCGCCGAGCGCGTAAGCGGCAAAGTCCGGCAACACCACGCTTTTCTCGTCCAGAATATAGCTGGAGCGGCTGGATAGGTTTGCGGAGTGAAAATCCTCAAAGCCCAGCGTAATGTTGTCTCCGGCAAAACTTCCTTTGCCCAGAACGCTGCCGTTCGCCATCGTGCCTTCGCCGCGCAAGTCAACCCGCCCCAGCGGAACTTCCGGGGTGCGGAAGGCCTCTCGCAAGTCCAGCAAATCCAGCCATCCGCGATAGCGATAGGTGAGATTGAATGCCGACAAATCCGGCATCTTGGCTTCAATATCGAAATGCGAGCGCCCGACGTCCAGGATCGCTTGTTCCAACACGAATCCTTCTTTGTCTAACGAGAACTTCGCGGAAAGATTGGCGGGAATGGGAACATCACGCCGCCGCGCCAATTCAATGGAATCCCAGTCGAGCGCTCCCATGTATAAAGGACTTGTCGGAGTTCCCGCCAAAGCGACGTTCAGGGAAAGTTCGCCGCCCTCGACAGCCACCAGTTTGCGCACATCGTTATAGAGTAACCATCCATCGGTGATTTGCAGATGCCCCACATGCAGGTCGAGAACGGTCTGGTTTAACGGCTTTTGCGAGCCTTTGGGGCCGGCAATCGTCGGCAAATTGCTGGTGCCATCTTTTTCCACGCGAATGTGAAAGCGCGGCTGCTGCAGAATCAACTCCCGCAACGAAACCTTGCGGCCCCAGAACGAGTCGATCCGCAACCCAATCTTCGCTTGTTCCACGGTGAAAAGAGGCTCCGTGCCGCTCGGCTCTTTTCCATACACCACCAGACCTCTGACTGTCGCATCGAGCGAGAACCAGCCGATCGATACGGTGCGCACTTCCACCTTGCCGCCCGTCAGCGCTTCCATGCGGCCCACCAGCCCGCGACGCAATAGTGGATTCGCCAGCCCGCTGTACACGGCAATAGCCGCCAACGCGATAGCCAGCAGCGTCCACGTCCCCAGCACCCACAGGGCGTGTTCCAGCCACAGGATCTTCCGCCAGCGCGTCTCTTTCGTCATTTCGTGTTCTCGTTCAGCAGATTCTCCACGCGCACGCGCGACCGGCTCTCCTTCAACCATTTGTCCGATTGCTCGTTGATAGCGCGTTGCACCAGCGCTTCCTGGATGAAATCGTGCGCCGCTTCCAGGGTTGGCGGAGTCTGGCCGCGAGACTCAGCGCGCGGCACGACGCGATCCTTGTAGAACTCGGCAATGGCGTTGTCGTCGATCTGGATGGAGGCGCGAAATCGCGAGTCCAGGTAATTGCTGAGGTAGAGTTGCGACTTCAACTGCCGCAGGATTTCTTCATCGGTCAGGCCGCTCTGTTTCTTTCGTTCTTCGAAGGAGTCAGAGTCCGAGAAGGAGCGCTTCAGCCGCGCCAGACTGCGTTCCACATCCTGGTCGGAAGGCTGCGGGAATCGCGCGGCGGCGGCTTCGGTGCGGACGATCCACTGGTCAATCAAGCGTTCCAGAATTTGCTCGTCGCTTTCGGCTTTACCGTCGACGAATACCTGATACTCGGCGAGTTGCCGGATATCGCTCATCAGGATGACGTCGTTTTCCACACGCGCGACAATCCGGTCAATCACTTGCTGTCCGCGGCTCGAGCTGGTCTCAAGCAGCATTGCGGCCAGCATCAGAAATACGGCGAAGCGTCTCATCAGAAACTCGATCCCAGATTGAAGAATACCTGCAAACGAGGCAAACGCGTGCCCTGTTGGCAGAACACCGAGCTATTCGGGCACGGGATCACAAACTGCGGCCGGTTCAATTCATAGCCCAGATCGACCCGAATGGGCCCGACAGGCGTTGCATAGCGCAACCCGAACCCAATCGTGTTCGACCAGTAATTCAATTCGTTGGTGCAGTTGTACACGCACTGTTGGGGATTGAACCGGTCGGGAATTTTCCCCGGATAAGCCGGCTTGAACACCGGCGCCGGAGGAAGCCAGCGCAAGTTCACGTGGCTTAACTGGCTGTAGGAGTTTCCGCCGTCATAAAAGAACGCTCCGCCCAATCCCTTTCCGGCAAACGGAACTTTCAGTGGGAACCGCAGCTCCTGGTTCAGGATGATCAAGGCTTGGCCACCGACAGGGAATCCGGTGATGGAATCGCGCGGGCCCGCCTGGTTCAACGCAAAACCCCGGAGCGTGCTGCCGCCGCCGGCAAACAGCCGTTCCGGAAGCGGAATAACCTGTGCAGGTGGCGTGCCTGTCTGCGCCGGGAACGCCAGAGAAACAGTGGATGCGTAGGGAACCAAAACGCCCAGGCGAATGGAGCGCGCGTAAACCCAATTCTTTTTCAGCGGCGTGAAACCTGAATTCTGGAAGAACAGGCTCAAGAAGCTGGCGCTGGATCCAATTGCCGTGCCGGAAACGGCGAAGTTGGCACTGTTGAAGCTGCCCTTGTGCGCATCGGCAGGATTGTCGCGGGTGTCGCGGAACCACGTGGTGCTGAACTGAGAAACGAGCGTGGGCTGATTGAATAGCGGTATTTCATCCGCCGGAATATTCAGATTGCTTACCGTAACTTTGCGGAACGAGTAACGGTACAAAATTCGGGAAAAGGAAGAGAGCTGCTGGGTAATTTGAATATTTCCCTCATAACGGATTTCCGTGAAGGTATTGATGTCCTGGGTCTTTTCCACATAGGTGTTGGCCTGCAACGTGAAGTTTGGATTTTCGAATGCGTTCGGGGCGTTGTAACCCAACAGGGCGCGCCATTGAATCGTGCTGGCACGCAGTTTCAACGTCAGCGAGTCCGCTCTTCCGGTCAGATTCTGTTTTGAAATTTCCAGGATGCCGCGCGGCGAAGCCTGCACTTGTCCGCCAACCGGATTGGAGGTGCTGGCCAGGCGTTGCGCTTCGAATCCGCCGCCATACGCGATGGTATAGCGCTTGGCCTCTTCCACCAGGACAACCACGTCCTTGTCGGGATCCGTGCCGGTTGCGTTTTGCGGCTCGATGGTCACGCGATTGAAAACCCCAAGATTGTAGAGTTTCTGCTGCGACTCGACGATTTCACCCTCGCGCAGCGGACCTCCCGGCGTTACCTTTACCTCGCGACGAATGATTTTCGGTCGGGTGTGGTTGTAGCCGGTTAGAAACACGTTGCGCACGTGGAACTGCTCGCCCTCCTCGATCTTGTAGGTGAGCACCATGGGCTGCGCCCGTTCAATCTTGTAGCCGCCATCTTTTTCGGCATTGTCCTGAGGCTTGGCGATGGCCGCGGCAGCTTTATTCCCCGGCGCGTCCTCATCCGAAGACTCAGCCGCCTCCGCCGTATAGGTAAACGTGGCATTCGGGAAACCCTCGTTGTAGTAGAGCGCGAGAATATTGTCGCGGTCGGCCGCAACGTTAATGTCGGAAAACGGTTGGCCCGGCGAAGAGCCAACAACGCTCAGGATTTGCTGTTCAGGAATTGTGTGTCCGCCTTCGATTTTCAGATCGGCCACCAACGTCTGTTTTCCTTCATCAATCAAGAACCGCACAATCAGGTCGCTGGATTTCCCGGGAACCCGCTCGGTCTTCGTCTCCACCCGCGCGGACAGAAATCCGTTGGCCGCATACAAATTCTTCATGGAGAGGGCGTCGGAATCCATGAGGCGTTGACTGAAGCGCGGGCGGGTAAACAGGGAGCTGGGAGAAATCGTCAAGCGGCTGCGCAAGATATCGGTACTGAAATACTGATTTCCAACGAATTCGATGCTGAGCAGTTTGCTCTTGTCTCCCTTTGCCACCTCGTAGGTGATGGTTTCTTCCGAACCCTTCCACCCGGTTTTCTTTCCTTCGATGTCATGGGCATTCACGCTGTACTCCACCCGGGCGTCGAAATATCCATCGCGTTCCATGCGCTCGCGAAGGTTGCGCTTGCCTTCCTCCAGCAGATCCGTGTCAACGGAGCCTTCCTGATAGATCGGCACGAGTTTCTTCAGATCGCCTTTGGAGATCTTGGCGCCCTCAACAACCACCAGCACCCGCGGCCCTTCGCTCACTTCCAGAGTCAGCGGTATCGTGTTCGTCGCCGGGTTATATTCGCCGCGCCGCACGGAAACGCGCGCGCTGAGGTGGCCCTTCTTCTCCAGAAATTTTCGCAAACGCTCGGTGCTGGATTGCACGCGCGCCACGGTCAGCGGTCGTCCTTGCGACAATTTTGTCAGCTTGATCAGATCGGGGTCGCGATACTCCGTGTTATTGATCAAATCGATTTTGGCAAGCCGCACGCGCGGGCCCGGATCGACATGCGCGATGATATTGATTTGATGCGTGACTTCATCCGGCTGCTGGGTGGCTGTGACTTTGGCCAGGTACAAACCCTCGTCGCGCAGCAGATCCCGCAGGCGATCCAGCCCTTCATCCACATCCTGCGAATGGTAGGTTTGCCCCAGCGAAAGCTGCATGGTGGCAACGGCGGAAGCTTCCGTGGGCGGAGCCTTCAATCCTTCCACCAACACCTGGCTGACGAACAGGTTTTCTCGCGCGATGAAGTCCAGGCGCATTCCGCCTTCCACGGGAGTGGCCACCGCGCGTAAATCCGCATAGTCGCCGGTGCGGTAGAGAACACGAATGCTCTCTGCCACCTGCTCGGGCGTCAGGGGTTCGCCGGACTTGACGGGAATGCCCTTGGGGTTGTCGACCAGAACTTTGCCCTGTCCGCTGACTACACGGACGTCAACGATCTTGGCGCCGGCCGGAGCCTCCGTTTGCGGCGGCGCGTTCGTCTGTGCCTGAGTCTGGGCAAACGCGCTCCTTCCCCCCAGTAGAAGAGTCAGGAGGAGCAGACCTTGTAACCCATTGGCCCAACATGATTTCATCCGTTTCTATACTCAGACGAAGGGTAGCACACGCGCGTTGCTTCTTCGGATGCCTTTGGCGCTATCATGAATGAGCTTCCCAATTAAGGCTGGACTTCTATTTTACGTGACCCATCCGCTCCATGAGAAATATTCCCGCCAGATGCTCTTTGCCGGCATTGGCCCGGAAGGACAGGAACGTTTGCGGGCATCGCGCGCCGTGGTTGTGGGCTGCGGAGCGATCGGCGCGGCAGCAGCGAATCTGCTGGTTCGCGCCGGCGTAGGGCAGTTGCGAATTGTGGACCGGGACTTCGTGGAGCCCTCGAATCTGCAGCGCCAGACATTGTTTGAGGAGGCCGACGCACGCGAGGCGTTACCCAAGGCCATTGCCGCCGAGCGCAGGCTTCGCACGATCAACTCGGATGTTAGCGTCGAAGGCGTTATCGCCGATCTGAACTCCAGTAACGCCGAAGAACTGCTTGCTGGATATCCCCTGATCCTTGATGGCACCGACAACTTCGAAACGCGTTTCCTGATGAACGATTATTCGGTTCAGTCAGAAACACCGTGGATTTATGCGGGCGCCGTCTCCAGCTATGGCCTGACCATGACCATTCGGCCCGGGAAAACCCCTTGCCTGGCCTGCCTCCTGGGATCTTCCAGCGGATTGGGCATGGAAGAAACTTGTGACACTGTTGGCGTGCTTGGACCAATCGTGAATCTGATTGCTTCGCTGGAAGTAGCGGAGGCTTTGAAGATTCTTGCGGGCCGCGACTCTGCTTTGCACGGACGGCTGCTGTCCTGCGACGTCTGGAGCGGCCGCATGCAATCTGTAGCGCCGCAGCGCAACCCTAACTGCCGGGCCTGCGTGCGCCACGATTTCTCTTATCTCGAAGGCGAAGCGCAGCCGCACATTACTCTATGCGGGCGCGATTCCGTGCAAATCCACGAGCGTAACCGCAAGCTGGACTTGCAGGCGTTGCTGCAGCGGCTATCACCCACGCTTGGCGATGTGCGGCAAAATGGATTCTTGCTGCGCTTCCGCGCGGATGCCTACGAAGTGACGGTCTTCAACGATGGCCGCGCCGTGATTAAAGGCACGAAGGATCCCGCGGTAGCGCGGTCGCTGTACGCCAAATATATCGGCGCTTAAAGGTGTGCGTAGGAATCGTAGCGAGAAATAAGCCCCAGCCTATGTTCCGTCTTAGTTCTTCCATGTAGCGCTAGCTTTTATGCTAGCCCCGACCGGCAAGCTGGGATAAAACCCAGCGCTACATGGAAGACAAATTCTAGAACTCGTGGATTAGCGCCAGACGCCGCCGCGGCCGGTGGGCGTGCGCATCGAAGCGCGATCGAGGTTTTCGCGCAGGTTCATCAGCGTCAGAAACGTGCTCAGCACCCGCGCTTTCAAGTCGTCAGTCAAATGCAGTCCGCTGGTCGCCACCCGCGCCAGCTTCTCTCCATGCTCGGTGATGAATCCCATGATTTCGCGCTGCCGGTCGTGGGGCGTGTTGCCCAGAGCGGTCTCGCGGCGCATCTCCGCGCAGCTGGATTCCAGGGAAAGAGTGAAATGAAGAACGCAAAGTTTCTGCTCGGCCAAAGCGGCCGGCACGTCGTGCTTGCATCCACCGATATGGCACAGGTCGCTCATCGGCAAAAAAGGGTGATGGCAAGATAGGTAGCATTCCCAGCGCGGAAAATCCAGCGTTATCCGCGCTGTGCCGCGAATTGTGCATCGTATGCTACCTGTCCTCACCACCTGTACGTTCGGTCAGACCACTTCCAGCGCGTCTTCGAGGTCGGCAATAATATCGTGCCAATCCTCCAAACCCAGCGACAGGCGGATGCCTCCGGGCTGCAATCCGCTGCGAATCTTTTCGTCCTCCGGAACCGAGGCGTGCGTCATGGAAAACGGGTTCTCGATCAGCGTTTTGATCTGCCCCAGGCTCACTGCCAGCGTTACGGTGTACGATTTCTCCGCAATGTAGTCGACAAATCGCTCCGCAGCCTCCGCCGCGCTTTTCACATCCCCGTTTTTCCCCTTCAACTCAAAATACAGCATGTGGCCAGGCGCGAACGATCCGTCGGGCGTGGTCATCTGCCGGTGGGCCAGTTCGCGTTGCGCGAAATTTGCCAGCCCCGGGTAGACCACTCGCCGAACTTTTGGCTGCCGCAGCAGGAACTCCGCCACCTGCATGGCGCTTTTCTGTTGATTCACCATTCGCGCCGCCAGCGTCGGCAAGCCATACACCAGAATCGGCCACGCGCACTTGGGGGACAGCACGCCTCCAAAATCCTTGCGGTACAGCATCAGATGATTGAAATAGGTGCCGGAACCGATGACGGCGCCACCCATCTCCGTTCCAAATCCGCCGATATCCTTAGTCAGGCTGTGCACCACAATGTCCACGCCATGTTGCAGAGGCCGCTGGCAGTACGGCGTGGCGAAGGTATTGTCGACCACGATGCGGATCTTTTCTGCCTCCGGACGCCCCACGTTCAGCCGGTCGACCACTTGCCGGATGGCTCGCAGATCGATCAACTCCATCGTGGGGTTCACCGGCGTTTCCAGGTACACCACCCGGCAATTTTTCGTCGCCACCTTCGCCAGCGACTCCGGCTTGGTCAGATCGCAGAAATCCGTGTGGATTTTGTAGCGCGGCAGCCAGCTGGTCAGCAGGCTGTGCGTGCAGCCATACAAAATCTGGTGCGCCACAATCTGGTCACCCGTCGACGTTAAAACTCCCAACGCGCCGCTGACGGCAGCCATGCCCGTGGCGAACGTTACTGCCACCTCGCCACCTTCCGCGGCGGCCAGGTTTTCTTCCAGCATGCCGCGGCTCGGTTCATCCAGTCGGTCGTAAATGTAAATCGGCGCGCGACGGGATTCCGGCGTGGCAAATTCCACGAAGCCCTGCGCCCCGCGATGAACGGAAGAAAGACGGTAGGTGGCCGAACTGGATTGCGGCGGAACAACGTGATGGTCGTAATCCCACCGGCCGGTGGCGAAACTTCCGTGAATCAGCCGGGTGCGCAGACGATATTGTTCGCGCGGTTTTTTGGGAGTGCGTTCGTTTGGCATGGCTGGCTCCTGGTTGCTGTGAGGAACCCGCGAGAGGTGAGGCACCCCGGCGAACGGGTGAGCGATCCTGGCAGTACTTCCATCATAGTCCAGCAAACGCGTGGAAGAGTTCCGGCCCCCGTTAGCGCATGCGACACAAACAAAATCGCGCTTCCTGTTTGACAACCCCGAACCCAGCCTGTATAAATATACAGCTGGGTGAATATTATATACAGCATGAGCGCGACCAAAACATTTCGCCACGGCCAGATCCTGCGGCTGGTTTCCGCCGAACGCGTCGGCAATCAAGAGGAGTTGCGACGCCGACTGGCTCAGCAAAAGCTGCGCGTCACGCAAGCCACGCTGTCGCGCGACCTGCAGGAACTGAAGCTGGTGAAAACCACCGAAGGCTATAAGCCCGGCACGGCGGTTCCGGACGACGTTGCTTCGATGCCGCCGCTCACCCGCGCGCTCCGTGAATTTCTTCTGGATATCCGGCCAGCGGAAAATCTGCTGGTGCTGAAAACGCCTCCCAGCGGCGCTCAGCCTCTGGCCGCCGCCGTGGATGGCGCGAAATTCCCTGAAATCGCCGGCACCATCGCGGGCGACGACACCGTTCTGATCATCACGCCCAGCCGCAAGACGCGCCAATCGCTGCAGAAAAAAATCGAAGCACAGGTGAAATGAGAGATCCCGGCAGCATCGCCGTCATTGGTGTCACCGGCTATACGGGTTTTGAGCTGGCCACGCTATTGCTGCGCCATCCCTCGATCTCCAAGCCGGTCTTTTACGTTCGCGACACCAACGGTAACCATTGTCTTTCGCAGATCTTCCCGCAAATCCGAGGCTGGGGAGAAGCGCCGCTGCGCCCGCTTTCTTTGGACGCCATCACGGCGAGCAAAGCCGGCACCGCGTTCCTGGCTACGCCGCATGAAGTTTCCGCGGAGCTCGCGCCAAAATTGCTCGACGCGGGACTTCGCGTCATCGATCTCAGCGGCGCCTTTCGCTTTGCCAACCCCGAAACCTTTTCGACCTGGTACAGACTGCCTGCTCCTTATGCGGAGCGCCTCAGTGAGGCCGTGTATGGCTTGCCGGAACTGCTGGCAACGCGATTGGCCACGGCGAAGCTCATCGCCAATCCCGGATGCTATGCCACCAGCGTGATCCTCGCCCTGCGACCCCTTGCTGACGCCAACATTCTTGCGCCATCGCAAAGCGTTGTGTGCGATTGCAAGTCGGGCGCCAGCGGTGCCGGCAAAGATCCGCGCCGCGACCTGCATTTCGTGGAAGTGGACGAAAATTTCCGCGCCTACAACTTGTTTTCGCACCGCCATACGCCGGAAATTTTGGAGCACTCAGGAGTTCCTGGGTCGCAAATCGTTTTCTCGACGCACTTGCTTCCCGTGGCGCGGGGCATTCTTTCCACCATTTACGTCTCACTGCGCGACGCGCATAAACCCGAAGAGATCGAGCGCATCTACCGCACATTCTTCGCCGGTCGGCCCATGGTTCGTATCTGGCCGGCAGGCTCGCTGCCCGAACTGCAGCACGTGGTGAAAACGAATTTCTGCGACATCGGTTTTGCACTGGATGCCACCGGCAAGCGCCTGATCGTCGTGTCTTGCCTCGACAATCTGGGCAAAGGCGCGGCGGGCCAGGCCGTGCAGAATCTGAACCTAACGCTCGGGATCGCGGAGCAGACGGGACTTCTATGAGAATTGTCATCAAATTCGCAGGCGCGTTGCTGGAAGATGCCGCGATGGTGCGCGAACTCTCGCAGCATGTCGCGAAGCTTGCCGCTCACGGCCACGAAATTCTCGTCGTGCATGGCGGCGGCCGCTTGTTCACCGCTACGCTGAAGCGGTTGGGCATCGAAAGCAAATTTGTCGGCGGGTTACGCGTCACCGATGCGGAGACGCGCGACGCCGCGGTGATGGTGTTTGCCGGACTGCTGAACAAGCGCCTCGCGGCTTCGATTACCGTCGCTGGTCAACCGGCTGTGGGCGTTTCCGCCGCCGATGCCGCGTGTTTTTCCTCTTCGCCGTTGGTACACAACGATGTGGAAGGCGGTTTAGGCTTTGTCGGCTATCTCACCAGCGTCAACGTTCGCTTTCTGGAATCTTTGTGGCGCGAAAATCTGCTGCCGGTTGCCGCTTGCCTCGGCCTGGGCGCCGATGGCGAGCTCTACAACATCAACGCCGACCACATGGCCGCGGCTTGTGCGGAATTCATCGCCGCCGATCACCTTATTTATCTCACCGATGTCGCGGGCGTTTTGCACGGCGAAGAAGTGATCTCCGCCCTCTCCTGCGAACAAATTAATCACCTGATCGAATCGCGCGTGGTCTCCGGCGGCATGATCCTGAAGCTGGAAGCGGCCAAGCGCGCTCTTGAAGGCGGAGTCCACGAAGTGCACATCGTCGGCGGTGAATCCGCGGCGGACGCGCTGGCACCGCATCTTTTTGCCTCAATCGCGGGCAGAACAGCTTTTTCGGATGTACCTGGAACGCGTGTTTTGCGGAGTTTTTTTTCCTCCGAACAGGCTTCCATCGCGGCAGTGTAAGAAAATCATGAATTACGGAGAACAAGGATGACGGCAACGCTCTCAATTCCAGTTTCGATCGCCAAAGATCTGCTCACCGGAGCCGAATGGTCTCCTGCAGACGTTCGCGACCTGCTGCACCGCACCGCGGAGATCAAGGCTCGTCCCGCGCGTTTCGCCAACGTGCTGCGTGGCAAACACATCGCGCTGATCTTTGAGAAGCCCTCGCTGCGCACTCGCGTCACGTTTGAAGTCGGCATCCAGAGCATGGGCGGGTTTGTGGTTTTTCTGGACCACACCCAGGCGCGGCTGGGCGAACGCGAATCCATTCCTGATGTGGCGCGGAACCTGCAGCGTTGGGTGCACGGCATCGTCGCGCGCGTTTACGAACAGCGCGTGCTGGAAGAAATGGCGCGCAGCGCGGACATTCCCGTGGTGAACGCGCTCTCCGACAAGTTCCATCCTTGCCAGGCGCTTGCGGACTTCTTCACGCTGGAGGAAAAATTCGGTTCTCTGCGCGGCTTCAGGCTTGCGTACGTGGGCGACGGGAACAACGTCTGCCACTCGCTGCTATTTCTGGCCGCGAGGCTGGGCGTGAACATCCGCATTGCCACCCCCGTGAACTATGCGCCCGACGCCGATGTTCTTGCCGACGCCAAACGCGTCGCCAAGGAGACTCGTTCAAAAATCGAATTATTCACCAACCCGTCCGAGGCCGTTGCGGGAGCACAGGCGGTCTACACCGATTCCTGGACCAGCATGGGTTTTGAAGCGGAAGAAAAAATCCGCCGCAACATCTTCAAGGCCTATCAGGTGAATCGCAAACTGATGGAGCAGGCCGCCGAAAATGCCGTGTTCATGCACTGTCTGCCGGCGCATCGCGGCGCGGAAGTGACCGACGAGGTTCTCGACGGTCCATCGTCCATCGTGCTGGACCAGTCTGAAAATCGTATGTACGTGCAGAAGGCTATTTTGCACGCGCTTTATTCTTGATTCTTATTGCCATACCCGAGGAGAGAAAACAGAGTGAATCAGCAGCAGCAAAAACCTAAAAAAGTCGTCCTGGCCTATTCGGGCGGGCTTGATACCTCGATCATTATTCCCTGGCTTCGTGAAAATTACGGCTGCGAAGTAATTGCCATGATCGGCGACGTTGGCCAGCAGGAAGATCTGGAGGCCGCGCGCAAGAAGGCGATCGCTACCGGCGCGTCTGCCGTGTACACCGAAGACCTGCGCGCCGAATTCGTGCGCGACTATATCTGGCCAACGCTGCGCGCTGGTGCTGTCTACGAGCATACATACTTGCTCGGCACTTCCATGGCCAGGCCGGTGATCGCCAAGCGCCAGGCGGAACTTGCGCTTTCACTGGGCGCCGACGGGCTGTCGCACGGCTGCACCGGAAAGGGCAACGATCAGGTGCGTTTCGAACTGGCGTACAAGGCTGTCGCGCCGAACCTGCAAATCATTGCTCCCTGGCGCGAATGGGACATCGACTCGCGCGAAGACGCCATCGCTTACGCGGCCAAACATGATATTCCCGTCGAGCAGAGCAAGAAAAATATCTACAGCCGCGACCGCAACATCTGGCACCTGAGCCATGAAGGAGGCGAATTGGAAGATCCTGCCAACGCGCCCAATGAAGCCATGTGGCAGTGGATCGCCTCTCCGCAGCAGGCGCCGGACACCGCCGAGGAAGTCGAAATTGGATTTGAAGCGGGCACACCGGTTTCGGTCAATGGAAACACGCTCGGGCCGATCGACTTGCTCAACGCGCTGAATGACATTGCCGCGAAGCACGGCATCGGGCGCACCGACCTCATCGAGAACCGTCTGGTTGGCATGAAGTCGCGCGGCGCCTATGAAACTCCCGGCGGCACGCTCTTGGTCACCGCGCATCGCGAACTGGAGCGCCTGACGGTTGATCGCGAAACCGCGCATTTCCAGCAAGCGCTTTCCGTGCGTTATGCCGAGTTGGTCTATTACGGCTTGTGGTTCTCGCCGCTGCGCGAAGCGCTCGACGGATTCTTTCAAGTGGCACAGCAGCGCGTCACTGGCTCGGTTGGCTTGAAGCTGTGGAAGGGCACGCTGAATGTCACCAAGCGCATTTCGCCCTATTCTCTCTATCGCGCCGATCTCGCCAGCTTCACCATGGGCCGCTACAATCCCAAAGACGCCGAAGGCTTCATCAATTTGTTTGCGCTGCCGGTGACCGTTCGACCGATCGCCAAAGCCGGCACCGGCAAACCATAATCGTTCACCGGATGGGCAACGCGCGCTGCGCCCCGTCCGGCCATACTTTTGCCCTGTGTAAGGAAGGCAATGACCGAACGCAAAGACGATCGCTTGTGGGGAGGACGCTTCGAAAACGCGCCAGACGCGGATTTCGATGCGTTCCAGCGCTCTTTCGCGTTTGATCGCCGGCTGCTTCCTTACGAAATTGCTGTCGACCGCGCGTGGGCCAAGGCTTTGCAGGGCGTCGGCATTTTCACGGAAAGCGAAGTGCAGCAGACCCTCGCGGCACTCGATAAAATTGCTGAACGCGCTAAGAACGACTTAGCATGGGTGGAACGGTTTGGCGCAGATGCCGAAGACGTCCATCATTTTGTGGAAAAAGCCCTCGTCGCAGAGTTGGGGCCGCTTGGCTGGAAACTGCACACGGGCCGCAGCCGCAATGAGCTGGTGGCCACCGATTTCCGGCTGTTTGTCATGGATGCGGCCGTGCAGAATCAGAGCTCACTGCGCGCGCTGATTCACGCGTTCCTCCAGCAGGCCAAAGCAAATATTAAAGTCCCCATGGCGGGCATGACGCATATGCAGCATGCCCAGCCAATCCTTCTTTCTCATTTCCTGCTGGCGCACGCCGAAGCTTTTTCTCGCGATCTCGCACGTTTGCAACACGCCGCCGACGCCGCCGATGCTTGTGCCATGGGCTCGGGCGCGCTGGCCGGTTGTTCGTTCGCCGTCGATCGCAACGGCATCGCGCGCGAACTTGGTTTTTCCCGCATCACGGCCAACAGTCTCGACGCAGTCAGCGATCGCGACTTCGCTCTCGATTATCTTTTCGCTCTTGCGGGTATCGCCACGCACATCTCGCGCCTCGCCGAAGACTTCGTTCTGTTCGCATCGCAGGAATTTTCCTACATCGTTCTTCCCGACGAATATTCCACCGGCAGCAGCCTGATGCCGCAAAAGAAAAATCCCGATTCCTGGGAACTTCTGCGCGGCAAGACGGGCCGCATCACCAGTGCTCTTTTCAGTCTGTTCACAACATTGAAGGGTTTGCCCACCAGTTACCAGCGCGACCTCCAGGAAGATAAAGAAGCGCTGTTTGCCGCGCACGATCAGATTCTTGCCATGCTCGGCGTGGCCACTGGCGCACTGGCCGCCACAAAGTTCCGCGAAGACCGCTTGCGTGCGGCCGCTTCCAATCCCGCTCTTTTTGCCACCGATGCAGCGGATTACCTGGTCCATCGCGGCGTGCCGTTTCGACAGGCTCACGATGTTGTCGGCAAAATCCTTCGCGAAGCTGAAAAACAGGGAAAACCCTGGACCGCGCTTTCCCTGCAGGACGTTCAGAAGATTTTGCCGCTCTTCGAAAAAGACTTTCTAGCCAACCCATCCGTCGAAAACGCCATCGCCACCAAGCGCGTTCCGGGTGGAACCGCTGAAGAATCCGTTCGCACCGCCATCGCGCAACTCGAACAGAATCTGCAGCAGGGGGAGAAGAAACCATGAGCCTCGGCTCCGTTCTCGACTCGTTAGAACCCGCATCGATTCACGCCGCGAACCGGAGGTCCCTTCGATGAGAAGCGCGATGCTATGAAGCAAACGCTCTCCGAAGCCGCCGTTCCTCGCGGATTCCGCTTCTCCGCCACCGCTTGTGGCCTGAAGAAGACGGGCGCGCTGGATCTTGCGCTGCTTTCCAGCGACGTTCCTGCTTCGGCTGCTGCGGTGTTCACGCAAAATCTGATTGTTGCCGCGCCAGTGGTGGTCTCGAAAAAGAATTTGCGTACCTCGAAAGGGCGCATGCGTGCCGTCATTGTGAACGCGGGCAACGCGAATTGCGCCACCGGCGACGCGGGCTATGTCGCTTCGGTGAAAATGGTTGAGGAAACCGCGCGGCGTCTCGGCTGCGGTCCGCAAGAAGTGTTTGTCTGCTCCACCGGTGTGATCGGCGTTCCCTTGCCGATTGAAAAAGTTCTCCGCGCTGTTTCGGGAATCGCGCGCAATCGCCGGCCCTCGGTGCGCTCATTCGCGGAACTCTCGTTGGCGATTTGCACCACTGATACGCGCCCGAAAACCGCAGCCAGTTCATTCCGCATGGCCCGCCGGCGCATTCATTTTATGGGCTGCGCGAAGGGCGCGGGAATGATTCATCCCAACATGGCGACAACGCTTGCTTTCGTTGTCACCGACGCCGCCATTTCTCCTTCACTGCTGCAGAAAACTTTGCGCGATGTCACCACGCGAACCTTCAATGCCATCAGCATCGATGGCGACACCTCTACCAATGACACGCTGCTGGTGCTGGCCAACGGCGCTTCCGGCGCTCCCCGAATCAAGGCCGGCACCGCGGCTCATCGTTCCTTCGCCAAGTCGCTGGAGGAAGTGTGCCATTCGCTGGCGCTGCAAATTGTGGCCGATGGCGAAGGCGCGCAACGCGTCATTCAAATCGAAGTTCGTGGCGCAAAGACGGAGTCCGCGGCGCGGCAGATTGCGCGAACCATCGCCACTTCTCCACTCGTGAAAACGGCTTTTGCCGGCGGCGATCCCAATTGGGGCCGCATCTTTGCCGCTGCCGGGCGCGCTGGCGTGAAATTCGATCCCAGCCGAGTGGATATTCAGATGGCGGGCGTTCCCGTGCTGCGCCGCGGCCAGCCGCTGGATTTCAACGAGCGCGACGCCAGCAATCGCCTGCTGCAGCGCGAGGTCATGATCGTCATGAACCTGCACGCAGGCCGTGCGTCCGCTCGCTACTGGACTTGCGATTTCACCGCCGAATACGTGCGCATCAACGCGTCCTATCGAACCTAACGATAAAGGTCTCCCGCCGGCAACAATTGTCATCCCGAGCGCAGCGAAGGATCTCAACAATAACCGTCGAACTACTGATGAGGAAGATTCTCGCTGAAGAAGCGTAATGCATTGCCGCCCATCACCGATCGTATTTCTGGCGCGCTGAAACCTTCCTGAATCAGCGCGTCGGTCAATTTCGCGAGATGCGCGGCGTCAAAAGGAACAGTGACGCTGCCGTCGAAGTCGGAACCCAGCGCTACGTGCTCGATTCCTACCACCTGCACCGCGTAGCGGATCGCACGCGCGATGGCTCTGGAATCCTTTCCGCAAACGGCCGTAGGCCAAAAACCGATGCCAATGATTCCGCCGCTGCGCGCGATTCCGCGCGCTTCCTCGTCGCTCAGGTTCCGCCGATTATTGCAGTTTCCCTGCAGCCCTCCGTGGGAATAGATCACCGGGCGTTTCGACTCCGCCAGCACGTCGCGAATCGTCTGCGGCGAAGTGTGCGCTAAATCGATGATCATTCCGCGGGCGTTCATTTGCCGAACAAGCTCGTGGCCCAGCGGAGTCAGTCCGCCCTTCATTACTCCTGCCGACGAACCCGCAAACTCATCATCAAAGAAATGTGTCAACGACATATATCGAAAGCCAGCCTGGAAGAGCGGCTCCAGGTTTTCGAGCTTTCCGTCCAGCGCTTGCGCCCCCTCAATTCCCAAAAGCCCGGCCGTGATCTGGCGACTCTCGTTTCGCCGCTGCAAGTAGTTCGCGAGATCCTCCGAGGTGCGGATGGGAACAAGCTTTCCGTTCGAGGAAGCTGCGGTGCGGTCAAATCGCTTCGCCAGATACAGGGCGCGCGCCGTCAGGCTGTTCCACGTGGATGGCGGCCAGCGCTGCGCCAGCGCCAACCAGAAAATATTGTCGGAGCTGGCGTCATTTCTCTCGTAGTTGAGTCCACGCGGAGTTTTAGTGACCGCCGTGAACACTTCCAGCGCGACGTTTCCTTCAACCAATCGCGGAACATCGGCGTGGCCTCGGCTGCCCCTCTCCAGCAAGTCTCGCCCCCAGAGCAGCGAATCGGCATGCAGATCCACGATTTCCAGATTTGCGTGCAACTCTCGCGCCTGGGGCGATACGCTGCCCGAGGTCGGCGCCGCAACCCGGTTTAGTGTGTACTCGACCAACTGGGGGACAGGTCCAAAAAACACCAGCAGCAATACCAGCAACCCTGCGGCTACAAAAAAGAATTTTTTATTGCGGATGGCACAACCCTGTTCTACTCTGCGCCAGTTTATTCCCATTTCCAATTCGCGAATTGCTCGCGCAGCGCGATCTTCTTGAATTTGCCCACGCTCGTTCGCGGAATCGATTCCACATACACGAACGCATCGGGCAATTGCCAACGCGCAAAATCCTTGCCCGCCAAATATTCCCGCAATTCTTCGTCCGTCACCTTCGCTCCATCCTTCAATACCACCGCGGCCAGCGGTCGTTCCTGCCATCGCGGATGCGGCACGCCCACAACACAGGCTTCCTTCACTGCGGGATGACCCATCAAACTGTTTTCAAGATCCACTGAACTGATCCACTCGCCGCCGGACTTCACCAGATCTTTGGCGCGGTCCACAACTTTCATGATTCCGTCCGGATCAATGGTGCCTACGTCGCCGGTACGGAACCAGCCATCTTCACTCCACCTGTGCGCCTGGTCCGGCGATTTGTAATATTCGCGGGCCACCCACGGTCCTCGTATTTCAATCTCGCCTGGCGTCTCTCCATCCCAGGGCGCCTCGCCTTCCGGACGCATGGCACGCAGATCAATCAGCGGCACGGGCCAACCCTGCTTGGCGCGAATCGGATAAGTTTTCTCCACCGGCCAGTCCAGCATGTGCGACCGCAAGTGTCCGGTGGTGGCCAGCGGCGACGTTTCCGTCAGCCCCCACAAATGGAGGATATGAATGCCGAACCTGTCCAGCTTGCGCATCAATTCCAGCGGTGGGGCGGTTCCTCCGGATACCACCCGCACCGGTTTTGGGAAATGCCAGCGCCCCGGATATTTCTCCAGCGCTTCCAACACGCTGATCCACACAGTCGGTACGGCGTTGGCGGTGGTCACTTTTTCCGCCACCAGCAAATCGAGAATCGCCTCCGGTTCCACATTCGGCCCCATGAACACCATCTTCGTTCCGGCCATCACCGCGGTGAAGGGTACTCCCCATGCATTCGCGTGGAACATGGGCGCGAGCGGCATGATGGTGTCGTGATGGCTCAGGGCAAACGTGTCCACCATGGCCTCCGACATCGAGTGCAGCACCAGCGAACGGTGCGTGTAGATCACGCCCTTCGAGAAACCGGTGGTTCCCGACGTAAAGCACATCGCGGCGCCGTCGTTTTCATCGATTTTCGGATACTGAAAATCGCCCGTGGCCTCGGCCAGGAATTCTTCATAATTAATGTAGCCCTCGGGCGTTTCGGGAAACCCAAACGGCACCACGATCACTTTCTCGAATTTCAGGTCGTCGCGAAATTTTTCGTATAACGGCAGCAACACATCATCGACGATCAGGAACCGGTCTTCCGCATGGTTGGCGATGTTGGCGATTTCGTGTGGATGCAGCCGCAGATTCAATGGGTGCAGAATTCCTCCGGCGCACGGCACGCCGAAGAACGCTTCGAGATGGCCGATGTGATTCCACATCATGGACGCCACACGGTCGCCGGGCTGCATGCCCAGTTTCGTCAATGCTTCCGCCAATTGCCGCGCCCGCTTGTAAAATACGCCAAAGTTCGAACGGACCATGGTGCGGTCTGGCTTGCGTGAGAGGATTTCTACGTTCGGAAAGAGCTTGCCGGCACGCTCCAGAAAAGCCGTCAGAACCAGCGGATACTCCATCATTGTGCCGCGCATTGAGACCCCTGGATGAAACTGGATTGCCGCGGATACTATCACCAATGCTTAGCGGAGAGGAGCTATTCCCGGGTTTTGGCCGGGACCGGTACTCGAAATGGACTGGTACCGGGTATACCCCTGCTCGGGTATTTATTTGGTTGCAAATCTGGACATTTTTCGAGACCATCTCCGGGACCACCGAACAGCTTCCCCCGCGCTGCGGCACGTCCTCCGGTCTGCCTCGTTGCTGGGAAAGGTCTCTTCGGTGCGCTCCGCAACTCGAGGTTAGGTTCCGGGCAGAAGGAGTCCGCAAGTGAAGAAGCTTTACGTCGGCAATCTTCCGTTCAACGCATCGGAAGAACAGCTGCAGGAATGGTTCGGGCAAGTTGGTGTCAATCCCTCGGCAATCAGTCTAATTCGCGATCGTTTCACCGGGCAGTCTCGCGGTTTCGCGTTCATCGAAATTTCCAACGATGAAGAAGCGGATCGCGCGATTACCTCGCTCAACGGTCAGAACTTCGGGGGCCGGAACCTGGTGGTGAACGAAGCACGGCCGCAAACCGAACGCTCGGGTGGCGGCGGTGGTCGTGGCGCCGGTGGCGGTGGCGGTTACGGCGGTGGCCGTGGCGGCGATCGTGGCGGGCGCGGCGGCGGTGGCCGTGGTGGAGATCGCGGAGACCGCGGCGATCGTGGGAACCGCTGGTAGTTCTCTCGTTCACCCCATTTTCGCTCCACTTCTATTAACCAAAATAGTATTACGCTTGGGGTTCGCTTTCCGCCCGGTGGCCTCCCCGCAAATGCTGTCGCGATTCCGCCCGTCCATCCCCTTCCTCTCCCGGCACTCGACCTCTTATTCACAGGCAGCCCTAATTTTCTCTGGCCATTCCCTGTCCTTGGATGTACTATCCGGCCCGATTGAGCCCGCGGCCCTCTGTCTCGCGGTCCTTCCGCTCAAGTCTCCGCGCCTGGCATCGCTCTTCGGTCCAGCGTTTTGTGCGACCGAAACATTGCGCGGGGTGACGTGTTTGATACACCAGGCCAAGTTTTTTCTTCGCTCCCTACGGCTTGGAGTGTATGTAAAGGTCTACTTGAGCTGTATTTGTGGTCCGGCAAAACCTGATGCGATCCGTGCACGCAGAGACCTTTCCGCGGATTAGCGCATCAAACGAAACGAAGCACATAGAGCGTTCGCGCGATGAACAACTGGCAAAAACGCGATTGGAAACAATTTTATGAACTGGCGCGCCGTCCGTGGCAGCGCCACCGCCCGCCTCGGCCCGTGTATCCAGCGGGCATGAATCGCGTCGCTCCCGCTGCGGGCTACAGTTTGTCTGAGCTCGATGACGCGGGAGTCGATCTCGATCAAGCCGAGCGCCTCGGTCTTCCCGTGGATGCAGGGCGCATCGGCGCGTACGGCCCTAACGTCACCACGCTGCGCGATTTCGTCCGCTCCTCTCGCCAGCCGCTGTAGTGATTCACGCCTCGTTTCCGTAGTATGCTCACGCCCGGTTTGAGGCGCGGCTCTTCATGAAACATCTCCTTCTGCTGTTCTCTCTTTTCTGGGGATTCAACTCTTCTCCGTCGCCCGCACCTGCCTATTCCATCTATGCCATCCGCTACGCTGACTCGCCTGGGGATTCGCTCGCGGACTTGATGGTAGGCGCACCCAAGGACCAGAAGCTCGACACCATTTACGCGATGTGGTTAATCCGCGGCGGAGGACACAACATTCTTTTCGACAGCGGCTTTCACCGCCCGCGCTGGTTCAAGAAATGGACCATTTTGAATTATGTTCGTCCCAACGAAGCCGTAAAATTAGCCGGCGTCCAGCCCGAGGAAATCACCGACATCGTTGTGAGTCATGCCCATTGGGATCACATGGGCGGCATCGATCTGTTTCCCCAAGCCATCGTCTGGATTCAAAAGGAAGAGTTTCGCTATTACACGGGTGAGGCATGGCAAGCTGGTGGCGATCATGGCGGCATCGATGCGGACGATGTTCAAGCGCTGGTGCGCCTGAATACGGAAGGCCGCGTTCGTCTGATCGACGGCGATAACGTGGAGATATTCCCCGGGATTCGCGCTTACACAGGCGGGCGTCACACCTACGCGTCGCAATACCTGCTGGTCGAAGGCACGCCGAGCTTTGTGTTGGCCTCGGACAATACCTATTTGTACCGCAATCTCGAAACCCACATGGCCAGCGCCACGTTCAGTGATGCGGATCACGCCGCCAACATCAAAAATCAGCAACGCATGATTGAGCTTGCTGGATCCATCGATCGTGTCATTCCCGGGCACGACGCGCTGCAGTTCCAGAAATTTCCCACGCAAGGACGCGTGGCAACGTTGAAGGCCCCTCAATAGCAATGTTTGTCAGCGTCATCAAATCCACGTAAAATTAAGGCTCGGATTCTGCAAATGGCTTCGCCTTTTAACATCATCGCCAACGGCAACCTGCCTCCCGCGCCGGCGCCCGACGTCCACCCTCGCCCCGATTGGCTGCGCGTGAAGTTCTTTGGCGGCGAGCGCTATCACGACTTGAAGCGCATCATGCGCACTCTGGACCTGCACACCGTCTGCGAATCCGCGCGCTGCCCCAACATGGGCGAGTGCTGGGAGCACGGCACTGCCACCTTCATGATCCTGGGAGACATTTGTACGCGCGCCTGCGGTTTCTGCGCAGTGCCATCAGGCAAGCCCGTCGGTCCTCCGGATGAGGAAGAGGCGGTGCGTGTAGCGGAAGCAGCTGCGCGCATGGGCCTGCGCTACGCCGTAGTCACCAGCGTAAACCGAGACGACCAGCCCGACGGCGGCGCGAGCATCTTTGCCCGCACCATCCAGGAAATCCGCAATCGGCTTCCTGGCTGCAAGGTAGAAGTGTTGATCCCCGATTTTCGCGGTGATTGGAACGCTCTTGATACCGTGCTTGCCGTGAAACCCGACATCCTGAATCACAACACGGAAACCGTGCCGCGTCTTTATCGGCAGGTACGCAAAGGGGCGCTATATGAACGCTCCCTGGAACTCCTGCGCCGATCGAAACAGACCCATCCCGACGTTCCTACGAAAACAGGAATGATGCTGGGTTTGGGCGAGCAGAAAGACGAAGTGCTTTCCACCATGCAGGATCTTGCCGCGCAGGGCACGGACATCCTGACTCTCGGCCAATACCTGCAGCCGACGCGCGATCATCTGCCGGTAGTCCGCTTCGTTCACCCCGAAGAGTTCGCCGAATATAAGCACCTGGGCGAACAGATGGGCTTCAAGCATGTGGAATCCGGCCCGCTGGTCCGCTCTTCCTACCACGCCTTCGATCAAGCCGAATCCGCGATCCGCTGACGGCCGCGCAAGCAGCCCGGTACGCTACCGTTCCGTGTGGAACAATATCCGGATCACACCGTTTAGACACACCCCGGCGCCCTTTCAGGCGCTCGGAATGGCTTACTTAGAAGGGGAATACTGCGAATTACGAACGGGCAGCAGCGGCAGCGGCCTTCTTGCTGGCCTTTGCTGCGGCAGATGCCTTGCGGCGGCGCTTCGTCTTGGGCGGGGTCGCGGGCGCTTCGCCAATGATTTCGGCGGACAGTAGGCTGGTCACGAACAACTTGGAGCCATGATCGTCGAAATCGACCGAGGTACGCTCGGGATCCGAGGAGAGTACGATCCCCATCCCGAAAACTTCATGCTTGATGGTTTGACCTTCCTGCATTACTTGCACAACTTCCTCCTTAACAACCGCTCGGCTTCTGGTCTTAAAATTTGTCTTCTCTCTGAAAGTGAGAGGTCTCCGACCCCTCGGAGACCTCTCCAATGCACAGGCTAGAGGCTTGTGACGTTCTCCGCCTGAAGGCCTTTCGGGCCCTTCTTCACTTCAAACTCCACCGCCTGACCTTCATTCAGCGACTTATATCCTTCCTGCTGAATTGCGGAGAAGTGCACGAACACATCTTCTCCCGTCTGACGTTGGATGAACCCGTAACCCTTCGAAGCATTGAACCACTTAACTGTTCCTTGTTCCTTCACTGCTAAACCTCGATATTGAATTGCTTTGCCTCTCTTGGTCCGTCCCCCCGGTTTCCCGGGCGTCCCGACTGCCTCTAGCCCGAAAAAAAGGGCCGCGAGTTTGTTCTCACAGCCCCCTGAACGAGTCAAAAGGTAATACAAGAGCAACAAACGCTATACCTAACACTATCACAAGAAAGGGCTTATTGTCCACCGGAGAGTAGCGACAGGTTTTCCGGCTACCATAAATTGTAACCTGTTGGATTTGTGGGAATTATTCGGCGCTTCGGCCATTAACTGCTTTTAATAACCGAATTCCGCTACTCTTCCAGGGATTCCGGCTGCAAGCTCAAATTACCCCCGCCTGCTTCCTTCTTATCCCAATACTTCTTCACCCAAGCTTCCCAACTCTTGCCGGCGGCGGTGTCGCGACCCGAGAAGGCGAGCGCCGCAATGTCGGCATAGGCCATCTTCTGTCGCTGATTGGAGTCCTTCGGCAGAATGCGCACGTAAGACGTCGTCAGTGTCGCGCCGCTGACACGGTCAAAGATGTAGCCCTCTACTTTAGAGCCGTCTTTCCGCGTGATCATCACGTCGCCGCGGTAGTCGAAGGCTTTCTCCAGCGCCTGGCGCAACTCATCTTCGCTGGCAAGCTCCGGAATCCACCCTTGCAGCGTCTCGTGCACGAAACCGGGCGCTACTTCCAGCTCATCCGGGTTCACGGTGTGCTCGGGACGGTCGGCGTGGCGCGGTCCCGTCATGCCCGAGTCTCTTCCAGCTTGGAGGATTGGGAATCGATCTGCACCAGCGGGTTGTAAGAATGGACCGGGGCGACGGGCTCGTTCAGCATCAGCAAAGCCTCGTCGTCCTGATTGCGCGTGAATAGTGTGGCCTTCGCTGCGGCTAACAAGCCCTTCAGTGAACTGAACGTGTAGTCCACGCCGGAAGCTTCGTAGCCGCTGTGCACCATGCAGTTCGCGCACTTCGGATTCCCGGATTCTGTGCCGTAATTGCCCCACTCCGTGGTCGACATCAGTTCTGCAAACGAATCGGTGTAGCCGTCCTGCAACAGGTAGCAGGGCTTCTGCCAGCCAAAGATCGAATACGTCGGCATGCCCCACGGGGTGCACTTGAAGTCGCGCTTCCCCATCAGGAATTCCAGGAAGAGCATGGACTGGTTGAATTGCCAGGTGGACTTGCGGTTCGCCAGGATCGCACGGAACAGGCGCCTCGTCCGCGCGCGTCCCAGGAAATGCTTCTGGTCTGGCGCTTTGTCGTAGGAATAGCCAGGAGAAAGCATCATGCCTTCCACGCCCAGTTCCATCATTTCGTCGAAGAAGGCGCGTACGCTCTTGGGATCCGCGCCATCAAACAGCGTGGTGTTGGTGGTAACGCGAAACCCGCGCTTCAACGCCTCTTTCACGCCTTCGACAGCCAGTTCATAGCCGCCTTCGCGGCAAACCGAGAAATCGTGGTGTTCTTTTTGCCCGTCCAGATGCACGGAAAACGTCAGGTATTTGCTGGGCTTGAAGAGGTGCAGCTTTTCTTTCAGCAGCAGCGCATTCGTGCACAGGTAGATGTACTTCTTGCGCGCCACCAGTCCTTCGACAATCTTTTCGATCTGCGAGTGCATCAGCGGCTCGCCGCCCGGAATCGATACCATCGGCGTGGCGCACTCGTCCACGGCCTTGAAACATTCTTCCGGCGAAAGCTCCTGCTTCAGCACGTGTGCCGGATACTGAATCTTCCCGCAGCCTGCGCAGGCCAGATTGCAGCGGTATAGCGGCTCCAGCATCAACACCAGTGGATACTGTTTGCGTCCTTTAATCTTTTGCTTCAGGACGTAACTCGCCACCGTCCACGCTTGTGAAATTGGTACAGGCATTCCTTCCCCAGTTGTGACGGTTCGCGACGGATGCCGCGCCGCACATCGATTCGCTTCAAAACACGCGGCCGAACGTGGGCTGTTTGCAAGACTCTTGCGCTTGCTCCCGCAGCCCTGAAGCTTCTAGTTTACCTGAGAAGCCCCTTCCGGCGTCACTCTAAGATTCTACGGCGCTTTCCATTGTGCCTCCATTGTGATGCAGTGAAAGGCGCTTAGGTGGCACCCGACGTGCTCCCCGTTGATTAAATGGCACCCCTGCTTTACAAATGCATCCGGCGTATTATGTCCCCGCTCGCTGTGGAGCGCCCTTAATCATGCCCCGCCCCAACCTGCTCTCGCTGCTCAATTCGTTTGGGCGTTTTGCCAAGGATCCGGCCGTCGTCGAAACACGCGGCTACCGTCGGGAATCGCTGACATATGCGCAGCTACGTTCCAATGCATTGTCCTGGGCGCGCGAGCTTGCCGGCCAAGGCGTCGGCCCGGGCGATCGCGTTCTTCTCTGGGGACCGAACTCATCCGCGTGGATCACCGGATTCTGGGCCATTCTGCTTCGCGGAGCCGTGGCCGTGCCGATGGACGCGGGCGCAAATCTGGAATTCGTGCAGCGCATCGTTCGTGAAGCGCAGGTGAAAGCCATCCTGCGCGACGCTGCGCAGCCAGAGCTGCCCTCCGGTCCAATTTCTCTGGTCTACAATGATTTGCATGCTGCCATGGCTTCGTCGGCGCCTGCCGCCAATTCTGCCGCAGCTCCCGGTGAACAAGCCACTCGAACCGATGTTGCGGAGATTCTCTTTACCTCCGGAACCACCAGCGAGCCGCGCGGCGTCGTTCTCACCCACGGCAATTTTTTGGCGAACCTGGAGCCCATCGAAGCGGGCATCCAGGAATATGGCAAACGCGAAAAATGGTTCCATCCCCTGGGATTTGTCTCGCTCGTTCCACTGAGCCATGTTTTTGGCCAGTTCATGTCCGTGTTTGTGCCGCCGCTGCTGGGCGCTACCGTTGTATTGGAAAACTCGCCACATCCTAGGGACATTTTTCGCACCATCAAACGGGAACGCGCCACCATCGCGATCGCTGTTCCCCGCATGCTCGACGCGTTGCGAAATGCCATGGAGCAAGACCTCGACGCGCGTGGCTGGCGCCGTTGGTTCGATGCCACCTCCGCCGCCTACGCCAAGGAACACTTCTACATGCGCGCCTGGCGATTCCGCCGCATCCATCGCCAACTCGGCTGGAAATTCTGGGCCTTCATTTCCGGTGGCGCGGCTCTCTCTTCGCAGACTGAGGAGTTTTTTAAATTGATCGGCTACGCCGTCGTGCAAGGTTACGGCATGACGGAGACAGCGTCGTTGGTCAGCGTCAATCATCCATTCAGCGCCGCGGAGGGAACCGTCGGCAAAATCCTGCCGGGCAGGGAATTCCGGCTCGCACCCGACGGCGAAATCCTGGTTCGCGGCGAAAATGTTTCTTCCGGCTATTTTGAAAAGGGCGCGTTCCAATCGCGCGCGGCGGAAAACGATGGTTGGCTCGGCACCGGCGATCTTGGCGAACTCGACGCGGAAGGGAACTTGCGCTTTCGCGGACGCAAGAAGAACGTCATTGTCACGCCTGCCGGACTGAACGTTTATCCCGAAGACCTGGAAGCCGCGCTTCGCCGCCAACCGGGCATTCGCGACGCGGTGGTTATTCCGCTGGACTCTGCCGCCAACGCCGAGCCCCTCGCCGTCCTGCTACTGAAATCATCGTCGTTGCAGCCGGCTGTCGTCCCGAGCGCAGCGAGGGATCGTGGCAACACCGCCGCGCCATCGAAATCGATGGAATCCGCAGCCGTCGACGCAGCCTCGCTCCCCGCCCAAGCCGCCATTGACGCCGCCAACTCCTCCCTCGCCGAGTACCAGCGCATCCGTCGCTGGCTCGTCTGGCCTGACCCCGACTTCCCGCGCACTCCCACCGGTAAGCCGCGTCTACCCGCGATATTCGCACGCGCGTCCGAGCTCCTCGGCGGCACGAAGGATGTTGTCATCCCGAGCGAAGCGAGGGATCGTGGCAACGCTGCAACGTCGCGCCTACCCTCAACCGCTGACCTAACCTCCATGTCCTCGCTCGACCGCGTCGAACTCCTCTCCACCCTCGAGCACCGCTACAACGTCGAACTCAACGAAACGCAATTCGCGGACGCCAAGTCCACCGCCGACCTTGAACGCCTCATCGCGCAGCCGTCCGCCCGCCGCACCGACTTTGTTTACACCAGCTGGCAGCAAACTGAGCTCGTTCGGCTGATCCGCATCGCCGTGTACTACGCGCTCACCTGGCCCGCCACGCTACTGCTCGCGCACGCGCGTATCGTGGGCCGCGAGCACATCGCCAATCTGAAGGGTCCGTTCATCTTTGTCGCCAATCACGTCACCCGCCGCGCCGACATCGGCTTGGTCCTTGTCGCTCTTCCGCCCCGCTTTCGTCATCGTCTCGCTGCGGCAATGGGCGGCGAAGAGCTGCAGTCATTCCGCCATCCGCCAGCCAAATGGTCTTTCGCCAAACGTTTCCTGTGGAGATTCAAATATTTTTCGGTCGTCTCGCTCTTCAACGTTTTCCCGCTTCCGCGATTTTCCGGTTTTCGCGAAAGTTTTCGTTTTGCTGGGGAATCCGTCGATCGCGGCTACAGCATCCTGGTTTTTCCCGAGGGCGATATCAACATGCGCGAAACTCCCGACATGGCGCCCTTCCAATCCGGTATCGGCCTGCTGGCGCAAAATCTCAACATTCCCGTAGTCCCCATGCGCGTCGATGGCCTCTGGCGTATGCAGAAGGAGCACCGCCGCCTCGCCCATCCCCGCGAAGTCGCCGTCTACATCGGCTCCCCAGTCGCTTTTCCGCCAAATACGCCTTCAGCCGAAATCGCCTCCCACCTCCAATCCCTAGTCCGCTCTCTGTAGCGGCGGCCTTACGCCGTCAGCGTTTTCTTGCTGCCGGACTGCCTTGATTCACCGTTCCATCCCGCCCAGTCTGGTAAGCCGACATGCGGCGAGATAGCGAGGCACCATTTCGCTGAATCCATGTCCACCAGCCTCCATCAGACAACCTGAATCACCGCCGATGGATCTCCCTAAACAGACAAGGTCGTGCATGCCCCTCCATCACTCAATAATTCGCGCTGCTGCACTATTGGTTCCTTTGTACTGTGGTCAGCCGATTCTCAGATCCTGCTATTAGAGTCCCACGTTCCCCAGCCGTACAGATCAGCGTGTCTTCAGAGTCCAGGCACCATCGTTGTTTTGAACCGCCCAACGGCGCGAAAGAGGCGATACATCGACTTCCTGCAAGCGCCAGGTACTGGCTTGACGAGGATGCCGTCTACATCATCACTCCGGGAGAACGTTGCGCATTTCTGCGTCTGGAAACTGACGAGGAGAGGGAACAGTTCATCGAGCAATTTTGGATTCGCCGCGCGGCTGATCCCATTTCGCTAGACTACGATTTCAAGGCAGAACACTACCGCCGCATCGTCTTCTCTAATGAAAAGTATGGCGGTTCACTTTCCGGCTGGAAGACGGACCGCGGAAGGATCTATGTGTTGTTTGGACCACCTGATTCTGTGGATCGGGGACCAGCAGGTATGGCTCCGGGC
>CAWGXB010000010.1:0-30449 GCA_963826335.1 Candidatus Acidiferrales bacterium | reverse complement strand
CCGACGAGCTACCAGGCTGCTCCACCCCGCATAACCACTATAGCGAAGCGTTCAGATTCCGTCAAACCGCAGCCAAGTGCATGCGCAGCAGTTCGGTTAAAGTTTGAAAGTTTTTCTTGTGCAGGGCGTGCTTCGGTTGGCAGGTACGCAGGTATTACCAGGTGTTGTAGGCTTCGCCATTCGATCCGACGACTTCGGATCCGGAGTGAACGTCGTCGACGCCGGTGCCGCTTTGCTCCGGTGTCAGCACGGTATCTCCAAAATGCAGTACCCAATCTTTTTGCTGCGATACGGGATCGATGGGTATTTCGCGCAGGTAATGAGCGTCGACAAGGTCTTCCAGCGATTGCGGCGCTTGCTGCTTGTCCATGGTGTAATTGTCGATGGCCTGGCGCATGGTCTGTAAGTCTTGTTTCAGGACGGACTCGCGCGCCTTGACCACGGTCTTGTCGTAAGCAATCGCGGCAATGCCGATCAAGATCGACATGATCAGCATCACGATCATCAACTCAATCAGTGTAAATCCAGTGTTTCCGCGAAAAGATCCCGGCTTCGCCGCTCCACGTTTGTTCTTTCCGATTGTTCTGCTCATGGAGACTCCCGTTTTTCTACCAGTCCGAATACTTCGTCCCGTCCAGCGCCGTTCCCGTCGATTTTGAGTACACATCGAAAATATTCTTCCCTCCCCAAGTGGTGGAGTCGGGATCGTCTTGCACTGCCCGCAATCCCCATTCCGCGGTGCCGGTTATCGGGTCAACCGGAATCCTGCGCAAGAAACGGATGTTCTTTCCCGCGGCTCCTGTGCCTCCGATTGCCACGCCCTTCACTAGGGTTTGCAGGTCTGGAGGATATCCCTCACTGCCGAGTTCGGTGCGGATCATGTTGCGGTCAGCCAGGTCCTTGTAACGGTCAATGGCATTGCGCATGTCGCGCAAATCTTGCCGAAGTTCTTTCTCTCTTTGCCGAACGACGGTGAACCGCGCCACTGGCAGCGCAGCCGAAGAAAGGATCAGCAGAATCGCGCAAGCGATGATCAGTTCGAGCAGAGTCATGCCCGATTGGGCTGAGCGTCGATGTGTTACGGAAAGTGACTTCATCCCCGTCCTCAAGAATAGGGAATTGCTACTGAACTTTTATTGTAGCTTCGCTGGTTACCAGCGGTATCGGTTTTTGCTGGGAGTCCTTGGCGTTCACCTGCACGATGGACAGGTTGGTGGTGCCGGGTGCGATGCCCTTGACGACTACCCCCAACAATGTGCCGCTGCCATTCACGCCTGCGGTATTCGGTTGCCGCGTAGCAGAAATGATGGCTTGGCCGTGGTCATTGTCGGCGCGCTGCACAATGGCAATCTCTTGTGTGCCGCCCGAGAGAAATCCTCCATGGCGAACTTCCTCGACGTGGATGATCGACGGGTTGTATTGCAGCAGCATGGGCACGGAAAACAGGTCGGTGACATTATCGACGACCACGCCGATGGTGGTGGTCTGGCCGGGCGAAAGATTCATCGTCGATGGCTCAAATCGAATGCGCGGCCCGGAAACCTGTGCTTGCGGAGCAATTCCAGGATTTGCAGGTGTCACCGGCGGAGGATTCGCCTGCGCTGGAGCTATCGGCGAAACCGGCACAGCGCCGGCAGGGCCTTGCGGTGCTGGGTTGGTCTGTGGGGCTGGATTTGCGGTTGGCGCTTTCACGTCCATTTCGCGACGCGCGCCGGGCAGAGATTCGGTGCCAGCCGAAATCGCACGCAAGTTAAATTTGGCCCAGTCGGGCATGCGAACGATCCGCGGCGTCAGCACAATTAGAACATCATCTTCCTGGCGTTCCACGTTGTCCGTCGAGAAAAGGTAGCGCATCACGGGAATTCTCGCCAAACCCGGCCAGCCATTCAGGGTTTTGGTGTCCACGCGGGATATCAAGCCGCCCAGGATGCTCACTTCGCCCTCTTTCAGCCGGATTTCGTGCTCCACTTTTCTCTGGCTGATAATTGGCTGCGTGATGCCGCCGATTGAGGATTGCCCGGTCACCGCCGAAACTTCCACGGAGATCTTCATGCTGATGTCGTGATTCGGGTGCACGTGCGGGGTAATATCCAGGTTCACGCCAACATCGATGTACTGAAATTGCGTGTTCACCAACGGGTTGACGAACCCTGCACCTGCCGTCGACCCCACGCCTACGCCCGCTTGGAAGCTGCCTGTCGCGACTGGCACGCGATCGCCGATTTTCAGCTTTGCGGATTGTCCATCGACTCCGCGTAATTCCGGATTCTCAAGAATCTTCGTGGCTGTGTCGGTCAACAGGAAATTCGCGGTTGCTCCCGGCAGCGTGAACACCACGTCATTTTGGTTCAAGTGGGTCAATTGCTGCAGCGAAACGCCATTATTCGTACTCGTTGTGGTATTCGTGGTGGTGCCAGATGTATTTGTGGTGTTGTTCGGGTTGATCGTCACGGAAGCTGACTGTCCCGGCTGGATACCCAGATTCCTCAAATTATCCGTGCGCGCTTCGAGAATCTGAACCTGAACGATTACTTCCGGCTTGGCCTTGTCAATATCGCGAACGATCTTGTCGACCAGCGCTATTTTGTCCGGCGTGTCTCGAATGATGATGGCGTTCTGCGCGTTGACCTGCGAGATGCGCTTCAGATCGAGAAGCGAACGAAGCCCGGTGGTGATTTCCGTGAGATCCTGTGGAATGGAAACATTGCTCAGGTAAAACGTGCGCACGATCTGTTCTTCATAATCGCGGCGCTTTTGCGCCTGGTCCGGAATTACCATGATCACGTTTTCTGTTACCGGTTTCCAAAACGTTTTGCTCTCCAGGGACGTGATTTCGAGCGCCTGCTCCAGCGTCAGATTATTCAATTCCACGTGGATGCGCTTGGCCTGCAAATCGGGATCGTAGATCACGGTCAGGCCAGCCAGCTTGCCGATCGTGTCGTAGACCACCTTGACATCGTTGGTCATGGTCAAGTTGACGGGCGCGCGTGAAAGCGGCTTCAACTCCGGCGGCAGACTTGCCATCGTCGGCTGCCCATTTTCCATCAGCGGCACTTCTTCCGCGGCCTCAGAGCCGCGGAGCTTCTCCGCAATCATATCCAGCGTCTTCTTCAACTCCTGGTCGGCAATCATGCTGGACGGGTCCAGCACCTGAGCGCGCTGGAATTGCGATACCGCACCCTGCAAATCTCCTTTATCCCGCAGTTTTAATCCCTCTTTAATGTGCTGCTCTCCGGCCATGAATCTCGATTGATTCAAGCCGATTTTATAGGCGGCATTGTGGGGGTCGGATTTCTCTGCTTTCAGGTAGTAGTCAACCGCGGCGTCATAATCCTTCATATCCGCGGCTTTTTTGGCCGCCGAATAGTCGTTTTGGCCCTTTGGGCAGCCCGTAATGAACGTTGCAATTGTAATTAGGGCGATTAACTGACACCAACGACGCATGAACTCTCCGCAATCCCGTCTGCGTGCAACCCTGATCCTTACTTTCCTCTGGAGTCTAGCATCGGGGTTGGGACCCCGGCAAGCAGCGTGCTTGCAGACGTTTACACATTTCCAATGTACCATTTGCCAGTCCTTCCCATTTGCTCTTCAGTTTCCCTGATTGGACTGGACCTTGGCGTCTGCGGATGGCCGGCACTGTTTCCCGCACTCTCAATTAGACGCGGCATCAGGTAAAATGAAAGATTGTGGTGAAGCCAAACAACAAAACCGAGAGGGCCAAGGACGGGAAACGGCCCAAGGAACAGATCGTCGCTCAGAATCGCTCTGCTTCCTACAATTACCATATCCTTGAGAAGCTGGAAGCGGGCCTGGTGTTGCATGGCACCGAAGTGAAAGCGCTGAGGGAGGGGAAAGCCAATATTCGCGATGCCTATGTGGATTTTAAACCAAGCGGCGCTTACCTCGTCAACGCGCATATCGCACAATACATGCCCGGCGGCCCCTGGAATCACGAACCTCTTGGCGAACGCAAACTGCTGCTCCACAAACGCGAGATTCACAAACTTTCTGGACGTACCGATTCGAAAGGTTTGACCGTCATTCCTCTGCGGATCTACTTCCGCGATGGCATTGCCAAGGTCGAAATCGCTCTGGCGCAAGGCAAAAAAAGTTGGGACCGCCGCCAGGACGAACGCACCAAGGAAGCCCGCAGGGAAGCGGAACAAGCAATGTATCGCAACCGGAGGCGATAAACTTATCATGCAAATCAATTTGGATACCAAGCCGTTCGCATCTTTGGAGACGGATGCCCTTGTCACTTATCTCTTCGACGATAACGCTCCGGTCCAGGGCCGCATCGCCGAGCTCGACAAGCTTGCCGGGGGCCTTCTGGGTCGCCTGGCAAAGTCTGGTGAGCTCACTGGCAAGAATCTCGAGTTCACGCTCGTCCATGCGCCCGCCGGATTGAAGGCGGCCCGGCTGGTACTCGTCGGGGCAGGGAAGCGCGAGCAAGCTAACCCCGCTACACTGCGTAAAGTTGCGGGGGCCGCGGTGCGCTATCTCAAGTCGCGCGGCGTGCATAAGCTGGCTTTCGTGGTTCGCGAGGGTGATTCCGCCAGCGACGCGGCGCAGGCCATCACGGAAGGCGCGCTTGCCGCTGATTTTGAGTCCGACAAGTACAAGACCGATAAGAAGAATGACAAATTTATCGAATCGCTGACTATTGCCGGTTTGGCCGACACCGACAAAGACGCTGCTGAAAAGGGAATTGCGCGCGGCCGCACCATTGCGGATGCCCAGAATTTTGCGCGCGATCTGATCAATGAGCCTTCCAATAAGCTCACTCCTCGAATTCTTGCGGACAAAGCCGAAGCCATGGCCAAGGAAGCGGGTCTTGCCGTTGAAGTCCTCGATGAAAAGAAGATCGCCGACATGAAAATGGGCGCGCTGCTCAGCGTCGCTCAAGGCAGCGTTGAACCTCCGCGCATGATCGTTATCACCTACACCCCTGCAAATCCAAAGCCCGGCGCGCCGGTCATTGGCTTGGTCGGCAAAGCTGTAACGTTTGATACCGGGGGCATTTCCATCAAACCTTCCGAGGGTATGGAAAAGATGAAGTACGATATGGCCGGCGGCGCAACCATGATCGGCGTGATGAGAGCACTGGCAACACTAAAGCCCGCCGTGAAAGTAATCTGCATCGTTCCCGCGACGGAAAACATGCCCGGTGGCAAAGCTCAGAAACCCGGCGACATTCAGACCGCCATGTCTGGCAAGACCATCGAAGTTCTGAACACCGATGCTGAGGGCCGATTGATCCTTGCGGATGGAATTCACTACGCCAAGCAACTCGGCGCCACGCATCTGGTTGACGCTGCCACGCTGACGGGCGCCGTGGTCGTCGCGTTGGCCAACGTCAACGTCGGCGTGTTTGGTTCGGACCAAGCCTGGACGGACAAACTACTTGCCAGTGCCAAAGCCGCAGGAGAAAAAATGTGGCAACTGCCCACGGACGACGAGTACCGCGAATTCATCAAGGGTTCGTTTGCCGACATACAGAACATTGGCAGCGGCAAGGGTGGTGGCGCTATCACTGGCGCAATGTTCCTGAAGGAGTTTTCGGGCGACACGCCGTGGATTCACCTGGATATCGCCGGCACAGCGTGGAACGACGACGCGAAACCTTGGCTGGCGAAAGGCCCGACCGGCGTGGCGCTTCGCACTTTGGTGCATTTGGTTACATCCCTATAGCGCTGCTACTGAGGCAATCAAAAATAAAGCGGCTGACATAAAAGCCAGCGCTACATTGAAGAAAAAACAGCTCGCGGCAGTTCCTCTGTGGAGATCGCCGGGCTGATCGCGCTACATTTTCTCGGGGGTTTCAATTCCCAATAAACTTAACGCGCGCACCAGTTGCGTTTCCACGAGTCCGCTGAGTCCCAGCAAGAATCCGCGTTTCTGCTCATCCGCTTCCGACAAGATGTGATGCCGGTGGTAAAAGTTGTTGAAGGCCTGCGCCAATTGAAACGCGTATCTCGCAACAAACGCCGGCTCCTGCACTGCAATGGCGGCGTCCGCCGCATGATCGAGTGAACCATTCAGGAACAGCAATTCCCACAGGTCCGCCCCTTCTGCACCATTCAAGAATTTCGCCGCAGAGTCTAGCGTCACCTTCACCGCCGTTGCGCCGGCCTCGACTCCCTTTCGGCGGATTCCCCGAATTCGCACCACTGCATATTGGCAATACGGCCCGGTTTCGCCCTCAGCCTTCAACGCATCCTCAAAGTCAAACGCGATAATTGTGTTGCGCGTGTATTTCAGGAGAAAAAATCGCAGCGCGCCAATCGCCAGAGCATTCGCGGTTTTTGCCAGGTCGGCGGCAGACATCTCTGTCTGCTTCTCACGCACGCGCGACTCCGCTGCCTGTTGCATCCGGGTAATCAGGTCGTCGGCCTTCACCCCGAATCCCTTTCGCCCGCTCACTTCTACGTAAGGGCGCTTGGCGTCGCTTTCGGAAAGTTCATAACCCATTTCTGCAGCGCACCGCGGCGTCAGCGCAACAATCTGGTAATCGAAATGAATCGAATGCTCCGCCTCTTTCACATATCCCAGAGCGCGCAGCCCTTCCGCCACTACTTCCTGCAGATAGGCTTGCCGCGCGTCGATCACGTTGTACACCGCGCTGGCGGCGCCAAAATGCGGCGCACCCGGTTCATTCTCGCCCGCGGTCGTGGCCCACAACACATGCCCACCCGGCGCGTCGGGCCACCTTCGATAGTAGAAGTCTTTTCCAAGTAGACCGAATTTCCAGAGCTGGTAAGCAATGTCCTTGCCCACATAGGTCACCGTGCCATTCGAACGCACAATGATCTTTGCCCGCGATTCCTCGTCCTCCCCTTCCGCGCTGTCTGCGCTCTCTGTGTCCTCGGTGACGGGTTCCGGTTTCGCTTCATCCTTCCACGGCATGATCCAGCAGCCCGCATTTTTGCCCGTGGTCGCGTGTTGAATCGCGCCGCTGGCCTTCAGCTTTTCGAATGCCGCGTCCCAGAAATGCAGGTGCAGAATCTCGCTCTCCCTGGCCAGCAATTCGTAATAAATGTCCATCCGCGCCATGGTGCGAAGGTGGTAGCCTACGATCGCGTCGGCAATCACAGCGCCCATTTCCGCCGTTTCGCCATGGCCCTCTTCAATTGCTTGCAACGTTTCGCCGCGCAGCTTCTGTGCTCGTGGCTTGTCTTCAAGAAAGAACTGCGTCGCTTTGGCGTATAAATCCCAGCACAGGTAATCGAAGTGCTCCTTTCTGGCCAGTTCTTTTACTTCAGCCAGAGATTTCTTCTCCATGTACTGAAACGCAATCACGACGTCCGCGACCTGCACACCGGTATTGTCGATGTAGTTCTGTACCGCCACTTTGTGACCGGTGTGGCGCAGCAAACGGACCATCGTGTCGCCCAACACCGCGTTGCGCAGGTGCCCGATGTGCGCCGCCTTGTTCGGATTGATGCTGGTGTGCTCGACAATCACCGTTCCTCGAGGGTCGTCCTCCGCTTGCGACTCGCCGATTGCTTCTTTCTGTGTATTCTCCCAAAAGGCTGTGCGGTCGAAGCACGCGTTCAGATAACCGCCTCCGGCCACTTCCACTCGTGCGATCCCATCGATTTTGGGCAGAGAACCAGCAATCTCCTGTGCAATTGCCCGCGGCGCTTTTTTCAGCCTCTTCGCCAATTCAAAGCACACCGGTGACGCCGCCTCGCCCAACTCCAACTTGGGCGGCTTTTCCAGGACGATACTCAATTTAACGTTATATTTTTCGCGGATATGCGCGGCCAACGCTTCGCGTAAGCGGTTTAAAAGTGTCAGGTACACGGTTCCTCAGTTCGATGCAAATTCCACATGGAATTGTTCAGTATACCAGCAACGATTTGCCTTCTTCGCACCTTGCGGGTTTTACTGGCGCGGCTTAATGCGTATGATGAAGCCTCGGGGAGGCAAAATGCGAATCGGGAAACCATGCCTGAACGTATTGCGGGACTTGTTTGGCGGGAGGCGCTGCACAGTAGCGCTGTTTCTGATGTTCTTCGTGCTGCTCACTGCGCCGCATGTGTCTGCGCAAGGCAAACAGCCCACGGCGCACGAAGTGATTGCCGCTATTCAGCAGCATGTTGGAGTTCCGTGGCAAAAGGAAACCGTCGATACTTTCAAAGCTGGCAATCCGGATACGCCTGTCACCGGCATTGCTGTGACCATGATGGCCACGCTTGATGTTTTGCAGCGCGCGTCCGCACAAGGCCTGAATCTCGTGATCACGCATGAACCCACTTTCTACAACCACCTGGACACTCCGGAAGAGATGAATCAGAGCGACCCGGTTTGGGCGGAGAAACGCGCCTTCATCCAAAAACACGGCATGGTTGTCTGGCGGTTTCACGATCACTGGCACATGCGCAAGCCCGACGGCATCGAAGCGGGAATGATCCACGCGCTGGGTTGGGAGAAATTCCAGAACACCGACAATCCCTATTTGTTCACTCTGCCGGAAACTACCTTGCAGGCGCTCGCGGCTGAGGTTGCCAGGCGCCTCGATTCTCCCGTGCTGCGTGTCGTCGGAAATCCACAGATGAAAGTTACAAAGATCGCCCTTAGTCCCGGCGCCGCTGGATTCGTGACCGAAACGCACGCGCTGGAACTCGACAATGTTCAAGTTCTGCTGGTTGGCGAAACCCGCGAATGGGAAACGGTCGAATACGCCGCCGATGCCGTTAGCGAAGGAAAGAACAAGGCGCTGATCGTCATTGGACACATCCCCTCAGAACAAGCGGGCATGGAGGAATGTACCGGCTGGCTGAAGACTTTCGTTAAAGATGTGCCGGTGCAGTTCGTTGCGGCGAAACAACCGTTCTGGCTGCCAAAGTAATCGGCTATCGAGGCTGCACATCGATTGGTTCGGGAAGATGAATGGTAGTTTGCACGCCCTCGGGAACCGTAATCGTCTGCCCGTGCTGCGCATAGTGCGCCAGTTGACCCGGCTTCGACCAATCAAAGCCCCAGGCATCTTCAATCGCCACGAGCGAGTACTGCCCGGGAATCACGCTGCGTAAGCTGAAGCTTCCATCGGAATCGCTCTGGTCCCGGCGAAACAATTCTTCGCGAGTGCTCGACTCCTTCGGTATCAATACCACCATCACGCCGGATGCCGCTTTCCCACCGCGCTTCGCGAATCCTTCAATGTCCGCACTTCCTGCAGCCAGCACCGCCGTCACGGCCAACGTTCCACCGGCGGGCAGATTAACGTCATGCCCTGCAGTCTCTCCCGCTTCTGAAGAGGTTCTTACGACAGAATATGGTTTTCCCGGCGAATAGATCACGATGGAATATTTGCCTGCAGGAAGATTCTCGATGGTAGCTTGTCCGCTGGCATCCACTCCCTGAAACGTTCGATTGCGATTCTGTTTGTCCAGCAGCATGATCCTCATTGCTTTGGGAATGCCTTCCTGTTGCGGCATCTGGACCGTCAGCTTCAGGCCGCCTTCTGGCTCGCCTCTGGACGTGTCCAACTCCTGACCGTCTTCACGCAAATCAATCTCGCTCGTTGCGAACAATCTCTGCGATCCCGGATGCGGCATCCTTACGATGTACGTTCCTGCCGGTACGCCCGTCATTTCACATAGGCCATTCCCGATGCAGCGAGTTTCGCCAGGCTGGTTATATTCGGCAACGTCGAAAACGCGTTTTTCAAGGATGGGCGGTGCAAATCCGCGTCCGCCTTCTTCATTAGGAACGCGGAAGACTATTCGGAGCGATGGAACAGGAGAAATGTGTATCTCCACCTCGCTGTGATCCCCACCCTTCACTTCGATAGGCACAGCGCCATCGGCCTCTGTCGCGCCACCGCTGTACGTTGTGGGGTAAGCCACATCCAGAGATCGATCGATCGGCTGCATCGCGTTCCCGTTTGGATCCTCTGAAGGGTTGACGGGATGCACCGCGTACCAGGGCCGTGCGGAAACCGCCACGTAGTATTTCCCGGGAGGCAGCGGTGCGAATTCAAACGTTCCCAGATCGTTCGTTGCTCCCCGGTTGACCGGCGCAATTCGCCCAAATCCCATTTCCTGGTTCTCGCGATATAGCATCACCTGGCCTTGCCGCACCGGATCCCCCGCTTCGTCGACCACTTTGCCTTCAATGCTCGCCATCGGCGTCAGCCGCAACACCAATTGCGTGGTGTCGAACTCTGTTCCCGTCACAATTGCCGTGGAAAACTGTTCGTGCTGTTCGTACGCCCCATTCAAAAAGCCTCGTTTGGCGCCGACCAACGAATATTTGCCTGGTGGGATGCGGTCGAATTCAAATCGCCCACTCTCGTTGGTGACCATCCACAGCATGTTCGCGCGATTCCGCGTGTCGGCGATGGAAACGCGAGCTTGCGCGAGTGGCGCGCCTGTCACGGAACTGACAGCTGTTCCGGCGATCTTCGTCACAGCAGCACTCGCCTGTGGCGGTTGTGAGTTACCTGAAATCTGCCCAGCGCAAATAACGCCAAACTGCAGGCACGCACTTAAGCTGCAAAGCATTACCCAAGGTAGTCGAGCGCGCACGTTCATCCTCATTCGCTTACCGCATTCAATTGCAGCCTCAACTGTTGTTTCTGACCGGCGTCTAATTCAATTACCTGACTCTTCGCTTCGTACCTCTTCATTGCTTCTTCATTGGTGAATTCCAGCTCACCGGGCTGGTGATTGAAAGCAATTGCCCGGTACGAACCTGGCGGAACCTGTTGCAAACTGAAATGCCCGTCACTTGTCCAGCCAACCATCGGTGGGGCCATGGTTTCTGTCGTCGGCACCAGATAAATACAGGCGACCTGTTGCGCCGGAAGAAGAGTGTTGCGGCCTTGTGTTTCTGTCTGCCAGTTGTCGATTGTTCCATCCACTGTTGCGCCGTCGTCTCGCAGAGTAATCTCAATCGGCGAACTTGTACCGCCCGGCGGCACCACCAGCGGATTATGCAGCAGATCCAGTCCGCCTGAACTCACCGCTGCCACGTATCCCATCTGTGCGGTCACATGCACGCGGTATCGTCCTAGCGAAACATTTTGGATCGTGATCGTATCGCCTTCGGCCCCGCCGCTCCGACCGTGCCCGCGCATCCTTCCAGGCGTCAATTCATCTAGCGGCACCAGATTCACTTGCATGGTGTTCAAGATGTACTGGCTCTTGGATATAGGTTTTCCGTTCGTTTCAAAGGTACCTTCTTGTGATGCCGCATCCGGGGCTGTCATTTCCTGCTTCACGTTCACCTGTATCGAACCGTTTGGCACCAAAGTCATGGAGGCGCCTTCTACCCCTCCGCCCTTCACGCTAATGTTTATCTGCCCGCTGGACATCGTTGGCATAAACGCATTCACTTCAACGGTGTAATTGCCATCAGGCAGCATCCCCACGATGGATTGCACGTCCGGGTCATAACCCAGCGAATACCCAGGTCCCGGGTGGCCTTGCGGCCACACTTCAATCTGGAGGCCGGCTCCTTGTGGCGCATTTGAAATCCCGATCTTGATGGGGTAATACGCCCGCCGCGCGGGCGTCAGGTTGACGCTCACCGTCGCTCCGGCTGTTACTCGTATCACGCTTGACGATGCGAAATCATTGAACGACGGATAATATAGTGGCGGATACCCATACATCTGCCCGCGAGGATTGAAGGTCAGCGGGTCGCGGTCGATCTCTTCCGTCGTAAATACCTTGTAACTTCCCGCGGCCAAGTCGGCAAATCGAAATTCTCCATTCGCTCGCGTCTGCGCATTCCCGGCGGCCTGCCAACTTGCGCGGCCGTCCTGGATTGTGCGCCGGAAAAGCTCCACGCGCAGCTTGTCGGTCCCGTCGGTTGTGGGCAAATTTACCCGGCCGATGATCAGCGCTTCCGGCACGAGTTGGATCGTGAGACCGTGTTCCCCATCGTCCCCAGGCGCCACTTGTTGTGAGCTTTGGTCGCTAAGGAACCCCGGCTTTCGCGCCGCCAGTGCACCGGGACCGCCCATCCGACTGTACCCTCCGCCGGGACCGTTAAAAGAAACCACACCGGAGCCATTCGCGTTCGTCCCTTCATTTTTGGCTTGAGGAATCTTGAATTCAAAGTGTCCGCCGGCGTCGCACAGGATCGCAAAGCGGTTATCCAGGGAGAAGACGAGGGCACGCCCGATCGGTTCATGCGTGACGCTGTTTACCACTGTTCCTCGAATCGTCTCGGTGTCTTTCTCCTCCACGTTCAATCCCTGCGCCAGCGATCGCCCGCTACCTGCGCTCGCGGCGACTAGCGTAGCGATAGCGAGCACGCGACCGGCACGGCTAATATTTGAATAGTTGAGAATTCGTCGCTGGCTGAGGAGCTGGGTGGCCACTCTCATCGGTTCTTTCCTGGCCAAGTATTACACAAGCCAACAAAGGTGGGGAATAAAGATGAGACGCGCCTTCCGATCATCGCTTTCCAGACTCGCGTGAAGAGGACCGGAGCTTCCTCGTGCCCAAAACACTTTCGGCGGAGATTCTGAGGGCATCCTTGTCGGATGCCCCCAGAAAGATACGCCGAGCTTGTGGTTAGTGGAAAAGGCGCCCGCCTCCGAAGGCGGCCTCTACAGAGCGGCGGTTTGACGGTGGGGAAGAGGTGCGGATAGTATCATCAAGCGGCGTTCCGCAAACTCCTATGAAACTGGCGTTTTTTGATTGCTTTAGCGGCATTAGTGGAGACATGGTACTCGGCGCACTGGTCGATGCGGGAGTCTCTGTTGAGCAACTGCGCGCAGAATTGGCCGCTCTGGCCGTTCCCGGGTGGGCCGTTAGCGCGGAGAAGGTTTGGAAGAACGGGATGGCCGCCACTCACGTAAGGGTGCAGACCGAGGACACGCACACGCACCGCTCGCTAAGCACCATTCTCGACATCATCGCGAAATCCTCACTTGCGCCTGCCGTGCAACAGCGCGCCTCCGCCATGTTCTGTAATCTTGGTGCCGCCGAGGCCGCTGTCCACGACGTCCCCATCGAGAAGATTCATTTCCATGAAGTCGGCGCGATCGACGCGATTGTGGACATTTGCGGGGCTTGTATCGGCTTTGCGGTGCTGGGCATCGAATCCTTCGCTTGTTCGCCTTTGAACGTTGGCGGAGGCACCGCCAAGATGGCTCACGGCGTCCTGCCTGTTCCGGCGCCCGCAACCGCTCGCTTGCTTCTGGGCAAACCCACGTATTCGAGCGGCGTGCAAAGGGAATTGGTCACTCCGACCGGAGCGGCAATTGTGACAACCGTGTGCGCCACGTTTGGCTCGCAGCCTCCTATGACTGTTTCTGCGATTGGCTACGGGGCTGCTACCGCCGATCTGGAGGGTCAGCCCAATGTGCTTCGCTTAATGGTCGGGGAAGCGGCGCAGAAAAGCGTGGTGGGCACGGAAGAGACCATTCGAGTGCTCGAAGCCAATCTTGACGATATGAATCCTCAGATCTTCGGCTATTTTCTGGACAAAGCGCTGGCCGCCGGAGCGTTGGACGTCTTCGCCGCTCCCTTGCAGATGAAAAAGAGCCGCCCGGGGATGCTGGTAACCGTGCTCTGTAAGCCGGCGGATGAGCAGAAATTCCAGGAAATGCTTTTCGCCGAAACAACCACGCTAGGTGTCCGCTCGCACACCGCCGAACGCCGCATTCTGCCTCGCGCTTGGGAGACGGTTGCCACGCGCTTTGGCGAGGTTCGCGTCAAGGTCGCGCGGATTGACGGCGTCGTCCGTCAGGCTTCGCCAGAGTTTGACGATTGCCGTAAACTGGCAGAGGAGCAAAATGTCCCGCTCCAGCAGGTGATGGAAGAAGCGATGCGGAAGTGGTCGCAGCAGTCCTGAACGTGCGGCATGGCCGCATGCATCACAAAAGTGTTTAGAGAAAGACCGATGCCCGAGAAAAAAGAAAAATACTATCTGACGACGCCGATCTACTACACGAACGGCCTGCCGCACATTGGGCATACCTATACCACCGTCATTTGCGACACGATCCGTCGCCTGAAGCGCATGCGCGGTTACGACGTGGTGATGACCACCGGCACGGATGAACACGGCGTGAACGTGGAGCGTGCCGCCAAGAAAGCTGGCATTCCTGAGTCGGAGTATGTCGCCAAGATGGCCAGCGAATGGCGGGTGCTGTGGGATGAACTGGGCATAGCCGCCGACGAATTCGTGCGCACCACCGACATTCAGCATGTGCGAACGGTACAGTGGCTGTTTCGGCTGTTCAAAGAAAACGGATACGTGTACAAGGGCCATTACACCGGGCAGTACTGTATTTACGACAACGCATTCGTGAACGACGCGAAGCCTGGCGACAACTGTCCTGATTGTGGGCGTCCCACCGAAACCGTCACCGAGGAAAACTACTTCTTCAAGCTCTCGGCATTTCAGAAGCCGCTGCTGGATTTCTACAAGAAGAATCCCGAGTTCATCCAGCCGGCAACGCGCAAAAACGAAATCATCAGCTTTGTCGAAGGTGGATTGAAAGATCTAAGCATCACGCGTACGACGCTCCGCTGGGGCATTCCGGTGCCGGGTGAAGAGCCGCATGTCTTTTACGTGTGGTTTGACGCGCTGACGTCTTACCTGAGCGCCGTCGGCGGGCCGGATTACGAAAAGCGTGGCTATTGGCCGGCAAATCTGCACGTCGTTGGCAAGGACATCATCCGTTTTCATACGGTCTATTGGCCCGCATTCCTGATGGCCGCGATGCTGCCTCTTCCGAAGCAAGTGTGGGCGCATGGCTGGTTTCTGATGGATGCGGCGAAGATGAGCAAGTCCAAGGGCAACGTGGTGCTGCCTCGTCCCATCGCCAACATGCTCGGCATGGACGCGCTGCGCTACTTCCTGTTGCGCGAAGTCGTTTTCGGCCAGGATGGCAATTTCAGTTACGACGCTTTGGTCACGCGCTACAACAGCGATCTGGCCAACGGGCTAGGCAATTTGGCGAGTCGCACCGTTGCGCTGATCGAAAAGAATTTTGCGGGAACGATTCCCAAACCAGGCGCTCGGCAGCCTCAGGACGACGCGCTGGCCAGGGAAGCGCAAGCCGCGATCGGCGAAGTCCTAGAGCGCTACGACAAGATGGAATTTGCGCGCGCCCTGGAAACCATCTGGAGCGTGATTGGCGCTGCCGACAAATACCTGACCGCCGAGCAACCCTGGGCGCTCGGCCCCAGCGAGGCTGATCAAGCCCGCAAGGCCACCATTCTTTGGACCGTCGCCGAGCTTCTGCGCGTTGTCGTCGCTCTTGCCAACCCGGTCATGCCCGCGACAGCTGCCAAGGTTTGGATGCTTCTCGGCCAAGCCGGCTCCTTGGACGCTTTTGAACTGGACGGCTTGCGCTGGGGGCAACTGGCGCCCGGAACACAGCTCGGTAAATCGCAAACGTTATTCCCGCGCGTTGACAAAGCGGAAGCAATAGAGAGGATCGAATCGATGGCAAACGAAGAACTGAATCCCAAACCGGCAGCGCCTGGGCCTGCCCCTACTCCCGCCGCGGCGGGAACGCCGCCGGCAGCGTCGGCAGTGACTGCGACCACGCCGGAAAAGATCGGCATCGAGGATTTCACCAAAGTCGAGATGCGCGTCGGACAGGTGAAAACCGCGGAACGCATTGTCGGGGCAGACAAGCTGTTGAAGCTGACCGTCGACATCGGCACGGAAGTGCGGCAGATCTGCGCCGGTATCGCTCAATTTTACGAACCGGAATCGCTCATCGGCCGCAAAGTGGTCGTCGTCGTGAATCTGGCGCCCCGCAAGCTTCGCGGCGTTGAGTCCAACGGCATGATCGTAGCCGCCTCGGTCGGCCCCGACGGCAGGCCTGTCCTGGCGGGCTTCCATGAAGAGGTGGAAGTCGGTTCGCGGCTGAAATAGAAGCAGCGATCGGCGATCAGGAAACAGCAACTTAATCGAAGCTGATGTCAGGGATCAGTGATCAGCGATCAGGAAGCAAGAACTTGGAGCTTTAATTTTTGACTTTCGACTTTTAACTTTCAACTTCTAACTCACGCTTGAATTGAGCTAGTCCGACCCGACCATGCAACTGATTGACTCTCACGCGCACATCGATTTCCCTCAGTTCGACGAGGATCGCGAGGCCATGCTCGCTCGCGCCAAAGCCGCGGGCGTAACCACGCTGGTTGCCATCGGCACCGGCCCGGGGCCAGAAAAGCTGGACGCCGCGCTCCCTTACGCGGAAGCCAACGATTGGATCTACACCACAGTTGGTATCCATCCCCATGAGGCCAAAGAGGTTACGCCGACTCACCTGGAGACGCTGGCCAGGCTGGCGCAGCATCCCAAAGTGATTGCCTGGGGCGAAATCGGTCTCGATTATTTTTACGACCATTCCCCGCGCGATCTGCAGGAACGCGTCTTTCGGCAGCAAATGGAACTGGCCCACGCCGCCAAGCTTCCCCTCATCATTCATTGCCGCGATGCGTGGCACGACTGCCTGGGTCTTCTCGAAGAAGTTTGGAAACCGACCGGCTTGGGCGGCATACTGCATTGCTTCACCAGCACCTTGGAAGACGCACGCCGCGGCATCGATATGGGCTTCCTGGTATCCTTCACCGCCAACGTCACCTATCCAAAAGCTCAGAACATTCGCGACGTTGCGAAAGCTTTGCCCTTGGAGAAAGTTTTGATTGAGACGGACTCTCCGTACCTGGCGCCGCAACCGGTGCGCGGCAAACGCAACGAGCCCGCCTATGTTGCGGAAGTGGCGCAGGTCCTTGCGAATGTGAGAGACTTACCGGTAGAGGCCATCGCCGCACAAACCACCGAGAATTTCTGGCGATTCTTTCCTATCGCCCGGCCAGGTGCATCGCACGTTGGGGAGTCTCGCTGAGTCAGGGCGGCGAGCCCAGGAGAACGGTCATCGCATTACTCACGGCCAGGGAAATTTTCGAGTTGGTGAGGGAAGACCTCGTTAGGGTCGAGCAGGAACTATCCCGCCAAAGTGCCTCTGCGTTTCAGCCGGTCTCCGAAATCACCAGCTATCTTTTGGGCGGAGGAGGGAAGCGGCTTCGTCCAGCTTTATTGCTGCTTTGTCACGGCTACGCAGCCGGACGCAAATCCGACGGACGCAGCGCCATCAGGCTTGCCGCCGTTGTCGAACTTCTCCATAGCGCCACGCTGATTCACGACGATGTAATCGATAGTGCTGACACGCGCCGCGGCCGCCCCTCTGCCAATTCTCGTTGGGGCAATCATCGCAGCGTACTGGCAGGCGACTGGTTGTATATGCAGTCGTTCCAGATCGCGTTGGAAGAACGTAACTTCCGCGTGCTCGACATCCTGATCGATCTCACGCAGAAAATGGTTGAAGGCGAATTGATCCAACTCGCTAAAATTGGCCGCATGGATGTCACGGAAGAAGATGCCGTCAGGCTGGCCACCTACAAGACCGCCTGCCTGTTCAGCGGCTGCGCTCGACTCGGTGGCGTGCTCGGTGGATTCGATGAGCACGACGAACAGGCGCTGGACGAATACGGCCGCTATGCCGGGCTGGCGTTCCAACTGGTTGACGATCTGCTCGATTTCACTGCTTCCAGCGAACAACTTGGCAAGCCTGTCCTGAGCGACCTAAAAGAAGGCAAAGTCACCCTGCCGTTAATCTACGCTATGGAAAACGGCCATCACGAAGCTCGCGAGATGGTTGCGCGTGTGTTGGAGGAGAAGGAATTCCAATCCGTCCAGCCAGAGAAGCTTGTAGCGCTGGTGCGCGACTCCGGTGCGCTGGATCGCACTCGCAATCTGGCTCACGACTACGCTCGCCGCGCCAAATCCTGCATCAATGGTGCCGGCGATTCCGAATACGCCCGCGCCCTCCGCACCCTCCCCGACTTCATCCTGGAGCGCGAGAACTAGCCTAGCGTTTGTAGCCGCCGCCTTCCGAGACGGTCCCTAATAGAGCAACACCAGCGCCTAAGGTCAAACGGAAGACCGCACGACAACCGTGGCTGGCATAAAAGCCAGGCTACACTGAAGAAAAAAGCAAACAAACGAACGCCCGTAACCGCAACGCACGGCTGTCTTTCTCTTCTGTTACCATGTGACGAATTATGCTGCCCTTCAAGCTCATCTATCACGAGGGATATGACTTGAACCTCGGCGCTCACGTCTTCCCGTCGCAGAAATACCGACTGATCGCCGGCAAGTTAATCAAGGACGCCGTGGCTACGCGCGAAGATTTCCTCCGGCCCGAACCGGCATCCGACGCGGATATTCTGCGCGTGCATACCGAAGACTGGGTGCACAAGCTGAAGACTGGCACGCTGACGCTTAGCGACGTGATGAAACTCGAGGTTCCCTACTCGCCGGAACTTGTTCGTGCGTTCTGGTTGGCTGCAGGCGGAACGATCGCCGCTGCGCAGTCCGCCCTTCGCGATGGCTTTGGCTGCAACCTGGGCGGCGGCTTCCATCATGCCTATCCGGGTCACGGAGAAGGCTTCTGCGCCATTCACGATGTTGCCGTGGCGATTCGTCGCTTGCAGGCCGACGGCGCTATACGCAAGGCCATGGTGGTCGACACCGATGTTCATCATGGAAACGGCACCGCCGCCATCTTTGCCAAGCAGCCGTCCGTCTTTACGCTCTCGATCCACCAGCGCAACAACTATCCTGCCTACAAGCCGCCATCTACCGTTGATCTCGACATGCCCGATCAAATAGAAGATTCCGCTTACCTGACCGCCTTATTGCCTGCAGTTCGCGCCGGCCTGGACTCTTTTCAACCGGAAATATTGTTTTACGTCGGTGGCGCCGATCCCTATCGAGACGATCAGCTGGGGGGACTGTCGCTGACCGTGGACGGGTTAATGGCGCGAGACAAAGGTGTATTCGAAGAAGCTCGCAAGCGCGACGTCCCGGTGGTAACCACACTCGCCGGCGGGTACGCGGGTCGAATCGAAGACACCGTTCAGATTCACGTCAACACCATTGTCGCGGCCCGCGAAGTCGCCGAACTCCATCCTCACGGGCAAGCCGCAGGTAATTAAGATGTAGCCTATGTGATGTCGCCTGCCTCAGGGCCTAGCCGCTGCTGCGGCTGGCGAGGCATCCACGGGATGGGCCACACGTTCCACCGCTTCCACCAAAACTTTATCTACCGTGTCTGGATCGAATCCATCCGTGCGAAACGCAATCGTGCCCGTGCGGTCAAGGATTAAAGTTGTTGGAAATGAGTGCACCGCAAGCAACTGTTCCATGCCATCCGCAAACAATACCCCGGTCTTAGGTTTCTCTTCTTCCAGATACGGCCCCACCAGCGTTTCATCGTCATCGCAGTTCAGACCTAGAAACACGATGTCTTTCTGCCCCGCGAAGTGCGCCGCCACCTTTTCGAAGTGCGGTTCCATCTCGCGGCAAGGTCCGCACCAGGTGGCCCAGAAATTCAGCACCACCACTTTGCCTTTCGTCTCGGCAAACGGGAACGGCGATCCGTCTGGAGCTTTCCGCAGCGTGAATTCGTAGGGATTCTTGAGCCCGGCGTTGCGTGCCGGTTTTGCCGCTTTAGCCACCGCCGCTGTGTCGTCGAACGAGTGCAGAAGATAATCACCCAGGCCATCCTCTGATCCGTGCGCCAACCGCCAGACATTTCCGATCTTGTTGCGCAGATCGCTGCGGCTCGAAGTGCCTTTCGTGCCATCCGCCAACGCGAAGGCGATCGCATATTCCCGGATTGCCGTGTTTGGATCCTTGCGAAGTTCCGCCAACTCCCCCAATTTCTCTGCGGCGGCCGCGGTTGGTTCCAGCGTATAACTTGCCTCAAAATCCTTCTGTGCGTTCGGCATATCGTTCAATTTTTGGTACAGTCGACCGCGCACCAGTAACAGGGCGGCCTTGTCGTGTTTTTTCTCTGTCTCCCAATCTTCATTCGAGACGCGGGGCGACTTCTCCGTTGCGGATATGCCGCTCACCTGCTCGATCACTCGAGAGCAATAAGTGATCGCGCGGCGCCAACCGGAACTGTCGCCATATTTGTCCAGCAACTGGATGGCGAGAACGGTGATCGATGTGTCGTCCGGCCGAAGAGCGACCAGCCTTTCCGCATACTCGGTTGCGCGCGGGTAGTCGCGCAATTGCAGCGTGGCTTCCACCAGCGCGCGATAAATCTGCGCCCGCTGCGACGATTCGGGATATTTCTTCAGGAAGGCTTCCAGATTACGCGCCAGCGCAGCCCGGTCGTTACCGGCATCCTCGATGGCGGTCTGCAGTTCCTGTTGTTCCGAAGGGGTCGTTGCTTGCTGTCCCTTTTGTGCGGACGGATTTTGTGTCTTGGATGATGCTGGTGGCTGCGGTTTGGCCGGTTCCTGCGCGCCAGCGATCTGTGGCACTAAAAGCAAGACGGCTGCTAAACCGAAATGAACGAACGGTGCTGGGCGGTAGCTGGTCACATGCTTATTGTACAGGGTGCCGATTCCATTGGAAGGCGCTTACCTGCGAGTCTCTGCGGTGGTTCAGGAGAAGCCGCGGGCCAGGACCCCGGCGAGTGTGCCGAGCGCCACGACCGTCGAATAGGCTGCCGCCGCAATCTTCCACGAGATGGATTTGCCGACGACGGACAACGAGAAGACGCTGATGATGCCGAGGGTGCAAAGAATGGTGACCACATATGGGAGCGGAACGCCCTTGGTCATCGCAATGTACGCGATGGCGACGTCGAACGCCATGGGAACCGGCAAAAACGCGCTCACCAGAGCCACCAGAATAATTCCGCCAATCGTGACTGGGGCGAGCAGGAGCTGCGCGGGGAGCATTTCGATCACCAGCGCGCCGAGAAGCGCCGCAAGAATCATCAGCGGAAAGGCTACGCGGAAAACGTACCAGAAACTTTTGGCATACGAACGACCGGTGTTGGAGAGTGCCTGCGCCCACGTTTCCGTCGCCGGGAACGCAATGGGACACGCAGCGGTTTCTGCGGCGGTTTGCTGGCGTGAAGATACCAAAGGCGCGAACACGAAAATCAGAAAGAGCACGGTGGCGAGTTTGACCAGTGCGACGGAAACAGGAAACAGCGCAAAGGTCATCGCCAGCACCACAACGTTCAGCGCAGGAGAAGCGAACATGGTGGCCAGCACTGATTCCGTGCTCACACCCGATGCGTACAGACCTCGGACGATCGGAGCAACGCAATTCGTGCATACGGCGAGCGGAGCACCCGCCGCCGCGCCGAACAGCGCGTTCAGGTAGCGCGAGCTGCTGCGACGTCGCGGAAGCGTGGCCAGAAACGTAAGCGCAGCGGGGGCAAACAGGAACGAAAAGGTCATGCCAATGCGGTTCGCGTCCAGCCAGTTCACCGTCGTCCGGAACGCTCGCGTGGCAAGGGGCATGGAGCGATCGACGGGATACACCGCGCCGAACGTGAGCGCACCCGATGCTTTGATCGCTGTCCCGGAGCGATAGCGCTTTAGCAGCGCGGGATACCGGGAGTCTACCCAGAAGATGCCTGCGATGACCAACATAAGAAAAATAGCCAGGCTGCGGCTGCGCCAAGAGCCGGTCGAAGCCACCGACGGGCTAAGGTTAAGTGCAGAAGCCTGGACCGACATCGTTGACCATCCCTTTTCTCGGTTTAGGAGAAAACGGCACCTGAATTCGCAGCACTCTATAGGGCTCAGCCGAACGTGGGAATAGTGGAAAAGTATTAGGGCGGAGGATCTCGGGCGGATTTTGCCGCGTCTAATGAAACATCTGGGCAAGGCAAGTAGCGTCCTTCGATTGAGGTAGCCATGAAAAACTTTGTGTTTGGAGTGATCTGCACCCTAGCCGTGTTGATCGTGGGTTCGCTGGCTTATTTGCTACTGGGGTTCGCGGAGGTGCGCGGCGACGTTCCGGGGACGCGGCTGGAGTCGCGATTGATGGCCGCTGCGGTTCACGCTTCTGTCAGTAGACATGCGCCAGAGCTGCCCAATCCATTTCCTCCTACGGACGAAAACCTGATCGCGGGAGGAAAAATCTTTCTGAACCAGTGCGCGGGCTGCCACGGCACTCCGGGGAAAACTACCGATTATTCAGACACGCTGTATCCGCCGGTGCCGCAATTGCCGAAGGTGGGAACTCAGTACACGGAAGCGCAGATCTTCTGGATCGCGAAACACGGCATGCGGCGTACCGGGATGTTTGCCAACGGGAAATGGGAATCAGACGAAAAGCTATGGAAGGCCGCGGCTTATATAAAGAGGATCAAGGATTTGCCGCCGCTGGTCGAGCAGGCAGTGGCAAAAATGGCGGCAGGGAACTGATTTCTGGGGTTGGTCCCAGTCCCGGTGAGCGGCGAAATACTAGAACTAATTCGTGACCTTAAACGTGGTGGTGCATCCAAAGGGAAAGCAACGGGTGGACATGGCGTGGAAATCGCGATAGAAAACAGGGCCTTGGGATAAGAGAAAGCAATGGCGAAACCAGTACTAATGACCGTAGACGATGATGCGGAGGTATTGCGCGCCGTGGAGCGCGACCTGCGCAAACGCTACGCCGAGAAATACCGGGTGATGCGAGCGGATTCGGGTGCGAGTGCCCTTCAAGCCCTGAACGGCTTGAAAAAGAGAAACGAAGCGGTGGGATTGCTGCTCGCCGACCAGCGCATGCCGGAAATGAACGGCGTGGAATTCATTAGCAAGGCGATCGAGTTGTACCCGGAGGCGCGCCGCGTGTTGTTGACGGCGTACGCCGATACCGACGCAGCGATTCAAGCGATTAATCAGGCCAGGATTCATCACTATTTATTGAAGCCGTGGGATCCTCCCGAGCAGCAACTGTATCCCGTGCTCGATGATCTGCTGGAAGATTGGCAGGCATCATTCCGGCCCGCGTTTGATGGCCTAAGGGTATTGGGACACAGATGGTCGCCGCGTTCCTACGCACTGCGGGATTTTCTGGCGCGCAATCAGGTGCCTTATCGCTGGCTCGATGTGGAAACCGCGGAGAACAACACCGAGACGCAGGCGGCGATACAACTCTCCGGTGGCGAGGCGGCAAAATTTCCCTCGGTATTGTTTGCTGATGGAACATTTCTTTCCGATCCCTCCACTGCCGAGATTGCGGCTCGACTGGGGCTGCAGACGCGCGCCGGAACTTCCTTCTACGACCTCCTGATTGTCGGTGGGGGACCGGCGGGACTCGCCGCAGCTGTGTACGGCGCGTCTGAAGGTTTGAAGACGGTGATGATTGAGCGGGAAGCTCCGGGCGGGCAAGCCGGAATGAGTTCGCGCATCGAAAACTATTTGGGATTCCCCTCGGGATTGAGCGGAGCAGACCTGGCACGGCGCGCCGTGGCGCAAGCGAAGCGTTTTGGTGTAGAAATACTGGCGCCACAAGAGGTGACCAAACTGCGCGTGGAAGCCGGATCGAAATTTGTGACCCTGGGAGATGGTACAGAGATCGGCGCGAAAGCCATGTTAGTGGCCACAGGCGTTTCGTATCGCAAGTTGAATGTGCCCGGCATGGACCGCGTGTACGGAGCGGGAGTGTATTATGGCGCGGCCATGACCGAAGCGGTAGGCTGCAAGGGTGAGGACGTGTACATCGTTGGCGGCGCAAATTCCGCTGGCCAGGCAGCGGTGTTCTTTTCGCAACACGCCAGGCGCGTCATCATGCTGGTGCGCGGCAATTCCCTGCAAGCAGGAATGTCGCAGTACCTCGTCGATCAGATCCAACAGATCAGCAACATCGCGGTGGAGTTGAATTCCTCGGTGGTGGAAGTCTTTGGCGAAGAACATCTGGAAGCAATTGCCGTCCATTGCGCCACCAGCGGCGAAACCAACAAAGTACCCGCGAATTCGCTGTTTATCTTTATTGGCGCCATGCCCGGCACGGATTGGCTCGCGGGAGTTCTGGAGCGCGAAGAAAAAGGATTTCTGCTGAGTGGGCCGGATTTGATGCGTGATGGAAAGCCGCCGAAGAGTTGGCCGCTTGAGCGCGATCCGTGGTTGCTGGAAACCAGCGTCCCGGGAATCTTTGTGGCCGGCGACGTGCGTTATCGATCAGTGAAGCGCGTGGCCAGCGGCGTCGGTGAAGGCGCGAACGCGGTGCAATTCGTACATCAATATCTGAGCACGGTGTGAAATGAGCGAAGCGACAGTCAATAACCATGCGGAACGTTTTGCGACCGACCTGCGCCAGATCGAAGTCTTCAGCGATTTGCCCGAGGACGAGCTGGAATGGGTTGCGCAGCACATGGACGAAGTGCGCTTCCAGGCGGGTGAGGTCTACGGGCATCCGGGAGAGCCGGTTGAATATTTGGTGGTTGTGCTTGAGGGTGAGCTGCAGTTCGAACGCAAGGACCTGCCGGGTGGAGCGATAATCATAGCCGAGGCGGGCGACGTGACCGGTCTGCTTCCGTTTTCCAGGCTGAAAACATTCGGAGGCATAGCGCGTGCGGCAGCAGCGTCACGGGTGCTGCGCCTGCACAAGCGTCACTTTCCGGACATGTTGCAGCGCGTTCCGGTGCTGGGACAACGGTTGGTGGGGCTGATGAGTGATCGCATCCGCGAAATGGCGCGGATGGAAACGCAGCAGGAGAAGTTGATGGCGCTGGGAAAACTGTCGGCCGGCCTGGCTCACGAATTGAATAATCCCGCCAGCGCCGCTCGACGTGCGGCTTTGAACCTGACCGAGGCCATGGACGACGTGCGTGCGGCCAGCATGAAATTTCTGGAGCGGCCGTTGACGGAAGCACAACGCGAAGCCGTTCTGATGTTAGAGAAGAAATCGGCGCAACAGTACGCGTCGCGCGTCGGGCCCCCGGAAGATCCGCTGGAACTGAGCGACCGGGAAGCGCAGCTTACCGAGTGGCTGGAACGCAACGGTGTGGAGGAAGCGTGGAAGATCGCGCCCGTGCTGGCGGAGGCGGGAGCAAAAACGGAGAAGTTGGATGGGCTGAAGGAATTGCTTGGGCCGGATTTGGTGGGGCCGGCGGCGAAACGAATTGCCGCAGTGATCACCATCTTTGGATTGATCCAGGAAATCGACAACAGCACCCGCCGCATCAGCGATTTGGTTACGGCCATCAAGCGCTATTCCTATATGGATCAGTCACCCATCCAGGAAGTCGATCTGAAGGAGGATCTTGAGAATACCCTGAAGATATTTGGCCACCGCCTGAAAGCGGGTGTGAATGTAGTCCGCGAATACGATCCGAACTTGCCGCGCATTTGCGCTTATGGCGGCGAACTGAACCAGGTTTGGACCAATCTTATCGACAATGCTATCGATGCGATGGACGGAAAGGGCGAACTACGGATTCGCGCGTTCCGCGAATTGGATAGCGCTATCGTCGAAATCGGCGACAATGGCCCGGGAGTGCCGAAGGAAATCCGTTCGCGCATCTTCGAACCATTTTTTACCACCAAGAAGGTTGGAGCAGGCACCGGCTTGGGGTTGGACACGGCTATGCGCATTGTGCGAAAGCATCACGGAGCGGTGGATTTGACTTCGCAGCCCGGTGACACCAGGTTTCGCGTCAGGCTGCCGATTAAGGGGCCGCAAGAAAAGAAGGTTGCGGAAGAGAAATCAGCGGAACAGAAATCGCCCAACTAGGGGACTGCCCCGCTTTATTGCGAGTGCCAGGATTTAACTGTTGAATGGACGATCATTTACTCTCCTTTGTGCGCGGACGCCGCGGACATTTCAGGTTTGAGTCGGGTCATCACGGAGACGTGTGGTTCGACTTAGAGACGTTATGTCTGAACTCCCGCGAGATCCGGGTATTCGCCGGCCGCCTGGCAGCGCAGCTCAAAAAGTACCAGGTGGATGTCGTGTGTGGGCCGCTGGTGGAGGGCGCCTTCGTGGCCCTGCTTGTCTCGTTGGACTTGGGTTGCCAGTTCACGTACGCTGAACGATTTGAAGACACCACGCGCCAAGGGCTTTTCCCGGTGCAGTACCGCCTTCCGAAATCACTGCACTCTGCGGTGTCAGGAAAACGCGTCGCGATTGTGAACGATGTCATCAGCGCAAGCTCGGCGGTTAGAGGGACATTTTTTGATTTGCGCGGAATGGGAGCGGAAGTTGTCGTCATCAGCGCTCTGCTCGCGCTCGGAGACGTGATCGCTGAGTTTGCGAACGAGCACGGTGTGGCGCTCGAGCTCCTGGAACGCATGCCGCACAATTTATGGCAGCCTTCGGAGTGCCCACTCTGCGCTGCGGGAATCGCGCTTCAGTGATCGCAGCCGTCTCGAGTACACCCGGGCTTGCTTGCGCAAAGCGCGTCAGTTGCGTGTGCTAGCATAGCCGTCAGAGTCGTCGAAGGGGTGCTGATGCGCCTCCCGATCGCTTTGGCTTTATGTTGTGCGCGATGAGCGCGATGACAAGGAGACACAAATACGTGGATAGCAAATCGAAATTTGTACGCGCACTGTGTGGTCTTTGCTTGCTGGTGGCAATACTTGTGTCTGGTCCGGCAGCTTATTCGCAGGCGCCTCCGACTGCACATCCCGCCTCCGATCAGAAGTCATCGGAACAGATACCGGGCTTGGAGCAGTTGAATGCTTACCAGAAATCGCAATTGGTGCGCACGTTCACCGACTGGGCTTTCCTTGCCAAGTATCGCGACGCCGATCAAGAAATACCGCCTCCGGCAGCCGCCGAAACGCGCGTTGTGTTCATGGGAGACTCCATTACCGAAGGCTGGGGGCAGAAGGGAACTGCGACATCTCCGGATCGTGGCGAGTTCTTTCCGGGCAAGCCGTACATCAATCGCGGCATTTCTGGTCAGACCACGCCGCAAATGCTGGTGCGATTTCGCCAGGACGTCATCGACCTGAAACCGAAAGTGGTACTGCTGCTGGCGGGTACCAATGACATTGCCGAAAACACCGGGAAGATCACGCTGCCTGAAATTGGGGGCAACATCGCATCCATGAGCGAACTGGCGCGTGCCAACGGAATTCGAGTTGTATTGTGCTCGGTGCTTCCGGCGAGTGAGTTTCGCTGGCACCCGGGGCTGGAGCCCGCTCCAAAGATTCGCGCGCTGAACGCCTGGATTAAAGATTACGCCACGAAAAACGGCGTCGTCTATGTTGACTACTACTCCAGCATGTCCAACAGCGAGGGTGGGCTGAAGACGGACTTAAGCCCGGATGGCGTGCACCCGAACAAAGCTGGATACGAAATCATGGCGCCGCTTGCGGAGGCGGGCATCGCGGAAGCGTTGAAGAAACCGCTTCCCTAAACACCTATTCCTTGAAGACCAGTGGCGGACCGCTGATGCGCTTGCCATGCAGGTCCACGGTCACTTCGACGCGGTCCGCAATCTTGATGAACGGAATGCCGCTGTTCATGCCGTAGTCCTTGCGGTCAAAGGCCATTGTGCCTTTAATGTCGCCTGTGCCGGTGCCCTTGCCGGAAACCACCAGGTTAAGCGTCTCGTCCTTGGTAACGCCGCGGATCGTGATCTTTCCCGGAATGTCAAACGTGTTCGGGCCGGTTTGCACGATTTTCGTTGAATGAAACGTGATCAACGGATCCTGCTTGACGTCGAAGAAGTCTTTGCTTCTCAGCTTGTCATCTTTCATTCCGCTGCCGGTATTGACGGTAGCGGCCTGAATTTTGATATCGAGAACGCCTGAAGTGGCGTCGGTGGATGAGAAGGTCAACGTCGCGTCCCATTTGTCGAAGTTGCCTTCGATGGCCACGGATGCTTTCACGTTGAACTTGATCGTGCTCTCCTCCGGGGTGATTTGTATCTTCCTGTAAATATTGTCAATAATTGTCATTTAATGATTTAGAGAGGCTCCGCGCAGGATCTGCAGTGGCCGATCTTTAGATCGGTTCTGTAGCTCAAGCGTAGCTCGACTGTAGCTGAGGCTTTCAGGCCTGAGGCTGGTTTCTTAGGGCTCGATGCTTTCAAACTGCCGAGCATCTCATAATTCGTTTCGGAACTGCTGTCCCGGAATGGGCCACTAGTTGCGTCCTCTTTTAGTTGGCCTCAGTTCCAAGCGTCACTAAATCCTTTCTCCTCAGCGCCAACTTTCTGGCGGCGCGCATGCAAACCATGACAGCCAGCTCTTCGGAGTTTCGGTGACACCTGATGATTTTGCGAAAAGTCATTCCGTTTTTAATTCTATGGTCTTTTCTATGTCTGTCGGCATCGCCGAGGGACGACACCCCTGATCGAGTGCCCGCAGCGTTACCGACATCCGTTCTGTCCGTGCCGGACTTCGACCGCACCGTCGTTCCTATCACTGAACTAAAGTATTTCGGTCCCGGTCTGGAAGGCGACTTCGGCACGGGCTTCTGCCTGGATGCGAAGTCCGCGTGCTTGACGGATACCAACGATTTCGCGCGTATCCCGATGGCAAGAAGGAGTTGCAGGACGTGCCATTCCCTCCTCTGAATACGGTGATCGCGGCAAACTGAGCCAGTCCCGTACCTTCTAAGCCGTCAGCTTACCTGGAGTCCTTTTCTTCCCCCGCTCGTCTTTCCCCTCGACTCGTATAATCTGTTAGGTGGGTCGGCGAACGACGACCCACTTTTTTGTCTGCCTATTGCTTGAGCGCCAGTGGTGGCCCGCTGACTCGCTTGCCCTTCAGATGGAAACTCACGTCCACGTGATCGGCGATCTTGATGAACGGAATGCCCTTGTTCATCCCATAGTCCTTGCGGTTGAAGACCATTGTTCCTTTGATCTCGCCAGAACCCGTCCCTTTCCCGGAAACCGCTAGAGTCAGCTTTTCCGGGTTCGATACCCCTCGAATCGTAAAGTCGCCATCCACCTCAAATGTTTTGGGGCCGGTCTGCACAAGCTTCGTCGACTTGAACGTGATCAGCGGGTTCTGCTCCACGTCGAAGAAGTCTTTGCTCCTCAGCTTGCCGTTCTTCAGTCCGCTTCCGGTATCCACGCTGGCCGCCTGAATTTTGATTTCTAAGACGCCGGTGGTTTCGTCAGGCGACTTGAATGTCAAGCGGGCATCCCAGTTGTCGAATTTCCCGGCGATCGTCGTCGAGGCTTTCACGTGGAATTTAATCCAGCTCTCAACCGGAATAACCTCGAAAACCGGAGCTTGCGCTCGACTCAAAGAGGGGAACACCGCCGCTGCTAATAAGCAGAAAATTGCGATTCTCATGCCGCGTAGTGTGAGCCGCTTCCTTTTTCTTGTCAATTTTGGCCGGTCAAGCACTAGTGTCCGTGACTTCAAGCCTCGCTAAGAAGCGATCGGGATGGTCTGCTTTCTTGTGCGCCACACTACTGGCTGGACGGGGCCAACAAGAAAAGTCCAGCAACCCGAGCCCGCGAAGGCAACCAGTGCAACGATCACGAAGGCCCAATAGAAGTGACCGGTGCGCTGCAGCACCAGTCCGGTCAACGACGGTGCTACGATGCCTGCAAGATTGCCTGTGCAATTCTGGAAACCTGTCCAGCGCCCGGCGGCCTGCTGGCCCGCCAGCGTTTGTGTGATGGCCCAAACATTCGACGCGGTAACGCCAAAGAAGATCACGCCCAGGATTAGCGCGGCAACGCAAAGCGCCGGGTTACTGAAGACGGACAGCCCAACGAACGTGCCCGAGAGCGCGAGTCCTCCAGCCACAAAGGTTTTGCGAACCAGCGAGGGGCTGCCGCCGGCGCCGATCCAGCGGTCGGACAGCCAACCCCAAAGAGCGGTAAGACAGGCGCCGAGAAGATAGGCGATTCCGCCGATCTTCGCCATTTCGACCAGCGAGAAGTGACGCTCGCGCACCAGATAGTAGGGAAGCCAGGTAAGCAGGAAATAGCTCACGTAATTAATGCCGAACTGGCCCAGGCACGTTCCCCAGGCCGATCGCAAGCACAGAAATTCGAGGAGGCTCGGAGCACCCTCTACGTCGCCGGGGACGGTGGGCTGGCCCTTGGGCATCCATTTCAGCCAAGGAACAAGCCAAAGCATGCTGGCCAGGCCTAGCGCGATGAAGAACGCGCGCCAGCCAAACCGGGCCATCAAGAGACCGCCTAACAGCAGGCCAAATCCAGGACCCAAAAGCAGTCCGGCGGAAATCACGGAGTTGGCAAAGCCTCGATGCTCCTCAGGAAAATTCAGAATGATGATTTTTGAGTACGCGGGATAGGCCACTGACTCGCCAACACCCAGCAGCAATCGCAAGACCAGCAGCACCCAGAAGACATGAACGATGCCGGTGCCTGCGGTGGCAGCGGACCACAGAAAAAATCCTCCCGCAAAGACCCAGTTCACATTGAAGTGATCCACCAGCCAGCCTGACACCAACTGAAAGCTCGCATATGTCCAGAAGAACGCCGACAGCAAAAAGCCAAGTTGCCCCGGGGTAATCCCGAACTCGTCTTTCAGCATGGGAGCCGCGATGGATAGGTTGCTGCGATCGATATAGTTGATGAAAATCGAGACCCCTAGCAAGAGCAGTACGATTTTCAGAGCGCCAGGTATGCCGATGCGTTGCGCTGAACTGGAAGTCGCCATGGAAAGTGGCAACATCTTCGTCGCGGGCCGACAGATTTGCAACTGCTTTTA
>CAWGXB010000009.1:0-20519 GCA_963826335.1 Candidatus Acidiferrales bacterium | reverse complement strand
ACATCGGACACCCATCCGGGCGAAACGCTGGACCAGGCCATGTCTTCCTGCATCGTCCACTGCACTCGCACCGGCTTGCCGGTCAATTGCGAAAGGATCACCGCATCGCCTTCCGCGCCATCCCCACCCAGCGTCGTGCGTCCATACTGCCCCGAGTGTTCCAGCCAGCGCACCACCACTTTCTCCACCGGCACGCCTAGCAGGAACGCGATGCGTGCGCGCAGCCCCTGAGATTGCGCCGAATGTGTCCACACCATCGCGCTGCCATCGCTGCGCACATCCGCAACCGCAACGAATGGACCGATCGGCGCGTGCCTTACATACGGCTGTTCGTACGTCGCAGAAATCGTTTTGGCACCGCTCGCCAGGGCCGCTTTCACCTCATCGGCCTTTCCTTTGCTTTCCGCTGGCGCTCCCCAGTTGTACTGGCGAAGCGCTTTCGTCAGATTCTCGCTGCCCGGCAACCCCTGCCAGTCCGTCCACTTCGTCCCTGTAGCAACCGCGCGCGCCGCGCTGATTGCTTCCCACTCGTTGGGCGAGACTACTGCTACCAGGTTGCCCTTCGTCACCACTTGCGCAGTGGGGAACTGCTTTTTGTCGACTTCACCAACTGAGACCAGTGTTGACCCCAGTGTCGCGGGCCGCACCATTCGCGCATGCAGCATGCCCGGCAGGGTGACATCGCAACTCCACTGCGTCTTACCCGTAACCTTGTCGGTGATGCTGGGCACTGGATACGACTTGCCGATCACCTTGAATTCGTTGACCGGCTTCATCGGTGGATCTCCGGTCACCGTGAAACCGTCGAGCGACGTCATGCCTACCCACCCCGTCGGGTCGGGCCTTGCTTGTTTTCCTTCGACTGGAATTTTCAGGTCGAGGTGCTGGCCTTCGACAAGTTTCCCGTAACTGACGCTCTTTCCGCCGCCCGACACGATTCCATCCGTCACGCTAAGGCCGGAAATCGGAACGCCCAACTGCGTCGCGGCCAGTCCCAGCAGCGCCTGGTGGGTATAGGCAGCCACCTTGCGAACGTTGCTCATTCCTGTCAGGAATCCCGCCGAATATCCGCCGTCCGGCGTTCTGTCCGTGTCGCCCAGAATCAGTGAAATCGTTTCTGGCCGCACGTCCAATTCCTCCGCAATCGCTTGCGCATAGTACGCGCTCATGCCCGTGCCTGTTTCTGTGCGCCCCGTGCGCATCACAATTGTGTTGTCACTTCGGATCTCCAGCCACGAAGCCAGCAGAGTTGGATCGAGCGAAGTCTGAGTTTCGCTAGCATTGGCAGCCGCAAATTTCCCCGGGATGTACAGCGACACAAAGAGCGCGCCGCCCATTTTCACGAAGCCGCGCCGCGTGATCGTCGTTGCGAGTGGCGAATCGTTGCCGGTTTCCGTTTTCACCGCCATGGTCGTCGCTCCCTTCACGCTTTCATGGCTTTGGCGGCTCGTTGTACCGCATCGATGATCGCGGCATAGGTCCCGCAGCGGCACAGGTGTGGCGAAGGTGGAGTGTTGGTGAACGCGTCTTTGATTTGCGCAACCGTGGGATTCGGATTCTTGGCCAGCAATCGCGCGGCGGCGATCATCATTCCGCTCTGGCAGTAGCCGCATTGCGGTACCTGCTCGTCAATCCACGCCTGCTGGATCGGATGCAGCGTCTTTGCGGCGTCGGCCGCGCTCAATCCCTTTTTCTCTGCCCAGACCGCAGGCAGCCCCTCGATGGTCGTCACCCGCTTGCCCACCGCAAATGATACCGGCGTGATGCACGTACGCACTTCCTCGCCATCCAGGAGCACCGCGCATGCTCCGCACTGGGCCATCCCGCACCCAAGATGTGGTCCCGTCAATTTCAAGTCGTTGCGCAGCACGAACAGCAGCGGTGTTTCCGGCGCCACAAATACCTGATGTTTCGCGCCATTTACGGACAGGGTCAGTTCACTCGGCATGTCTCCCCCAGCCAGTTTCGACAATTCCATCAATTGGACGCGCGCGGCGTCCCCGCGTTAGCCGCCACAATGCTAGGAGAGTATCGATACCACCTTTTGCCTCATAGCTTCAAGCACCTTGCCCCGGTCCAGGCCAAGGTCGCGCAGTTCTCCTTGTGCAATCGCGTCGAAGGTTCGTTCCGTCGTGAACAGGTGGATGGCGTCGTCTTCTCTTCGGCGACGCGGCGCGCCAATCTTTGCGCGAAGCTCGGCCATCGTGTCTAATTGCCGCCGCCGCTGCGTTCGGTAAAAGCGTCTTACGTCGGCATCCGTAAAAACCAGCTCCAGCAGGGAACTTCTCAGCCCTCGCCACCTGGTATGAAAGTCCACGGAAAGGTCCACCAGGCGCCGGGCAATCTCTTCCGCCGTGCCTCCCGTGGTTAGTTCGCTTGCCACCACTTTCCATTCCGAAGCCACCCAGGTTTCATAAGCCGCAAGAAAGATATCGCGCTTGTCCTTGAAATGCTTGTAAAACGTGCCCGCCGAATACTTCGCCTCGCGCGCAATGCGATTTGCCCCGTCTAAACGCTAAACGTTAACCTGTGGGAGTAACCGAACCAATGCCCATCATCAGTCGACGCGCTTTCCTGGAAATGGCTGCGGCCATGGGTGCCACCGCGGCCTGGACGAATCCCGCTCCTACTGCTTCCCGGGTTCAATGGCAAGAACGCCGCGATCTCTTTCCCGAAGGTGTCGCTTCGGGTGACCCCGACAGCCACAGCGTGCTGCTGTGGACGCGCTGCCCGCAACCCCGCCACGATTCCACCCTGCGCCTTACGGTCGAAGTTTCGGAAGACGATTCGTTCAACCATGTCGTCGCGACAACGGTCGCTCCAATCTCTGCCGACTCCGACTGGACTTGCCGCGTGCTGGTTGCCGGCCTGCAGCCCAGCCGCATTTACTGGTATCGCTTTGCCACCCCCGAAGGTTTTGGCAGTCGCATTGGTCGCACCATTTCCGCGCCAACCGCGAACGATCCCCGACCGGCTCGCTTTGCCTTCGTAAGTTGCCAGAATGCCAATCAGGGCTCACAAAATGCTTACCGCAGAATGATTTTTGAGGACCAACGCGCCCCGGAAGCCGAGCGCCTCGGTTTCGTGTTGCATCTCGGCGACTTCATCTATGAGATTGTTTGGTATCCGGAAGATCGTCCGCAAGGCATGTACGATCGTCGATTGCGCGATATCGTGCGCTACCCGCATGGCGAAAAGATCAGCGACTTCCACATTCCCACGACTCTCGATGACTATCGCGCGGTCTATCGCGCTTATCTCGGCGACCCTGATCTTCAAGACGCACGCGCACGCTGGCCCTTCGTCAATATGTGGGACAACCACGAATTCAGCTGGCTTGGCTGGCAATCCCTGCAGAAGTTTGAAGGCACGACGCGCCCCGCCCAGACGCGCAAAGTCGCCGCCAATCAGGCATTTTTTGAATACCAGCCGGCGCGCGTGACCAAGCCGAGTGGTCCTTCGTTGGAGCGCTTCGATGGGCCGCAGGTTGTGGACGCGCCGATCACTCACTTCGACCAGAACGGACTCGGCCAGGAACCCAACAATATTGCCGCCATCGGCAGTCTGAAAGGTTATCGAGCGTTGCGATGGGGCCGCAACATTGAACTGATTGTCACCGACCAGCGCAGTTATCGCTCTGAGGAGCCCGCGGGCCGCGCTGAGGCCAAACCTCTTTCGAGTGACGCCTTTCCCGAATTCATTCCCGAGCAAGCCCTGGAAATTCTTGACGCCGGACGCACCTACAATGGTGGCCAGCCGCCAGACGCCATCAAGTTCGGCAGCGTGGAAATCAAAAACTTCTGCAAAGACCGCCCCGCGCAAACCATCCTCGGGGCCGAGCAAAAGGCGTGGTTTCTGGAGCGCCTGCGTAGTTCCCAAGCCACCTGGAAGATTTGGGGAAACACCACGGCCACGCTGGACATGCGCGCGGATCCGCAAAATCTGCCACAAGAATTTTCGAATCCGTGGCCCGGCGCTGTGTATGCCGCATTTCCAGGAGGTGATCACAGCACCGCATTCGTCGAACGTGGCGAAATCTACGATTTCGTGCAGGCTCACGGCATCACCGGTTTTGCCACCGTGGCGGGCGATCGCCACAGTTTTTGGGCAGGGTTGGCGGCGAAGTCGCTTCCACCGAAACCGTTCGAGCCCGTCGGCGTCGCGTTCGTCACCGGCTCAATTTCGGCGCCCGGATTGGCGGAAGCCCTGGAGCACGTCTTGCCAGCGGATCTTCCGCTTCGCGCACACTACGTTGGCCAAGCGCCGAACGATCACAGCCCGCAGCCAACCGTGAACATGTTGCTTCGTCACGGCGTGCGCTCTTGTCTCGAATATGCCGAGACCAGCGACGTCGCTGCAGCTCGCGCAAAGTCGAATCGCGACTTGGCGCCCCATCTCTCTTTCGTCGACATGGGTGGACACGGCTATGCCGTTGTTCGTGCCACTGCCGATGCTATTGAAACGGAATTCGTTTGTATCCCTCGTCCGCTCGAACGCAGCGATCGCCAGGACGGCGGCCCGCTTGCCTATCGCGCCAGGTTTCACGCACCCTTATGGCAAGAAGGAAAAACCCCCAAGCTCGAAATGCAAATTCTGGAAGGCGACCCGAAATTTTCTGTGTAACGCTAACTCGCTTCGAAGTTGCCGGGCGCGAAGTGGCTGCCCTGGGAGCGCTTATCGATACAGCGTCACAACGATAGTCCCCAGGCCAACTGTGCGACTCCCAGTAAATTAACGTCGCTGCCCAAACGGCTCACCACTACGCGCACTTGTTTGCCGGCCAGCGGCTGGGCTCGTTCCTTCATACTCTGCTTCAATAAATCCATGAATAGATCCGCCGCGCTCGCCAGTCCTCCTCCAATTACTACCACCTCTGGATCAAACAAGCTCACCAGATTCGCGACCGCATGTCCCAGCAATCGTCCCGCCTCTTGATACACCTCGATTGACGCGGTGTCTCCTCGCCGCGCCGCCTTCGCCACTTCCTGCGCGGTGATCGCCTCTGCCGGAATTTCCGCCAACAATCCACCAATTCCGCTGGTTAGTTTCTTTTTCGCCGCACGGGCAATCGCCGGTCCAGCCGCCAGCGATTCCAACTGTCCCACGCCCACTGTCTCCGGATCTTGCGCGTCGGTCACCACCATCCATCCCGCACAGCCCGACAGCTCATGCGCGCCGCGAATCAGTCTGCCTCCGCTTAATATTCCTGCGCCAATCCCTGTTCCCAGCATCAACACGATCACGTCGCTCTTGCCGCGAGCCGCACCGTGCCACGCTTCGCCCAGCACCGCCGCGTTCCGGTCGCTTTCCACCACCACGGGGACTCGCAACGCTTGTTTCAATCGCCGGGCCAGGGCCATCCTCTTCCAACCCGGCAAATTCGGCGCCCAAACGGTTCCATCGCGCCGCACCAGCCCCGGCACCGCCACTCCTACCGCCGCAATTTTTGCTCTTCCGCTTTTGCCGCCGCTTAGTTCACGCGCCAACTCCAGAATTTGCTCCACGGGCTCCATCGCGGAACGCTTCTCTACTTCGATGCTTTTGCGCTCCGCCACTTTTCCGCCGCGGTCCACCACCGCTGCTGCCAATTTCGTTCCGCCTAAGTCGAATGCCAATACCATATTTCTCGCCATTCGTGCCGCCGTCTCTTATGAACTCTGTCTGCGTCTCTCACGTCGCAAAACCATCCACGCCAAAATGCAAATTCCTGCTGCCCCAGCCAGTGGCACCACCATTCCGCAGCGCACTCCCAACGCCTGCGAAATCTGCCCCACAGCCCACGGAAACGACATTCCGCCCAGCAGCGCAATCGCAAACAACAATCCAAACACCGTCCCTGCCATCTTCCGGTAAGCGTCGCCGGCAATTGCCAGTGTCGTTGGAAAAACTCCGGCATACGAAAGCCCAATCACCAAAACTCCCGCGACTAACATCGCTTCCGAGCGGTTCGTCAGCAAAATTCCTGCTCCCAGCAGCGCACCCACTCCGCTGGCCAGCACGAGTTGTTCTTTGCCGACAAACTTCAACAGTCGCGCCACCACAAGTCTGCCGGCCATCAACGCGGCCCAGTACCCCGCCAGGATTAGCGTCGCCGTTCGCGCGCCCAGTCCCGCCTCGCCCACATATGTAGAAGTCCATCCGCTGATGCTCGCTTCATTTCCTGATTGGCAGAACAACAAAAATCCAAGCGCCAGCACGCCGGGATACTTTGCCACGCCGAGCGCTTCGCGCCACGAAAAGCTCTGAGCCGCACTAGCCGCTGGGAATCTCAAGACCAGGAACAACACCGCGCAAACTCCGGCGAGCCCGGCACAAATCAACAATTGCGACGCGATCGGAAAATGCCCCGCAAGCACGGCGGCCAGAAGTGGAATACACAGCGCGCCAATTCCATAGAAAATGCCGAGCATGTTCAGCATCGGCCCGCGCTTTTCTCCGTACAGATCGGAAACCAGCACGTTCGTGGAGGTGTTCAGTCCGCCGCCGCCCAATCCCAGCAGCACCGCGGGCATCGCCGCCCCGGTAAACGAATGCGCGTACGCAAACCCCGCCATGCCCAGCGCCACGAGCAACGACGACACGACCAGAATTAATTTATTCCCGATCGCGTCGATCACCGGTCCTACAACCAGCGTTGCCAGAAAAATCCCCAGAAACAGCAGCAGAAACACGTTTCCCTGTTGCGCCAGATCGATTCGCAAACGCGCGCGCATCTCCGGCAGCCCGAATAGAGTTCCGAGCACCGCCATGACAATCCCAAAGACAAATATCCCCGTAGCCGCGCCGCCGAACAGCACTCCTCGCCGAATCATTTCCGCCACGCTTCACCTTTTCAATCGTCGCTCGTACTCCTCATACACGCGGTTGGTATTGTCCGCGGGAATGCCTTGCACATTCGGCGAGACAAAAACGGGTGGCGTGTGTCCCTTGGCCGCCAGGTTCGCCGCCACCTGCGCGATGATTGACATCGCGATGGTTATGAACGCCACCGTGGACCCGGCGGCCACCGGCGCATTCCATCCTTCAATGGACACCAGCGCATCTTCCGCCGGCGTGCAATTGTCGATCACGATGTCTGCCACATCCGCTAATTTCTTCCCGGACGAGTGCATCGCCTCACGCTTCCCGTAATTGTCCATCGACGTTATTCCCACTGTCGTCAGACCGCGCTTCTTCGCTTCCATCAACACTTCGATTCCCGCGGCGTTCAAGCCCCCGTGCGAAAACACAAGCATTACATCGCCCTTGCGAATCGGTTCGTTCTCAAACAACACCTTCGCGTAGCCTTCTTGCCGCTCCAGCCACAACAAGCCCTTCGCGCCTCCACTGCCGATCACGTTCGTCCACATCAACCGCAAGTCCATCAGCGGCCGGAATCCCGGAAATGCGCCGTATCGGGGAAACATGTCCTGCACGGGCAGCACCGAATGCCCGCTGCCGAACATGTGCACCAGTCCGCCATTCGCAATCGTGTCCGACATTGCCGCCGCGGCCTTCTCGATGTTGCCCATCTGCATTTCGGAAATTTTGCCTAATACTCCCGCAATCCGTTTTTGATATGTGCGCGCGCTCACAATTAGCCTCCCGTGGCATAGTTCAACATTTTCTATGATGCCGCTACCGCCAATCTTCACAATCATGCGTTGGTTGAAATGGTACTACCGATAGGCGACAAAATATGCTTGCTCTACGAGAGCCGGGTGCTCTTATGGCGCACAAACACCGATACTGGCGCTGACGATATTTTGTGCGCTGATTGGCGTGGTTGCTTTCGGAACAATCGCCGGGTCGATGTTGCCGTTCATTCTGCGGCGACTCGGCCTTAATCCAGCAAGCGCGTCGGCTCCGTTCGTGGCGACACTGGTGGACGTGACCGGACTGGTCATTTACTTCACGATCGCGCGTTTCATCATGCTGAAACCTTGAGGTGATTTCCGACCGTACTGTGAGCCGCGATTACCAACCCATTTGGTCCATGCGCTTCAGGATAATCGCGCTGTAGCTATTCATGCGCTCGGGCCGTCGCTTCAGGGGAGCCGGCAAAATTGCAGCGAGCCGCGCCGCCTGTTGTCGGCCGATATTGCGGGGCGCGATTTCGTAGTAGTGACGGCACGCCGGCTCCGCACCATAGATGCCAGGGCCCCATTCGACCACATTAAGGTAAATCTCCAGAATGCGCTGTTTGCCGAGGACGAGTTCGGCCACCGGCACCAGTGTTGCCTCCGCGCCTTTGCGGAGGAAAGAGCGGCTCGTTCCGAAGAATAGGTTTTTTACGAGTTGCTGCGTAATGGTGGAAGCTCCGCGAGTGCGCTCGCCTTCCAAATCGTCTTCCGCGGCGATTTGGATTTGCTGCCAGTCGAATCCATGGTGATGGTAGAAGTTGGTGTCCTCCGCGGCGATTACGGCATGCTGCAGATCGAGCGAAATTTGATTGAGTGGAATGAAGGTGTAGCGTTCGCGATAGGGCTTGTTGTGAATCCAGGCCTGCAGACGGCGCTGCATGTGCACCGCGGTTGTCGGCGGGTCGATCCACCTTGCAGCCACCAGGGTTAGTGCGGCAAGCAACCACAGAAGCGCTAAGCCAATGACGAACCACTGAACAAACGCGCGGAGCAAGCCCTTCCGACGCTGAGGCGAGGTCTTAGCGTTTGTATCCGGCGGCGCAGTCACAGTTCAGAATATCAGTTCGATATGTCTCGCAGCTATTGCGACGGTATAGTAGCCAAAAGAAGTATAGGGTCATCGCAGGACTGCTGGAAGGAGCAGGGATGAAAACGGAATTGCTGCGATTCAACGGCGCTCTTAAGCGGGATCCGGCGATCGACAAGTGGATGAAACAGCATGCAGGTGAATTGGGAGCCATCGCGCATCCGTGGTTTGACGTAATGAGAAACTGCGGTGACGAAGTGCGGGAGCTGTTGCATGACGGCTGCCCGGTTGCCTGTCTGGGAGATGCGCCGTTCGGATATGTGAACGTATTCACGTCGCACGTCAACGTGGGGTTCTTTCACGGCGCAGCGCTGCCGGATCCGGCTGGCTTGTTGCAGGGCAGCGGCAAGTTTATGCGTCACGTGAAGTTGAAACCTGGGATGGCCACAAACGCCGAAGCGTTAGGCAGGCTGATCGATATGGCGTATTCGGACATAAAGGCGCGGGTCGAAAACGGCTAGCTGCTTAATGTTGTCGTGCCAGAACGCCGTTTGCGTTCCGAGGTGTCTGGGGAGCCGCGCAGGCCAGTCATTTTCTCAATCAAAATGCAGTAATAGACTGCCGCAACGGCACTCGGCTGGCGTCGAATCTGGCTGGCGGTATAGCCGCTTTGCCACCATAGCGGCCTCTTTCGCAGCAGGCGGCAGGTCTGGCCCCCAGTTGCGTAAGTCACAATTTCCCTGATTTCGCATTTACAGGCAGCGGCAGCAAACCCATGAATTCGGCGAGTGGAATTGGCGATGTGGTCGCCAGAGTGAAGTGGAATATCTGGGAGGGCGAACGAGCGGGTTTCGCGGCCGGGCTGGATGTGCGGTTCCCCACCGGCGATGCCTTGAACTATCTGGGTTCGGGAGCGTACGGCCATAAGCCCTTCGCGGTGTTTTCTTACCGCGCGCGGGTTTCCCCCCATGTGCTCGTTGGCTATGAGTGGAACACGGATTCCATCACCGCGGGCGATCTGACTACCGGGACAAAAGGCAAAATTCCCAATGATTTCTTGTACATCGTCGGCGCGGACGCCTGGGTGACGAAATGGCTGACCGCAGATTTTGATATCGTTGGTGAACGGGTTTTTGGAACCGAAACCGTCGCCGTCACGCAACAGCAATTTCTTGCAAATTGCGGCGCTTGCACCGCCAACCCATCAGCGAATGCCGAAACTCTTCCCAGCTTGGCGAACTCTCCAAACTCGTCTTACAACATCACCAACGCTTCCATGGGCGTCAAAGTGCGCCCATTCCACAAGCTGTCGAGGCTGGTGTTTACGGCCAACATTCTTGTCAGGCTCGACGACGGTGGGCTGAGATCAAAGCCTGTGCCGCTCGCCGGCGTAGGTTACACGTTCTAAACGGGCCAAAAAAATTCCCGAACCGTGATGCATGGCGTGAGGATCGGTTAGTAGAGGACTTGATTCTCTCCTTTGTCCTTGATCAGTTCGTCGAAGCGCGCGACGATTTTGTCTCGCCGCGCCATTACGGCTTGCACTTCGTCTTTGGTCAGATAGTGGCGCGTTTTTTCTTCCAGTTCGCCGCCGTTCAGCTCCTTTAGCTTTTGAAAAAGATGCCGCTCGCATTGCACCAGGTCCTCAGGTTTTTGCAGATCTTTGTTGGCGCGGAAGGCACGGGTGAAATCGATGCGCCAGATCTGCCACTCCGGACCGATCAACACGTTCGTGAGGTTGGCATCGGTGTCGTAGACTAACTGGTCAAACACGCGCACCCGGTACATTTGTTTATTCCACGCGTCTAGATTGGGTGGCGTGATTTTCTTTGCCACGCGATCCTCTTCGTCCATTTTCACCGGGAGCCACCAGCTCAGCGAGCCAGCATGCCCTTGCCATTTGCGTTCGACGTAAACGGGCAGCATGTCGTCGATTCCCAACATTTCGGACAGGGTGTATGCGGCGATATTAAATTTGTAGGAGTCCACGAAATTCAAGACCGTCTTGCCACTTTCCAGTTTCATCTCCGCCTTATGTTCATCAATGGGCTGGTAAGAGGCGTCGTGCGTGATCGTTCCGTCGCTGAGAGTCAGCCGCGTCGGGTGTGTCACCCCTTTTTTGGACTCTTTGCTGGCGATCACATTGGCAGTGAGGAGGAACTGTTTAATTTGATCCTTGGTCAATGAAGATCCATGTGCTTCCTGAGCCCGCGCCCCCGATTCGATGAACAGGCAAATCGTGACAATCGCGAATAGGTTGATCAACAGTCCTTTCGGTATGCGCATGATAGACCTCCGTGGAAACAGTGCCCAGAATCTACGCTCACACCGGCCCTTCCTGCAAGGCTATTTCTGCGCGCAGCCAGCAAAGGATGCCGGCCTTGCACACCGCAATGCCGGAATGCCCGGTGCAACGCGAAATCTGGACTTCGCCCCAAAATTGTCTTTACTCCCCCTTCCTCCAGGTCTATGCTCACGCAACTTGTACCTGGAGACGGTTATCGTTCCCGTCACTAGGAATGATTTGGTATGGAGGGTGCAATGAGGCTTTTAACCGTTGTGTTGGCTTTGTGTTTTGCGGGAATGCTGCTTGAAGTTCAACCCATGTCTGCCGGACCTGGAAAGCAGGAAACGCCGGCTGCGGCGAAGCAAACCAAGTGGCAAGGCACGATCATTCATTTGCTGAAAGACCAATCGATGATGGACATTCGCGGTGGCGCCACCGCGAACGACAGTAATATGCTTAAAGTGGCTTTTGATGGATCCACAAAGTGGACCAAGCAGACCAAGCCCGCCGAGCAGAGTGAATTCAAGGAAGGTTCGTTCGTCATTGTCCTCGGCACGGTCGACGACAAAGGGATCCTTCACGCATCTCACATCGATTTGCGCCTGCCGCGATAATTTCGCGGAGGATATCATCCCAAATGAGTGCGCCGTTTTGTGGCTTGGTGCAGTGTAGGCAGTCGCGCCTGCGACGGCCTTTAGTCGATCACCGACTTATGAATTCTCATTGGCGTTTGTGAGCCGGAGCTTCGCGGCGCGCGCAGTTTCCCGCAGTAGCGGGTCTGCGTGGCCTAAACAACGGTCCAGTTCGCCTGCCAGGGAACGCATTTGGAACGATCCAATCGCATAAACGCCGCAGGACTTCAGCCACGGATCTTCACTGGAAACGAGTTCGCTGACCGCCTGCTCGCGGCTCTCCAGCTTCGTGTGTACTAACCGGTCCGCCAGCCGCGCGCGCTCCGCCGGGGTCACGCGCCCATCCAGCAACGGCACCAGAGTGACCCGCAATGGCGATTTCAAAACGTTCTCCAGAAATTCCAAAGCGTTGTCATACACGGTTCTGTCGTTGGATTGCAGTCCAAGGTACACGGCGTGCAAATCAAGTCGCGGATATAACAGGCCCAGTAGCCGGAAGATCCTCTCCAATTCCTGCTGAACCGAGTCCGTCAGCGCCTTGACTACCGTGTCGTCGGCATTTTCCGGAGCCGAGATAGCCTCCATGATCTGATAAGTTCGGTAGTGGCCTAGGATTTCCGCGGCCAGAACCGTCTCCAGCATTTGAAAGTCGAGAGGGGTTTCAGGATGGTCGCGGTGCAACTTGTTCAGTGCGCTGATGACTTTGAAACGCAGCGTCGCATCACTCTCCATCACGTTGTCCAACAACACCTGCGCGGCGGCAGCCGTTCCGACTCCCGCCAGAACGGCGGGAATTTCCCGGCGTTCTTCTCGCGGCGCGCTTGGATTCCTAAGGCGATCGCTCAAAAGTCCGACGATCGAATCCCCAAACGTAACGATCGCCTGCGCCGCGTCTTCGTGAAACACCCCGCCAGGCAGCAACCTTAACAATTGCGGCGCGGATCCCTCTTTCCGCAACATTCCCACGGAGCGAATCGCTTCCTTCACAACCTCGCTCGAGGGATCCTGCAGCAAGCGCGAAAGTAAAGGGTCGAAAGAATCTGGAAGCGCTCCCGCTAGCCGCGCAGCCTCCTTGCGTGTTTTTTCTCCGGCCTCGCCTTTTTCTCCAGCCATCTGCTCCAGAATTGTTTTCGCGACCGGCAGGTTCTGCGCTTCGCCCGGGCGCGCAAGATATGCCGCCACCGCCGAGCGAACGGAGAAATCCTCGAATTCGCTCAATTCTTGAAGGAGCAGCAGCGGATCGACGTGCGCGTGATGAACCAGATACAGCATCGCTTCCGTGCGCACGGAGATTTCCCGATCCTTCAGCAACTTTTCCACGATAGGTAAAATGGACATGTCTCCGGATGCGGAGAGGAGTGCGAGCGCCCTCTGCCGTATTTCACCGGAGGGATGCTCAAGGAGGTTTCGGATTACGGGATGCGGAGTTCTGGCGCGTTCCACTTCGAAGAGACTCAGGGCATAGAGAATTTCCTTGGAATCGGAAACGTTGAGTTTGCTCGCCAGCAACTCCGACGTGGAGCGATCCAGCGCCAGCGCGGACGATTGCTCGGCGCTCAGGCGGTGCTGGCTGATGGATTGCTGCAGCACACCAAGATATTGCCGCCCTCCGATGAAAACCGCGGCCATCCATCCAACGATTAGCAGCAGGACAATCCAGCTGAGCTGTTGCGGCGCAACGTGTAGATAGGTCGCAAAAATTAGCACGACGACGCCCGCCAAGCCGTCTCCCAGCCGCCAAATCACGGTGTCGATAAACCATTTCGCTTGCAACTTCACGCGGTGCGTCAGAGGCAGGTAAAGCAATTCCACCGTGGATCGATCGAGTGAGTAACGCAACACCTGATCGCTGCCTTTCAGGAAGGCTACCGCGGCAATCGATCCCCAGATCAGCAACGCGCTCGATCCAAGGAGCACGGTGATAGGAAGCACGAATAACATGGTTCCAATGCCAAAGCGCCGCAGCAGGCGTGTGGTGAGCAGCAGTTGAAACACAAACGCCAGGATTCCGGCGTAGAAATAGAAATCCCCAAAAAAGATCGCCAGACTATCTTTGTGCACAAATAAATCCTGGGCTATCGCCTTGAACTGCCATCCGGTAAGCGTGGTCACGAACGAGGAGATGCAGATGACCGCCGCCAGCGCGCGCAGATATTTCGAGGAAAGGACCAGTCGCAAGCTGCCCTGAACATCCTTCTCCTCGCTACCTTCTGTCTCCACCGGCGTTTTCCGAGATTCCGAAGGCTGGAATTGGCCTGTGTTCCATGCGGCGTGAATGAGCGCCGAGGAAATCAGCAGAAGCACAACCATCCAAAGTAGAAGACTCTCGGTACCAAACGCCCGCGCCACCGACTTCGAGACAAAGCCGGCAAAAACCCACCCTAGAATTGCGCCTCCTCCCACCATTCCGAAGACGCGCTTCGCTTCCCGTGTGGTCAGCAAGTAGTTCGCCAGTGTCCACACCTGTGTCGGCGCAAGCACTCCGAAGATCCCGACCCAGATGTAGAAGACCGGATACAGCCATGCCGGGTGATAGAAATGCGCGATGATCCAGAAGCATGCGCAGTTTGCTGCAAAAAAGAGTTGGCTGGCGACTAGTAGGGTTCGCAGTGAAGTGTGGCGCCCCAGACGTAAGTACCCGGCAACCACGAAACCCACGAAAATGCCGCTGGCGATGTCTGCGTAAGGGAGTTGTACAGCCTGAAAACGCGCCAGGAACAATGCGTCGCGCGCGACCTTCCCGATCACGTAGCAACTGATCACAAGAAAAAGGCACGAGCTTAACAGCAGGCCACGTCCCAGATCTTCAGGGTCGATGTTAAGAACGCGGTTCAGCCAGCCTTTCATTCGCTTCCTTCCGATATGACCAGCCCACTCCTCGCGAGCCGATGACTGCACCAGCGTTGAAGGGAGCGCTTACTTGTCCTTTGAAACAGCGTGCGCCGTTTCACGGTCCAGCAGCAATTCCTGTCCATCGAGGTAAACGGCGGTGAATTTCTCCGCGCCATCGATTTTCAAGGCGGAAGCCGCGCCCGCATGAGCGCTGCTTGCCACCATCCCTGTATCGATTAGGAAAACTCTGCCACCAAACCGTGAGCGAATGTGCGCCACCTTCTGCACCGTATGGCCCACCACAATGTTTGAGGCGTCGTAGGCGGACAGGATCTTTTCCACCAGTGGAGTTCCCTCCGTGTCGGACCATTCGTCGTAGCCTCGAAACCACAGTGGCCCGTCTTCACGAATGCACAGCCAGGTGCTCAGCTTCAGATAGGGGGCTAACTTCGCCATTCGCTTTTGGTCCTCAGGCGATTTTGATTTGTTTCCCGCGACGTACACGTCTTTCACGACCGCCGTAATTTCTTGAAGCGTAAAGAAAGGAAGAATCAATTTTTCGGCAATCAGGTATTGTTTTATGTCGTCAAAAAGATTCATCTCGCCACGAATGCGTTCGTTAATCTCATCGATCTTCATAGTGGCGATTTCCGGAGCAATCCCTCCGTGCGCGAAAAGGATGCGGCCGATTTTGGTCACCGCGGGCCGCTTCCTCACCCAATTGCCGTAGGCGGCGTCAGGAGCAAAGGCTTCACGCTGCTCGATGAAGCCCAACGGGTGATTGGCGAGCCATTGCGACTCCGTGACATCGAACATCGGGTCGCGCGTCGCTTTCAGCAATGGCGCGTTGTTTTTTTGCCATTTGACGAATTCCTGGTACGCCGACTTGCGCCGCGCTTCGGAATCGGGAGTGGAAAAACTTGCGTACAGTTCCGGCGTGGCGTAGCGCAGGTCTCCCATCAGATTCATCATTTCGTGGTTGCCCAACAGGGTCACCGCTTGCCCGCCGACCTTTGCCGCTTCGTCTTCCAGAGACCTCATCAGATCCAGGGCTTGGCGTTCCTTCGGGCCGCGATCGAGCAGGTCCCCCATCTGCACCAGGATTGCGTGGTTGCCAGCCCAGTGGAGGTTTTCGTCAATCAGGCCAACGCGTTTCAGAATCAGGCAAAAATCGTCGAAGTCTCCGTGCACGTCGCCAATTGCGACGACCACTTGCGGCGCTTCCGCTGTTTTTTGCGCGGTCGCGGAAAACACAATGCCGAATAGAAAGAGAGCCAGAAGCCCTGAGACATAGACCCAGCAGGGACAGACGCGAGCCGCGCGGCCTACCATCAACTTGTCTCCTCTGGAAATGACCGATTCAGCCTAGCCGGAAACGCCGCCCCTGTTGACAGTAGTTTCCGCAGAAGGAGGCATGTTAGGTGCCTATGCAAGCCAAGTCAATCGATGCCATCCCGCGTGTCATCCCGCGTTGACGCCATCCCGCGTGCTGCCCTGATCAGGGCGGGTCGGTAGTAAATATCGGTCGATTCCCACCTTTCTGCTCACTCAGACCCTTCCTGAAGAACGATTTTGTCACCGAATTGTAAAAACTCGGGCGGCAAGCCTCGAGTACCCAAAAATCCCGTTGGCTATCGCGAGACAGAGGCGTAGGCTGTTCTGCCTAGACTGGTTGCGGGGATGTGCCGCCTTCACCCCCAGAAGGCGGAGAAGGGTCTGTCATGAGCTCACGTGTCCTCTGGTTTCCTGCGGTCGTCCTGTTTGTGTCTGCTGCTTCTGTTGCGCCTGCCCACTCTGCGGCTGCCAGGAGCCTTTCGTTCCAGGCAGATCAGAATGCTGAGCAAAGTGCGGCCTCTTCGCGGTTGGAAAACAGCGTAGTGATTCCTGGTCCGTTGCGATCTTTCCTGCGCATGGCCGGTCTGCGCCAGAGGGTTACATCGGAGGAAGTGCTGCCGATGCTGGCGCGCAACGTGCTCCTGCATGGGTATCAGGTCGGGCACCCAACGGAATACTTGATTTTGCTGCGGCACTATTTTCGGCAGGCCGAGGAACTTAGTGCGCTGGCAGGCACCGACGGAAACATCCGAGTGAACGACTGCGACGAGGCTGGACCGCTGCTGAATACCCTGGGATACAAAACGCGAGGAGAGTGTGGGAAAGCGGACATGACCATAGTGGCGGCGGACGCGCAGAGAGCGTTTCTGACCATCGATTCGGGCTTTCCGCTTGTCGATTTAGAGGAAGCGCTGCAGAAGGGGTCCAGGTTCACGTACGCGTATGCCGGGTCTACCGTGCCGGTGCTGTTCGGGCCAGCGGACTGGAAGGCGCTCTCGACGACGAACGGACAAGGCAATCGAAACGTGGCGGAAATTCTTTTGAACGAAGCGGACGTGGCGCGACTGTATTGGGCGTTATCGCAAATTGATCCAGAAACCAGGCTGGCGTTGAAGAAAGACATTGGACTCGAAAAGCTACGCCCGGTCGCCGCGGCGTTGGATTTATACGGCAGCCAAATCTACATACGCGCAGGCGCCGTGGTGGTTCCCGGCGGACAAAGCGGGGAGAAGAGTTGGCAAGGTTTGGTGGGAGCGAGTCCCCGAAGCCCGGCAGAGTTCGTCCCTCGACTGCTGACAAAAGATCATGGATGGTTGGCGGCCTATTATGACGCGATGGCGAGAGCCGATCACAGCCAGCAAGAACATTTCGCCACGGATCAGCGATACAAACATTACTACGAGGCTTTCCGATCGCCGGGAGCTTCGTCGGACGCGGCGGTAAGGTTCGCGTTCAGACCGGCGGCAGGACTGATGGTTCTGGTAACTCGCCTGCAATGGGACGCGAAGGGCGAGCCGTACGTGCCGGGAAGCCTGCAGGCTTGGGGCACGATTCTTCGGCAGAATCCGTACCGGCTGGTGCGCGAATGGGCCAAGAAGTCGAGCAGTTGGCAATATCCGGACCAACTGGCGGAGGCGATGTTCGCATTCTCGCGGCTCGATAACGATAAAGGACCGCTGCAAACCTATCTTTGCTTGAGCGAAATCGATCGCGTGCGCCCGGCGGAGCGACGACTGAGCGATCAGACGGTTGAGTTGCTGGCGGATAAGTTTCCGGACTTCGGCGATCAATATTTGATCTTTACGGAATTTCCGGAGTTAAACGATGCCTCCATCACGCGCTTTCTGACGACGGCCGAGGCGCTCAATAAGATTTCCGACCACTCGCTGCGCGGCAATGCCATGGGTACATTCCAGGCATCGGTGGGACTGTGGCAGATATTGGCGAGACAAGGACAAATCGATGCGAGCAATATGAATTCCTCGTGGCTCGACGTGATTGGACCGTACTCGCGATTTAACACGCCAGCGCAACTAGTGACGGCGGGGCGCAGTTCAATTCTGGCAGCGTTCCGGGCGGCGACAGGAAAACCGAGGGTCTCGCAGGATGAAATGATCAACGTGCTAGCCGCGGGCCGTCAAACAAACGCCGGAGGCGAACGGACACGCCAGGAAATGGCGAACCGCCTTCGCGTGGTGCTTGACGACCAGCGACTGATTTCACTGGATACGCTATTTGCGTTAGACGACGCTCTGAGCGATCCAAATCAAGCGGCGGCGGGCAAGAATGACTCGGCGATCGCGCTGGCAGGCGAACTTCGCGAGTTCGAAATGCCGCGCCCTATCTTTACAAGCGGCGAACGAAGCACGTGGGCGGCGGGAACCTACAACAATCACCACACCGAAGGAGAGATGAAGACCAATCTCACAAAAGTGCTTAGTTCTCCGAGTTCGCCGAAGCAGAGGGAGGAAGCGCGAGGACAACTGGCTACGTTCATGCGAGACACGGTTGTGGGAATGAACTACGCGTACTACGAACCGCCGGGCTCGCAAGTTTTGCACCATAACCCGCTGTTTGTGCGGTCGCACGATTTTTCGGGAGACACCGTGAGCGGAGTGGAGCATTTGTGGCAGACACCGCAACTGTTTGGTGCGGGCTCGCCTGCGGGCGGCGGCGCGCATCTCATCGGCTCGCTTGCCGACCTTTCGTACGTGCTGGCGGAGGCGGAAGAAGATTTCATCGCGCCGGATCACGTACAGGCGCTGATCTGGAAACAGTTTGTTCCGGAGGTGATGAGTGACGCAATCGTGCCGCGCTGGTGGGACGTTAGCCCCGCGGAGCTGCACGCCACGGCGCTTTATCAACGGGCCGGCGAGGAAATACTGACGGCCGCGGTTGAAAACGCGGAATTGCGCGGCAAAGTGATGGTGATCGTCTCAGACCGAATGTTCCCCGCGCGTCAGGCGTGGCTGGAAGAAATGATGCGCAGCGGAAAAACCAAGGAAATGCTGGAAGGCGTAATGCCGGCGGAGACGTTCTTTCTGACGGCCGAGTTTCAACAAAGATATCCCGGTGAACTCAGCAGCGTCAGCGCGGCGGGACGAGAACTGGAAGCGCTATCACACAAATATCCAGAAGAGGTCAACCGGGAACGAATCTCGCGCGACTTCGGGATAATTCATCCGGTGTTCGCGCAGAGTTACGGCCGTGAACTGATCAACGTGAAGCCATTTCCGGCGTTGACGGGCACGTACAGCCGGCTGATGGCGGAGTGCTGGGATTCCGGAAACCTGTACTGGGCACGGCTGGCGGATGAAATGGGTTATTCGCCCGTGCTGTTGAACCGCATGGTTCCTGAGCTGACTCGCCGCATGGTGGAAAAAATATTCGCAAGCGAGTTGGAAGATTGGTCGGCGATCCTTTCTGCTTTGCAGGAAACTGGAGAAGAGTTCCGCGAGGGGAAAACCCCCTGGATGGTTGGAAGCATGGCAAAACCCGTGCCCGAAGCAAAATAACAAGGACAAGGATGCATCCATGAGGAACAAAATATTTGTTTCTGTCTTCTGGTTGTGCGTGGGACTTGGTTTGTTTGTGGGACTGGCGTTGGATGCACAGGAGCCGGCAAACTCGAATCCACACATACGCGTGACGGTGGATTTGGTGCAACTGAACGTTGCCGTGACGGACAGTCGAGGGAACTATGTGACTGGGCTGCAACCAGGCGATTTCACGGTGATGGAAGACGGAATCCCCCAGAAGATCTCCACGTTCGCCGAAGGAAATAACCCGGCGCGGCGACTGGCCGATGCGCCACTGAATGCCAACGATGCGAACAGCGGTCCGGGAGACAGTCAGCAAGCCGATCGCGGGCAGGACGCCACACATTTGACCGCCGCGGAACTGAGTTCGGTGACGGCTGGGGCCAATGTGTTTGTGCTGTTCGATACCAGCGATTACATGTATCGGGGGTTCGTGTTTGCACAGGATGCTATTTCGGATTTTGTGCGCTCACTGGAATCCGCGGACCGAATTGCCTTCTATTCGTATAGCCGCGATTTGTCGAGGGCCGCGCTGCTGACTTCGGACCGGTCCGCGGTTCTGCGAGGCGTACGCACGACCGTGGCGGGCGACGATGCGGCGCTTTACAACTGCCTGCTGCTGACACTGAAAGACGCGGGCCAATTCACGGGCCGCAAAGTGGTGGTGGTCTTCTCAAATGGGCCAGACAACGCCAGCGTGGTTCCACCGGAAGACGTTGCCGAACTGGCGCAATCGACGGGTACGGCAATCTATATGATATGCACGCGCGAAGCTCAATTGGAGCCGATTTCGACGGCAGTATTCGAGCGCATGACCGCGGCGACCGGAGGGAAGGCGTACTTCGCGAAGAGCTGGAAAGAGGAAAAACACGCCTTTGCCATGATCAAAGACGACTTGGCACACCTTTATTCGCTGAGCTACTACCCGCAGCAGAATCCCAATCACGGATGGCGGAGTATTACGGTGAAATTGAATTCCGACCGTTTGAAGAGATGCCACGTGCGCACCCGCAACGGCTATCGTCTGCAACCGACGCGCTTCGCCAAAGCGGACACCGGAATAGAGGCGGAGCCGCGCTAATCTACGGAAGCCAGACGGTGCTTGATCTTCACGCGCAGGAAGACAGCGATTTAGGGCTGGCGTCGCCAAGATTCGTTACGCATTGTGCGTCGTAAATGATACTTGGATGGCGGATCGACTTTTTGGGAAAAACCTCGGTGACCTGCTGAAATTAACTGGTGGGC
>CAWGXB010000008.1:0-25933 GCA_963826335.1 Candidatus Acidiferrales bacterium | reverse complement strand
TAGTTGCACAAATCGTAAGCCTTTCTGCGGCTCTGAATGTATTGCGTGTAGGGGCCAACCATGATACTTTCCCGAAACCACATATGGGCCCGGCTGGCGCTAAGTCCAAATAAAGAGAGCAAGATCATGTCCTCGCAGCTCACCTCGCGTTCCTATCCGCTAAGAATCATTTGTTTCTTGCTGGTGGTCGCGCTGCGCTTGTCTGGCAGCTCCGCATTCGCACAAGCGCCTGCGGGAGCCGGGACGGGCTCGCAACAGTTGCCCGACTCTCCCCAGCCGAAGAGCGACTCCAGTGGAGCGGTAGTGGGGACGACTGGAAAAATTTGTCGGCTACATGACGAATCGATCCCTGGTTTTCCCGGATATCGCCACGAATCCGGGTCCGCTGGGGGCCGGCGGCAAATTCAAGGTATTCGTTAACCAGAGTATTTCGCCGGCGTACGTTCTGGCGGCAGCAGCAAGCGCCGCCGTGGATCAGGCTCGCAACGTTCCGTCGGCGTGGGGACAGGGTTGGGATGCTTACGGTGATCGCTTTGGGTCCGATATGGCCAGGGCTTCGTCGAACAGCTTTTTTGCAACGTTTCTCTTTGCAACGATGTTCCATCAGGACCCACGGTTTTTCCCACAGAATGATCCGTCCTTCTGGTCGAGCGTGAAATATTCGGCGCGGCGGTTGGTAATCACTCGAAACGACCAGGGGAGCAACGTGGTCAACACATCGGGTTTGCTGGGCCCGTTCGCCGCTGAGGGCTTGGCCAACGCGTATCTTCCCGCGTCCGAGCAAACTGCCGGAAAATCGCTGGAGCGAGTGGGAACAGATTTTGCGTGGCGCTTCGCGGGAAACATGTTCAAGGACTACTGGCCCAAAATATTCCGTGATTTGGGACTGAATAGATTGAAAATTGTGCCGGATCCCGCAACCAGCCACTAGTCGGCGTGCTTAGAGTCCAGCAGTCTATTCTTTTTCAAGCTGCTTGCGGGCCTGCTTCAATTCTGCCAGTTGGTCATCATTCAGCCTCGGATAGTGCAGATCCAGACTGTTCAGCGCATCCACAATCGTAGCAACCACCAGCAACCGGCTGAACCACTTGTTGTCCGCGGGCACCACTACCCAGGGCGCATATTCCGTGGCGGTGTTGCGAATCATTTTTTCGTACGCGTCCATGTAGTCGTCCCAGTATTTGCGTTCCTTAATATCCGAGCCGGAAAACTTCCAATTTTTGGCGGAATCGTCGAGGCGGGAAAGGAAACGCTTCTTCTGTTCTTCCCTTGAAACATTCAGGAAGAACTTGCGAATGGCAATGCCGTTTCGCGTCAAGTACCGTTCAAACGCGTTGATATCCTCGTAGCGATGCTTCCAGAAGTGATCGCCGCGCAGCGAATCGGGGATGCGTTGCATGTCCAGGAATTCCGGGTGCACACGCACAACAAGAACTTCCTCGTAGTAAGAGCGATTGAAGATGCCGATCTTACCGCGCGGTGGTGTGCAGTGAGTGGTCCGCCACAAGAATGTGTGCGACAGTTCTTCGGTTGACGGCGCTTTAAACGAGAAGACATCCACACCCTGCGGATTCACGCCAGACATCACGTGCTTGATGGTGCTATCTTTGCCCGCCGCGTCCATGGCCTGAAAAATCAGCAGCAGTCCCCAGCAACCTTGCGCGTAAAGAACGTCCTGCAGGTCGCTGAGCATCTCCACGCCTTCCTGCAGGATTTTTTTGGCTTCGGGCTTATCTTCGGATTTGAGGTGATGAGTATCGCCAGGGTCGTGATCTTTTAGCCGGAAATGTTTGCCAGATTCGACTACGTAGGGTTTGATGAACTTGTGCACTCTGCCGGGTTTGACCTTTGCCATGTTTGCTCCCGAAAAGATACCGGCGCGTCCCGAAGAACGCGGAGCGGGCGTGCTTAAAGCGGGAAGCCGGGACTTCGTTGGCATCATGACACCGAGCTGCGGTTTGTTACAAGATGTGGCAGGCCAGTGGAGGAGGGTGAAAGAAGAAAATTCGAAGCGTGGTTCGGGGTTTGATGATTGATATTTGTCGACTTTGGTGTATGCTTTGGGTCGAATTGGGGGACAGGGTAGCCTACCTCTCGATAGCAAGCTCCGCTCACGCGAGTATGTCCCGCGAATTCGTCTCCACGGCAAACGTAGGAGATTTGGCCACTCGGATGAACGTTCCAGGTCACGCTCCTGTTTGGAAGATTTTGCAATCTTGCTTCTGCGATTTAACTCAAATTTTAGAATTCAGCTGTTCAGGAATTCCTATGTTTACGACCAAACGTTTGACGATATCGAGTATGAGCAACTCTCCTCAAAAGGTGGCAGCGCAGATCCGTTGCGTATTTCCGACACTGGCTGCTCTACTGCTGACCACGACGCTCTTGTCGGGCTGCGGCGAGGAGAAAAAGGCGGAAGCGGCCGCACCAGACGTGGAAGTCGTGCAGGTAGTTCAGAAAGATGTGCCGATCACGCGGCAGTGGGTGGCGACATTAACCGGGAAAGTCAATGCGCAGATTCGCGCGCAAGTGGCGGGCTATCTGATGAGCCAGAGCTATCAAAACGGGGCTTACGTGAAAAGGGGGACACCACTCTTTCAGCTTGATCCGCGAACATTTCAGGCCGCGGTAGATCAGGCCAAGGGTGTTCTGGCGCAAGCCAACGGAGATTTGGCTCGCGCCGTGGCGCAACAAGGCAAGACGCAGCAGGACGTGACACGCTACACACCACTGGCAGCCCAAGGCGCGATCAGCAAACAAGAGCTTGATGACGCAATCCAGAACAACCTGTCGTCGTTGGCCCAGGTGGAAGCCGCGAAAGCGGCCATAGCGTCGGCGCAAGCATCGCTGGATGGGGCTAAATTAAACCTGGGATTTACCACTATTACCGCGCCAATCGACGGCGTGGCTGGAATCGCCAATGCACAAGTTGGCGATTTTATCAGCCCGCAGAGTGCAAACCCGCTCACCACGATTTCCGCGGTGAATCCAATCCTTGTGAACTTCACGCCCAGTGAGCAGGATTACTTGCGGGCCAAGCGCGAAATGTTAAGGGCCGACGAGACCGAGGAACACGGTCTCGGCAGATTGGTGTGGGAATTGCAACTCACCGATGGCACCATCTATCCGCTCAAAGGCAAATTTTATGCTCTGGATCGCCAGGTGGACATCAGCACGGGCGCCATTTTGATGCAAATCGAATTCCCTAATCCCAATAATTTCTTGCGACCCGGCGGGTTCGGAAATATCCGCACTGTCGCGCGTATCGATAAAAACGCTTTGCTCGTCCCACAGCGCGCCGTCAGCGACGTGCAGAGCAAATTCCTGGTTGCCGTCGTCGGAAACGACAATAAAGTGGCCATCCGGCCAGTGATCGTGGGCGAAAAAACTGGCAGCGAGTGGATTATCTCCGACGGCTTGAAACCAGGAGACCGCGTCGTCGCTGAAGGGATTCAGAAGGTAAAGGACGGGCAGCAGGTTAACCCGAAGCCGTACCAGTCAAGCTCCACAACGGCTTCTGAATCGAACAAGGGAACTTCCAACTAAGCGGGAGCCATGTACAAATTCTTTATTGAACGACCGATCGTGTCCATGGTGATCGCAGCCATCATGGTAATTGTAGGTGCTGTGGCGGTGCTTGGACTGCCGACGGCGCAATTCCCCAACATCGCCGATCCACAAATTCAAATTCTCGCCACGTATGTGGGCGCCGATGCGCTAACCGTAGAGCAGTCTGTCGCCACTCCGATTGAGCAGCAGATGAGTGGCGTGGACAGCATGGAATACATGTACTCGCTGAACGCCAACAACGGCTCGACGACCTTGACGGTGGACTTCAACATCAAGACGGACGCGAGCACTGATCAGATTTTGGCGCAGATGCGGCAGAATCAGGCAGCTTCGCAGCTGCCGGCGGCCGTCAACAGTTTTGGCGTGACCGTGCAGAAGTCCACCATGGCGCCCATGATGCTCTTTGACCTTTATTCTCCCAATGGGACCTACGACTCCCGCTTCCTTGCCAACTACACCTACATCAATCTCAAGGACGGCCTGACGCAGGTGCCTGGGATCGCCAGCGTTTCGGTGTTTGGCGCGGGCCAGTACGCCATGCGCATCTGGGTGAAGCCCGACCAGCTCGCCAAGCTGCAGGTCACCGTGCCGGACATCATTAACGCCATCCAGGTGCAAAACAATGTGAACCCCGCTGGACAAATCGGCGGGGAACCCGTGCCGGCGGGGCAGGAATACACCTACGCCGTACGCGCTCAAGGACGTCTGGTCTCCGAGCAGGAGTTTGGTGAGATTGTTGTACGGGCTCGGCCTGACGGTTCGGTGCTTCGCCTGAGAGATGTGGCGCGCATCGAATTGGGCGCTCAGGTGTACAACATGATGGGCCGTTTGGATGGCAAGCCTTCCGCCGTCATTGCTGTCTACCAACTGCCCGGTTCCAACGCGGTAGCTGCCGCCAAGGGCGTAATTGCCTACATGGAGGAACAGAAGAAGAGCTTTCCTCCGGGGCTGGATTACGTCACGGCGCTGGATACCACTCTCCCCGTAACGGAAGGCATTAAAGAAATCGAGCACACCCTGCTTGAGGCATTGGTACTCGTTATTCTGGTTGTGTACATCTTTCTTCAGGGCTGGCGCGCCACGCTCATTCCCCTGCTGGCGGTGCCCGTATCGCTGATCGGCACGTTCATGGTGTTTCCGCTGCTGGGTTTTTCTGTCAATACCCTGTCGCTATTTGGCCTTGTCTTGGCCATCGGCTTGGTCGTTGACGACGCCATCGTCGTTGTGGAGGCGGTGGAACACCACATTGAACATGGGCTCTCACCCAAAGACGCCGCCATGAAAGCCATGGAAGAGGTTTCCGCACCGGTCATCGGCATTGCCGTCATTCTCTCCGCTGTATTCATTCCCACAGCATTCGTTCCCGGAATCACCGGGCGTTTATATCAGCAATTCGCCGTGACCATCGCCGTTTCCGTGATTTTCTCGGCTTTCAACGCTCTAACGCTCAGCCCAGCGCTTTCGGCATTGCTTCTTCGGCCTAAAAAGGAATCTCGTGGCCCGCTGGGAAAATTCTTTGCGTGGTTCAATCGGGTCTTCACTTCCGCAACCAATCGCTACGTAACTTTGTGCCGCTTCTTTATCCACAAACTGTCATTTGCAATCATCCTGCTTATCGGTTTCACCATCCTCGCCGGCTTTTCAGGAAGTAAGCTGCCGGCCAGTTTCCTGCCCGACGAGGACCAGGGCTATGTTTTCGTTGTCCAGCAGTTGCCGAATGCTTCCTCTCTGCAACGAACTTCTGCGGCGGCGGAAAAAGTGGAAGATATTTTGATGAAAACGCCGGGCATCGCCCATGTCACCACGGTGATTGGCTACAGTATGTTGAGCGGCGTTCAGAATACCTACAGCACTTTCTTCTGGGTCACATTCAAACCTTGGCATGAACGGACTGCCAAGGAAGAGCAATACATGGATTTGCTCATTCACTTGAATGATGTTCTGGGACAGCTTCCTGAAGGCGTCACCGTGGCATTTCCGCCGCCCGCCATTCCCGGCGTCGGCGCTTCCGGTGGCGTGACCTATGTATTGGAAGACCGCGGGGGGCGCGATGTCGAATTTCTTGCCGCGCAAACGAAGAAATTTATGGAAGCGGCAAGCAAACGGCCGGAGATAGCTCGTATTTTCACTACTAGCCTCCCCTCCGTGCCTCAAGTGTACGCGAAGGTCGATCGCGACAAGGTCATCACTCTGGGCGTGCAATTAAAGGATGTTTATGGAACGCTGCAGACCTTCATGGGCGGCGCGTTTATCAACTACTTCAACCGCTTCGGCCGCCAGTGGCAAGTGTATACCCAGGCCGAAGGGGCTTACCGCACCCGCGCCGAGAACCTCGGCCAGTTCTACGTCCGCAATTTGAATGGGAATATGGTCCCGCTCTCTGCGGTCACCTCCGTTCAGAACGCCAGTGGACCGGAATTCACCATGCGATTCAACCTTCATCGCGCTTCGCAGATCAACGCAACTGCTGCGCGGGGATTCAGTTCCGGGCAGGCTATGCGCGCCCTTGAGCAGGTCTATGCCCAGACCATGCCCACGGGAATGGGTTTCGATTACATGGGCATGTCATTCCAGGAAGAACAGGCTTCCCAAGGGGTATCGCCATTCGCGATTTTCGGATTGTCGCTCTTATTCGCGTTCCTGATTCTCGCAGCACTTTATGAAAGCTGGACGTTGCCGTTCAGCGTGCTGTTGAGCGTGCCGATCGCTGTGTTCGGTGCTTTCGCGACTCTATTGATTCGCCGCATGATCGACCTGCTCGTTTTCAAGCAATACACGGGACTCGGCCTTGAGAACAACGTTTACGCGCAGATCGGCCTGGTGATGCTGATTGGCTTGGCCGCCAAAAATGCGATTCTGATCGTCGAATTCGCGAAAGCCGGGTATGAAAAGGGCGAGTCACTCTCCGATGCTGCTCTTGAAGGCGCCCGCTTGCGTCTGCGCCCGATTTTGATGACCTCATTCGCCTTCATTCTGGGTTGTGTGCCGCTTTGGCGCGCTACCGGGTCGGGTGCCGTGTCTCGCCAGGTGATGGGTACTGCGGTAATCGGCGGAATGACCGCTGCCAGCGTTATCGCCATTTTCATTATTCCGGCACTGTTCTACATGATTGAACGGCTCGGAGGAGCAAGAGTCGAAGGACTTAAGGCCGCGCAACCGGGCACGCCCGGCTTGGCGCCGCCCACCCCCGGCCATGCCGATTGATCCGGAGGAAAGGAAACGGAGAATCATTTGCGCCCGATGACCATAGAAAACGGTAAGTCCCAATGCGGCGATGCGCGGCGCCGAACGGCTTGCGGCAGCAAAAACCAGCACCGCGAATCATCGCGCGGGACATGCCGGCAGTTGGCAGCCGCGTTTCTTTCGGCCACGCTGATGCTCTCTGGATGCGCGGTTGGTCCGAATTATGTCCGCCCCAAAGTGATTGTGCCTGCGGATTTTCGTGGAGCAGAGGGCGCGGCGCAGCAAGCTTCCTACGCGGATTTGCCGTGGTGGGAAGTTTTCAAGGATGACGAACTCAAAGCGCTGATCAAGACCGCATTGGCAAATAACTATGATCTCGGAATTGCCGTGTCGCGGGTTGAGCAAGCGCGCCAGCTTGCGAACGTAGCGCGTGCTCAATATTTTCCTGCCGTTAATTACTCCGTTGGCGCCAGCGACGGCAAGAATGAATTTATGGGCTCGGTGGCCCCGGGATTCGGCACAACCAAAGGCGCGTTTCTGGCCGCAGGGAGCGTTGCATGGGAAGCCGACATCTGGGGACGCATTCGACGGCTGAATGAATCCGCGCGCGCGCAATACCTGTCGACGGAGGAAGCGCGACGGGGAGTGATGCTGACACTGACCAGCAACGTGGCCCAGGCCTATTTCGAACTGCTCGGCTTGGAACTGCAGTTGCAAATCGCAAGGGAAACCACCGCTTCCTTCACGGACACTTTGAAGTTGTTTACGCAACGCTATGAAGGCGGCGTGGCCTCCAAGTTGGATACTTCCCGCGCCGAAGCCGCGCAAGCCGCAGCCGCAGCCGCCGTTCCGGAATTTGAGCGGCAGATTGCATTGCAGGAGAACGTGATTAGCGTGCTGCTGGGCAGCAATCCCCACCCGGTCGTGCACACGGCGAAATTGCTTGACGAAATCGTTCCGCCGGAGATCCCGGTAGGGCTGCCTTCCGCGCTGCTGGAACGACGCCCCGACGTGCTGGCGTCCGAACAGCAGGTGCGCGCCGCCAACGCGCAGGTGGGCGTGGCGACGGCGAATTTCTTTCCGCAGTTTGGCTTGACGGCGCTACTTGGGCAAGCGAGCACGCCACTTTCCAAAATTACCGCGGGCAGCGCCAATGTGTGGAGCGTCGCGGCGAATTTCACCGGGCCGATTTATGAAGGCGGAGCGCTTCGCGCACAAAAACGTCAGTCTGTGGCCTTCTGGGAACAGACCAGGTTGCAGTACGAGCAAACCGCGCTGAACGCTTTTACCGACGTTTCGAACGCGCTGATTTCGCGGCAAAAATTCGAAGCCATCCGCGCGGAACAAGCCCGCTCGGTTGGGGCTTACCAGGAAGCAGTGACGGTGGCTTTGCAGCGATACACTGCAGGAAAGGCCAGCTACTTCGAGGTGCTCGATGCACAGATCCAGTTATATCCCGAGCAGAATTCTTTGGCGCAAACAGAGATCAATCGTCGACTGGTGGTCGTGCAACTTTATCTGGCACTTGGCGGCGGCTGGAATCTGACGGATTCCGACTGGCAGAATCAGACCATCACGCCCGGTGCGACGCCAGGTACGGGCGCGCCCAAGACGACTCCGGGCGCCAGCCACTGAGCTAGCGCTTGGAAGCGCTGATCTCCATCATCTTGCCGTCTTTGGTCACATATTCCAGGCCGCCCCAGGTCACACGATTCGAGGCAAACGCGGCCAGCCAAACCGCAAAGCTGAATAGATCCCGCAGCGGAATGAGCCAGAAACGGCGCCGCAAAACATCGTCGTTGATTCCCCAAGTGCCGACCACCCAGGCCATCGAGAATCGCAACACCAGGTAGGCGAGAAGATAGCCGGCTGCGATCCATGCCGAAGGGGCCACAGCCGCGGCCAGCAACACCCACGGCAGGCCGTGCGTAAACAACAGTCCAATAAAGGATCCCGGCCGGCAGAGCCGCGTCGTTCTGGCCCACCGAACCTGATGATCCCAGAATCCCTTCGCGTCCTGAGCCGGGTACATTGTCCAGACAGGCTCGCGACACAACAAGACTTTGCCTCCGGCGCGGTGCACGCGATTGCCGAGCTCATAGTCATCGGCCAGCAGGTTGGCGATAGATTCGTAGCCGCCAACTTTGGCCAGCCAGCTTTTGGTGGTTGCCACGGAAGCGCCCAAAGCGAAGGTGATCCCTTCCTTCCAATCCGCCACGAGAACACCCGCAAAATAATCACTGGCGGTGCCTACAGCCTCGAACTCCGCCCAGAAGCTGTCCTGCGCGATGGCACGATAAATGCAACTGACCACGCCAACCGCTCGATCAGCGAAGGGTGCAACAAGTTCACGGATGTAATTTGGGCCAACGCGAACGTCGCCATCGGTTTGCAGCAGGATTTCGTATTTTGCTTCGCGAGTGAGCAGCGCAAGATTGTTGATCTTGCGGTTCGAGCCAATCTGCGGCGCGTTGGAGAAGATGCGAATTCGGCGTTCCGGAAAATCCTTCATGACTCTCTCGACCACCGGAACGGCAGCATCCGACATTTCGTTCACGCAGAACAGGATTTCGTACTCAGGGTAGTCTTGAGCGCAGAAGCTCGCGAAATTCTCGTACGATCCGAAATCCACGCCGCGCACAGGCTTCAGCAGGGTAACGGGCGGGGTGAATGCGGCGAGTTGTTTGGCGCGCTCTCGACGGAAAAAACGGATAGCCGCAAGGATCGCAGTAACGTAGTAGCCCAACGGAGCAAGGGCCAGCAACAGAATGGCCCAGCGCCAAATGGCAAAGTGAATGTTCATGCCGGTAATTGCAATCTATTCTGAATCATGAACTGGATACAAGCGAGCAATGCGCGCGAGTTAGTTCTATCCAGTCGCGAGCACCAGAATTACACCCACAAAGACCATGCCCACACCCAGCCAGCGCCGCGCGGTCACTTCTTCTTTCAAAATGTATTTGGCACCGAGTACGCCAACGATGTAGTTCGCCGCCGAAGCCGGGATTACCAGGCTGATGGGCGCCCACGACAGCAGAATCAACAAGGAGTAGAAAGAGGCCGCAAGCAGTGGCAGCGCGAACCACACCCAGCCGCTGCGAACGGCGCGCCACAGAAAACGCAATATCGCGCGCGGACGAAAGCTTTCCGGCTCGCCAATCTTTTTCATGCCGTAGGTGACGGCGATTTCACCGCCGGTCCCACTGCAGATAAAAAATGCCAGCATCAGAATGACTTTGATCATGGAGCAGCCTGCGCTGTGCCGGTGGTGCTGGGCTTGGTCTGGCCGACCAGCATCACGCCCAGGACAATCAGGCCCACGCCCACCCAACGTTTGGCGACAACAACTTCACGCAGGATCAATACCGCCAGGACGGTCTGCAGTGCATATCCGAAGGCGCCCGCGGGCATCACGTAGCTATAGTCGGCCCAGCTCACCGCAGTCATGTAGCTGAGGGTGTAGCCGATCAGGAAGAGAATGCCCAGCCAGATAGTGGGATTCTGAAGAGTAGAGAGAAAGGCGTGCCATAAGCCCGGGAGAGTAATGTGCACTGCGCCCATTTGCGACATGCCACGTTTCAGCAAAAGGTCGCCCGCGCTGGCGCACACTACCATCAGCAAGACCATGAACATGGTCTTAAACCGTAGCCTATGCTCGTGACTCATTCGGGAGAGTTAGTCGTTGCCGCTGCTGGTGGAGGATACGCCAGTCACCGGCACCATGGTCTTCGGAGCAGGGCCGCCTTCGCGCGCCCACTTCAGCCGCTCCGCGCGCAGCTTCAGGAATTCCGTGGCTTCGTGATACAGCCGCTTGCGTTCGTGACTGTCCCACAACGCTTCCTTCACGATGCGCCAAACCACCTTCGGTCGGAAGTAATACTCATCGTAGAAGCGGTTCACGCCCGCCATCATTTCGGCCTTGTTCAGGTGCGGGAACTCGATGTGCGGCAATTGGTGCCCGGCGGAGTCGGCCAGCGCCTCAACGCGCAGGAAGCCTTCTTTAGCCATCTGGTCGTGCAGTTCGGTTCCGGGCATGGCGTGCGCCAGAGAAACCTGAATAGTTTCGCAATCAAGTTCTTTGGCAAAATCGATGGTCTTGTTGATGGTGTCCTTGGTTTCGCCGGGAAGTCCGATGATGAAATCGCCGTGAACCTTGATGCCGACCTTGCGGCAATTCTTCATGAATTCGCGGGCCATCTCGACCGTGGCGCCCTTCTTGATGTTCTTCAGGATTTGCGGGTCGCCCGACTCGAAGCCGACGATGAACAGACGCGCTCCGCCATCCGCCATGGCTTTCAGTTCTTCATACTTGCTGTGGCAACGCGCGGTGCAGGACCACTGGAATTTCAGCGGCTTGAACTTCTGGCTCAGCTCGATAGCACGATCCTTGCGGATGTTGAAGGTATCGTCGTCGAAGAAAATCTCTTTCATCTGCGGGAAGTAGTCGAGAGCCTTCTTTACTTCCGTCACTACGTTGTCCACTGAACGAGTACGCCAGGCATGCCCGGAAATGGTCTGCGGCCACATGCAGAAGGTACACAAAGCGGGACAACCGCGAGAAGTGTAGAAGGAGATGAAGGGGTTCAGGAGGAACGGCACGTTGTAGCGTTCTATCTGCAAATCGCGTTTGTAAATATCGGTGGCGAGGGGCAGCGCGTCGAGCTCTTCGGTGTGGAGTTGCGGACGCGGGGCGTTGTGGACAATCTTGCCGTCCTTGCGGAAACTGGCGCCCAGGATCTGCTCGACCGGCTTGCCGTGCGCGTACTCGGCAACGGCATGGTCGAATTCTCCGCGCATCACGAAATCAATGTCTTCGCTGGAATTCAAGGTCTCGTCGGGCTTGATGTGTGGGTGAGGACCAACAAATGCTACCTTCAGCGAGGGATTCGCTTCCTTCATCTTGCGCAGCAGCTTCACGTCGCTGTGAAAGCCTACGGTCGATGTGTACAGCACCAAAAATTCGTAGTCCTTGCAGATTTCCACCGTCTGCTGCCAGTTGACCTTGTGCGGCGACGCATCGAGCAGGCGGCTGCCGGGAATCAATCCCGCCGGATATGTCAGCCACACCGGAAACCAATACGACTCAATCTCTCGCGTCGCGGGCCACCGCGAACTCGCTCCGCCGTCGAAATTCTCGAAACTCGGCGGATTCAATAGCAACGTCTTCATTACATCTGGCATTCGGCACCCTCAGCCTTTGCAAAATTCAGTTGGCAAGCTAGTTCCCCGACGCGGCCACACTTGCACCACTTATCCGGGTCTTGCGGCCCTGACTACCGTAGATACTAGTTTAACCGACTTGGTTATATCGGAACACGGGTTTTTGCCAATGGAGTGAATGGCGCATCCAAAAGCTAAATACTGCATTAAGTGGCACTTGCAAGCTGCCGCCCGAGCGCTCTTAGTGTTCACACTCATCGGTCGCCTGGCCCAATAACTCCCAAATCCGATCCAGCCATTCGCGGTGCTCCGGTTTCATTAAGACAGAGCGGAGGCAAGTGAGACTGTTCTGGTCCAGTTTGACTCCTCCCAGATTCTCCTCAAAAAACGCAACGGGCAGTTCCGCTATCGCCAGGTGGAGATTCTTTCTGGCTGCCGCCGCAAAGATGCGACGCGACACTGCAGAAGAGGCGCTGACACTCCCCGCGCGTGGTGCAAACACGACGATGTCCAGCTCCGGGGAAAATGCCGCAACGAACCGAGAGTCCGCGGCGATTCTCTGGCGCAGGTCTAAGGCCGCTTCCCTGCACTGCTCGAGCCCCTTGGCGAACTCATCCCCCTTCTTCAGGGGCAACAATTTCTGGGTAGCCCAAAGAGCCACCGCCGCGGCGCCAGGACGCGAGCACTCCAGGCTGATCTCTCCCAGGTGCAGCTCACCAGAACTGAAATAGGTATAGGGCGAATCGTGGCGATACAACCGGCCAACGATCGGATCGCGAAACAGCACACAACCGCATCCGTAGGGCTGCAATCCGTGTTTGTGCGGATCAATAACGATAGAGTCTGCGTGGGTAATGTGATCAAAACTCTTGCGCGTTTCCGCGCCGAGATTTCCTGCCAATCGAAAGTACCCGCCGTACGCCGCATCGGCGTGCAACCGGAAATTGTGCTTGGTCCTTAATTCCAGAATTTCCGCCAAAGGATCGACTGACCCGGTGGCAGTCGTCCCCATCGTCGCCACAACTGTGCCGACATCACCGCGCCGCAAACGTTTTCGTAGAGCTTCCACGTCCATACGTCCGCGCGCGTCGCAAGGAATTGTCTCGAACGGCAGCTGCAGCACAGCGGAGATTCGCTGGTGAGTGTAATGGGCCTGCGCGCTGGCAAGAATGGTCTTGCCCTGCTCGAGCCGCCCGGCTACCCACAGCGCTTCGAGGTTCGCCATGGTGCCGCCGCCGGTAAGATGCCCAAGATGCTCGGTCCAACCAAACATTGCAGCGATTTCTGCAACGGCTTCCTGCTCCATGGCCGAAGACGCGCGGCCGCCATCGAGCGCGTGATTGTTTGGGTTGATCCATTGCGCCAGCGCGTAAGCCAACCGCGCCACCGGGTGCGGCGGCTTAAGCATCTGCCCAGCGTAGAGCGGATGAAAATAGGGGAAATTATCGTGGAGTCGCTCGGCTGTTTCCGCAAGTACCGCGCCGATTCGTTCCGCGGCTGGTGGTTGCGTGTCGTTCGCCGGGAGCGCGGCAAATCCAGCATCCAGTTTCTCAAGCGCTTCACTCAGAATTTTCAAACTTGCTTTTTCCAGCACGTCACAGTCCCCTGTCGAGTCAGCAAGACTTCTGGTTATTGCAAAACCTTGTCCACCTGGCCCGCGGTCTTGAGGAGTTCCAACTGTGCCTGTTGGCGCCGAAAATTCGCATCCAGATACGCCATCCACTTTTCATTTTCATCCAGCCGCGCTCGTTCCATATCGCGCAGATTGGCCTTGCCTTCACCAAATTGCGATTGCAGCAGGGCAACGTTCTGCTGCGCCAACTGCAATTCCAGCCGCGCGACTTCCTTGGCCGCTTCGGTTTGCTGAACCTTGCGCGAGCGTTGACGAACCTCGGCGCTCACCTGCGTGCGCGTGTTCGACAGATTAATTTTGGAGGCGTCCAGGTTGGCCTGTGCCAACGCAATGCTGGCTCGTGTTTTTGAGCTGAAAATCGGCATGTTGACGTTCACACCGGCGTTCAGGTTGTTGTAACGGAAATTCTGGATGATGTTGGTGTAATTGTTGAAGTTGTATTTCGCCAACACACTGTAAATGGACACCAGCTCCAGCGTCGGCCAATAGCCCCGCTTTTCACCTTGCAGACGAAACTCCTTGGCTTTCACATCGGAAACCGCAAACGCAATACTGGGGCTCGCCTCCGACGCCATCGCCACCAGGTTCGCTCCTTCCTGCTCCGCCGCGCCTGGCAAATCCTCGGCCGCCAGATCTATTTTCTGGTCCGGAACCATTCCCATTTGATTGCGCAGATAGACTTCCAGTTCATCCTGGCGGCCTTCGAGTTGCAGAATGCGTTCGACGACTTGCGCGCGCGTCAGTTGCGCCTTCGTCACCTCCACGGGCAACTCGTAGCCCTCGCCCTGGCGCTCCTGTGTGACCTGCACAATTTTCTCGGCGCTATCTTTTTCTTTCCGCAGAAGCTCCAGCGAGTGCCGCACCTTTACAAGTTCCAGGTAAGATGTCGCCACGATCATCACAACAGTATTGCGCGTGTCTTCCAGCGTGGCTCGTTGCGCCCGCGCTTCTTCCTGCTGCTCCTTCGCCAGGCCCTTCAGTGGACCGTTCAAGACTTGCTGCGTGTAGGTGAGGCTAAAGACTGCGGGCGGGCGGCCCCCGGGAGTTTCCGGCAGTCCGTAAGTGTAACCAGCGCCGGAGCCCGCATAAAGATTAGGTAAAAAATCGGAGTGCGTGAGATTTGCGCCCTGCTCTGCCACCTGCACGCGCAGCCTGGCCAGTTGAATGTCCTTACTGTTCTGCAGCGCCAGCTCAACGGCACGTTTCAACGTGAGAGAAACCGGAACGCCGCTCGACGCGGGCACTTGCGCGACATCTTGCGCCTTCAGCGCCGGCAAACTGGCAGCGATCCACAGCATGCCGGCGATCGCGCAACGTTTCCAAGGCATGATTGCCTCCTGCGAACTTTCTACCTTCAGCTTCAGCCGCCGCCTTACTCGTAACGCAGAGATTCAACCGGCACGAGTTTAGCCGCCTGGCTCGCGGGCAGCCACCCGAAGAACAATCCCGTCGAGCAGGAAACCAGAAACGCCACGATGACGCTGGTGCCGGAAATCGGAACGCGCAAATTTCCCGGCAACAATTGCTGAACAAATACGGGAATGGCGATGCCGAGGAGGATTCCGATCACCGCTCCACCGCCGCTGATCAGGAACGCCTCGATCAGGAATTGCCACAAAATCTCTTTTCGCGCCGCGCCCACGGCCTTGCGAATTCCGATCTCACGAGTGCGCTCTTTCACCGTGACCAGCATGATGTTCATGATGCCAATGCCGCTGATCAGGAGCGCGATAGCCGATACGGCCAGCAGAAGCACGGTCAACGCCCGTGAGATGGTATGCGCCGCGGTCAAAATCGCGGTCAATGTGCGCACGTCGTAGCTGGCTTCCGCCGGGTGGCGGCTCTTTAGTAGCCGCTCTATCTGTTTTTCCACGCTTTCCACTTCATCGGGATTGATTGCCTGCGCCAGCACCTGTTGCAGGATCTCATTGCCGGTGTAATACCGCATCAGTGGGAACGGAATCAGGACCGATTCGTCTTGCAACTCGGTCAATCCGTAGGTCGCGGCGCGTTCGCGGAAAACGCCAATCACAGTAAAGGTCAGTTCACCCATGCGAATGGAACGGCCAATGGGATTGTCGACGCCGAAAACCCGATCAGCGAGTTTCTTGGAGATCAAGCACACCTTGCCGTGCGTTTCCGCGTCCGCGCTGTCGAAATAGCGTCCGCGCAAAATAACCAGGCGACGGATTTGCTGATACCCGTCAGTTACGCCGATCAGGCTGACCGGCCGTGTCACGCCTTGCACCACCACGGTCATGGGCATGTCGGTAAATCCCGCCGCCGTCGCCACGTCCGGGATGATTTCTTTCACAGCGGCAACGTCTTGCAGCGTTAAGCGATGGCTCAAAGGCTGGACTTTGTCCGGAGTCTTCACCATTTCCGCCCACACGAGGTTCGAACCGATGGCTTCGATCTGTGAAATGACGTATCGCTGGCTGGTCAACGCCACCGTCACCACTAGCACGATCGACGCGCTGCCGATGATGACGCCAATAGACGTGAGAATCGCGCGCAGTTTGTTGCTGCGCAGCGCGTCTACCGCCACCGTCATGGATTCGCGAAATTGCACGTCTTCGCTTTGGACCTTGCTTACTTCCCGAGGTTCTTCAGAGCTTCCTGCGCGGCTTTGTATTTCGCATTCAACTTCAACGCCGCTTCGTATTCGCTGCGCGCCCCGGTCATGTTCTTTTGTTTCTCAGACAGTTGACCAAGCCAGTAATGCGCCTGCCACGGTTTCGGATAGTTGGATCTTGCCGGAGCCACGCGAAGATATTCGCGCAACAATTTTTCCGCGTCCGGCAGATTTTCGCCCTTCAGGATGAAAGCCTGTGCGCGATAGAACTTGGCACGCGGGTCGGCAGGCGCGGCCGCTTCGCCAAGGTCGGCAACCGTAATGAGCTTGTCAGCCTGCAGGCGTTGGGAAAAATAATCGCCCATGTTGTAGATCAGGCCCGCGGACTTCGGCTTGCTTTCCAAAGCCTTAGTGAATTCGGCGTCCGCGGCGGCGTAGTCCTTCTTCGCAGCTCTGCAGTTTCCCGCCGCGTAGTGGCCCTGTGCCGGGTCAAGCGTCATCAACTTCTGGATGATAGGTTGCGCCTTGTCCTCTCCGCCGCCCACCACGCCCGGCGCGGTGCAGTCGTATTCCACCAAATCCTGCGCCGCGTCGAAATTCTTTTCATCCAACTGCACGGCGGCATCAAATTCCTTCTGGGTCTTACGCGCCAGCGGATACGCGCTGAACATCGACACGTGATCGGCCTTCGCGCCATAGGCTTCGCCCAACCACTGGTGATACTGCGAATTTTTCGGATTGATGGCTACGGCTTTTTCGCCACTGCTGACGGCGGCGTCATACTGATCGAGTTCCAGATAGGACTTGGTCAGCAGTAACTGAATATCGCCGTTTTGCGGATCTTTGCTTTCGGCGGCTTTCAGAAGTTCAACCGCTTTGGCATAGTCGCCCTTTTCGAAGGCCTGGGTGGCCGTACCGAGGGGCGCAGTCTGTGGCATCGCGACGCATACGAAATCCGCGACCGAGCAGGTAAGCGCGATCACAAGCAGTCTATAAGCCCGCATCCTTCCCACCCTTTAGATTCGACGTGTCCATATTCACAATTTTGACTGTCATGCCGTCGCGGAAATCCGCGTCCCCGGGGAGCGCCACGATTTCGCCCTCGTTCAATCCGCTGACGACTTCGTAGTTGGTGGCATCGGCGATTCCCACTTGAATGGCGCGCCTCTCCAGAGTGTCCTTGTTGACTCCGAGGCCTCGCTTCACCACGAACACAAAATTCTGTGCCCCGATACGCTCGACCGCGCCTCGCGGAATGGCCATGACGTTCACACGTTCCTTGGAATTGATGCGCACATTGACGTTGGTGTTAGGCAGAAGTTCGAGTTTGGAGTTGTCCACCGAGCAAAGCAGTTCGCCGACGCTCCGGGAACCGTGCGGCACCACTTGTTTGGGAATCACTTCGGTCTCACCTTGCCAGACTCGATTGGGCAGCGCATCCCAGGTGATCTTGACCGGCTGGCCGGGTTCCAGCGCGCCCAGCTCCGGCTCATCAATGAACGCTCGCACTCGCACTTTGTGCAAATCCGCCATCTCCGCGATCAGGTCGCCGACCTTCACGAAATCCCCACGCTTCACGGGCAAGGCGTATAGCGTTCCGTCTACCGGAGCGATGATGCGCCCCTGCCTTACTTTATCTTCCAGCGAGGCAACATCGGATTTTGCCTGCTGCACCGCCAATTCCCCTTGCGAGGTGTCCAGATTCACGTGGCGCGCAAATTCCTCTTTCACCGCGGTCAGGCGATCCACTTCCGCCTGCATCTTTGTCAACGCCAGTTCGTTGGCAGCCAGTTCGTCTTTCGTGGCCGCACCCTCCGCCAGCAATCGCTGCAGCGAGTCATGATTTTTCTGCAGCCGGGCAAGATCGGCTCGCGCCTTTGCCAGGTCTCCGTTCACTCGCGAGGCTTCATCCGCGCGGCCACCCGACTTAGCCGCGCGCAAATCGTCTTCCGCGCGCAACAGCTTGGATTTCGCTTGCGCCAGCTGCGCCGCCGCGTTCTTCACGTTCAGTTCCACCAGGAGCTGGCCCTTCTTTACATTCTGCCCCTCGGAAACGTGCACCTGGTCGACAAACGTGTCCAGTTGCGCGCGAATACTATACGGCGAGATCGGTTCCACTTTTCCATTGCTGCTGATCGACGACACGATATTTTCCCGCATCGGCGTCATCGCCGAGATCTTCGCCACCGGTTGCCGCCCGCTGATGCGCACCAGCACAAAGGCCACGATTCCTGCCAGCAGCAGGAAGATCAGCACCCGATTCCGTAACTTTCTCTCCATAAAATCCTGAAGTTGAGCCGCCATCGATGCGCACGGCGCTCTTCCACACCGGGCGGCATGCTTCGCGCGAACGCCGATAGCTTGTGCTTGGCTTGCGAGCCGTAACTACTGGGGAAGACGCTTCCTAAGGTAAAGTCTATCAGGAGGTTAGCCAATTTCTCTACAGAGTTCCGCCAGCCCTGTACCGTGGGATGCCCGCCGGTTTACCTTGGATGCCAAAGGCCCTCTCGCTGTATGTGCTAGAATCGGCCCATGAGCAATTCATCCCAAGCGACTCCAACGGAACCCGGAAAACTGGCCCAACCTGGGGCTCCTCCGTCTGACAATTTCATCCATCGCGTCTGCATCCAATGCAACAACGTGTTCCGCGTGCCCGCTGATAAGTTTGATGCCAAGCAGTGCCCCAACTGTCACAAAGGTTAGCCGAGGTTCTGCCCGCGATTTCAGTTTTTTGGCGCGGTGGTTTCGTGTAACTTCTGAGTCGCGCGCTGCGTAGTACTCTGCAGATGCGGTTTGTCCTGCTTTCATTCATTTCAAGAGGCACTTTTCGATGATCGAAACGCGTGGCCTGACCAAGGTGTTCCGGGACAAGAAGCGCGGCGAGATTCGCGCCGTCGATAACGTGAGTTTCGTCTGCAAACCCGGGCAGATTTACGGCTTACTCGGCGCCAACGGAGCCGGCAAGACCACCACCCTGCGCATGCTGGCCACGATCCTGGAGCCAACAGACGGCACCGCGGTTGTCTGCGGGCACGATGTGATTGACGATCCGCAAAAAGTTCGCGCCAACGTCGGCTTCTTGTCCGCTGCCACGGCGCTCTACCCGCGCCTCACGGCCCAGGAAATGGTGGAATATTTCGGACATTTGAACGGACTGGACGATTCCACGCTCAAGAAACGCGTCGACGATATCTTCAACCGCCTGGACATGAACTCCTTCCGCGACCGCCGCTGCGACAAGCTTTCCACCGGCATGAAGCAGAAAACCTCGATTGCCCGCACCTTGATTCACGACCCGCAGGTGATGATTTTTGACGAGCCGACCATCGGCCTGGACATCATGACCGCGCGCACCATCATCGGGTTTATCCGTGAGTGTCGCGAGCGTGGCAAGACCGTGATTTTTTCCACGCACGTGATGAGCGAAGTAGAAAAGCTTTGCGACACCATCGGCATTATCCAGTCTGGCAAACTGCTGGCCGAAGGTTCGCTGGCCGAATTGCGAGCGCGTTATGGCGAAACGGATCTGGAAGAAATATTCGTGAAAATCGTGGCGCCGCTATACGTCGAGCAGGAGGCCAACTGACATGTCGCTACGAAATGTTGGCATCGTGTATCGCAAGGAGCTGCGGGAGGCGCTGCGCGACCGGCGCACCTTGATCTCCACGCTGATCGTTCCACTGATTCTGTTTCCTCTGCTGACCGCGGGTTTCGCGGCGCTGGCCATCACACTGGTGGGCAAGGCAAAGGAAGAGGTGCCTCGCATTATGATCCTTGGCGGCGAGGACTCTCCGCAGTTTCTCGAGGGCCTGCGCAAGAACGACAAAATTGTTGTCGCGTCGCTGGCGGGCAACTGGAAGGACCAGATCATCAACAAGGATATTCGCGCAGCCGTGGAAATTCCGCCGGGATTTCAGAGCGACGTGGCGCAGCAGAAACCGACCACGCTGAAGATTTACGTCTATGAGGGCGACATGAAATCGTCGTTTGGCGCCGACCGCGTGCGGGACTACTTCAAAACATACAGCGATAATGTGGTGAAAGAGCGACTGGCCGCCAAAAATGTGCCCGATTCGGCCCTGAAACCTTTCGATGTGAAGCAACAAAACGTGGCTCCGCCGGAAAAGGTGGGCGGCGCAACCTTCGGCGGCTTGATTGGTTACATGGTGATTCTGCTGTGCCTGACAGGAGGGATGTATCCGGCCATGGACCTGACCGCCGGCGAAAAAGAACGCGGCACCATGGAAACGATTCTTTCGAGCCCAGTCTCCCGCGTGCATCTGGTATTGGGGAAATTCTTCCTGGTGCTGAACGCCTCGCTGGTCACTGCCGCGCTCTCCGTGACGTCGATGGGCGTGTCTTTCTGGGCCGTGGAGCGTTTCCACGCATTCGACAAGGCTGGAAGCGACGCGGCCGCACTTCAGCTTCGCATCGGGCTCAGTTCTGTCCTCTCCGTTTTCGTGATGGTTCTTCCGCTCGCCGTGCTATTTTCTGCGGCGCTGATGACCATTTCGCTGTTCGCCAAAAGTTACAAGGAGGCGCAAAGCTACGTCACTCCGCTGATGATGGTGGTGATTCTTCCGGCTATCGCCGCGATGTTGCCGGGCGTCGAACTCACATCCAAGCTGGCGCTCGTGCCCATCCTGAACATGAGCTTGCTCTGTAAGGAACTGGTCACCGGCACCTATCACTGGAACTATATCGCTATCATTTTCCTATCCACCTGCGTGTACGCTGCCGTGGCGCTGTTTCTCGCCGTCAAAATGTTCCAGCGCGAAGATGTGCTGTTCCGCTCCTGAAACTCCTGTAGAGATCAAAAACGGTCGAGTGCGATAGAATCCGCTGCGCATGCAGTACTCGCTACATTTTGCACTTACGCTGCTCGCAGCGGCTTGTTTGGCGGGCTTTTTCGGCGCGCTGCTGGGAGTGGGAGGCGGCGTATTCATCGTGCCGGTGATGGTGTTGATGTTCCATTTGCCGGTGAAGGTAGCGGTCGCGGCCAGCATAGTCTCGGTAATCGCGACCTCCAATGCCGGAGGTTCCTCTTACGTCGATCAGCGCATTACAAATCTGAAGTTGGCCATGTCCCTGGAGATTGCTACCACCATCGGCGCCCTGACCGGCAGCGTTTTGGCGATCTACCTGCAACAATGGCTGATGCTGATCATTTTTTCCTTCATGCTGGCGTACATGAGCTACGCGGCGTTCACCACGCGGAATCTGGACGATCAGAAGATTGCGTCGCAAGAGTTCGCGAAGGCCAAGCCCGACCGGTTGTCGCGCTACCTGCAGTTGCACGGCTCGTATCACGATTTGGCAGCCAATCGCGATGTGCAGTACGTGGTCAATGGCTCGGCGATTGGAGCCGCCGTTTCCTATCTTGCCGGCCTCACATCGGGAATGCTCGGCGTGGGTGGCGGAGTTCTGAAGGTCTCGGCCATGAACCGCTACATGAACGTGCCAATGAAGGTGGCGGTGGGCACCAGCAAGCTGATGATCGGCGTGACCGCAGCCGTTAGCTCCATCCTGTTTTTCCTGGCGGGTCTGATTCACTTTCCTGTGGTGGCACCGGTCGCGTTGGGAACGACAATCGGAGCGACCGTCGGCACCACCGTGATGAATCGCCTGCACAGCTCGTCATTGAAGTGGATTTTTACCGCGTTGATGGCATACCTCGCCTACGGAATGCTGGCCAAGGGCTTGGCTATGCGCTTTGGCATTTACCTGCCGTCGCTGGGGGTGTGATGGTGTTGCAACGCTCGAAGAACGAATCTGCCGGTTCCACGGAAGAGAATGTCTACCAGGACGTTTACCGCGTCCTGCTGGCGGGCATGTTCATCAGTTCGGCGCTGTTCGCGGTTGGCCTGGCGCGGGCCTTGCTTCATCCGGAGGCCTACCCGCTGACGCCGGAGTGGGTGCGGTCCCACTATCGCTGGCCGGCAATTTGGCAAGGACTGAAGGAGTTCGACGCGTTCACGTTGATGATGGTGGCGACCGCCTTGTTGATTCTTACCCCGGTACTGCGCGTCGTCATTTCCATCTGGGCGTTCTGGGTGGACCGCGACTACAAGTACGTGGTCGTCACCAGCATCGTGCTGGCGGTGATCGCGCTATCGGTCGTGCTCTCACACTTTGGATTGAAATAGCCAAGACCGAGCAACGTCGCGCGGCTTTCACAAGCGGTTCGCAGGAACTTTTACTCCGCGCTATTCGTTTATTTGATATGCGGCTGCTTCGCGTGCTCCTTATCCTGCTGCTCTTTCCGCCCCTGCTCGCTGGAGTCGCCGGGTGGTTTGCCGCACCCGCATCTCTTCATCCCATACGCCGAGAACTGACTCCAGACCTGATTCGTGAAGCCGATGCTGCGTTCGTCCATGTTGGTGGACGCCGCGAAGATTTCAACGTGCGCGCTCCCGACGGTGCGTTGCTGCGCGGCTGGAAAGTTCGCGCGGCGAACGCCAATGGCGCATGGGTGCTGGCGTTCCACGGCGTAGGGGACAATCGCATCGGCGTGGTGAGCCACTCGGAGATCTTGTTGCGTGCCGGGTACAACGTCGTGCTGATGGATTCGCGGCGCCACGGAAAGAGCGAAGGCGAGATCGCTACGTACGGCTGGCTGGAGCGCAACGACGCGCACGCCATCGTCGACGCTCTCGTCGCCACTGAGCATCCCACACACATTTTCGCATTGGGAGAATCGATGGGAGCAGGTATCGCGCTACAATGCGCCGCAGCGGACCCGCGGATTGAAGCGGTGGTCGCTGAAGCGCCGTTCGCCAGCCTTCGCGAAGCCTCCTACGATTATGCCGGCTTGCGCTGGTCGCCCCTCCTCGGGAAAACGCTGTTCGCACCGTTCAGTTGGCTCCTGGTGTCCCGCGGAGAATCTCTGGCCGGATTCTCCGCCTCCGGCATTTCCCCGGAAAAGGCGGTCGCCGGACGCGCGTTTCCAATTTTCCTGATCTGCGGCGCGAACGACGTTGCACTTCCCTGCCGCCCTGCCGAGCGTATCTACGCCGCCGCACGCGGCCCTAAATCGCTGTGGGTTGTCCCGGGAGCATTTCATACCGGGGCACTCGGCTTCGAGCCCGATGAATTTCGCCGCCGCGTACTCCAGTTTTTCGCGGATCCCTCGGCAAACCGATAAGAGGACTCTCCTCACTGAATCTGTGACTGCCTGACAAACGAAAATTGCACGGCGGGAAAGGAAATTGCGGCCAGTTTAGCTGGGGTGGGTTTCCAGTTCTTCCGCCGCGCGCTCCGACTGGGTTCCCAGTCTTCGCTCAAACGGCGAACCATCTCGCGCATGCGCACTGCCAGCGTGGCGATGGTCTCCAATCGCAGCACCGCCTGCTGCGGCAACTCGATATTGCGGCGGCACAGTTCCGCCAGAAGCAGCACCGCGTTGCCAAGGATTGCGGTCAGCGGATTGTTTAGTTCGTGGCGCAAAACCTCACCAAAATCGGGCGTTCCCTGCTGGCTTTCCATATGATTCTCCCGCTCCTGCCGCGAAGCAGCCTCGCGCCTACTGCGTAAGTGCCGCTGCCGCAGCCTCCGTTCCACCATTCCCACAGCTACCTGCAGAGAAGATTCCGAGCAAATGACGAAGTCCACATCACCGGCCGCCAGCAACGCGCCAAGTTCCATGCGGTGTTCTGCGCTGCCCACCACCACCAGCGGAGCACACTCCGCCAGCGAAGTGGCGGCAGCCCAAGGCGTGGGCTTTCTTCCCTGCTGAGCCAGGCCCACGCTAGTCAGCGCGCATTCATCCAGCAGAATCACCGCCGGCGAACGAGCCTGAATCGCGCGTCGTGCCCCCTCGAAGCTGCTGGCGTCGGTGACAAACAAATGATCGTGCCGCCGCGCCAATTCCCTCTGCACCTGCTCGTGGAATTCCTGACTGCCGGAAATCACCAGCAACAATTCGATGGGATCCTTGCGCTCCGCGTTCTGCATGGTCATCCGTTTCCCGCCGCGCGATTTTTGGTCGCTTCCGCTCGAATGGCCGCGGCCGTCTGCCGCTGCAGGACTTCCTTCACAGCCTGGCTCAGTTCTTCCATGCGAAATGGTTTGGCCACGTGCGGAAGTCGATGGCGCTCCAGAAATTCCTGTGTGCGCGGCGACAAGACGTCGCCGGCCACGAAAAGAACGCGCTCGCGCAGCGGGTTCTGCCGCTGCACCAGCGTCTGGTAGATCATCTGGCCGTCCACTCCCTGCATCCTCAGGTCGCAAATCAGCAGGTCGTACGTTTCCGGATCCGCCTGGCGCTCGCGTGCCAACCTGCGTTCCTCTTCCAATTCCACAAGCAGTCCCAATTCCGCCGCGACGCGCTCGGCCGCGCTCTTATTCAACGCCTTCTGTCTTTCGCGCGTAGCCACCAGAAGCAGGCCGCACAGCATGCGCCCCTTCATCACCGGCACCCATAAGGCACGCTCCATTTCCAGCAACGGTCCCAATAGCGGCTCGAACTCAAGGCCGCCAGAGTTCCACTCGACGCTCTTGCCACGATCGGTAGTGTCCTTGCATAGGCATCGAGGATTGCCCGCTTGATTCCCGAACCGGGAATGGGAGCGCATACCATTCCGGGAATCCTTGCCTTCTTTTTGGTGCCACACTCCTGTATTACAAATACAGTAATTACATAAGTCATCCCTGTAACGAAAGATGTATCGTTATGGGACATCGACGCCCTCTTTACCCCATTTTTTGCTTACTGCGTTCCGTTCAGGAACAGGCGCAGAACCCCTTCGCTTTGCGACCCGACCGACAGCACGCCCTGTTGCGTTTCCACGATCCCGGTGAAGCGTCCTCGTTCCGCATCTTGATCCACACGCTCCCAGGTTTTGCCTGCGTCGCGCGAAACATACATTCCTCCGTCGCGCAATGCCACCGCCATAAGATCTTTTGTCCTGAGCCAACTTTCTAGCTGTCCCGCGGGCAGTCCTGCTTCGTGATGCTCCCAACGCGCTCCGCCGTCGCTGGACTGATAAAGCCCCTGAGCAGTCCCTAGAAACACGTGCGATCCGTCGGCTGTCGCAGCGACATCTATCCACCGCACAGCCGATCCAACCACGGGCAGATCGCTCCACACGGCGGTTGCACCACCGTCGCTGGACATCCCGAACTTGCCGTCTGCGGCAACGGCAACGACTTGCGCGTTCTGCGACACCCATAGTGCCGCGGCATCCGCAACGCGAACGAACGCGCGCAAACGCGAACAGGTGGCCGTGCGAGGGCACCTGAGCAAACCCTGGTTTGTGAACGCCAACAGTTCGCCGCCGGCAAAGGCGAGCGAGTTGCCGATCATCTGCAGGGGCGCCGGGGCGGCAGGCCGCTTGCTCTTGGCGCTGCTCTTTGAAGCGGGCGCCGAACCGGGTGCAGGCCGAAGCTTCCGCTCTTTCCAGGATGTGGCAGCATCGTCCCAAAGCCACAACGAGCCATCGCGCATTCGCACCAGCCACCCCGCGGGCGTGCCGTAAATTCGTTCGACATTCTCCGGGTTAAGCTCAGGCTCCGTCGCCGCTCCGCTCTTCGTCAACGGAATCGGCGCCCAGTTCGATCCGGCGTCGCGGCTTTCCAGCAGCCGCGCTCCGCCCGTCTGCAGCAGGATCAGCAAATGATTTGGTTGGTGCGGGTCGCCGATCAGTTGCGAGACGACAGTATGAGTGAATTCTGCATTCGCAGTGGAGAAGGTCTCGCCGGCATCGTCACTCGCCAGGATGCCCTGCCCCTCCGTACCGATCAGAACTCGTCCCGGCTGCGCACCGGCCCCTCGCGGGACCACGACGCCATTGATCACCCATTCCTTGGGCGTG
>CAWGXB010000007.1:0-350054 GCA_963826335.1 Candidatus Acidiferrales bacterium | reverse complement strand
CGGCACGCAAAGATTGCGGCAATGACGCCGAGAGTTCGTTTGCGGCCTTCATCCATTTTCTTTTTCCATCGGGGTTCTCCGCAAGGATTTGCGGCAAAGGAAAGAGGAACTACAGTCTACTACTTCTTCTTCCACATATCCCAAAACAACTTGACCGTCCCCGGCCCATGTCCGGCGTGATGGTTGTTGGCGTAAGCGTAGACCTTGAGGTTTCTGGAAACGAATTGCCGGAACAACCCGGTCCAGTTTGTTAGATCCTCGGTCCTGTCGGTGACCGCCTTATCCCACGTCGTCGTCAACGCCTCAATTTCGCTTCCAACCTAAGCAATCGCCGCATGTTTCCGTCCTCGCGCAGTTCCAATCAAAGCCAGCAATCCGAAGCCAAGCAACGCAAAAGTTCCCGGCTCTGGCGTTGGGACGATGCTCCCGAACAGCCCGTGATCTTCCACCATCCCATCTCCCGGGATCCCCGCTGTGAAGAACAGGTCGCTCTTGCTTCCGCCGCTTCCCCCGTTCCCAAACGTCAGGTCCCACAACCCCAGATCGATCAGGGGCTTTCCATCCGCTCCATCCAACTGACCCATCCACATGCCCGTTGTAGGATCGAACGCATTGATCATTCCATCCCCAAAATTTCCGATCAGCAGGTCACCTCCAAAACTTCCGAAGCTTCCCGGAGCCAGCGCCATTCCCCACGGCGAATTCAGCGCACCGTTGCTGACCAATCTCGTCTGCAGGACTCCGTCTGTGCTGAACACATCCACAAACCCATTGCCTGGGCCAGAACGTCATCATGTTTCGCCGCGTCCTGCTTTGCGTAGGTCACATACAGGTTGCCGTTGATATTTTCAATGTTGAAAGGGGCGTAGCCGGCGGGCAGATTCGGATCGGTAAATGAACCCGCCCAAACGTATGGGGACTGAAGGCATTGTCAAACACATTGATCGTCCCGTTGTGGAAGTCGGTCGCATAGAGGTACGAACTTCCACTGACGCTCCCCATCGCCAGGCCTTTCGTACACGGTCCCTGCTGGGGAATTATCCACGTGCAGTGTTGCACTCGTACCCCCACTCCACGCCGAAATCGTTCCGTCTTCCGTCGCAAATATAAAATGCGAACCTCCGAAGTCGCCGGGATTACCGTGAAACACTTGTCCCGTAGGCGCCGAGGGAGGTACGCCGCCCATCGGTGGTGGCACTGTGACGACCAGCGGAATGATGTCTCCCGCTCCGTTGTATAGTGTCGCCAAGCCGGTTTTGTTGTCAGAGACCCAGAATGGCGAACCCGAACTGAACGACACTCCCCACGGGTTGACCAAGTTCGGATCCGTCGTCTTCGCCATTCCCGGAATATCCGATACCAAGTTTGTCTGCGTAAAACTGTTCGCGCCATCCGCCTGCGCTCGCTGCGCACTCGCACACAACAAAAGCATTGCCACTACCAGGCTTAAACAGTCCATTCCCTTCTTGTTGGTTCTCATCGGCTTTCCTCCACCACACTCTTAAGGGCGTCGCGAGTCTACTCGCTCGTAAATGGCGCATACAACATCCCAGTTGTAAACTTTCTGTCACGAGGCCGGATACTGGCATTGCCAGTACGCTTGTTCCGCCGATCTTCTTTCCCGGGTGCCTCGTAGTACCCGCGTGCGCTCGTACCAGTTCATGACTGTGGAGGCGCCAGGCGTTCCGTGATATGTGCTGTCGATTTCAACGGTCTTGAATTGTGTCGCGTAGTAAGACAAATAGTCGCGCGGCTTCATGCCGGGGGGTAAGAACGCCCCGCCCACCCGTTTGCGGTAAATGAGCTTGTGCCTAACAGCAGGCCGGGTTCGGAGCATGGCCGCTCGACATTGAGCGAGTTCGCGAGATTGCCAGCCTTTTCAAGTTTGTCCATCGCGAACAGGGTTGGGTTGCGAATAGGCTCGACTTTCGGAGGCTTCAATTTCACGGCGGGAGACTAACATCCGTGTTAGTATCTGCGCAATTCCTTCGTGAGAAATTGCAGGGGTCAGATTGGGCGACTGGTCTAAGTTGTACGATGCGCTTACAAAACCTCTTCCCGTTGTATCCGCGCTCTTTCTCATACTGTTCACTTCTATCTTGCTGTTCGGGCCGTCGCGGCTTCCCAATTCTCTTGGGTTGGCAATCCTTGTCGGCCCATACCCGTTTCATACCCGCACCTTGTTTCTCATCGGCGTTTGTTGGCTTATCATCACCATGCTATTGCCTCTTGGCAGATGGATTCACAACAAGTGGAAACACCGCATGCAAGTCAGCAAACTGGAACGACGCTTGGGCCGCCTGACAGCGGATGAGAAGATAGTGCTCGGCATGTATGTCAAGAACGATGTACGCAGTCGTGGTTGGAGCGGCGACAGTGTGGGTACGGCGCAGGGTTTGGCAGACGACGGCATACTATACAGACCGGATGTGGCTTCGAGCCATTGGACTGCGCCACCTTATAACATCACCAACGAAGCCCTTACGTACCTCCAGATGAACCGTCAACTGGTGGATGCAGGAGAGTGACGGCCCTGCCCTCTGGGGTTGACCCCCATGAACGAAAACAAAGTCGGCGACCATGTGCTGGTGAAGCTGTCGGGCGGCAGGATCGTCGAAGCAACAATCAAAGCCATTGTTGAGACCACAGAAGGTGTGCGCTGCAGGTCGTTTGGAAATGAGACGGCGCTGATCTATCCTTGGCAGATCGTCATTGAGGTCCGTTGACGGTATCGAGACGTAAGATACGTGCTCACAATAGCTGGCTCGGAGGCCGAAGAGGAATTGCCGGCAGGAATAATAAAACAGCGTTGTGCTCACTGCGGGACGCTCAATGATTTCGGCATGCATCAGCTTCGGCCAACTTCCATAAAGCTTGTTGTCCCAAGGCTGCCTTAGAATAAACTTTGTGTACGCTATTGTTTCGCTGACGGTGAGTCAGCGTCACGACAGAAAACCCTCTTTCGCTTGGACACCGCGTCGAGTTCCTACCCATCCGCAAGGACAGGTCAGTTGGAAATCCAATTCTGGTTCCTCAGTGCGGAAATACGCATACACATCCCGCTTACACTTCTCGCATTCGAAGACCAAGACATAGACTAAGCGGCGATCATGCTTTTTCACTGCCGAACCAGCCATTAAAGGCCGGGGGACTCGGCTACGTTATTAATCTGTTCACTGCCATCACCTCAGAATTCGTGGGCCGTTTACATTCCTCTATTTCACAACGAAGCACCCAAAAATCAGGCAGTTTATCGTCGAATCTCTGGTCGTGGTGGAACAGGTACTCGATATTTAGTTTATTCCCTCGGGTGGCTGTAACGGTGCCCAAATGAGTTCTGGGTGCCCAGACTAGCCGCACGTACTGGCCCACCATTGTGTTCAAGATTGCATCTCCGCTGTCAGTCCGAAGCTAAGTGCTCCTGATGGCAGTTCCCGCAGGAAACAGTCATAACATCACCCTGCATCTCCAAAATGTATGCGTCAATTCCCGCGTTGGAAGACTAGAGTTTTCCCCCAATAGACGGCATCAGCTTTCGATGGTAGAAGAGGAATTATTGTGAGCGTGAACGGAAGGTTGGAGAGTCTCGACGAGCCGGGACACCCCGACCTTCCGACTTTTGGCCCTCCACAACTTCCAACGACGGGTCGGGACACGCAACCCCGCCGGATAAACGTGTGTGGACTCCGACGCGATGAAGTATCTTTTGCGAACACCAGCACGACAAAACTCGCCGGGTCACCCCTCACGTCGGCCCGTGGCCGGTGTAAGCGTAGACTCTAAGGCTTCGCGTCCCGGTCCCTTGAGCGCAATTCGGAAAGAAATTTGGAAAGAACTCTGACGTACTCATCCGTGGAGCGTTTAAGTTCCTTGGCCAAGCGGAGGTGCAGGGGAATATCCACTGTACGCTGTTCTGACCTTTCGACGTAGTCTCGGAGAGCTGCCTGTGCCCTCAGCATTTTCGCCTCTGCGTCTCTTGCTTGCTGTCGCGTTGCCATTTCGCAGGATTGTACCATGGCTCAATGAGGGTTCGAACGACGAGCCAGTTTCCCCAGTTTCCAAAGCCTTCCATTTGAATCTCTCCATACACGCCTGCCATTTCTCACCGTGCCAGTCTTGCCTTGTCTCTTCAGCGACCGCGTGTCGGGCGGCAGAATCGTAGAGGCGACGATCAAGGCCGTTGTCGAAACAACAGAAGGCGTGCGCTTGCAGGTCTCATTCGGAGACGAGACGAGTGCAAGAACAGGCCCGGTGGTCACTCAAGACTGTGATGCTTGACCTTGCTTTCCGCTGCCCGCGATTCTAGTTGTCTCTATGGCGGTGGTCTATGTTAAACGCAACTCGTTATACCAAGGCCGCTATATCCTTGCTATTGGTCTTCGAGGTTTCCGGTTACCCTCTTTCGATCGTCAACGGAGATACGGTGGTCAACAAAGGTTCATGCCCTTCTTCGCTCGTCATGAGCGCTACCTCCGGTTATGAGATGTACACTGTCTATTGCGCCGGGTGTCATGGCGAAGATGGCCGGGGGAATGGCCGTTCCTCGCGCTATTGCACCGTGCCGCCTGTCGATTTGACGCAACTCTGCACGAAAAACCACGAGATCTACCCCTCAGAAGGTGTTTGTCGCATCCTTCGTTACGGCACAGGGCGGCCATCCAAGGGGCAGGGCTATATGCCTATATGGGGACTTCTCTTAGGGCCCATGAATTCCGACCTGCCGGGAGTGACGGAAGTGCGCATTCAGAGTCTCTCCGAGTACGTAAGGACTCTGCAGAACCCTCCGGGCGCTCCACACACGCAACCAACGGTCGTTAAGTGACTTTCGTTCATACTCGACCCAGTCTTTGCGCTTCGTGGCTGCGTCGAGGTTTTGGTCCGGTCCACAGGAGATTTTATTGCTGACGCGGTCATCATCCCTGCTGAAGCATTCAACAGTTCTCGGGCATCAACTTTGGTCGTCGCGCCCGGTACCGATGGCTCCCCGCCAGTGCCATGACCCTCTCTAGAAAAGTTAGCAGCAAGGAGACCAACATGGGTAATCCAATCACGGCAACGACGACGGAGTGGGAGAAACTCTTCCCCGGAAGCTGTGAGTTAGTGCACGACGGATGGCGACTTGACGTTTGGCAATTCTCTGGTGTGCCAGAGAGTTGGTGGTATTGGAGTGCGACACGCGACGGGAACTACGCGGGCCATGGCTCACAGTACGAGACTTCTGACGACGCGTGCGAAGCTGCCCTGAGGTTCGCGAACCTGACTCCCTCCAAAGTAGAAGACTGCACATTAGTAGAAGACTGCACATTGCTTTACGGCCCGTCCTGACTAAGACCCGACGCCGCTTATGAAACTCTCTAACGCAGACCTGTTCTTTAGGCTTTGCACTTTGCGTCATTTCGCACCTTGAGTCGCGAATCGAATACCAATGAGCCGTGCCTCAGGCCCGGCGTCCGCGCCGAGGTGCGCGACGAGCGGATTTCTTGGGCTGCGCCAAGCGCGTCTGCAATTCCTCAACGCGGCGGCGGAGTTGTTCGACTTCACCGCCCTCCGCCGTCGGTGGCCACGAGTGGGCTGCCAGCAGGTTGCGCACGTAATCAAGCGGGGTCGAGACGGCTTTCTTCGTCTCCGAGAGCTTCGTGTTAACCGAGCTCTGTGCCTTCTGATAGAGGTCGAGCATGCTGTTCAGATACCAAGACAAAAAATCGTGAGTGGCCTTATCGGAGGCTCTGACAATCTGTGTCAAAAGTCCCAGGGGCAGAGCAATCTGATGCTCCTTGGCGTTTTCGGCAATGATTTGGGTGAGGATAATGTGGGTCACGTCCTTGCCGGTGCGCCCGTCCACCACGCGGACATCGCTGCCATCGCGAACCATGCGGGCGATGTCGTCCAGCTTTACGTAGCGGCTGGCACCCGTATCGTAGAGTCGCCGATCGCTGTATTTGCGAATGAGAACTTCAGGCTTTTTCATATTGCCCCCGGGGGTTGCCAGGCGTCCGACCTGGGCCCCCGGAAAGAGCTTGACGTGGGAGAAACGGGGCCGTACCGTGAAGTTGGATACTGCAACGCAGTATAACGCGGGATGAAAGGAGATTCAATCATGAACTCAAAAGAAAAGAAATCACCTCGAGCCTCCCCGCCCTCAAACCCCCTGATGGGTTGGGCGCGCCAAGGCATTGAGAGTTTTGTTGCTGCACAGAAGATCGTACTGGATCTGGCGGCTCAGGAAAATGCACTGTTTTTCGGAATGGTGCGTGAGAATCTTGGCAAACCAGGTTTCCGGCCGGGCGCAACGCTGGCAGGACTTGCCGACAAGGGTGTCAAGAACGTCACCACCGCAGGGAAGGTCCTGCTGGACCTGGCAGCCGGAGAGACCGCGCTGGTGGTGGAAGGCATGAAGGAAGGACTGCGGCTTCCCGTGGCGACTGGTGCTGCGGCCGAGTTGGTGCGACACCGCATGGATACATTAGTCGGCATGCAAAAGCACTTACTGGATGCAGCCGCGGAAGAGACTCATGCCGTGACGGAGTCGTATCGTGAAGGCCAGGGCTTGATCGCCGGGGCAAAGGTAGCGGAGTTTGCACGGCGCGGCATCGAAGCCGTCGTAGAGAGTGAGAAGAAGTTTCTGGATCTGGCCGCGCATGAGGTGAGCGCTGCGACCAATGGCGGCAAGCCGAATGGAAAGCCACGGGAAAGGATGGAAGTGTTGACCAAACTAGCTCGCGAAGGCGCCGAGAAGTACATGGATGCGCAGAAAAGGCTGTTGGAACTGGCCATTGAAGAGTTGGAGACGGTTCAGAAAGCCACGGGCGGCCGCAAAGTAGCCGAGCGGAAAGCACTTCGGTGGGGAGAACTGACGGAAAAGGGCGTGAAGAACCTGGTGGCGGCGGAGAAGTCGCTGCTGGAACTGGCCATCAAACCAAAGAAAGGGATAGCTAGAAAGGAGACCCACAGGGCTGGCCCGCGGGCGCAGGGCAGGAAAGTGCATGTGAGGGTGCACGGGAGAGCGGGGAAGAGACAACACCTTGCGGCTTAGGGTAAGGGCCACTCCCGCTCGGCGCTGACGTCGCCAGCGTCAATCCTACCGAGGGGGAAACTGCGCCGCCGATTCCCGCCGTCGTCAGAGGGAATCGGCGGCGAGTTAGCAGGCAGGACAGGCGCGGCACGAATCTAGTGGAACTGACGCCCGGAAAGAAAGAAATATCAGTAGGCAAGCGGAATGTACGCAAATACCAAGTGGGCGACACCGTACTCGTAAAACTATCAGGCGGCAGAATCGTAGAAGCGACCATCAAGGCCATCGTCGAAACGACAGATGGTGTGCGCCTGCAAGTTTCGTTAGGAGAGGAGACGGCTAGGATATATCTCTGGCAGATTGTTGAGGAGGGTCGCTAACCGGGTGGCTGGCGTGTTTGTGTTTTGGAACCCTTCCCATTTTCCATTTGTTTTCCATTTCCTGAGGCCTTTGAAAAAGTTAAGTGCTGCCACTCCAGCGCGTTAGAGTTAATTACAGGAACCTTGCCAAGGTTCAGGTGTCGGTTCGATTCCGATAGGCCGCTCCATTCAATCAAATTACTTACAGAGTTTCCTCCCTTAGCGCAGCAATACTTCCTTAGTGTAGCGACACGAAGTTTGAACACGTTTGTGAGTGCTCGACTGGCGGATCCGCGTTATTAATAGAAGATGCCTGCTTACTTCAGGATCGATAAGGAACATCGACTGGTGTTGACCACGATCTCCGGTGTGTTCACCCTGGCTGACGGATTGGCGCACCAGGAGAAGCTGCTGAAAGATCCTGATTTCGCCCCCACCTTCTCTCAATTGATTGACTTCACCCAGGTAACGAAGGTCCAGGTTGGGATTGAAGAGGTGCGCAGGCTTGCCCAAACCTCGATATTCTCGTCCGATGCGCGCCGGGCCATCCTCGTAAACAGCGAGCTCGCATTTGGGTTGGCTCGAATGTTCGTAGTATTTCGCGAATCCTCAGGCGAAAAAGGTGTTCGCGTCTTTCGCGTCCTCGATGACGCACTGTCCTGGGTTTTCGCCGGGCACGACGCCAGGTGAACATCCTGTGGTAAGCATGAACGTAAAGCTGGACGTGACACCCATCACTGAGTTCCAGCCTTGGAAACAATAGCTTTCTAATCAGGAACTTCTGAACAGTCTCCTCCTCCGCCGCCCACGGAGTGTTCCCGGGTATGTCCGCACGCGGGCAGAAAGCGATGCAAACGCTAATTCGGCCGAATCGTTATTTATTGGCTGGCCTCGCTGTGGCAATTCTTGCCGCTGCCGCACTGGCCATCCGCTCGCGCCACGCCCAGTTGGTTGTTGTAAACGACGGCTACGTGGGCTCGGGTTCCTGCCGCGCTTGCCACCAAAAATTCTACGAATTGTGGTCCACTTCGCATCACGGCCTGGCCATGCAGTTGTACTCGCCTGAATTTGTACGCGCCGCGGAACTGCCGGACAGCCTCCCGATCCGGATTGGCGGCGCAACCTACAAAGCTGAAATCACCGAAAAGGGCGGCTGGATTGTCGAGCAGAACAACGGCAGCGACGAGCATCGCTATCCCATCGAACAGGCGCTCGGCGGGAAGAACGTCTACTACTTTCTGACGCCCCTGGAACGCGGGCACTTGCAGGTCCTGCCGCTGGCATTCGACACGCGCACGAAAACGTGGATGGACGCCACCCTGAGCATGACCATGCACGAGAATGTCTCGCGCGAGCAACCTGTCACGTGGCGGGACCGCACGCTCACTTTCAATACCTCTTGCTACGGCTGTCACGTCAGCCAAATTGAAACCAACTACGATCCGGCAAACGACAGCTATCACACCACCTGGCGCGAGCCCGGCATTAACTGCGAAACCTGTCACGGTCCCGCAGGCAGACACGTTCGGCTGTATCAGGCAGCGGAGAAAAGCGGGCAAACACCCGACGAACTCGGACTGATCAGCTTCAAGAGCCTTAAGCCCGAACAGCGCAGCGATGCTTGTGCATCGTGCCATGCCAAAATTTCCCCGATCACTTCCGGTTTTCACGTGGGCGACAAATTTTTCGACAATTTTAGCCTGGTGACCTACGAAAGTCCGGACTTCTATCCGGATGGCCGCGACCTCGGCGAGAACTACACCTTTACGTCGTGGTTGATGAGCCCCTGCACGAAATCCGGCAGGCTCAACTGCGTCAGTTGCCATACCTCCAGCGGACGATACCGTTTCGCCAAGGGCGACCCCAACAGGGTGTGCCTGCCCTGCCATGAAGAAATTGTGAACAACGCACCCACTCACACCCATCACAAAGCAGACAGCCTTGGAAACTCTTGCGTCTCGTGTCACATGCCCATGACCGAGTACGCGCGCATGCGTCGCAGCGATCACTCCATGCGCCCACCGACGCCGGCAACCACCATCAAATACAATTCTCCCAACGCCTGCAACGATTGCCACAAAGACAAGGACGCGCACTGGGCGGACTCCGTCGTGCGGAAGTGGTACCCCGGCGATTATCAAGCCCCGACACTCGCGCAGGCCGCTCTGATCGATGCGGCGCGTAGACGCGATTGGTCCAAGCTTCCAGCTATGCTTTCCTACATTCAGGACCCGAATCACAGCGCCATTGTTGCCGCATCGCTGATTCGTTTGTTGGCGCCGTGCCGAGACCCGCGCAAGTTTGTAGCTATGCAACTGGCGCTGCATGATCCGTCGCCGCTGGTACGGGCAAACGCTGTCGACATTTTGGCGCAGCATCTGGATCTGCCAACCGCGCGCTCTCTGGTGCCTTTCACCGGGGACGAATCGCGCCTGGTCCGCCTTCGCACTGCGGCTGCACTGAGCCAGGTCCCTTCCAGCTCGCTCGACGATGCCGCCAGAGCCGCCATCCAACCGGCCACTCAGGAGTATCTCGCCTCCCTTACCACTCGTCAGGACGACTTCGCGCAGCATTTGAACCTGGGGAATTTGCATGGGAATCGTGGAGAGTTACAGCAAGCCGTGGCGGAATACGAAAAGGCCGCCAACTTGCGGCCGGATTTTGCGCCTCCGCTTGTGAACGCGGCCGTCGTGTACAGTCAGCTCGGCGACAATCCGAAAGCGGAGAGCGCCTTGCGGCGGGCCATCGCGGCAGATCCCAAAGAACCCGCCGCACACTTCAATCTGGGACTGCTCCTCGCCGAGTTGGGCCATCCCGATCAGGCAGAAAAGGAATTGCGCATCGCTGTTCAACTTGACCCCTCGAGCGCGGCCGCGGCCTACGATCTGGCCGTCCTCGTCGCCAACAAGAATCCCTCCGAAGCATTGGCGCTCTGCAAAAAGGCGGCGGCGCTCGACCGAAACAATCCGAAGTACAAAAACGCGGTTGCGTTCTACCAAGCGCAAGCAACCGCAGGCGCAGCCGGGAAAACCGCGCCCCCCCAAAAAACGCAGTGATTGCCAGCCTCGCTTCTGGGTCCGATCGCGCGGTCTCTGTTGCGAAATTTTCCTCAGGCTTGTGAATTTCTCGCTGAACTTTCGCAGAAATAACCGATAGAATTTGCCCATAGGTTCGCCGATGCCCTTGGTCCGCATTGCCGCCGGCAGTACGCGGCGCCCCAAACTGAATGCCGTTCAAGAAGCCGCTGTTCTTTTCCGCAGCTACCTTTCCGCGGACACCACCATCGAAGTGCACGGGTACGAAGTGGAAAGCGGCGTCAGCCACACGCCATTGTCCCGCCAGGAATTGATGCAGGGAGCGCGCCAGCGTGCGAAAGCTCTCGCGTCACGTTTGGCGGCAAGCGCGGAGCCGGCAAATTTCTATGTTGGACTGGAAGGCGGATTGGACGTGGTCGAGGAACCGGGCCAGCGCCGCGTCTTTCTGCAGAGTTGGGCCTACGTGACCGACGGAGAAAGCGGTCATTTCGGATGTTCCGGCAGCATCGAGATTCCAGAAGCTCTGGCGGAAGAAGTGGTCGCGCAAGGCACGGAATTGTCCGTGGCGATCGACAACTTTGCGGGGCAGGCCGGAATCCGCGATGCTCAGGGAGCCTGGGGCGTGCTTTCGGGAAATTTGATTTCGCGGCAAGAGTCCTTTCGTGTTGCGGTGGTGGCGGCGTTTGCGCCCTTTTATAATCGCAAGTTGTATCAAGCCGCAAAAACGGCGGCGAAGTAATCCCGCACGCGGCAAACGAATCATGGCTTGTGCGAAGTGCTCGAAAGCGAGCATGCTAAGTAAGCAACCATACAGGAGAAGGCGCGTGGACATCGTCAAAGGCAACATGGGCTGGATCGAAGTGGTGGTTGGCCCAATGTTTTCCGGCAAAAGCGAAGAATTGATTCGCCGGCTGCGTCGCGCGCAAATTGCGCGGCAACGCGTGCAGATCTTCAAGCCGGCGATTGATGAGCGATATGCCGCGAACGAGATTGTGTCGCACTCCGGTCTGGGCATTCCGTCGGACGCGGTCAGCAAAGCCGCGGAAATCATGGACAAGCTGCAGCCACGCACGGAAGTTGTGGGCATCGACGAAGCGCAATTCCTGGGCGACGAACTGGTGGAGGTTTGCACCAAGCTCGCTAACCTGGGAAAGCGCGTGATTGTCGCCGGTCTCGACACGGATTATCGTGGACGCCCCTTTGAGCCCATGCCGCGGCTGCTGGCCGTTGCGGAAGAAATCACGAAATTGCTCGCGATCTGCGTGCGCTGCGGAAATCCCGCGGTGCATACCCAGCGGCTCGTGGAGAGTGATGAGCTGATTGTTGTAGGCGCGGGCGGCGCATATGAGGCGCGCTGCCGGCGTTGTTTTGAACCAAATCCAGCCCAGGCGCGGCACGAAACGGGTCCCCAGATTCTGCCCCGCACCAACCGGGCCGCGGGCGGAGCTTCTTGAACGGCCGCTTCCGGACAACGGGCTGAATTTCCAGGAAAACTATGCGCATCGAATCGAAAGCACCAACACGTGTGGATTTTGCGGGAGCAACGCTGGACATCTGGCCGCTGTACCTTTTCCATTCTGGAGCGGTGACGCTGAACGCCGCCATTTCGCGTTACGCCCACTGCGTCATCGACACCAAGTCCGGCGGAGACGAAGGCATCAAGCTGGTCTCCTTGGACACCAACCGCTCGGAGGAATTTGCGTCGTTCGCGGAATTGTCGCGCGCCAAACGCTTTCGCCTTCCGTTGCTGGCAGAGATTGTGAAGTTTTTTCATCCGGAAGGCGGATTCACGCTGACCACGAATTCCGAGGCGCCCGCAGGCGCGGGAATCGGCGGCTCCAGCGCCATGGCTGTGGCAATATGCGCGGCGCTGGACCGTTTCACGGGAACCGGTCGCAGCAAAGTGGACTGGATTCACATCAGCCGCGACGCCGAAGCCATCGTGATCCGCATCCCTACGGGCATGCAGGACCACTACCCGCCGGCTTTCGGGGGAGCGGCGGCGATTGAGTTGATGCCGGGAGGCGAGCGGCGCATCGAGCTGAACGTGAACCTGGACGAGTTGGAACGGCGGCTGGTGGTGTGCTACACGGGAAAGCCGCGACAGTCTGCGATTAACAATTGGGCGGTGTTTAAGGCCCATCTGGATGACAAAGGCGCGGTTCAGAACAATCTGGAGCGCATCTCGCAGATTGCCCAGGCCATGCGCATAGCGCTGGAAGCGGGCGACTGGAAGGAAACCGGGCGGTTGATGAACATGGAATGGCAGTTCCGTCGCAAGAGTTTGCCGACCATTTCCACCAAGATGATTGACCGCATCATAGCCGGCACGCGACGCAACGGAGCCCTGTCCGGAAAAGTTTGCGGAGCCGGTGGCGGCGGCTGCGTTGTCCTGCTGATCGAGCCGGACGCACGCGAACGCGTGGAAAAAGCTGTACTGGACGCCGGTGGGGAACTGTTGCCCATGAAAATCGACCGCCAGGGCGTCACTGTCGTCTCCCAGTGAAAATCTGAAGGCGTAGCTATTCAATCGCGGAATTGCATCATAGAATAGGGATAGCCGTGCCGAGGTCGGCAGGGCAGGATGCGCATGCATTACCGGCTGGCGATAACGATTACGACTCTGTTCTTCGCTTGGGGAGACATTCCTCGCGGGACGGCATTGCGAGCGCCGCAATCTGCGTCCCATGAGTCGCTTCCCCCGGGCGAAAATGTTCCTTTGTTCCCCGACGTAGTTACCACAGAAGCCCCGCAGCAAGAAAAGACCGATACCGCGCCTCCAAAGCCAGGCACAGCAGCACTGCAGGAATCCTCCAAGCTGGCGCTGATCCGCTATGTTTCCGGAGAATTTGCGAAGGCGCGAAAGCCGCTGCCCGGCGGCAAAGACGGTTTCATCATCTACGCCGACAAGCCGTTGAACCAGGAGTATCTGGACCGCACTGTTGCTACCCACGGCGCGGCGGTGAATACCGGCGATAACGTGCAGATCACCGGGCTGGAGTTCCACGAAAAAAGCATCGTTGTGGACATCAATGGCGGCGGGCGGCCCAAGAAGAAATGGCGAGACCGCATCCAGGTGAGCATGGGCGGCACTACGCCGATGCCACAATCGACCGCCCCGACAACGAATCAAGACGCCGGGCCCCCGGGATTCCAACCCGGCATGGGCGGCACTATCTTCATTGATTTTCCGCAGCACGTGCCAGACATGACCCCAGAGCAATTGAAGCAGATGCTGGCGCCCTTCCTGGACTTCAACAAAGAGCGGTCCGCTTCGGTCCATTGGATCGATACGCTGCCACCGGAGATGAAGAAAGCCATCACCGAACGTAAGGCCATCAAGGGCATGGATCGCGATGAAGTCGTGGCCGCTATCGGGAAGCCCGACCGCAAGGTCAGGGAGCGCGATAGCGAGGGGAACGACACCGAAGACTGGATCTACGGGCACCCGCCTGACAAGACCATCTTCGTGCACTTCACCGGGGAGAAGGTCACCACGATCAAGCAGTATCCTCAGTAATGCGCGGCTCGTGATTCGTAACTCGTGTTTAGCAGAACGCGATGGCGCTCAACATGAAAGATTGCTAACTCCATTGTTTCCCACTACTTGCACAAACCGCGCCCGTAACTCCTTTGTTTCCCCTCATACGCAAATACCGGGGGGTGGGGGCCTGATTTTCTCCGCGCAGCTATGTATACCAAATGTTTACGTAACACGGTAATATCGGCGCGCCGACATTTTCGTCTCAAACCAAGGACTTAGCGCTCCCGCAACGCAAATCACGAGTTGTTGCAAGTTCGCGTCGCAAAGGAACCCACAAGAATATCGATTATGCACGGCAGGCACGTGAGGCGTACCGCAAGCGGTGTGACGCCGGACACACCGAGATACATTGACTTTTCCCTACACTATCACCTAGCATTTTTAGTTCTACCCGCGGCGTTTTTAGCACCGTCAGTGTCGCCGCAATCTACACACCCCACCGGAGGAAGTAATGGCAATTAAGGTTGGAATCAACGGCTTCGGCCGCATCGGTCGCAATATCATGCGCACAGCCCTCAATGACAAGGATATTCAGTTCGTGGCTGTGAACGACATCACGGATGCCAAGACTCTGGCGCACCTGCTGAAGTATGACTCGGTCCTCGGGAACCTGCCAAACACCATCACGCATACGGATGACACCATCAGCGTGGACGGAAAGAGCTTCAAGGTATTCAAGACCAAAGATCCGTCGGAGCTCGACTGGGCCAGCGTCGGAGCGGACATTGTGGTCGAGTCCACCGGGCTGTTCACCAAGGGCGCTGATGCCCGCAAGCACATTCGCGGGCCGGTGAAGAAGGTCATCATTTCGGCACCGGCCACGGATCCGGACGCCACGTTGGTGCTCGGCGTAAACGACAAGAAGTACGATCCTGCGAAGCACCACGTGGTTTCCAACGCGTCGTGCACCACGAACTGCCTGGCGCCGATAGCGAAGGTTCTGAACGACACCTTCGGCATCGTCTGCGGCACCATGACCACGATCCACTCGTACACGAATGACCAGCGGCTGCTGGATTTGCCGCACAAGGACCTGCGGCGCGCGCGCGCAGCGGCTCTCAGCATGATTCCCAGTACCACGGGAGCGGCCAAGGCATTAAAGCTGGTGATTCCGGAGCTGGACGGCAAACTGGACGGCTACTCGATGCGAGTACCCACGCCGAACGTCAGCGTAGTGGACCTGACAGTGTTCGTGGAAAAGCCGGCGACGAAGGAAAGCGTAAATGCGGCGCTGAAAGCCGCGGCAAACGGTCCGATGAAGGGAATCCTGGGATACACGGAAGAGGAACTGGTTTCCGCGGACTTCAAGGGCAACCCGAATTCGTCGATCGTGGATTCGGAATACACCAAGGTTGTCGGCGACAAGTGCGTGAAAGTGCTGTCGTGGTACGACAACGAGTGGGCGTACTCCTGCCGTGTGCGAGACCTGATCAAGTTGATGGCGTCGAAGTTTTAAGACGTGATTCGTGGCTTGTGATTCGTGACTCGTGGTCCGCGTCGTGCGGACCACGGGTCGGCGAACCCGGGAAGTGCGTTCACCACAGAGGACACAGAGGGCACAGAGTTAAGAAAGAGAAACCGCGCCCGGTAATGGTTCCTGATCACTGATCGCTGATCCCTGATATCTGTTAACCGATATTCAAAACTTACGAACGGAAGACACCATGAGCAAACTAACGATTCGAGATCTGGATTTGCGCGGTAAGCGTGTGTTCATTCGCGTGGATTTCAATGTGCCGCTGAAGGATGGCGTGGTTACCGACGATACCCGCATCCGCGAAACCTTGCCGACACTAAAGCTGGCCATCGAAAAGGGCGGACGGCTGGTGCTGGCGTCGCACCTGGGGCGTCCCAAGGGCGGGCCAGACCCGAAGTATTCGTTGAAGCCGGCGGCGAAAAAGCTGGAGGAGTTGCTGGGCAAGCCTGTGGCGTTTGCGGCGGATTGCGTTGGCCCAGAGGCGGAAGCGAAGAGCAAAGCACTGAAAGATGGCGACCTGCTGGTGCTGGAAAATGTGCGCTTTCATCCCGAAGAAGAAAAGAACGGCGAGGAATTCTCCAAGCAACTGGCGGCGTTGTGCGACGGAGTTTTTGTGTGCGACGCGTTCGGCTCGGCGCACCGCGCGCATGCTTCCGTGGTGGGCATCACGCAGTTCGTGCAGAAAGCAGCGGCAGGCCTGTTGATGGAGAAGGAGTTGAACTACATCGGGAAAGCCATCAGCAACCCAACGCGGCCGTTCGTAGCCATTCTGGGTGGCGCGAAGGTTAGCGACAAGATTGAAGTGGTCGAGAACCTGATGAAAATTGCCGACGCCATGCTGATTGGCGGAGGAATGGCGTACACCTTTCTGAAGGCCCAGGGACTACCGATCGGGAAGTCGCTGGTGGAAGAGGACAAGGTGGATTTGGCGAAGCGGCTTCTGGCGGAAGCCAAGCAGAAAAACTTTAAGCTGATGCTGCCGCTGGACCACGTGATTGCGCCAGAGTTCAAGGCCGATGCGCCGTCGAAAGTGGTCGACGCGGGAACTACGCCCGCGGATCAGATGGGCCTGGACATCGGACCGAAAACAATTGAAGCGTACAAAGCGGAGATCGCCAAGGCAAAGACCATTGTGTGGAACGGGCCGATGGGCGTATTTGAGATGCCGGCGTTCGCCAAGGGCACGTTGGAAATTGCCAAGGCTGTGGCGGCGGCAACAACCGCGGGCGCCACTTCGATTATTGGCGGAGGAGATTCCGTGGCCGCCGTACACCAGTCGGGCGTGGCCAAACAGATTTCGCATATTTCGACGGGCGGCGGAGCGTCGCTCGAATTTCTAGGCGGTACGAAGCTCCCGGGCGTGGAGGCCCTGACAAACAAATGAGCACCCCAAAGCGTCGCCGCGTTATCGCGGGGAATTGGAAGATGTACAAGACACAGGCGGACACGCGCGCATTTTTTGACGCGGTGAAGCCGCTGGTGGCGGGAGTCAGCGATTGCGACATGGTGATCGCGCCGCCGTTTACGGATATTCCGGCAGCCGTGGAGTCGGCGAAGGGAACGCCTATCGCGATTTCCGCGCAGGATGTGTATTGGGAGAAGGAAGGCGCGTTCACCGGGCAGATTTCGACCGGCATGCTGGTGGAGGCAGGCTGCAAATACGTGATCGTGGGGCACTCGGAGCGGCGGCAATTCTTCGGAGACACCAATGAAACGGTGGCAAAGAAGGCCAAAGCGGCTCTGGCGGCAGGACTTACGCCCATTGTGTGTATTGGCGAGATGCTGGCCGATCGCGAGGCAGGCAACATCGAGAAGGTGATTGAAGCGCAGTTTCAGGGCAGCGTGGGCGCGTTGACCGCCGAGGAATTCTCCCGTATTCTGATAGCTTACGAGCCAGTGTGGGCGATTGGTACCGGGCGCACAGCCACCCCGGAAATTGCGGCGGCGGTGCATAAGTTTGTACGGCAGTGCGCGGCGGGGAAGTTCTCCGCACAGCATGCTTTGGCGTTGAGGATCCTCTACGGCGGAAGCGTAAAGCCTGACAACATCAAAGGGTTGATGGCGCAGGAAGAGCTGGATGGCGCGCTGGTGGGTGGAGCGAGCTTGGACGCCAAATCGTTTGCGAGCCTGGTGAAGGACTGGCCAAGGTAGAGCACGTAGGGCCGGCGGATGCCGGTGAAACGAAAATAGAGTTGAGGTGCAGAAAATGCCGGGTTGGATGAAATGGGTGATCGCGTTGCTCGTGGGCTTCGGGATCATCGTTGTGGGATTTCGATGGGCGGGATGGCTGTTGACCACGTTCTTCGTGTTGAACTGCCTGGTGCTGATCATTGTGGTGCTGCTGCAGAGCGGCAAGGCTGCGGACTTAGCCGGCGCGTTCGGCGGAGCGGGTAGCCAGACGGCATTCGGGCCGCGAGGAGCGGCGTCGGTGCTTTCGCAAGCGACCACGTGGTGCGCCATCATGTTCATGGTGTGCGCGTTGGCAATGGTGGTGCGCGTCGATCGCGCCGTAGCAAACGGCGAGGGCGGCGGCGGGGGATCGATCCTGCAGCAATTCGCGAAGCCAGCGCAAAAGACGACGCCAGCGCCGGCGAATAGCGCACCGGCTCCGGCGACACAGCAGCCTGCGCAACCGCAGCAACAGCCGGCACCGACAACCCCGGCTCCCAAGAAACCGTAACCGTAAGTACACGCAGGAAGCGCGTCTTGCTGGAAATTTGGCGCGCGGCTACAATGGTGTCTCACCTCAGTGCGGTCGTGGCGGAACTGGCAGACGCACCAGCTTGAGGGGCTGGCGGTAGCAATACCGTGGTGGTTCGAATCCACTCGACCGCACCAAATCTTTTTACAACTCTTTTCGCAGCCACAGTAATTTCCTATCCAAAAGACCGGGTTTCCCAAGTAGCGCTTGGGAACGGCTGGGAATCGCTGGGAGCGAAAAATCAGCAGCATCGTCAACACATTAAAATATAAATTATAAAAATAACAAAAAAAGTATCAATCCTCGGACTAAAACCATCTGAGTGGAAAGCGCCATCATGCCGTGAATTGCGCCTCCAAGCAGGCTGGCGGCGATTTCGTGGGCGGTTGTGATGGCCAGCCTGACACTAAAGGAGGACTGCCATGTCCCATCACCTCGATTCCCCAATTGCTCGTCAAGACATCCGCCTCGACATCACGGACTTATACGTATTTCGCGGAGAAAAGGGCACCGTGTTTGCCATCAACGTTTGCCACTCCATTTTTGGCGCCATCCCTGTGCCTGGCTACCACGCGGAAGGGATGTACGAATTCAAAGTGGATTTGAACGGCGATGCGATTGAGGATGTTACCTACCGCCTGACGTTCAACGAACGCGACAAGCAGGGCAAGCAGGACTACACCGTGCGGCGTATCACGGGTGCCGACGCGGTTAAGCCGGAAGCGGCCGGCACTGTAGTCGCGCAGGGGACGACTGGAGAAATCGTCAGCACGGCAACGGGGCTGCACGTGTGGGCCGGCAAAGCTGGGGATCCGTTCTGGATCGAGCCGGAAGTGTTGCACGCGGTGGGGCACGCATTTCAGGATGGCACGTCCATCAACCTTTCCGGATGGGATCCAAGTCAGGCAAAGAACTTGTTTGCCGGCCACACCGTGTACTCGATCGTGCTGGAGGTGCCGGATAAGGAGTTGCTGGCTGAAGCGGGGGATAAGCGTCGAATCGGCGTATGGGCGCTATCAACACTAGCGACGGACGCGGGTGGTTGGCGCTCGATCAACCGCGTAGGCCTGCCGATGATTCCTCCTCTGTTTGCGCAGTACAACGAAGATCTAGGCAATCGTCTGAATGCCGGACGGCCGGCCGATGATTTTGCGACCTACGGAGCAGCGATCGCGAAAGCGATTGCCAAAGTGGTCGCGGCAAACGGAACCGCCGAGGATCCTGAGGCATACGGTGAGAAAATCGCGCACCGACTTTTCCCTAACATGCTTCCCTACGAGGTTGGAACACCCGCGGCATTCGGGTTCGTCGAATGGAACGGTCGCTCGCTTACAGACAACGCGCCCAATGTGATGTTCTCTGTAGCGGCGAACACTCCCATCGGTCTCGGAATCGGCAAGGAGTCGGTTACGTCGAAGCCCTCGAAGACATTTCCGTATGTTCCTGCCGCCGGTGAGAGCATGACGGCCGGGGCGTGAACGCGTTTCGCGCGCGACGCATGCATCGTTCTCTCGGAATAGCACAGAAATTGTTTGGGCCTCGCCACGTTCGCGAGGCCCTGACATTTCCAGGTATGTGTTTGCGGCGGATTACTCGTCGTGGTTTATAAATAGTTGCATCGCGCGGTGCGCCGCTTGCTCTTCTTCCGGCGTCCATCTCACCACGGGCGTGTGCAGCAAACTCGGCTTCGGCAAATTGGCTTCAGGTTGCCGTGCTTCGGCTTTCTGCCAAATCAACTCGCCTAGATGCTTTTCAACCGCGGTGCGGACAAGTTCGCTTACGCTGACTTTCTGTTCCTGTGCTTGTATGCGAAGACGCCGCCATAACCAAGGGGTCAGGCCAAACCGAACGGACTTGGAGAATTCCGCCATACTACTCCTCCCAAGTATTCCGAACTTATATCACAACGCTGCTTGATTGGTCATCAGTGACACATGATTACTGGGGAAGGATTGGAAGAGGCTGCCAGGCAAGAACTATTCGGAGGCGCTGAGGCGAACTTCGCGGTAGACGAGATCGCTGCGTTGATAAACAAATTTGGCGCGGCAAAAGGGGCACACGCGTTCCAAGCCATCCGGCGGGAACGGCGGTTTATGCGCCAGGAAGAGATCGGCCAGAGTGTCAGGGATCTGGGAATAGGTGAATACCCGTCGACAGCATTTGCAAGAGAGGACCCAGCTTGTCATCGCACCTCGATTGTCGACGGTCCAGAAGAGAAGAGAGAATCGGTGGTTCTCGTATATGGGCGCTTGGTGTCGGGTAGGTAAATCTGTTTCAGTTCAATTTGTTAGAGCGCGTTCAACCTCCAGACCATGAAATCAAGTGACGTGGCAAAACAAACCCACAGAAAGTAAGGAACAAAAAGCAATGCTGCCGTGCGGACAAAGGTCCATATCAGCAAAATGAACGAGAGCAGCAGAATCGCCAGACACACAATCACAAAAAAGCCAAGGCCGAGCTGATGAAATGAGAAGAAGACCGGGCTCCAAAGGAAATTGACAGCCAGTTGCACGCCGAAAATCCCAAGCGCCCGGGTGCGCAGCTTTGAAGGAGGGGAACACCAAACTTTCCATCCGGCCAGAGTTCATTGTGAAATAAAATGCGCGGAACTATGCGTCAAGAAAGCGACGCGGCGTCGATGGAGGCTAGCTTTCGATAATAGGCCGCGCCGGAAATATTGGCCGTGGACGGAGTCAGGGCGGCGCGACTGGCAAGGCGCATTTGCTTGAGGGCCAATTCGCGAGCTTCAGGTTGTTTTGCCTTTGCAACCGGGGTGGCCGCACTTGCAATCGATATCCGGCGTCTTCGCGGTGCTCTCACACTGCACGCTGCAGTACGTTTTGCCATCTCCTACCTGACAGGAACAATTGGGATGTGCGCACTTTTTTGATTCTCTGACGACCATGGTGAGTTTCCTTTCGGTTTGAAGTATCAGGACCGGCCCGCGCTCTTCGATTTTTCCTTTACCTTTGCAAATAAGCTGAGCATAGCTTCGTTGAATGCTGGAATATCGTCGTACTTCCGGCTGCTGACCCAGTTTTTGTCCAATACCATTTGCTCGTCGGTCCAGATGCCGCCGGCGTTGCGAATGTCATCCTGCACGGTGTGATAGCTGGTGAGATGACGACCCTTAATCAGACCGGCGGAGATAAGAAGCCAGGGGCCGTGGCAAATCACGGCGATGGGTTTGCCGCTCGCGTCGCACGACTGGACAAATCGCCGCGCCTCTTGATTCATCCGCAGGGTGTCGGCATTCACCACGCCGCCGGGCAGAAGCACGGCGTCAAAGTCATCCGCCTCGGCGTGCTCGATTCGCTGGTCAACAATGAATTCATCTCCCTTATCAATGTGATTCATTCCCAGCACCGTCTTGTCTTTCGGTGACACCACAATTGTGTCCGCTCCCGCATCATCCAGAGCGGCTCGCGGCTTCTCAAGCTCCACTTGTTCAAATCCGTCCGTAACCAGAATCGCCACGCGCAAGCCCTGCAGATTGCCGTTTCCCATGATCGCCGTACCTCATTTTGATTCACTCACGGTAGCCGCGAGAACTACCATTTGCTTGTACGATTGCGCTCCTTCGCGCTCAATCCGCAGGAACATGGAGCCGACTGCAAAAAAGGCTGTAGCGACGCACCGAATATGTTGTTGCTGGCCGGTCTACATCCTTTTCCTGAGGGAGCTACCGCAACTAGCAGGTTGCGGGGACGGCAAATCCCCGTGTAGGGTGCGAGGGTGTGTGATGAGATGAAACTGGAATGAACGGCGTCGAAGAACAAATTGTCAGGTTAGCGATTCTTGGTATTCCTGTGGCGACGGTGACTTGGACCGTGACACACGAGGAAGTTCTGCGCGAGTTGCGCGAATGGTGCTCGCACAAAAGCAAATCCTGCGAACGATTGTACCAGCGGAAGTTTTTTTATCTGCTGACTTGCGAGTACTGCCTGAGCCACTACGTCGCGGCTATTTTTCTGGCGTTGACAGGCTTTCAACTGCTCTTGCCGGGATGGCGCGGATATTTCTTTTCGTGGCTGGCGCTGGTGTGGATCGCGAACATTTATATGAGCTTGTTCGGGCGGCTGCGGCTGGACATCCGGCACGAGCGTCTGGAAATTGAAAACACGCAAAAAGAAACGCAGGAGACCGTGCCAGCCGGGAACCGGGGAGCCGCCTGATTTGCAAGCGAAAGTTTCTACTGCAATTTCCGCGCGGCCCTACCAGGTTGGGGGTAGCCGGCCCGAGGCTCCTTTTTACACTACAGTCCCCACGTCCGCGCGACGAAATTGGCATCGAGCGCCCTGCGTAGCCGAAGGACCTGCCAACCAACGCCACCAGAAAGGCTGAAAACGAACTTGGGAATCACCAAAGGCGCAAAAAACGCCAGAGTCGCCATTATCGTTATTGTGGGTTTACTCGCCGGGATGTTTGCGATACCAGCGAGAACGCAATCGGGACCGGCGAATGACCGCGATGACGTCCTGATGCATTTGAACGCCGTGATGCGCTGGTACAAAGACTGCACGACAAAGATCAAAACTGGGCGGGAACCAAGCGACGCGATTTACGTGACGAATGCGCAAAATCTCGGGGCGCGGGCGGTGCGTCTAGGGTTTCAATCGGCGCGCGCTGATGTGACGCTGAACCAGCAGAACGGGCAGAGCGCGAACCAGACGAATCAGGATCAATCCGGAACCTCCGGTCCAAGTGCGCAGAAGTACGCACAAATGGAAAGCGAAGTTTCGCAGCGCATTGCGGACGAGCAGAACCAAATTGAGGGCTTGAAGAAACAGGTCAGCTCGGCGTCGAAGAAGAATCGTGACGCGCTGGTTCAGCAGCAGCAGGCGTTGGAAGGAAAACTGGCGCTGGACAAGGCCGCGCTGGACGCGATTGAGAAGTTGAAGAATTTTGTCGAGAACACGAGCACGGGTGGAACGGGGTTGGAAGGAAGTATTAACGACCTGGCGCGTTCGGTGCCGGAAGTTTTTGGAACATTAGGCAATGCGAAAAACGACACGGCTGTAGTTGCGGCCCCGGCAGCTGCCACGGCCACTCCTGCAAAGGCACCATCATCGGGACTGATCTCCGATTACATACTGCTGTACGCTCAAATGGAGAACATCCGCGCGGCGGATCAGTTGCTGGTTGGAGCAGAAAGCGTCGCAAGATGCCGCGATTTGCGTGACCTTCGGATGCCTCTCCCACTGCAGCGCTGATGAGCATCCTCCATGAGCTCATCGACGTCATAGGGCCTGACCACCGTTGGCCAGTTGTCGCCGGCCAGAGACCTGACTCCTTAAATCGGGGTTGAGTTCCGGGGCCAACTAGGAGGGAAAGTGCTCGACGGAGAGATGCGGCATGCTGGCGCAGGAGCTTCCGGTTAGGGGTTCCCCTTGGCTGGGTGGACGGGATCTATCCAGCAGCACGATGACCGTAGGCCACGCAGGTGCCGCAACAACTGCAGCGCAGAAACACACAGACCTCTTCTTGGGCGATGTTGTCGTAAGAGAGTTCAGATCGTGGCCACCTTTGCGGGATTTGTAACCGCAGGTATCGCCGTGGGTTTGCAGACTGTCGCTGCGGGCTCAGCGAAATTTCTGGGCGTTATGGAATTCGCGTAGGCGATCGAATCACCGTGGCCGGGGTCACCGGAGATGTGATCGACGTTGGCTTGGTGCGCTTGTACATCATGGAGTTGGCGGGCACGGGAGTGGACTTATATTCGACGGGTAGAATCGCGGTGTTCTCGAATTCCGTTTTGTTTCAAGCCACGACTCCATTGTTCAAGCAATTGCCAGGTACACAATATACGTGGCACGAGGTGGTTCTGCCGCTGGCGCCCGGCGCTGATTACGGCCCGCTGCAGAAGACACTGCTGGGGACCGTTGAGGCAGCGTATAAGGACGGCAAGTTTGCGCCCGGCAACTACCAACCGGAACTGGGAGACGGCATGGAAATCATGGTGACTCCTCCGACTCCGCACCAGCACCTGCAATTTGCGGATTCTGGCCTCGAGCTGGCGGTGCGATATCCGGTGGATCTGCGCAAAGCTTCGCAGGTGGATGAAAAAATAACGCGCGCTTTAATTGAGACCATAAAAAACGATAAGCCAGTCCAGAGCGGAATCGCGGGCACACCGAAGATTCGCGCGGCGGTGAAGGGCTAGGCCGCAGCGCGCTCTACAGTGTTTCCCTTAGGGCGCTACAGAGTTCTTTTCATTGATAATGACGGCGCGTTTGCGCAAGATGCTTTTTTACGCCCGAAAGGTGTCGGCTTCCGGAAGACGGAGTTCCCAAAAAGATATGAGTGAGACTGACGTCCTTGGCCAAAATGGCGCTGTGGACCTGGATGTAGTTCCGCAGAGCCAGCCGGCAGAAAGTCCCAAGAGTTTTGAACTTCGAGAAGGCAGTCCCTTTCCTCGCGGCGCGACGTGGGACGGCTTGGGTGTGAATTTCGCGTTATTTTCCGCGCACGCGACAAAAGTGGAACTGTGCTTGTTTGACGACGCAGGAAAAGAAGAGCGGCAGCGGATTGAGCTTCCGGAATATACGGACGAAATCTGGCACGGTTATGTTCGCGGATTGCGGCCGGGCACCGTTTACGGCTTCCGTGTGCACGGGCCGTACGCGCCGGAGAAGGGCCACCGTTTCAATCCCAACAAACTGCTGCTTGATCCGTATGCGCGGTCGCACGTGGGCTCGCTTCGCTGGGACGACGCTTGTTTTGGATACAAAGTCGGGGCCGAACAAGCGGACCTTGGCTTTGATGAACGAGACAGCGCGCCGTTTGTGCCGAAGTCGGTGGTGGTGGATCCGGTATTTCGCTGGCGGTCCAGCACGACGCGTCGCCACGCGGTGGCGTGGAATCAAACCATTATTTACGAATTGCATGTACGAGGGTTCACGAAACTAAACCCGGCAGTTCCGCGGAAAAAGCGCGGAACTTTCGCGGGGTTGGCGCACAAGTCGGTGATCGACTACATCAAGTCACTGGGCGTGACAGCCGTCGAGTTGATGCCGGTGTACACATTCATCGATGAGCGGCACCTGGTGGAACACGGGCTGACCAACTATTGGGGATATAACACCATCGGGTTTTTCGCGCCGGAACCGCGGTACGCCGCCGATCCGCAAAATGATTTGCGCGAGTTCAAGGAAATGATCTCGCGGTTTCACGATGCGGGAATCGAAGTGATTCTCGACGTGGTTTACAATCACACCGCGGAAGGCAACGAGCTCGGCCCCACACTTTGCTTTCGCGGCATCGACAACGCCAGCTATTACCGCCTGATTCCCGACAAGCCGCGCTACTACATTAATGACACGGGAACCGGCAATACCCTGAACCTGTCGCATCCTCGCGTGATTCAACTGGTGGCCGACAGCCTGCGCTACTGGCAAGACGAAACACAGGTGGACGGTTTTCGCTTTGATCTGGGAACGATATTGGCGCGCGAACCGAACGGCTTCGATCAGCAGAGCGGTTTCTTGAAGGTAATTTACCAGGACCCCGATCTGGAAAGTGTGAAGCGCATTGCAGAGCCCTGGGATTGCGGTCCCGGGGGCTACCAGGTCGGAGAATTTCCGCCGGGATGGTCTGAATGGAACGACAAATTCCGCGATTCGGTGCGCGAATTCTGGAAAGGCGGATCGTCCGTGGCGGAATTGGTGAAGCGGTTGTGTGCGTCCGCGGATCTTTATAACCGGCAAGGACGCAAGCCCTGGGCCTCGGTGAATTTCGTGACGGCACACGACGGGTTCACTCTGAACGATCTGGTCAGCTACAACGAGAAACATAACGAAGCCAACGGGGAGCATGGTGGAGATGGAACCCCGAACAATCACTCGTGGAATTGCGGCGCCGAAGGTCCCACGGATGATCCGGCAGTCAATCGCCTGCGCGAGCGCCAGATTCGCAACATGCTGGCAACGATGCTTTTGGCGCAAGGTCTGCCGATGGTGCTTGCGGGCGACGAATTCCATCGCACGCAAAACGGAAATAACAATCCGTACAGCCAGAATAACCAGATCAGTTGGGTGAACTGGAAGCTGGCGGAACAAAACAAGCCGACCATTGAATTTGTGCGCAAGCTCACGTCGTTGAGGCAGCAATATGCGGTGCTGCGCCGCAGCCGGTTCCTTACGGGCGTTCGCGACGAAACACTGGGAGTGAAGGACGTAACGTGGATTCATCCGTCGGGCGTGGAAATGACCGAGGAAATGTGGAAGGACAACAACCTGCGCTGTTTCGGCATGTTGCTCGACGGGCGCGCACAGGCCACCGGCCTGCACGAGCGCGGAAGCGAAGCTACGTTGCTGCTGATTTTCAACGGCGGTGCTGAATCGGGAAAATTTGTTATGCCGCCGGTTGTGGAAGGCACAGGATGGCGATGGATGTTGGATACGACCGAAACGGCGCAAACGGATCGCACGTTGCAGCCCGGCGAAACGGCGGACCTGCTCGACCGAACCGTCAGCCTGTATTCGATGTACTGATTTGGCAGCGAGCATGCGGCTGACGCCAAGAAACTCGCGCATCCGTTCATGATTCCCCGGGCTACCTACCGCGTGCAATTTGGAAAGACGTTTGGATTTGATGATGCCGCCGCGCTGGCGTCGTACCTGGCGCAACTCGGCATCAGCCATCTGTATGCCTCGCCATACCTGCAGGCCAGATCGAACAGCAAACATGGCTACGACATCACGGACCACAATTCACTGAATAGCGAGCTGGGCGGGTACCACGCGTTTCAGCGAATGGTTCGCGCATTCCGTGAGAACGGCCTTGAGCACATTCTCGACTACGTTCCGAATCATATGGGCGTTGGAGGAGCGGACAATCCCCTTTGGCTGGATGTATTGGAATGGGGCGAGAATTCGAGATATGCGCGTTGGTTTGATGTGGAGTGGAACGCGCATCCCGAATATTTGAACGGGAAACTGCTGGTTCCTTTTCTGGCGGAGCAATATGGAGCTGAACTTGAAGCCGGCCACATCGAACTTAAATTCGATGCGGAACACGGCGAATTCAACGTTTGGCTGTATGGGACGCACAAATTGCCGGTGTCGCCGCTGACGTATCCGGAGATGCTGAGCGGCGCGAATGGCAAACTGCAAAAGTTAGCGGAAGAATTCGCCGCGCTTGCGAACCGGCGGACGGAACTTGCGTCGAGCGCGAACCGATTGAAATCAGAGTTGGCACAGCGTGTGGCCACAAACGATGAAGTGCGCTCGGCGGTAGACGGTGTTTTGCAAGGCTTTCGCGGCACCGCAGGCGATCTGCGTTCTTGGAGCGCGCTGGATGCGCTGATCCAGCAGCAATACTGGCGGCCCAGCCATTTTCGGGTAGCCGCTGACGACATCAATTACCGGCGATTTTTCAACATCAGCGAATTGGCGGGAGTTCGTATGGAATTGCCGGAAGTGTTTGAGCACACGCACCGGCTGGTTTTTGAGTTATTGAAGGAAGGAAGTCTGGAGGGACTGCGCATCGATCACGTGGACGGACTTTTAGATCCCAAGGAATATCTGGAGCGGCTTCGCGCGAAAGCAGGCCCGTCGCTGTACCTCGTCGTCGAAAGAATACTGGCGCACCATGAAAATTTGCGAGCGGACTGGCCGGTGGAAGGCACGACGGGCTACGAATTTTGCGGCCAGGTGACCGGTTTGCTGGCGGACGGGGCGGCTGAGGACGCATTTACGCGATTTTATCGGGAGTTCACCGGAGAGTGGCAAGCGTTCCCGGAAATTGTGCGAGAATGCAAGATCAAAATCATGGAAAACGAAATGCGGAGCGAGCTGGAAGCGCTCTCGCGGGACGCGGTGCGAGTAGCCCGGCAAGATCCGCGAACCACGGATTTCACGCAAAACATTTTGTGCCGCGCGCTGAAGGAAACGATCGCGTGTTTTCCTGTTTACCGCACGTATGTCGACGGCGCGAGGTGTGACGAAACCGATGAACGGTACATTCACTGGGCCATCACGCAAGCCACAAAAAACGAGCAAGAAGTGGACGCAAGCGTGTTTGCGTTTCTGGAAAAGCTGCTGGGCGGGAAATTGGCGGGACAACCGGGCAGCGGATTCGATAGGCAGGCGGTGATTCGGTGCGCAATGAAGGCGCAACAATTCAGCGGGCCGGTGATGGCCAAGGGTCTGGAGGACACCGCTTTTTACCGGTATAACCGTTTTGTGGCGCGGAATGAGGTTGGCAGTTCGCCGGAACAGTTCGCTGTGCCACTGGGTTCGTTTCACAAAGCGAATCAAGTTCGGGCGGAGAAATGGCCGCATACGTTGCTGGCCACGTCCACACACGATACGAAACGCGGTGAAGATGCGCGAGCACGACTCGCGGCGTTGTCGCTGGTGCCGGAAGAATGGGCAGCGAAGGTTGCGAGTTGGAGCCGCATTCTGCGCGCCAGGCGAGGAGATGTGGAAGGAACAGCACCACCGGCACGCAATGATGAGTATCTCTTCTTTCAGAATCTAATTGCGAGTTGGCCCGCGGAATTGTGCCCGCCACTGGCGTTCGAGTCGACGAAGCTGGCCGAGTACACGGAACGCTTACAAGCGGCGATGACGAAGTCGCTGCGGGAAGCACGGGTTCGTTCGAACTGGATCTCGCCGGATACCGCGTATGAGAGCGCCGTGACGGAGTTCATTCGTGACGCGTTGAACCCAGAAGTGTCCGGCACATTTTTGGAGAACTTTCTGCCATTTGAAGAGCGCATCGCGCAGATGGGGGTTCACAATTCGCTGGTTCAGCTGGTTTTGAAGAGCACTTCGCCGGGCGTGCCGGATTTTTATCAGGGCAGCGAATTGTGGGACTTGAATTTGACCGACCCTGACAATCGGCGACCCGTAGACTTTGCCATGCGGCGTCATTTGCTTGAGCGGGTGCGCGAAATCTCGGCTACGGACCGCACGTCTTCAATAGTTGAACTGTTCAGGAATTGGCACGACGGGCGTATCAAACTCGCGCTGATTGCGGCGCTGCTGAATTTTCGTCGCGGGCATGGCGGGCTGTTTGAGGGCGGCGCCTACGAACCGTTGTCCTGCAGGGATTGCGCTGAAGCGCGAATATGCGCGTATTTGCGGATCGCGGAGCGAGACGTCTGCCTGGTGGTAGCGTCTTTGGATGCGCGGCTACAGTCGCAGGATTATCGCGGCATCAAGCTTGATCTCGGTACGCAAGCGGGTGTTGCACGGTGGCGCGACGTGATCACCGGGGCCACTTTGCATGCAGAAGATGGCGCGATGGACGTCGCCGAACTATTCGCAAGCCTTCCGGTGGCAGTACTGACGCCGATCACCGGTGTGCAGGCGACGCCGAGCTAGGATGCGCGGATCAGTACAGAGTCCACTGTATTGTTAGCGCTGCCGCGCGCGCTTATAAAATTGAAGTGCAGTAAATTTACGGCACGAAAGTGGGTCCCCCGATGTCAAGCCAAACTGGAGCAGTAACCGCAAGAGATGTTTCTACGACGATTCCCATCAACCATGAAAACCGGCGCGTAGTAGACAAGCTGAAGGAGACAATTGCGCGACGCGCCTATGAACTGTTTGAACGCGACGGAAATGCAGACGGCGATGATTTGCGGCACTGGTTGCAAGCAGAGTCCGAGCTATTAGGCAAGGTTCCGGAAATCCGCGAGACATCTTCCTCCTACAGTGTGAATATTCCGGTGCAAGGATTCAAGCCGGAAGAGATTTACGTTGGCGTGGACGCGAACCGCACGCTGATCCTGGCCGAAAAACAAGAGTCCTCCGACGGGCGCAAAGGGCAGGAGACGGGCTTCAGCCACGAATCGCTGTTTGTTGCTACGAATTGGCCGACGGCGGTCGATCCGGCAACCGCAAGCGCGCAAATCAAAAATGGCAATCTGATTCTGTCCGTGAAGCGAGTCGCGCCGTCGCCAACAAGTTAGGCGCGGCGTTGCCAAGCACTATCGAAACGCCTGTTGAGGCTTGGATGGAGGCAAGCACGCAGCAACTGCTATCCCTCCGACAAAAATGACATCTCCATTTCCATGGTGGTATCCCGTGGGTGCCCAGCTTCATGAGGATGGAGCGGCTTTTCGCGTTTGGGCGCGCAACCACAAAAGCGTATCGGTTCGTATCAAGAATCGCGACTATCCGCTGCAACTGGAAGGCGACGGCTATTTCGTTGGCGGTGTAGAGGGTATTCGGGCTGGGGATACTTATGGATTTTTGTTGAGCGGAGCAGGCCCGTTTCCCGATCCCGCATCGCGTTATCAGCCGGAAGGGCCGCATGGGCCTTCGCAAATCATCGATCCGAACCGGTTTGCGTGGAGCGATCAGGCGTGGCAGGGAATCAAGCTGGCGCACCACGTCGTCTACGAATTGCACATCGGAACATTTACGCGCGAAGGGACATGGCGGTCGGCGATTCTCGAGCTGCCGGCCCTGGCGGAGTTGGGAATTACGGCGCTTGAGGTAATGCCCGTCGCGGAATTTGCGGGATCGTTCGGCTGGGGCTACGACGGCGTGGACTTGTTTGCGCCCACGCGCATTTATGGATACCCAGATGATTTCCGCGCGTTTGTAGATGAGGCGCATCGCTGCGGAATGGGCGTCTTGTTGGATGTGGTCTACAACCATGTCGGCCCCGACGGCAATTACCTTCAGAAGTTTTCCGAGAGCTATTTCACCGCCGATCACAAGACAGACTGGGGCGAAGCCATTAATTTCTATGGCCAGCATTCCGCGCCGGTACGCGAATTTTACGCCGCGAACGCGGCTTATTGGATCGAAGAATTCCATCTGGATGGGTTGCGACTGGATGCCACGCAAAACGTTTACGACCAATCGAAGGATCATATCCTGGGGGAGATCAACCGCAGCGCGCGAAAAGCCGCCGGAGAGCGCCGGATTATCATCGTGGCGGAAAACGAACCGCAGGACACCATGCTGATTCGTTCGCAGAATGAGGGCGGCTACGGCTTCGACGGACTGTGGAACGACGATTTTCACCATTCCGCGATGGTGGCGCTTACGGGGAGTCGCGAAGCGTATTTCGCCGATTACCTGGGCTCACCGCAGGAACTGCTTTCTTGCCTGAAATATGGATTTCTTTACCAAGGGCAATGGTATTCGTGGCAGAAGCAAAGAAGAGGCACGTCCACGTTGGGCAGCAATCCAGCGGCAATGGTGACGTTTCTGCAGAATCACGACCAGATCGCAAATTCGGGACGTGGCTGGCGAATCGACCGACTGTGTTCTTACGGGCATTATAAAGCGATGACCGCGGTCTGTTTACTGGGGCCGGGAACGCCGATGCTCTTTCAAGGCCAGGAATTTGCGGCGTCTTCGCCATTTCTTTTTTTTGCCGATCACAATGAGGAGCTGGCGAAGAGGGTTCGAGCCGGACGAGCGGAATTCCTGCAGCAGTGGCGTAGCCTTGCGACGGGCCAATTGAAATTCGATGATCCTTGTTCCCGGGAAACGTTCGAGAAGTGCAAACTCGATTTATCGGAACGAGAAAAACATGCGGAGACTTACGCACTCCATCGCGATCTTCTGAAGCTGAGGAAAAGCGAAACGGTGTTTTCGCGTCAAGACCGGCAATTTGACGGAGCGATTCTAGGGCCCGAGGCGTTCACGGTGCGCTTTTTCTCAGAAGGATACCGCGACGACCGTTTGCTGGTGGTGAACCTGGGCGAGGACTTGCATTTGACTCCGGCGCCGGAACCTTTGCTGGGGCCGCCGCAAAATACACAATGGGAAGTGCAGTGGTCGACTGAGGATCCGCGATATGGCGGCAACGGAACTCCGCCGCTGGATTCCGAACGCAATTGGATTATTCCGGCTCATGCAGCTGTAGTGTTGCGGCCGGCGAAAATAAAGGAAGGGAATCGCAAACCTTGAACGGCGTTCTACGTCGCGTTGCTTATCGCAAGTCTGAGGCAGAGACCCGCGAAACTCTGGTGGACAAGGAGTGGCTGGTCACGAATGGGCTTGGTGGGTACGCATCCGGAAGTCTGGCGGGAGTGATAACGCGCGGATTCCACGGGTATTTGGTGGCCGCGCTGCCTACACCACTCGGCCGAATGATGATGCTGAACGACCTGATCGAGAAAGTCGAACTGCCGGACGGCCAATCGGTGCAACTGAGCGGAGAGGAGCGAGTGAACGCGCCATTGAAAGCGCAAGGCGCGGAGTATCTTGAGGAATTCTGTTTGGAAGAAGGCGTACCGGTGTGGGTATTCAAGTTTGGCGACGTTTTGCTGGAGAAGCGCGTGCTGATGGTGCATCGCCAGAACACAGTACACGTGAACTACCGGCTGAAGAGCGGATCGGTGAAAATGACCTTGCGCCCGTCTGTAAATTTCCGGCCACACGAAGCTCCGGTGAGCACGCCACTGGCCGGCAATTACGCGTTCACGGTGATCGAAGACACGTTTGAAATCGCAGCGCAGAAAAACATTCCCGCGTTGCGGCTGATGCTACACGGAAAAGACAAATCGTTGACCATGGACCGCACGCGATTTCAGGAAATTGTGTATCGCATTGAGGAAAGCAGAGGCTACGCGGCGCACGGCGATTTGTGGAGTCCGGGATATTTTTCCGTGGTACTGACGCCTCAAGACCCTGTCACGCTGGTTGCGTCGGTAGAATCGTGGGACGCGATTCGCGCGGTAAGCCCGAAGTATGCGGAGAGCGCAGAATCGTTGCGGCACAAAAGGTTGTTGTCACGGGCGTCGGAGGTACCGGCGGAAGGAATGGCGCGAGAGCTGGTACTGGCTGCCGACCAGTTCATAATTATTCCGGAAGGACGGGGCGAGGATACGCTGCGAGCGCGAGCCGCGGGCGACGACGTGAGGACGATTATCGCCGGTTACCCGTGGTTTACGGATTGGGGTCGCGACACGATGATCTCGCTCGAGGGACTGACGCTGACGACGGGCCGCAAGGTGGAAGCCGGTTACATTCTCCGTACCTTCGCGCATTACATCCGCCGGGGACTGATCCCCAACATGTTTCCTGAAGGCCACGACGAGGGTTTGTACCACACGGCGGACGCAACGCTGTGGTTTTTCCATGCGGTGGCGCGATATGTAGCATCTTCCGGCGACCTGGTTTTTCTTCCGCAAATTCTTCCGCAAATGCAAGAGATCATCGAGTGGCATTTGAAGGGCACTGATTTCGGAATCGGCGTCGACCCGAAAGATGGATTGCTACGGCAGGGCGCGGAAGGATACCAACTGACGTGGATGGACGCAAAAGTTGACGACTGGGTGGTGACGCCGCGCCGAGGCAAAGCCGTGGAAATCAATGCGCTGTGGTACAACGCGCTTTGTCATATGAAGCAATGGCTGGAAGAGGAAGGACAGACGGAGAAGGCCAACGAAATGGAGAAGCACGCGCAACGTTGCCGCGAATCATTTCAGAAGCGTTTCTGGTATGCCGCGGGAAGCTATCTGTACGATGTAGTTGACGGCGAGAATGGCGACGACCCGTCGTTGCGACCGAATCAAGTGTTCGCGATTTCTCTGGATTTTCCGATTCTAGAGAAAGACAAGTGGGCCGCGGTGATGGAATGCGTCGAACGAACGTTGTTGACGCCGGTAGGGCTGCGGACGCTGGCTCCGGGCGAAAAAGACTACAAAGCAAAATATTATGGAAATCTGCGGGCGCGCGATGCCGCGTACCATCAGGGAACAGTGTGGCCGTGGTTGATTGGGCCATACGTGGACGCGTGGCTGAAGCTGCATCCTGACGAATTGGACCGAGCGGAAAAATTACTGCAGTCATTTGAAGATCGACTGGGGCAAAACGCGGTAGGATCTATCGGAGAGATATTCGATGCGGAACCGCCATATACGCATCGAGGATGCGTCGCGCAAGCGTGGAGCGTGGCCGAAGTGCTGCGAAGCGTGGTGAAGGTAGCGACGCTGAAAAAGAATGGCGAGTCTGACAAGCCCGCGTAACTCGAGTCTGGATTCCTTATGAAAATTGGACGGAGCAGTGGAATTCTGTTGCACGTGACTTCTCTTCCGGGGCGGTGCGGTATCGGCGATCTGGGAGAGGAGAGCCGCTGGTTCGTCGATTGCCTGGCCGAAGCGAAGCAAAAATTGTGGTGCGTACTGCCGCTGGGACCGACGGGTCCGGAAAATTCTCCGTATCAATCGCGTTCGGCGTTTGCCGGCAATCCTTTGCTGATCAGCCCGCAAGAATTAGTGCGGCACGGTTATCTCTCCAGGAAAGATTTGCAGTCCCCGCCGCGTTTCAATGGTTCGCGGGTACAGTTTGCCGCTGTTCGCAGATACAAAGAATCACTGTTGGAAACGGCGTTCCAGCAATTTTCGGAGAACCAAGAGTATCGGGCGTTCGAACGCAAGAGTCGTTTGTGGCTCGAGCGCTTCGCGCTATTCCTGGCGCTACGTGAAGCAAACGGATGCGTGCCATGGAACCAATTCGACCCCGCGATCGAGCCGAAGCCAGAGCGCATTCGCTACCACAAATTTGTGCAATACGAATTCAGCCGGCAATGGCACGCGCTACGGGAGCACTGCCAGCGGCGCAACATTTCGATCATGGGAGATATGCCCTTTTATGTTGAGCACGACAGCGCGGATGTGTGGAGTCATCCAGAACTTTTCGATCTGGATAAGCAGGGTGAACCGCGAACTGTGGGTGGCGTACCGCCCGATTATTTCAGCAACGACGGACAGTTGTGGGGCACGCCCGCGTACCGGTGGGACAGAATGGAAGAGGCGAACTATCAGTGGTGGGTGGACCGTTTTCGCGCGGTGCTGCAATTGGTGGATTTTCTGCGCCTCGATCATTTTCGCGGATTTGAAGCGTTCTGGAGCGTCGGCGCGGAGCAGAAGACGGCCAGAAAAGGACACTGGAAAAAAGGGCCTGGCGCCAGGCTGTTCGAGTCGATCCGCAAAAAACTGGGTGGTCTCCCGTTCATTGCCGAAAATCTTGGGATTATTACGCCGGAAGTGGAAGAACTTCGCCACCGATTTGGTTTGTTTGGCATGGCCGTTCTGCAATTCGCATTCGACGACAACGGAATTCACCGGCCGAATAACTACGTGCCGGAGTTGGTGACGTTCACGGGAACGCACGACAACGACACCACGTGCGGATGGTGGAATGCTTTGCGCAGCGCCGCGCGAGGGCGGCCGCGCTCGGCGGAGCAGGCAAAAGTGGATCGCGTGAAGTGCTACGTGCAGAACGATGGCCGGGAAATCCACTGGTCATTCATTCAGGCGATTTTGACGTCGGTGGCCGAGATTGCGGTGGTTCCTATGCAGGACGTGCTGGGGCTTGGGTCGGAAGCGCGAATGAATTTGCCGGGACGCGCAAAAGGGAACTGGCGGTGGCGTTTCGAGGAGAAAGAGATCACGCCGGCAATTTTGCGGCGACTGGGCGATTTGACGGAAGTGTCTGGGCGTTAGGAGCGGCAGCGGCGGCTCTTCCCTGCGTGGTTTTCCGTGCTTCGTTATTTTGGTTTCTTGCGGCTGTTGCTCGATGCACGACTGCGGATACGTTTCGAGAGCAGAGACTTAGCTCTCTCCAATTCTGCGCGGCGAAAGGGCGACAGGCCGCGGCCGGCACGATTAATGAAATAGTTGAGCATGCGCATGCCGGACTGCGGACCTTTGGGCGAAACTTTTCTGGAGGCGAGCGAACGAGCAATGGTGGAAGCATTTTTCTTAAAGAGGCCCGCGGGGGGATGAGTGGAATCCGTTTTCACTTGCGATACCCATTTTCGATTTTTAGTTCGCTGCGCCATCAGTCCTCCCTCTTTCCGCCCTGTTTGGCAGATAACGACAAATGAGTCCGGCAGTGCGATACAGGATTGGGTGTAAGCGGAGGAATACAATCCAAGAGCGATGGGTTGCGAGATTCGGAAGGGGCGCGCGCCGGAGTAGTGCTAGTGCGGTGATTCGTTACGGATGAGCGAAGTAGCGGACAGGTGTTGGACCGGATTCGAGTCGCGCTTAGCCTCGAGGTAAAAACGGAAATCACAGGTGCCGCAGCGATAAGGCCGCCATCCCATCAGCGACAGAAAAACCTTTTCCATGGGCCGGCGATGCGAACGAAAAAGGTAACTTTGCCCGCAGCGAGGGCATTCACGGGTCTTGCGGCCGATCATGGTCATGCCGATCATAGGGAAATAATTACACCACAGCCTGGTTTAAGGAATCAGGTTTTTTCTGTATAGCTTTCATCGTTTATTTTCATAAGCTTACGTTTGTGCCGACAGCAGGTTCTCGACGCGAATCGGCAATTCGCGCACGCGAACCCCAGTGGCGTGGTGCGCGGCGCTGGCGACAGCGGAGGCACAACCGGTCAAACCGATTTCTCCAATCCCGCGTGCGCCATATTCGTTCAGTTTGGTGTCCGGATAATCCAGGAAAATGCAGTCCAGATCCGGGATGTCGGTGTTGACGGCCACAAGGTAGTCCGCGTAGTTATTGTTAACGGGCTTTCCGTTGCGAGGGTCGTAGACGGTCTCCTCAAAGAGCGCCATGCCAATGCCCATGACGATTGAGCCCAATATCTGATTTCGCGCGGTTTTGTGATTGATCATGCGGCCGCCGTCAATGACGGTAAGCCAGCGAGTGACGCGCAACCGCGCGACGCCGGGATCGTAGGCTACTTCGCAGAAATGCGCGCCGAACGAATGCATCGCGAGCAGGGTAACTCGAGATTCGTTACGGCGCGGAGTCCCGTCCCGCGACGACTTGCGCATGTCCGAGAAATGCGACCAGGGAAACGCCTCCAATGATATTTCCCAGCAATGTGGGAATAAAAAAGTGGATGGTGTACGCACCGAAAGTCTCAGCGCCGGTCCACATCAGGTAGAACATCTTCGTCGAGCCGGCAATGATGTGATTGAAGCCGCCAAGTCCAATGAGATACGTCAGGATAATGATGATGCTGACGCGCGAGGAATCCGCGGCGGGAAGCAGCCATACCGTAAGAGCAATCAGCCAGCCGGCGAAGATCGCGCGGACCAGCACGGTAGCGAATCCCGCTCCCAATGCTTGCTGGCATACGTCGGAGAAGGCCTGCCGGGTCAGTGGCTCAAAGATAGCAATTCGCGCGATGCACAGGGCGAAAAGAAACGTGCCAATCAGATTGGCGGCCAGGATTACGCCCCAAATTCTTAAAACGCCTTTGATCTTGCGAAAAGTCTGGCGGGACAACAGCGGGATAATTACCGTCAAAGTGGTCTCAGTAAAAAGTTGTTGCCGCCCAAGGATCACGATCAAAAATCCGACGCTATACCCAAACTTGGAAATCAGGCGAGTCCAGGAAGCGTGGGGCAAGTGCGCGGCCGGAAGCGCTTCCGCAACCAGGGAAAAGCCCATCGATAGTCCTGCAGCCAGTCCGGACCATGCCAGCGCAGATGAAGTGCGCTACTTGAATTCCTCTTCACCTTCGCGCCGGATTGATTCATAAACAATGTGCGGTCCGATCGCCAGCCGCTCTTCGACCTTTTTTTCCTCGGCGCGTGTATTGATTGCCGGCGAAGCTTGAATGCTGGCGCCGGGATGCGGTTTTTCACGTTTCATAGATCAGCGGCAATCTGGAATTGTGGAAAAACACAGCATTGCTTGAAAAGGAAAAGCGGCGATTGCATGAAGGATCACAGTTACCAGGCGCCGGTTAAAAATTGCGGTGCTTTCCGGGGATTTCCGTGTCGCCATAGGCTTCATCAGGAAGCTTCTTCAGATTCTCATTGGGCGGGAGTTCTTTTATTTTGTTCGGGGCGTTCAATACTTCGCTGCTCGGAGGATTGGTGGCGACTTCTCCGTTGTGCTTACTTCGATTTCGCCGCTTTGGTTTTGTGGGCTTCATAGATTTTCTCTTTGAGGACTGGCTCGAGCGGAGGTCTCTCAGTCGGAATTCCATCCTGAGGAGTCTCATATTGCTGCTGCACAACTTCCTGGGCGGAGCGTTGCGTCTCCAGCATGCCGAGCGTGGTTAACAGCCACTGGATGGAAAAGAGAGTACGCATTGTGTCACCTGATCAACCCTCGCTTGCCCTAATCTCGCGCGTCATCGTCGCCGTGGGCCGCGCGCTGGGAAAGCAGGCCCCCCTCGAAGCACCAATTTAAATCATGGTGCGAACTGTTGCGCTAGGGTTAAAACCGTATGGCACGAAACGAAATAGGGTACGGCCCGATTGGCACGCGGATTCATTTCAGCCAAACTTTGGGCTCAACGGACATTCCCGGTCGAAGCAACTGGTCGCGATTTTCCCCCTCTTTCAAGCGGATCCGCACGGGCAGCCGTTGCACCACCTTCACGAAGTTGCCGGTGGCGTTTTCGGGCGGAAGCAGGCTGGTGCGAGCGCCGGTAGCGCCGGGCATGCTCTGCACGTAACCGTGATATTTTCTGGAAAAAGTGTCGACGCTCACATCGACGGGCTGGCCGGGGCGCATTTTTCTGAGTTGCGTTTCCTTGAAATTGGCGGTGATCCAGATGTCTTCGGTCTGGATCTTCGATAAATCGGGAAATCATTAGCACCGCGAGAATTCCGACGGGAACGTTGATGTGGAAGGCCCAGGCCAGGAGTATTGGTCTGTGAGCCAGCCACCGAGAGTTGGACCGAGGACGGGAGCGACTACGACGCCGAGAGCAAAGACGGCCATGGCGGAGCCGCGCTTCTCCGGCGGAAAACGTTCCAGAAGAATGGCCTGCGAAATCGGCTGCAAAGCGCCGCCGCCCGCTCCCTGAATGGTGCGAGCGATCAAAATCCAGCCGAGGCTTGTGGCGGCGCCGCAGAGGAAAGAAGAGATGGTGAAAATGACGATGCAGACGAGTAGAAAGTTCTTGCGGCCGAAACGTTGGGCGAACCAACTGCTGGACGGAAGAATGACCGCGTTGGCGACCAAATAGCTGGTCAACACCCAGGTGGCTTCGCTGGTGGAGGCGGAAAGGCTACCGGCAATGTGCGGCAGGGTGACCGAAGCGATGGAAGTGTCGAGGACTTCCATGAACGTGGCCAACATTACAGCCGAAGCAATCAGCCAAGGGCTGACGCCGGGCTTCCAATCCTGGCCAGCGGAGCTGTTGTGTGATGGGCTCGGCATTTTTGTTCGAGAGATCTCGCATCAGGATTCGCGCGAGTGGCGGCGCGTTATGTACGGTGGCGGTCCATGAACTACAAGCATCGGCGATGCAGGTTCGCACTTGTACCCAGCGAGGGTCGACACGGCGAACACCGCATAGCGCGGATAAGTTTTTTGCAGGAATTCAGAGTGCGGGATTTGCGGCGGCAAAATACAAGTTTTTCCTGATGGCGACGTGGGAGTTTTCGTGGCAAAACAGGTGGGCTTGAGCATGGGGGGCCGGGGTGGCGCCTGACTGGGGGCGACACCCCGACCTGTAACGTTCTTCAGGTGGCGATCTTCTTAGATGAGCCGGTTCGGTGTTGGCTCTTACCTGATTGGCAATCGACCTTACAGAAAACACCCGATGGACCGAGAGCGGGCCTTCGAGGTACGAATGAGGTGGCGCAAATAAAGCCGGGGCGTTAACTTCGCGCGGAAGAGACGCCCCGTCAACTTATTCACTTTCACATCAAAAATACTTGGATCGGGTGCAGCCGATCAGGGCGCTCTGCCAATCCACCACAGTACTTTGGCGAGAATCTTCCAGCGCTGCTTGGCGCTTAGAGTTATGGATTCGTAGGAGTGATTCTCTGGTTCCAGAATTTCGGTGTGATCGTAGCGCTTGAATCGGGAAACGGTCAGGCCTTGATCCTTGTGCCAGGCAACTACGATTTTTCCATCCAGTTTCATATTGTCGTTTTGCGAAGAATCCACCGCGACGATGCAGCCATCGGGAATAAGCGGAATCATGGAAGTGCCGCGCACACGCAGGCAACTGGTGGTGTTGGGATTGGGACACCAATCCTTTGGCGCCGCGATCATACTTTCGATCGGACCAGACAAGAGGCTGGAAGGATGGCCGCCCTTTTCGCCGTGTGAAGCAGCAACGGCTTTGAGAACTGGAATGGCTACAAGCTGAAGCTTCTCTGCGTCGACTTTGCGTTCTCCGCTACCCGCCTTGACGACCTCGAAATCCGCGAACCGGCTTTTTTGCAAGCGTTCGCGCAGCACCGGCATGACGCGCAGCAAGTTCTCACTGTGCAGTCCGGCGCGTCCCCAGAAATACCAGCAATCGGGATCTCCCGCGAGATTTCCGAGCTCAATGTAGGCGCGATCGGTAGGTTCCTGCTCGCCGCGTTCCCAACGAGAGATGGCCATAGGTGAGTAGTGCAGGCGCTGTCCGAGCTCCACCTGGTTCAGGCGCAGTTTACGGCGCAAATCGCGAACGGGGTTTGTCCAGTCGGGAGTGGAAGGCTTCGATTTTTTGCCAACCTTAGGCATGGTTGAATCAGAACCTTAATGAAGCGGAATTATCCCTTGTCCCAGCTGACTGTACGCCAGCGTACGGGGCTTTGCAATCCGAAAAATGCTGTATGCGGGAGGCCTACCGTTTTGAACTAGTCGGCGACGTTAGATCAGAGTAGAGTTAGTTATCGCTCCGGTAGAAAAGACCGATCTGTTTTCCCGAGGCTCTTTTGATCACTCGGCCTAAAGCTGTTTTGCGAGCCAAGAATTTGCGCCCTTCGTCCAATGGTTCCGGTAATCAAAAAGTCCAGAACACAATTCTGCAGAGCCTACCCGCGAAGGAGTTCGACACGGTACTCCCAAAGCTGGTCTTTTTTGAGCTTCCGAAGCATGTATTGCTGAACGAAATCGCCGAACCGATCGAGTGGGCCTATTTCGTGAACTCCGGCCTGGCGTCCTTCTTGAATGTGATGGCGGATGGAAAGAGCGTGGAAGTGGGGCTAGCGGGTAAAGAGGGATTTGTTGGCGTGCCACTGCTCGCCGGCTTCAGCACTAGCCCGTCGCGAGTGGTGATGCAGGTGGACGGGAGCGGATTCCGAATCAGCCCCATGGATCTGCAGGATGTTTTGAAGGCATGCCCCAGTTTGAACCGCAACTTGCAGCGTTTCGGGCAGGTATTGGGGATGCAGGCCACACAAGTGGCAGCATGCAATCGGCTACATGAGGTAGACCAACGGCTGGCACGCTGGCTGTTGATGAGCCAGGACCGGCTTTCGGGAGACGCGGTGCCACTGACGCAGGAGACGTTGTCGCACATGCTGGGAACGAGGCGCGCCAGCGTGACGGAAGCAGCGGGCATCCTGCAAAAGGCCGGCCTGATAACGTACCACCGCGGAGACGTGAAGATTGACAATCGTCGCGGCCTGGAAGCGGCCTCGTGCGAGTGTTATGTAGCTATGCAGCGTTTAGCAGAGAAATGGCGCAGCGAAGACTAATCCCCTTCATGGCGGCGCGGCCTTTGCAGGAGTAGCAACCCATCTGTTTACTTTCTCGTAATTGGGAGATATCGAGTCGGTGGGGGCCAAACTGATTTTGTACGCCAGCGTACAGCCTTCCGGGTATTGTGCCCACTCCTGAGGCAGTTAGACTGCAAGCCAGATACCTTCGTTAGTCGTCGACCGTCGTTTGACGAGCTGCGGCCAGCAACCTACCGAGGCGTCTGGGGGTTCGCATGTCGGCTCAAATCCTGATCGTCGATGACAGTGCGTTCCTGCGAAGATCAATCCGCTCGAGCATTGAGCAGAACCCCGATTGGCAAGTTTGTGGCGAGGCAGAGAACGGCCAAATTGCCATTGAGAAAACGAAGGAACTGCGTCCCGACCTGATTATTCTGGACTTAGCCATGCCGATCATGAACGGACTGGATGCCGCGCGACATATAGCGGGTATTGCTCCTGGTGTTGCCATCGTGTTGTTCACCATGCACGGTTCGAAGGAGCTTTCGAAGCACGCGGAATTAATCGGAATTAAGCAAGTGCTTTCAAAATCCAGCGGCGGCATCGAACAATTGCTGAGCACCGTCAAAGTGCTCCTGGATGAGAAGCATTGACCGGTACCGCCGGCCAAGCCGTGCAAAACTACAGGATGACCCCGATGGACGAACCGGATTTCGGGCCATAAGCTGGGGCCAATTCGTACCGAGAATCACTTCTCACCTTCACTCCAGACGGCTCTAACGGGCCGTCTTCTCTTTTTAGGTAGCGTTGAAGTGCTATGCTGGGTCGAGCCGATAGAACCAAACTAAGCCGGCAAGATTCTCCTTGGGACTACGATATGGCGCTGCAACTGACGGAAGCGGAAGTGCGCGTTCTGGGCGCGCTGGTTGAGAAGGAAATTACGACGCCGGAATATTATCCGCTTTCGGTGAACGCGTTGATGAACGCGTGCAACCAGAAATCCAATCGCGAGCCGGTGATGACGCTGGACGAGGAAGCGGTGCGCCAGGCGCTTCGCTCGATGTCAGAACAAGCGCTGGTGCGGTCGGCGGGCGGAGATTCGCGCGTGACAAAGTTCGAGCACCGCTTGAATGAACTTTACAATTTTCATCGCCACGAAATTGCGGTGCTATGCGTGCTGATGTTACGTGGACCTCAAACCCCCGGAGAATTGCGAACCCGGGCGGAGCGGATGTACGCGTTTGAGGATTTGGAAGCGGTGCACGCCGCGCTGAACTTGCTGATGCGGCGAGAACCGGCGCTGGTGAAAGTGTTGCCACGGCAGCCGGGCACGAAGGAGTCGCGGTACATGCATCTGCTGGCCGGAGACACGGCGCCAAGCGCAGAGGTGCCGGCGGGCGTTGCCATCGCGCATGCCGCGGGCCCGGCGATAGGAACAGCGCACGCAGAAGTGGGCAGCGGGCAACGGATCGCTCAGCTCGAAGCGGACGTCGACGAATTGCGGAGAGAGCTCGAAACCTTGCGCCAGCAATTCGCGGCGTTTCAAAAACAATTTCAGTAGATGGAAAGCAGATAGTCGGGCGGCAGAGCAGCGATTGCGATGCTCGCCTGGCTCGGTTATGGGGACCGTCACTTTCGCTGAAAGACGCCGTGAACGACGGCTCCGAGTCCACTGTGCAGGCGACCTTCATCCAGCGAGACCGTGGCTTCCTCCAGAGCAAGAATCTCGGCCGCGGCAAAATCCTGGCGCAAAATTTCCGCGGAGTACAGCAGGTCAAGTTGTTTGGGCCCGCCGGAGGAAAATTTCAACTGTGCCGAGGTGAAGGCTTCGAGGACGCAGAGGCCGCCCGGAACCAACGCGCGCAACATGTTGGCGTGAATGGCAGGGCGAACATTCGGGAATAAGTGGACAAAAATAGAAAACACGGCGTCGAACTGATTTTGCGGCCAGGCCCAGGTGGAAAGATCGGCTTGTTCAATGGTGAGGCTGAGACCGGCGTCGCGCGCGGAGTTGCGAGCGCGTTCGACACCGATAGGTGAGAGGTCGACGGTGTGAACGCGGAAACCGTGCTTGGCCAGCCACAGGCCATTGCGACCATAGCCATCACCGGGAACCAGAACGGAAGCGCCGGGAGTGAGGCGCTGGAGCTGCGCGCGCAAATAACTATTGGGCTGCTCGCCATACACCGGTTCGGGTTGGCTGAAGCGTTCGTCCCACATCGCGGCGGGATTGGGTCGATTGTCCATGGGTAATTGACGTCACACGTTCAGACGTTGAGAAAAGCATAGCACCCGCCGCGGTGAATCGAAACGTTGCCAAAGTTTGTGAGCGGATGCTGGCGGACTCGTGAGGGCGCGGAAAGTTGCAATTCCCGGAGCAGGCGGTAAGATACGGAATTCAGTCCACGCAGTGAGATTACGCGAAAGTAATTCGAAAATGGTCAGTTACGACGATGGCGCCAACTCGCATCTCTCTGGACCGCCAGGGTTTCTGAGCCGCGTACTGTTTTCTACCCATCATAAAACGATTGGTTTGCAGTACATGTGGCTGGCGCTGGGCAGCGTGCTGGTGGGGATGGTGCTTTCGGCATTGCTGCGGATGCATGCGTCGTGGCCCGAGGCTGCGATTCCGTTTTTGGCGGGGATCGAGAATACGCCGGAGAAATATGCGGCCATGCGCCTGCTGCACGGCTCGTTGATGGTGTTTTTTGTGCTGACGGCCGCGCCACAAATGGGATTTGGAAATTTTCTGTTGCCGCTGCAAATCGGGGCGAGGGAGATGGCCTTCCCGTCGCTGAACCGCTTGTCGTTCTGGATGACGTTCGCGTCGCTGGCGGGAATGACCAGCGCGTTTTTCCTACGGCCGGATAGCGGCGCGAATGTGTGGCTGGCGAGCGCGTCGGTGTTTTGCCTGGCGGGGCTGTTCAGCGCGTTGAACTTCACGACCACTACCATCGAATTGCGAGCGCCCGGAATGACGCTGCCGAGAATGCCGGTAACCGTCTGGGCGTGGTTCATCAATGCGATTTTGAGCATGTTGATTTTCAGCGTGCTACTGGCAGGATGCTGCGCGGTGCTGTCGGACCGGCTGCTGGGCTCGGAATTCTTTTCTTCCAGCGCGTTTCTTGCAAACCAACCGCAAAACCTGGTGAGGGAGGGAAGCCTGCCAATCTTGTGGCAGAGATTGTTCTGGTATTTTGCGCAAGCGGAAGTGTATGTGGCGATGTTGCCGTGTTTTGGATTCACTACCCACCTGGTGGCGACGTTTTCAAGAAAGCCGGTATGGAAGGAGCGGTTGGTGGTGCTGGCGCTTTGCGGAGTAGGCGTGGTGGGCTTTTGCGTGTGGGGTTATCACATGTTTGCCACGGGAATGAATCCCTACGCGCCATTGGTATTCGCGGTGCTTGCGTCCTCGCTGGGAGTTCCCGCGGCATTCTTGCTGGCCAGTTGGCTGGGGACGTTGTGGAACGCGCGGATGCGATTGACAACCGCGATGCTGTTCGCGATTGGATTTATTTCGCTGTTCGTGGCGGGCGGATTATCCGGGCTGTTCCTGGCGCGACACGACCTGGCGCGGGGGTCGGTGAGCGAAGACTTCGTGATCGGGCATTTCCACTTGGTGATGGGGGTGGCGGCGACATTTGCGATTCTGGGGGCGCTGTTTTTCTGGTTTCCGAAAATGTTCGGCTGCCGGCTGAACGAGACGCTAGGTAAAGCGCACTTCTGGATGACGTTCGTCGGTGTGTACGCGATTTTTATGCCCATGCACTGGTTGGGATTGCTGACGCAATCGCGGATGTTCGCGGAAGAGCAGCGAGCGGCACTGGCGTCGGCGGGCGCATCGATTCGAACGTTCGTGACCGTGGCAACGATCCTGACGGTCTCGGCGCAAGGACTGTTCGTGTTCAACTTCTTTCATAGCCTGCTGGCACGAAAGCGAAATAAGGCGGAGGAGGACAACCCGTGGGCGGCGACAACTCTGGAATGGAGCGTGGCATCGCCGGCGCCGGAAAGTAATTTTGGCGGCACGGAGCCTATGGTGTATCGCGGAGCCTATGAATTCCACGCGGAAGCAGGAACGGATTTTGCGCCCCAGCACCTAAAGCCGGAACAGTTGACGCAAGAGCGCCAGTAGGAAGGCAGAGGAGCGGAGAAAAAGAAATGCCAAGCGCGACCTCAACCAACGAGATTGAGCTGATCGTCGAACACACCGGCGGGGGCGGCGGTCGAGGAAGTGTGCCGCCCGCGGGAGGAAACGGAGGAGGCGACGGAGCAGGCGGCGGCAAAAAGCCGGGGAAGGGGCAGCCGACATCGAAGCGGTATTTCGCCGGGATGGCCGTTGGGATCGTCGCGATCCTGATGTTTTTTATGGCATTGGCAAGCGCATTTCTGGTGCGCAAGGGGGCTAACGGCGACTGGGTTCCGGTGCGCATCCCCACGCTGCTGTGGATTAACACCGCGGTGTTGCTGATGAGCAGCGGAACCCTGGAGCTGGCGAGGAAGCGTCTGGCAAAAGGGGATGGAGCGGGATTTAAAGCGTATTGGATGTTGACGACAGCGTTGGGCGTTAGTTTTCTGATCGGGCAGGTGGTGGCGTGGCGGCAATTGGCGCAGCAAGGGATTTACCTGGCGAGCAATCCCGCGAGCAGTTTTTTTTACATTTTTACGGGCGCCCACGCGCTGCATTTGCTTGGCGGAATTGCGGCCCTAGGCTATGTGGCGCGGAAGAATTTTTCTGAAGTGAACGTGAGCCGATCGGTGGCGGCCGAAGTGACGTCTTACTATTGGCATTTTCTGGATGCGCTATGGTTGTTCCTGCTGGCGCTGCTTTATTTAGGTAAATAAATCGTCTTTTCCGTCGCCCGCGTGAAATCAACTCGGAACTTTCCCGTCCCATAAAACGTAGAGAGTATGACAGACAGTAGCCCACTGGCCGGTTTGCGTGTGCGGTCACGGGCGAATTCGTATTTGCAAACCAGATTACTGATAGGAACTGCCTTAGCGAGCCGTGAGGAATTCCGGGTTGCGGGTGTTTAAGATGTGGAACACGGAGTGCAGGTATTAATTTGCGGTAAATGATTCGAAATCTGCTTACGTGTCACTAGTTAGTGCGTCTGTGTGTGCATAGTTTGTTCGAATACCGGTGGCGCCCGCTCCGGTTAAATGGGGGAGATCGAAGATGAGGGTGATTCCGTCCGTCTCATTCTTGAAGTTTGTCTGTTCATTCGCAATTTTAATTGGACTGGTGCTCGGAGCCGGCAGCGGTTTGGCGATGGCGCAGGTACCCACAGGATCGATCGTGGGGACGGTGGTAGACCCGCAGGGATTGCCGGTGGAGGGTGCCGCGGTAACGTTGACGAATCAAGGCACAAATTACGTGTATCACGCGGTGACAGGATCGAATGGCGGATATCAGTTCCGCAGCATCGGCGATGGGATGTACCTGGTGAGCGCAGGGAAAGAGGGATTCAAGAACGGCGCAATACAGAACATCAAGCTGGATGCGTCGACGGAATATTCTGTGCCACCGATCAAGTTGGAAGTGGGAACGAAGACGGAAACAGTGACGGTGGAGGGCGGAGCAGAAGTTGTGAACACGACGAATGCGGAGCAGACCGGGACCGTCGAGAAGCAGCAGATCGACGACTTGCCGATTCTGGATCGCAATCCGCTGAACTTGTTGAGCCTGCAACCCGGCGTGGCAAACAGCGGACCGAACGGTTCGATGGTGACGACAATCAATGGACAGCGCTCGAGCTTCTCTTCCTTGACGCTGGACGGCATCAATATTCAGGACAATTTCATCCGCGAGAATACCCTGGATTTCAGCCCCAACCAGCCGTTGCTGAGCCAGACGCAGGAATTCACGGTGACGCAGCAGAACGGCGACGTGGACAAGGGTGGTTCTTCCAGCGTCAGCCTGGTGACGCCAAAGGGCACGAACAACTGGCATGGAAGCGGCTTCTGGTATTACCGCAGCAACAACTGGAGCGCGAACGATTGGTTTAACGGAGCCAGTGGAGTTGCGAAACCATTCCTGCTGCAGAACCAGGGTGGCGGAAACATCGGCGGGCCGATTATCAAAGATAAGCTTTTCATTTACGGATATTACGAGTTGCTGCGGTTGCGAAATACCGTTCCGGTGAACACGACGATCTTAAGCCCGACGATACAAGCGGCTTTGGCGGCACCGAGTCCGTCGCTGCCATTTACGTATCAGCCGGTCGACGCCACGACGGGAGCGCCTGTTGGGGGGCCTGTGACCACGGACTTGCTGCAAATTCCGGGCGGTCCTGAGGGCGGTTGGACGGTCGACCCGACGGTGCTGGCATTGATCAAGTCAGTTCCGGTGACGCCGAACAACACACGCGTGGGAGATGGAGTCAATCTTCTGGGATATCAATTCAACAAGCGCAACGACAACTCGCGCGACAACACCGGGGTTCGCGTGGACTACAACCTGAACGAGCGCAACACGTTTTCGGCAACGTATAACTGGAATCGTGACTTTGTGGACCGGCCGGACATTGACACGAGTTTCACGACCGTGCCGCTGGTGAACAACGACGACCACATTAATTTCCTGTCAACGGCGTGGCGCTGGAATCCCAAAGCGACGGTTACGAATGAGGTGCGCTTCGGATTTAATTTCGCTCCCGCATATTTCCTGACTGCCCAGAATTTCAGCTCCGGTACGCTAATTGACAGCCTGAACACACCCGGTCTTCTGCCGTTCACCAATCCAAATCCAAATTTTCTTCCGCAGGGAAGAAACACGCATACGTGGGTGGGGCAGGACAACGCAACATGGATTCACGGTAACCACTTGTTCAAATTCGGAGGACAGTTTCAACGCGTGACGGTGCTGGAGACGAATTCGGCGGGAATCTATCCGACGCTGCAGTTGGGATTTGCGCCGAACAATTCGTTTGGTCCGAGTCCGGCCAACTTTCCGGGGCCTGCCGGGACGCAAGCAGGGACGGCAGATTTCGACAATGGGAGCGCGCTACTGGCGAGCGTGGCGGGAGTGCTGAGCAACGTGTCGCAGACATTTAATGTGACGAGCCAGACGTCGGGATACGTGAACCAGGCGCCGCAAACGAACAACTTCAGCCAGAACGATTTTGCGTTGTATATTGCGGACAACTGGAGAGCCACGCGAAAATTGACCGTGAATTTCGGCGTGAGATGGGAGGACTTCAGCCCCGTCAATGAGAAGAACGGACTAACGCTATTGCCAGAGATACCGCTGGGACAGACGGCCGCGCAGGTTTTGCTGAGCGATGCCACGATTAACTTCGCCGGAGGACCGAGCAATCGCGGACTGTATAACAACTTTCTGGGAGGCTTTTCGCCGAACATCGGAGTGGCGTGGGATCCATTCGGCGACGGGAAGACGGCGGTTCGCGCGGGCTTCAGCATGAATTATGTGAACGACTCGTTCTTTACGGCGGCGCAGAACGCCGTGGCGGGAAACGCGGGCCTGTCGACGACAGCCACGGCGGACCCAGTCGGGTTGAACGGGCCGACGGTGAGCAATCCGGTTGGCGTGGCGGTGCCAAGCTTCCAGATTCCGACGACGTTTTCGCAAAATGCGGCGCTATTGGGAATTGCAAATAACGTGGGATACGCGATCGATCCGAACATCAAGCCGCCATACGTGTTGCAATGGAACTTGAGCGTGCAACGGGACCTGGGAGCGGGGACGTCGCTGACCGTGAGTTACGTGGGGAATCACGGGGTGGGGCTGTTCCGCGCGGTGGACGTGAATCAAGTACTGCTGAACCAGAACGGATTCCTGGCGGACTTCCAGCGTGCCCGGCACAACGGGTTTATCGCACAGAGCGTTTCAGCGAACGACCCCCGTTGCGGTGGAGCCGGGACGGCGACGCAATGCGGGCAGTTCAATCCCCTTTACAATCCCAATCTTCCAGGGAGCCAGCCGCTGACGATCTTCCCGAATATTTGCGGAACGGGAGCGTTGGGATTCGTGGGTCCCACGGACTACAGCGGACTAGCATTCCTGAACAATGATATCTTGACGGGCGCATTCGGCGATCTGGCGGACATTTACCACTACTCGCAATGCAATCCGACCGACAGCTCCGGAAACACCATCGCTAATTTCTTCGCGCCCAACGATCTGATTCGGGGCGGAGACTTGTTGAAGAATACATCGTTCTCCAGCTACAACGCAGGAGTGGTGGAGTTGCAGCGGCGCTTGAGCAAAGGATTGTACTTCCAGGCCAGCTATGTCTACAGCAAAGTGATGACGGACTATGGAACGGGAGTGTCCACGGGAAACGACCAAAACCGTTTTTTGCCATATCTGAATAACGCGGACCCGCAATTTGAAAAGGCGCGCGCTCCGTTTGACATCACGCAGCAGTTCAAAGCGAACTTCACCTATGAACTGCCGATCGGCCAGGGACATAAACTGTCCTCGGACAACAAGTTCATGCGCGCGCTGCTGGATGGTTGGCAGACCGGGTCGATTTTTACATGGCAGACAGGAGCGCCATTCTCGATCATTTCGGGCCAGCCGACACTGAACCGCTCGGGAGCGCGCTCGTCGCACAACACCGCGGTGGCGACGCTTGCCCACGGACAGATCAGCAATGATCTGGGAGTGTTCAAACAAGCGGGCGGGGTGCTATACCTGATCAATCCGAAGCTGGTGAGTTCCGACGGAACCGGAGCGCCGGCGTCACCGCAACTGACCTGCGATCCCGCGGTTCCCGGCGGGTTCTGCAATCCGCAGCCCGGCGAAGTGGGCAACCTGCAGCTGTATGCGTTCAATGGGCCGGCTTATTTCAATTGGGACCTGTCCGCAACCAAGCTGTTCCACGTTACCGAAAAGGTGAGCCTAAGCTTCCGCACGGACGCATTCAACGTGTTGAATCACCCGACGTTTGCGCCGCCGGTCGACAGCAATGGCAATGCCTCAATGGATATCAACAGCCAGCAGTTCGGGCAGAGCACCTCTACCATTTCTAACCCACGTATCTTGCAGATGTCGCTAACTGTGAAGTTTTAGCGATTTAGCGGAAACGCTGACAGAACCGGGGCGTGCTTGAGTTACGGCGCGCCCTTCTTTGTTTTGCTGTGGTGTGGTTGGAACGACTCGACGAATAAGACGCCCACTCGCCACGGCGAGCGGCCGCTACAAAAGCCAATCAACGGAGGCGGGCTGGTGGGTCGGCGGCGGGAGGAAGTTGGCCGGTGGATTGGCCGACGGCGGAATTGGGCGAGACTTTGGCGGGAGCAGGAGCGGGAAGGCCAACGCCGAGATTCCAGTCGAGATGGTCCTTGCCGCATGCCGGGCAATATCCCTTGCCGGTATCGTCGTCGCGAAGGCTGGCGAGTTCGTAGCAGCCGCAGACGCAGTCACAGTAGCCGGTTTCGGAAGCGGTCTTGATCGGGACCAGTGGCATGGGTTTCTCTCAGACAACAGGAGAAGGATGGCACGGAGAAGAATTACGCGCAAGGCGCGACGTCACAAAGCCAGGCACAGAGGCAAGCTACTGCGGGAGGAGGGCCATATTTTTCAAATGGGTAAGGCGGAAGGGCGAGCCGAGATTCTCGCGCAGATCGATCCAGTGCTTTTCGGGAATGGAGAGAAATACCTCGACGATCTTTGGATCGAATTGCGTGCCGGCACAGCGGCGAATTTCCTCGCGGGCGTGGGACATGGGCAGGGCGTTGCGATATGGGCGATCGCTCAGCATGGCGTCAAGAGCATCGGCGATGGAGAAGATGCGTGACCCGAGGGGGATTTGTTCACCGCGCAACTGGCGAGGATAGCCGCTGCCGTCGAAGAACTCCTGGTGGGCGAGGACGATCTCCGCGGCATCGCGCAGGAACGGGATACGCGTGAGCATGTTGTAGCCGATTTCGCAGTGGGTGCGCATGATCACCTTTTCGCCGTCATCGAGTGGCCCGGGCTTGCGGAGGATTTTGTCGGGGATGGCCATTTTGCCGATGTCGTGAAGAAAAGCGGCGCGAGCTAAGACGGTGAGATAAGGAAGTGGAACGGGAACATTTTTGGCGATGGAAATGGTGTAAGCGGTAACGCGCTGGGAATGCCCCTCGGTCTCGGCATCCTTAAGGTCCAGAGCGCTGCCGAGCGCTTCGAGGGTGTCGTCGTACGACTGGGTCAAAAGATCGAGGGCATTGGTCAGCTCAGCCGTTTTCCGCTCAACTTCCTGTTGCAGATTGATCTGGTAGTTCTTGTTTTCAGTAACCAGCTGCCGGTGCTGCCAGGCACGGCCGACAGCATGGAACAGCTGGTCCTTCTCGAAAGGCTTCAGGATGTAGTCATAGGCGCCACGGCGAATGGCCTGAAGAGCGGTGGAGATGTCGTGAATGGCGGTAACCATGATGACGGGAATTTCGGGATCATAACCGCGGAGCCAATCGAGAAGCTGGATGCCATCCATTTCGGGCATGATCATGTCGCTGAGAACCAAATCCGGCGTTTGTTTGCGGACAAATTCCTGAGCGGCGCGGCCGTTGCTGAGGGTGGTGCAATGGTAGCCGCGGGACTCCAGCATCGTGGAGACCACTTCGCGAATCGCTTCTTCGTCATCAACTACCAGAATATGGGCCGTGTCCACGTGGTTATCTCCCAAGCATCATTATATGGGAGGTCACACGCCAGATGTGCGGCACTTGCCCAGTAAGAAAATAGCGTGTTAGCGTCAAGTTAGCCGAGGGGTCCATACCTTTGTTCGCGAAGGATTCCTCTATCCATTCACCTATTCAGGAAGACGCCGGAGGGACTGGCCGTGGTTCCCAATCAAGGCCTACAGGCAATTGCGTTCTTTGAGGCAACGGCGTGCCTGACCCTGCTGGTGTTGTTCATCCACCTGAAGCGGGATAACGCGACGGCATTTTATAAACTGTGGCTGCTTGGATGGGTCTGCCTGACGCTTTCCTCATTCAGCGAACTGGCGATGCTCTTCACCATGAAGTTTGCGTTCCGGCTGGCGGTGTCGGGCGCGGACATGGCCGCGTTGGTGCTTTTTCTGGCCGCCATCGTAGAACTCACTTCGAAGTCGAACCGTTCGTTCTGGCCAGTGCTGTGGCTAGCCGGGCTGCTGGCGCTGACCACTTGCTATTACGAAAGCAAGGGAAATGGATTGACGGATTGGCGTTGGGGAACGGCGGTGCTGCAGAGCGCGATCTGCCTGACGGCGGGTTGGCTACTGTGGCGAGCCACGCTGGGTGTGCGTGGACACGGAGCGAAACTGCTGGCCGGAGCGTTTACCCTGCTGGCCTTCAACAATTTGGACCGGCCGCAATGGCAATTGGAGGAACTGCATCTTTTCCGCTTCGCTTTCGATCATTTTTTGAATGCCAGTTTGGGAATTGGAATGATCGTAATGCTGCTGGAATCGGCGCGCACGCGTACCGAAGAAATCAGCGAAAAAATGCGGCAGTTGACGATGCTGACAGCTACGGGCAGCCAGTCGTTAACGCTGGCGGAACTGCTGCAGCGGGTGCTCGCGCAGATTACGGGAAGCCTCAACACCAGTTACGGCATCATCCGCCTGCTGGAAGGGAAGGGCGAGGCACGGGAATTCGTGGCCCGGGCATCGGTAGGCTTCAGCGAAGTGTACCTGAAGCAACACTCGAAGTTTGCATTGAGCGACCCGTGGCTGCACGAAATCCTACAGGGGGATTACCGCATATCGCGCTTTGAAGACGAGAAAGATCCCAAAGTGCGGCGGCTGATGGCGGAATCAGGAATCGCGCAACTGGTGACGATTCCGCTGCGCGGCCAGGAAGGGCCTGTAGGGATGTTGAATGTGGGAGCGGTGCCAGGTAAGAAATTTCACGAGGACGAAGTGGCGTACCTGGTGAATGTGGCGAAATTTCTGGGCACCATGGTGGAAAACGTAAATTTGTTCGAGCAAGTGAAAACCGTCCAGCAGCAGTGGGTGTACACGTTCGATTCCATCGGCGATCCCATCCTGGTGCACGACCTGGAAGGCCGCGTGGTGCGCGGAAATTTGCGTCTGGCAAACCTGCTGGGCAGGGAACCGCACGCCATGCTGGGCCGGGCTGTGCGCGACCTGTTCAGCCCGCTTGCCAATTCGTTCAGCACTTGTCCCTATTGCGAAGGGCTGTCGGGAGACGCGGATTATCCCGATCCGTGGTTGCAAGGATATTTTCTGGCTTCGACTTCGACATTCACGGACCATGGCGGCCACAAGCTTGGCACCATTCATGTATTGAAGGACATCACCGAAAGGAAAAAAGCGGAAGAGAAATACCGAACCCTGGTGGCCAGCGTACAGGAAGGCGTGTTCATCTCCACAGCCACCGGACGATTCCTGGATTTCAACGATGCGCTGATGCGGATTACCGGGTTCGACAGCCGCGACGAGTTGATGCAGTTAGAGATTGGCTCGACGCTGTTCGTGAATGCAGCGGAGCGCGAACGACTGAAGAAATTGTTGAGCGAACACGGCTCAGTGAATGATTTTGAATACGAGATCCGGAGGAAAGACGGGGAGTTGCGCACGGTAAGCGAGTCTTCGACGGCGGTGCGGGACGCCTTCGGGAATGTGACCGCCTATCAGGGGTTCCTGCTTGATGTGACGGAAAGGCGGCACGCGGAAAACGAAATTCGCAGGCGGAACCGTGAATTGGTGGTGCTGAATTCGCTGGCGGAGACGCTGGCCTCGTCGCTGGAGCTGAACGATTCCATCCAGAAAACATTGCGGCAAATTCTGGATTTGTTCGGATTGGACGCGACCTCGTTGTACCTCTTCGAACGCGATGGTGTGACGCTGAAGAGAGTGTCATCGGTGGGACACCGTCCGGAATTTGCCAAGAGCTTTCCGGTGATGACGCTGCCGCCAGAGTTGCTGCAGCAGATCCGTTCGGTGCGAGCGACGTTTCTGTCGATGGCGGGATTACCGCTGCCGCCGATTGCGCGAGACGTGCAGAGAAAAGAAGGGATTGTATCGGCATACATTGTTCCGCTGTGGTCCAAAGACAAAATTATTGGTGGGCTCGGAGTAGGGAGCCGCACGGCTCGTGAACTGTCCACGGCGGACATCAGCTTGTTGATCGCGGTGGGAAGCCAGGTAGCCAGCGCCGTGGAGCGCAGCTCGCTGTATGAAGAAACGCGGCAGGCCTACGAACATTTGCGGCGCACGCAAGAGCAATTGCTGCACAGCGAAAAACTGGCGGCCGTGGGCCAGTTGATTTCGGGCGTGGCGCACGAGCTGAACAATCCGCTGACGGCAATTTTGGGATACAGCCAGTTGCTGACGTCTAGCGGACAGGTGGGGCCGCTGGCGATCGGATACACCGAAAAGATATACAAGCAGGCGCAACGCACGCATCGCATCGTGCAAAATCTTTTGAGCTTTGCCCGGCAGCACAAGCCCGAACGCATGCCGGTTCGCGTGAACACCATTCTGGAAGATACGTTAGCCCTGCGTGACTATGATTTGCGCATGGGAAAAATTCGCGTACACCTGGACCTTTCGCAGGAGTTGCCGGAAATCAGCGCCGATGCCCATCAGTTGCAGCAGGTTTTTCTGAACCTTATCAACAACGCCCTGGACGCGATCCTGGAAAACGGAGAAGACGGAGATTTGTGGGTTCGTACCGACGCGGAAGAGCACGTGGTGTTCATCGAATTTACCGACAGCGGACCTGGCGTGAAGGATGCCTCACGGGTATTCGACCCGTTCTACACAACCAAGCCTGTGGGGAAGGGCACCGGACTGGGGCTAAGCATCTGCTACGGAATCATTACCGAACACGGCGGAACAATCCAGGTGAAGAACCAGCCAACTGGTGGGGCGACGTTCCGTGTGGAATTGCCAGCGCGCAAGGGAAGCCGCGCAAAGGAAGAGAAACTAGCGCCCGCTGCTGCCCCGCTCGTCCATGAATGAAGCAGGATAGCCGGCAAGAGCCGCCTGAAGGCCGATTCGGGAAGTTGCCGATTCCATTCGAAACGACATGGTTGTGGCCATATCTGAAATCTTGCTGAAACCTTTCCAGGGAGCCAAACCCATGCGCAGTCTGAGCCGCATCAGGAAACAATTGCTGGCGAAAGTGACGCTAAGGCGCAGGCGTTCGAATTCCTGCATGGGGACGACTTCGGGCGACATGACCGCGAGAATGCGAGAAGCCTCCAACAGCGTTTCATAGTCTGACTCGAGAAGGCTGAGATAGCGGATCGCGATTTGTGTGCGTTCGGAGCGAATCCGCCGGCGAAGCGAATGCAGGCCGCGGCGATCCAAGAACTCAGTGTCAGAAGGCTGAAGGGATTGAAGAATCTGGGGAAGCCGGAGGGAATGGCGCGGTTCTGAGAGGGCCTCGAAAACGGACTCGGGAGAAAGGGCGCGCTTCTCGATCGGGCGAACCGCGTAACCCAGCAGCCCAAGAAGAATAAGGGCAGCAAGTATAAAAAATAGTGGAGCGAAGGTCATAGGCGCGAACTTTCCGAGCGAAGGAGTTGAGCCAATTGGTCATTCAGCAGCCGTAAACGGGTATTCACTTCGGGCGAAAGCGTTCCATACAAATCGGAAGGAACGGTCTGGGGAGCGACGGATATAAGTGCGGGAGCATATGCGCGAACCGCTTGAATCCAGATCAGCAAGCAGGCCAGGAACGTGAGCATTGAAAAACGTAGAAATGCCGGCCACCTGGCCGATCAGTTCCGCTTCGTCGGGGGTGCGCCACACCTCTGGCGCACAGTGCGAAAGGGTGGGCGGCTGCATGATCAATGTGGACTTGCTCCTGTAGAACCAACCACACCGGTAGCCCTCGCGAAGCTCAACAAAATAGAGCGGGCGGTCGCATTCACTGGACCAAGCCGAGTCATCGATGGTGTGGATCGAAGTGTCGATAATTACCACGCTTCCAGGGCGCAGGATCGGGACCATGCGGCGGTCCGACAAACCAATGTATCCATAGCGAAAGCGCCCCTGGGACGGCGAAGAGCTGCTGTGGAAGCCACCAAGCGCAGCGGGGAAATGGGCAAGAAGAGAAGTGACGTTGGCGTCAGGCGAACCCTCGGCGTGAATGGGGATGGGAGGAGCGAGAAAGGATTCAGCCAGGTGGGTGCGAGGAGGAGGAAGGGAGGCACCCTCGTGAGAGGCTTGTTGGAACGGAGCTTCGTACCAGGCGGAGAGTTCGAGAGGATCGAGATGATAAATGGCCGCGAGCGAGAAGAGTTTGTAGAGTGTAGGGACGACGTTGTTGTTTTCGATGTCAGCCAAGCGGCTGATATGCAGGATAAAATCGGGGCGGCCGCGATTGAGGGCGATCTGAAAGCTGGCGCGCTCGACGTCACGATAGCTGAGACCGAGGCGCTCGCGAAGGCGTCTTAATCGTAAGCCCGGTGGGTGCATAGGTTATGTTACTGTAGTCAATCTTACTAAAGATATATACACTATACGAATTAATTACTAGTTCTGAATACGGAACAGAACCCCAGCCTGTGGAAAATTCAGGTTAAGGAAGCCCGCTGGTACACTCCAAGGGGCGCCCGCCAAATCGAAGGTTGTCGCTTCCCCACTACCAGAGAACGCCAAATGAATCTGATATCCTTGCAAGGTATGCCTTTTAAGCACGATTTCGGGCGTTGCTTCGCCCGCTATTTGACGATTCTCGCGTTCCTGCTGATACACACTTCCTTTCTGAAAGCGCAGCAGGCCGTCCCGGCCCCGTCTACGCCAGCTTCCGGCAAGAACACAGCGGAATTCGCAGCGACGGCTGACGAAGTGCTGAAGGACATGAGCGAGATCACCGGGTGGAAGCTGAAGACTCCACTGAAGAAGACCATGCGCTCGCGGGAGGAAATCCACGCGTATGTGCTTAAGCAGATGGATGATGAGAAGGATGCCAAGGAACGCTATGCCTCCACGCGCAGCGCGGAAGCCTTCGGCTTGATTCCCAAGGGATTTGACCTTGAGAATTTTCTGGTGGAGTTGCTCACGGAACAGATCGCCGGTTTATACGATCCGAAAGCGCACGAGTTCTATATTGCAGACTGGATTGCGCCGGAAGACCAGCGCATGGTGATGTCGCACGAGCTGACGCATGCGCTTCAGGATCAGCAATTCCAGATTGAGCCGTGGGTTAAGGCGGCACGCCCGAACGATGACGCCGAGCTGGCCCGCGAATCGGTGCTGGAAGGCAGCGCTATGGCGGGGATGCTGGACTACACCCTGAGGGACAAGGGGCTGAAATTGCGCGAACTGCCCGACATCGATCCGGAAATATTCGTAGGGGACCTGAGCGCCACGCCGATGCTGAAGAAAGCTCCGCCATTCATTAAAGATTCGCTGATGTTTCCGTATTTCAGCGGGCTGACGTTTTCCATGTCGATACTGAAGGCGGATGGCTGGAACGGATTTGCCGCCGTGTTTGCACGGCCGCCTGCGAATACGCAGCAGATCATGCACCCGGAGCTGTACCGTGCGGGAAAAGTGGCACCGCCAATCAAGCTGGAATTGCCGGCGGATTTTCCCGGCAAGCCGTGGGTGCTGCTGGAAGAGAACTATATGGGCGAGTTCGGGTGGAAAGAGGTCTTGAAGCAATTTCTGGACGAAGAGCGTGCCAAGAATCTTTCCGTAGATTGGAATGGAGACATCTACGCAACGTATGAGTGGAAGGATGCGAAGAGGCTGCTGCTTGTGACACGAGTGCGGTTTTCGACGCCGGAGGCCGCAGGGCGGTTTTTCGGGCAGTACTCAGAGGCGTTGGAAAAGAAGTATGTCGACCGCACGAACTTATTTCGGCGGCCGAACTTGTTCACGTTCGATACGGTGGGTGGCGGAGTTTTCCTGCGATGTGCGGGCAGCGAGTGCGTGACGCTGGAAGGCGGTGATCGCGCGCAATATTTACAATGGATGAAAACGCTGGGGTGGGAAGCGCTACCCGAGCCGGGAAATAAGGCAGCGGGCACGCAAATCAAGACTTCCAGGTAAACGTGAGAAAGATGGAAAGAGGCCCCTGGAGGCCTCTCGTCAGCGTCGTAGTTTGCCCGCAGCTTAGTTGGCGCGGTGCAGGACCATGAGCGTGAGATCGTCCTGTTGCTTGGCGGAGGCCGAAAAATTGTGGATTTCGCTGAGGCAGGCCGAAAGCAGTTCTTCGGGCCGGCTGGCTACGTGGCGCTTGGCAAGCGAGTGTACACGGCCCAGGCCGTATTCATCACCGGCGCGATTGAACACTTCGGTGAGCCCGTCGGTATAGAGCAGAAGCTTGTCGTTTGGCGCGAGGCTGAGCTCGCGCACAGGAAACTTCGTGGTGCAGAACATTCCCAAGGGCACGCCCGTGGCCTCAAGCGAAGAAACTCCCGAAGCCGAAACGTGAAGCAGCGGAAGATGCCCGGCGCTGACGTATTCGACTTTTCCGTCCGGATAAGCTGCGCCCACAATCATGGTGGCGAATTGCCCGGCGGTGGTGCTGTCGCAGAACAGCCGGTTGGCATGAGTCACCAGATCGCAGAGCGGCAGGCGCTGCCCGGCGAGGGTGCGAAACGTTCCATGAAGATTGCTCATCAACATGGAAGCGGCCACGCCCTTGCCCGCAACGTCGCCCAGCAGAAACAGAAACGAGCCGTCGGATTCGATCAGGTCGCAGTAGTCGCCGCTGACCAGATTGGCGGGCTGATAGTGATAGCAAGCTTGCCAGCCGTCGATGGACCAGTCGGAGCGCGGCAAAAGCGTACGCTGAAAGCCCGCAGCCAAAGTGAGATCGCGTTCGAGAGCGCGCTGCTCGTCCTGCGAAAGATGGTCAAGGCAGAAGCGCAGCAAAGGATTGCACAGCAGGCGGTCGGCCTCGATGCTGTCGTGGCAGGTTTCGCAGATGCCGAAGGTGCCCGAATGCAGCCGGTCGAGAGCCTCGTCGACGCTGGCGAGCAGTTGATGCAGAGAAGCCTCGTGGGCGTCGGCGTGCGTGGCTGCGAGCAACTGTTGGCGGCGTAGTTCGAGTTCGGTGTGGAAGTAGGAGTTTTGCGTCGTAGCCATTGTTCCCTCGACGATAGATTGCCGTTTTGTGGCTGAAGATTCCATCCGATTTGTACCTCCAAATTCGGCCGATTTCTACGAGGTAACAGGAAATCAACTAATGCGGCGAGCGCCGCCGGATCCTGCCACGACCGCATCCGCGAGCAGAGGTTCCGAAGTGGCGATTCGGAGTCTTTCCATTCGATGCCGCAGGCGGTCCAGACGGCACGTCAGCTTTTCCTGCAGCCGGGCGGTGCGAGCGATGCCGGACAGGTCTCGGGAAGGGAGGCGTTGGCGGAAGAGTTTCAGTAGCGCGAGTTGTGTGAACTCGATGGCGCGGTCGTAATTTTTTTCGCGGCGTTCGTAGTGGATGGCCAGTTGCTCGCACGCCACGATGCCGTCTTGCGGATCGTTCACCAGTTCATGCCAAAGAGAGGAAGCAGCTGCCGAATCGCCACGGCGTTTGGCGAGAAATGCGAGTTCGCGCGTGGCTTGCGAGCGGAATACGGCGGGCAGGCCGGCGTCTCTTGCCTGGGAACAAACCGAATGGGCGCGGTCGGTTTCGCCTCGTCGAGTGAGGTATCGGGAGAGTCCAAAAAGATCCAGCGAATCGGTGCTAGTAACAGAGGCTTCGCGTTCATCCAGCAGGGAATTGATTTTGCCGTAGAGAGCGGCCAGTCCCCGCAGATCCATCTGATTGTGTTTCAGGACGCCTGCGAGCGGATACGGAGAGCCGCCGCGAAGATAGTCGAAATAGAGTTGCGGAATCAAGGAGGAGATGACTTCGTCTTCGCGGTTCCAGCCAAGGCGGGAAGCATCCAGGACGTGGCGTTCGAGTTCGACCAGGCGAACGGAGCCGAGACGAAGCTTCCAAAGCGCGCGAGCGGGGTGAAGCAAATCGAGATGCGCGGAAAGTTGCGGAACCCTGATGGAGCGGGTCATGGTGAAGCGGCTTTCGAGCAGCGGCCAATCAAAGGTTTTGCCGTTGAAGGTGACGAGTACGGGGCGCTCCGCGATGCGCGCCGCCAGTTCCTGCAGCAGGGAATATTCTTCAGAGAAATCGCGCAGAAACAGTTGCTCGACCTGCAGGCCGCCGGCATCCCACCAGGCCAGGCCGATCAGGAACGCGTAGGTGCCGGTTCCGCCGGCGAGGCCGGTGGTTTCCGTGTCGAGGAACAGCCAACGGTCCGGGTTTTCCAGCGCGGCGCGAGTGCGGCGAGAGGCCACTTCATCGCGAGTGCTGCACAACAATTCCAGTGCGACGGAGGAAGGCGCGGAAAACTCCGGGGTGGAAAACCAGTTGCGTACGGCAAGATGCTCGCCAAAGTGGTTGCGCGCTACGCCTGCTCCCAGCAGTCGCGCGACTTCATCATTGTCGTTGGGCGTGCGAAGAGCCGCGGGGCGCGAAGGCATGGTGTGCGCGGGCTTTAACGCAGCGAGGCGTGCGAATTTGTCCGAAGCATTCACGAAAGTAATAGCGCTCCTGATTTCATGCCATCAGCCGATCCAGAATGGCCAACGCGGCTTCCTTGGCTTTCGGCGCCAGATCGCCCGCGGGTCCGACGCAAGACGGGCAGCCCGCCTCGCAGGGGCAAGCGCGGATCAGTTCACGTGTTTTTTGCACCAGCAAATCGTGCGCGCGAAACAGCGGTTCAGAGAAGCCAATGCCTCCGGGATAAGCGTCGAACAGATACAGATTGGGCTCAAAAAATTCCTTGGCGTTGGCACCCGCGGCTTCTTCCATGCGCACCGGCGTCACTTCATCGGACTCGACTCCCGGCGCAGGTGGTTTCTCGCCGATGGCGGTGCCCAAGTCGCGGCCATCGCACATGAGCAACAAAGTAGCGATGGTTTCCAGGGCATGCAGCAAGCCGAACATGCCAGATTGGCGCTCGCTGATGGAGTAAGGAAGGGACTCCAGCAGCGGGCGGCCGAGAGTGATCCAGTGAGAAGTGGTATGCATTTCGTTTTCGGGAAGCTCGAGTGTGCCGGCGCCAACATTTTCGTTGGTGGAAAACTTGATTTTCTTGAAGCCGACAACCTGGGAGCGCACGAGGACGTCGCCATGCGAATGCGAGCGCTCGTTGGGACGAGACGACGCGGTGTTGGCGATCTCCAGGACGCGCACTTGCGTGTAGCGAATCGCGTCGGTGTAGTAATCCACGTCCACCTGCTTGACGTAGGCCTTGCGCTCTTTGAAGTCCAGATGCTCGACGTGATATTGCTGCCCGCCGTGAATGTAGATGGCTTTCTCGTGAACGGTGGTAAGTGCGCTGACGAAATCGACTTCGCCAATCACCAGGGGCTCGCCGGTAATGTCGATGATCACAAAATTATCGCTGGTGACGGAGCGCAGGCTGATGGTGTCCGCGGGATACGCGTCGCTGGTCCAGTGGTAGTTTTCTCCCGCAAGGTGCAGGTAGCCCGCTTCGGCGAGCCGCGCGCAGAGGTCCGCCAGGTCCACGGCGCCGAATTTCTCCTGGGGGTGAATGGGTAGTTCGAACGCGGCGCACTTCAGGTGATTGATCAGGATTTCCAGATTGTCTGGCTGGATGAACGCGTGCTCCGGGGTGTTGCCAAAGAAATAGTCGGGATGGCGAACGATAAACTGGTCGAGCGGCGAGGAGGAAGCCACGAGCACCGCGCAGGAACTTCCGCTGCGGCGCCCGGCGCGTCCGGCGCGCTGCCAGGTTGCGGCGATGGTGCCGGGATACCCGGCCATCACGACGGAGTCCAGCGAGCCGACGTCGATGCCTAATTCCATGGCGGAAGTTGTGACCACGCCGCGAATGCGGCCGTCGCGTAGGCCGCGCTCGATTTCGCGGCGTTCGCTGGGAAGATAGCCCCCGCGATAGCCGCGAATCGTTTCAGGCTTGCCAGGGAGCTGCGGGTTAGCTTGCTGCAGATAAGTGAGAATTAGCTCGGTGTACAGGCGTGAGTTGGCGAACACCATGGTCTGCGAATCGTGTTTCAGGAATTCCTGGGCCACGCGGGAAGATTCATTGATGTAGCTGCGGCGAATGCCCAGAGCGCGATTCACGACCGGCGGATTGTAGAAGACGAAGGTCTTTTCCGCGGCAGGCGCGCCGTTTTCGGATTGCACTTCCACGCCATTTTCAATCAGGTTGGAAGCGAGTTCGCCAGGATTGGCGATGGTGGCGGAGCAGCAGATGAATTGCGGCTCGCGTCCATAGAAACGAGCGATGCGCTGCAGACGGCGAAGCACGTTGCAAAGGTGGCTGCCAAAGACGCCGCGATAGGTGTGCAGTTCGTCGAGCACGATGTAGCGCAGGTTTTCAAACAGGCGAGTCCAGCGGGTGTGATGAGGCAGGATGCCGGTGTGCAGCATGTCGGGATTGGTAAGAACGATATGGCTTTTTTCGCGGATGGATTTGCGGGCGTCGCTGGGGGTGTCGCCGTCATAGGTGAACACGCCGAAGCGATTGTCGAGGCGCTGATTCAGGTCGTAGAGTTCGGCGAGCTGGTCCTGCGCCAGGGCTTTGGTGGGGAACAGGTAAAGCGCGCGGGTGTCGGTGTCGGCAAGAATGGCGTCGAGCACCGGCAGGTTGTAGCAGAGAGTTTTGCCTGAGGCGGTCGGTGTGACAATGACAACGTTCTTCCCCGCATGGACGGCTTCCGCGGCGGCGGCCTGGTGAGTATAAAGTTGGCGGATGCCCTTGGCGTTGTAGGCGGCGCGCAGATCGGCGTTGAGCCACGCGGGAAAATCAGCCCACTGCGCTTCGCGGGCAGGATAGTGGCGCACGGCGGTCAGGACTTCGCCGGTGTGGTCGCGAGAAGCGAAGGTGTCGAGCACCTGGGAAACGCGCGCAAGAGACGAGGTGGTGCGGGGCGGTTCGACAGGGTCCAGGGGAGAGATTTGAGCCAAGCGGACAGCAAGGGAATCGGGCATAGGAGCAGCTCCAGTCGTTCGCCTTTTGTTCGCTCAAGGTAACACGGCGGCTTGGCTGCTGCAAGATTGAATTTTTCGTGTTGTGGAAACTACGGCAATACTTTCAGCATGGCCACGGAATGGGGAGCTACTTTCGTGGAATAGCCACCCGTAAACGCGCCAAGGTCCTTGCGGGCCCAAAGGTCGCGAACCTTGGCCGAAAGATGGTTCGGATAGGCAATCTGCTCCCAGGTGACGCTGATCTCGCGTTCGGAGGTGCCACGGTTGAACAGAATCACCGCGCGTCCGCCATCGCTGAGAGGCCGCGCCCAAATTTCCAGATCGCCATTTTTGCTGATGCGGTGTCCCTGGCGGCCCAGTTTGTCCTGATCGATGGCGATCACTTCTTTATTCGTAAGAATCTCTTTGATTTCCGGCGTCATGGAGCGCACATCGTTCCCCGACATCAGCGGCGCGGCGAGCATGGCCCAAAAACTGAAGTGCGTCTGGTATTCAGGATTGGTCATGCCACCGTTGCCCACCTCCAGCATGTCTGGATCGTTCCAATGGCCGGGGCCGGCGTAGGTTTCGATGCCATTCTGCATTTCAACGATATCGACCATACCGACCCAGCAACAGTTGCCGTCAGGCCATTTGCCCTTGCCTGCAAAGTGATCGGTGATGTCGCCGGTAGTGCGCCAAAGATTGCCGATGCCCTTGGCCCATAGCCAGGGCTTGGCGGTGCCCCATTCGCACATGCTGAAGACGATGGGGCGTCCAGTGGAGAGCAGCGCGTTGCTCATGGTGGTGTAGGCTTCTTCGGCGTTGCGCGTTTCGGTGTGGCACCAGTCGTATTTAAGGTAGTCGATGCCCCAGCGCGCATACTGAATCGCATCCTGGTATTCGTGGCCTTGGCTGCCGGGGCGCCCGGCGCAGGTTTGTGTTCCAGCGTCGGAGTAAAGGCCGAATTTCAATCCCTTGGAATGGACGTAATCGGCGAGGGCCTTGATGCCGGAAGGGAAGTGCTGTGCATCGGGGACAATGTTTCCGTTTTCGTCGCGGCTGATCTGCCAGCAGTCGTCGATCACAATATATTCGTAGCCAGCGTCTTTCATGCCATTGGTGGCGACGGAGTCGGCCACGGATTTGATCAGGTCCTCGCCGACGTTGCATTGAAACTTGTTCCAGCTGTTCCAGCCCATGGGAGGAGTCTGGGCGAGCGAATCGCGCTGTACCTGGGCAAACGATGCGCCAGGAAGAAGCAATGCAGCAGCACAGAGCAGCAGCAACATTTTGCAATTCAAAAGAACTTTCATCAGGATACCTCGACGGATTTTTTCACCAGATGGAGAGCGAGTGCCTGGTTTGCCTGCGTCCACGCCAGCGGAGTGTGGGCATTGGGAACATAACGCCCCTGCTTGAGGAAGTAAAGTTCAGGACATTGTCCGTCGGCGGTGACCTGAGCCAGAGAGCGATTGAAGTAGTGAATCTGTTTGGTGAAGCTGGCTTTGTCGGCGGGATCGGCGAGAAAGCGCTGGCCGTAAATGATGGAAAGCAGCGGATCGAAGATGCACCATTGCGCTTCGCAGTTGGGCTGCAGAAAGGCGTCGCGGAAATCCAGGCGATCGCTGAAGTCGCTGCTCATTTGGCTGGGAGAGAACCACTCGTCGTAATCCTGGCAGAAGTAGGAATCGCCGGCATAGCGCTTGATGCCGTAAGGACTCTTCAGCCGGGCTTGCACCAGGTTCAGAATGGCGTCCTGCATCGGTCGCGAAGCAATGATGTTCAGTGGATGAAGTAGAAACAGCAGCGCGGAGTCGACCATGCGTTCGCGCGGCGCTTCGAAGGGTAGCGTAGTGGCGAGCCGATCGATGCCCTTTTCAATGAGTGCGTCGAGCTTTTCCGCAGGCGAGGCGGCGATGGGCACAACCCCTGGCGCGCTGGCGGGCGGGGAATCGGAAAAATACTTGCTCATCTGCTGCAGGCCGGCGACAACCGCGCCTACGCTGGAATTGTTGACCTTGCGGCCTTCTTCCCACGCGCCACTGTCTTCATCGCGCCAGTATTCGATAGCCTCGAAGTAATCCGGGAACAGCCGAAACACTTCGTAATCTTCCGCGGTCAAGGGCAGGGAGCCTTCGTTGGCGAGGACAAAACGAAACCACAAGACGTGGCCCAGCGCGTCGTTCTGCGCATGCGGCCATTTTTCGGGGAGTTCGCCGAGCGACTGCGCGGTGAAACGAATATGAGGACGGCGATTGGCGTCTTCTTTCAAGGAGCGTGCTGCATCGGCAATGATTTCGCGAAAGCGCGGGCGCTGCGTTTCGAGGAATAGCGTCAGCCCCTTCATGCAGGCGATTGCCGGAGCAGGCTTGCCGCGAAGGCGAAAGGAGTTTGCGACCATCACATTGTCGCGAATCCAGACGTTTTGATAACCAGTGAGGGAATCCGGGGCCTGGCTAGGGCTGGCGGTGAACAATCCATGAGCAACGGGAAGAATTTCGTGGGTGCGACTGGACGCGAGAATTTCTTCGATTTTCGCGAGGCTTTCCCGGGAGTATTCCTCGGCGATGAGATGGTGGAACAGACCCGATTCGCGCATCCGTGAGTGTCCTTGAAATGGCGACGAGTGGGCTGGGCGGCAAAAGAAATTCTAGCGCATTCCCGCGCGCTTGCTCACGCAGCTTGGTTTGTACGGCGGCGGACTGAGCTGGCGCTCAGTGTGTGCCTAAGTGGCAAATGGCTGGAACAAAACACCATGGGCCGGTGTCATACCGTTGTAACGGTTCCTCGTCGTATCTTCGGGACAGAGGCACGCTGTTGGGGCTCGACTAGGCGCGCCGCTAGCTTCGGAGGGGGCGTCGAGTCCATGGCGACAGGGGAGAGGGGGCATCGCCGGAATGAGAAGCGGCGAGCTCCACGGTACCGCTACCAAGCTGCGTTGGAAATCGAATGGGGATCTGCCTGGCTGAAAGGGCGCACGCGGGACATCAGCGCAGGCGGGATGTTCATCGAATCAGAGGATGTGCTCTGGGTTGGAGCCGGATTTCGCGCGCGCATGAGCGCGCAGCGTGCCCTGTGGTTGGAATGCTCGGTGAAGCGGGTAGAACCGGGACATGGGATGGGCGTGACGGTGGCGGTCCGTGAGGACCAACAGGCGCACTTCCAGGAGCTGCTCGCGAAACTAGCGGCCGGAAATTAACCCGCCGTATACTATTTCTCATGACCCGTTGTCTCGACTGTGGAGCGGAACTGAACGGTGCGCAGTGCACGGTGTGCGGGTTGACGCCTGCCGCCGCGGAACTGGTGTTTCGCCGGCGCCTGCTGGTCCAGACCGCGATTTTTCTTGCCGGCTCACTGCTGTTTCCGTATGTCAGCCAGATTTATGCGCCGCTGGATATCGACGCGATGCTGGTGTTCTTTGGCGTGGTGTTTTTTGTGGCGCTGGCCATGGCGGTGTTTCTGGATCGCGGCGCGCGGGCTCGCAAAGATCTGCAGTTGCTGAGGCACCTGTTCACCGGACTGATTCCTGTTCCGTTCATCTTTTCCGTGGCATTGTTTCTGAACGGAAGGCTGGATTCACCCAAATATGTGGCCTATCACAATAGCGTGGTGGATGGGCGCTATCAGATGAAAGGCGTAGTGCGAGGCACGCGGCGCCTGTTTGTGGATTCGTGGCGTCCTGACCGGCGTTATGAGCGGCTAGCGGTGGATTCCGACGATTTCGACCGCTTCCATGAAGGCGACAAGATTGTGGTTGGCGTCGAGCCCGGCGCGTTGGGCATTCCGTGGTTTTATGGAGTGTATCGCCAGGGCGGTCCAAACGGAGCGTCGTGGGGCCCGGAGAGCGGCACTTCGCCGCAGAACTAGACTGACTATTTTCGGTGAGGCCTAGTAGAGCGGCCGGCCATTTGCAGCGACCGGGATTTGCACTTCCAGGAAATGGCCATCCTTGCCGAGACGGAATCGGATCCGCTCGACCAAGCCAACGTTGCGATCTTTCCATTCCGGGGCGTCAATGGGTTGGTCGGGCACATCGGCGAGTGACCATTCGACGGCGTTGCCTTTGACGGTGATCTTCTGCGGATCGATGTCGAAGGCCTCTTCGTCCTGCACTCTGATCAGCAAATACCTCTTCCACAAACGCACCAGCAGCACTCCTTTTTTTTCGCCGTGGTAGATGTTCCAGGAAATCGGCGCCGCATCATTCAGTTTAACGATGCCGAACTCGACGGATTGCCACGTGGATTTTTTTGTGGCTTGGGATTGCGCATGGATGAAGCCGCTGGGCGCCGGAAAGAGAAGGGCGAACAGCGCCACGAGCCGCAGATAACGAAAGCCGGGCATCATTTGGACGGGGCGTTCCCGAGGCTGCAATCGATGGAAAGCGTCTCGAACAACGCGTTCCTGAGGTCGAGCGACGCCGGTTTGCTTCCGTGCGCAACAGCTGGTGACATGCCATCATCCCTCAATCCGCGAGGTAAGCAGAGTGTACGACAGGAGCCGCGAATCGTGTAGCGGAGGCGCCTCTCGGCCTTTAGATGACGCGGACGAGAATATAGGAAGCTCGCACGCACAATTGGCAGGTGCGATCGCAATCCGTCTATCCGGGAAGTTGGGTTTCCTGACTGGCGACCGCCTGCCACCCGCGCAGCGTGTACATATAGACCGTGGTGACGCGGGATTGTCGCGAGAAATTTCGGCCCTCCGAGACTCCGCGGGACGACCATAAGCAAGTGACAACGGCGGTGGTTTCGTAGATGCGGACGCGGATATCGGTTGCAATGAAGGTGTTGTATTGGGTGGAGGAGGAGTTGAACTGCAGAGTGGAGAGGAGCGACTGCTTGTTGAGGACGCGGCCGGAGGGAGCAGTACCGATGAAATCGTCGCTGTAGACGCGGCGAAAGAACGCGCTGTTGTTCATTTGAATAGCGCGCACGGTTTCGCTCTGAAGGGTGACCAGTTCCTGCCGCTGCACTTCCTCCTCCGCGGCTTTCTCTCTCAATTCAGCGGCGGTGAGTTGCGCATGAGCCGCCGGCGCCAGGCCAAAGCAGACAAGCAGACACAGGATGACGATTTTGCTCATAAACAGACCTCGTTGGGCGGTTATGGTTAACGAGAGCAGAGCACTCGGCCCTGAGTACGAGTATAGCGGCGGAGGCGATGGGCGCCACTTAGAATAGCAACGGTGGTTGCAGAGAAAGTAAGGGGTTGCGGCCACGAACAGCGGCGTGCCGGACATGAGCGAATCGCCCAAATCCGTCAGCGTTAAAATGAGCGAACCTTGGGGCAGGCAATGGATATAATGCGGCCTGGGAGCGAGGTCGGACTTGGCCAAAAGAGTGTGGAAGGTATTTACGCGGGTATTACCGCAGTGCGGCATCATATCGCAGGCGATTGCTTTCAATCTATTTTTGGCCTTTTTCCCTACTTTGCTGCTGGCGGCAGGGTTTGCCTCCACCTGGCTTGGAAATAAGACCGACCTGTTGGAAGCCATCCGCGATTTCATCAGTTTTTTGCCACCCGGAAGCCAGGGAATCGTGTCGGAGTTCCTGTCAACCCACGGGCCGGATTTGTGGAAGTACGCGGTGCTGGGATTGGCGGGCACGCTGCTGGGCGGGTCTCAGGTGATGAAGCTACTGATGGATGGAATTCACCTGATCTATGGCGACGACGAGCACATTGGCTTCGTTCATCGGCAGGCGCGGGGCGTGCTGCTGCTTCTGATCACCATGGCGCCCTTGTTGGCTGCCGGCATTTTAGGGGTTTTCGGCAGAGAGATCCGGCACTGGATGGCGCGTGAATTCGGCAGGAACCTGCCCGTGCATGGGATGTGGCTGGTGTTCTTTCCCGTGGCCGCAATGATCCTGGCAATGGCGGCGCTGACGGTGATCTATTGGGTAGCCAGGCCCAACGAAGTGAGCCTGCGCGGGGTTCTACCGGGAGCTGCGTTGGCCACCCTGCTTTGGTGGGTGGTTAATGCGCTGTTCGGCTTATATGTGCGCAGAATGCCCTACAACGTGGTATATGGCGGTCTGGCGGCGGTGATCGGATTGATGATTTGGATGCAGATCTCCACGGTGATTGTTTTTTTGGGAGCGGCGTGGAACGCCGAGACCGCTCACGGCAGAAGGGCCTAAGGCGATCGGGGAAACTCCGTGAAAACAATACATGTGGAGAGCTACGCGGGCTATAGGGCGGATGAGCGGCCGCTGCGACTGAGGCTGGAGCAGGAAGTCCTGGAAATCGCGGAAGTGGCAGACCGCTGGTATTCGCCGGGAGCAACCTATTTTCGAGTTGTCGTGGCGAATGGCGATCACTATCTGCTCCGCCATGTAGAGGCGCAGGACGTGTGGAGCATCGAAGGGTACCGTAGCCACGCCAGATGCGAATAGAACGGCGGCAAGACAGGAGGAGCGCATGGGCCCGGAAGCGTTTCGAAAACTAGCGCTGAGTCTACCTGGAGCGGAAGAACACGAGCACATGGAGCATCCCGATTTCCGAGCCGACGGGCACATCTTTGCCACGATGGGATATCCGGACGAAAAGTGGGCGATGGTGAAGTTGACGCCGGAGCAACAAGCCGAGCTGGTAAAAAAAGAACCCGAAGTATTTGAGCCGGTGAAAGGGAAATGGGGACTGAAAGGGGCAACTCATGTGCGCCTTAGAGCTGCCGAAAGCAAAAGCGTAAAAAAGGCGCTGGAGATGGCGCGCGAAAATCTGAAAGAAAAAAAGAAAAGGTGGAAGTTGGTCTCACTCCAGCCGACGGCCCAAAGATATTTCAGGTCAAGGAGCAGGGAGCCGTGACCACGCGCCAACGTGAAGTTTCTACGCAACTCGGCCGAGCCGCGGTCCAGATTTTTGCCGCTAACGAGCGCATCAACCAGATGCTGATTCAACGTCTCGACCCAGCCGCGTGGAAAGCCAAGCCGCCAGGCAAAGCCCGCACCATTGCGGCGATCTTCACGCACATGCACAACGTGCGCACCAAGTGGATCAGGCTTACAGCGCCGCACCTGAAAGTTCCGCCACAGCTCAACCGCGCGCATTGCACACCTCGGCAGGCCCGCGCGGGTTTGGCCGAAAGCGCGGCTCGCTGCGCGGAGATGCTTGCTGAAGCGCTCGGTGGCGCGGGCCGCATCCAGAAATTTCACAGAGACGGCTGGGCCAAGGCTTGGCCGGTTGGTCCGGAAATGCTGTGCTACATGCTTTCTCATGAGGCCCACCACCGCGGGCAGGTGTGTATGCTCGCGCATCAGATGGGATTTCCTCTGCCGAATAAGGTGGCGTACGGAATCTGGAACTGGGAGAGGGTGTGGAAAGAGTGCGGCTCGGCCGGCGGCCCCGGCTGCGATTCCTAGGCTGCCGATCTATCTTCGGAGCTATTGCAGTTTTGCGAATTCCGCTTTGGCAGCGATGAGGATGGGAATGTCCGAATCGGCGTCTTTCCAGAGCGCAAGGAAATCCTGATATGCGGCGTGGGATTTGGTGGCATCGCCCACAATTGCGTAAGAGCGAGCGAGGCCGAGATGAGCGAGTGCGGCAATCGGTTCGTTGACCACGACGCCGGGCCAATCAAGCATTTTTTGGAACTCCGCAGCGGCCCGGGTTCCCTCTCGAGATGCGAGGAAAGCCTGTCCACGCACGTAAACAGGATAGAGGTTAGTCCAGAAGGTGCTGCCGCCGGGGACGCCCAGTTCGTAGGGAGCAGCGGCGGAGAGGGCGTCGACGGCCTTAGCCGCGTTGTTGGGAGCAGCGAGAAGGAGCTGCGCGCGAAGAGTGGGCAGGTAATTGAACTGCACAACGGTGTCCTGCGGAAAGCGATTTTGCAAATCGTCGGCGAGCGTCTGCGCGCGTGCAGAATCACCGATTAAGGCCAGGGCGAAGGCGGCGACAAACTGCGAGTCGCGACCATTGGACAGCGCGAGGGTGCCGGCGGCGCGTTGGCGGGCCTGCGAAGCATTACCGTAAAGCGCTTCCCACAAGGCCGCGGAGGATTCGCATCCCGCGGCCTTTTCCTTTTCGCCAGCGCGCGCGGCCGAAGTGGACGCCTGGCGCGAGAGTTCGCGAGCAGCGGTAAGTTTGCCGGAATAAGCCGCAGTGCCCGCTTCGAGATAAAGCATCGAGTTCTCTGCTCCAGGTTTACCCACCGACCATGAAACCTGCTGAGCCATGCCGGGCGGATCATTTTTCAAGAACGCGAGCTGATAAAGAGAAACGCGGAGATCGGAAGAATCAAGATTTTTCGCCAAAGCTTCGTTGGCGAGAGTGCGGGCATCATCAAGACGATGAAGATGGATATAGGCCAGAACGAGATTGGCGAAATTGAGACTGTCCGCGGGGCTGAGCCGCAGAGCCTCGCGAAATTCATTTAGGGATTTGTCGTATTGGCCGAGGGTTTGATAGACGACGCCGAGATTCATCGGCGGCACCTGCTCGCGGGGGTAGATCTGCGCCCACAGCTCATAAGACTGACGAGCCTTCTCGAGGTCGCCGGTGACGAAGTGATGGTAGTGGGATTCGATGTAGAACTTCTCCCATTCACTGACGTGGCTGCGCAGTTCGTAAGATTTGCGGGTATCTTCCGCGGCGAGGCTTTTTTCACCGAGGTTGTGATAAGCGGTGCCGAGGTTGGCATAAGCCATAGCAAAATTCGCATCGAGCTGGATAGAGCGCTCGAATAACGGCAAGGCGGCCGTGTAGTCGGCTTTGCCCAACATGGTTTTGCGCCCGAGGCTATAGGCCTGGAGTGCTTCAAGGGAAGGCGTGGTGGCCTGCTCGATGGGCGTATCGAGCTTCTGTACAGTTTTGAGAGATTCTCCAAGTTTTTCGCGCAGCTTGGTGGAAGCTTCACCCAGCGCCTTCAAAACGTTTTCCTTGCCGTTGGCGGTAAATTGCTCTTCCGCGAGAGAGTCGCCGGTCCGACAATTCACGGCGCTGACACCGATGACGTATTGAGTGCCGATGTTGGAGATGGCGCCCGTCAAATATGCGGCGCTACCGGCACGCTGGCAGAGATCGCCTGCGATCGCGGGCGAGAGCTTGCTGTCTGGTGGAAGGCCCATGAGGCGAAGAGTTTGCTGGATGCGCTGTTCGGAGACGAGGCTCAGGAAGGGCGATTGCTGAAGTTGTGCGGCAAGTCCCTGGCGAAGGGTGTCGTCAAAAATGGGATCGCCGGTCTTGTTGGTGAAGTCGGCGAGAACGATGGTGTCCATCTGAGTTAAGCCGCGGGCGCGGTGGGAAAGGTAGAACCATCCAGCGAAAGCAAGGAGAGCGAGGAGCGCAGTTGCGCCAACGATTGATTTCCAGTCGAAGCGACGTACGGGCGGAGTGGTCACGCCAACGGCGGGCATTGCGACTGCGACCGACGCAGTGGTTGCGGTAATCTGGCCGGATTCGGACGCTCGCTTCAACTGCTGCAGATCGGAGTGGACTGCCGCGGCGGTTGGGTAACGAAGGTTTCTGTCCTTGTCGAGGCACTTGTTGATGATTTCCTCGAGCTGCGGGGGAATCTGCGAGTTCAGCGCGCGAGGAGGAGGAGGAGTGCGCGTAAGAATGGCTTCGATGATCGCGCCACCGGTTCTCCCGCCGAACGCCTGGTGGCCGGTGGCCATTTCATAGAGCAGGAGACCCAAGGCAAAAATATCGGTGCGGCGGTCGAGGTCATCGCCGCGAACGTGCTCGGGCGACATATAGGCAGGTGTGCCGCTGATAATGCCGACGATGGAGAGGGCATCCTGAGTTGATGCGGATGAGGAACTCTGGGAATCCAGAGGGAAATCTTTGGCAACAAGCTTGGCCAAACCGAAATCGAGGATCTTGGCCTGGCCCCGTTTGGTAACGAAGACGTTGGAGGGCTTGATGTCGCGATGGATGATGCCTTGGGAGTGAGCGACGTCGAGGGCATCGGCAATTTGGATGCCGAAATCGAGTATCTGATCGACAGGAAGAGGCTGGCCGTGGATGTATTGACGGAGGGTTTCGCCATCGATGAATTCCATGGCGATGAAAGGGCGATGATCGTGTTCGCCAATGTCGTAGATGGTGCAGATGCCAGGATGGTTGAGAGCCGATGCGGCATGAGCTTCGCGGCGAAAACGTTCCAGAGCCTGGGAGTCCTGCACCATATTGTCGGGCAGGAATTTCAAGGCGACGAAGCGATCGAGGCGAGTGTCGAGCGCCTTGAAAACCACACCCATTCCACCAGCGCCCAGTTTCTCGATGATTCGGAAGTGAGAGATCGTCTGGCCAATCATGGGCGAGTCGCGCTCAGAGCCCTTCTATCCAGATCACAGGGTTTGATCGTTCAAAGCGGAATCCCCTGCCGGTTTTTGGCGCGGCGTACTGGGCGGCTTCGGCGCGCCGAGCATGCTGAGTACGCGGGAGCCTTCGCCGTAGGCGGACAAGTCGACTTGATGCTCGAGTTCGAATGCCACATTTTTGTTGCAGACGGAGCAGACCAGTGCACCGTAGCCCGTGCCGTCCTGTTGAAAGAACATGTTGTAGCGCATGACGCGCTCGCAGCAGACGGGAACCCACAGATTTGTAGTTTGCGCAGAAGTCAAGAGCCACCCATTCAGGAGCGAATGGTCCGGATTATACACTGAAAAACTGATTGCCCACGCGCAACAAACCGTGCCGAGACCTGCGGCTGGGAGGCAGGTTTGATGAGGCGATCCAAGAGAATTCTTGGCAATCGCAGAGGGCGACAATCGTAATGACGCAGGAAGAAGGTTCGTTGACAAAGGAACGCCCCGGGGTATAGTCAGGGTGTCCCACCCGCGCAGGGAGATGAGTGGGCGAGTAGCAGCAGTACTGCCAGCTCGCAAATGGGGGCAGGGCGAGGGATGCGTCACACACGGTTCCACGCGGTAGGGAAGCGCTGGCTGCTGATAGGAATTGCGGTAATCACGGCTGCGCCGGCAGGATTGGTACCGGTACGCGCGCAGCAGCCGCCAAGCCCCGCTGCGTCACCACAGCAAGCCACTTCGAGCCAAACGTCTACGACTAAAAATGATCCAAATGCGGAAGTGACGGTGCAGGATTCCGGCACAACCTTCAGATTGCGCGTAAACCTGGTGCAAGTGCACGTGGTGGTGCGCGATGAGAATAATCACCCGATAGGAAATCTGAAACAGGAGGACTTCCAGCTATACGACCAGGGAAAATTGCAGCCCATCAGCCTGTTCAGCGTGGAAACAAGAGAAACGCGGCGGGAAAAGGCCGAAGCAGCGGCACTGACGCATACCGGCGAGATGGAACTGACCAACGGAAGCAAAACGGTGCTGCCCGACCGCTTCATCGCTTTATTCTTCGATGACAGTCATTTGTCGTTGGAGGACGCGCGGTATGCGCGCACGGGTGTTGCCAAGTTTCTGGATAGCCTCGCGCCCACTGATCGCGTAGGTCTGTTCACAGCTTCGCAACAGTTGTACGTGCCATTTACAAATGACAAAGCTGCACTGCAGCGCGCATTGCAGGGTCTGGTGCCGCGGCCAAAATTTGTGCCGCAATTCAGGGAGTGCCCCGACATCTCGCATTACGAGGCGGACCAAATTATTAATGTGATGAACCAGCAGGTGTTTGATGTGGCCGTGGAGGAAACCATTCAGTGCCGATACGACGGCGACCGCAACAAGATCGCGGATGCCCGCTCGGTTGTGCGAATGACGGCGCCGAAAAGGTTGATTCAAGGCGACACTGAAAACGAGTATGTGTACAGAAGCCTTGAGGATACGATGCGGCGCCTGGCGGGGATGCCGGGCGAACGCGTGATGCTGATCGTGTCTCCGGGATTTTTGCTGACCTCGCTCACGAACCAGATGTTCGACGTCGAGGAACGCGCGAACCAATCGAACATCGTGCTGAACACGCTGGACGTTCGCGGAGTGTATGCTCCAGACACGCAGGGAGACATCACGCGCGCCAACTCCGACACGTTTCGCACCGTGGGCTTCAAGACTACCTTCCGGGTGCAATCGCAGACTCAGCAAGCTTACGTGCTCGCGGACCTGGCGTATGGGACCGGCGGCGCGTTTTTTCACAATTCAAATGATCTGGCGGGAGGATTGAGCATGCTGGGTGCGGCGCCAGAGGCTTCTTACGTGCTTGGATTTTCTCCGCAGACGGAAAAAATGGACGGGGTGTTTCACACCATCACGGTAAAAATCACCGGGAAGAGAAAATACAACATCCAGGCGCGGCGAGGGTATTACGCGCCGAAAAAAGTGGACAATCCGCGCGAACAGGCGAGGGGAGACATTCAAGAAGCGGTGTTCTCTCGCGATGAGATCCAGGATTTGCCCATGGAACTGCAAACGCAATACATTAAGACAGACACCGCGGCAGTGAAGTTGCAGATTTTTTCCAAGCTGCAGCTACAGGGTGTGCATTTCCGGAGAGCGGGGGGCAGGAATCTGGATAACCTGACCGTGGCGACGGCGATCTTCGATGCGAACGGCAATTTCGTTGTTGGCGCTCAAAAGACCCTGGAGATGAAGCTGGAAGATGCCACGTATCAGAAGTTGATGCAGGGCGGTTTGACGGTGAAATCGAGCTTTGATTTGAAACCTGGAAAATACCTGGTGCGACAGGTGGTCCGGGATTCCGAAGGATCGCAAATGGCGGCGCGTAATGGCGCTGTGGATATACCGAATTGAGGAGGAGGCCGTGCGCTCGCGGGCGAGGATTCCAATGAAAAAAAACTTGATGATGGTGTTCGTAGTGAGTGGGATTACGGCTCTTTGTCCTTTGATGGCAGGCGCGCAAGCGCCAGCGGAGCCGCCCAAGCCGGCGGCAGCGAACGAACAAGCCGCCGCGACCGCGCCTTTGCCGGTGATCAAGACGGAATCGCGAATCGTTCTGGTCGACGCCGTGGTGACCGACAAAAAAGGCAATTACATCCGCGACTTGCAGCGGCAGGAATTCAAAGTTTACGAGGACAACAAGGAACAGGCCATCACCAGCTTTTCGTTCGGCTCCGAACCCGGAGTTCAGGAAAAAGGACAAAAACGGTACATGGTGCTGTTCTTTGACAACTCTTCCATGGACAAAGCCGATCAGATCCAGGCCCGCAAAGCCGCTGCCACGTTTATCGAAAAGACGGCTGCGCCCGATCACATGATGGCGATTGCTGAATTTGGCGGCAGCCTGATGATCCGGCAGAATTTCACCGCCAACGCAGAACAGCTGAAGGCTGCGGTCAGCGGCGTGCAAACGCCATACCTGGAGACCAATCCCGACACCAGCTCGCAATCCGCGATGATGGCGTCGACCGGGACAGTTCCTTTTTCTCTGAATAACGCGGCATCGGACCTGGGCGCGCGTTCCATGTTGCTGGCCATTCGCAGTCTGGCGAAAGGATTGCGAGCGGTGCCCGGCCGAAAAATGCTGGTGCTGTTCTCAGCAGGATTTCCGTTGGATGCGGAACGAATGTCGGAATTGACGGCGACGATTGATGCCTGCAACAAGTCCAACATCGCTGTCTATTCGCTCGATGTTCGCGGGCTGGTGGCGGCGGTTCCCGGGGGCAGCGCGCGCTTGAATGGTCCGTCCGATCACAAGCAACCACAATCCGCGGCGCTGCAAAGCGGTGCGCGCTCGATGCGACCGAGACTTGTGATGGCCAGCTACACGCTCGCCTCCTCACTTGAGCCGCAGAAACCCGGAGGCGGTGGCGGCACCGGCGGCGGTACGGGAGGCGGTGGAGGCGGTGGCCGGCCAGGCGGAGGCGCGGGTGGTACTGGCGGCGGTACGGGAGGCACTGGAGGCAAAAGTGGAACGGGCGGCACGGGAGGCACTGGAGGCAAAAGTGGAACGGGCGGCACGGGAGGTGGCACGACGGGTGGAGGCAAGAGTGGTTCGGCCGGAGGCTCATCGGGAGGTGGCACGACGAGTAATTACGGGAACTACGGAAATTACTACGGAAATAATCCACTGACTCAGCCGCGGACGATTGTTCCTCCGTTGCCGAACGTGGCCACGAACCAGCAGATTCTGCAGATGATCGCGGAAGGAACCGGCGGATTCGCGATTTACAATACCAACGATTTGCTCGGGGGACTGGACCGCATCGCCCGCGAAGGCAACGAATTCTACGTACTCGGCTATGTCCCGCAGGCCTCCGCGGAGGGAAGCTGCCACACTCTGAAGGTGAAACTGAGCCGCGGTGGAACCGAAGTGCGCTCGCGCACCGGTTACTGCAACGCTCGCCCGGCGGACCCGCTGGTCGGCAAGCCCATCGAAAAGCAGATGGAAGTGCAAGCCTCGGGAAACCAGGCGGGTTCGATTCATGGGACGATGCAAACTCCATATTTTTATTCCGGACCGAATGTGGCACGCGTGAACCTGGCGATGGAAATCCCGGGAGACGCGTTGGCGTTCAACAAAGACAAGGGGAAATACCACTCGAACGTAAACGTGCTGGGCATCGCGTATAAACCTGACGGCAGCGTAGGCGCGCGTTTCAGCGACACCCTGGATTTGGAGATGGACAAGGACCAGGCCAAGGAATTTGCCAAGCATCCCTATCATTACGAGAACCAGTTTGACGCTGCGCCCGGCACCTACAAACTGACCGTGGTGTTCAGCGGAGGAGGCGAGAGCTTCGGAAAGTTTGAAACTCCACTAGTGATCGAGCCTTATGATGGCAAGAAATTCACGCTCGGCGGCGTGGTTCTTTCGAATAACTTCCAGCGCGTCGACCAGATCAGTTCGGATGTTGATGCGACGCTGATGGAGGACCACACGCCGTTGATCGTAAAGGGCATGCAATTTACGCCCGCGGCAATGATGCAGTTTAAGAAGACGGACAACGTCGTATTGTACTCGGAGCTTTACGCTCCGTTGCTGAAGTCGGAAACGCCACCACGAGTGGGGGCGGGATACCGCATTTTCGACAAGTCGAACAAGGAAGTTTTCTTCACCGGTGTTGTTCCGCTGGACGAGTTCGTGAGCAAGGGAAATGCGGTGGTGCCTTTTGCGTTAAAGGTCGCGATGAAGGATCTGCCGGCGGGGACCTACCGTCTGGTGTTGCTGGCGGCGGACGAAAAAGGGAACCAGGCGCCGCAAAGAGCAACGGAAATCACCGTGACGGACTAGCAGGCGGGCAGGTCTTGTAAGACAAGCGCCTCTCTACCGATAGGGAACATCGCACTGCAACGGCCAGCAACTTTTTGTGCCCAGCCGGGTTAGTCTGAGCTATGAGGCGCTACCCCTCTTTTTGTCGTGCATCGAACCGTCCGGCGGCTTGGGCACGCATCGCGAAGCGTCGAAACTTCGATAAAGTGCGGTGTGTTCTTGCGTCCGCGTTGGCCGCGTGCCTGGTGTGTGGCCAGGCGGAGATGCCTACCGAAGCGGCTGCGATTCCCAAGGAAAATAAGACGGCACAGCAGGACGCGGTCCTCAAGGGCTTGCCCGTCACCGAGTTGAGTGTCGACGAGGCGGTGCTGCATGCGCTGAACCGGTTGGCGTATGGGCCGCGCCCCGGCGACATTGAGCGCGTGAAGCAAATGGGCTTGTCCAAATGGATTGAGCTGCAACTCAATCCCAAAGCCATTGACGACAGCGCGGTCGAGGCGCGCCTGAATATCTATCCCACGCTGAGGATGTCCAATTCCCAGTTGATGGCCGAATACCCGAATCCAAAGCAGGCGGCGAAGCAAAACGCTCAAGCTAAGGAAGACACGCCGGAACAGAAAGCTCAGAAGCAGGCGGATGCGGCGATCACCGCGATGGCCCGGGATCTGGACGCGAATGACGCCGCCGTCGCGGCCGCGTCTCCAGATACGCCCTCGCCGATGAAGCTGAATCCGCCCGCGCGCGGGGCTGGAAGAAAAGACGTGCTGAGCGTGGACCCGAATGCGGTACCTCCGGCGATTTCCGACGACAGCAAAAGGCCGCAACGCGTTGTGGAAGAGCTGGCCATGGCCAAGATGACGCGTGCGGTGTATAGCGAACGGCAATTGCAGCAGGTGATGGATGATTTCTGGTTCAACCATTTCAATGTGTTCGCCGGAAAGGGTGAAGTGAAGTGGTACCTCACCTCGTATGAACGCGACGTGATTCAGCCGCATGCACTGGGAAAATTCAAGGACCTGGTTACTGCCACGGCAAAAAGTCCGGCAATGCTGTTTTATCTGGACAATTATCTGAGCGCAGACCCGAAAGCGGCGCAGCGCCAGGCGGCAGAGCGCGCCATGCGGCAAATGCAACGGAGGCGTCCGCTCGCGCCACAGCCCGCAAATACCCCCAATGCCAAGAAACAGCAGCGCGGCCTGAACGAAAATTACGGGCGCGAGTTGATGGAATTGCACACGCTCGGCGTCGACGGTGGGTACACGCAAAAAGATGTGACGGAAGTGGCGCGGTGCTTCACGGGATGGAGCATTGCAAAGCCGCGGGAGATTGCGGTTTTCAAATTTGATGAAAAGCTGCACGACCCGGACGCGAAAGTTGTGCTGGGGAAGAAGATTCATTCGGGCGGGATGAAGGATGGCGAGCAGGTGATCGAATTGCTCGCGAAGAATCCCAACACGGCGAACTTCATATCGACAAAACTGGCGCGCCGCTTCGTATCGGATAATCCGCCGCCGGCGCTGGTTGCGCGCATGGCCAAGACGTTCCACAAAAGTGATGGCGATATTCGCGAAGTGATGCGCACGATGATTTATTCACCGGAGTTCTGGTCGCGCGAAACGTACCGCGCAAAAGTTAAGACGCCATACGAACTGGTAGTGACTTCGGTGCGCGCGCTTGGAACTGACGTGGACACGCCAATGCCCCTGGTTCAATGGGTGGGACGTATCGGCGAACCGCTTTACCAATGCCAGCCGCCCACCGGCTATTCGGATAAGGCGGAGACTTGGGTCAATACCGGCGCACTGCTGAATCGTTTGAATTTTTCGCTGGCGCTGGCCGGGAATAAAGTGCGCGGCTCACGCAGCGACGTCTCTGCGGTTCTGGGAAGCGAACGAGGAGACGATCCCAAGGTCGCGTTGGATCGCGCGGTCCAGATTTTTCTGGGCGGACAGGCCGCGCCTGCAACCGTCGAGACGCTGGAGAAACAGTTGGAGAACCCGCAGGTGCTGCAAGCGAAGCTGGATGATCCTGTGAAGCAGGTGGACCTGGGAGTGGTGACGGGATTAGTGCTGGGGGCGCCTGAGTTTCAGCGGCGATAGAATTTCGGAGTGCGAGAGCTTGGCTTCGCTTTTGCGATTTTGAGACTGTAAAAGCGGCTAGCCGCCGCACTCCAAAGGAGTGTTATGAGCAATCAATGCTGCGAAGGCGTCAGGCCTGCGGAATTTTCGCGGCGGTATTTCATGAAGCAGGGCGGGATCGCAATGGTCGGACTTAGCACCGTGCCGGCGTTTCTGCAGCGCGCGATCGCGTCGACTCCCGCGGAAGGGAAGAAGCAACTGGTGGTGCTGTTCCAGCGCGGGGCGGCTGATGGATTGAATATCGTGGTCCCATTTGGCGAGCCGAACTATTACCGCATGCGTCCGACGATTGGCATCCCGCAGCCGAAACGCGGAGGCGCGGATGCGGCGCTGGACCTGGATGGATTTTTCGGATTGCATCCAAGCTTGGCGCCATTCGTGCCAATGTTTCAGAAAAGCCAGTTGGCCATCGTGCATGCGGCGGGCTCGCCCGATCCGACGCGCTCGCACTTCGACGCGCAGGATTACATGGAATCCGGCACTCCCGGCGTGAAAGCCACGGAAGACGGCTGGCTCGACCGCGCGATCGGCACCATTCCGGAAGAAAATGCTTCGCCGTTTCGCGCCGTAGCCATGGGTCCGAACTTGCCGCGCATGCTACGGGGCAGCACGGGCGCGATCGCCTTGCCCGATTTGCGTCAATTCAAGGTGCAGCCGCAATCCGCCGCAATGGCGAATGTAGTGGAAGGCGGATTCGAGGCCATGTACGCGCAGTCCGTGGACCATGCGCTGCACGGAACGGGCGCCGAGACGTTTGAAGCCATCGATCTGCTGAAGAAAATTGATATGAGCAAATATCCGCCGGAAAATGGCGCGGACTATCCGAAGAGTCCACTGGGCCAACGGCTGCAGCAGGTTGCGGTGATGCTGAAGGCGAAGATCGGCACGGAAGTGGTGTTCGTCGATTGCGGCGGTTGGGACAATCACGTGAACGAGGGTGGCGTGCAGGGGCAACTGTCGAACCTGCTGAAGGATTTGGGCCAAACGCTGGCGGCGTTTCATCAGGACATGGGCGATCGCATGGGCGAGGTGGTGGTTGTGACCATGAGCGAGTTTGGGCGCACCGCCAAAGAAAACGGCAACCGCGGCACGGATCACGGCCACGCGAATTGCATGTTCGTGATGGGCGGCGACGTGAAAGGCGGGCAAGTGTATGGAAAATGGCCCGGGCTGGAAAATCATCAATTGAACGAGGGCCGCGACTTGATGCTGACCACGGACTTTCGAACCGTGGTGAGCGAAATTCTCGCGAAGCACAATGGAGTGAAACAACTGAACGCGGTCTTTCCCGGCTTCGACAACAACCGAGCGAAGTACCTGAACCTGATGCGCTCTTAGACTACTGGCTTCATCAATCTGCCGACTCTTTCAATTCGCGCACCCAAATATTGCGATACCGCACCGGCGTGTGATGATCCTGCAATCCCAGCGGCAACTTTTCCGGCGTTGGCTTGTACGGCGGGCGCTCGCCGTGCGCGGTGGGTCCTGTCAGTTCGACTTCGTACTGCACCAGGACTCCGTTGTGGAACACAGTGACGCGCGCGGGGCGAAGCAGCTTGCCCGATGGGTCGAAGCGCGGCCCGTGGAAAACGATGTCGTACCGCTGCCATTGACCCGGCGGAAGGGAAGCGTTGACCAGCGGCGGGTACTGCCCGTACAGCGCGGCGGCTTGCCCGTCGGCATACGTTTTGTTCTCGTAAGAATCGAGCACTTGTACTTCGTACAGCCCCATCAGAAAGACGCCGCTGTTCCCGCGGTCCTGGCTCTCACCGTGGGGGGGCGTGGGCTCAGAGAATTCCACGTGTAGCTGGCAATCGCCGAAGGGTTGCTTGGTGTGGATTCCTCCGGCTTTCGGCACCACTTCAAAGTAACCGTTCTCCACTTTCCATCTTGCTGCGCTGCCGTCGCCGTCCTGCACCCAATTCGACAGGTCTTTTCCATCGAAGAGCACCACCGCGTCAGACGGAGCGCGTCCGGGCGCTTCCTGTGTGCTGGGCGTTCCGGGAGTGACGACCGGGGGAACCGGGCGGCTTTCATCGTGAATTTTCCATTTCATGGGAGCTTGTGCAAAACATGCGGAAGGAATAGCGAAGGCCGCCAGGGCAGCCACACGGAATAGCAGGGATTTTTTCATTGGTAGAGTCCTCAGTAGAAACACGAAGTGGATTCTAGCACTGCGAACGTTCCGATTCGAGTAGCGACGAGATATTTCTCCACCGGAAAACGAACGAGGCGGCCATGGGCCGCCTCGCTGGGTGTGAGCCAGTTGATTGGTGTGCTTGTTAGTTCGCGGCGCTGCCTTTGATGCGCATGCCGAAGAACGAGCGATACACGAACACGAAGGACACCAGGAAGAAGGCGGCGGCTAGAAGATGCGACAGGTTGCCACCGGTTTCTGAGGTGAGTTTCACGGCCAACTCCACGGCGAGTAAGCCGAAGAGTGTGGTGAACTTGATGACCGGGTTGAGAGCGACGGAGGAAGTATCCTTGAAAGGATCGCCGACGGTGTCACCGATGACCGTGGCGTCGTGAAGCGGCGTGCCCTTCTGCTTCAGCTCAACCTCCACGATTTTCTTGGCGTTGTCCCAAGCGGCGCCGGCGTTGGCCATGAAGATGGCCTGGTACAGGCCGAACACGGCGATGGAGATCAGGTAGCCGATGAAGAAGAAGGGTTCGACGAACGCAAAGGCCAGCGTGGCGAAGAACACGGCGATGAAAATGTTGAGCATGCCCTTCTGCGCATATTGCGTGCAGATTTGCACCACTTTTTTGGAGTCGGCCACACTGGCTTTTTCCGCGCTTTCCAGTTTGATGTGGCTCTTGATGAATTCCACCGCACGATACGCGCCGGTGGTTACGGCTTGCGTGGAAGCGCCGGTGAACCAGTAGATCATGGCGCCGCCGGTAATCAAGCCAAGAACGAACGGTGCGTGCAGCAGCGAAAGCTTGTTTACATTTTCCGTGAGGCCGTGAGTAAGGGCCATGATGATGGAGAAGATCATGGTGGTTGCGCCAACCACCGCTGTGCCGATGAGCACTGGCTTAGCGGTAGCCTTGAAGGTGTTGCCGGCGCCGTCGTTCGCTTCCAGCAGGTGCTTGGCACGCTCGAAGTCCACGTCGAAGCCGTAATCCTTCTTCAACTCCGCCTTGATGTTGGGAATCTGCTCAATCATCGAGAGTTCATATACCGATTGCGCGTTGTCGGTGACCGGGCCATAGGAATCCACGGCGATGGTCACGGGTCCCATACCCAAGAACCCGAAAGCCACCAAGCCAAACGCAAAAACCGCAGGGGCGCTCATCATTTGGGCAAGACCCAGGTTGCTGATGAGATAACCGATCGACATCAAGGAAACCATCGCCAATCCCAGGTAGTAACCGGAGAAGTTGCCGGCCACAAATCCGGAGAGAATACCGAGCGATGCGCCGCCTTCCTGTGCGGAAATGACGACTTCTTTGACGTGGCGCGATTCCGTGGAGGTGAACACTTTCACCAATTCTGGAATCACCGCACCGGCAAGAGTTCCGCAAGAAATGATGGTGGCGAGTTTCCACCACTGTGAGGGGTCGCCGCCTAGAGACGGAATGATAAAAGCGGAAACCAGGTAGGTGAGAGCGATGCATACGAAGGAGGTAATCCATACCAACCAGGTCAGTGGCGCCTCAAAATTCATGTCCTTGGCATTGCCGTAACGCGCCTTCTGGATACCATCGTTGATGAAGTACGCCGCGGCGCTGGCGATCAGCATGATCACGCGCATAACGAAAATCCAAACCAGCAATTGAACCTGGATGGTGGGATCTTTCACGGCCAGCAGGATGAAGGTGATTAACGCTACGCCAGTGACGCCGTAGGTTTCGAAGCCGTCGGCGGTGGGGCCGACGGAGTCGCCGGCGTTGTCACCCGTGCAGTCGGCGATGACGCCGGGGTTGCGGGCATCGTCTTCCTTGATCTTGAAAACAATCTTCATCAAGTCTGACCCGATGTCGGCGATCTTGGTGAAAATTCCGCCGGCAATTCGCAGAGCGGCGGCGCCAAGCGATTCGCCAATCGCGAAGCCGATGAAACACGGCCCGGCATAGTCGCCGGGAATAAACAGCAAAATGATCAGCATCATCAGCAGTTCCACGCTGATGAGCATCATGCCGACGCTCATGCCCGCTTCCAGGGGAATGTGGTTGATGGGGTAAGGGATACCGCGGAGACCGGCAAAGGCGGTGCGGGAGTTGGCGAAAGTGTTGACGCGGATGCCGAACCACGCCACGGCGTAGCTGCCGCCCATGCCGATCAAGCTGAAGGCCAGGATGATCGGAAGCGTAAGAAAGACGGATTTGCCAGGAACTGGCGAGAGCATACCGAAGTACAGAACGATGACGATGGCGATGAACACCCACAAGAGGAGAAGGAACTTGCCTTGCGTGATCAGGTAGGTTTTGCAGGTTTCGTAAATCAGTTCGGAAATTTCGCGCATCGAGTGGTGCACCGGCAGGTTCTTTAGCCTGGTGAAAATGGCCATGCCGAACAGCAGACCCAGGATGCAGATAATGATGCCAAACAGCAGCAACTTGTGACCATTGAGGCCCAGGATGAATGTAACTTTGGAAAGATCCGGGAGCTTAAGGCCTGCTTCGCCCGCTTCTTCCGCGGGCCGAGCCAAAAGCGCGGTACCACTGAGAAGGACGAGGACGAGAGCAGCAGAAATTCTTGAAATGAAGCGACCGCCGATGGTGCACACCGAGGTCAGCCAGGTACGCATGAAGGTTCCTCCAGATTGAGTCGATCAATCACGGGGGCTGAGCGCGCAACCAAATGGTTGTTTGATTCCCCGTTGAACTACAGCAAACTTCCGGTCCAACTTGAGCGAAGTGAACGGAAAAACGAAGTCAGTCGCCGCCGAGGCCAGAACACTCCTCGAGACCCTGGGGAAAGAACCCGCAGTTATAGACAGGACGAGAACTGTTCGACCCTTAGTGGCACCTGCAGACCCCAAGCGGGTCCGCGCTACCCCGAACCGACAGCGTGCCAAAGCGACGGGCAACAGAAAGACATTGATTTATAACATCTTGCTAATGGGTGGTCAAACCATTTGAAATGAAAAGATGGACAGGTGTGCATAATCAGGCCATTGTGGGAGTTATCGGATTCAAGAACTAGGGAAGGGAAAATGGTTTGAACGGAACAGCAATGATAGTATGAAGAGCTACAACTAAGAGACCGTTCAAACCTGGACCAGGCGAAACAAGAAAATGACCAGTGAATCGACCGAATTAGCAGCAGCCCGGCAAATGGATGCCCAATTAAGATATGACTGGAAAAAAGATGAGGTGGAAGCCATCTACCGGATTCCGCTTCCGGAGCTTGTTTATCGCGCGCAGACCGTACACCGCGTGTATCACGCTACGGACCGCGTGCAAACGTGCCAGTTGATTTCGATCAAGACCGGCGGATGCCCTGAGGACTGCGCGTACTGTCCGCAAAGCGCCCATTATGAGACGGATGTAGAGCGGCAAGGGTTGCTGGACCCACAGCATGTGGTCGGCGTGGCGCGCGACGCAGCCTCACGCGGCATAACTCGCATGTGCATGGGAGCAGCGTGGAGAGAGGCTCCTCACGGACGAGACTTCGACAAAGTTCTGGAAATGGTGAAGGGCGTATCGGAGCTTGGACTGGAAGTTTGTTGCACGTTGGGCATGCTGACGGAACAGCAGGCGGTGCAATTGAAGGACGCTGGCCTTACCGCGTACAACCACAATCTGGATACTTCGCCAGAGTTTTACGGCTCCATCATCACCACGCGCGTGTACGACGAACGCTTGCGGACGCTTGCGGCGGTCCGTAAAGCCGGAATCACCGTATGCTGCGGCGGAATCTTGGGAATGGGCGAGAAGGAAAGCGATCGCGTGGGATTGTTGCAGCAATTGGCTACGCTGAAGCCGCATCCGGAAAGCGTGCCAATCAACATGCTGGTCCGTGTGGAGGGCACACCGCTGGCGTCAATGCCTGCGCTGGATCCCCTGGAAATGGTCCGCGCGATTGCCACGGCCAGGATTATTATGCCCGCGTCGCGCGTCAGGTTGGCGGCGGGACGGAAGCAATTGTCGCCGGAGGCCGTTACATTGTGCTTTGTGGCGGGCGCAAATTCCATTTTTGTCGGCGAAAAACTTCTGACGACACCGAATCCGGGGCCCGACGAAGATGAGCAGTTGCTGGAAAGCCTGGGAATGAAGCCGCTGGAGCGCCATGCCGTCTGACGTGCAATCCATCTGGAAAGCCGGACTGCGCAAAGATCTGCGCGCCCTGGAGGAGCGCAATCTGTGCCGCACGTTGGCGGAAGTTCGCGGAATTAATTTCTGTTCGAATGATTATCTGGGCTTGGCGGAAAATCCCGGGCTGCGGCAATCGCTGGTGGAATCCGTTGCCGGCACAAGTCGAGTGGGAGGAACGGGCTCGCGGTTGCTTTCCGGACAGACCGAGGATTGGCGAGAGTTGGAAGAGCGCTTTGCGGAATTTGCGGGAACGGAAGCGGCGCTATATTTCACCACGGGATATGCGGCGAACATGGGTTTGCTGGCATCGCTGGTCGGCACGGACGACGTGATTTATTCCGATGAATTGAACCACGCCAGCTTGATTGATGGAATTCGATTGTCGGGAGCGCGTAAGGTCATATATTCACATCTGGATTTGGAGGCGCTGGAGCTTGCGCTTCGTCAGGATTCGGGCGCGCCATGGCGCAGGGTGATTGTTACGGAGACGGTGTTCAGCATGGATGGCGACGTGGCGCCGCTGCGCGAGCTGGCCGAACTGGCCCAGAAATATGGCGCGGCGTTGATTGTGGATGAAGCGCACGCTACCGGCGTGCATGGACCATCGGGGCGTGGATTGGCGGTGGCCGCGGGAATCGCCGGGCAAGTGCTGGCGAGCGTGCACACCTGCGGAAAAGCGCTGGGTTCGGCGGGCGCATTTGTGTGCGGGCCGGAAGTATTGAAAGAGTTTCTTGTGAACCGCGCGCGTACGTTTGTGTTCAGCACGGCGCTGCCGCCGTATTTTGCGAAGCAAATTGCAGCGGCGTTGGAGATTGCGCTCACCATGGATCAGGACCGTCAGGAATTGCTGCAACGCGCTGCGGGATTGGCGGAACATCTGAAGGCGGCAGGATTCAAGACCGCCGGCAGCGCCAGCCAGATCGTTCCCGTGGTATTGGGGAATGTCGCGGAGACGCTGGACGCGGCCGATTATCTGCAACGGGATGGATTTGCTGTTAGGGCGATCCGGCCGCCCACAGTGCCGGATGGGAGCGCGCGCTTGCGATTGTCATTGACCAGCAAAATTCCGGAGGCTGAATTGAAGCGGTTGGTGAAGTCGCTGATCTCGTGGCGGTCTTTGCGGGCTAGCCCGGCGGTGGCGAAACGCGCATGAGACGACAATTCTTTATTACAGGCACGGATACGGGAGTCGGAAAAACAACGCTTTCGGCTTTGCTGTGCGCGGCGCTCGATGCGGTGTACTGGAAGCCGATACAGACCGGGACGCTGGAAGGTTCGGATCGCGTGACGGTGATGCGCCTGGCCGGCATTGGCACGGACCGCACGCTGGAAGAAGTCTACAAATTTGTTCCGCCGGTTTCGCCGGATCTGGCGGCGCGTTGGGCGGGCGTGGAAATCGATCTGGGACGAATCAATCTGCCGACGAGCTTGGTGAACGACTGGCTGATTGTGGAGGGCGCTGGCGGCGTGCTGGTGCCGATCAATCCCAAGCAATTCATGCTGGACATGATGGTGAAATTCAAATTGCCGGTGATCCTGGCGGCGCGCAGCGGACTGGGCACCATCAATCACACGCTGCTGACGCTTGCGGCTCTGCACGCGGCGGAATTGCCGGTGCATGGCGTGGTGCTGATCGGCGATCAAAACCGGGAGAACCGCGACACCGTCGAAAAGTTCGGGCATGTGCGCGTGATTGGCGAAGTGCCCAAACTGCCCAACCTGCACCGCACCGCGCTGATGCAGGTGTTCCTGAACCACTTTGACCGATCCGCATTTGCTCAATGAATTCACCGCTTCAAATCTGGCATCCCTTCACTAATCGTGTTCTCGATCCCGAGCCTATTCGTGTGATCCGGGCCGAAGGCGTCTTCTTGTACACCGCGGACGGGCGCAAGATTATCGACGCGATTTCGTCGTGGTGGGTGAATTTGCATGGCCACGCGAATCCACGGATTGCCGCGGCCATCGCTGAGCAGGCGCGGAAGCTGGAGCACGTGATCCTGGCAGGTTTTACGCATGATGCGGCGGAGGAATTGGCCGAACGCTTGCGCAAGTGGATACCGCCGCAACTGACGCATATGTTTTTTTCGGATGACGGCTCAACCGCCGTGGAAGTGGCCCTGAAACTGGCGCTGCAGCATTTTGGAAATACAGGCCGGCCCGAGAAGCGCGAGATTGTGGCGCTGGCGCATGGCTATCACGGCGACACCGCAGGCGCGATGTCGGTAAGCGACGGATCGCCATTCACCGACCCTTTCCAGTCGATGCGCTATCCGGTTCATCGCGTGCACTCGGCGTATTGTTACCGCTGCCCCGTCGGCCTGAAGCGTGAGAGCTGCCACATCGAATGCGTGCAACAGTTAGAGGAATTGCTGGCGGAGCGCGGCGCGCAGATTGCGGCGGTCATCGCGGAGCCGTTGTTGCAAGGTGCAGGCGGGATGATCGTACATCCCGTGGAATTTCTGCAAAAAGTGAGCGCGCTGTGCGGTAAGCACGATGTGCTGTTGATTGCCGACGAGGTGCTGACGGGATTCGGACGCACCGGAAAAATGTTTGCCTGCGATCTGGCCAACGTCACGCCGGATTTGATGTGCGTCTCCAAAGGAATCACCGGCGGATTTCTTCCTATGGGAGTAACTCTTTGCAGCGATCGCGTGGAGTCCGCGTTCCGCAGCGAGAACCGCTTGCACACTTTTTATCATGGGCATTCCTACACGGGAAACGCGCTGGCATGCGCCGCGGCGGTTGCGAATTTGCAGATTTTCGACGACGAGCCGGTGTTCGATCGCATCGCCACCATCGCGCGAATCCATGCCATGCGGCTGAGGCATTTGAGCGATATGCGTCAGGTTGGAGAGACGCGGCAGATCGGCTCAATCGGCATCGTCGAATTGCGGGCGGATGATCCGGGGTATTTATCGGACTTGCGTCCGAAACTGTACGGATTCTTCCTGGAGCGCGGCGTGCTGCTGCGCCCGTTGGGGAATGTCGTGTATGTGCTTCCGCCGTACGTGATGGAGCCCGAAGAATTGCACCACGTTTACGATGTGATTGTCGAAGCCATCGAGACGCTGCTGTAAGGCACGCGAGCGTTTGTGAATTCCATACTTTTCCTGGGAGCTTTTATTGCCAAGCCAGTTGAGCGTCTGGAAGCAGAAAATCGTCGCGTTTGCCGGTGTGCTGGGCGCGCCGGGCCTGTTCCTGATTTCTTTTCTGGATTCCTCGGTGCTTACCTTTCCGGTGATCAACGACCTGCTGCTGATTGAACTTGCCATACAGCATCCCGCGCGCATGGTGTTGTACGCGCTGATGGCGGCGGCAGGTTCGGTGCTTGGCTGCGTGCTACTTTATTTCATTGCTCGCAAGGGCGGGGAAGCGTTCTTCCATAAGAAAGCGGGAGCGCGTGCGGCAGTCATTCGTCACGCGGTGGAACAGAACGGATTTCTGGGGATGCTGGTTGCGGCGCTGTTGCCTCCGCCGACGCCGTTCAAGTTTTTTGTGCTTGCCGCGGGAGTTTTTGAAGTGCCGCTGTGGAGTTTCACGTCGGCGATTACGCTGGCGCGGCTGATCCGCTACCTGGGGATTGGCTACCTGGGGATTCGCTACGGAAATAATGCGTTGCCGTTTTTGCGGGAGCACAAGTTGCAGACCGCCGCGTTTTTGGTGGTATTTGTGGCGCTCAGCTACCTGGCTTCGCGGCTCATTCTGCGTAAAAAGCAGCAGCCTGGCGTGACGTCAACGTAGCCGCAAGTTACCGGCCCAGATGATTTCTTGGCTGAGAACGCGGGGTTTTGCATTCAGCACGATGCGCGCCGCGACACTGTGGCTGGTTTCTTGTTCCACGACATCCCGCAGCGAACGGATTGTCACCTCATAACCATCCTGAGTTTTCTCGACCGTTGCGCGAGGAAATCGCGCGGACCGCAGAAACCTTTCGGCGACTGCCGTTTTTTGCGCCTGATCCAGCGCTGGAGAAGATTCCGGCTTGTGCTGGCAATTTGCCGCCTCGGCGTCGAATTCGCTGGCGGAATGCACCGGGACGTCCGCCAAACAAACGAGTGACTGCGTTTCCGCGATGCCGTGCCAGGTAAAAAGAGAAATGGGGTCGGGGAAAGCGCCAAGGCGGCGCGGCGATTCACCGCGATAGGAATGAGCATCGAGGATGCTAGTGGCATCGCCATGAAGCACGCCGCGCGCGCTGATGCAGATAACAATCAGGGCGAGAGCGACGAGCGCACCGTTTCGGCCACGAGGTGTTTTGTGTTTGGCGCCAATTTCCGAACCCACCAGGCGAAAAAGTTCCGGCAACAGGATTCCGGCCAGCAGTAATGTGAGGATCCACGGATCGATGCGCGGAAGATAGTCGGCGGCGAAGCGGGTCGCGCGGAATGGCCAGAGCAGGGTTTCACCAGCGGATTGGAAGAGATCTAAAACGATGTGGGCGGCAGCCGCGGCAAAGGCGCCGGCCAGCATTATGTGCAATGGAATGGTCCTTTTTTTGTCGAGATAAAAGGTGATGGCCGCGGCGATTGCTGCGATGAGGAACGTCGCCAGTATGGAATGTGTCCAGGTGCGATGCGCCGCGAGATAAGCGGCAGGGCCGAAGAACACGCTGAGTTGATCAACGTCGGCGATGGTTCCGGCAATCAGCATGCCCACAACGATGGGCCAGCCGCGGCGCGGAAAGAATCCACGAGCCAGCGCGAAGGATGTGAGGGCGTGAGTAGGAATGTCCATGGTCAGCGTGAAGCAGACTGTCCGTTGGCAGCGAGAGCGTCATGCGGGACCAGCAATTTCAGCGCGTTGGGGACAATCGAGAACTCCACCGGCAGGCGAACGAAGGACTCGCCATCGACTTGGGCGTAAACCGGCTTGTCGTCGAGCGGCTCGCAGAGGAGTTTATCGGTCTTCCAGAAATGAACGCCGGTCTGTTCTTTGCGGAGATTGCCCATCCAAAGGGTGGGCAGATAGCTGAGATAACGCAAGCCGCTTTGCGTTTCCAGGGAGAGGACTTCAAATTGATCCTCGAACAAGCTGGCCTGATCGGTGATTTTGAACGGTCCGCCGTAATTCTTGGTGCGGCCAACGACGGCAAGCGTACCTTCTACTTGTTTGTTTGCGCTGCGCAGACGAAAGCGCGGGAAAGTGTAGCGCACCACTTCGCGGAATCCTTGCCACCAATACGCAAGAGTGCCGAAGCGCGCTTTCAGACCCAGGTCCACGCAATAAACAATCATGCCGTCGGGGCCTGCGCCGGCCACGCTTAGGAAATAGCGTTTCTTTTCGGGCTCGTTGAGGGGAGTAGCCAAGCCAAGGGCGATCTCGCGAACTTCACCCGCGGGGAGTTTTTCAGCCGCGCGAATAATATTCCAGGGAAGATGCAGCTCTTTGGCGAGAATATTTGCGGTGCCGCCGGGAAGCAGAGCCAGAGGCACGCGATGACCATTCCGGGAGGTGGCCAGGCCGTTCACGACTTCGTTCAGGGTGCCATCGCCGCCGCAGGCGATGACGAGTTGGCGCTTTTCGCTTGAAGCGTTTTGTGCAATTTCCGTGGCATGGCCGGGCCCGGTGGTTTCGGCGAGGTCCGCTTCAATGCCTTTGGCGGAAAGAATGCGGCGCACCTGGTCGAGTTGGCGGCGTCGAACATGGCCGCGGGTGCCGGCGTTGGGGTTGTGAATCAAGAGCGCGTTGTGGAACTGGGTTTGCATAGTTGATTGAGGCTTCGGCCAAAGTTTTATTGTATATGAAGCAAGGAAGCAATGAAGTACGGAAGTGATGGGAGTTGAAGAAGGAAGCGGTTCGGCCGAGGTTTTTGTCTTAGTGTAGCGCTGGGTTTTATCCCAGCATCGGTTAGAGAAGGAGCTAGCATGAAAGCTCGCGCTACAGGAAGAGAAATCTTGGCGCGGTGTTGCTACGGCCGGTGGAGAAACACTTGTAGGAACGGGCTGGTTGGTTGCTAAAGCGGCGGCGAGCCGCCGCACTCCAAAAAGGCGAGTGGCCGAGTAGTCGCGTATAATACGGGCGATTTGTTCCTGGAGCTAGAGGCGATGGCGAAGGCGGCGACGAAAGCGAATGGGGCGTTGAAGAAAGAGGCGGAGAAGTTGCGGGAAGAGATTCGCCGGCACGAGTACCTTTACCACGTGATCGACGAGCCGGAAATTTCCGACGCTGCTTTCGACAAGCTTATGAACCGGCTGAAAGAGATCGAAGCGGCGCATCCGGACTTGATCACGCCGGACTCGCCAACCAAGCGCGTGGGCGGCACGCCCCGCGAGGGATTCCAGACGGTGCGGCACGCGCGGGCGATGCTGAGCCTGGACAACGCGTTTTCTTACGATGCGCTGCGCGATTGGGATCGCCGGGTGCGCCAGGGCACGGGACGCGAAGACATTGAGTACATTGCCGAACACAAATTTGACGGGCTGAGCATCTCGTTGCAGTACGAAGATGGCGTGTTGACGCGCGGCGTGACACGCGGCGACGGCACTACGGGGGAAGATGTTACGCCGAACGTGAAGACGATTCGATCGATTCCGCTGAGCGTGGATGCAGCGGTGGTGAAGAAGTCGAAACTTGGCGAAGCGTTCGAGGTGCGCGGCGAAATCCTGATGACGCGCAAGGCGTTTGAGGCGCTAAATCGCCAGCAGGAAGAATCCGGGGGAAAAATCTTCGTAAATGCGCGGAACTCGGCGGCGGGAGCGGTGCGCGTGCTGGACCCGTCGATTACGGCGAGTCGGAAACTGGATTTTTTTGCGTACTACTTGTTCGTCGACGGCAAAGTGCCTTATCCCAAACATTCCGATTCGCTGGAAACACTAAAACAATTGAGATTTCGCGCTTCGAGCGACTGGAAATTGTGCGGCGGAATCGAGAAGGTAATCGAATACTGCATGGATTGGGACGAAAAGCGAGAAAAGTTGCCGTACGAAATTGACGGCGTGGTGATCAAAGTGAACTCCACCGGGCTGCAGAACGAACTGGGATTCACGTCGAAGGCGCCGCGGTGGGCGATCGCTTACAAATATCCCGCGAGGCAAGAAACGACGGTGGTGAACGACATCATCGTGCAAGTGGGACGCACGGGGACGCTGACGCCGGTGGCGGTGCTGCAGCCGGTGCAAGTGGGGGGAGTGACGGTGAGCCGTTCCACGCTGCACAACATGGATGAGATCGAGCGGCTGGGGCTGCACGTCGGCGACACGGTGCTGATCGAGCGCGCGGGCGAAGTGATTCCGCATGTGTTGAAAGTGGTGAAAGAGGCGAAGGAGCGCAAGGCGTTTCGCATGCCGAAGAATTGCCCGGTATGCGGCAGCACGATTCACCGTGCGGAAGGAGAAGTGGCGTATCGCTGCGTGAATGCGGCGTGTCCGGCAAAGTTGAAGGAATCGCTGCAGCACTTTGCGGGGCGGCACGCGATGAATATCGACGGGCTGGGCGAAAAAATTGTGGACCAGTTGGTGGAGCAGAAGCTGGTGAAAGACGTGGCGGATTTGTACGCGCTGAAAGTGGAAAAGGTGGCGGAACTGGAGCGCATGGGGGAGAAATCCGCGCAGAATCTGGTGGACGAGATTCAGGCCAGCAAGAAAAATCCATTGTCGCGGCTGATTTTTGCCTTGGGTATGCGATTTGTGGGCGAGCGGACGGGGCAGTTGCTGGCGGAACACTTTTCGACGTTAGAAGATTTGGAAGAGGCGAAGCAGGAAGAATTGGAGCAGGTGCCCGAGGTCGGGCCGAAGGTGGCGGAGGCCGTGGTGGAGTTTTTCTCCGAGGCGGCGAATCGCAAGCTGGTGAAGAAATTGCGCGGCGCGGGAGTGCGACCGACGGCGGAGAAACGCGAAGTGAAGAGCCAGAAATTGGCGGGGAAGTCGTTCGTGTTTACAGGTGGATTGGCGAATCGAAGCCGCGAAGAAGCAGGCGAACTGGTACAGCAACACGGCGGGAAAGTAAGCGGGTCCGTTAGCAAGAAGACGGACTACGTGGTGGTGGGCACCGATCCTGGGTCGAAGTACGACAAGGCGAAAGAGTTGGGAGTGACCGTGTTGACGGAAGGCGAGTTTGAGAAGCTGCTGGGCGCGAAGTAATCATATCCACAGCGGAACAATCCGAAAAAGCGAGGCAGATCTCGCGATATAATGGGAGTGGCGGGTGAGCTGGATGATCGCTGGCCTGGAACGCGCAAGCGGACTGGGCGGGAGGAAAGTCCGGACACCACTCTGCGCGAGCAGAGAAGACCTTTGGGCCGCGAGGCCTGAGGGTGAAGGGCAATGTGCCTGGTAACGCCAGGGGGGCGGTAGCACAGACTTGAGTCTGTTCGGGCTTCGGCGGTGCGTTTGCGAATGCGCCGGAGATACGGACTGAAGAAACACAGGCTGAAGCCTGTGCTACTGTTCACGGAAAGTGCCACAGAGACGATACCGCCTGCGGCGTGTAACCCGGTGATATCCCGGAGGAAAACCTTCGGGACATCTTCAAAGGTGCGCGAAGCGGGTAAGGGTGAAAAGGTGGGGTAAGAGCCCACCGCCTCGGCAGTAATGTCGAGGGCATGGCAAACCCCGCGTGGTGCAAGACCAAATAGGAGGGGAGAGCTGGCCCGGCTCGATGAGTGCTACGCGAAAGCGAGAGCGCTCCCTTCACGGTGGCGCAAGCTGCCGGGAAGGATGAACCCTCGGGTAGGTTGCTGGATCCTGGCCGCGAGGCCGGGGCTAGAGGAATGATCGTCGCGGAGCACTGCTGCAAAGTGGTGCACCGTACAGAATCCGGCTTACAAAGCTCGCCCGCCAACTATTTTATTTGCCATAACTTAGGAGGCATTTTGCCCTTTAGTGTCCACAACCTGCCGTCGTCGTCAGATTCTACGTTCTCGTAACCAATTGGTAGAATGCAGCTTGGGACGCCCCATGGCAGAAGCGCAAAGAAGTATGTTCGCGTCCGACACTTTTAACCCTCGTTATGTCAGAAGCTCTCTGAGCTTCAATCGCGGATTCGATCCCGGCCAGCATGTCTCGGTTAGGATGGAACGCCTAAGCAGACGAGCACAATTTGGGAGACCCGCCAATTGTGCGAATCCTCGAACGACGTTTCGACGCCGAGCACCTTCGGCGTGATTAGCGCCCTTTCTGTGCATCGCCAACGACTCGGAGGAGGACACCGCTGAACGTCGGGGAATTTTGGGTCGGATAATACTGCGACGGAATGTTTTTTCCACAGCCACTTCTTCAATTGCCTCTTCAATTTCTGCTATGTTTGCGATTCACTACTTCCTGGAGCAGCCAACATGATCGTCGAGGAACAGATCTCCGCCCGGCAACAGCGCGCCCGGAACGCGATTCAGAACATTCTTACGGAGCCGGCCGGACTGGCTTATGGCGACTATGTGATAAAGTCGGCGAGCGGCCGGGAGTATAGGGTGGCCATGCGCGGTCCCGGCCTGTTTGAAAACTTCTGCTCGTGTGCCGATTTTGCGGTGAATACCCTCGGCACTTGCAAACACATCGAATCCCTGTTGCTTCGTCTCCATCGCCGCTTTGGTCGATCCTTCGATCGTCAGCGGTATCAACGAACACGAGCCTCGCTTTCTCTCCATTATGGGGACACCCTAAACGTGCGCCTCCGACTTCCGTCAGAGCCGTCGGAGGATCTCCGCAAGATTGTCTCCGAGTACTTCGACTCCCGTGGGTTTCTTCGAGAGGACAGTCTTCGAAAATTCGAGCAAGTCCTTGAGAAGCTGCGGACCGTGGACGAGACCGCCGTTGTGTACACTGACGTGCTGGATTTCATTGACCGCGAAACTGAAGTCACTGCAGGTCTTGAAGACGAGCATCGCTATCTCGCGCAGTTGAAGAAAGGCAAACGCCCGCTCGAAGGCCTTCTGAAAGTGCCGCTTTTCCCCTACCAAGTTCGTGGAGCGCTCTTCGCCGCCTGTCGCGGGCGGGTGATCCTTGCCGACGATATGGGTCTTGGTAAGACAATTCAGGCCATCGCTGGGGCGGAGCTGCTGCGGCGCCGTCGCGGTATTGAGAGGGTTCTAATCGTTGCTCCGGCTTCGGTCAAGTACCAATGGAAGACGGAGATCGAGAAGTTCTGCGATCTTTCCGCACAAGTGATTGACGGGCTTATGCCACGTCGCAAGAAGCTCTACGCCAACCCGACCTTCTTCAATCTCACAAGTTACGAGCTCGTCTTGAAGGACATCGAAGACATGCACAACCTCCGTCCGGACTTGATCATCCTTGATGAAGCCCAGCGCATCCGCAATTGGGCGACAGCGACCGCCCGCACCATCAAACAGTTGAAGAGTCGTTATGCCTTCGTGTTGACAGGCACGCCTCTCGAAAACAAGCTCGAAGAGCTCTATTCGGTCGTGGAGTTCGTGGACGGTCGCCGTCTGGGGCCGGCCTTCCGTTTTCTCAACGAACACCGGATGCAGAACGAAGAAGGGAAATTACTCGGATATCGCGGACTGGACCAAATTCAAAAACAACTCGAGCCCATCCTACTCCGCAGGACTCGCACAGAGGTGCTCCCTGAACTTCCCAAGCGGACCGATCAAATTTTCCGAGTCCGCATGACGCCCGAACAGGCAGGTCCCTATTGGGAACAGAGTGACATCCTCGCGAGGCTAATGCACAAATGGCAGCGACAAGGTTGGCTCTCAGAGATCGACCTGCGTCGCATCACTTGCTGTATCCAGAACATGCGCATGCTTTGCAACTCCACTTTCTTGTTTGACAAGACAACAAATTTTTCTCCCAAGCTTGAAGAGTTCCGCGAGATTGTCCACGAGTTGGCGATAGAAGAGAAGCGCAAGGTGGTCGTCTTCAGCGAGTACGAACGCATGACGTACCTGGCAAGTCAGGAACTGACGAAGTTGAAGATCGGCTGGGTCTCATTGCACGGCAAGATACCTGCGCGGAAACGTGGCGAGTTGATTGCCCAGTTTGGAAAGGATCCTAACTGTAAGATATTTCTCTCGACCGATGCTGGCGGAGTGGGTTTGAATTTGCAAGCGGCCTCGGCAGTCCTCATCTTTGAGCCGCCTTGGAACCCTGCCAGATTAGAGCAGCGGATCGCGCGTGTCCATCGCTTCGGCCAGTCGAAGCCCGTGCAAGTGATCCATCTGCTGACCGAGAACAGCATCGAGGAACGCGTTTGGCAGACTCTCACGCTCAAAAAGGCGTTGTTCAAAGGATTATTCGATGAGACGAAGGACGAAATTAGCTTTGAGAAGCTTGGCCGTAAGAGCATGCTGCACGTGATTAAAGATGTCTTCTGCGACCAGCCTGCTAGGCCGAAGCCTGTACTCACGCTGGAGGCGCCTCAACCCGTGGCCGTAATAGAAGAGAAACAAAATGGAAGACCGGCGGCGAGGGACGGCCACACCCATGGAGGTCCGACAGCGACAAGGCCTCAGCTTCCGGCGGATGGGACCATGTTCGTCGCGCAGAGTGCAATGCAAGTTGACGATACACAGTCCGGGTCATTCGTACCGGACGCCGGACAGGCTGTGGCTAAGTTCCTGGAAGCAGGTCTGACCCTTTTGGAGTCGCTCTGTCCGCCGCGCAGCGCCGACGGAATTGGACCGATCGCACGGGGTCTTTCCACGTTATTGCGTACGGATGCGCAAACCCGACGTTCGACTCTCGAGATCCCCCTGCCCGAGTCCGTTAGTGCCGAACGTCTTGCGGGGGTGATCAGCGGATTTCTCGGCAAGTTGGCCAGACCGTCTTAATTTCGGAGTGCCCGGCAAATAAGCTGGAGCATCCTTTGTTGCCCGCTCAGCCTGACCCTTACGGTGGCGCCGTGGAGGCTCAAATGTCGTCCTCTCGGTTTCTCAGCCAGCAAGCCGATCTTTGCTATCGGCTTCGGATGAAAACGTCAGCAGGGAGTTTGAAGCGTGCGCTCAATTTCCGTACCTGCTCCAGTGTGAGCTTCCGTTGCCTCGCGAGGAACATGGAGACGGCGCTCTCTGATCCAAATTCAGGGATCAAGTCACGCTGTGTGAGGTCCTGTTGCTCGAGGAGGAAGCGCACGACGGAAACCGCGTCCGCGGCAGGAATCGGATAGTGCGTTTCTTCGTAGCGTTCGACTAACAACGTCAGAAGTTCAATGGCCTCTACTTCCGAGCGAGACGGACTCTCCAGAGCCGTCAATTGGAAGAGGGCGTTGGTATAAGCTTCCAGCTCCTCGTCATTATGTATGACGTGGGGAGCACCTTTCGCGATCATTCTTGCTGGGTCTGCGAGAACTGTGTTCATTTTGTACCAAATCTCCTATCCCAATTAACGGGATTGTTGTATTCCTTATGTGTCAAAAAGGACCGAATGTAAACATGCCCTTGGGTTCGCTTTTGATCCGTCGTTTTCGCATAGTGAATGACTGTGACGAGTCTGTAGCGGTTCCGCCGAAGGTCAAATATCACATATCCTTTAACATTGTCTGCATCCTTAAAAGTGCTGCGAACCTCCGGAAAATTGTGCCATCGAACCTCCTTGACGATGGCCATCCATGACTTGATCTCGTCCGCCGCATCCGGGTGCTTCTCCATAGCCTCGCTCAGATGCTTGCGCGTAACGATGTGCACTATCCTACGATACTTCACAATATGTGAAGGTGTCAAGTGGCCAAAATTATCTGCAGCTGTACCTCAAGAATGGAGACTGTAGCGAAGGAAGAGTGAGTTGCAAATGCGTGCTAGATATCGGCAACGCTGAGTGCCGCCAGATCAATCGCTTTTAGAGTTCTAATTCAACCTTCCCAAGCTTCGGACATGAGCGTCACTCGTTTTGTCATTGAGACCCAGGCCAGAGCGAGTCAGAGCACCCATTTTTCTCGTTTCTCGCAGCTTCGTAACCCCATTTTGGGACCGTGTCGGACTTCGTCCAGCATCTCGCGGGGCGCGTAGTTGTGGGCATCAGTGAGGCGAGGATAGTGCGAGTTGGGTCGAATACTCGGAAGCGTTTGAGCAAGCGGTGAGGTCCTAGACACCGCCGCCAGATATCCGCAACTTTGACCATGCAAGGTCTAGATGTCAGCGGTCCGAAATTGTGTGTGTGGATCGGCTGGGCATAACCCACACACCCGTCGAAGCGCAGCACTTTTACTTCCAATCGTCCGCAGGGCACAATGTATCGTGCCCCTACATTTTCGTCCTTAGGTCCGGCGGAGCGGACTCGCGTTTGTTGCGGGGTTATTGCGGTGTTAGGGTCAGGTCATCGAAGCTGACCGAGTAGCTGGAGCTGCTGGCGTTTTTACCGGTGACGGTGAATTTGAAGGAATAGTTGCCGGCGGTGGGAAATGTGAAGGTGCCGTAGTCGTTGGTGGCGTAGGAATCGGTGGCGGCATATTGATCGAGAGTGGAGCCGACGTTGGTGCCGTTAATGGCGAGTTGGGAGACGCCGCGGGTGTTGTATTTTTTGTAGGAGCACTTGATATCGTAGGCGCCAGCGGTGGCGACGTTGACGGTGAAGGTGACGTTGTCGCCGACTTTGGTGGCATCGATGATGGTGCCGGTGGTGTCGGGAAATCCTGAATAAGTGAACTGCCGGAAGGTTGGGCCGGAGCTGACCGCGGTAAGCTTGGCGGTCTGATAGACGACGGGAGTTTTGCTGGTGGTGAAGGAGTTGTTGAAGCTCCAGGTGATGATTTCCTGGACAGCTGTTGAACCACCAGTGCCGCCGGTGAATCCGACGAACGCGGTGTTTGCGCCGACGGTGGAGGGAATACTGATAGGCCAAGAGGTGGTGAATGTCTGCGTGGTGTTCACCGTGTCGGTGATGGTCATGGTTAGCGTGGTGCCGTCGTAGTTCAAGTGCACTTTAAATGTGTCGCCGCTGTGGAGGTTCACGCCGCCGCCAATTGTGGTGGCAGGTGTTGTGGGCGAAGCGCCGTTGATGTAGAGGCCCGTGGAGTTGGTGCCTTCACCAGCGTTGTTGTAGAGATCGAATTTCAACGCGACGCTTTTCGCGATCGGCGCGTTGGTGCTTGTCGAAGGATTCGTAACGTTATCGGGACCGTAACCTAAACCTCCGCCGGGAGGACCGAGTGCGGTCGAGCCGGCATTTTGAATAACGAAGGCGAAGCCGTCGGCGTTGGGAGTGGTCAACTGGAAAGTGAAGTCGCTGCTGAAGGTTTGCACGTTGATAGGAACGCCATACCACGCGCTGCCTGCCTCGTTGGCGCCAGTGTCCGTGAGGCGCAAGCGGGTGCCGTTGAGCGTGGCGCTGCCGTTGAAATCCAAACCAGTGGAGGTGAATCCGGCAGAGTAGTTGATGGTAATTGGAAGATTGATGGTGTAGGCCGCGGCGGCGACGGCGCTCTGCGAAAAGCCCAAGGCACCAGCGGCGATGGCCTTGATGGTGGTGGTGCTGCCGACGGTGATCGCGGTAGTGAACTTGGTGGACAAAGTGGTGGGAGTGGTGCCATCGATGGTGTAGTAGATGGTGGCGCCGGTGGTGGCATCGCTGAGTGTGACGGACTGCGCAGTGGTATAGGTGCCAGCCGGCGGATTGAACGTGGGCGTGGCGGCTGGCGGAGCGATCGTGTAGGTGGCACTGGCAACGTTGCTGTCGAAGAATCCGCTCTGGGTGGCGATGGCACGGATTGTTTCGGTGGAAGAAACGGAGATCGGAGTGGAATAGACGGAGGAGGAGTGAGTGGGAGCGGTGCCATTGGTGGTGTAGTAGATGGTGGCGCCGACGGGTGCGGAGATGGAGACGCTGACGGCGCTCGTGAACGTGCCCGCGGCTGGCGAGAACGTCGGCGGAGCGACCTGCGACTCGATGGTGTAAGTGGCGCTAGCGACGGCGCTGGGAGAGAAACCATTGGCGGTGGCGAGGGCGTTGATGGTTTTGGTGGAGGTGACGCTTATGGGGCTGGTGTATGAGAGCGTTGAGCCGCCGGCCGTGATGTTCGGCGTGGTTCCATCCAAGGTGTAGAAGATGGATGCGCCTGACGTCGTGTCGCTGAGCGAAATGGTTTGAGTACCTAGATAAGTGCCAGCGGCCTCGCTGAATGTGGGTGTGGCTGCTGGAGATTGCGTTGCTGTCGCGGCATAGGTCCACGTCTGGATGTCCTGAATCGCGGTGAGGCCGCCGGTTCCTCCGGTGAATCCGATGTAGGCGACGTCGCCACCGACGGTTGCGGGAATATTGATTGGCCAGGAGTGTGTGAAGGTGCCATTGGTGGTGGTGTCGGTGAGAGTCATGATGAGGTTGGTGCCGTCGTAGGTGATGTGGGCGTGAATGGGATGGCCGGCGTGTAAGTCGATTCCCGAGCCGGTCATGTCGACGAAGGGAGTGGTGGGCGAAGCACCGTTTGTGTACAAGCCGGTGGAGTCGACGCCTTCGCCAGCGTTGCTGTAAAGATCGAATTTGATGGCGACGCTGTTGGCAATTCCGGGGGCGCCAGTGGTGGAATCCGCGCCGTAGCCCAGGCCACCGCCTGAGAGACCGATGGAGGAAGCATTGTTGCCCTGCATGGTGAATGTGAAGCCGTCAGCGGTGGGGCTGCTTCCGGCAGTAACCAGGAAAGTGAAATCGGTGGTGAAATTCTGAATGTTGGCTTCGACGTTGTACCAGGCTGCCGCCGTTTCGGTTCCGCCGCCATCGGTAAGGCGCAAAGCGGTGCCGTTCAATTTGGCATTGCCAAGCAGGACCATGCCGCCGGCGGTGAAGCCGCTGCCATAGTTGATGGAGCTGACGCCGCCGAGATCAATGGTATAGAGGCCGTTGGCGACGGGGCTGTTGGTCAAGCCACTGGCCACGGCGATGGCAGAGAGCGTTTCGGTAGCGCCGACGGAGACTGGCCCGGTGTACTTGGTGCTTGCGGTCGTGGGAGTTGTGCCGTTGGTGGTGTAGTAGATAGTGGCATTTGGCGTGGTGGTGCTGATGGTTACCGATTGCACTGTAGTGTAGGCGCCGGGCGCAGGAGTAAAGACGGGTGTAGAGACCTGGGTAACCAGTGTGTAAGTGGCGGTTGCTTCGGCGCTCTGGAGCAAGCCCGTGCCAGCGGCGATGGCGTTGACCGTGGCGGTGGTGGTCAGCGTGAATGGCGTGGAATATCTTGTGGAGGCGGTGGTGGGCACGCTGCCGTCGGTGGTGTAGTAGATGGCGGCGCCAGTGGTCGAGTCACTGATGGAGACCTGGATGGAGGGATTAAAGGATTGGCTCGCGGGGCTGATCACGGGAGTGGCGGCCTGAGTTGCGCCGTTTAATAAGCCAAAAACGCTGAGCTGGAATTCGGAGCCGGTGTAGACCTTGCCATTCACTACGGTGGGTACAATGAACTTCACGGAATTGCCGGGGTTGTCTCTGGAGACATTCGATTCGCTGGAATAGAGCAACGAGGCGACGTTGGTGGCGTCGTGAGCGTAGAGAATTTCGCGACCCTGAGAGCCGTAGTTATCTGTTTTCAGACTCCAGACGATTCCGTTGGTCGTGCCATTCGCAGAGACGCTGGGCGTTGGGCTGTAGGTGCCAGCGCTCTCGGCAGAGGTGGATGAGGGATTCGCGGCGAGCGCGCCGTTGGCGAAAGAGAACGCTTTGAGATGGTCACCCGTGCCCCAGACATAAACATTTTCATTCCAATACGCGGGCGCGCCCCAGAGGCCACCTACATTCGCGGATTCTCCTGGGTCTTTGGTGTTGTTGGGGTTGTAGCCGCCAAGATTTTCGCGATTCAGGACGTAGATGCGTCCGGTCTTGCCTAGTTGGACTAATTGGTGAGCGCCGCCTGCACCACCGACTGAATCGGGGAGCACCAACACGCCCCCCGAGGCTTGATCCTGATCGCCATTGTTCAAGTTGGCCTGATCGTGCGGAGTGAAATCGTCGCCCACGACGGCGCCGTTGTTCATCGTGGGAACGCCATTGTTCAGATCCAACTTGAGAATCGAATCGCCATAATCCATCGCGTTTGTATAAGTGGGAGCGACGGCATCAAAGGTTCCATTGCCGGTGGAAGTGAACATTCGTCCGTACGGCTTTCCTGTGGGCACATCGGCGGCGAGTCCCGCTCCGCCCATCCAGATGCCGCCTGCGGCAGCATTGGGTGTGGCGCACCACAGGCCCGTGCGTGCTAATGTCGACGCGTTGTAGGCCAAAATCCAGCCGTGCCATGGGCCGTTGTCGCCATGCGAGCCGAAACCCAAATACACGATGCCGTTCAGGAGGAGCAGGGACGCGCGGTTGTTCTCCCACTTGGGATCGAAGCAGAGAATTCCGTTGACGCTGCCGGTACCGTTTCCGGCGACATAGTTGTCCGTAGGGAGAGGATTGCCCGCTACACACTGAGAAGAAGGATTCAGCAGGATGGGTCCGCCGAATTTTTCGAGGCCGGTAGTGATGTCGAGAGCATGCAGGCGTTGAATGAAGGTGGTGTCGGAGACGGTGGATTTGGCCAGGACGTAGATGGTGTTGGTGGTTGGATCGATGACCGGGGTGCTGGTGATGCCAATTTCGGGAACGATGTCGCCGGTGGAGACGTCGCCGTTGGGGACGGTTTTCTCGCCAGTGCCAGCACCGTGGACGGCATCAATCAGGGAAACGTGCCAGAGTGGATTGGCGTTGCTGCCGGCGTTGCTGTCGGCATCGAAGGCGTAAACGCTATCGTGCTCCGTGGCGACAAATACGACGTTGTGGGTTGTGCCAGCCTGCGGAGTTCCGGCACCCATGGTTACGCCAGGCATGTAGAGGGGCTGCGCGTAGACCCAGCCGTCGACTGGGTAAGAAAAAAGTTTTCCAAACGTGGTCGTATTGACGTTCGACGGAGTGAGGATGGTCTCGTTGGTGTTCGCTCCGGTTCGAGCGATGTCATTGTGCTGGGTGGTTACGTTGGTTTGCGCCAGTGCCGCGCCGCCTAAGATCAGGCCGAGTGCGGGAAGGGCCGCGAATCGAAGCATCCATGGGATGGTGCGAGCGGAGCCCGTGGTGACAGGCAATTCGCGCGATGCACAATTGAAAGCAACGATCTTCATGATTTTCTCCGTAACCACCCAGCAATTCGCTTCACCGGTGCTTGCGCGGCTGTCCAGCTGAGAGCGCGCTGTTTTCAAACCTCGGGGTAACAAGCTGCCCGGAGGCATTGGGCGTATTTCTCGAAATGTAATTTTGGACCTTCCATCAGCAGTCAAGCGATGCAACAGATCCGTGGCCGCGTGCCAGATAAAGTCTTACCGAGTGAGGGTTTTGAAATGGCACTTTATCGGGTGGTGTAAGTCGAGAAGAATGAGCCAGAGCAAGACGCCATTTCATGGGCTCCGAATAGAGATAGAGAAACTCCGCAACATGCTTTCCTCCATCTGTGACTTGCAGACACGAACGTATGGGGACTGAAACCACTGTCAAATACGTTGATCGTTCCGTTGTGGAAGTCGGTCGCATAGAGGTAGGAATTCCCAACGACGCTCCCCATCGCCAGGCTTTTGTACGATCTTATCTCGTGCCAACTCTGCGGGGCTGTGAGCATACTTGCATGCAAACAGCCTTGCAACCGTATAATTGCGAACATCTTGTCAACGGCTGTCCAGGCGCTAAGGGTGCCCCCTACTGGGCCCGACGATGCTGCGGGACGCTCTGTGCGTGCGTCGACGGACAGCCTATTGTGATCGAGCCCAAACCTATCAAGAAGTGATACCCTTAGCGAATCATGGCAGCAAAGAAATCAGGTAAGAGAAAACGGAACTACACGACAGCGCGTCAACAAGCACTCGTCGATAACATCCCCACGTCTAAGACACTCGCTGAAGCTGCAATCAAGGCAGGCTACCCCGCCAAGAATGCCCGTCAGTCTGCTTCCAGGCGCTCCAGGGCATTCGCGGACGAGTGCCTGATCTAATGGATCAACTCGGTCTTTCTGAGCAGGTACTCATAGACAAACATTTACGCCGGCACCTGAACGCCAAACGTACTCACTACTTTCAGAAGCACGGCAAGGTGAAGGATTCCCGCAAGACCGAAGCCCTCGAGATCCAGAGCAAGGCGCTCGACATGGCGCTCCGGCTGCACGGATCCTACGCACCACGCGATCCAAAGGAAGCAGAGCAATTCGGCGTCAAGGTGATCGTATTGGATATGCCGTGACCGCCGCGCAGGGTCAGCTACGCAGAGCTTGAAGCAGCAGAGGACGACGAGTGATCAGCCGGCGCCAATTCGCGATCAATGCGAGTGGCAACGGGCACAAGCCACCGGAAGAGGAATGATCAGCTGGCGCGAACGGTAAGCCACCAGCAGACGGCAACGGCCGCGACGAAGATAGATACTCTCCCTACTTGATTCCTGCGGGGCTGCAAATCAAATACGCTAAAACCGTGTCCAAAACGTGACCAAAAAAATGCCTACGTTGACGCAATTGACGCTGCTGACAGATCAAGGCGGCTGAGAGCAAACAACTTGTTGGCCTACAATGCGGCTGGGACAATCCGGCTTACAGGCTCATCCGCCATTCTTCAATGAGTTGCCAGCCTTACAGTGCCAGAACGTAAGTGCGCGTTAACCGTTGTCGCATCCAACACGAACGAAAGCGGTAAAGAAATGTTCGCAGTGTTTGCTACTCCCAGCGAAACACTTTCGCCGAGAGCGCGGTACAGGCGAAAAACGCCAGGACCAACGCTGCTACATCAGTCAGGTGCGCCGACCACGCCTCGCCCTTCCAGATGCCTTCCATCAGTGCCACCGCGTAAGTCAGCGGCACAACTCTTGCAACTGCGCGAAGCACAGGAGGCAGCGATTGCATCGGCACAAAGAGTCCGGAGACCGCGACCATGGGGTACATGAGGAGGGCCCCGATTGGCTGCGCAAAGCGCGCCGTGGGAACGATGCTGGCGATCAGGAAGCCGATCGACAGAATGCTCCAAGTGCTGATCAGCAAAGCAATCGTGAAGGAGAACAATGGAACGTGAACACCAACCGGGTAGTAGCGCTTACCCGCCAGCACCATCAGCGCCAGCGTCGCGACGGTCAGCAGCAGCTTGACGATGACGTGCGCGGTGAGAATGGTCTGAGGACGCAACGGCGTGGCGCGCAGCCGTTTGAGGATGCCGCCCTCGCGATAAATCGAGATGATCGTGACCAGCGACAGCACCGCGTTCAATGCGATCAGTACTGACGCGAAAACCGGCAGGCCGGTCTGAATAAAACTGTTGGCGGCGAGCGCAGCCGGCGTAGCTCCGCGGCCGATCGCTCGGCCCACTAGCAAAAACACCAGCACGGGGATAAGGATGGATCCAAACGCGCCAAGAGGCTCGCGCAAGAATACTTTGATTTCGATCCAGGTCAGTTTCCACAGCCCGCGCAGCATCATTTTCCCGCCTACTCCCGAATCGAGCGACCTGTCAGTTTCAGAAACACGTCCTCAAGGTTGGGCAGAATGGTGCGGAAATCGGAAACACGAATGCGATTTTCAGACAGACAATGAATCACTTCGGTGACCAGATCGTCGCCCCGGCCGCGAATGGTGAATTGCGAATCCGAGCGGATGACCGCGTCGACGCCCGGGATTGCGCGAAAGCGTTCTTCCGCGAGTGGGCTGTCTGTGGCCAGTACGACCGTTCGCTCCGCGCAGTGTCGCTTTACAAGATTCAGTGGATTGTCGATATCGATGATTCGTCCGTGTTCGATGATGGCCACGCGGTCGCACAAGCGTTCCGCTTCCTCCATCAGATGGGTGGTCAAAAAGACGGTCTTGCCGCGTTCGCGAATGCCGCGGACCAGTTCCCAGATGGCGCGTCGGGATTGCGGGTCCAGGCCGGTTGTCAACTCGTCGAGAAACACCACTTCGGGATCGTTGATGAGCGCGAGGGCAATGAACAGGCGCTGCTTCTGGCCTCCGGAGAGATCCATAAACCAGGCGTTGCGCTTGGGGCCAAGCCCGAGCTGTTCGAGCAAGCGCTGGCCGTCGATGGCCTTCTTCTGGTAGAGCGAAGCCCAGAGGTCGACGGCCTCCCACACCTTGATGCGCTTCTGCAGTTGCGCTTGCTGGAGCTGCACTCCAATCCGCTCTTGCAGCTTGTAGACGTCCTTGAACGGATCCAGGCCCAGCACGGAAATCCGGCCGCGGTCCGGCCTGCGCAGCCCTTCGATGCACTCCATGGTGGTAGTCTTTCCGGCGCCGTTCGGCCCAATCAATCCAAAAATCTCGCCCTCATTTACCTCGAACGACACTTCTTCCACAGCTACTGTTGCACCGTAGCTCTTGCGCACTCCCGAAGCTTGAATGACTGGACGCACGGTTGTTTGCAAAATTATGGGTACCTGAACTGGAGTGCCATTATAGCGGCGGTTTGGATGCGACCACGCCTAGGTCGACGATGTTGTCGCCCTTTTTCAGGGAGGGAACTGCGTTGAGGTGAAGGATCACGCCGGATTCGGGAGCGCGTGGCTCGAGGATGACCTTTCCAAAATAGTCGGTGATATAGCCGAGCTTCATGCCTGACTGGGCGTACGAGCCGCGCTTAACGAGCGGATACCAGATGCCGGGACCGTCGGAAAGAACGTCGACTACTTTTTCCAGCCAAACTGGATTTTCAATGTAGTGAGGCTCGCCGGGAAGCATCTTCAAGGCGCGCATGGCGCTGAGTGTGCCGTTGACGAGGAGCGCGACGTCATCGGGTTCGACGGTGCCGGCATATCCGGCTTCCACCACGATAGAGGGCTTGCCGCGCAGAGAAGCAGTGTTATCGAGGTAGCGACTGGCGGCAAGATCGGTGGGGCGTTCCTGCCAAATAATGATGTGGTCCAGGCCGAACGCGAGAACCATGTTCTTGGAGATGCGGTCTTGCGAGGCGTTGCCGGTTGGTCCCCAGTAGGCGTAGGGGCGGAGGCTTTCGTCGAGGTCGCCGCCGTGATAGTCGATCAGGTAATCACAGCGATCGACGACTTGCTTGGTGATGAGGAAGGAGGCGCGGTCAGTTTGCGTGCCATCGGGTTTGCCGGGATAGAAGCGGTTCATACTTTTATTGTCGACCGGATTGACGTGGGGAACTTTTAGTTCGAAGGAAGCAATGTTGACAAGCGGAAGAAGGATAACTGTGCCGGAAATTGTGGCGGGATCGAGATCGGCAATCAGTTTTTCGACGGCGATGATAGAAACGTACTCCGTGCCGTGTGCGCCGGTGACCAGAGCAAGGACCGGCCCCGGCTTGGCGCCGTTCACGACGACCACGGGAATGTCTGTTGCGGCATCGAGTCCTGCGGGAACCTCGAGGTAGCCGGTGGCTTTCTGCCCGGGCGCAGCAGAAGCTGTGCCGACGGCGAAAGGCGATCGCTGGGCCGAAGCAAGAGCGGGAAAGGACGCGAGAATGACAAGGGAAACGAGAGCGCGACGAAGTGAGCGAAGCATGAAGCCTCCGTTAGCGGGGAAATGGAAGGGGCATCGTACCATTTGTTTTGTTGCGGCTACCTGATTTGCTTGTCGCTACTTACAGGATTGTCTCGATTGCGGCTAGGCTGATTTCGTCTCAAGTTGTAGGGTTACGGGTGTAGAGGGCGACGACGAACACAGGCTGAAGCCTGTGCTACTGACGGAGAAGGGAGGACGAAATGGAACGACGCGACTTCATCGGCGGGTTGGCAGCTCTTTCATTAACGGTGCGGAACCGGGGGAGTGAGCCGGGAGGACAAACGGCGAGCCACGGGGACATGCCCTATCGGACGCTGGGGCCCACCGGCGAAAAAGTTTCGTGCATCGGGCTGGGCGGATATCACCTGGGGCAATCGGGACTTCCGGAAGCGGAGGCGATCAGGCTGTTTCATGCGGCGGTGGATCGCGGGATCAATTTTTCTGACAATTCGTGGGACTACAACAACGGCGAAAGCGAACGACGAGTCGGAAAAGCGTTGAAGGGTTATCGCGAGAAAGTGTTCGTGATGACGAAGTTCGACGGACGAACGAAGCAGTCGGCTTTGAAGCAGCTCGACGAGTCGCTGGAGCGGCTGCAGGTGGATCACGTGGACCTGTGGCAATTCCACGAGAACATCCGTTTGGAAGATCCGGACCGGTTTTTCGCCGATGGAGGCGCTTGTGAAGCGGTGGCGGAAGCAAAGCAAAAAGGGAAGATCCGGTATTGCGGCTTTACCGGACACAAGGACCCCATCGTGCATCTGCGGATGCTGGAGCTGGCGGAAAAGCACAAGTTCAACTTCGATACGGCGCAGATGCCGCTGAACGTGATGGACGCGCACTTTCGCAGTTTTGGGAACGAGGTTTTGCCGGTGCTGGTGAAGAAACAAATCGCGGTGCTGGGCATGAAATCCATGGGCAGCGGTTTCATATTGAAAAGCAAGACGGTAACGCCGATTGAATGTTTGCACTATGCGCTGAGCCTGCCGACTTCGGTGGTGATCACGGGCATCGACAGCCAGCAGGTGCTGGACCAGGCGTTCGAGGCTGCCAAGACATCCGCCGCGGTCACTGCGGCAGACATCGCCAAGATTCTGCAAAAAACGGCAGCGGTGGCGGCGGACGGCAAGTTCGAGCCGTTCAAAACGTCGCCGGGCTTCGATTCGACTGCGTCGCACCCGGAATGGCTGGGTTAGAACGCGTCGGCTGAAAGATACCTTCCCCGGCACTTTTCCGGGTGATAGTATCAGCGCCTCTGGCCGGTAGGAGGTGTCCAATGAGCCGGCGCTGGTATTGCCTGCTTCTACTTTTCTTTGTTTTGGCTTTCGCCTCGTATACCCTCGCGCAAAACATCTCTGACGAAGTGTCAGTTACCGGAACGATTTTTTCGGAGGACGGAAAGCATCGGCTGGAAAGCGCGATGGTGAATTTGTGTGATCCCAGTGGAAATCTGATCCGGCAAGGGTCCGCGGGCCTGGGCGGATATTTTGCGTTCCGGGGCTTGCAGAGAAACGAATACGTCCTGAAAGTGACCGCAGATTTTTATCAACCCACGGAGGTTCGCGTGGACCTGCAGTTTGGATCGCAACCGGCTACGTTCATATACATGAAACGGATTCCGGCTGAGGCGGGAAAGACGGCGAATCTTCCCAGCGTTTCGCGTCATGAATTAACGATGCCGGCCGCGGCTAAAGAGCTTCTGGCATCAGGCCGGAAAAAGCTGTATCACGAGAAAAATCCGCAAGGGGCTTTGGAGGATTTTCTGCACGCGCAAGAAAAGGCACCGCATTCTTACGAGCTGGATTATGAAATCGGAATGGCGTACCTGGAGTTGGGAGAGAAAGAGAAAGCGCGGGGCCGTTTCGTAACGGCAATCAGCTTGAGCAAAGACAGCTACGGTGAAGCGGAAGTGGCGCTGGGGACGGTGCTGGTGGATGAAGGAAACCCGGAAGAAGGCGAAAAAAGAATTCAGCGAGGTCTGGAGTTGAGCCCGGGTTTTTGGATGGGCTACTACCAGTTTGCCAGGGTTGAACTTCTTCGCGACCGGCTTCCACAGGCTGAAGCGGATGCGGAGCAGGCCCGTTCTTTAGCACCGAACGCCGCCATCAATTACCAGCTTCTTTCCGTTATTCATTTGCGTGAGAAAAGATATCGTCCGCTGCTTCAGGATATGGACATGTATCTGGAACTGGACCCGGACAGCGCAGCAGGCCAGCGAGCCCGAAGCGCCCGCGCGGAAGTGATTGAGGAAATCAAGAAAGAAGAAGCGGGGCAAAAGGCTCCGCTGGAAACCAAAGATCCGGGATGACTTTCCGGGTTTTGAGTCGCGTTACACGCGAAAAACGGGCTCGAGCGAAGAAACTCTGGTCTTCAGGGCGGTGAGTTCGGCGGCGCTGAGTTCGGGAAGCGGGGCTGAGGCCAGATCCAGCGCCAGATCAAAAATATGCTCATCGCCGGGCGGCACGGCCGCGGTGACTTCCTGATTCAAGGTGAAGCGCAAAGCCGAGCGAGCCATTTCGCGGTCGTCGATTGGTTCATACCAACATTTCGGGTATTTGCGATCGCTTTCTTTCATTTCTTTTGGCCACTTACCGAAAGCGAGGGCCTTTAATGCCATGCGCGCCATACCCTTCGATTTGGCTTTGGCAAGAATCTGCGGGCCGAAGCCACCGTTTTCCCAGGCATTGACATTCACTGGAAACAAGACGCTGTCCAATTCCAGTGCGTCCATCAAACGCAGCGCGGCCGGGGCATTGTGTGCGGAGAAGCCCAGATGGCGCGCCTTGCCTTCTTTTTTGGCAGCGAGAAACGTTTCGGCCGCGCCGCCAGGAGCGAGAATTCTGTCGACGTCTTCCATGGAGCTGACGGCGTGAAACTGGTAGAGGTCCACATGGTCGGTGTGGAAGCGCCGCAGGCTGCGCTCCAACTCCGCACGCGCACCCTTGGCATCGCGGCTCATGGTCTTTTCCGCGAGGAAGACCTTGCTGCGATACGGCTGTAGCGCTTCGCCTAGTTTTGTTTCGGCTTCGCCATTGAAATACGAGGGCGCACAGTCAAAATAATTCACGCCACGGTCGTAGGCTTGGGCGACGCGACGCGAGGCTTCTTGCTGGGGCATGCCACAGACGACGATTCCGCCCATGGCGATAATCGAGAGCTCCATTCCATTTTTGTAAGGGCGCTTGGGCAGCGTGGCCTGGTCCGCGCGCAGTGCGGCCGAGGCTGTCAGTGCAGCGGCAGCGCCAATAAATTCGCGACGATCCATAGGTTGGTCCCCCCGGGGCATTTTAGTCCTCAGGAATGTTGGAGGCAATCGGGCTGTGCTGCCGCTTTGTGGTGCTGTGGTTGCGCGGATGTGGCTACTCTTCCATGACTCCATACTCGAAGCGTGGCGCTAGATTTGCACCGGATCGTTCCATCATTCCCAGCGTGAGCGCTTGCGGGACGAGGACGGACGTGAGCGCTTCCCACGGTTCGGGGACCGCGCTGATCTTTACCGGGAACAATTTTTCGGAAGCTGGATGCTGCTCGGTTGCAATGAGGATGACTCGACCGCCGCGTTTGTTACAGTCGCGCGCCAGTTTCACGCCGAGTTCCGCGGTTCGCCCCAGCGCAAGAATTATGGCTACATGAGAAGCGTTGACGTCGAGCAAGGGCCCGTGACGGAAGCCTGCGCCGGAGTGAGCGTAGGCGCGATAGCCGGCCATTTCACGAATGGTCAACGAACCCATGATGGCGCCGCCGTAGGCAGGACCGCGCCCCACGATCTCAATGTTGGCCGCGCCGCGACAGAATTTGTCGAGTTCGCCGCGCATTGCAAATACTTGATTGAGGGTGTCTGAGTAAACTGCCAGCAAGCGTTCCGCATCGTCCCGCCAAGAGTGGCCGGCCATGGCTGAGGCCAGCACGATGCAGGCCGCGGTGGCATTGGTATAGGTTTTGGTGGCGCTACCATACTCGGGTCCGGCCAGGATCGGAAGCCTGGTCTGCACCAAGGACCAGCAAGGGCTTTTTTCGTTGTTACAAATCAGAATCACGGGTTTCTGCGTTTTGATCTTGCACAGTTCCACAAGCTCCGCGCTTTCACCGGAGGCGGTAGTAAGGACGGAAGCGGAAACCTGGTCCAGGAGCGCGGGGGCGTAATGCAGCCATTCGCCAGCGTCGGCGAAAAAGGAAGAGCGGTGGCAGGACTGCAACCAAACGGAACCGGCAATCGAGGAGCAGTAGGAAGCGCCCATGCCCAGAAAGAGGATGGGTCCGGGAGAGAGAGCAACTTGTCGGAGTTGATGAAGCTGCTTGAGGAGCGATTGATCCTGGTCGCAGGTACGGAATAGCTGCGCAAGGCGCTCCGGCTGTTCGCGGCACTCCTTTTCGAAGATCGCGGTCATGCTCATGGTGAGCATTTCGTCGGGGGGCTTGATTCCGGCGATCCAGCGGCGTTCCTTGTTGGTGATTTTGTCCATAGCGTTCCTCGGAGACCGACGTGCCTATTCTCCATCATTTTTACGAGTACCGCTCAGAATCAGAACGGGAGCCGACGGGTGGTTGATAGCCAGTTCAGAAGGCAACCAGGCAGAACTTTTTCATGAATCATAACAAAGACTACGATATCATGATGCCCAGGTGAAGACATGACTGCACCGCAGTCCCTTCCGAAGCCACAGGTTAATCACGGTTTTCTTACACGGATTTCGTTCATCGCTGCGCTTGGCGGCGTGCTGTATGGCTATGACATGGGCATTATCGCCGCCGCGATCATCTTCGTCCGTCATAGCTTTGCGCTTTCCACGCTGATGGAAGAACTGGTTGTCAGCATCGTGCTGGTTGGGGCGATGGCCGGGGCGATGGTTGGCGGAGCGGTGGCCGACCGGATTGGCCGGCGGGCGACGCTTGTGTGGGCGGGGGGGATCTTTATCCTCGGGTCGCTGCTCGCGCCGCTTGCACCAAATGTTGGCGTGCTGATTGTGGCGCGCGCGATTATTGGCATCGCCATCGGATTCACTTCGGTCACGGCTCCGGTTTACGTTTCCGAACTGGCGCCGCCGCAATCGCGAGGCATGCTGATCGGGTTGTACCAGTTCGCGCTCACGCTGGGAATCGCGCTCGCGGACCTGGTCGGTTACTGGCTGGCTACGCAACAGGCTTGGCGGCTGATGTTCGGACTTGCGGTGGTGCCGACACTATTTTTTCTGGCGGTGATTCTGACAGTGCCCGAAAGTCCGCGCTGGCTATTTGCGCATGCCAGAGGGAACGATGCGGAGAAGGTGCTGCGCAGCTATACGGACGAGAACGGCGTGCAACAATTTCTTGCCGACATTCAGGAAGGCCTGAAGACGCCAATGGAGCAAAGCTGGAGATCGCTGTGGACGCCAGCGGTTCGCGGATCGTTGTTCATCGCCGTGGGAATGACGGTGCTGCAGCAAGTCACGGGGATCAATACCATTATTTATTACGGGCCGCAGATTTTTGAGTTTGCGGGAATCGCGTCGCACGCCAGTTCGATACTGGCGACATTGCTGGTGGCGGTGGTGAACGTGATTGCGACGGTGGTGGGGATCGTGCTGGTTGACCGCGTAGGGCGGAAACCGCTGCTCTACGCCGGCGTTGGCGGAATGACGGTGGCGCTGTTTGCGCTGGCGTTTGCGTTCAGTCACAAGGCGACGCTGGGCACGTTGATGGGCGTCATCGCAATTGCCTGCCTGATGCTGTACATCGCGTGTTTCGCGTTCAGCCTCGGGGCGATCGCCTGGATCCTGGTGTCGGAAGTGTTTCCACTTCGCGTGCGCGGAAGAGGCGTCGCTGTCGGAACATTATTTTCGGGCATCGCCAACTTTGCGGTGTCGCTGACATTTTTGTCGCTGATCAACTTTATGGGTAGCGCTTCGACATTTGCGCTTTATGGAGTGATGAGTATCGTGACGTTACTTTTCGTGCGCTTTGTGGTGCCGGAGACGCGCGGGCGCGAATTGGAGAGCATCAGCGTCCCGAAGACGGCGTGAGCGCGCTAGCTGCGCGAAGTAGTGTGGGATTCGGATTTGTCCATCGCGAGACGAATAGCGCCCATTAACTGGGCGTCCTGCCCCAACCTGCTGGTGATCAGCTTCGGTAGCGCCGGCTCATCGTATTGCTTCAGGATTTTGCGCGTGGCCTTAAGCAAGGGCACGCTCATGCCTATGCCACCGCCCAAAACGAAGAGCGAGGAATTCAGGACAACGGAGATGTTGTATACGGCGTAAGCAAGGATTCGCGCGGAATGATCAAGGACGCTTTTGGCGAATCGATCGCCTGAGGCAGCGCGAGCGAAGATTTCGGTCGCGTTGAGATCCCGCGGTTGCGAATTCTGTGTACCCTTACAAGCGCGCAGCCATTGCTTGCCGATCCCATCTCCGCCAATCACACTTTCCAGCGAGCCGGGCATACCGTGTTTGACGGGCGCTTCCGACGTGCCGGGAACGACCATGTATCCGACCTCGCCGGCAGCGTAATTTGTGCCACGAACTAACTGCCCGTTGACGAAGATGCCCGCGGCGATGCCGGTCCCCAGGGCAAGAAAAACGAAATTGCCATTGCCACGCGCGGAACCCAACCAGTGCTCGCCAAGCGCGGCCAGTTTCACGTCATTTTCGACGGCGGCAGGAACGTGCAACGCGGATTCCAGCAGACGAGCGAACGGAACATTCTTCCAGCCTTTGAGGAACGATGTGGCGAAGACCATGCCTGCGTCGCCATCGGTAATTCCGGGGGCTCCCGCGGCGACTGCCAGCAGGGAACCGCGAGGCACAGAAGCTTGCCGGAATAGATGATTTACCCCGGTGCCAATCTGCTGGATGACCATTTTAGGGGAAGAGGTTCGCTTCGTGGATGTGGCCCACCTAGCGAGCACGGTGCCGTTGGTGTCGGCGAGAGCGATGCGCATGTTGGTTGCGCCGATATCAATGCCGATTACGTGTCCAACGGGATTGTTGTGGGAGCGGCGGGAAGGTGGCGAGGTGCGCGGCGCGAATTTGTTTTTGGCCATGGTTGAAATAAGCAGAGTCTGGAACTAAGTTAACGCTATTTACAAAGTCCGTCAATCGAATGGCTCGAACGGCGACGTCGCTCAGCCAACAGACGGGGGCGGCTGAATCAAGGTAAGAACGGCAGACTCGATTGCGCTGTACACGGCGCCCCACAAAACCGCGGAGGAACCCAGCGCGCCCAACGATACGCGCACAACGGCGAATTCACTGCCTTTGAGTTGAGCCTTGACCTCTTGAAGAAGACGCGCGTGGCTGCCGACCTCTCCGCCCAACAAGATCACGCCAGGGTTGAGGATGAGCGCGAGGTCGAGAATAACGTCCGAAAGGATGGTGGCGCGCTGGGTAAGAATTCGCTTGGCTTGCGAGTTACCCGCAGCCGCAAGATCAAAAACGTCGGCCGCACGCCGGACCTTGGGATGCGGACGCGCGCGCCTTTGCGTGGCTCGCCAACTGCGCATAATTCCGGAAGCGCCTAACACTTTCTCAAGCTTTCCGTATCCGTGCAGCGTGGGATGCGCCCGGGAAATATTCGGCACGCGAAGATATCCAATTTCGCCCGCGGACCACTGAGAGCCACGATAAATGCCGCCGTCGAGGAAGATGCCAGCGCCCACGCCTTCGCCGATAGTAATGAATACAAAATTGTCCAGATCGCGCCCCGCGCCACGGTAGTATTCGCCCTGCGCCGCGAGATTGGTGTCGTTCTCTACAAATGTCTGGCACTTCAGTTCATTGCGAAGCAGCGCACCCAATGGCACGTTGTTCCATTCTTTCAGGGCGCTGAAGGACGTGACCATGCCCTCTTTAACGTTGACGATCGCTGGAACGCCGACAACCAGACCGAATAGTTGATCCTTCGAGAGTTTCTGCTTGCGCAGCAGAGCGCGCACTTCCGCCGCAATCTGCGCGCAGACCCCTGATGGTGTCGAGGATTGCCAGGGAATCGCGACCTTGGACCTGGCAAGTTCCAGCCCGTGCAAATCGGCGAGAAGGAAACGCAGAGAGGCAGGAGCAATTTCCACGCCGATGACGCAACCGCGTTCGGCGCGGAAACGGATAATGTCCGGTGGGCGGCCGCCGGTGGAATCTCCTTCGCCAATGGGCTCGACGAGTCCTGCGGAAGCAAGGTAGGCCACAACATTGGTGACAGTGGGGGCGCTGAGCCCGGAAGCGCGCACCAGGTCAGCTTTGGAGCACGGACCCGTTTCGCGCAAAAGCTTCAATAAGATTTGCGCGTTCGTTTGACGCAGCAGGGGCGGCCTGCCAACGGGAACGAGTTCTTTTTTCACTGCGAGATTGCTCCGTTTTCGTGCGCGACCTTACGTGGTGCCCCAATGGTAAGGTATATTCGGATTGCTTAGGAAGTGCCGTTTAGCCTGCGCTAGCCGGAGCTTCAGAGTTACTTCGCAGCCGGGCCGGTCATCTCCATAGCCCATACAGCGGCCGGACGCATGTACATGGAAGCGCGGAAATTGCCGGAGTCGTCCCATGCTTCCGGCGTACGGAACCAGTAGCCTTTGCTTTCGTAGATTACGTGGTACAAGCCCCAGGCGGTGTGGTAGCCCTGGTCTCTAAATCCTTCGCTGAGCAGCAGAGCCGCCAAACCGAAACTGGTTCCGACCCACACCTCTTCGCCTTGCTCGTTGCCCCGCATAATACTGCCGTCGGCGTTCATGCCGTTCGCCGCGCCCATTTCGCCGCGACCAAACTTCATGACATTGTTCGCATAAATTTTCTGGAGCGCGGAGCGCTGCATCGGTTGCGGAACCAAGTTGCCCAAACCGGTCATATTGGCGTACCACTGTCCCGCGAGTTGGTCAGCCTGAATGGCATCGCGATAATCGCTCTGCATGTCGTAACGGAAATATTCGCCATTCCAAAGTTTGTCGATGTAGGACTTCTGCGCTTTCACAAAAAGGGTGTGATACTGCTCCGCGGCATTGTTCTCTTCGAGCGCTTTCGCGGATTCCTCCGAAGCGCGCAGTGCCGCGAGCCACAATCCGCCACAATAGGCGCTGACGCCGCGCACCACCCAGGAGTCATAAGTCTGATCGGGATAGCCGCTGTTTTCAGGAATGCCGGAGCCGTGATCGAATTGTTGCAGATAGGTTATCGCCGACTGCATGGCTGGCCACATGTCTCGCAGAAAAGCTTTGTCTTTGTTTCCGGTGAGCACGTAGTCGCGATAGACCATCAGCACGAACTTGGAATTCAAGTCCTTCCAGTCATTGGTATCTTGCCAGCCAGGCTCGTTGACCGAAACGAACGGATCGCCCTCCGGCACACCTAAATCGTGGGGAACGGCACCAATTTTTTTGCGCTTGTGCAGCACCGGCGTGCCGGTCTGCTGCGTTTTCCATACCCATAAACCCAGTTCCGGATATTCTCGCGGAACGGTGGCGGCAAACTCGCGAAGCACTTGTTTATCGATGGTTGGCCAGAACTTAAGCAGGGGGAGGGAAGCGTAAAAGCGAACGTCGAGCGTTGCGTAGTAGGCATAGTCGAAGCATTCCAGAAGAGCGAAGCTTGCCGGCGCTTTGGGATCAGAGCCTACCTGACGACCCCAGAAAGTTCCGCCGTCGGTTAGGGCATAGAGTTCGTTGAAAAGCATGCCTCGATACCACGCGGGCTTGCTGTCATCGTTGATGTAAGGCGCTTGCCAGGCATCGATGGCCTGACTCCACTCGGTGGCGTGCAGCAAGCCATCGCGAGCGATGGCCCAGGAATTCTTTCCGCTGGTGCCGTAGAAATCCGTGTAGCGCCGATTCCATTTGCGACCCTGACCAAATTCGACCACTGGAAAATCCCACGCGATAACCATGGGAACGATTTTCTTCTCGCCGGGCTGCAGCGTGAAGCGAATCGCCACGGCTCCGCCCGGCTTTTCGCTGGCACTCACCCAAGAGGTAGCGCTGTTTGCCAATCTTCCGTCCTTGGAAAAGGGCGACCACACGGCCTTGCCGTCCCCATCCGCAAGAAATTCGGTGTGATAGGTGACTTCGACGCCCGGCGTTTCAAGAGCGGCGATGGAAAACTCTCCGTCCCATTCGTTGGCGGATTCTTCAGCGCGATTGCGGCCGAAGACGATGCCTTTCATCGTTTGGGATGAGCCGGCTTCTTGCGAGCGAAACTCGTTGTGGTTGCCCTGATTCAGCGCGCCTTGAAAATCGCGAGTGTAAGTGCGAAACCATCCATCCATGTTGGTCCACGAAAGAAGAATGGAGATAGTCACCGCGTGCTTGGTGGGATTTTCGGCGTGCCAGCGATATACGGCCACAGGATAACTGGATTCGCGATAGTTGTCGGGCAGAACGGGAGAGAATTGTTCGAGCACCACGTGGGCAGGGAATTTCTGCCACTGATAGTCATACCAGGATTTGGGGAACAGAGCGGCGTATTCGCCGGCGCCAACGGGATAGTCCCATTGCCAACTGGACAGCTCGCCGTTCTTGGGATGGTCTGTCGTCAAGACGCGCGCAGTGCCCTCGGCTTCGCCTTCGATTTGTTGGAACATCGCAAATTGGTTGGCCCAGACCGGCGCATATTTGTGCACGCCACTTTTAATATGCCAGCGAGCAAAATCGCCGCGATAGGTTCGTGAGAAAGTTCCGGCTCCAAATCCGCCAACTGGCGCGCCTTGCCAGTAGCCATCATCAATGTCGTAGCTATTTTTGCGAGTGCCAGGATTCGCAAGAGGGGCGCCCAGAGGCCGGGTCCATGAAATCTTGGGAATTTCGTCACCAGAAAGGTGCGCAGGGGTGAAAAAGCAGCAGAACGAGATGGTAGCCAAGAACAACAGAGAATATTTCTTCATCGGGCCTCCGAAGTGACGACGATCAGGCAAGAATCGCAGCGAATCCGCACGGATTGTTGCGGTAAGGAGTCTGCGAGCGTGCTTCAAGCTGGAGCGCGCGGCTTGGAACGGTGGCCTGCTGCTACTGCTTCGCACCGAATGGTTATGTTTGCCGGGTAGCTTGTTTGTTTTCTGCTCAGCAGGAATCTTATGCGATTGCGGCTAAGAAACCCAGCGCGAAGCATAAAAACATGTTCGGAACGGTGGCCACTAAAGTTCGGGGATCAGGACAGGATCGCTTGCGGCGCGGAAGTCAAAGCGGCCGCGAGACTGAGCCGGGGGTTCCAGCCACGAGTTTCCCGGCTTGAGGAATACTCGGGCCCAAGTTTCCAGAGACAGCCAACGGAAGATCAGACTGTGGTATCTGGCGGGACGATTCAGAAATTGTTTCCAGACCTGCTGGGCCATCGACGGGTCAATCCAGCCGCGTTGCCGCAATTCAGGAGAATTAAGGATACCCTCGGCCCAGCGGCGCAGCGGACCGAGCAACCAGGCGCCTTCAGGAACCTCGAACTCTTTTTTGTCGTTGCGGTGCAAGACCTTGTCGGGGATTCTGCCTTGCGCGGCCTGGCGCAGAATCACTTTAGCAGTTGTGCCGTTGATTTTTAGAGTTTCGGGAACGGCGAAGAGATATTCGGCGATGCGATGATCCAGAAAAGGCAGACGCACTTCGCGGGAAAAGGCCATGGAGCTGCGATCGGCGAAACGCAAAAGTTTCGGAAGCATCGAAGAGCGCAGTTGCCGATACAGTTCGTTGTGGACGGAACTGGCAAAACGAGTGGGAACGGCGGTGGGCGGGCTGAGAGCCGAGCGCGCGAAATCATCGTGAATGGAAAGAGACGCGGACACCGAGTGGATAACCTGCCGCACGGCTTGGGGCAGATGGGGAACGAGAACGCTCGCAAAACTTTCCGGCCCTGATTGTCGCAAATAGGCTGCGGCAGATTTCTTGAACTCGCGCCAGTGGGAATGCGACAACAGGTCCCTGAAATATGCGCCGCGGGTAGGCCGATAACCCGCGAGATGTTCGTCACCGCCCTGGCTATCGAGAAGCACGGCGACATCGGAATCGCGCGCCTGCCTCATGACGCACCACTGGGCGTAAACGCTGCCGCAGAGAGAGGGATGCTCCTGGTGGCGCACGAAGGAGTCGACTTCATCGACAAGGCGAAGAGGGTCGGGACAAACGTCCACGTTGTTTGTGGAAAAATGCTGGGAAACCGAGCGAATGTAGGAGCCTTGATCCAAGGCAGGATCGTCGGAACCGGCGGAGAAGGTGACCTGGCGATCATCGTTTCGTTGCGAAAGAAGTGCGTGCGCGGGTTCCAGGGCAGCGACATCGCGGAAGAAAGTTTCCGCGGATACGTCCGTCTCTGTGTAGGCAAGATAACGGTAGATCGCGCCGAGGTTGGGTTCCGTGGGAACCAGGCCGGAGGCGAAGAGCGCTTTCATTTCCGAAGCAAACAGAAAAGTGCCGCGGCGACGGAAGTAGTAGAAAGGCTTTTCGCCGAAGCGGTCGCGAGCGGCGAAGAGCTGCTTGTGCTTCGCGTCCCAAATGGCGAAAGCCAACATGCCATTCAGGAAGCTGACGCACTCAGTTCCCCATCGAGCATAAGCAGCGCTTCCGAGTGCGAGGGGAGCCTCGGGCGAGGGGCCAAGTTGTGGCAAAATGAGGAATGGCGACTACCGAGCAGCCGCTGACCGCAGGTACCGCCGCCTTCCAGTTTTCCGGATTTCGCCTGTATCAAATAGCGCGTTTTTGCATTGTGTTCTGCACCGAGATGCAATCGGTGGCAGTGGGCTGGCAGGTGTATGAAATCACGCACCGGCCGCTGGACCTGGGGCTCACTGGTTTAGTGCAATTCCTGCCAGGGGTATTGCTGTTTCTGGTGGCCGGTCACGTTACGGACCGGTTCGACCGGCGGCGATTGTTAACCGTGTGTTATGCGGGGTTCGCGTTTTGTTCGGCGCTGTTGCTGGCGCTGGCGTTGAACGTGGAAAAATTGCATCGGTCCGGGTCGGTGACGCCGATTTTCGCGGTGTTGTTTCTGGTGGGCGCGGTGCGCAGCTTCAGCATGCCGGCAAGCCGCGCGCTTCTGCCGCAGCTTGTGCCCGAAGAGCAGTTTCAAAACGCGGTAGCATGGAACTCCAGCATTTTTCAGTTCGCCACGATTTTGGGCCCGGCGATGGGAGGAATTCTTTACGCTTTTTTTCGCGGACCCGCGGCGGTTTACGCAACGGCCGCGTTTGCCGGGGTGATCGCAGTACTGGTTACGCTGCGCATCCACACACAATGGAAGCCGCGTCCCCGAGAACCGTTCACGCTGAACACCGTATTTGCCGGGTTCCGTTACATTTGGCAGCACAAGATCGTATTCGGCTCGATCTCGCTCGATCTGTTCGCGGTGCTGCTGGGCGGAGCTGTGGCGCTGCTTCCGGTGTACGCCAAAGAGATACTGAACACCGGTCCGTGGGGCCTAGGCTTGCTTCGCAGCGCGCCGGGAATCGGTGCCGCGGTGATGGCGCTATTGTTGGCCTACCAGCCAATCCGCAAGCGTGCCGGAGCCACCATGCTGTGGTGCGTCGGCGGATTTGGCGTGTTCACGATGGTCTTCGGTTTCTCGCGCAGCTTGCCGATCTCGCTGATTTCGCTGTTCTTCGTCGGCGCCGCGGATATGGTCAGCGTGATCGTTCGCGGCGTACTCATCCAGATTGAGACGCCAGACGCGATGCGTGGGCGCGTGAATGCCGTGGACATGATCTTTATCGGCGCTTCCAACGAGCTGGGCGAATTTGAGTCGGGCCTGGCCGCGCAATGGCTGGGGGCGGTCCCGGCCGTGGTGCTGGGAGGGGCCGGGACGATTCTGGTGGTGGCGCTGTGGACTTGGCTATTCCCCGAGCTTAGGCGGGCCGACTCGCTGACGAGAGGTTAGAGTTTTTTAGGTTGCACTAGAGCACCTTTGAGTGTAAACTCTGCGCCGCCCCGAGTAATTCGACCTGGACGCGAGCAACCAGGTCGGACTCGCATTCTCAGCCTTTCCGACAGCGACGGAGAACAGCCCATGAAATTAAAGATTACGGGGACCTGTTTAATTGCATTACTGGCATTGGTGTTTTGTACCGCAGCTAGTGCAAATCAAATCACTTACGCGGAGACGGTTTTCGGTACGAATTTTGTGACTTCTGACATTGGATTGCGCGGTGTCGGCGCCGGCGATCTCACCGTTTCGGGAATTACGGGAACGGTGACGCAGTCGCTGCTGTTCTGGCACGGTCCAACGAACTCGACGGACCCGACCGCGAACGCCAATGTAACAGTTGGCGGCCAATCCGTGACGGGTACGAACATAGGGTTCTCTCAGGACAACTTCTGGGCCTCCCTCAATAGCCAAGCTTACCGGGCGGACGTCACGTCCATAGTGACCGGCAACGGGACGGTGGCTCTGAGCAATTTTCAGAAGCCGAACGCGCAAGTGAATGGCGCTGCGCTGTTTACCTTTTTCAACACCGGCCTAACCACCGGGAAACGAGACGTGGTTCTGTTTGAAGGAAACGATTCAAACTTTGCCAGTTCTTATGATCCTGCCGGCTGGAACGCCACGCTTTCGGGCATCAAGTACAGCGGCGGCAGCGCCTTTTTGACGATGTACGTCTCCGACGGCCAGAACTTCGGCCCGAACGATGACGGCACGCTGCGGATAAACGGAACTGCCCTCGCTAGCGGTGGGATCTTCCAAGGATCATCGCCGCGGGCGCCAGGCGCTGGAGTGAGCAATGGCAGCCTGACGGACGTTGAGACTTTCGACATCACGTCATTTCTCTCTCCGGGAACCAATTCGCTCAATATCACGCTAGACCCAGGTTTTAGCGACGCATTAAGCGCCGTGGTGTTCGCGATAGACCTTCCAGCAGGTGACGCGCCGCCGCCTCCGGGCGTGCCGGAACCGAGCTCATTGGCACTGCTGAGTTTGGGACTATTGTGTACTTGGCGTATGCGCCGGGCGCGCACTGCCGCGTAATCGATTCTGAAACGAAAGCGCCGTCTGAGCGGATCGCCGATCAGACGGCGCTTCAGCCCTCATAGAAGCCACAATCGACGATTAATGATCGTGAACGTGATCGGGCGTGGTGGGTGTGCCGTTTGGAACCAGGGGAACTGCCACCGTTGCCCCAGGTCCGGCTGCTAATTCTGCTTTCACCGACGGCGAAATCTTGTCGGCGTTTTTGACCAGGACGCTTACCTGCCACATCTGTGTTTCACTCAGGCGGTCCTTGAAGCCGGGCATGCCGGTCATGCGAATGCCGTTGGCCACCTTCCAGTAAGTTTCCCAAGGTTCGTCGTCGGTAACTCCCGTGCCATGGAAAAGTTGCGGCGGGGAGGGGAACATACCCGCGGCAATCACCGACTTCGGTTCGCCGGGTAGCCCGTGACAAACCGCGCAGTGCTCCTTATAGAGCTTGGCGCCCGCGAGGAAGGTAGCTTCCTCCTGGGGCACTGGCGGATTGGGGTGGGGCAGTTTGTCCAAATAGCTGTGCAGGGCCATGCCGGCAAACTTGCGTTCCAGCGGCATTTCCGGGGCAGTGACAGCCACTGGAGCGCGGCCGGAAGAGAAGTAATAATAGGCGCCGGCAAGAGCGAGCAGGAGCCCGAGAAAAATCCCTACGATGATGCCCTTGACCATCTTGATGATCCCTTCGAAGTGAAATGGACGTAAGCAACTCGGTGTGATGCTCGAAGCAGAGCCAGTTTACGACGGACGAGGGGTTTATGCACCGGTTTTTGTGCTATGGTCAAACGAGGCTTAGCGGCAGGATGCTGGGCGAAGTCAGGGTAACCGTTTTACCGTCCGGGCCGTCCAAATGATAGGTCTAGGTGCGTACCAATAGGACTTTTTACGGAGTAATTTCCCGCCACCACGCTTACTGGCGAGCCCTGGTGCTATCCGCGGATAACTCGCCCCGTGCGGCTTCAAAATAGAGGAGTTTTTGGGAATGGCCCCTTACGACACAGTAGATGCGCCGCCAACCCGCGCATCTTCAACTACGACGGTTTCCTTGCAGTCAGGCGCCCCATCGAGAAACCGCTGGTGGGTTTGGCTGGTGGCGGTAGGTCTTATCGTGGCAGGACTCTGGTACGTGCGTGCCAGGGGATCGCAAGCTGCTTCGTCGGCGACGGCAGGCGCAGTACCGGGACCTGGGGGAGCGCCAGGCAGTTTTGTTGTGCCGGTGGTGGTGGCGACGGCAACGAAAGGGGACTTGCCGGTTTTCTACAACGGGCTGGGGACGGTAACGGCGCTCAACACCGTTACGATTCGAACGAGGATCGATGGAGAACTAACGAACGTCGCGTTCAAAGAAGGTCAATTTGTAAAGCAAGGAGACTTGCTGGCGGAAATCGATTCGCGGCCATACAAGGTTCAGTTGGAACAGGCTCAAGGCCAGTTGGCTAAGGACGTGGCAGCGCGCAAAGATGCGGAAGTCAACTTGGAGCGGTACAAGCTTTTGTTCAAAGAGGGAGTGATTCCGCAGCAACAACTGGATACCCAAGGGTCCTCGGTCGATCAATTTGACGGCGCCATCCAGACAGACCGAGCCAACATCGATAACGCCAAGCTGAATATCGCGTACTGCCGGATTACCGCGCCGATCAGCGGGCGCGTGGGGCTGCGGCTGGTGGATTCGGGAAACATGGTGCACGCATCGGATGCCAATGGGCTGCTGGTGATCACGCAGGTGCAACCAATTGCCGTGGTGTTCAGTTTGCCGCAAGACCAGCTTCCCGCGGTCTATTCGAGGCTGCGGAACGGGCAGGAGCTTTCGGTGGATGCGTACGATCGTGACAACACGTCGAAGATCGCGGCTGGAAAACTTTTGACCATTGATAACCAGATCGATCCGACCACCGGCACCTACAAACTGAAATCGATTTTCAGCAATACGGATAATTCGCTATTTCCCAATCAATTTGTGAATGTGCACTTGCTGGTGGACACCAAGAAGAATGTGGTGATTGTGCCGACCTCGGCGATCCTGCGGGGTTCGCAGGGAATTTACGTTTTTGCCGTGGGAGCTGACAACACCGTGAAGGTGCGTAATCTGACGGTGGCGGAAACAAACGGGAACGTGACCGGTATCGCCAAGGGCCTGTCGGCGGGCGACGTGGTGGTTACCGATGGCCAGGATAAGTTGCAGGACGGCAGCAAGGTAGAGCCCAGGACCGCGCCGACCGGGGCCGCATCTTCGGGTGCAGAGACCACAGCCGGCAATTCTTCCTTCGCCTCACCGGGTGGAGGACCTGCTCGATGAATCCGTCACGGCCGTTTATTTTGCGGCCGGTCGCCACCACACTGCTGATGGTTGGCGTCCTTCTGGTGGGCTATGTGGCCTACCGGCAATTGCCCGTTTCGGCGTTGCCGCAAGTGGATTACCCCACGATCCAGGTTCAGACGTTTTATCCCGGAGCCAGTCCGGAGGTGATGGCTTCTTCCGTGACCGCGCCGCTGGAACGCAATTTCGGCGAAATTCCCGGGCTGCTGCAAATGACGTCGACGAGTTCGTTCGGCAGCTCGCTGGTTACGTTGCAGTTCAATCTGGACCTGAACATCGACGTTGCCGAGCAGGAAGTTCAAGCGGAAATTAATTCCGCTTCCAACCTGTTGCCGAAGGATCTGCCCAACCCTCCCGTTTACAGCAAAATCAATCCGGCAGACGCGCCGATTCTGACGCTGGCGCTGACATCCCAAACGCTGCCGTTGTCAAAAGTAGAAGACCTGGCGGACACCACGCTGGCGCAGAAAATTTCGCAACTTTCGGGAGTTGGGTTGGTGAGCATCAGCGGGGGGCAGCGACCTGCCGTGCGGGTGCAGGCGAACCCCACGGCGCTGGCGTCGTATGGATTAAGCCTGGAAGATTTGCGGACAGCGCTGGGGAACGCGAACGTCGACCAGGCCAAGGGGACGTTCGACGGGCAGCAGCAAGCGTATACGATTGGCGCGAATGACCAACTGCTTTCCAGCGAGGGCTATCGCAACATCGTCATCGCATTCCGCAATGGGGCGCCCGTGCGGCTCAGCGACGTGGCAACCGCCGTCGACGGAGCCGAAAATGTCTGGCAAGCCGCGTGGGCCAACAAGCAACCCGCCGTCATTCTGAATATTCAGCGGCAACCTGGGGCGAATATTATTGCGGTGGTTGACCGCGTGAAGCACATTTTGCCGCAGTTGCAGGCGGCATTGCCGGCGTCGATTCAGGTGACGACGCTGACGGATCGCACGGCAACGATTCGCGCTTCAGTGGCCGATGTGCAATTCACGTTGCTGCTAACGATTGCGCTGGTCGTGATGGTGATATTCCTGTTCCTGCGCAGCACCCGGGCAACGGTGATTCCCAGCATCGCGGTTCCGCTTTCCATCGTTGGCACATTTGGCGTGATGTACCTGCTGGGCTATTCGCTGAACAATCTTTCACTGATGGCGCTGACGATTTCCACGGGCTTCGTGGTCGACGACGCCATCGTGATGATTGAAAACATCAGCCGCTACATCGAAGACGGCGACTCGCCGTTGCAAGCGGCGCTGAAGGGTTCCGAGCAGATCGGCTTCACCATCGTTTCGCTGACCGTCTCGCTGATTGCGGTGCTGATTCCGTTGCTGTTCATGGGCGACATCGTTGGGCGGCTGTTCCGCGAATTTGCGGTGACGCTGGCAGTGACTATCCTGGTTTCCGCGATCGTGTCTTTGACGCTGACGCCCATGATGTGCGCGAAGTTACTGCGCCACCAGCCCGCGAACCAACAGACATGGTTCTATCGCAAATCCGAAAAAGTGTTCGAGGATGTGATTGCGTTTTATGGACGGACGCTGCAGGTGGTTCTGCGATTCCGGACTGTCACGTTGCTGGTCACCGTGGCGACGCTGGTGGGGACCATTCTGCTTTATATCTACGTGCCCAAGGGATTTTTCCCGGTGCAAGATACCGGCGTGATTCTTGGCGTGTCGGAAGCGGCGCAGAACGTTTCGTTCACGGCCATGGCCAATCGCCAGCAAGCGCTGGCAGACGTGCTTTCGAAGGACCCGGCGGTGGCCAGCTTATCTTCGTTTATCGGAATCGATGGAACGAATACCACGCTGAATAGCGGACGCATCCAGATCAACTTGAAACCCCTGGAGCAAAGGAAGATCAGCGCATCAGACGTGATCCGGCGATTGCAGCCGGAACTGGCAAAGGTCAACGGCATTACGCTGTTCATGCAGCCGGTGCAGGATCTGACGGTGGAAGATCGCGTGTCGCGCACGCAGTTTCAGTATTCGCTGGAGGATGTGGACCCTAAGCAGCTTGCGTATTGGACTCCGCGCTTCGTGGAAAAACTGAAATCGCTGCCGGAGCTGCGCGACGTTGCTACGGATCAGCTGAACGACGGCCTGCTGGCCACGCTGACGATCGACCGCGATTCCGCTTCGCGCCTGGGCATTCTTCCTGCCGATATCGACAATACTCTCTACGACGCTTTTGGCCAGCGGCAGGTCTCTACCATCTATACGCAGCTCAACCAATACCATGTGGTCATGGAAGTGAATCCAGACTTCCGCCAGAATCCCGACGCCCTGAAGAATATCTACGTGCACTCTTCGAATGGCCAGCAGGTTCCACTCAGCGCGTTTACGCGAGTTGAACCCGGAGGCGCTGCGCTCTCCATCAATCACCAGGGCCAGTTCCCGGCGGTTACGATTTCCTTCAACTTGGCTCCCGGCGCTTCGCTTGGCGATGCGACCAGGGTGATCGAGCAGGCGCGCCAAGACATTCGCATGCCGCCCAGCATTCAAGCCACCTTTCAGGGCACCGCCGCGGCGTTCCTGCGTTCGCTGGCAAACGAGCCGCTGCTGATTCTGGCCGCGCTGATCACCGTTTACATCGTGCTGGGAATTCTGTACGAGAGCTACATCCATCCGATCACGATTCTTTCGACGCTGCCTTCCGCGGGAGTGGGCGCCATCCTTGCGCTGCTGCTGTGCCGTACGGAATTCAGCATCATCGCGCTGATCGGTATCATTTTGTTGATCGGCATCGTGAAGAAAAACGCCATCATGATGATCGACTTTGCGCTGGAAGCCGAGCGCACGCAGGGAAAGAAGCCGCTGGATGCCATTTATGAGGCCTGCCTGCTGCGTTTCCGGCCGATCATGATGACCACCATGGCGGCGCTGCTGGGTGGATTACCTCTGGCGCTGGGTTCTGGTGTGGGCTCGGAACTTCGCCGGCCGTTGGGCATTACCATCGTGGGCGGATTAATCCTTAGTCAGATTCTTACGCTATACACCACGCCAGTGGTTTACCTGGCGTTTGATTGGCTGGCAAGCCGGCTGCATCTCGGGATCACCGACGCTGCGGATCAACCGGCACTCGGAGACTAGCGGATGAATTTTCAATCCAACTTCTCCGCTCCTTTCATCCGGCGACCCGTGGCGACGTCGCTGGTGACGATTGCCATTTTGCTTTCGGGCGTGATCGCGTTTCGTTTTCTTCCAGTTGCACCACTGCCGCAAGTGGATTTGCCGACCATTGGTGTGGGCGCCAGTTTGCCGGGGGCAAGTCCCGAAACCATGGCGTCGTCGGTGGCCACCCCTCTGGAGCGGCAGTTCGGCCGCATTGCCGGCGTCACGCAGATGACTTCGTCATCGACGCTGGGCAACACCGGCATCACGCTACAGTTTGATTTGAATCGCGACATCAACGCCGCAGCTCGAGACGTGGAAGCCGCGATTAACGCCGCACGCAGCCAGCTCCCCGCAGATTTGCCCAGCCAGCCCGAATACCGCAAGGTGAATTCCGCGGACTCTCCGATCCTGATCATGGCCTTATCGTCGACGACGATTCCGCTGCCCGAGATTTATGACGCGGCCAACTCCATCCTGGCCCAGAAAATTGCGCAAGTGGACGGCGTCGGCCAGGTATTTGTGTGGGGAGCCGCGAGCCCCGCAGTGCGCGTGCAGGTGAATCCGCAACTGCTGAACAGCTACGGAATCAGCCTGGAAACGGTGCGCAAGTCGCTGCAATCGGCCAATGCGAATCAGGCAAAAGGTTCGTTATCGAACGGCAACCGCACGTGGGAAATCACGGACACCGATCAACTGTTCAAAGCCTATGAATATGAGCCGCTAATCGTTGCGGGACATGCGGGAGCGCCGGTACGACTGAGAGACATCGCGACGGTAAGCGATTCCGTCGAGGACATCCGCAACCTGGGACTTTCCAATGCCAAGCCCGGCGTAATTCTGGGGGTTTTCCGGCAACCGGGCGCAAACATGATCGAGACCGCGGACCGGGTGAAAGCCACGTTGCCGTGGTTGCGTTCTTCGATATCGCCGGCGCTGGACCTGAATATCATGGTGGACCGCACGGTGGTGATTCGCGCTTCGGTTCACGATGTTGAGCGCAGCATGATCATCTCCATTTGCCTGGTGATCCTGGTAGTGTTCGCATTTCTACGGAATTATCGCGCCACCATTATTCCCAGCGTCGCTGTGCCGTTATCACTGGTTGGAACGTTCGGGCTGATGTACCTGTTCGGCTACTCCATCGACAATCTTTCGCTGATGGCGCTGACGATTTGCACCGGCTTCGTGGTGGATGACGCCATTGTGGTGATCGAGAATATCTCCCGGCACATGGAAAACGGGCTCCGCCCGTACGAAGCCACGATGAAGGGCTGCGGCGAAATCGGGTTCACGGTGTTGTCGATGAGCGCGTCGCTGGTGGCCGTATTCATTCCCATCCTGATGATGAACGGACTTGTGGGACGGCTGTTCCGCGAGTTCGCGGTGGTACTGAGCGTGGCCATCGGCGTTTCTCTGTTCGTGTCGCTCACCACCACGCCGATGATGTGCGCGCGATTCCTGAAGCACGAAGAGAAAAAGAAGCACGGATTTTTCTACCGGATTTCGGAACGCTCGTTCAACGGCATGCTGCATGGCTACGACCTTTCGCTGCGCTGGGTGTTGCGGCACCAGTTTCTGATCCTTTGCGTGACGATTTTCACCGCGGGGTTGAGCGTGTACATGTTCAAGCACGTCAACAAGGGCTTTTTCCCCCAGCAGGACACCGGGCGCATCAATGGATTTATTCAGGCGGACCAGGACACTTCGTTCGTGAAAATGTCGAAGAAGATGCGAGCATTTGTCGACATCGTGCGAGAGGATCCGGCGGTTGACACCGTGACCGCGTTCACCGGCGGAGGAAACGGCACCAGCACCGCGCGCATGTTCGCGCAGTTGAAGCCACTGGCGGAGCGCAAGGTCGATGCCGACCATGTCATTGCGCGGTTGCGCGACAAGACCTCCGGGATCCCTGGCGCTTCGATGTTCCTGCAATCCGTTCAGGACGTAACGGTCGGCGGGCGCTTCGGCGGGGCGCAGTTTCAATACACGTTGCAGGCCGACAACCTTGATGATCTGTATCACTGGGCTCCTATCATCATGGATCGCATGCGGCAGATTCCGGAATTGCGCGACATCAATTCCGACCAGCAGAACAAGGGACTGCAATCCTACCTCGCCATCGACCGCGACACCGCCGGACGCCTGGGAGTCTCCATTCAGGACATTGACAATGTGCTGGGCGATTCTTTTGGCCAGCGCCAGGTCTCGAATATCTATAAAGGACTGAATCAGTACCACGTGGTGCTGGAAGTTGCGCCGGAATTTCAGCAGAATCCGGATGCGCTGAAGCTCATTTACGTGCCGTCGAGTTCCGGGAAACTGGTTCCGCTAAGCAGCTTCGCGCATTACGAACACTCCAACACGTCGCTGTCGATCAATCACCAGGGAATTTTTCCGTCCATAACGTTGTCGTTCAATCTTATTCCGGGAGCATCTTTGGGGCCTGCGGTGGAGCACGTCGAGGAAGCGCGGCGGCAATTGGGCGTCCCCAGCACTGTGCACGCGACGTTCCAGGGAACCGCGCAGGCGTTTCAGGATTCGCTTTCCAATCAACTGATTCTGATTCTGGCGGCGCTCGGCGCGGTGTATATCGTTCTGGGGATCCTCTACGAAAGCTTCATTCACCCCATCACCATTCTCTCGACGATTCCATCGGCTGGCATTGGGGCGCTGCTGGCATTGCAACTGATGAAAATGGACCTGAGCATCATCGCGCTGATTGGAATTATTCTGTTGATCGGAATCGTGAAGAAAAACGCCATCTTGATGATCGACTTCGCGGTACAAACGGAGCGCGAAGAACAGAAGCCGCCCGATCAGGCCATCTACAAGGCTTGCCTGCTGCGTTTTCGCCCGATCATGATGACTACGATGGCCGCGATGTTTGGCGCGCTACCTCTGGCGCTGGGAACCGGCGTTGGCGCGGAACTGCGGCGGCCGTTGGGCATTGCGATCGTTGGCGGGCTGATTCTCAGCCAGATGCTGACATTGTTCACCACGCCGGTGGTTTATATTTATATGGATCGGCTGCAATCCGCGCTTCGCCGCGTGTTCCGCAAGCAGACGGTTCCTTCCCACGCGCCCGTTCACTCCGACTAATAGCGTTTTGTAATCGAGCGTCTGACCACGTTGCGACCGACTGGCGAGCATAAAAGCTGGCGCTACAGAGTCGAAAATCACTGCGCTTGTGCTTGGCTGGGTTGAGGATTCGGTGGATCGATCCGATAGCCCAGACTCCGGAGTTGCCGGATCATTCTCGTAGTGCGCTTTTGCTTTGATTGTTTGGTGACGGCTGGGCCACGTTCTTCGTAACGGACTCCCTGGTGCAGGATCAGCCAGATCAGCCGACACTGTCGATGGGCAATCGCCCCGATGGCTTGATTATGTCCCAGACGCGGGACCGAGCGGCGATACACGATCTCGAAGATGCTTCCTTTGGTCCTGGCTGCGGCGTTCGCAGATTGATTGAGTAACCGCCGCATGTGGCGGTTGCCCTTTGGAGAGCGGTGGCTGTAGTTTACGCCTGCGCTCTCGTCGTCGCCCGGGCAGGCACCGACCCACGAGGAGAGACATTTCCCGGAAGGAAAGGTCGCTGCGGTTGGGCCGACTTCGGCAATGATCTGTTGCGCTGAGTCCACTCCCAGGCCGGGCACCTCTGCCAGCCGCTCGACGGCATCTTGGTGCTCGCTGAGCAGACTGGCCATCTCTTTGTCCAGTTCGCCGATCTGCTCGTCGATCAATCGCAACTCCTCCAATGCCATCTTCAGCAGTCGCCGGTACACAGCGTTCAACTCCGTACAGGCGCCGAGCGCGTCACACAACTGTTCCGGGGTGGCGCGCAAGCGCTCATCAGCCAAAGCAGCCAGAGCGGCTGGGTTGGTTTCTCCGTCAGCGAGTGCCTGCAGCATCCGCTGGGCACTGACGCCCAGCAGATCGGAGACGAAGCTGGACAACTTGATATGTGCCTCTTCCAGAAGAGACTCCACTTGGTTCTGCAACCGCACCCGATCGCACCTCAACTGGTACTTCTTGCGCGTTACCGTCCGCCACAAGCGCTGCTCGGCATCGGGCACAAAGCTCAAAGTCAATTCGCGGGCCACCAGCCGTTTCACCAGGCGTTCGGCATCAGGGAAATCCCTCTTGCGTCCTCGCCGCCCGCGATTGGACTGCGCCTGCGCCAGATGCAACGTTCCGGACCTTCGCCTTGCGCCTTCTCGCTTCTCGCGTATCGGCTTCCAATATCTTTCCAGCGCTCCCCACACTGGTTTCCAATATTGTGCCGTCGATTCCATGACTACTTCCTCGACCTCTTGCTCGAGCAGCCACGCAGCCAGCGATCGCAGCTGTTCGGGGTTGCTGCCAAACTTCCGCCGCTCAAACCGGTACTCGCCGTCAACTTCCACGTCAGACGCAACCACTGCCAGCATCTTTTTATGAACATCGATTCCCGCTATTCTGTAGGACATCACTTCCTCCTGGCCGGGAGCGGAGAGCGTGCTGCGATACCTTAACCAGGCTCGCGGGCTATCGCCGCTCCTCCAGGGGAAAACAACGACGCCCAATTATTCGCTCAATCACGCACACTCCGGATCAGACATTTAAACAGCCTCGAATGCTCCAATGTAGCGTCGACCTCGCCGCTCCGAGCCGTTGCGATCTTACCTCGAAGTGATTTTCATCAGCTTTTGCGGGCCGCAGGCCCTAAAAGACATTTAAGAAAAGAAGAACGGCAGTGACTACGAACTGCCTATAAGCCAACCGGTTAGGAAAACCAACACACCGCCGAGAATTACCTGGAACGCGGCCTGCAAAAATGGCGTGTCCATGTAGCGGTGGCGAATATAACTGATGGCGCCGAGTTCCACGGCAACCACCATGACGGCTACGCCCGTCGCCATACGAAATTGCGGAATCAAGTAGGGAAGCGTATGCCCCAAGCCGCCGGCCGTGGTCATCAAGCCGGTTACCGCGCCACGGATCCAGGGAGAGCCGCGCCCGGTGAGCGAGCCGTCGTCAGAAAGCGATTCCGCGAATCCCATGGAAATGCCCGCGCCGACACTGGCGGCCATGCCGACCAGGAACGCGTCCCAGCTCTTTTGCGTGGCAAACGCGGCGGCAAACAACGGCGCGAGCGTGGAGACCGATCCGTCCATTAATCCGGCCAAACCCGGCTGCACGTACTGAAGCATGAACAGGCGGCGATGCGACTGCTCTTCCATGTCTTTGGCCTGCTCGGTCAGGTGTTTTTCCTCGTACTCTCCAGCGGCTTTGGTGTGCTTGCGTTCTTCATCGGCCAGCATATTCAGCAACTCACGGATTTTTACGTCGCTGGTCATGCTGGCCGCGCGCGAATAAAAGCGGCTCGCCTCCATTTCCATGATTTCCGCTTGCCGCCGCGCCTGCTTCACGCCCAGCGGGCGGATCATCCAAACGGGGCGGCGCTGCAGAAATCCACGAACGTCTTCGCGACGGATGGGAGGGATACGATCGCCGAACCGTTCACCAAACATGGCCAGCAATCGGTCGCGATGGCCGCTTTCTTCCGTACGCATCTCTTCAAACATTTCCGCGGTGGCCGGGTAGGACTCGCGCAAAGCGTCCGCGAATTCGCCGTAGATGCGGCCGTCTTCTTCCTCGTTGGCGATCGCAATCGCCAGAATCTCCTTTTCGGTTAAATCCTTGAATCGTTTGAGCATGGGTTCCTTCGCCGGAGCGAACTTCCGGTAGAGAATGGCACAGATGGGGAGGGGAAGTCATCTCCAGGTGAAAATGTGCCGGCAGGTTACTTCGCGTTTCGTTTCATTTTAACGGGCCGCGAACCGGCGATGAGGATATCGACCAGCCGCCTGGCGCTTTGTTGCCAGTCCGGGCCGGACGCCACGTTGGAGACGCCGATCAGTGCCCGAAGCAGATCGAACGGTTCGAGGTCTTTACGGATAGCGCCGGCCTCGATAGCGCGCTTCACAAGCGCATTGATCGCCCCGCTGATCAGGTCCCGGGAACCTTCATACAGTTTTGATGGACCTCCTACATACGTATTTAGCGCCGGGGCGATGATGTGCTTCGCGGCGATGTAGTCAACGAACAACAGCATCCAGGCTCGCAACGCTTCGATCGCAGACATGGTCTGAGCGAACTTGCGTTCTGCCGCGGCTAGTTTCTCCACCTCAGTGCGATAAACCGCCTCCAGGAGGGCGTCGCGGGTAGGAAAGTGACGGTACAGCGTTCCCGCTCCCACACCGGCCTGGTTGGCGATATCGTCCAGGCTGGTGTTTGCGCCTGAGCGGGTGAACTCCTCCTTGGCAACCCGCAGAATACGCAGGCGATTGCGTTGCGCATCGGTGCGGGGCTTCCGGCGGTGCGGTTGTGAACGTTTCGTGGGCATATAAATTAGATGCAGATGTAACCGGAGACAGTCTCCGATTATCTAAACATTCGGAGACACTCTCCGTTTTATCGAAGTCATGCCTGTTCGTCAATACGGGCTGCGTAGATACGAAATTCGGACGGGTCAGCACAGGAGGAAAACAATGGTGGAAGTATTTGGAGCGACATCAACCACAGAGGAGGTTTTGTCGGGCGTGAACCTGCGCGGTAAACGCATCCTTGTCACGGGTGTTTCGGCGGGGCTCGGGGTGGAGACGGCGCGGTCTCTTGCCGCGCACGGCGCTCAGGTTGTGGGTGCGGCACGAGATTTAGCGAAGGCGAAAGCCGCGACCGGACAGGTGTCTAAGGATGCCGCGGACCACGGCGGCGACTTCGAGCTGATTGAACTCGATCTTTGCAGTCTGAAGAGCGTGCGCGCGTGCGCCGACAAATTACTCGCAAAAGGAGAAGCGTTTGACGTGGTGATCGCAAACGCAGGAGTGATGGCCACGCCGTTCAGCCAAACGCTGGACGGCTTCGAAATGCAATTTGGGACAAATCATCTGGGTCACTTTGTGCTGGTCAATCGGATTGCGCCGCTGATCCGTAAGGGAGGGCGGCTGATCAACTTGTCTTCTGCCGGTCACCGCTTCTCCAACGTCGACCTGGAGGATCCGAACTTTGAACGCACGCCTTATGATCCCTTCGTCGCCTACGGGCGATCGAAGACGGCGAACATCCTCTTCGCTGTTGCGTTCGACCGACGGCACCGTAAGCGTGGCGTGCGTGCCGCGGCTGTGCATCCAGGAGTGATACAGACCGAGCTGGCTCGCTACGTTGACACGGTGCGAATTCGAAGCATGGCTGAGCAGATGAATCAGCTGCTTGCGGCGGAGGGTAAAGCGCCCTTCCAGTGGAAGACCATTCCGCAAGGAGCCGCCTCTTCAGTATGGGCCGGTGTCGTTGCTTCCGCCGCCGAGATCGGCGGGCAATATTGCGAAAACTGCCATGTCGGCCATTTGGTGCCGGAAGACGTGACCATCAGCGGTGTCAGCGAAGGAGTGCGCGCCTATGCGCTTGATCCAAACACGGCGGAGGCCCTTTGGAAGAAAAGTGAACAGCTCGTGGAAGAGTCGTTTTAAGCGTTCGGATCATTCGGTGTTCGGCAAATTTTGATACCAAGGAGAAATTTATGAAGGTATTTATAACGGGAGCCACCGGCTTCATTGGCTCAGCGATCGTGCGTGAATTACTTGCAGCGGGCCATCAGGTACTGGGCCTGGCTCGCTCCGACGCGGGCGCCAAGGATCTTCTCGCCGTAGGCGCACAGGTGCATCGAGGTGATTTGGAAGACCTGGAAAGCTTGCGCAGTGGAGCAGTTGCGTCGGATGGTGTGATTCACACGGCGTTCAATCACGACTTCTCGAAGTTCGCAGCTAATTGTGAGATGGACAAGCGCGCCATCGAGACTCTCGGCTCGGTGCTCGCGGGCTCGGATCGCCCCTTGGTAGTCACCTCCGGCACTGGACTGATTGCTCCGGGACGCGTTGCGACCGAAGATGACGCGCCGCCGTCCGGTTCCGCCTCGTACCCGCGAGTTTCGGAACAGACCGCAACTTCGCTGGCTGAGCGAGGCGTGCGTGTGTCGGTGGTGCGTCTGCCTCAGGTGCATGACCCGGTTAAGCAAGGCTTCGTCACCTATGCGATTGCTGTGGCTCGCCAGAAGGGCGTCTCGGCGTATGTGGGTGACGGGCTCAATCGCTGGCCCGCGGTGCACGTTCTCGACGCGGCCCGCCTCTACAGACTGGCGCTGGAGAAGGGTACTGCCGGAGCCCGGTATCATGCGGTCGCGGAAGAGGGTGTTCCTCTGCGGGAAATCGCTAAGGCAATTGGGCGTGGCCTAAACGTGCCGGTCGTCACCAAGTCCGCTGAAGAAGCGGGGGAGCATTTTGGTTTTCTCGGGCACTTTGTAGGTCTCGACTGTCCAGCATCCAGTGCACTGACGCAGAAGTGGCTGGGATGGCGACCAACGCAGCCCGCCGGGATGATTGCGGATCTCGGCCATGCGAGCGCCTTCGCGGCCTGAAGACATCGCGTAGCTGCAAGTTTGAGCGATGCGGCTCAAGAAACCGGGTTCGCTTCGACTGGCGTTAGCGCTTGCCCTTCTTGTGTTTCTGAAGGAGAATCACCGCCATTGCTTCCTGCCTTTTCAGGTGTGATTCATCGGTTGAATGTGGATTCAAGGAGCATCATTGCGCAAGCCATCCGTTGGCGCGATTCTGTTAGCGCTGATCCCATTTGTAGCAATCTGCTTTACGGTGTCTTTGTGGGATCGCATTGATCCCAGGGTTCTGGGTTTGCCGTTCAACTTTTTCTGGCTGATCACCTGGCTGCTGCTGACGCCAGTGTGCATGTGGGGTGTGTATCGACTGGAAACACGCGCCGCCGACGCGCATCACAAAGACGGCGGCAGGCCGTGAACCCGAGCTTCGTCGCGCTGACGTTCATCTCGGTGATTGTTTCCGCAGGCGCGCTCATCGGCTTTTACGCCGGAACTCGCCACAAAATGGATCTGGAACAGTGGACGGTTGGCGACCGGGGCTTCGGAATGCTGCTGGTGTGGCTGCTGATGGCCGGAGAGGTATACACCACCTTCACGTTCCTCGGGGCCAGTGGCTGGGCGTATTCCAAAGGCGCACCCGTGCTGTACGTCCTCGGATACCAGCCGTTGATGTATGTGGTTTCGTTCTTCATTCTGCCGCAGGTTTGGGAAGTTGGCAGGAAGTACCGTCTGCAAACCCAAGCCGATTTCTTTCATGTGCGCTACAACAACAAATATCTTGCGGCGTTTGTCGCTTTGGTGGGAATCATCTTCATCGTGCCGTATTTGCAGTTGCAACTCATGGGACTTGGGATGATTGTGGAAGTAGCGAGCTACGGAGCGATCCACCGCACACCCGCAATGATTATTTCCTTCGTAATTGTAGCGGCGTTCGTGCTGACCAGCGGAATCCGGGGTGTGGCGTGGGTCAGCGTGTTGAAGGACCTGCTGCTGTTGTTTTCAGCGGTCTTCGTTGGTCTGGCGATTCCGTATATTTATTTTGGCGGCATCGGCCGGATGTTTACGGAACTGGCGCGCGCGAATCCCGCTCACCTGGTTATGCCGGGAGCCACCGCGAATCTCGGACATTGCTGGTACATCTCCACGGTTGTGCTGGTTGCGGTGGGATTTTACATGTGGCCGCAGTTTTTCGGCGCCAGTTTCTCCGCGAAGAGCAGCGACACGTTGCGCCGCAACGCCGTGATAATGCCTTTCTACAGCATCACCATGCCGCTGATGTTCTTCATTGGCCTGGCTGCAACACTGATTGTGCCTGGCCTCGCCAATGGCGATCTTTCGATGTTGACCATGGTGCGGAAGACTTTCCCGGCATGGTTCCTCGGCTTGATTGGCGGGGCAGGCGCTCTGACCGCGATGGTTCCCGCAGGAGTGATGATTCTGACCGCGGCAACATTGTTCGCGAAGAATATATGCCGGCCGATTCTATGGCCCGGCATGACCGACCAACAGGTTACGAAGCTGGCCAAAATTTCGGTGCTGGTGATTACCGCCGCTGCGTTGTGTTCCGCGGTCTATAGTTCGCCAACTCTGGTCGCGCTTCTCCTGGTCGGATATGGAGGAGTGGGGCAGTTCTTTCCCGGCGTGGTGCTGGGGCTGTACTCGAAACGAGTGACCATGCCAGGCGTTTTTGCAGGCATGGTGACGGGCGAGATGGTCTTTGTTGTTCTGGCGCTGAGTAAGCACGATCCGGTAGTGGGGCTCAATGCCGGCTTCATTGCGTTGTGTTGCAACGTCGCGGTTGTGGCCGTTGTGAGCGTGCTTACTCCTTCGCGCCGCGGAGGATTTGACGAGCATTCTCGCGCGAGCATCGGCGGCTAGTCACGAAGAACTCCGCAACTTATTCCTGCCTGTCGTCATTGAAAACCCCGCGAACTATTCGTAGCGCAAAGCCGCCATGGGATCGAGGCGGCTGGCGCGGAAGGCGGGGATATAGCCCGCAGCGCAGGCGACGATGGCGAGAGCGGCGGTGGCCAAGCCCAGCGTGAGCGGATCGTGAGGCGTAAGCCCGAAGAGCTGGCTCTGGACGACGCGGGTCAGCGCCAGCGAGGCAGCGACGCCGGCGACAACGCCGATGGCGACGAGCAGCAGGACTTCGCGCATGACCAGCCAGATAACGTTGCCGCGTGCGGCGCCAAGGGCGATGCGAATGCCAACTTCACGGGTCCGTTGAGCGACGGTGTAAGCCATAACGCCATACAGGCCGATGACCGCGAGAAGAGTGGCGAGGAAACCAAACACCGCGGAGAGGCTGGCGATCATACGTTCGGTGGCAAGCGACTCATTGATGGTCAGTTCGGTAGTTTGCAGGGCGTAAACCGGCACGTTGGAATCGATGTCGCGGACCGTCGAACGAACCGTGGACATCAACTGACTGGGATCTCCGTTGGTCCGCACATAAATCGTCATTCCGGTGAGGAAGCGGTCACCAAGATAGGGAACGTAGGCTTGCTCGGGAATTTCGTCGCGAAGACTGGTGTATTTGAAATCCTTGACGACACCGATGACTTCCATGTCGGTGGGTGTACCCGGATCGGTGCCAAAACCAAGGTGCATGCCGATGGGATTTCGTCCCGGGAAATATTTTTTGGCAAATTTTTCGTTGATCATCACGGTGGTAGGCGACCAGTTCCACTCTTCGGGACCATGTTTGACGACCTGGCGGTCATTCATGGTGAAGTCGCGCCCCGCGATTATGGGTACGCCTAAGGTGGCAAAGTAGCCGGGGCTGATGGAGTTCATATAGGGTTGCGCATGTTCATCAGGCTTGGCGGGAGTGAAGCCCTCGACGGACATGCCGCTGTCCCATTCGTTGTCTTCGAGGATGCGCATGGAAGCCAGGCCAACAGCGCGAACTCCAGGAATCGAGCTGAGCGTATCCGACAATTGAGGATAGAAGAGCTTCAAGCGTTCCGGAGTGTAGCCGTTCAGCGAAGGGTCAATCTGGAAGGCAACAAGCCTTTCGGGAGAAAAGCCGGGTCCAAGATTTCGCAAGTTCGCAAGGCTGCGGACAAAAAGCCCCGCGCCGATCAGCAGCAGGAGAGATAACGTGACCTGCGCGACGACCAGTCCTTTTCGCAAGCGATGATTCCCGCCGCCGCCCACGACCGCGCCGGCCTGGTCCTTTAGCGTTCCCGCAATGTTGGGCTTGGTGGTTTGCAATGCCGGGACCAGGCCAAAAATAATTCCCGTGAAGACGGTTACGGCGAGGTTGAACAGGAGGATGCGAAAGTCGGGCGCACTGGAAATTTGCATGCCGCCGGAATCAGACGGCAGGTAAATTTTCATCAGCGCGCGGTCGGCCCAAAACGCGACGGCAAGGCCCGCGATTCCGCCAAGCGCGGAAAGAGTAAGACTCTCGATCAAAAGCTGCCCGATGATTCGCCCGCGGGTGGCGCCCATGGCTAAACGCACGGCGATTTCCTTCACACGGCCGGAACCGCGCACCAGCATCAGGTTGGCGAGGTTGGCACAAGCAATCAGCAGGACGACGCCGGTGGTAGCCATCAAGACCCAAAGCGGCGTAGAGAGCTGGCGGCGCGCATAGGAACGGCCCTGAGAACCGGGCAAGACCTCGATCGAACATTTCAGGAACTCGTCGCGGTCGTATTTTGAGGCGTTGTTGAATTCCTTCTGCTGCACTTCCATTTCGAGCATGGAGTGCATGAAGGGTTGCAGCGCCGCCTGGGCCTGCTGTAGCGAGATGCCGGGCTTCAAGCGGCCGAAGGCGTTCACCCAACGGTTGCGTCGCGCCTTGAGCATATCCTCTGGGTTCCCGATTATGATCTGCTTCTGCATCATGATGGGAATGAAGATTTTGGGGGAGAAGCCCAATTCAACGCCGTCAAAGCCCTCTTGCGCCACGCCGACCACGGTCATTTTGTAATTATTGATGTTCAGCGTTTTACCGACGATTTGGGGATCACCGGCGAAACGTGTCTTCCAATAGTTGTAATTCAGAACGACGTAGGGATGACCGCTGGGAACCACATCGTCTTCGGGAGTGAGAATCCGCCCCATGGCCGGAACGACGCCAAGCGTGGAGAAGTAGGTGCCGGAAACGAGTTCCACGGCGACGCGTTCCGACTGCTGGCCAAAGGAAAGGCTGGCGGAATTGGGAAACCGGCAAAACATATCGGAGAAAACTTCGTTGTGATCGCGAAAATCGCGGAACATGGGATGTGAAATGGCGTTGCCACCCCAGTTGCTGCCGTAATGGCGGCCTTTCATGGTGAGAAGGACAAGCTGCTGGGGATCCTTGACCGGTAGAAGGCGCAAGAGAACCTGGTCGAGCAAGCTGAAAATGGCGGTGTTGGCGCCGATTCCGAGGGCCAGAGTCAGGACGGCTATGGCAGTAAAGCCGGGAGTGCGGGCAAGGGTGCGATAGGTGTACTTCAGATCGCGAAATACGGTGTCGAGCCAGCCGACGATAGACAGGTGGCGAGCGGCGTCATTGTCGGGTTTGTTCACAGGTATCCCCTCGGACTGCTAGAGGTACATACGAAGAAGTTTGACAAAAGTTTGGTAAAAGTGCGAAAGATTCGTGGGGTGTTAAGGCGAATGCAGGGCGAAACGGCGCGAGCGTTTTTGTGGTCGCCATCCCGAACGAAGCGAGGGATCGGTTTTTGCAAGATGCTGAGGGGAAAGCAGATTCCTAACTGCGCAGACTCCGTTCGGAATGACAACAGAATTTGGGCGCGGCGTCCAAAACGCCTGCGGCCCGCCCGCCCTTTTTTAACAGGCTGAACCTTGGCGTCCTTGGTACTTCCGTACTACCATTGTTGAAGAGAGGTCCTACTTTTTTCCGGGTACCGTCACGCTATAGGTTTAACCTGCCAGACCCCATACTCTGTCCATGAAGAACCACAGGGCTTTGGAAAAGGTGAATGGCCATGGCGTCCGCGATCGATCTTATGGTGAAAGCAAATAATCCGGGGGGAGCGCCAGTTCGCCCCAAACAAAACGAGCGCCGCTCCAGCCGTCGCTGCAAAATCACGCAACTGATGCGCATCCGTCCATCGGATCCCGAGCGCGATCATTTCGACGACATTCGCGGCACCGTCAGCATGTCGCGCACCGGCGTGTATTTCCAGTCCAGCGAAGAAGGCTACCAGGTCGGCATGCGTTTGTTTGTCACCATGCCCTACGCCAAAGACGCTTCCACCATGCAGCGTGAGTATCTTTGCGAAGTGGTTCGACGCGACCATCTGCCCAACGGCTTGTTCGGCATCGGCTTTAAAATCCTGATGGAAATGGGCTTCCAGGGCGGCTATTCCATCGGCGGCTACCACCAGCGCAAGTAACCCCACAGCGTATCGCCAGCGAACAATCCCTAGAGAATAGAACGGGCTGTGCTCTGCGACCTTGCCCGATTTCCCGACCTATGGGACTTGACGCGTCGCCGCGGAGAGCCGACCTCGGACGCAGAAAAGTGGTGAGAGATCACGGCTCACTGTGCGGCTGCGTGGTTTCGTGCGTTTGAACAGAAAAGAGCTGGAAACCGGAAAAAGTGTGCTCGGTGATCATATGTTGGTCGGCATTATGCCTATACGCCACGGCAGACAAAGGCAACCAGATTTCCACATTTTGCGATTGAAATTTGACTGGGGAGTAATCAACCGAGAACGCATACTCTTCCAACTCAAGGGGAGGAACGGGGCTTACCAGATTCGTCTCGAGATGGATGACTTGGCCGGAGTTCGCTGCGATCCACGCACGGCCCCTAATGCTGAGTGGGTAGGCTTTCGTCCCAGTTCTCATCTCCAAAGTGCGGGGACGCATCCCCTTCTTCTGGCGAAAGTCAACAACCCAGGCGAGCCGATTATGCCAGTGAACGGAACCCTCACAGCGCATTTCATAGTCGCTTTGCAGCGCGGGGCGAAAGATTAACGCCAGGACCGGCAATCCTCTGTCCAAGGTGGCTCTGAGGTATTCGTTGCTGGCCCCCGGAAGTGGTTTGCGGAATTCGTGAACCTGCATCTGCCCGGACTTTTCTCCGAAGTCAACTACGTAATCGAACTTCGCCGTGAGGGACTCCCCTCCTGAAATTCCTCCGCGCCTAGTGGTCTCGGTACCGACGGAGCCGTTCGAGCTCTCGGGCACGAACCTTGAATCGTAGCGAATTTGCTCGTGTGCTATGAAGTTCTGAAGATGATCGACTAACTCTTCGGCGCGTTGTCCTGCCTGATTCAGGACATCGGGAAGCGAACAGGCCGGCGTTGTCGAGAGAGACGCAATGGGAGCGTCTACTCGGGGCGGATCCCAGCGTAACGCGGGCAGCTTCTCTTTTTTCTCCTGAGTTGGGCGGGCTGGCGCGGTCTTTGCAACCGCAATGCTCGAGAGCAGTCCAGCAGCTGAGAGGAGAGCAAGTGCCGTGAACTCGAGGGAGGATACTCTGCGGGTGGTTCCGAGAGTGCGAGCCGGCAGAGAAAGATGGCGACGTTTCATTTTTTGCGGTCGCTGGAGGCGAGGCTCGGGAGATGATCTGGAATCCGACCTCACCGCAACGGGATGCTATCACATCTTCGACAATGAACGAGCAAAGACAATGAATTCTGAAAAACAGAAAGGGCGGAAGGCTTGTGGCCATCCGCCCCTTCTGCGTTTGGGGGTTGGGGAAGATCGTTTTACCGAGAGCGGGCCTCCTCAGAAGGCCATCGCTACAAAGGCGTTTTCGCCGACTGGCTTAATCCTTGCCAAAGGCTTGCAGTGTTTTGTGGCGCAGCATCCCGAAGTGGCGGTTCAGCGGATGTTTGCGTTCCAGGAATGTAAAGACCGGATCGCGCCGCGGCGTCAACTTGGCCATGGCGATGTTCAAGCGAATGTCGCGCCGGGCATATTTCATTCCTGACAGCAGAGCTTCGCGCGCGTCTTCACGGCGGCCGGCCGAAAGATAAACTTCGGCGAGGTTCAGATACAGTTGAGCCTGATTCCGTTTCAGGCGCACGGCGGTATCACACATGCGCTCGGCGTCGGCCCATTTCTGGTACGTGCGCGCCAGGGCTACGCCCAGATAAGACATGTAGTAGGGGTTGTTTTTCTCTAAATCGGCGGCGCGCTGAATATGTTGCAGCGCCCGGGTGGCAGAATTGTCCCGCAAGTAGGTCAAGCCGGTTTTGAACTCTCGAAACGCTTCCGTATCCATCATTGATCCCACCTCGTGTGCCGTGGACTTTACCGGGAAGCAGGGAACTCCCGTCAGCCAACGCAGCTAACCGCGATTTTGATCCCGCTCGAATTCGGCCCACCGCTCAAGGGTGTTTCCACGCACAGCGCCAGGCTTGTGCAAACCATCAGGTGAAAGCCGCGGAGCGAGATTGTTTCAGGAGTTCGCATCTACCGGTCTTTGACTACGCTACGGATTTGGCCGATTAGAATCTACTGACCCGGAGGACAGAAGTGGGGCAAGGACTTGGGGTCCTAGGAAATTTTGGGAGGGCAAAACAATCTCAACGGTGAAGAGTTGAGCTAGTGAAGAATCGTGGCTGGCATGAAACCGAGCGTTACATTTAGGAGCTACGAGTTCGGTAAAAGAAAAGCTCTCCTGGTGGAACATTGAGAACCCCACACGCAAAACCTGCGTGTGGGGTACCCGGCACCCGGCCCGTCTCGATGTTGTGGAGCAGATATTCGCGATGGAATTGTAAAAAAGCTGTAACCGCTAGCGGTCGGCGACGGGCTTGCGCTGCCAATTGCGGCGCCAGTATTTCCAGTCGGCCAGAGTGGCCTTGAGCATGGCTTTCGAGGATTTGTGCAGCCAGCGCCCTTTGCGTTTGGCGAGGTCGCGCTTCACGGAGGAAATCGCCGCGCGCGACCCCAGGTGAACGTTGGCGGTCTCCCATCCCATGTAGTAGGCGAGCCGCCCTTCGTCGCGCTCTTCGGGCAGCGAATGGATTTCGATGTGGCAGCAATCGGGAGCGAGGCGGCGAACGATCCAGTGCGCGGCAAAATGCACGTGCGGATCGCGCACGCGCACGGACGTCTCAATCAGCTTGCGGCTGAGGATTTGCGCGCTGTGCAACTGCTTGGCCCAGATCCATGCGGAAGGTGTGAGCTGTTTTGCCTCGCGCACGACATGCGCGCCATCCCAGGTGGCCAGAGTCAGCACGCGCGGATGCCCCAGGCTGCCCAGACCCGCGATACGCGACCTGAATTCATAATTCATGCTGCTTAGGGGCATGGAGTGGTGTACAAGCTCCTGCACATCTTGGGGAAGCTTGCCCTTATATTTCGGACACGCCAGGATTTTCTGCCAAAAGATTACCGGATCGCGCAGCTTGCTGAGGGCTAGCAGGCGCAGCCACCGGTGGTGTTCGGCGAGAACGAATGGGCGACCACTCTTTGCGATGCTGTCGCGGTAGCCTTGCTCTATGGCTTCGCGTGCCTCCTTGCGTGTCAGTGCAAGGTGCTGTTCCTCGATGGCTAAGTATGCACTCGCCACCAAACGCACAAGGTCCGCGGCGTAAGACGCCGGCCAGGCTTCGTCGAAATCGTTCACGCCCCAGATGAGCCGGCCTTCCAGGTCGCGCCAGGTACCGAAATTCTCGACGTGCAGATCGCCCACCGCCAGCACTTGCGGCGTGCGGGCAAGTTCCGGGCAGACCACCGGCCACCACTGCGCCCAGCGGTAAAACGTGGCGCGCAGAAAGGGAAAGGCGGAGAGAGCCATGTTGCGGTGCTTCAGCTTGACGTCGGAAGGAATCAGCTTGACATGCCGCGACGCCCATTTTTCGAAGTCGGCGGTAGCGCGAACGATATCGGGGAGATCAGCTTTTGCGGCCATGAGCGTAGCGCCTGCAGGAGCGTGCGGTTCCTGCCGGAGCAATGGTTTAGCACGAGAAGCGGAGAAGCTTCAAGCGCGATTCGTTGCAGCGTCGTCAGACGCGGGCGGGCACAGCCGAAGGGGTCAAGCGCGACTCATAAATCGGAAAACGAGCGGCCAATTCCGCAACCTGCTTTCGTACTTGCTGCTCGACTTCCGCGATGCCGATGTTGGTGAGGATTTCCGCGATCCAGCCGGCGATCAATTCCATCTCCGGCTCTTTCATCCCGCGCGTGGTGATCGACGGGCTGCCCAGTCGAATGCCTCCTGCCTTCATCGGAGGCAGCGGGTCGAACGGAATAGAATTCTTGTTGACAGTAATTCCAGCGCGATCCAGCGCTTGTTCCGCGTCCCTGCCGGTAATTCCGCGCGGATGCACTTCAATCAGAAATACGTGGTTGTCTGTGCCGCCGGCGATGATGCGGAAGCCTCGTTTACCGATGGCGTTGGCCAGCGCCTTGGCATTGGCCACGATTTGCTTTTGGTATTCCTTGAAGGACGGCTCCATCGCTTCCTTCAAGCAAACGGCCTTTGCGGCAATGGTGTGAACCAATGGGCCGCCTTGCGTTCCCGGGAAAGTGAGTTTGTCGATTTCTTTGGCCAGAGCGGAGCGGCAAAGCACCAGTCCTCCGCGAGGTCCGCGCAGCGTTTTGTGCGTGGTGGTCGAGACCACATCGGCGTGGGGCACGGGGCTCGGATGCACGCCCGCGGCGACCAGCCCGGCAATGTGCGCCATGTCGACAAAGAACAGCGCGTCCACGGACTTCGCCACCTTGGCAATGCGCTCAAAGTCGATGATTCGCGAATACGCGCTGGCGCCGGCAACGATCATCTTCGGCTTATGCTGATGCGCCAACTCTTCAATTTCCGCGTAGTCAATTTGTTCGCTATCGCGGCGCACATGATATTCGGTGAACTTGTACATGCGTCCGGAAAAATTCAGCGGATGGCCGTGGGTCAGGTGGCCGCCGTGGGAAAGCGCCATGCCTAGAACGGTGTCGCCCGGCTGCAGCAGCGCCATATACACCGCAACGTTGGCGGAGGTGCCGGAATGCGCCTGCACGTTGGCGTGATCCGCGCCAAATAGCTCACGGGCGCGATCGATGGCCAGTTGCTCCACCTTGTCGGCGTATTCACAGCCGCCGTAGTAACGCTTGCCGGGATAGCCCTCGGCGTATTTGTTCGTGAAGATCGAGCCCATGGCCTCCAGCACCGCTTCCGAGACCAAATTTTCCGACGGGATCAGCTCCAGTCCCGTGGCTTGCCGCCGCGCCTCATCCCGAAGAAGGTTGGCGATGTCCGGGTCGACGACATCGAGCGGACGTTGCATTCTGCTATTAGCTTCCGTGTTCATTGATTCTCCTAAAAGCCTTGCACGCGCGGGGAACAATGCGGCTCTCGCAGGCCACTAATTATTCTTTCTTTCATCTTGCTCGATTATCGCGATCTTTTCAACGCGCCGCGAGTGACGGCCGCCCGCAAACGCGGTGCTCAAGAAGGTCTGCACCATTTCAATGGCTTGGCTGCCGCTCACAACCCGACCGCCGAGCGCCAGCACGTTCGCGTCGTTGTGTTCGCGGGCCAGGCGAGCGGTGCTGACGTCGTGGGCCACCGCCGCGCGAATTCCGCGCACCTTGTTCGCGGCGATGGAGATGCCAATTCCCGTGCCGCACACGGCGATTCCAAAAGCATCCTTGTGAGACGCAACGCATTCGCCCACGGCTTTGCCATAGTCGGGATAATCCACGGATTCTTCCGACCACGTGCCCAGGTCATCGACAAGGTATCCCGCACTCTGCAGAAACTCGCGAATGGTTTCCTTGACCGGGAAGCCAGCGTGGTCCGCGCCCAAGGCAACTCGCGGCTTCAGAGAAAGTTCCGGCATGTGCGCCTCTGACGGCGATTTTAGCGGAGTGCGCCAGCAACCGCAATGCGTGCAGAAATTCACCGGCGCTGCGGATTCCAGTTCAGATGGATAGAGCTTTTACCCAAAGCACCTGCAAATTGGGGAAAACACACTTCTCAAGCGGACGCGAGTTTCTTAACCTGAAGCAAAATGAAAACCATGCCGGTGGCGATCAAAATCCAAGTGGCGGGTTCTGGAGTTGGAACGCTGGAGGTGCCAGTGAGCAAAATGTCGTAGTTTATCAAATCCGTGTCGGGCGAAGTGAAGACGCCATCGTCCCAGGAGGCGATGGTGCCGGCGCCGGAATTCGGTCCGACTACGTCGGTTGATAGCGAGTACGTAAAGATATCGTTGGAACCGCCGTCGAGCGGCAAATCCTGCGATCGAGTGATCGCCAGGTAGTATGTGCCATCGGCGGTCGGACCGACGCCGCTAGGAAGAGGCGTGGAGCAGGGATTCCCGGCACCAGCGGAGGGCAAGCAAGACAGCGTGTTGGACCCGCTTATATCATCGTTTGCGAATACGCCCGCACCCGTTACGTTGAACAGAAGCAGTTCAGTGTCCGGAATTCCAAAAGGGCCGGGGCCGATGGTGATCGCAGAAAAATCCGCGAAGTCGGTGATGTTGATTTTGAACATGTTGACACCGAGCTGGTCGGGGATGGTTCCAATGATCTCGGAAACATTTATGCCGGTAAGATCTTCTGCGGAACTTGGCAGCGACCCCGCGCCGCTTGCAGTCACAGCGTCGGCGCGAGCGAACGACGCCCAACTCAAAGCAATCAGAACAACCAGCGACAGGAAAAGTTTTCGCGACATCGAGGTCACCTCCAAAAGGTGGTGAAGTCTAAACCTTTCGCGCAGGCTCGCGCAACGACTTTCTCAATAAAATCTTGACATTCGTTTCACGCTGGGATATTAGCGCTGCACCCTGAGGGGGGAGTCATGAAACCAGCTCTCTATGCAACGCTTTGTGTCCTGGCGTTCGCGCTCACCGAAGTCAGCAGCTACGCCCAAACGAAATCGCACGTGGCCGCACCAACCAATTTGTCTTCACATGTTTATACGGGTGCGCCATCGAAAGTGGCGCGCACGAAGACGCCCAGCGCAGTACTGAAAGGTACAGTACAACTAGGAATCAAACTTCAGGATCCACCACTGGTTGTCGAGGTGGGCGCGAATGCCAAGCAGAATGGCATCGCCATGACTGCGGATCAGCAGCGTGCGTACCTGGCACAGATTGCGCAAAAGCAGAATGCCGTAATGACGCAGGTAAAGGCATTGGGCGGCACGGAACTGGGGCGCGTCAGCAAGGGCCACAACGCCCTGTTCGTATCGATTGATGCCAGCCGTATTCAAGACATTCACGGCATCAGCGGAGTTGTTGCGGTCCGGCCACTCGTAGACTACCGGCTGACCGCGGCCCCGAATCCCGATCTTGCGACGACCGATGCGTACGTAGGCGCAACCACGGTTCAGAATAACGGGTTCACGGGACAGGGCATTCGTGTGGCTATGTTGGACACGGGCATCGACTACACCCACTACAATTTGGGCGGTTCAGGAAACGTGGCGGACTACACCGCGGCCGTCGCGGTTGCCTCAGGCAAGCCCCCAGCAAATCTTTTTCCAACGAAGAAAGTAGTCGGCGGCTTTGATTTCACCGGCGAAGTGTGGCCAAACGGCGCTCTTGCGCCTGATGCCAATCCAATCGACTTGAATGGTCATGGCACGCACACGGCGGATATCGTGGGTGGGTTCAGCACAGACGGCGTCCACAAGGGAACAGCGCCCGGTGCGGAATTGTATGCGGTGAAGGTCTGCAGTTCGGTCAGTTCATCGTGCAGTGGCGTTGCAATTCTGGAGGGAATCGACTTCGCGCTGGATCCAACCAATTCCGGATCACTCAACAACGCCGTGGATGTGATCAGCATGTCCGTCGGTGGTTCGTTTGGGATGCGCGAAAACGACGAGGGTGAAGCGTTTACGGATGTGGTGAACTTTGGGGTCGTCTGTGTTTTGTCCGCCGGCAATGATGGCGATATTCCGTATATTATCGCGGGCCCTGCGGCGACACCGGAAGTTCTGGCGCTCGCCGCGACCAATAGCGTCGTAGCCTTTGGCATACCCGTCGTGGTGAATTCTCCCGCATCAATTGAAGGCCGGTATGCGAACACGGCCACGCTGGATTTTGCTCCGGTCAATGCGGCGGTAACCTCCAATGTGGCGTATGTTGGGCGAGGTTGCCCAGCTGGTTCGATTTCCGCCGGGAGTCCCGACGATCCGTACCTTTCCGATCCAAACGGCAAGATCGCGCTGATTGATCGCGGCAGCTGCGCAGTGAGCTTGAAGATCGATCGGGCCGCGCGGTCTGGCGCCACCGGTGTGCTCATCGGACTGGTCGCGCCGGGCGACGCGATCAGCTTCAGCAATGGCGGGGGCACGGATTTCGTTCCCTCGCTGGTAATCACGCAATCCACGGCCAATGCCATCAAGCTCGCATTGGGAACTTCCGCGGTGAACGCGACAATGAGCCCGAACAACGCGATATCGCTGGCAACAAACGTGGCCAGCTACTCGTCGCGAGGCCCGAACTACAGCTACAACATGCTGAAACCCGACATGAGTGCGCCGGGCACAATCAGCGCCGCACAGCTGGGCACCGGGAATGGCGAGACTACTGAAAGTGGGACGTCGTTCGCTTGCCCGCTCGCGGCCGGCTCGGCCGCCCTGCTGCTCTCCAAGAATCACGGGCTCGGACCGCTGGATGTGAAAGCGATCCTCATGGAAACTTCCGAACCATTGGTCTTCGAAAATGCTGCGACCGAACCCGGGGTGCTTGCGCCGATGAGCCGTGCGGGTGCCGGAGAACTTCGCGCGGATCGCGCTGCGGCGTCGACAACCTCGGTATGGGACGCCAGTAATCCGCTTGCCGTGAGCATTTCCTTTGGCACTTACCGGCTTAATACCAACCAGAGCTACAAAAAGAAAATTGTCGTCAGAAATTACAGTTCGACGCCGCGGACCTACCAAATAGCGAATACCTATCGGGATGCGCCGAATCTTACGGGCGTGACCATCACCGCGCCCGCAAGCATTTCCGTTCCAGCGAACGGCGCAGCGAGCTTCACACTAAGCCTGACGGTGAATGCAAGCTCACTGCCTGTCTGGACGTTGAATGGTGGTCCCAATGGCAACAATGGCGAGCTTCTCAATACCGTGGAGTACGCCGGCTATCTGAGTTTCACGAGTGGCACCGAAAACGTGCACATTCCGTGGCACATCCTGCCGCATAAGGCGGCGAATGTGCAGCCCGCCAGTACTTCCGTTGCGCTTGGCGGAAATCCACAAAACCTGACCATCGCGAATGCCAGTGGGGCGGTGGGAGGACTGGTGGATGTTTTTTCGCTGACGGGCCGAGGCACGCAGTTTCCTGCGTCGGCGTTACCGGCACCTGGTGCTGACTATGCGGTCATCAATCTACAGGCCGTCGGCGTGCGCTTGATTTGTCTCTCGAGCGATTGCTCCAGCCTGGGCGTGCAATTTGCCGTCACCACGTTCGGGCAGCGATCGCACCCGGACGTTCCGGCAGAGTTCGACGTGCTGATCGACGTGAACGGAGACGGCGTTCCGGATCTGGACATATTCAACGCAGACATCGGTTTCTTTACGGCGGGAGCATTCAGCGGACAGAACGGCGTTTTCGTGGCAGATATTGCGGCCGGCACGGCGACTGGGCCGTTCTTCTACAGCATCGCGGATCTGGATTCTGCGAATGTGATTCTGACTGCGCCGCTCAGCGCGCTGCAAACCTCGCAGGGTCTGCAATTGACGTACTCGACGCCGTTCGTCTATTCCGTTCTAGCGTTCGACAATTATTACACTGGCAACTTAACCGACTCCATCGGACCGATGTATTACGAACTGGACATGCCACAGTTTTACGCGGGGGCGTCTGACTTTACGGTTCCGGCCAATAGCGCCACACCATTGGCGATCTTTCCGAATAACGCCGCCAATCCTTACTTCACCGGCCCATACAACGGCAACTCACCGTCGCAAAGCGGACTCTTAATGATGTATACGGACGGTAAAGTTGCTCGTGAAGCTGACTTCGTGACCGTTACTCCATAGGTTCGTCAGTCTTTTGTTTGCGCAGCAGCTTGTTGACGACGAAGCATCTTTAGAATCGCGTCGGGGTCAATCGTGAAACTCGCCGGCGCCTGGCTCGGCGGATATTCCTTGAATGTCTCGATAAACTCCGTGGCCAGAATTGTGCCCTGGACGTTCAGGTAAACGTTCTTCACCAACCAATCGTTGTATTGATCGGAAGTAATGTCCGCCCGCTCGTACGGGTCCATGCGCAGATTGTAAATCTTTGGCAGACGCAGACAGGTGATTCTTGCCGAACTGCCCCGTGGCGTATCCCAGTGGCTTCAGCGCCTGCGCGATGGTAATGTCGCGCGCTTGCAAACCCACTGGTGCACCCGGAGCGCCAACCTTGGTCAGCCCGGTACGCATGGGCGATTGCCCGGTGATGAACGACGATCTACCGGCAGTGCAGCTGTTCTCCGCGTAATAGTCTGTGAACGCAAAGCCGTCCTCGCCGATGCGGTCAATGTTCGGCGTCATGTACCCGACCACACCGTGCGTATATCGACTGATGTTCGCTTGGCCGATGTCATCACCAAAGATGACCAGGATGTTTGGCTTCTGTTGGGCGAAGGTTGGCAAAAGAAAAACCGCAAAGCAAAACGCAAGACTGACGGACGAGCGGATAAGACTGCGCATGTGCAATTCCCCCTTAAGGAGGCGCCGCGAATCCGGCCTGGAGAGGTCGCGGGCACGATGGAATTTGCTCTGACTGAAGCAGGTGGGAGAATTAGCAGTCCGTGTGGATCGTAAATGTCCGGTGAATCTTAGTCACGATACCTAGGTATGTCCAGAGTTTGTTTGAAAGGGTATGAGATGGCTGACTTTCAGCTTCGAATAAAGGCCGCAATCTTCGTACGGGTACTGGCAGGAGACTCTTCAATCGACTGGCCGCCACCCTCGGGGACTTTGTTCAGATTCAATCGCGGCAAAAGTTGCTAGAATTTCAGGCATCCCATGGGGCGAGAGCGCACAGCTGTTCCGATTGTTTTGGCAATGGTGGTTTGCCTTCCATTGATTGCCGGTCTTGCCCCGCAAAATCCCGCTCCTGCAGCCCAGTCTAGCGACGCCGCTAAAGCACAGACGAGCAAGGTGGATTCTGCGCCGAATCCCCGCATGTTCTTTCGAGACGTTGCCTCCGAGGTCGGCGTCACAACCATCCCCAATTCCCGGACGGACCGCCGCTATGTCCTGGAGACGATGGGAGGCGGGGGAATCGCTCTGTTTGACTGCGACAATGACGGCAAGCTGGATTTGGTTGTGGTGAACGATTCGACCATCGAGCAATACCGTAACGGCGGAAACTTAATGATCACGCTGTATCACCAAGACGGCAATTCCCCTGCCGTGCATTTCACCGACGTGACCGAAGCGTCCGGATTGACCGCTCGCGGGTGGGGAATGGCCATTGCCGTTGGAGACTACGACAACGATGGGCTTCCCGATTTATATGTGACGGGCTATGGCCACAACGTGCTGTATCACAATCTCGGAAACTGTAAATTCGAGGACGTGACCGCCAAGGCCGGAGTGCAAGGCGGAGGTTTTAGCGTTGGCGCCGCGTGGGCGGATTATGACCGCGATGGGCATTTGGATTTATTCGTGGCGCGGTATGTCAAGACAGATGTAAATCATCTTCCCGACCCGGCGAAGGGGTTCCGTGGCTACAGGGGCGTGCTGTTCGAATTGCCCGACACCATGGAAGGAGAAACCGACCTTTTGTTTCGGAATCGTGGCGACGGAACGTTCGAAGAAGTATCCAAGAAAGCGGGAGTGAACGATCCCGACAAACTTCACGGCATGGGTGTGGCGTGGGGCGATTACGACGGCGATGGCTGGCCGGATCTTTATGTGACCAACGATTATGGCGCGACCTATCTGTACCACAACCGGCAAAACGGAACCTTTGAGGAAGTCGGCGGCCCATCGGGGACGGGCCTGGGTCCGGATGGCCAGGGCTACGGAAACATGGCGGTCGCTTTCGGTGATTTTGATCGTGATGGAAAACTCGACATGTTTGTTACTCGCGCGGACAATCAGCCGGCCAGCCTGTATTGGAATCAGGGAGACCATTTCCTCGACGTGGCTCACGAAGCAGGTATCGCCAGCCTGACAAAGGCTCCCGTGAAATGGGGAACTGGCTTCGGCGATTTTGACAATGACGGTTGGCCGGACATTCTGGTGGCCAACGGCAATTTTTCGTCGTTGCTCGACTCGCTGCCGAAGCAGGATCGGTTTGCCGAGCCGATGCAACTCTTTCGCAACCGCGGCAATTCTACTTTTGAGGAGATCGCTGACGAGGCGGGGCTCAATGTTGGGCGGCTCTATTCGCGAAGAGGAACCGCCTTCGGTGACATCAACAATGATGGGAAGCTGGACGCAGTCGTTTTCAACGCGGACGGGCCCCCATCGGTTTTCCTGAACGAAACGAAGAACGCAAACCATCGCGTTCTGTTTCGACTCGTCGGCACGAAAAGCAATCGCGCTGCTATCGGCGCGCGCGTTCGCGTAACCACGCCCAAAATGACGCAAATCGACGAGGTCCACGCGGGCGGAAGCTATAATTCCACCAGCGACACGCGTTTGCACTTCGGCCTTGGCAGCGAGCCGACCATGAATAAAATCGAAGTCTACTGGCCGAGTGGTTTGCGGCAGCAGTTCCACGACGTTCCGGCCGACGCCATCTACGAAATCAAGGAAGGCGAGTCCGTTCGGAAGATCACACAATTACCTCCGCCGTGAGAGGTGATGGGCGAACGAGAATCTGTAGCAGCAAGACCTAACCAGCGGGTGCCGGCGCAAGCGGCAACGACGGAGCCTCCGGGTCGGGCCAAATCAGAGAGGCCAGCGCCGGGTAGCGAGACGCGAAGAAATAGATGGAATACGCTGGGAAGAACACGACGGTAGGCACGGAGATCAGGGAGACGACAAACAACACAATCGCCAAGACTACGCCTGCGGTGGCGACTGCCAGCGTGATCGTGTACAGGTTCCATGACATGCCTGCCGCCTTGGCGCCCAGCAGGATAAACGCTCCGATGCCGCCCACGGGGATCAACAGAATTAAAATCGCAATAATCGAAATGATCGTGAGAGCCATGCTCGCGGCTATGGCAAGCACCATTTTCATCCCAATGTACCCAGCGTAGGCGCCCTTCTCCGCCTTCAGCCATACCCATAATCTGTTCCATCCCTCAAAGGCGCTGATTCCTTCCAGTGCCATCTGGGGGACAACAAAATCCTTGGTCATGACGTGCACCACGGCAAACCCCACCACCACGACTAGCAGCACGAAGAACAAGAAAAGGCCACCTAGAATTAGCCGACCTACATGTTCGCCGGGACGTTTGAACCAGCCGTCTCCCCAGGCGAAGGCCAACGGAATGCCGATCAGGACCGCGAGAGACGCGAGACCTAATAGCGACAGCAAAAGCTGCCACACAAACAAGCGGCGGCCCTCGCGCCGGCGTCGCGCCCATCCTTCGCGGATGTGGCATTCCTTTGTCACGATGCTGTCGAACAGAATGAATCGCATCACGCTGTTAATGTACGTAAACAGTACGATGATACCCAGAGCCACGACAATCAGAAGTGTAATTAGCCCAGCGAGCGCCGCTGGGTGCTCCCCCAGATGCCACGGCCAAGACAAACCAAAAAATTGGTTGGAGCCGCCATGGCTATGCGTTGTGGGGATCTGAAAACTGCCATTGAAGCCCCCAGACCCCAGTTCTCCCGCCAAAAAGCCCACCACAGACAAGCGCCACCATTGACGGAAGCGGAAGGGTTGAAATAACTGCGTCTTGGCATGCTGTAGAGCGGGATTGATAGCATCGGCGGCAGAAATGGGCAAGAACACACCTCGGTCCGGCAGACTGATAGTGTGAACGTACTCTGAAGAAGTGAAGAGTTCAATGACCGGGGCACCGGCCGGTGTGACTGGAACGTTGTAGTTACCCCGGTCCGAATGTCGCTCAGGTCCATTACAAACGCGGCTCTACAGCATCAAAGTCTTTGATGTTATCGAAGCTGCGGTTTTGTGGCCTGCGGTTCTATACTTAAGGCGCTGTTCCCGAACCGGCAAATTCACTCTGAGGATGCACATGGCAAACATTTACGCGGACAACTCACTGAGCATTGGCAGGACTCCCTTGATCAAACTGAATCGCGTCACCGAAGGCGCCAAGGCCACGGTGCTCGCGAAAATTGAGGGGCGCGGTCCGGCGTATTCGGTGAAAGATCGTATCGGGGCGGCGATGATCTGGGACGCGGAAAAGCGTGGCGTGCTGAAACCGGGCATTGAGATTGTGGAACCGACCAGTGGCAATACCGGCATCGCGTTGGCCTATGTGGCCGCGGCGCGCGGTTATGCCATCACTTTGACCATGCCGGAAACCATGTCGCTGGAAAGGCGGCGCGTGCTGGCGGCGTTTGGCGCGAAGCTGGTGTTGACGCCCGGGCCGGAGGGCATGAAGGGCGCCATCAAGAAGGCCACGGAAATTTACGAATCCGATAAGCAGCACTATTTCTTGCCGCAGCAATTCGACAATCCCGCGAATCCCGAGATCCACGAGAAAACCACCGGCCCGGAAATCTGGAATGATACGGACGGAGCAATCGACATTTTCGTCGGCGGCGTTGGAACCGGCGGCACCATAACCGGTGTTTCGCGCTACATCAAGAACACCAAGGGGAAGAAAATTCTTTCCGTCGCAGTGGAGCCCACGGCCAGCCCGGTGATCACGCAGGCGCGCGCCGGGCAGCCACTGGTGCCCGGTCCGCACAAGATTCAGGGACTGGGCGCGGGATTCATACCAAAGAACCTCGATGTGAGTCTTGTCGACCGCGTCGAGCAAGTCACCAACGAGGAGTCCGTGGAAATGGCACGGCGTTTGGCGCGCGAAGAGGGCATCCTGAGCGGCATTTCGTGCGGCGCGGCTGCGGCTGCCGCGGTGCGGCTGGCGAAGCTGCCGGAATTCGCCGGCAAAACGATTGTCACTGTGCTGCCAGACGGGGGCGAGCGTTATCTGTCAACGATTCTGTTCGAAGGCATCGGACAATAAGAAAACGAGCAGAGTCGCGATTCATGAAGAATTAGATAGCGTCTCTGCTTACGCGCGACTTTACCTGCGCCGAAATTATTATGACCACGCCCAATAATGATTTGCGATCCCTGGCGCGCGAGTTCCGCTTGGCATTGGAAGCGCGCCTTGCGGACGCCAGCATGTGGGAATACCGGTTGCCGTCGAAGGAAGAGGTGTCGGTATTTTGCCGCTCGTATCTGGATGGACTCTTCCCGTTGTATTTCGCCAAGGAAGAGGTGCACAACGCCGAGGCCGAGGGCTTTCAGGCACAACTGGATCTGCAACTGGCGGAACAGATTGTCTATGCCATGCGCTTTGATTTTAACTGCTGCGGCAAAGCTGTTCCGGCAAATCTAGCGGAGACCGCGGGTGAATTGGTTGAGGCGTTGCACGCAAAACTGCCGGCGCTTGCCCAGCTACTGGGAACGGATTTGCGCGCTGCAATGAAGAACGACCCGGCAGCGAGCGGCTTCGAGGAAATATTGCTGAGCTACCCGGGAGTAGAAGCGATCACGGTGCAGAGGTTGGCGCACGAATTGTATCTTTTGAAGGTGCCGTATCTGCCGCGAATGATGACCGAGATTGCGCACAGCCGCACCGGCATTGATATCCATCCCGGCGCGAAACTTGATGAGTCATTTTTCATCGATCACGGCACCGGCGTGGTCATTGGGGAAACGGCCACGATCGGCAAGCATGTGACGCTCTATCATGGCGTGACGCTCGGCGCGTTTAACCCCACCAGCCGCCGCGATGCAGACGGCGAACTGGTTCGCGGCTTGTCTAACAAGCGCCACCCTGATATCGAAGACCACGTCACTATCTATCCCGGCGCAACGATTCTTGGCGGCGACACGCGCATTGGCCACCATAGCATCATCGGCGGCAACGTATGGCTGACGCACTCGGTGGCACCCTACAGCCGCGTGACGGTGAAAGATCCCGAACTGCTCATCAGGAGCAGTTCGCGTGATTCCGACGAAGAGTGGTTCCTCGGCAGCTCGATCTAGCTGCAGAGAAAGTCCGCTTCTTTCTCAGGGCATTGCTGGGTCGCCATTGTTCAGGCTTCATACGAGGAACCTCGGCGAGCGACTTCGGGGGTCGATATGCCTCAAGATTAACTTAAGTGAGACTTGGGAATGCGTTAAGAGTTGGTCGTAATAGTCTATCAGTAACACTTCAAGAGACCCCTGTGCTGCGAAGATCGAAGGCGCGCGTTGACAGTGCTGGACGCCTCAATTACGCTGAAAAGCTTACACACCGCGGCAGAATCACACAGGGAGATGCATGGCTGACGAGAAGCTACCAACCCGAGCCGAAGATTTTTCCGAGTGGTACAACCAACTGGTGCTAAAGGCACAACTGGCCGACTACGCGCCCGTGCGCGGTTGCATGGTTGTGCGGCCGTACGGCTGGGCGCTGTGGGAGAACATCCAGCAGGCATTGGATCGCCGCTTCAAAGCCACCGGCCACCAGAACGTGGCGTTCCCGCTGCTCATCCCGAAGAGTTTCATCGAAAAAGAGAAGCATCACGTGGAAGGATTTTCGCCAGAATTGGCGGTAGTGACGATCGGCGGTGGCGAAGAGTTGGCCGAACCGCTGGTGCTGCGCCCAACGTCGGAAACCATCATCGGCCATATGTGGTCGAAGTGGATTCAGTCTTACCGCGACCTGCCGGTGCTGATGAATCAGTGGAACAGCGTGGTGCGCTGGGAACTGCGCACCAAATTGTTTCTGCGCACACTGGAATTTTATTGGCAAGAGGGCCACACCGCGCACGCCACGCGCGACGAGGCGGTGGAAGAAACGAAGCAGATGCTGGACGTCTACGCCGACTTTGCGGTGAACGACGCCGCGATTCCAGTAATTCCCGGCGCCAAGTCCGACGCTGAGAAATTTGCCGGCGCTGACGTGACCTATTCCATCGAAGCGATGATGGGCGATGGCAAAGCGCTACAGTCTGGTACATCGCACTTCCTGGGGCAGAATTTCGCGCAAGCCTTTGATGTGAGATATCTCGACCAGAATGGAGCTCTGCAGCACTGCTGGACGACCTCGTGGGGACTTTCCACGCGGATGATCGGCGCGATCATAATGGTACACGGCGATGATCAGGGCTTGGTGATGCCGCCGAAGCTGGCGCCAACGCAGGTCGTGATCGTGCCGATCTACAAGACCGATGAAGAGAAGGCGTCGGTGCTGAAGACTGCGAAGGAATTGAAAGCGCAACTGATCAAAGCGAACTTGCGCGTGGCCCTGGACGAGCGCGAAGGTTTCAGTCCCGGATGGAAGTTCAACGATTGGGAGATGCGCGGCGTGCCGGTTCGAGTGGAGTTGGGCCCGAAGGACGTGGCCAAGCAAGCGGCCATGCTTGCTCGGCGCGATAAGCCCGGCAGGGAAGGCAAGGTCAGCGCGCCGCTGGCGGACCTGGCGGGAACGATCGAAAAGCTTTTGGCGGACATTCATCAATCGCTCTACGACAAGGCGCTGGCTTTCCGTCGTGCCAACACTTACGAGGCTGCCACCTTCGACGATTTCAAGAAGGCTGTCGAATTTGGTTTCGCCTTTGCGTATTGGTGCGGCAGCGGCGAATGCGAGGAAAAGATCAAGGAAGAGACGCGCGCCACCATGCGTTGTATTCCGCTAGACCCGGAGGCTGTTATGGGAACCGCTGGCGGCGAGGGCACAGGAGTATGTGTGTACTGCGGAAAGCCGGCGAAGCATCGCGCTATTTTCGCGCGGGCCTACTGAGCACTTTCTCGACAAGTACCGTAAACATTACAGACGCGGCCCGGGTGTTACGCCTGGAGAACATCCGCCTGCACCAAATCTCGACAGTCCTTCCGCACGGTGCTAGCGTAAACAAATGGAAGCAGAATTTGCGCTGCCCAATGTCGGCACGGGCAGTGCCGGGAGAGGTTTGCGGTGACTCAGCCAGCCAAAGAATCCCAGCGAAGGCAGCAGCGAGGCGCGGGCAAGCTTAAGGCCATCATCTACACCGCGATACTGGTGGTGGGGGTATACGTGGCCTTTAAGATTGTTCCGTTGTACGTCGCGGACTATCAACTGAAAGACAAGATGGCCGAGCAAGCTCGCTTTGCGGTAGTGAACCGTTACTCGGATGACCAAATTCGCGATGTCATCTACAAAACGGTTGAGGACCTGGACATACCGGCGAAGCGCGAGGACATCAAGGTGGAGCATACCAACCACGGCTTGCGCATCAGCCTGGACTATACAGCCCCCGTCGATTTTATGGTCTACCAGACGCAGTGGAGTTTCGCTCCGTCCAGCGAGGCGGTTGACATCATGAAGTAGGGCCGCAGGCCCTGTTTTTCCGCCTTTTGCCCCTTTTCTCCGCCTGCGCTTTCTTCCTGCGCGGCAATCAGCGACAATAGAACAGTCCACCCTCGGGAGTCGTCTTTTGCGCTTTCGCTTAGAAAAAGGCTTCTGGACCTCGCGCCTCGGTCTCGGGCTGCTGATCGTTTTCGCCGCATGCTTCTTGCTTGCGGCGTGCACCTTCACCTACTACTACGTGAAATATTCGCGCATGATCGATGCGCGCCTGTCCGGGCACGTCCTGCAGAACACAACGCAGATTTTCTCCGCGCCGGAGCGCATCTCCGACGGCCAAGCCTGGAGCCAGGATGACCTGGTGATGTACCTGCAACGGGCCGGCTATCGATCCGCGCAAGATGACAACTCCATGGGCCAGTATGTCGTCAATGAGAAGACCGTGGACATCCGGCCGTCCAAGCTGTCCTATTTTGGCGGCAGCAATGCGCTGTCGATCGAGTTCAAAGGCAATGTGATCCGCTCGATCCGGCCGCTGTCCGGCGGGACCGATATGGGAAGCGCGGACATTGAACCGGCGCTGCTGACGAATTTGTTCGATAGCGCGCGAGAAAAGCGGCGGCCGGTGCGGTATGTCGATCTACCTCCGCTGCTGGTTCACGCCATTCTTTCTGCCGAGGACAAGCGCTTCTTCGAACACCCGGGCTTCGATTTCATTCGTATCTTCGGTGCAGCTTGGGCCGACATTCGGCACAGCCAGCACATGCAGGGCGCCAGCACCATCACCATGCAGGTGGCGCGCACATATTTCCTCTCCACCGATCGCACCTGGCGGCGGAAACTGGCCGAGGCCATGCTGTCGTTCGAACTGGAGCAGCGCTTCACGAAGCAGCAGATTTTTGAGATGTACGCCAACGAAGTGTACCTGGGCAATCGCGGCAGTTTCGGCATTCGCGGCTTCGCTGAGGCCAGCGTGGCGTATTTCGGCACCGATCTGCGCCAGCTTTCCCTTTCGCAGTGCGCATTTCTCGCCGGCCTGATTCGTGCTCCCAACTACTACTCTGTTTCCGACCGCCATCCGGAACGAGCCGTGCAAGCTCGCGATCGCGTCCTGACGCAGATGGTGGAGAACAAGTTCGTCAACGAAGCGGATGTGCAGGATGCCAAGGAAGTTCCGTTGAAACTGGTTCGCGCATCCGTAGCGGGCAATGAGGCGCCGTATTTCATCGACATGGTGAAGGACCACCTACTCGAGAATTATTCCGAGGCCGAGTTGCTGAGTGAGAACTTCCGCGTGTATACCACGCTGGACCCGCAGTTGCAGCGTGCCGCCGCTGTCGCTGTGGAAGCCGGCATGAAGAATGTGGATGCGCTGCTGGAAAAGCGTTACGAAAAATTACGAAAGCTGAAAGGGAAGAAGGCCGCGCCGGAGTTAATTCCGCAGGCGCAGGTAGCTCTGGTGGCCTTGGACCCGCACACGGGTGAAATCAAGGCGCTCATTGGCGGCAGGGATTACGGGCAAAGCCAGTTGAACCATGCATTGGCGCACCGCCAGCCCGGTTCCGTGTTCAAACCGTTTGTGTACGCCGCAGCGTTCAGCAATGCCATCGATGGCGTTCAACCCATAATTACTCCTGCGACCACCATCGATGATGAGCCTACCGTCTTTGAATATGACGGCCAGGAATATACGCCCAACAACTATGGCGAGAGGTTCATGGGCAAGGTAACGGTGCGGCAGGCGCTTACCAATTCGCTAAACGTTGCCACCGTGAAAGTGGCGGAAATGGTTGGCTATGGCCGCGTGGTCCAGATTGCCCGCCAAATGGGATTGGGCTCCAACATCCGTCCAACGCCAGCGGTTGCGCTGGGCGCGTATGAACTGACTCCAGTGGAAGTGGCGGGCGCGTACACCGCATTTGCCACCGTCGGAACGCGCGCGGAACCCGTGTTCCTGAAGAACGTGACCAGCGCAGGCGGAAATACGCTGGAAAAATACTCTCCGACAAACAAACTGGTGCTGGACCCTCGCGTGGCGTTTCTGGTCGATAGTCTGATGAAGGATGTGCTGAACAAGGGCACCGGCGCTGCCGTCCGCGCCAAGGGATTCACGTTGCCTGCCGCTGGCAAAACGGGCACCTCGCGTGACGGCTGGTTCGCCGGCTTCACCAGCAATCTCGTCTGCGTCATCTGGATCGGCTTCGACGACAATCACGACCTGGGGTTGCAGGGCGGCCAAACGGCGGCGCCCATCTGGGCTGATTTCATGATGAAAGCCACCACGCTGCCGGGTTACCGCGACGTCAGAGACTTCCAGATGCCCGAGGGCGTGCAGTCCGTGATGATCGATGCGGACACACTGGAACTGGCGACGCCGAGCTGCCCCACGACGCGCGAAGAGGTTTACGTCAACGGCTCCGCTCCGACGCAGCTCTGCGAACTGCATGGTGGTCACGGTGCCGCGACGTCGGCGGGTGGTTTTCTGTCTCACATCTTTGGCGGAGGTCCCAAGCCGCCGCAACCCGATGGAACGAATGGCACCGCCGCACAGTCGGATCCCAACGCGCAGGTGCAAGGCGGCGATGGTGTGGAAGGCGTTAAGGCTCCGGAGAAGAAAAAAGGGCCGTTGCAGAAGTTTTTTGGTATCTTTGGGGGTAAGAAGAAGAAAGAGCCGGAGAAACCGCCACCGGAAAAAGGAGATTCGCCATGAAAAAGTATCGCTTGGCGATTCCAGTCATTTCTGTCCTCGCTTGCGCCAGTGTGTTTCCTGCCTATCCCCAGTCGAATCCAGAAACTCCTCAGACGCCACCCGCGGCCACCGAGCCCGCCACTCCGTCGCTTACCGACGAGCAGATGGCCCGGTTAATGCTGGTGCGCAAGCAATACACGGAGGCGGAGGCCATTTTTCGCCGGTTGACCCACGAGCAGCCGAAGAACGCTGTCTATTGGAATGAGCTTGGTATTTCGTATCAGAACCAGTCGGAACTCAACAATGCGCTGAAATGCTACGAAAAGTCGGCCAAACTGGATTCTCACTATGCCGATCCGCAGAATAATGTCGGCACCATCTGGTACGAGCGCAAGAAATATCCCAAGGCCATCCGCGCGTATAAGAAAGCGATTCTGATCAAGGACGACTTCGCGGCTTTCTACCTGAACCTGGGTTTCGCGTATTTCGGCCAGCAAAACTACGATGATTCCATCGCCTCTTTCCGTAAGGCCCTTCAGATTGACCCCGCGGCGTTCGACAATTCGCGCGCGCGCATGGGCACGGTGATTCAGGATCGTTCGCTGAGCACGGACCGCGGCAGGTTCTACTTCATGCTCGCGAAGTCGTTTGCGGAAGCCGGCAACGTGGAGCGCTGCGTCATCTATCTGAAGAAGGCCAAAGACGAAGGATACAAAGACTACACCGCAGCGAAGACCGATCCTTCTTTTGCCGCCGTGCTGAAGGATCCCGCCATCCAGGAAGTGCTGGCGTCCAAACCCGAAGAAACGGTTCAGCCCTGAGGGCAATCCCAGGCGGCTACTTTAAACCGTGAACCAGGTATAAATCCGAAAGGTGATGGCTATACGTGTACGCGTAATTCTGCCCATCGGGAGAAATAACCACCGCCTCGCTTTTCATTGCGGAGTTGTCCGGCGGCGGAGGCAACTGCTTCCACAATTGGCGACGCCCGGAAGCGAGTTCAATGCGTGAGATCGTCATCGGCCTCTGGCGAGTCTGCGAAATGTAAAGAAATTTGCCATCGCTGGTCCAGCCGCTCGGCAACTCTCCCGGCGCAATCTCGAACTCCTTATACGGTTTATTGCTGGATTCGGAAGCGTAGAGCAGCGCCCGGTGATCTTCGGTGACGGCCAGAATTTCCCCTTTGGGAGAAACGCTGCAAAATCCCACGCCATCAGCGGTGAATGCCCTCGGCTTGCCTGCCTCAATGTTCTGCACGTAGCATCGCTGCCCATGATCCGCCTCGGAGGCCACAAACATAATCCGCTTGGCATCAGGAAACCATCGTGCCCCAGCGAACTGGTAATGCTCAATCGCGCCGCGCTCCAGCGTTTTCGGAGTCCCGGCCCCAGTCGGCAGCAATACAAGCTGATCCGTCGGCGGCGGCATGATGGAAAGCGCCCACTTGCCGTCGGGCGAAAGTGACTGTGCCGCGCCCGAACCCAGCATGACGGGCGGGGAACCGTCGGTAGGTCGCAAACCAACCTGGTACGAGAACCCGGAATCCTCTCCTTCCGCACCGAACAAGATCTGCTTCCCGTCGTTCGAGATGTCCATGGCGATGGACCAATCCTTCCAGGAAAGTTCGCGCGGTTCTCTTTCGCCGGCGCCCATGAACAAGATTCCAAGCCGCTCATTATCGCGAGACAATAGCAAGCGCCCGTCGCGCGAAATGTCCTCTAAAGTAAGTCCTCCGGCCATGTTCAAGACAGCGCGCGTATGGCCGCTCAAGTTGACGGCATAAATCGAACGGCTCACTCCTGAGTGCGCGGCTGCAAACCATAGCTCGTCGCCACGCGGGGTCCAGGCAAGCCCTCGTTCACTTTCCCAGAAATCAGTGAGCACCTTTTTGACGCCGTTAAGGCTAACCACCACCACCGTGCCACGGTCGTCTGGCGCTACCGGATGGTCCAGAAACGCTATCGAATCACCCGCCGGAGAGAAGCGCGGCGAAGTAATCCAGCCGCCGTTTTCATGCAGCACGTGCCCAACGGGAAACTCAAGCCGGCACCGATGACCCGCTCGCCTCACAATCGCAAGCTGGCCGTCAGGCGACCAATCGGCGGCCTCGACATCTGGCACCAGTTCTCGCGGTGCGCCTCCGCCAATCGGCACGCGCGCCAGAACTCCTGGATTGGTGCGATAGCCCATTTCGAACAACGGCTTGGCTCCCGGCACCAGAACAGCGAGTTCTCCTTGCCGCGAAACACCCAGAAGCACGGCGTTCGGTATGCCCAGCGATTGTGAATTGGGGGCGCCCAACCGCTGGGTGCGGATGTCTCCTTTGGTCATGTGCCCGCCTTGGGTGTAGACCACGGAGGCGCCGTCGGGGGTAAAGCGCGCATCCGTTAGCTCAGGAGTGGGCTCGTTGAACGTCAACCGCTGGAATTCTGGCGGTGTGGAGGCTTGCGTACTGCGCCAGGCCGCCAGCTTCCACGCCAGTCCGAGGACCACGGCCAAGATGACGACGGCAGTGCTGATCGTAGCTAAGGATCGACGGTTGTAGTCTTGGGGAGGCTCGGCGGCAATCGGCGACAGGGCCGGCGCCGACACGCCCACCCGCTCCACTGGCGCAACAAACCGGTAGCCGCGCCGCGGGACTGTCTCGATATAGCGTGGAGCGTCTGCGTCATCATTCAGGGTGGCGCGAATTTTTTTCACGGCCGTATTCAGTGCGTGGTCAAAGTCGACAAACGTATCCTGCGGCCACACGCGGCGTCGTAACTCTTCGCGCGTCACCAGCTCCCCCGGTCGTTCCGCTAGCCTGGCGAGCACTTGCAGCGGTTGCTCCTGGCAGCGGAGGCGAATACCGTCCTTGCGCAGCACCCCGGCCTGCAAGTCCAGCTCATACGCACCAAAGATGAGAGTGGTGGCTCGATCTGAATTGAGAGTGACCATGATGTCCTCGCTGTATTTGACGGAAAGAAGCAAAGGAAAGGTATGAATGTAAAATCGTTTTCATCTGTCCCCGGCGATACAAGTGCCGCTCCTGCCATAGGTTAGCTGGCCACACGCAATCTACCCGCAATCCACCAGCAAACTCTTGTAGTGCCTCGCCGGCGCCGTAGGGTGCGCTTCACCGACCAAGGAGCGTGCGGCAACGGTGAACGCCAAACGGACCATTGCAGCTTTGTTTTTGGTTTGCGGACTTTTGTCATCGCGACCAACCTGTGCCGAAAATCACCCGTCCAGCCCAGCTCGCAGTGCGGATGCGCTAATGCCTCGGAGTATTTCGGTGAGAATTTTCCGCGATTATTTGGTCGTTGCCGAGGGCCAATTTGGCGACAGTTTGCCGCACCAAAATTTCGTTGTGGATACCGGTACAGCCCCGAGCATCATTAATGCCAGATCCATCAGGCAACTTGGATTGGCCACGACGGCTTCCACGATGATCGCGATGGGCAAGACTATACCGACGGAGAGCGCCATCCTCCCGGAAGTCGATCTTGGTCTCATCCGCGCTGTTTCGGTGCGCGTACAGGTGCAAGACCTTTCGCGGCTCGAACGCGACTTAGGTATATCTGTCGCGGGAATCATCGGCCTCGACGTGCTGTCGAAGTCCAGTTTCCGTCTGGACTACGAGAAGAAGGAATTGGAGTTTGGCGCCGTCTCTGACGAAGGCATACCCGTCTCGTTCAATGAGCGCACCGGGACGGCTGTTGCTATGGTTACGCTGGAAGGAATACCGGCGCGCCTGTTGGTAGACACAGGCTCCGACCGCGTGGCGGTCCTGGGCGGAAACTTGGGCGCTGCGAAGCGCCTGGCCTTGCGCACCACCGCGCAGCGTGGCTCGAGCATCGCCGATCCAAGCATGGAGGTGCAGGTATTTTTCGCGCCCGAACTTGTTTTTGGTGGCAAGCACTTCAGCGTGGAAAAAGCCTATTTCATTCCTGGCGGTTCCTCTCCAGCGTTCGACGGAATCATGGGCGTGCGCGCGCTGGGATTTCGCGCCATTGCCTACGATCAAGCGCGCGCCGCGATGTACCTGCAGAAATAGCGCGAGGTTCCGCGTTGTTTGGCCGCACCGTCTGTTAGAATAGCTGCTAGATGAATCAGCGGCCGCCATGGCTCCGCAAAGCTTCACCATTTCTTCTAGCGGGTATTTTTTTCTTCTTTGCCGCGCGACTTCCCGCTCAGCAACCCGCCTCTCCTTCTTCGGCGCCTGCTGCTAACCATTCACTGGTGCCCGTCTACCTTGTCTTTCCTTTTGAAAACGCCGGCGCTCCTCCGCGCCTCGATTGGATTGGCGAAGGCCTGGAGGAGTTGACCATCCAACGCCTCTCCCACGCGGGCCTGCAAGTGTATTCGCACGCCGGACGTGTTAACGAGATGGACCACTACGGATTTCCAGACACTGGCAAACTGAGTCGCGCGTCCATGCTGCACGTCGCGCAGGAAATGGACGCGGACTACGCGGTTTTCGGTAGCTTCGCATCCGACGGCAAAACCCTTACCGTGAATGCCCGCGTGATGCGCATCAATCCTCCTGCACTTCTGCCGGCTGTTACTGAGCGGGGGCCTCTCGATTCGCTGATGGACTTGCACACCCGAATCACCTGGCACCTGTTGGCCGCCACGGACCGTAATTTTCCTCTGAGCCTCACCGAATTTTCCAAACTGCAACGGCCCCTCAGTCTCGCCGCATTTGAACAATACATCCGCGGTTTGCTGGCCAGTGACGACGACGTCCGTTTGCGCGATTTGAAAGAAGCCACGCGGCTGGAACCGGACTGGCCCGATCCGGCCTTTGCGATTGGCGAAGTGTATTTCGCTCGCGATGACTGCAATTCCGCGCTGCCTTGGTTTGCCCGCATCCCTGCGACCAATGCGCTCAGTGTGGAAGCAGCTTTCTCGACTGGCGTTTGCCGCTTGCGTCTCGGCCAAGCCGACCAGGCGGAACAGGTATTTGCTTCCCTGCAGGAGAGGTTGAAGCAGAGCCTGGTTAGCGGCGGAGACTTGCCGGAAATCTTGAATAACCTGGGGCTGGCACGCGCGCAGCAAGGCAATCTGGCGGCTGCGCAAACCGCTGTCGGCCGCGCCAGGGATCTTGATCCCGATGAGGACGACTATCCTTTCAATCTGGGCTTGCTGGCGCTTCGTCAGAATGAACTGTCCGTCGCTGCCACGCACTTTCGCGAAGCGGCGCGGCGTGAACCCGACAATCCCGAAGATTATGTTTTTTTGATTTATTCGCTTCAGAAAGCCGGAAAAAACGCCGAAGCTGAACAGGAGCGCGCCACTGCCGTTGCGGCGTTAGGCGAAAAAGCACTGCCGGCAATCAAGCTCGATGCCAAGGGTGACAGTCTGTTGAAGTACCAGCGGGTGGCCAAGGAACTGGATACCACCACATTGCTCCTGGAACTGGAGAATCCGTCTCCGCACCCGTCGGTCGCGATGGATACTTCTGCGAGCAAAATGACGCCCGCGGCGCACCTTCGTCTCGGACGGCAGCAATTGATCGCCGGGCATCTGGACGCCGCGGAACAGGAGTTTCGCGCGGTGATCGTTGCGGATCCCAAGAATGCTGCCGCGCACCGAGAACTGGCGGATATTTATCGGCGTCAAGGGAAACTGGATGACGCCGTGAAGGAATTGCAATTGTGCCTGGCCGTGCGCGATTCCGCCATTGAACGCACCATGCTTGCGCGCATTTATCTCGAACAGAAAAAGCCGGATCTGGCGCGCGCCGAGGTGGAAAAGGCAGTCAAGCTGGCGCCCAACTACACCGCCGCCAAGGAATTACTTCAGCATCTGGGAACTAACAATCCCACGGGAGGTGCAAAATGAGCGCTCGTGGATCTGAACGAACAACTCGTCTTTGGGCCATGCTGTTTTTGCTGCTTTGCTGCTCGGGAATCGTAGCCTTGGGCTTCGTTTTGCCGGTCTCAAGCGCGTCCGCCGAATCGCACACCGGTCCGCTGGTCCTTGAGTTGAAGCTGAATGGGGCCGTTGAGCCGATCCTGGCGACCTACATTGACGAAGGCCTGGCGGACGCCGCAAAACGGAATGCTGCGCTCGTGCTGATCACCATGGACACGCCCGGCGGACTCAGCGATTCCATGACCGACATTATTCATCACATCCTGGATTCGCCTGTGCCCGTGGCCGTATTTGTCGCGCCCGACGGCGCCCGAGGGGCATCAGCCGGCTTCTTCATCCTGCTATCCGCGGACGTTGCAGCCATGGCTCCCGGCACGCACACCGGCGCTTCCACGCCGATTCTGATGCCCGGCATGTTCAACATGCCCGTCGACGAAGTTTTGCGCCGCAAGCTGAACAACGATGCCACCGCGTTTCTGCGCAGCTTCACGGAAAAACGCGGACGTAATCCCAAGCTTGCAGAGACCGCCGTCACGGAGGCCAAGGCGTTCACCGCGAAAGAAGCGCTCGACGGTCATCTGATTGACCTTATCGTGGCTGACAAAGACGAACTGCTGCGTACCCTGAATGGCCGCGAAATCGCGCGCTTCGACGGAAAGACCACGAAGCTATCCCTCGACAACTACAACCTTGCGCAGTTTGAGCTTTCCGCGCGACAGAAATTCCTCGCCAGGATCGTTGAGCCCGACGTATTCTTCATCTTGCTGATCGTCGGTGTTCTGGGCTTGTACACGGAATTCACGCATCCCGGCGTGATCGCTCCCGGCGTGATTGGCGGAATCTGCGCGCTCCTCGCTTTGTACGCCATGCAGTTGTTGCCCGTGAATTTCACTGGTGTGCTTCTGATATTGCTCGCTGTAGCGTTATTTATTCTGGAGGCGAAGTTCACAAGCCACGGCGTTTTGCTTTTCGGCGGCATCATCTCGATGCTTCTCGGCGCCATGTTCCTGATTCGTTCGCCGCTCACCGCCGGCGGTGTCAGTGTCGGCGTAGCATTGGCCGCGACGATTCCGTTTGCCTTCATCACCGTGTTTCTCATGCGCCTGGTTCTGAAGTCTCGTAAATGGAAGAGCGCCACGGGCAAGGAAGAATTGCTTGGTGAGGAAGGCGTAGCCACTATGCCGTTCCCCGCAGGTGGCGAAGGGATGATCCGCATCCATGGTGAATTGTGGCGCGCCATCGCCAAAGATGCGGTGCAAGAAGGCAGCAAAGTGCGCGTGCTCCGCGTGAATGGATTGAAGCTCGAAGTTGAGCCCGTGGCCGCAACCGCCGCGAAGTGAAGCTTTTTAAGTGATAGTGACAGTGAGAGTCACAGGAGGTCCGACATGGAAATTGGAGCTATCGGTATTGCGTTTATTTTTCTGGTATTTCTGATCTGGATCTGGAATTCGCTGTACATCATCAAGGAGTGGGAGCGCGGTGTGGTGCTACGCCTCGGGCGCTTGCTCCCTGAAGCGAAGTCCGCCGGACTTAATCTCGTTTTCTGGCCCATCGAGACTTTGTATAGGATCAATATGCGGCTGGAAACGCTCGATGTTCCGCCGCAGGACATCATCACGCGCGATAACGTATCCGTGAAGGTAAACGCGGTTTGTTATTTTCGCGTGGTCGACGCCAACCTGGCGATGTCGCAGGTGCAGAATTATCAGTACGCCACTTCGCAACTGGCGCAGACCACGCTGCGCAGTATCGTTGGCCAATTCGAGCTGGACGAAATTCTCTCGCAGCGCGACAAAGTTAACGCAAAATTACAGGTCATCCTCGACCAGGACACGGAGCCTTGGGGCATCAAAGTGAGCAAGGTCGAGGTCAAGCAGGTGGACATTCCCGAGCAGATGCAGCGGGCTATCGCCAAGCAAGCCGAAGCCGAACGCGAGCGCCGCGCCAAGGTGATTCACGCCCAGGGCGAATTCGAAGCCTCGCAAAAACTCGCCGATGCCGCCAAGGTCCTGCAAACGGAAGCCTCGGCCATCCAGCTGCGCTACCTGCAGACCCTGACCGAGATAGGTGTCGAAAAGAACACAACGATTGTCTTTCCGCTTCCAATCGATATTATAAATAAGTGGACACAAGCTTTAGGGGGCTCGAATAAGTAGGTATGGCATCTGGGGGAAGAAAAAGCGCTAGCGAGCGTGTGCTGGAAGGGAAGCACGTCATCGGCCTGTTTTTGCTGATGCTGCTGTTTTCCGGCGTGTTCTTCACGCTCGGCTACGTCATGGGACGTAACCAGTACGATGGACAGGTGCGCGCGGCCAGCACCGGTTCGCGCACGCCAGACACCATTGTCCCTACGAAGAATAATCCCGCGTCCAAGAAATCCTCCGCTGCCGAACCTGTTGACAATGAGTCCGATCCCGCGACGGCTTCCAACAAATCCGACTGGGAGTTCTATAACAACAACGCTCCGGCAAAACCTGAGCCGCGTCTTGATCCTGCTCCCAAGCCCTCGGCCAGCGCGCCGGCTGCAAAGCCCATGAACGCGAAGGCGAGAGTCGAGCCGCCTGCTCCGGCACCGACGCCGGTCACCAATGCGGCGAAGAGCAGCAAACCGGTCCCAGGCGCGCCTTCGAGTCCCGCCGGCACCATTCTTCTGCAGGTGGCCGCCCTTACCAGGCAAGACGACGCTCTTTCCATTGCCAGCAGCTTGCAGAAAAAACGCTTTCCGGCCACTGTGCTCGCGCCGCAAAAAGACAAGTTGTACCGCGTGCAGGTTGGCCCTTATAAGGACCAGAAATCGGCCGACGCCGCAAAGAAGGGTCTGGAGGGCGCAGGCTTCAAGGCCTTCTACGTTAAGCAGTGATGCCGTCGCTCCCCTGGCATTCCTACCTGCGGCCTCACCGGTCGCCTGAAGTTCCCGCGCTGGCCCGTCTAATATTGGCGGCGTTCAGCGGCGCTTTGCTTTCTCTCTCCTATCGCGGCGCTCATCCCAGCATTTTTTCCTGGTTTTGTTTGACGCTACTGCTGGCCAGCATTTTTGGCTCGCGGGCGCGCGTGGCGTTCGCCTGCGGTTTCCTGCATGGCATGGCTTTCGTGGTGACGTGCGTGCCGTGGATCGCGGAAACGTTGTCGGTGCATGGTGGCATGTCGGCGGCCGCGGGCTGGGGGGTTTTGCTTTTGATTGCTTCCGTATGGGCTGCGGCGATTGGAACATTTGCGTGGATGGTGCAGCGATTGTCGCGACGCAGTATTGCGCTGGCGTTGCTGGGCGCGCCGTTTCTATGGATTTCCACCGAAGTCTTTCGCACGTATCTGCCGGAAATCAGTTTTGCGTGGTCGCTGCTGGGCTATCCAGCGGCGGGAAATCCGGCGGTAGTGCAACTGACCACGGTCACGGGAATTTATGGCGTATCGTTTCTGGTCGCCGCGTTTAATGCGTTGCTGTTGTGGGGCGACTTCGGTAAGACTCCTGCCGAGCGTAAGAAGCGATGGGGCATCGTTAGCGCCGTAACGTTGATCATGCTGGTCATAATGATAGTCGGTTCGCGATTCGTCCCAAAGGCGGAAGCGCACCATCTCGCTCGCGTCGTGCAGCCGAACTTCCCTGAAAACCTGGAATATGCGGGCGATTGGTATGCGGATCACCAGGCGGACTTAGCGGATCTCGCGCGGCTCAGCTTGCGTCCTTCGCCCGATGGCCGCCAACCCGATCTTTTGATCTGGCCGGAAGCGCCGGCCCCTTTTTCGTTTCAGGATCCGCACTTCGGTCCGGTGCTCAGCCACATCGCGCAGGAGTTTCATCATCCGGTTGTCGTCGGCATCATCGAGTGGAAACCGGAGCCGGTTAAGGTCAACGGGGTAATGCGCACCGGCGTGGCGCCCTATAACAGCGCCGCCGCCGTCAACGAACTCGGCCAGCGCATATTTTCTTACGACAAAATGCACCTTGTGCCGTTCGGCGAATACGAGCCGTTTCCTCTCATCCATCAGGTGGTCAACAGCGTTTCGGAAGAAGTGGGCGGCTTCCGCAAAGGGACCGAGCGCAGCGTTGGCAAATTCTCGAACGACACCACGTTTTCCGTGTTCATCTGCTACGAAGCGATTTACGCGAACGAAGTGCGCCAATTCGTGAATCGCGGCGCGCAATTGCTCATTAATATTTCCAATGACGGATGGTTTGGCACCTCCGATGCCGCCGAGCAGCACTTGCGCATGGTGCGCGTGCGAGCGGTGGAGAATCGGCGCTGGATTGTGCGCGACACCAACAGCGGCATAACCGCGTCCATCGATCCCTACGGCAACGTCGAGCGCGTGATGCGTCGCGATATCCGCGATTCCGCCGATCTGCCCTACGACTTCCGCACCGACAAAACCATTTACACGCGTTTTGGCGACTGGTTCGCCTGGATGTGCGTTGTCGTTTCCGCTATTCTGTTTATACTCACATTGAGAAAGGCGAAATAGGGCCCGTGCTGAACGCCAACGCCAGAACGGCCCACAATACTCCATGATTCTTGAAGATCTGCAGCATCAATACGACGGTTTGAAACAGCGCATCGCGCTCGTGCGGAGCTATCTTTGACGGTGAACAGAACCGCGCTCGCCTGAAGTCCCTCGAACAGCGTACCTCCGATCCCAATTTCTGGAGCAATCCTGAAGAAGCGCAAACCGTTCTTCGCGAACGCAAGCGCGTGGAAGGCCAGATTGCCGCTGACGAGAAATTGGCTTCGCTGGCTAGCGACATTGAGACCTACATTGAACTGGCTAAGGGCGAAACCAACGCGGAACAAAAAGAGGAATTGTTGAAGGATTTGCATCGCGAACTTACGGGCGCGGATTCCTATGTCGGCGAACTGGAGACGCAGACTCTGCTCTCCGGTGAAAACGATCACCTGAACGCGATTATGACCATCAAGCCTGGCGCCGGCGGCACCGAGTCGCAGGACTGGGCTTCGATTCTTCTGCGCATGTATTTGCGATGGGCGGAGCGAAGGGGAATCACTGCCAACGTTTTGGATGAAACACCGGGAGAAGAAGCGGGCATCAAGAATGCCACGGTGGAATTCAGCGGCGAAAATGCGTATGGCTTGCTGGCCGGCGAGACCGGTGTTCACCGGCTGGTGCGGATTTCACCGTTCGATCAAGCGGCGCGGCGACACACCTCTTTCGCTTCCGTGTTTGTTATTCCTGAGGTGGATGACCGCATCGAAGTGAACATCAAGCCCGAAGACATCAAGCTGGACACGTTTCGCGCCGGCGGGAAGGGTGGGCAAAACGTCAACAAAGTGGAAACGGCCGTGCGCCTCACGCACATCCCCTCCGGCATCATCGTGGCCTGCCAGGCCGAACGGAGTCAGCACAAAAACCGCGAATTCGCGATGAAGATGTTGCGCTCCAAACTGTACGACATGGAAATGCAGAAACGCCGCGATGCTACCGATAAGCTGGACGAATCGAAGCTGGAAATTTCCTTCGGCAGCCAGATTCGCTCCTACATCATGCAACCCTACCGCCTGATTAAGGACCATCGCACCAAGTTTGGCGTTGGCGATGTGGACCGTGTGCTCGACGGCGACATTGATCCGTTCATTCGCACTTACTTGTTGGCCAAAAGAACCAAGGGCAAGCTGGAAGTCCAGCCCGACGACGATCTTGATGCCGCTTAGTTTGCGGCGCTCATCATTCTCAATAATCGATCCGGTAGATTCGTACTGCCTGGGCTGGGATCTCTGTCTTCACTGCGAAGCGTTTTTCCCCAGCTTGGGGCGTTTCTCCGGTAACAATTTCACGAACGCTCGCGGCCGGCCGCTCCAGTGTCTCCGCGAACTCTACTTCGGCGGCCTTCTCTCCGTGATTGAACAAGAACACAAACTTGCCTTTGTCTCCATCCATCTCCCGCAATTCCACCAATGCGGGCGCTTTCCATTCCGGCTGCGCCAGTCCTGCCCATTTCACCAGAATTTCTCCCAGTGGATGCATGGGCACCGGTTTGGCCTCGTTCTGTTGCCCCGCAAATGTACCCAGTAATATCGCACTGCCTTTTCCAAACGAGTGCTCGTACGCGGCGGCGGATCCATCCGCAAATTTCGCCACCATTCGCGCGTTTTGATCCAGCACCGTAAAGTGCTCCGCGAAGCTCATCCCCGTAAACTCCTGCGCGCCCCACTGCACCGAAACTTCCTTCCCCGGATCAATGGAACTCTCGCGCACGCCAAACATTTCCGTCCATCCAAATCCCGGTATGGCTCCTTCGGCGTGGCCATCTTCGTTCACCCACCCCGGCCGCGCCTCGACAAATAAATGCCCGCCGTTCTCCACGTAAGCCTTCAGAGCCGTCGACTCATCGTCCGTCATCATCAGGGGATACGGCATAATAATCAGCTTGTACTTCTGCAGAACGCGCCCCGCCAACTCCCGCGAGCTCAGCACCTCCACCGGCACGTTGCGTTCGAAAAACATCCGGTGATAGCCGGCGAGCGCTTTGTGCATGGCGTTGCGCGAGTTTTCCTCGTCGTACCCGCCCAGTAGTGGCACCAGCGGGCTAAAAATGATCGCCGCTTCCGCTTGCTTGGGCTTCGCGTGCAACAACAAATCCGCATTCGCTTCGATTTTCTTTGCCGTCTCTCCAGCTTTCCGGCTCCGCTCCGTCAACGTTCCGTCCAGTTGAATCATTCCGTAGCCGCCGCTTTCATACCCCGCATTCATCGGGTAAAACGCGTAAAAATTAATGGCGCGCGCGCCGCGTGACACCATTCCCCAACTCCACATCTCCAAATCGCTCGCCGTCACTTCTGATCCGATCGTCGTTCCATGCACCCCGAATCCGCTTTGCAGTTCACCTACATAGAATCCTCGCCCACCGGTCATCGACGCCGTCAGGTCCATCGCCAGCACTCGCCGGTTCAGCTTCCAGTTCAGCTCCACCGCTGTCAGCTTGGGATAAAAACTCGTTCCGAAATAATCCACCGAATCTTTCATCAGGAAATCGTCGGTAGGGTCATACGGATCTGCTAGCGTGCGCACAAGCGGCGACGGATTCGGCGCGTGGCTCGTCGTTACGTGCGCCGGGTCGATGGCCTTCACCGCGCCGTTTCGCATCTTCAGGTCTTCCGCCAATTTGTATCCGTAATACACGCGCCAATCCATAAAATCCGTGTACGTCAGAATCGTTCCGAAACGCGGTGGTTCCACCTGCTTCCAGTCCGTGAACGTGCGGTGCCACGCCGCATTCAATTTCTCGAGCGTTCCGTACTTCTTCTGCAGCCACTCGCGGAATCTCTCCATGCTCGCCGGGCAATAACAAAACATCGGTTCCGATTTGTATCCCACGCGCGCCCAATTCAATGCCGCCGGCTCGCTCCACAAATCCCAGCCGTAAAACGCGCGACTCCTTGCGGCGTGCCGCGCCACCTCCTGGAAAAATCCCAGCACCGCGTTCCGCACATTTTTATTGTCGAAACAGAATCCCGGCGCGGCTTGCGAGGAAATCGGCTGGCCATCCTGCGCTGCGTATCGCCCTTCCGGATATTTCGCCCCCACCCATTCCGGCGCCGAGTCCACGTACACTTGCACAATCACCTTGAGCCCCACTTCATCCGCCAGTCGCAGCAGCAGATCCAGATTTTCCAGCTGATATTCCCCTTCGCGCGGCTCGCCCACATTCCATTCCACCCACGTCCGCACGGTGTTGAATCCCAGCCCTTTGATTTTCAGCAGATCTTCTTTCCACGACCGCGCCGAATCCGCATTGATTTGTTCCAGCATCGGCGCGCGTGCCTTACCACCGCTGTACCACACCGACACCGGAAAAAATCCTGCCGCGTTCTCGGACGCTGCTACCGCCTTTGCTTCTGTCGCACCCGCCACTTTCCGCTCGCTACCCGTGAACGCGGCTATCGACGCGCAAGCACACATCAGCCCCGCTATTCGTTTCCAGTTCATCGGGTGTCCTGTCGTTTGGCCGTTGGGTTTTCCGCTGCGCAAATCGTTTCGTTCGTCGATGATTCGCTCACTCGCCGTGCATCTTACGACAGCGTTCGAGTGCAGGCAATCGACTGCGATTCGCATGGTATGCTGAGCCCAATCACCCATGAGCTACCAGACTCTGAAATCCGAGCAAGGTGTGCCCATCAAAGCGTGGGTCCAGGGCGTTCCGCTGGAAGACGCCGCGCGCAAGCAACTTATCAACGTTTCCCAGTTGCCCTTCATCTTCAAGTGGGTTGCGGCCATGCCCGATGTGCACTGGGGTATTGGCGCCACGGTCGGCAGCGTGATTCCCACCAAGGGTGCGATTATTCCCGCTGCGGTCGGCGTCGACATCGGCTGCGGCATGATGGCCGTGCAAACAGATCTGAACGCGCGCGATCTGCCGGACAATCTTCACGCCGTTCGCACCGCTATCGAAGAAGCCGTGCCGCACGGACGCACGCATGGCGGCGGCAAGGGCGACAAGGGCGCGTGGCACGCTATTCCCACGCACACCCTCGATGTCTGGGGAGAAAACCTGAAGCCGCGCTACGACGCCATTCTTGAGAAACACCCCAAGCTCGACCGCGGCAATCATTCCAATCATCTGGGCACGCTCGGCACAGGCAATCATTTCATCGAGGTCTGCCTCGACGAGTCGGAGATGGTCTGGTTCATGCTCCATAGCGGCTCGCGCGGCGTGGGAAATCGCATGGGCACCTATTTTATCGAACTCGCCAAGCGCGATATGGGCCGGTTCGCTGCCAACCTGCCGGACAAAGATCTTGCCTATCTTGAGGAGGGAACGGAGCACTTCTTCGATTACGTCGAGGCGGTGGAATGGGCGCAGGATTTTGCGCGCACGAATCGCGACCTGATGATGGAGCAGATCATTGCGGCGGTGCGGGAATCCGGCGAAGTGCGGCCGTTCACCGCGCACGGGCAGGCCATCAACTGCCATCACAATTATGTGGCGCGCGAACGCCACTACGGCCAAAACGTCATGGTCACGCGAAAGGGCGCGGTGCGGGCGCAAGACGGCGACATGGGAATCATTCCCGGCAGCATGGGAGCCCGGTCGTACATTGTGCGCGGCAAAGGAAATCCCGAAAGTTTCATGAGCTGCAGCCATGGCGCGGGGCGCGCGATGTCTCGTGGGGAAGCCAAGCGACGATTTACGGTGGAAGATCACCGGCGAATGACGGAGGGCGTGGAATGCCGCAAAGACGCCGACGTGATCGATGAAACGCCAGCGGCGTACAAATCAATTGATGCGGTGATGGCGGCGCAGACCGATCTGCTGGAAGTCGTGCACACCTTGCGTCAGGTAGTTTGTGTGAAGGGATAGCCGCCAAAACGGTCGAGGCGCGCGACCCGCCAACAATGTCGTTAAGTCTTGGAAATCGCCCGCGGAGCAGGGCGCTCTCCATCGCCCTGCTCGCCCGCCGCGGGCTGGGCCGGTTCAACCGGTTTCTGCCGAATCTCAACTCCCTGTGGCGGCAGAAAAACTGTCTGCGCTTGCACCTTCGAATTTGCCGGCAAAATCACAAAGTTGAACTTCAGTATTGCCACACGCTCCTGCGCAGGGGCTTCCTCGAATTTCCATTGCTGCGCGGCGTTTACCGCGGCTTCTCGCAACATCGGATGCCCTTCGACGACTCGAGCGTTCCTCACGGTGCCCGCGCCATCAATCGTCACGCGCACCGTGACCTTGCCACAAATTCTTCCAGCCAGCGTCAGCGTGGGATACTTCGGAGCAACCGCGAGTTTGACGGCCGGCGAGGACTCGCCGGCCAATATATGCGGGACCAGCATCACGAACATTAGGCAGGCCAGTGCGGAGGCGGGGAGTTTAGCTCTCATCCGCTGCGTCTCCGCCGGCCGAACATAAGTTGTCAGCAAGAATGCGATTCAGGGGGGCCGGCGTAAGCGGAACGCTCGCTCTGTCTTCGGCCCACGGGAAGGATTCCATAGGGTCTCCAATCCGTGCGGCGCCCGGGAGCGAATTCGAAGCGCGTCGCGATTACCTACCATGTGTGTTAATCCCGGGGCACGTAAATGTACAACGCAGACTTTTTCTGGCATGTATCGGATTTACGACAAGAATAGGGGGCCCCTCATTTTGAGCCGGCCACCACCATCAGACCAACCACCCATGCGCCATTCAAACCGAAATTAGCCCCATTCGCTGCAATTCCAACCCGCTGAGAAATCAATGCGTTGATTCCCACCGATGCGGATGGTAGCCTTTTTATGAGGAAGTCTGCTCCCCCGCAGGGCGCGCAGGCAATATGGGTGTGTCGGCCCGCAACCTCCCGAGAATACCGCAGGATAGGAGAGACGTTTTGAGCGAAGCTAAGAGAAATTTTCTATTTACCTCCGAATCGGTGACGGAAGGCCACCCGGATAAGATTGCGGATCAGATTTCTGATGCCGTTCTTGATGAAGTGATGCGGCAAGACCCCAAGGGCCGTGTTGCCTGCGAAACGCTGGTAACTACCGGTCTGGTTGTGGTTTCGGGCGAAATCACTACCACCGCGCACGTCGATTACGACGAGCTGATTCGCAAGACCGTCGAGCAGGTCGGCTACGACAACGCTCTCTACGGTTTTGACTCCACCACCTGCGCGGTCATGTGCACCATCAAGCGCCAGTCTCCCGACATCGCCATGGGCGTGGATACGGGCGGCGCCGGCGACCAGGGCCTGATGTTCGGCTATGCCTGCAACGAGACCGAAGAGTTGATGCCTATGCCGATCCAGTTGGCGCACCGCTTGACGCAACGCCTCTCTGAAGTCCGCAAGAGCAAGAAAGTCGATTTCCTCCGTCCTGATGGAAAATCCCAAGTCACCGTTGAGTATCGCGATGGCAAGCCGTTTCGCGTGGACTGCGTGGTCATCTCCACACAGCACAGCGACACCGTTCCGAACGAAGATTTGCGCAACGCCATCATGGAGCACGTGATCAAGCCCATCATTCCGGCGCACATGCTCGACGCAAAAACCAAATTCCACATCAATCCCACGGGCCGCTTCGTCATTGGCGGACCGATGGGGGATGCAGGACTGACCGGGCGCAAGATCATCGTGGACACTTACGGCGGCTACAGCCGCCACGGCGGCGGCGCGTTTTCCGGCAAAGATCCGTCCAAGGTGGACCGCTCGGCGTGCTACATGGCGCGTTACATCGCCAAGAACATCGTTGCTGCCGGTCTGGCTTCGCGCGCAGAAGTTCAGCTCGCCTACGCCATCGGCGTTGCCGAGCCAGTTTCTGTGATGGTCGATACTTTCGGCACCGCAACCATTCCGGAAGAGAAGATCACCGCCCTGGTCCGCGAGAATTTCAAGCTGACTCCCAAGGCCATCATTGAAACGCTCGACCTTCGCAAGCCGATCTACAAGGCTACCGCTGCTTACGGTCACTTTGGCCGAAAGGGCGATGGTGGTTTCACCTGGGAGCGCACCGACCGCGCTGAAGCGCTGCGCAAGGCTGCGGGATTGGGCGCGGAGGCCGAAGTCGCGGCTGGCCGTTAATTCCGGCGGCGCGATTCTTGCCGAGCGCGCCTTGCTGAAAATTTTATTCTCAACCGCAGGTGAGTCCCCCTTGCTGGTGGGACGCAACAATCAGTTCAACCGCCCCAGAACGAATCTCAACTTCGAGGAGTCGACGAATGGCTACGGCAGAACTCAAAAAGGGTGATGTGAAAGATATCGGCCTTGCCGACGCGGGCAAGCGCAAAATCGAATGGGCGGCGCAGCAGATGCCTGTGCTGCAGTCCATCCGCAAGCGCTTCATCAAGGAACAACCGCTGAAAGGCTTGCGCGTTTCCGCTTGTCTGCATGTGACCAGCGAAACCGCGAACCTGATGATCGCCTTGCGCGACGGCGGCGCAGACATCGTCCTTTGCGCTTCGAATCCGCTTTCCACTCAGGACGAAGTTGCGGCTTCATTGAATCGCGACTTCTCCATCCCCACCTACGCCATCAAGGGCGAGGACAACAACACCTACTACGATCACATGAAGGCCGCGCTCGAGCACAAGCCCCAGTTCACCATGGACGACGGCTGCGACCTCGTCACCATGCTCCTCACCAAGCGACAGGATCTCGTCTCCAACGTCATTGCCGGCACCGAAGAAACCACCACCGGCGTGATTCGCCTGCGCGCCATGGCCAAGGACGGCACGCTGAAGTATCCGATCATTGCCGTGAACGATGCGATGACCAAGCACTTCTTCGACAATCGCTACGGCACTGGCCAATCCACTCTGGACGGCGTGATTCGCGCAACCAACGTGTTGATTGCCGGCTTGAAAGTGGTGATTGCCGGCTACGGCTGGTGCGGTCGCGGGGCTGCTATGCGCGCCAAGGGTCACGGCGCCGATGTCATCATCACCGAAATTGATCCCGTCAAGGCCATCGAGGCCGTGATGGACGGCTTCCGCGTGATGCCGATGATTGAAGCCGCAAAAGAAGGCGACGTTTTCATCACCGTCACCGGAAACAAGAACGTGATTCGCCGCGAACATTTTGAAGTAATGAAGACCGGCGCGATTGTTTGCAACTCCGGCCACTTCAATGTGGAGATCGAAATTCCGGCGTTGGAAGCATTGTCGACGGGCAAGAAAGAAGTTCGTCCGCTGGTGGATGAATTCTTGTTAAAGGACGGCCGCAAGGTTTATCTGATCGCCGACGGCCGCCTGGTGAATCTCGCCACCGCCGAGGGCCATCCGGCCTCGGTGATGGATATGAGCTTCGCGAACCAGGCTCTTTCCGCGGAATATCTTGTGAAGAATCACAAAAGCATGGCGCCCCAGGTGTACGTGGTCCCCGAACATCTGGATCGCGAAATCGCCAAGCTCAAACTCGAGTCCATGGGGCACCATTTGGACAAACTGACCGCTGAGCAGGAGCAATACCTGGCTTCCTGGCAGGAAGGCACCTAAAACACTCATTTCGACGCCAATAATTTGATAGTCTCTTGGGGCGCGTTTCGGCGTGCCCCTTAGTTTTGGTGCCTACGATGTGGGATTACTGCGGACATTCCCTGGAAACGGCGCGGCTGCGCGGTGCCACGTATGCCGATGTGCGCGTGATGCACATGCGCCAGCGCGACTTGACGACGAAAAATGGGCAGGTGGGCACGCTGGGACAAAGTGAATCCATCGGCTTGGGTATTCGCGTGGTTGCCAATGGCGCCTGGGGATTTGCCTCTACGGATCAGCTCACGCGTGAGGGCGTGGCATCGTGTGCCGCGCAAGCTGTGGCGATCGCGAAAGCTTCCGCTTTGGCGAAAAAGGAAGCGGTGCAGTTGGCGCCCGAGGGAACGTACGTCGACAGTTGGCTGGGGCCGTGCCAGAAAGATCCCTTCGAGATTCCCCTGGAAACACAATTGGATTTGTTGCTCGCCGCCGATGCCGCCATGCGCAAAGTAAGGGGCGTCACGCTGGCGGAGACCGATCTTCAGTTTCGCAAGATCGACTCGTGGTTCGCCTCCAGCAGCGGTTCGAAAATCCACCAGCGGCGCGTAACTTCCGGCTGCGGCATCGCTGCTACTTGTTTCAAGGGCGACGCCATCCAGAAGCGCTCCTATCCGAACAGTTTCGGCGGCCAACACATTCTGGGTGGCTATGAACTGATCGAATCACTCGATTTACTGAAACATGCGCCGGTAATCGCCGAAGAATCCGTCGTTCTGCATGATGCGGCGCAATGCCCGGAAAAGACCGGCACGCTGATTCTGGGCGGCAGCCAGTTGGGCCTGCAAATTCACGAATCGGTTGGCCATCCCATTGAACTGGACCGCGTGCTGGGCCAGGAGGCGAATTTCGCCGGCACCAGTTTTCTGACGCTCGATAAACTCAATCATCTGCAATACGCTTCGCCTATCGTCAACGTAGTGGCCGACGCGCGCATTTCGCATGGTCCGGGCCTCGGTTCGTTTGCTTATGACGACGAAGGCGTGCCCGCGCAGCGCATCGACATCATCAAGGACGGCGGATTCCGCGGCTATCTCTCTAGTCGCGAGACTGCTCATCTGATTGGCCTGAATCGCTCTGGCGGCACCGTGCGCACCGAAGGATGGAATCGCCTGCCGATGATTCGTATGACCAACGTCAGCCTGCTGCCCGGCTCCTGGACACCCGATAATTTGATCGCGGATACGGACGACGGAATCTTCATGGAGACCAACCGTTCCTGGTCTATTGATGATCGCCGTTACCAATTTCAGTTTTCGACGGAAATTGCGTGGGAGATTCGCGGGGGCAAAAAAGTTCGCATGCTGAAAAACCCCAGCTACAGCGGCATCACCACGGAATTCTGGAATTCGTGCGACGCTATTTGCGATGCGGACCACTGGGTTTTGTGGGGCACGCCGAATTGCGGCAAGGGCCAGCCCATGCAGACCATGGGCACGGGGCATGGCGCGGCGCCGGCGCGTTTCCGCAACGTAAAAATCGGGACAGCTTTCTCCAACGAATGAGCGCGAAGAGCCCAAAACGGGGCGCCACGGGTCTCCGCCGAGCCGCCGCCGCGCAGTTGCGGCCGGCAGGGGAATTGCGCGACATCATCGATACGGTACTTCGTCTCGCCAAACAGCGCGGCATTCCGGAAACCGAGGTCCACGTCGAAGAAGTGATCGACGCGCTCACGCGTTTTGCGAACAACGCTATTCACCAGCATGTTGCCGAGCATGGCGTAGTCGTTTCCATTCGCACCGCGGTGGACGGCCGCACCGCCCGCGTTACTACCAACCGTCTCGACGAAGACGCGTTTCGTGCCGCATTGGATGGTTGCTTGTCGCTCGCGGCCAGTCGGCCGAAAGATCCCCATCTGTTGCCCATGCCTGGGAAACAAAAATATCGTGCCGTGAAGCGATTCGTTCCTGCCACCGCATCATTCACGGCGGAAGAGCGCGCCCGCGCCGTGAAACGCGCTTGTGAAATTGCCGAGCGTCGCGGCCAGATTGCGGCCGGCATCTTCTCAACAGGCCAAAGCCAGACGCTACAGGGAAATTCGCGGGGGCTGTTCACCTCCTACCGGCAAACGCAAGCGGAGTTCTCTGTCACCATGCAACACGGTTCCGCCACAAGCTGGGCCAAGGCAAATTCCGCCGACGCGCGCCAATTCGATCCACTGGCTCTCTCCACCACCGCCAGCGAAAAAGCCGATCGCGCCCAAAAACCCATCGAACTTGCGCCGGGCCGCTATACCGTCATTCTCGAACCCGCCGCTGTGGTTGATCTGGTTGGCTTTCTCTTCTACGACTTTTCTGCTACCGCGGTCCGCGACAAACGCTCCTGTTTCTCCGGACGCGTGGGTAAGCCGCTGTTTGGCAAGAACATCACGCTCACCGATGACGTCTACCATCCCGAACAATTGGGTATGCCATTCGACGGCGAAGGGCTGCCCCGGCAGCGTGTGCTCCTCGTCGATCGCGGCATCCTGCAGAGTCTCGTTTACTCCCGCCATTCCGCAAAACTTGCTCGCAAAAACCCCACCGGCCACGGCTTCGCTCTCCCCAACGAGTTCGGCGAAGCGCCCATGAACCTTGTCTTGGCCGGGGGCAATTCCTCGCTGCCTGAGATGATCGCCACCACCGAACGGGGCCTGCTAGTCACCCGGCTGTGGTACATCCGCGAGGTTGATCCGTACGAAAAGATCATGACCGGCATGACTCGGGACGGATTGTTCCTGGTGGAGAAGGGAAAAGTGGGCCCCGCAGTGCGGAATTTCCGATTCAATCAATCGATTTTAGAGATGCTTAGGAACGTTGAACTACTCGGTCCGTCGCACCGGGCCACGGCTGAGGAATCGTTCGAAATGGTCGTTCCGCCTATGAAAATCGCCAATTTCCAATTGAGCGAAGTCACGAAATTCTAAGCTACTTGGCTCTTTCCCCGCCCTCAGGAAACCGATTCATTCCAGAAAAATTCTGCATTGTACTTTGTGCGTCTTGCCGACTATTAAACTAGATATGTGTAGTTTTCCCGCAGCCAGGTCCAAGCGTCGCCAGCCCAACTGGGGTCACCCGGACCATGATGCCTGCGGCACCGGATTTATCGCCGGCTTAGGCGGTCCTCCTCGCTACGAAATTCTCCAGATGTCCCTGCAGGCGCTGGAACGTCTCTCGCACCGCGGCGGTGTTGATGCCGATGGAGCCAGCGGCGACGGCGCAGGTTTGCTGACATCGCTCCCAACCGAGTTCTTCCGCGCGAGAGCCGCCGAAGAGCAGATCACTTTGGGCGACATGTTTGGCGTCGGAATGCTCTTCGTGCCGGTGTCGCGCCATTCCGATGCTCGCGCGGCCATGGAAGATGCCATCGGCCGCGGCAAACTGCGGCTTGCCGGTTGGCGTCGTGTTCCGGTGAACTCCAACGCTTTGGGCCAGCGCGCCTTTGAGACCATGCCGGAAATCTGGCAGTTTTTCATTGAGCCGCTTCCCACCAAAAACGCCGCGCCCAACGCCGCCGAAAAATTTGAGCGCAGCCTGGCGCTTCTTCGCAAGCGCGCCGAAGCCATGCTGCCGGAACGCAGCTATCTGTGCTCGCTCTCTTCCCGCACCATGGTCTACAAGGGCTTGCTCACTCCCTGGCAATTTCCTCGTTTCTTCGAGGATCTCTGCCGTCCCGAATTTGCCGTTAACTTCGCCATTTTCCATCAGCGCTACTCCACCAACACGGAGCCTTCCTGGCAGCTCGCTCAGCCGTTCCGCTACGTGGCCCACAACGGCGAAATTAATACCGTGGTCGGTAATCGCCGCTGGTTGCGCGCCCGCGAGCGAGAAATCCGCAAGCGCATTGGCGTTGGCAAATGGTTTCACCTGCTTGAAGAAAACGTCAGCGACTCTGCCAGCTTTGATAATGCACTGGAAATCAAGCTGCTCGAAGGCAAGTCTGTTGAGGCATCTATGCTCGCGCTGGTGCCGCCAGCGTTTCTGCATGATCCGTTTCTTTCCGGCGATGTGCGGGGAGCGTTGGAGACGTTGTCGCACGAAGCCGAACCGTGGGACGGCCCCGCGGCGCTGGTGTTCAGTGACGGCGTGTCCGTTGGCGCGAAGTTGGATCGCAACGGGCTGCGGCCGATGCGCTACACCGTGACCCATGATGGCCTGGTGATTGCCGGCTCGGAAACTGGACTGGTCGACCTGGACGAATCGCGCATCGCCGAGCGTCATCGCTTGGGGCCCGGCGAAATGATTCTTGCGAACCCGACGAAGGGCGTTCTACTGCGCTGGCGCGAACTGCTGAAGAGTGTAGCGCAACAATATCCTCGCAAAGCCGCTGCGCACCGAAAGCGCGTGCCGCTGGAAACGCCTGCGTGCCGCATGCGCACCGAGGAACCGAAACGCCTCGCGGGCGCCGCAGGTTGGTCCGACGACCAGTACAAGATCTTGTTTCGTCCCCTGCTGAGCGGCAAGGAAGCCGACTGGAGCATGGGGGACGACGCGCCTCCTGCATTTCTTTCAGCACTCGCGCGCCCGCTGTGGGACTACTGCAAGCAGCGCTTCGCTCAGGTGACGAATCCTCCGATCGACCCGCTGCGTGAACAGCACGTCATGTCCCTGGAAGTGCCCTTCGGCCACGGCCATTTTCTTGGCGGCCCGCTCATCAGCGTCGTGGAACTCGGCGTTCTTACCGCGTCGCTCGGAGCCCCGAAAATTCTCGATTTTAGTTTTCCTGCCAACCAAGGAGTCTCGGGAGCGCGCCGTTGTTTGACTCAGTGCAACACTACCCCTCTGCGTGGCGACGTGCGTCCGGGACTCCTCCTCCTTTCCGATCGCGCGGTTGGCCGCGATCGCGCAGCGGTTCCGGCGTTGCTGGCAACCTCGGGTGTATGGAAGGCCATGGTGGCGCAGGGGCTCGCCGATGTGCCGCTGGTTGTCGAAACCGCACAAGTCTACGACACGCACCACGTTGCCATGTTGATTGCCGCCGGGGCCAGCGCCGTGGTTCCGTATCTCGCGGAGGAATTCGCGGAACACGAGGAGCCAGGTTCGTTTGAGAAAGTGCGCGCCGCTGTTTACGCCGGGTTGCGCAAGGTCATCGCCCGCATGGGGATTTCCGCGCTGGCCAGCTATCGCAACAGCCACCTGTTTGAAGTGCTTGGACTCGACGATGATATTTGCCGCGAGTATTTCGAAGATGCCGGCTACTATCCCGGCACGAAAACGCTTGACCTACTGCTGCAGGACTATTTGAAAATGCACTCCGCGGCGTACGCTGGTCCTACAGAGGAACTTGGCGATCACGGCCTGTTCCGTTTTCGCAAGGGCGCGGAATTGCACGCGAATTCCCCGGAGTTTGTGCGCCGCGTGCATGCGCACGTTCGCAAAGCCGGACCAACCGAATTCACCGCCATCGAACAACTTGCCAAAGCCGAGGGCGCAACATTTTTGCGTGATCTGCTGGAGATGGTTCCTGAGCAGCCAGTATCCCTTTCCGAAGTTGAGCCGCTGGAATTTATTCTTCGCCGTTTCAGCACCCAGGCCATGTCTCTCGGTTCGCTCAGCCCCGAGGCCCACAAAACTCTTTCCATCGCCATGAATCAGATGGGTGGACGCAGCAACACCGGCGAGGGCGGAGAAGATCCGGAACTTTACGCGCAAAGCAACGCGGCCTGCAAGGTCAAGCAGGTAGCTTCCGGCCGCTTTGGCGTCACCACGGAATATCTCGTTCGCGCCGAGGAACTCGAAATCAAGATGGCGCAAGGCTCGAAGCCGGGCGAGGGCGGACAGTTGCCCGCTCGCAAGGTCACGGAATATATCGCGCGCATCCGCCACGCGACGCCGGGCACGCCGCTGATTTCGCCGCCGCCGCACCACGACATCTACAGCATCGAAGATTTGGCCCAACTGATCCATGATTTGCGCGCCGTGAATCCCAACGCGCGTATCGGCGTGAAACTCGTTTCTGGCTCGGGCATCGGCGTGATTGCCGCGGGTGTGGCTAAGGCCGGCGCCAACGTGATCACCGTCAGCGGCCACAATGGCGGTACTGGCTCCTCTCCGCTCACGTCCATCAAGAATACTGGCCTGCCGTGGGAAATCGGTCTGCGCGACACTCACGAAACGCTGCTGCGCGCAGGCCTGCGTTCCCGAGTCTCTCTGCGCGTCGATGGCGGCATGCGCTTTGCCCGCGACATCCTGATTGGCGCCATCCTCGGCGCCGACGAATTCGGCTTTGGCACCGCTGCGCTTGTGGCCATCGGTTGCGTTATGGCGCGTCAGTGTCATCTGAATACCTGCCCCGTAGGAATCGCCACACAAGATGAAACGCTGCGCATGCGCTTCAACGGCAAGCCCGAAATGGTGGTTGAATACTTCCGCGCCATGGGCGAGGAAGTTCGCAAAAACATGTCCGAACTGGGCGTGCGCACTTTAACCGAATTGCGCGGCTGGTACGATCGCCTGGAGACGAGTTCCGGCCTGGACGCTTTGCTCGTCATTCCTCCGTCGAAAGCTCGCCGCGTTCTGCCGCAGCAATCTACCGTGTTGGATGGCGGGATGGCAGAGGTGGAACGCGAACTGGATCACTCACGCACCGAGTTGGATGCTCCCGCCGCAATTCAGAATTTTCATCGCAGCATTGGCACGCATTTGAGCGGCGAACGCGTGCGCCGTCACTTATCCGATAAGGAATCGCGCCCGGTTACGCGCGAATTCCACGGCTCCGCGGGTCAAAGTTTTGGTGCTTTTCTTTCCGGCGGCCTCACGCTGAAGCTTTCTGGCGAAGCCAACGACTATGTGGGCAAGGGTCTTTCCGGCGGCATGATCGTGATTGGCGCGGGTCACACCGCTTCCAAACGCGGCGATGTGCTTGCCGGCAACACGGTCTTGTATGGCGCAACATCCGGGCAGTTGTTTATCGCGGGGCAGGCTGGCGAGCGTTTTGCTGTGCGCAATAGCGGCGCGGTATCGGTTGTCGAAGGACTCGGTCAGCACGGCTGCGAGTACATGACCGGCGGCATTGTCGCGGTGCTCGGGCCGGTGGGGTTGAATTTCGGATCCGGAATGACCGGCGGCCTCGCATATATCTTGCGCCGCGAAGTGGACCAGGTGCTCAACCTCGAATTTGTACAAGCTCATGAACTCGAGGACGACGAAGAGCGTCAGTTGCGCTTGCTCCTGGAGGCGCACGTCGCGCACACCGGCAGTCCCGTGGCGTTCCGTTTGCTCCTGCAAAAAACGCGCTTGCCGTTCCTGCGTATTCAGCCTGTTCACTTCCAGGGCACGCTGGAGACTGCGTGGCGCGCGTTCCCAGCAGAACCCGCGAATCCGTTGCCTGCAGCCCCGGCCGATTTGTTGGCCGTTCCCAAGGGGCCTGTTCCGCACTATGCCTGAGCCGCTCAGGAACTTTAATAAATTTTTAACCGGTATTGGGTATACTCGTACCCGAGAATCCAACTATGGACTTTGATCAACTCACTACCTTTGTGCAAGTTGCCAAACTTAAAAGTTTTTCCAAAGCCGGCCAGAAAGTATTTCGCTCGCAGTCGGCCGTCAGCGCGCAGATCCGCCAGCTCGAGCAGGCCTATCGAGCCAAGCTGCTGGATCGCTCGGCGAAATCCGTCGAACTGACCCCGGCGGGCGAAGTGCTCTTCGAATTTGCCGAGCGCTTGTTGCACCTGCGCGACGAATCCATGCAGGTCGTCGCCGACCGGGGCAACGTCGTACAAGGCCCGGTCAGTTTTGGCGCTAACGAAGCCACCTGTCTCTATCTCTTGCCCGACATCCTTTCGGAGTTCCAGCGAAAATTTCCCCTGGTGCGTATCAGCATCTACCGCAACTTCAGCCACAAAATTCTGCAGCGCCTCGAGGAAGGCACGCTGGACCTCGGCATCGTTACGCTGCCGCTGAAATCTCCCAACCTCAAGATGCACACGATCAATCGCGATCGTCTGCGCTTTATGGTCAGCGCGAAAAACGCGTTGGCGCAAAAAAGCCATGTGACGCTCGAAGAAATCGCCTCCGCTCCCCTGATCTTCCCGAAAACGGGGTACACCCGTCAGGTGCTCGACAAACTTTTTCGCCCCTATCGCTCGCGCATTCGCGTCGCCATGGAACTCCCCAGCATCGGCATGATCAAAACATTTGTCGCTGCCGACGTCGGCATTTCCATCATCAGCGAGAGCTTCGCACGCGACCAGGTGAAATCCGGCGAAGTCAAACTGCTCAACGTCGATGGCGTGGACCTGTGGCGCGAACTGGCGCTGGTCTACCGTCGCGATCGCAGCCTGCCGCGTGCGGTTCAATCGCTGATCACCATGATCCGCGAAAATCGCAAGCTTCAGGAAACGCACCCAGGCTGAGTTGGCTGGAATATTCAGAATAAGGCTGAACTTGAGGCCTTCTACTTGGCGTTTAGGTCCAAGCTGGCGATCGAGCGCGCGATCACGTTTTCCTGTATCTGGATCAGGTCGGTATCGGCAAATGTCATTCCCAATACGGTGAAAACGTCCGCGCCGCGCGAGACCACCACCAGCGTCCCTGACCAGTCGTGATTGTCGGCCATGCCTCGATAGCGATATTCGATGCCCGGTAGCCCGCTCACCACGGTGTTGCGCTCCGAAATCAGCCGGTAGTTCTCGTACACATCGTGCAGCCGCGCTTCCACGGTCTTCGCCGCGCTTTCCAGTGGCGCCTTGGTCTTCTCCAGCCCCACGACCAGCAGCGTGGATTCGTTTGCTGTGCCCATGGCTACAATTGCGTTCGGCAGCGCCTGCCCCGCATTCTCAATCACCTGCCAGCTTGGCGCCTTGTACATGTGGAAGCCGTGCGAGTGGTTGATGTACAGATTGCCCTGAATCTCTTCGCGATTTGCCGGCGGCTCTTCTTTCGGCGGCGGCGGTGGAGTGGCCACGGTGGCTAGCGTTGTCTTTGGCGCACTCGCCGATGTTTTCAGCGCCGGCGCCGCGGTATCTGTTGTGCCCGCGTTGGCCGTAGGAAGCGCAGGTCTCGCGTTGGAATTGTTCACGATCGCGGCGGCGCGTTCTCGCTTGGTTGGCCCTACTGGCGCAATGTCTTTTGCGCTGGCGTTGGTCACCCCGGGCGTCGCGCTTGAAGAAGTAGCCACAGCGGGCTCTGCTTTCGGCTGCGTTTCTGTGCTGGGCTTCGCCGTGGGTTGCGATTCGCCTTTGCCTGCATCGCCTTGCGCTGGCGTGTTCGGAATAATCTGCGCGATCTTGTCTTTTTCAACCAACACGTATCCAAAGTCAGTCTTCACTTTGAACATGTTGTCTTCGTACGCCACGATCACGCCATAAAGCTTTTTTCCATCTTTCAGCCGGATTTCGTCGGCTTGGCCATAGGTCGCGGCAAGGCTCGTCGCGGCCAGCGCGAACAAGGCAAGATACAAGCGGCGTTTAGCAGGAGCCCCCATGTGCAAAGTATGCGGCCCTCCACCGGGAGGGAGCAACCCCTGTGGACACCCCGGTGTCCGGCAAGCTACCTCTGCTGTGGAACATTCCGGGGAGCATCCCGTAGCTCAGACCTGAGGTTTTCGGTTAGTCAGGCGTGATCGTTCGATAATCACCACCGTTCCGTGAACGGCTGGGCCACAAATTAACTACCCTGCAACACGGCGTCCCACCCATAGCTGCTGCGGACGCTGCCCAGCTCGCGATTGGCGTGCCTGCGCCGGCTCTCTTGAGTCCCGAACCGCTCCTTGTCCCGCCGCCCAGATTCCAAATTCGTCACGCTCACAGCCACCTGATAAACCGCCACGCCCGGTGCGACAACCTTCGCAAACAACTCTTTCGCCGCGAGCCGCAATTCGCGCTCATCATTCGTCGGGCACACCAGCCGCATGCTCTGCTGCGCGGAAGCGTGGTCCACGTAGCGCACCCGCACGCCCACGATTCCTCCCTGTTTGCCCTGTTCTCGCAGCGCAGCGCAAATCCGCTCGCTCAGGTATTCCAAGAGACCCCCGAGGAGTTCGCGATCAATGGTGCCGCCTTCGATCTTGGTCTCGCGCAAAACGCACGCCGTCGCAGTCGGTGACTCGCGTCCATCCAGCCCTCGTGCGCGTTCCCACATCTGTTTGCCCACCTCCGTGCCAAACGCTTCCGCCAGCACCGGCTTCGGAATCCGGCGCAGTTGGCCGATCGTCGCAACTCCGTAATCCGCCAGCGCCCCGGCGTGCGCACGTCCGATACTGTGCAGCATCTCCACCGGCAGCGGCGCCAGAAATGTTTCCTCCGTGCCGGGAGGCACGATTCGCAAGCCTCCAGGCCGGTCCAGCCGCGAGGCGATTGACGCCACCACTTTCGTGCGTCCGGCGCCCACGGCCACGTTCAGGCCCGTGCGTCCCAGCACCTCTGCTTGCAGCAGCCCCAGCGTGCCTTCAAAGTCCGCATACACACGCCCGCTGCCTGCAAAATCAAGGTAGAAGTCGTCCAGCGCCGCGGTTTCGACCGCCGGCGTGTACGTTTCCAGTATCCGTCGCAGGCGCTCCGCAAACTCCGCGTAGTGCTCGTACTGCCCAGGCACGACAATCGCCTTCGGGCACAGGCGCACCGCGTCGATCAGTTTCATCCCGGCCTTCACGCCCTGAAGTTTCGCTTCGCTGCTAGCCGATGCCACAACTCCGCGGCCCACCAGCACTGCTTTGCCACGCAGCTTCGGGTTCAGCACCTGCTCGACGGACGCGAACAGCTCGTCCACCTTCACATGCACGATATGCGGTATCCTCCTGGCGGCCCGCACTCTCGCCGACTCATGCCAGATCGTCGGAACCCACCAGCGCTTTTTCGTTGCGATCCGTTCTTGCAGAACAGAAGGCTGGTCTTCAGCGACTTCTTCTTTAGACGGCAGCAGATTTAGCTGCGACACCGGAGCTGTCAAAACACTCGGATTCAGACCCGAAGGGTTCCTGCTCTCGACAATCGCGGGGGTGACGTTTTCGTAAGCGTTCATGGCAACTCCTCGCAGGGAAGCGGGTTTTGCGCTATGTTTACGGGTGGCGTCCGGCTCGGGAGAGCCCGAAGGCAATGGAGCCGAAGCCACCCGTTTCCCGTTTCCTCTACCGCCCCGCACTATAGGCGAATAAAAGGCGAAAGTCAACCCTTCCCCCACTCTTTTTTTCTCTTTCTCCTAAGCTTCCGCTTACCTTCCTCGCCAAGTCACCTCCTCCGGTGACTCCGCGCACTGACGCGCTCCCTCTAGCGACTATCTTTGATCTGTCCTGACCACGGCATACCACCCAGCTTTCAGAGCCACGAGTTCTTCCGCCCGAGGAGACTTGCCATTATGAAGACGAGACTTTTAGTTGTGATTTTGCTGTCGCTGGCTGTAGCGCTGCCGGTGCTCGGCTGGACGACGCTATCGGTGTGTTCCCACCCCACTCAGAAGCCACCTCTTCGGCCAGTTCACTTCGACTTTGTTTCTTTGATCGAGCTGACTTCCAGCACGGCACGGTCGCCGGTCTCTACTCCCTGTTTGTGGGTGAGTTTGCCCGTGGCGGTTACACGCTTGTTCGCCAACTGCTCCAGCTTTTGCGCGTCCTTGTAGCTAATCTCGATCGAATGCACCGGCTTGCCATCCACCGTAATCTCCGGATCCACTTGAATCGACCAGCCAGTCGATTCCCCGCCAATGGCCATCGTGCGGGCCAGCGTGCCTGTTACCGTCATCTTCGTTTGCGACTGCGGTGCTGCCTGTACACGCGCACACATAAATACCAGCACCACCACTGCGGCGATTCGCGCGATACGCACGGGGGACCTCCTTTCAAGGAAAAATTCGCACCGATTCTACCGTACTCAAGCGAGACGGCAAGAGAAGCAACGCGGCATACCGTGCCATATGCCAACCCGCGTTTGGTCGCAAATCTGTCCCCCAAAACGACCGCCGCTTCGATGCCTCTGCCGCCCCAAAAGGCTGTCTGCAGCCCGAAACTTTTCCAAGGGCACTGGGTTTAGCCAACTAACCGGGTGAAGTCCCGCAGGTTCACCCAGGGTGTCCGGCCGCATTCCATCGGTTCATGCACGAAAACACAATCGAGAGGCGGAACCGTCTCTCAAGGAGATTGCAATGAAGTGTCTTAGCTCGCGTTTGTTGCCGGGGTTCGCCCTGGCCTCGATGATGGCTTTATCCGTTGGCTGCGGGAGTTCCAACAGCACAAGCACGCCAACGCCGACTCCCACACCGACTGCGCAAAATGGCACAGTGAGTGTGATCGTCAGCGATGCGTCCACCGACGACTGGGCTACCATTGGCGTAAAGGTATTGTCGATTTCACTGACACCGCAAGGGGGTAGCGCTCCGCTTACGGTGTACACCGCACCCAGCCCGGCTCCCTACATTAACTTGTTGCAGTTGGATCAATTGGGCGAAATCCTGGGTAACACCACCATTAAGGCTGGTACGTACACCGCTGTGACCATCACCGTCAGCGGCAATCCTGGAGACGTTTTGCTGACTACTTCCGCCGATCCCACTGCGGGCTTTGCGGCTGCGCCCAGCACCACGATTCCCACCAGTCAGATCCAGATCCTCGGCACTTCCGGCAGCGTAGGCAGCCTGACTGTGCCCATAAATCTCACGCTCGATTCTCCGCTGGTTGTCAACGCCAATGAAGATACGGCCCTCGATCTGGAGTTCGATCTTTCGCATCCGGCGTTTATCATGGCGCATGTTCCGCCCGGAAACGGCACCACTCTGTGGTCCGTTAATTTCAAAGGACCCATTCGCCGTCGCAATGTCCACGACTTCCGGCGCCTGGTCCTCCGCCATCTCTACGCCACGGTTACGGGAGTTTCCGCGGACAACACCACACTCACCGTCACCAAGGATTACCCTGTCCTGCCGCCAACGAGCCCGGAAACCGCCATCACCTCCACGCAGAGTCTGCCCATTCTCGCCGACGCCAACAATGGCACGCTCTTCTATGACGTTGACGCCAAAACCCGCATCACCATTCACGATTTCAGTACCGTCGCGTCCACCATCGCCGGCAAATACGTCCGCATTGCCGCGCGTTATCAGGTTGACGGCTCGCTCGTCGCGGTGCGGATCTGGGCCAGCAGCAGCTTTGCCAGCGTTTGGCTGAGCCCTGAAGGCCACGTCTTGCATGTGGATACCACTGGCGATGTCTTGACCGTACAAAACGAATTGGGCCTCCCCGTTCCGCTGGCCGTCGATGCGAACACACTTTTCTATTTCCGAACGCCGTCGAACGCGCAGAGCGATAGCAACTCTATTGGCCAAGGCACCGCGTTCCTCGCGACTCTGGTGCGTGGCTTCAAGGTGCACGTCAGCGTCGTCGATCCGCTCGCCAGCCCGCTCGTGGCCCAGAGCGTCGACATCGAAATCGCGCACTACGGCGGCCTCATCTCTGCTGCCAGCACCACCGGCTTCGCCTACACGCACGACTTCCGCAACGCTGCCGATGATTACACCGTTACGCTGCCCTTTATCTCCAGCGGCACCGCCAATGGTTCCGATCCGCAATCCGGTGCAGCCATCAGCGGCTTCAAGTGGTGGAATTTTACTTTCCCGACCGTCGTCGATAGCGGCAACAACGCCATCAGTGACTTCGAATCGGCCACCAACGGCGCGGTTACGTTTGGCGGTACCGTCGGCCAGTTCACCGCTGCCGGTGAAACGTGGGCCACCTGGAACGACCCAAGCGCTCCCAATTCCTGGGCCGCGCCCTCTGCCGTTCTATTGCCCACCACCGTGCCGCTTGGCGCCGCTGCCAGCGGATATTCCAACGGCACCTTCACCATGACCGTTCCTAGCGGGACGCTGGCCGTGCCGATCGACCTCAGCACCACATCCGGTTCGGGCACGGTCGTCTATCAGGTCGACCGCGCCGGCAATATCGTCACCATCAGCCCAGTGGATATCACCACTACCGCCGGACAAACCACCATCACCACCAACCTGGTTGCTGCCACTCCCGTAAAGGTCTACGGAATCCCGCAGGCCAACGGCAGCATCAAGGCCTATGTGGTCTTCTACTACACGGGGATCGTGCCCGCTTCGGTGAACTGAATTTCACTGAACTGAACTAGAGAACAAATCCTTGCGCCGCCCGTGAATTTCACAGGCGGCGCAATCTTTTTGTTTCCCAGATGTCATTCCACGATTCGAGGAATTTACGACGAACTGCTACAATATTTGAATACGTAAAGCGTAGAACATTGCTTCTAGTGCCCATTGACGTAGTCGCGCGTCTCAGAAAATCCTGGATTCTGATCTTTTTGAGTTGCTGTCTGACGGGCGGACTCCCTCCATGCCTGGTGAGGCCTGTCTCCGCGCAGGATAAACCCTCTCCGACGCAGTCTCCTGCGGCGGAACCGCAAGCCCCGACGGACGCCCCTCAGCAGCCAGCAGCGGCCCCATCATCTGAAAAGAAACCAGAGGAAAAGAGCGAACAAACGGGAGAGAAGAAAGACGATAAGGAACAGAAGCATCACCGCGGCGCACTCGTGATTGCTCCGCTCCCGATCGTCAGCCCTGCCATCGGCTCGGGGATCATTCCTGTTGCTGGCTACATTTTTCCCTTCCAGGAAAAAGACAGGGTCTCGCCGCCTTCGGTCGTCGGCGCCGCCGGCCTGATTACCAACAATGGCAGCCGCGGATTTGCATTAGGCGGCGATCTGTACATGAAGGAGAATCGCTACGAACTGAAAGCGGCCTTTTTTCATGGCAATATCGACTACAACCTCTACGGTGTCGGTTACGCGAGCGGGAGTGCCGGCCTCAAACTACCTCTGGAACAGACCGGAGAAGTGTTCTTTATTGAATTCCTGCGCAATATCGGTTGGAAGGTTTTCGTCGGTGGCCGCTTCATCACGGGCAATTCGTTCATTACTTTAAGGCCGACAAGCGGCGAGACGCCGCCGATCCCGCCCGATGTTGGCCTGACGACGAATCTTCGCGCGCTGGGCATGGAAGTGGTTCGCGATACGCGCCCGAACCGTTTTTATCCCCTCAAAGGAAGCTTGGCCGACTTCACCGGAGATTTCTTCGCGCAGAGCCTCGGCAGCAAATATTCGTTCCAAACCTATAAAGTCACATTCAACAAGTATTGGAGTCTGAACGACAAGCAGGTGTTGGCTTACAACGGCTTCTTCTGCGGCACCGGCGGCCAACCGCCCTTCTATGGCAATTGCATCTATGGGACCAATAGCGAACTGCGCGGCTACACCGCGGGCCGCTACCTGGATCGCTACATGTTTGCCACGCAATTGGAATATCGCCTGGTCCTCCCGTGGCGTTTAGGATTGGTGGGCTTTGGCGGTATTGGCCAAGTTGCTCCCGGTGGCGACGGCTTCCGAACGGATCAGTTCTTGCCAGCCGGAGGCACCGGCATTCGCTTCCTGCTCAGCAAGAAGTTCCACGTCAATCTGCGTACCGACTTTGCATGGGGCAAAGACAATTTCACCTGGAGCATGGGCGTCGGCGAAGCGTTCTAGTGTCTCAGCGGCCTGCTGTGCCAACTCTCCAACCGGGCGTGCCTTCAAACAATTCAGATGTCTTGTGATCTAGTGAGCAGCCGCTTGCCGTGGTCGTACGGCCAGCACGTTGGGAATCGGCCACGGTATAGTGTTCTCACCGTTCACTTGAAGCGACGCCCCGTAGCTGCCGAACATTTCCTTTTCCACTCCACCTGCCCGGAAATAGAGCTGCGCTTCCGGGCCCCCCTCCAAATGCTGAGCGGCCACAATGCCAAGGCCCGCGCCCAGTAGTTCCTGATTCAGGTCGTGCATGTTGTAAGGCTCGCGAAAGAAAATGAACAGGATTCTCCCTCCGTCGTCCTCCGCCAGCGCCGCTTCGCTCCACTTCTTTTCCTGCGAGGGCCAGGCATTCACGCCAGCCCGTTTGATCAGCCGCAGATTCTGCACCACCGCGCCATAGTCTTTCAGGATGCTCTCAAAACTGACGCCCGGCGCATCCAGATCGAAGATGCGAAATGCGGCTGCGCTGGCGCTCTGCGGATTAAACGCCGCCACCGATTGATAGCTGTTGCGCTTGCTGCTGTTCACGTGCTCCCCGCTGCGCATGTAACCAATGTGAGACTTCCCGTCGGTGCTGAACATCCCGGCGTTGATCGCGGCTGTAAATTTGCCCTTCAGGCACCACTCGCGCGCGGTGTGCCCGGTGGACTCGCCCGTCTGGCTGGTCCCCAAAAGCGCCAGCTCCCATTGCTTTGGGTCCATACGCAGAATCGTGATGGCAGAGTTGCTTCCGCTCGCTCCGTGCGGGGTCACGTATTTCAGTTCCATTCCCGGCGCCAGCGTTTGCCATTCCGGAGCGCCGCTGGCCATCAACGCGCCAAACGCCAGCGCCACGATTACACTCGCGCTTATAAGCCGTGCTTTGTCGCGCCTGCTCCTCAAAGGGCCTCACTCCCTTGATCCTGTTTTCGATTATCCGTCAGGATTGCGCTCAGTGCGCAATTCCTTGCTTCCGTTTTCCTGTAGCGGCCGCCTTCCGAGGCGGGCGTTCTTGTCCATCATGCGAACAAACGCTTGCCAGTTGCACGCGGTAACCAACTCTTCGTCGACTCCTTTCACGAGGACCGCCCAACTCGGCCGATTTTGCTCTCTGCGTCGATTGCATTATCCTAGGCGGGTATCCGCCCGCGCGAGACAATCATGCTCCCCACCGAAGCATTGGCCGACGATTTGCATGCCAGAGAAGTCGCGAAGCGCTTGCGTCGCATCCTGCCGCTAGTGTTCGGCGGCTTGCTGGCCCTGATGATCATCGCTGCAATCGTTTCGCTTTATTCCCTGCGGCAACTCGACGAGATCGCTCATCAGGCCCAGCAGCGTTTTGCCGCGCACACGCAGGCCATTTCCTCCATCGTCGTCCTGGTGGACGTCTACGATAATCAGATGGATCGCTTTCTTTTCCAGCGAAAAAATGCCGCCCTTACCGAAACCGTCGCCGATGTCGTCACTCGCGGCACTGACGTTCACAATGCCGTCCTCAATTACCCTGCCGACATGGATCCTGAAGAAAAAAACCTGCTCAGCCAGATTGAGCAGAAGATTCTAGAACAGGAAAGATCCTTCAACGCCTTCAGCGCCTGGCGCCCCGACGAACGCGAAAAACGCGCTCAGCAATTCATGCGCGACGAAATGATTCCTTGCCGCACCTACATCCTGCAGGTTTCTCGCGACATCACCACCATGAACTCCCGCCGCTTTGGTGAAGCCACGCAATCCCTGGCCACACAGTTCCGCGCAACTCAGACGCGCCTCGTCTCCATGGTGGCGCTCACCCTTGTTGCGGGGATGCTGCTGTCCATCGTGGGCGGTTTCTACATCCTGCGGCTCGAGCAACAAGGCCGCTTGCGTTACCAGGCCCTGAAGCACAGCCGCCATGAGCTCGAAGCCCTCTCCGCTCGGCTGGTAGAAGCGCAGGAAGCGGAGCGCCGCTCCATTTCGCGCGAGTTACACGACGAAGTAGGGCAAACTCTCGGCGCGCTGCTCGTCGATCTCGGACAATTGTCGAAACTGGTCTCCCCCGACGATGGCTTAGTTCAGGGACAAATCTCGCGCATCAAGTCCGCCGCCGAAACCGCCGTCAAATCCATTCGCGACATCGCGCTTCTCCTCCGCCCACCTATGCTCGACGATCTCGGCCTGGTCCCCGCCCTCGAATGGCAGGGTCGAGAAGTCTCGCGTCGCGGAAATATGGAAGTCGAGGTCCATTCCGAAAATGTGTCCGAGCAGCTCCCCGATGAAGTGAAAGTTTGCATTTATCGCCTGGTGCAGGAAGCCTTGAACAACGCCGCGACTCACGCGGAAGCAAAAAATGCCAATGTCTCCGTGGTACAGACAGCCGACAAGATCAACGTGGAAACGACTGACGACGGCCGGGGCTTCGATCCGGAACGCATGCGCGGCATGGGCATCCTTGGTATGGAAGAACGCGTGCGCCGCCTCGGCGGCAGCTTGACGATTCAGTCCGTGCCCGGGAAGGGAACTACCGTCAAGGCAGAGCTCCCAGTTCACGTCACACCGCACCACTAACCCGATGAGAAAAACCCGCATCCTCCTCGCCGACGATCACAAACTCATGCGCAGCGGCCTGAAGGCGCTCATTGAGCAGCAGCCCGACCTTACCGTGGTGGGTGAAGCTGACGATGGCCGTCAAGCCGTCACCCTGGCCGCCTCTTTAAAGCCCGACTTGCTGGTGATGGACATCGGCATGCCCAATCTCAATGGCATCGAAGCTGCCCACCAAATCACCCAGGCAAATCCCGCGACCGCCATCGTGATCTTGAGCATGCATTCCGACGAGAGCTACGTCTTACGCGCTCTGAAGGCCGGAGCAAAGGGCTATTTGCTGAAGGATTCCGCGGAATCCGATCTGATTCGCGCTGTGCATGCCGTCGCCGGCGGCAAATCCTTCTTCAGTCCCGCCGTCAGCAAAGTTCTTCTCGACGACTACGTTCGCAAACTGCAGCGTTCCGGCGCCGAAGATGCCTACGACTTGCTGACGCCGCGAGAGCGCGAAATCCTGCAACTCATCGCCGAAGGCAAATCCAACAAAGACGTGGCCAATCTTCTGAACTTAAGCGTCTATACCGTTGAGACCCACCGCTCTAACATCATGGAAAAACTGAATCTCCGCGGCGTCCCAGAACTCATCCTCTACGCCGTCCGCAAAGGCATCATCTCGTAAGACACAGTTCGCGACCCGGAGCATGTTGTTAAGCCGCGAAACAAACGAAACAATCCGCCGTAGCCGTCAGCAGCGCAGTTTTGTCGATGCCGCCAAAAAGAGCGGCGTAAAGCACATCGTTAAGCTTTCGCAGTTGGGCGCCAACCCGCACTCTCCCGGCCGCTTCCAGCGTTATCATGGCGCGGTCGAGAATCACATTCTGCGGTCCGGAATCGCGCACACGTTCCTGCGCCCCAATTTATTCATGCAGGCCCTGCTCAATTTCCGGTCCGCGCTTTCGTCAGGCACGCTATTCGCGGCGGCAAGAAACGCCAAAGTCAGCATCGTCGATGTGCGCGATATCGCCTCGGTCGCCGAACGTGCGCTCTCGGAATCCGGGCATGAGGGCAAGACGTACGACATAACCGGCCCTGAAGCGCTCACTCACGCGCAAATGGCGGAGCAGCTTTCCCGAGCATTGGGCAAGCCCATCAAGTACGTCGACGTCCCGCTGGAAGCCTTCCGGGAAGCTCTCCTCAGCTTCGGTCTTCCTCCGTGGCAAGCCGAGGGAGTGGTCGAAGACTACGAACAGTATCGTCGCCGTGAGGCCTCCCTGGTCACTACCACCGTCCGCGACATCCCCGGAAATGACCCAATAGCTTTTTCTCAATTCGCACGCGACTACGCCACAAGACTTCTCGGCAAGGCCGCTGGAGCCGCCTGACACCGTTTCTCACCTTTCACCACCCCGCAAACAGCTAAGCTGCGTCCCTCCTCTGCCACTAGTTATCCCGTAACTCCTTAAAATGTAATAGCTTACGCTCTACCCAATCGCCGGGAGCCAATATCCCCAGCGCCCGGGAGAATCACCCGCACCCCCAATCGCGTCTGACTCAGGGAGACCATAATTCGCGCAGACTCGCCCTGCGGAAGGGCGGATGCGCCACAAGCGTAAGGACGGACACATGACCAGAATTTCGTCATCCCTGAAGTCCAGGACCGCTGCACTGGCACTCGGCTTGGTGCTCGGTGTCGCTGGCCTGGGTGTTGCGCGCACGATTCAGAATTCGACCACGGCGCAGAAAGTCGGCGCCGCGTCCGAAAAGAATCCTCCCGCGACACTGAAGTTCGCCGATCCCAAAGAGGGCCCCAGTTCCACCAGCTATGCACCTATCGTCAAGGAAGTGCTTCCTTCCGTCGTGAATATTTCCACTTCGAAAGTTGTTAAAGCTAACGAGGATGCCATGGATCAGATGGATCCCATGTTCCGCCAGTTTTTCGGACAGGGCGGCATGGAAGCTCCCAAGGATCGCCGCGAAAAAGCTCTCGGCTCCGGCGTAATCGTCAGCCCCGAAGGCTACATCCTCACCAACAATCACGTGGTGGATGGCGCCACCGACGTTAAGGTCACGCTCTCCGACAAGCGCGAATTCAAAGCGCGCGTCGTGGGCGCTGATCCCAAGACCGACGTTGCCGTCCTCAAAATTGACGCCGGCAACCTTGCTCCGCTCACCATTGGCGATTCTTCCAAGGTGGAAGTGGGCGACGTAGCCATCGCCGTGGGCGATCCCTTCGGCGTCGGCCAGACCGTCACCAAGGGCATCATCAGCGCCAAGGGCCGCGGCGGACTCGGCATCGAAGACTACGAGGATTTTCTTCAGACCGATGCTCCCATTAATCCGGGAAATTCCGGCGGCGCGCTCGTCAATGATCGCGGCGAACTCATCGGCATCAACACCGCGATCATTTCTCACGGGTCCGGCGGCAGCCAGGGCATCGGTTTCGCGGTTCCCGCGAATCTTGCTCGCCAGGTGATGGACCAGATTCTCAAGAACGGCAAGGTTGTCCGCGCCTATCTCGGTATCCTGCCGCAGGACGTTACTCCCACCATGGCGAAAGCCTTCGGTGAAAAAGACGCCAAGGGCGTGGTCGTTGGCGACGTCACTCCCAGCAGTCCCGCGCAAGAAAAAGGTATCGAGCGTGGCGACATCATTCTTGAACTGAACGGCAAGCCCGTTAACGACAGCAATCAACTGCGCAACAGCATTTCCATGATGCCTCCGGGCACCAGCGTCAAGCTCAAGACCCTGCGCAATGGCAGCGAGCGCGATGTCACCGTCAAACTTGCAGAGATGCCCACGGAAACCGCCAAGCTGAATTCCCAGGAAGAGGGTGGCAATCAAGCTCTCGACGGCGTGGAAGTTTCCAACCTCAATCCCGAAATCGCCAAGGAACTGGGCCTGCCGTCCAGCACCACCGGCGTTGTTGTCAACGGTGTGGACCCCTCCAGCAAGATGGCGGAGTCTGGTCTGCGCCGCGGCGACGTGATTCAGGAAGTAAACCACCAGTCTGTAAAGAATGTCTCTGAGTTCCAGAGCGCGCTTAAGAAGGGTGGCGACGAGCCGCTATTGCTCGTCAATCGCGGCGGTCGAACACTGTATATCGCCGCGTAATTCCTGCGCTTCCGCGGAGGGCTTTGTGCCAGCCCGAAAGGGCTGGCACAAAGCTGGAAGCGAAGCCGATGAAAGCAAGCACCGCCCAGAAAGAAAGAGTAGAAGCAAATGAAAGACCGCAAGATTCGCGTCAAATCCAAAGATGAGACCAAGGTCATGACCGAAGACATTCGCCGCCGTCTCGATCTCATCGACAAAGATTTGAATATGAAGCTGGAAACCCTCGATTACCTTTTCACCGGCTCGAAAGACTATCCCGAAGAGTTCCACCAGCTCTATGTCCAGCCGCTCATGGACTCCGGCCTGTCTCTCGAAGATTCCTTTTCGCTGTTGGTCGACGGCGTTCTCCGCCCCAACTGATTTTCTTGCAATCCGGCCGTCCAGTTGTCTACCGGATTGCCCCCCGCCCGAAAGAAAAGCCCCGCATGGAGCAATCCGTGTGGGGCTTTCTGCTGTGATCTGCCCATTTCCCTCGGCTGTCCTTGGGGACAGTTAGCCCTGTTCTTCTTCCCGTTCCTGCGGTCCCTGTACTCCGACGCAACCAGTTATTGCGCATGTAGGCACACCCTCGTCCATGCGTATTGATAGCCCTCAAATGGTTACAGTACTCTCAGTCCAAATGGTGAAGGAGAACGCCCTGCTTTCTGTTTCGGGCTCGCTCTGCGCTCCCGCCATTGTTCTTGAATAGCCCGGTCGTCGCGCCATCGTTTGCATTCGAGTACCGAACGCGTTGTTGCCGGCCGTCGCCTGTGAGGGGCGAAGTTCGAAGGAGAACAGAATCTCTATGATGCCCGCCAAAAAGCTATTTGCTCTCGCCTGTTTGACCCTGACTGCTTTCGTCCTTGCCTCCTGCAGCGGTGTTCCCGGTGGCAATAGTGGTGGAGGCGGTGGTACCGGCAGCACGTTCTCCATCAGCGTCACGGTCACTGGCTTGTCAGGCTCCGGCCTGGTGCTGCAGAACAATGGCAAGGATAATCTTGCCATTTCCGCCAACGGCACCTTCACGTTCAAGACGCATGTCACTTCGTACGCGGTCACTGTTCTCACTCAGCCATCGAATCCCACGCAGACGTGTGCGGTAACCAATGGAACAGGCACAGCCACGGCAAACGTCAACGTCCAGGTCGCCTGCGGCGCGGGAACCTGGACCATCGGGGGCCAAGTCACCGGCATGACCGGTTCCGGCCTCGTGCTTCAAGACAATGGCGGTGACAATCTGACTGTCAATCAGAACGGCACTTTCACATTTGCCACCCAACTCGCCACAGGTGCAACCTACAGCGTCACGGTTTTGACTCAACCAACGAGTCCTACTCAGACCTGCCTGATATCGGCAGGCGGCGGCACGGTCTCGGGCAATGTCGGCACCGTGGTCGTGACTTGCTCGGTGGGCACCATCAAAATCGGTGGATCGGTCTCCGGTCTCGCGGGCACCGGCATGGTCCTCCAGGACAATGGCGTAGACAATCTGAAGATCACCGCCAACGGCACTTTTACTTTCGCGACCTTGCTTCCAGGTGGCGCGCCTTATTCGGTCACCGTCCAGACTCAGCCTTCGGGTCCAGCCCAGGATTGCCAGGTCACCAACGCCTCCGGAACCACTGGCTCAACGGACATTACGAGTATCCAGATTGTCTGCCCTGCGGTCTTTTTCCCGATCGGCGGACAAGTTGTTGGCACTTGGGTCCCTGCGGGTGGCGACGCCAACATGGTGCTGCAGAACAATGGAGGAGACAACCTGCCGCTCAGTGGCAATGGTCCCTTTACGTTCGTAACGCAGATCGCTTACGGCAGCGCCTACGACGTCGACCTCTTCGTTAGTCCATCCACGCAGCCGCAGGGTTGTCGCGACTATTTCTACAAAGGCGTAGCTCTCGCCGTGGTGAACACCGTTGTCATCGATTGTGGCCACAACGACTGGGCGTGGATTGCCGGGGCAAACACCGCTAATCAGCGGGGCGCAAGCAATCCTCCTACTACGTTCCCAATCACCACCCAGGTCACGAGCAGTCCCGGTGGTATTCGCTATCCTGCCACGTGGACCGATCCCAGCGGCCATCTCTGGATGTTCGGTGGCTACGGCTATAGCCTCGCAACGGACACCACTACCCCCGAGCCTTGGTGGCTCCAAGATATGTGGGTCTATCAAGGCACTGGAATTGCAAATTACCAGGGAAGTCTTAATAACTATTGGGCCCTCGCGGTGCCCGCTAAAGGAAATACCCCTCCCGCGCGCCGTTGGGGATCTCAGTCGTGGCCCGATGCTGCAGGCAATCTCTGGCTCTTTGGTGGTCAGGATCCGGGTACAGACTTTCTCAACGATCTCTGGGTCGCCGTTCCCGCCCAGGATCCAACCACCTTCGCTTGGACTGTCACTTGGACACAGTTCCCTCTTGGAGGCAACGATGGCCCAGGTGTCTATACCGGGCCGAATCAGTACCCTGGAGGGCGTTGGGGAGCAACTTCAAGACTCGATGCCTCCGGCAATTTGTGGATGTTCGGCGGGTATGGTTGGGCGGATAGTACAACCATCGTGCCGGGATTGTTGAATGATCTCTGGAAATTTAACACTGCTACACACACGTGGACCTTCGTCAACGGTTCAACCACGACCAATGCAGACGGCAATTATGGTGTTCTCGGTACGCCGAATACTACGAATGCCTCCGGCCCGGGTGGACGCCAAGCTTCCGTCTCCTGGTTCGATGCCTCCGGCAATTTCTTGGTCTTTGGTGGATACAACCTCTCTCCCACAGGACAACCCAACGCCTTTAACGACCTCTGGGAATTCAATACGGCCACGAACCAGTGGACCTGGCTGAGCGGAGCCAACTTTGTGAATCAGAACGCCACTTATGGACAAATGGGCGTCCCCGCTTCAACCAACGTGCCGGGCGCGCGCTGGAGCCCTGCAGGATGGGCTGACGTGGATGCCAATGGGAAACTGCGCCTATGGCTTTTCGGTGGCCAAGGCTACGATGCTACAGGCAACGGGTCCCTAGCGGATCTCTGGGTCTACACGCAGGGCAATTGGGTCTGGGTCAAGGGATCAAGCTCTGTCAGCCAAACCGGTGTCTATGGAATTGAAGCGAACCCGATAACTTGGGGCTTCTATTTAAACAACCCTGGCTCTCGCTGGGGCGCTGGCTATTGGACAGACAATTCAGGAGAATTCTGGATGTTTGGTGGCGAGGGTTTTGATTCTACGGCGGGCAGCCCCGGGAACGGCCAGCTGAACGATTTGTGGCGTTACTTGCCCTATCCTGTGCTTCAATAACCAGCTTTCAATCCAAGCCCCGCTGCTCCCACGAGTCGCGGGGCTTTTTCTTTCCTTTCTTGTACTCGATGCATTGACGAGCCGTCATCTCGAGGAGCGCGCCGTTTGCGCCCGCAAGATCTCAACCAAAATCACGCGCGATTCGAATCTCGTCCTTTCGTCACGCTTTCGCCGAACACGCCCTGCAAAATGAATCTCTCCGGCTTAATTTCCTATATGCTGTCTTGCTGTCAATTTCTTGCGGAGCCTCATCTTGTCGCCCGGGTCTTCACAATTCGATTCGCGCAACGTCACGCTTGCAGACGCCACGCACTTTGCGGTTCCGCGCTCCGCCTGGCGCAGCGATCTCGCCCCGCTTTTCGCCATCGCTCTTTCCACGTTGCTCCTCCACTTCCTCACCGGCAATCGCTATGGCTTCAATCGCGACGAGCTCTCTCTCCTCGACGACGCCCGCCACCTCTCCTGGGGCTACGTCGCCTATCCGCCCATCACTCCACTCTTTGCGCGACTCTCGCTGCTGCTTTTCGGCACTTCGCTTCCCGGATTCCGGTTTTTCTCCTGGTTTGTGCAGGCCATCGCCGTCGTCCTCACCGGCCTGATGGCGCGCGAACTCGGCGCCTCGCGCCGCGCGCAAATCATCGCCGCTCTCGCCGCCGTTCCATTCTGCCTTGGCGGCGGCGCGCTGATGACCTACATCTCCTTCGACTACCTCTGTTGGGTCCTTGCTGCCTACTTCGTTCTTCGCCTGCTAAAGACCGGCGACACGCGCTGGTGGCTGGCCATCGGCGCCGCGCTTGGCTTCGGCATGCTTTCCAAGTACACCATGGGCTTCTTCACCCTCGGCATTGTCGGCGCCGTCTTGTTCACGGATGTGCGTCGCGACCTGCGCAGCAAGTGGCTCTGGTTGGGCGTGGCCGTTTCCATTCTTCTTTTTCTACCCAATCTCCTTTGGCAGACCCGGCATCATTTTGTCTCGCTCGATTTTCTGCGCTTCATTCATGAACGCGACGTCCGCGAGGGCCAGACCTCCGGCTTTCTCCCCGACCAGGCGGAACTGGCCCTTCTGGCATTTCCCCTCGCCCTCGCCGGGCTCTATTATTTCTTTTTCAAAGATGGCCGCCGCTTTCGCATGTTGGCGTGGATGTATCTCATCCCCCTCGCGCTCTTCCTCGTCGCCAAGGGACGCGGCTACTACCTTGCTCCTGCATATCCCATGCTGTACGCCGCTGGCGCCGTCTTCCTGGATGACTGGCTCGCCACCCTGCAAGCAAGCCGCGCCACAGTCCTGCGCATCGCCGTCTTCTCCGCGCTGCTCATCGACGTCGCCATCGCCATCGCTTTCGCGCTACCCACTGCTCCCATTGGCTCGCCTTGGTGGCACTTCGCGATCAAGGTCAACGGCACTTTGGGTGAAGAAATTGGCTGGCCCGAATTTGCCGAGACTGTCGCAAATATCCGCGACACGCTTCCCGCCGGCGATCGCGCCCGCCTCGGCATCCTGGCAGGGAATTACGGCGAAGTGGGCGCCCTCAATCTGTATGGCGAACGCTACGGCCTGCCACGCGCCATCAGCGGCGTCAACTCATTTTGGGAACGCGGCTACGGCGACCCGCCTCCCGAAACGCTGATTGTTGTAGGTTTCCCGCGTGAATGGGTCGATTCTCACTTCGCATCGTGCCAACTTGCCGGCCATCCCTGGAACCGCTACGGCACCGCCAACGAAGAAACCCTCGAAAATCCCGACATGTTCGTCTGCCGCGGCCTTCGCGAGCCGTGGCCGCTGTTCTGGAAAAGCTTCCAATCCTTCCGTTAAGCGCCGGTGGGACTAAAGCTTCACCGCTCGATTACGGAACGAGTTTTGGTCGCAGAAGAAAGACTCGGGTTAAGGAAGAAAACGCAAACCCCTCACGGCTACACGATTCGTGTCTCTTGACAACGCCGACACTGTCATCGACGACATGACAGCATTTTTGGGCAACGGTTTTATCGTGACTCGTGAGAAATTGAGGTTAGAACTTAAAACCGATTGCTGAAAACTTTTCGATTCGAGGAACTTCGGAATCTCCGCGGCACACTTGGCTTACCCGGTACCGTTGCTCCCTTCCGGGCCTGGCGGGGTTCGCGGGACCTCGTTGCACGAAGTCCGAAGTTCCACGACTTGGCAGTCGCTGATTCATGACTGCAAATGAAAGCTTAGCACAACGCTCGAACCCGCTCCAATTGTGAGCAGGAATGACAGGTGGCTGAAATTGGAAAGGGGACGGCCATCCCGCCCCCTCGTCATTTTGTCTATGCGACCTTTTTCACTGCGGGGATTTTCCACGAACCATTCAGGATGGTCGGGTCTTTTTCCTTCGGCCAGTACAAGCGCATCATCAAGACGAAATCATCTTTCGGCGCAGGCAGCCAATTGGATTCTTTGTCCTTGCCGGGAGAGTCCGCTTGAATGTAAATGTCGGTTGAGCCGTCGGCATTGGTTTTGAACTTATTGCGTTGGCTGACGTTGTAGCGATTGAGCGGATTGTCGACGAAGAAATACTTGGCGTTGTACATGGTCACCGACCAAAACCCATCGACCGGCGGCATCTGGCCCTTGTCGAAGTGCAGAACATATTTGTTGGCGCCATTGTATTTCTGAAGAATTTCCGGACCTTCGGAGGTTGGATAAACGGCGTCTTCGGGGCGATTCGCGCCGAGGCCGTACCAGGCAACCGTGGCGCGCTGAATGTAGTTGGTGCCGTATAGCCCGGTCTTGGTGGTAAACACCCAACCATTTTCGAGCTTTGCATCTCCCGCGGCGATTCCTTCTTTGAACCACGCCGCGATTTTGTCCTGCGCTGGTTTGGGAACCTTGGCGATTCCCGCGGCCACGCTGGGTTCGAGCTTGGATGCGTCGAAATCCTGGCCCGGGACGATTCCAATTTTCGCCAGCTTCGCGACCATCGGTGCGTCATCCGCATTTGGCGGATTTGTTTTCAAGAGTTGAGCGAAAAGTTTGAAGTACGAAGCACCGTCCATGGCGTTCAGTTGATCACGAACGGCGGTCTTTTTGTCGATCGCAGGGTCGACGACTCCCGGCGTCGGCTTGTAGGGCTTGCCGTAAGAAGACAAAGGCACAGCAGTCATTTGGTCTTGCAGCGCGTGCACTGTTTTGTAGTCCTCTGGCGAGCCGGTGCAATAGATGCGCCCTAACAGCCATACCATTCCGGTCGGCGATTTATATTCCGTGACGCCAGCCGGGAGCGTTCCGCTCCAGCCCGGGCCGGTGATGGCGTATTTCTGTGCCGCCGTTCCGGTCGTGCGTTTGCCTGGAACCTGGAAGACGTCGGTCCATCCGTCGAGCATCGGAAACAGAGCGTAGCGCCCCTTCATGTCGGGGATACTGATGACCCAAGGTTCTTTGGAAACATCGAGCCAGGTGACGGTGTACAGGGTATCGGCGTTCGGCGCGGTTACGGCGTTGAACGATGCGTTTGGATATTCGCGAAGCTTGGCGAATTGGCCCATGGGAGCGGAGGTGCCCTCCGGCGCAACCACATTGGTTGTCGCCCGCCTGGTCATCTCCATGGTCATTAATGGATACGCATAGACATAGGCATCCTTGGCGGTTTCAAATGATTCCAGTTCCTTCACATCTTGTGCAACCTTTGGTTGTTCGCCGCAGCCTGCCAGTACCAAGCAGCTCAAAAGGGCGAGTCCAATAGCGTTCCGAATTGCGGTTTTCACTGATTCCTCCTCCGTGCTGGATTTTTACAGTGGACAGTACTTGAAGACGCAACCTGAAAGTATTGTCAGAAGTAACAAGTTTTGCGTCGTCGGGGGAAATAGCCCCCTTGCGATTAGCCGCTTGTCGAGGAGGCTGCCCTATGGAGTCGTGAAAAGGGGTCTTGCCAACTCTTCCGGCGAAGCGGTTTCGGGATGCTCGGCCTTCCAGCGCATCGCAGCGGTGATGCGGGTACGTCCACTGGGATGATCAAAGAAGACGAACTCCTCAAGCGGCCCCGGATCGAGTTTGCGATATTCGCCGAGCATCAAATCCACGTTGGCCTCGCCATCCGGTTGACGACCTGCATTCAGGCCATACATGTCTGCCTCGAACTCCATCGTGCGCGTGATGGTGTTGGTGACGGGCGTCAGCAGAAAGAAGTAAATGGACAAGCCGATGAGCGCCAGCGGCAGCACCGCGACGTCGGTTATGCCGCGGATGCCCCAACGGTCGCCCCAGCGCGCCAGGGTGATGTTGATAAACCAAATTAAGAAGGCAAAACCTAAGACGATGAGCACACCAAACATCACTAATCCCTTGTAGCCGTGGTTGAGAACGTAGTGGCCCATCTCGTGTCCCATGGTGGTTTCAATTTCGGGCAGAGTGCAGCGCTTCAAGAGATTGTCGTTCAGGGAAATGCGCTGCGTGCCGGCGAAGCCGCTGACGTTTGCGCTGACACGGTTGGACTGGCGCGAGGCGTCGAACTCGTAGACGTCGGTTGCGGGGATTCCGTTGGCGCGCGCCATGCTGAGAATAGGATCTTTAATGAGGGGATCTTGCAGCTTGGTATAAGTGTTGAATAGCGGAGCGATGTAGACCGGAGAAATAAGGATGACGAAGGCCAGAAAGATGATGGTGACTGCCGCTCCCCACACCCACCATTGTTTTCCGAGACGGCGCACCAAACCGAAGAGTGGAACCACGAGAACGGCGCCGAGTATCACGCCAACGACCAGCGCAATAAGCTGATCGCGCATCCACGGACCGAATGTTTGATTCAGCAAGCCGTACTTGCGCTCGCGGAAGTAGCTTTCGTAAACCGTGAGCGGAAAGGTCAGCACTGACGTAACGATAATGAATTGCAGCCAGTAAAGAGCGGTTTGAAGAGGGCGAAAACGCGTGATGCGTTCGGCAAAGTCTCGCATGCGCGTCGACCATCGGAACCGGAGCAAGATCCACATTACGATTACGGTGGAGAGAAAATCCCACAGCAGCATCCAATAGCCACCTTCGAAATAGGAGTTGGAGCGGGCGCGTTGCGCGGGAGGCATCTTGGCGAGATACGCGTTCACGGCGGCGTTAACGTCGAATGGTTCGTGTATCGCTTGTTGGTTGGCGACACCCGGCGTTTGCGCAGGGCTGTTGCCGCCGGCACTCTGCGCCGGGGCAATGGCTGTAAAGGCAGTGAGTAGCAGAACGAACGAAAAAATATACCCCGTCACGCGAACCATTCAGTCCTCCTCTTGTGCAAGCTGCAGCCTGGAATGTGCTGATAAGGAAGCCGCCGCCAACTAGGTGAGATGAGTTATAGCATGGGCGCGCAGCTTTTCGTCGCGCGGCTGACTTTTGAAGCCGTGACGGGCAGAGATGTGCAGGATTACGAGCGCACTATTTAATCTTGTTCCGGTACATCAACTCATCGGCCCGTTTGATGAGGCTTTCGGAGGTGTCATCGGGAAGCGCGAGTGTGCTGCCGATTGAGACCGAGAGAGATAGCAAGCTTCCATCACAGGTGAACAAGGTTTGCGCGACCATGGCGGCACATCGCTCCTTCAAGTGAGTGAGAATCTCGTCGTTCACGTGATGGGCGACGGCGATGAACTCATCCCCTCCCCAGCGGCCAATCACATCGGCTGGGCGCAGCGTTCCCGTCAGGGTCTTGGCCACTTCCAGCAAGGCGTGGTCGCCGGTGGCGTGCCCGAAGGTGTCGTTGATTGCCTTGAACCGGTCGAGGTCAATCAGCAATACGCCGAACGGTTCCTTGTGTATGCGGAATTCACTGAAGGCTGTCTGCAGCGCCATCTCAACGAAGCGGCGATTCGGCAGTTGCGTGACTTGATCGAGAAAGGCCAGGCGCCCCATCTGCTCGATCTCGCGCTGCGCATCCTGCTCTGCGGTACTGTTGCTGAATATCTGCACCGCCCCGATGATTGAGCCGTCGGCCGCGCGAAGAGGCTGAACCCGCGCGGTCACGGGAACCCGCCGGCCCTGCTTATGCCGCAAGAAGACTTCAACTTCGTGAGAGCGGCCGTTGTTAAGGCTAGCTGTTAGAGGACAATTGTGAGCGCACAAGCGCTTGCCTTCACTGTCCACGTGGCAAAGCCCATCCTCTGGACAGCGCAGGCCGACCATTTCATGGGGTTCGTAGCCTGTCTGGCGGAAGGCACCCTCATTCCAGTACAAAATGCGTCGGTCCAAGTCCACGATGTACACGCCATCGTTTACCTGGTCCAGCAGCGCCTTGTAGGTCCTTCGGTCGATTGGAGTCGCGGCCATGATTCCCTCAAATCGGGCGGCCAGAAAAAGCTCGGAAGCCCTCCCGAAAGCGGCATTATCCAAACGCAGCTGTCTACATCCACTAAGTGACGTGTCAAAGTCATAGCAGTATAGGGCCTGCGTGCGTTCAACGCTATAGCCCAAAATCAGATGGAGCTTCACGGCTGGCTTGCGCGGGCAATTCTGTTGTGACGGTACCCAGGGTGCTGGTGTGTCAGACAAGACCCGCGGGGATAGTCGCCGACGTGGAGTGCTCGGTTCCCGAAGAGGCAATGCTAGCGCGAATTTGTGCGAGAAGTTCAAACGAACGCAGCCGCGCTTTGTGATCGTAGACATGAGTTGTGCTGATGATTTCGTCCGGCCGGGTGAGATCCAGAAGATTCACCAGACGACGCTTCGCTGTTTCTGGCGAACCGACGACGGAGCAGAGAAGCGCCTGGCCGACATTGGCTTTCTCCGCAGGCGACCAAAACGAATCAATGTCTTCGATCGGCGGAGGAACCTGGCCCGGTGTGCCGCGGCGCAGATTTGCGAAGGATTGCTGGATGGACGTGAAGTGATAACGAGCTTCGGCGTCTGTTTCCGCGACGACGGCCGTCAATCCGATCATCGCGTATGGACGATCAAGTTGCTGCGAAGGCCTGAAGTTCGCTCGATAGAGCGCCAGGGCTTGCAGCAGGTCCGCGGGCGCGAAATGCGATGCGAAGGCAAACGGCAAGCCAAGCTCGGCTGCAAGTTGTGCGCTGAACAGGCTGGAGCCCAGCAACCAGATGGGTACGCGTGAGCCTGCACCAGGAATGGCGCGAACTTTTTGACTGGGCGTCGCCGGTTCGAGGTAGGCCTGCAGTTCTTCGACGTCTTGCGGAAACCTGTCCGAGGTGGAGGCGATGTCGCGACGCAGCGCACGCATGGTGGACACGTCGGTCCCTGGCGCGCGCCCGAGTCCTAAATCGATGCGGTTCGGATAAAGCGCTGCGAGCGTACCGAACTGCTCGGCGATCACAAGCGGCGAATGATTCGGCAACATGATGCCGCCCGACCCAACCCGTATGGTTTTGGTGCCACCGGCGACGAAACCGATTACTACGGATGTTGCGGCGCTTGCGATGCCGGGCATACCGTGATGTTCCGCAAGCCAGAAGCGATGGTAGCCCCAGGACTCCGCGTGCCGCGCAAGATCGAGGGAATTGTGCAAAGCATCGCCTGCGGAAGCACCCTGAGGAATCGGCGACAGATCGAGAATAGAAAATGGAATCACGCGAATTGGATGCCGCGGAGGCAAGAATCGTTTTGCCGGCAATCCTGATGCGGTGTCCTATTCCTAAGGCTCGCGCGGAAGCTTGATTTAGGTTTTGCGCTTGCGGGCCGCCCGGGCGGCGACGTGCAACAGCAGTTTTCGGTCTTCGTCGAGCAGGCCGCCAAGCAGATTGCGAAACTGTTCAACCAGGTATTCCCATTTGCCGGTGCGGTTCAGTTCCGGTTGCCAGCTGGGGTTTTCCTTGCGAAGAAGGGAACTGAGAGGAACTTCGTCATCGCAGAAAAACCGATAGATGGGAGTATCCAAAGCAAGCGCCAATTGTTCCAGCGTTTCAATCGAAGGAAGAGCGTGACCATTTTCGAAACGAGAGATAAAGCTAAAGGAAACTCCGGCGCGCTCGGCAAGGTCCGCTTGGACAGATTCTTTTTTGCCCTGCCAACCGATAAAGACGACCCCGAAGTTTAAACGTGCGAATTGGCGGGCGCTAGCACCTCGGCCCCGCTCTCCTGGGCGTGCGAGCGGGGCCAGCATTTGGGCGGGTCTTAGACAAGTGGTGACAGACCGCTCGGAACGGCAACTCCCTTGGTTCTCGCCGTTGAGTGCAACCCCTAAAATGCTGCGAGAGTGAGCGCTGTTCACTTTTGTACCGTGAGCAAGGAGATCTATAGGCTGCATGCTTACTCGGGGGCTGGGTTCTGATTCCTTCTGCAGTGGCCGAAGACCGTAAGTCTGATGGACTTGCCAGACTCAGCACATCGGCAAAACATCTTGCTAAACTCCCCGGGCCGTGATTTAGACTTTTCCTCGGTTGGAGTTCCTCCCCAACCTTCCGTGTTCCGCCCACGGCAGGAGCACGGTCCGCGCGCCAGCGCTGCGTCCCGCCCAGTCGGGACGACTACCCCACGTCACGGGGACAAACCCTGCACGCGCGTGCAGGCAGGAGGATGTTCATGAAAATTATCGTTTCACTGATTTTAGCAATTGCGCTGGTGTGCCCGGTTGCGCCGCCAGCCTCTGCGGAGCCACGCCAGGTTTCGCAGGGTACGGAATTCCATCTGACGCTGCTGACTCCCATCAACAGCTCCAAGGTTCAGGAAGGCGATGCCATCACTGCTGCGACGTCGCAACCCGTGGTGCTCGACGGCCTGACGATTCTTCCGGTCGGCACGAAACTTCACGGCACCATCGGTGTCGTTCAGAAGGCAAAGCTTTTCTCGTTGTTCAAGGGACAGGCGTACGTGAACGTCAGTTTCAAGACCCTGGAAGTGGACAGCCGGTTGATCCCGATCCAGACCACGCTGCTGGCGATTGGCAAACCGCGCGTTGACTCTGGCACGAGTACAGCGCGGAAGGACATGAAGATCACCGAGGGCGAAATCGTCCAGGAGAAGCACGACTACAAAGGCGACGTGATTGGTCTTGCCATTGGTGGCGGCGCTGGCTCAACCATCGGGTTGATTGCCGGCAGCCTGGGACGCGGCATGGGCATCGGCTTCGCCGCGGGAGCGATCTACGTGGTGGCGCGAAAGGGCAAGGAAATTAATATGCCCGAGCAAACGGCCATGCTGGTTCGGCTGGACAGCACGGTAACGGTGCCATTTGTCGCTGCTAGTAACGCGCCTGGCGACACAACTACAAAGTCCCAGTAGAAAATCTCGCAGAAGATCTCTACTTCTGCAGGTGTGCGCTCGCTCGTGGAAACTCGGGCGGGCGCATTCGTGCGTTTGGGTGGAACGCCTCATCCCTCAAAAGACGAGCTACAGGCAAAGGGATGAGGTACAGGACTGCGCCGATACGCTCTTTCGGGAGGAAAGGGCGCCGCGAGTTTTGTCAGGGTCAACTCACGGCGCCCGAGGGGGTTCTGGCAGGCCGTTCGAGGTATTTCCCGGAGGATTGAGTACAGACTCGGAAACACCGCCTGATCTGGGGTTTGAAGGATCAAGCTGTTTCGCGGGCCATGAAGCAACTTCTGCCAGATCAAGTGCAGGAGGGATGCCATGACTGGGAGATTAGGAAACGCTGGAAGAGCAATCGCTTAGCGGGGTTGAAGGATCTGTAGTGTGAGTCATGACGGGAAAGACCGTTGCGTTCCGGAACAGGCTGCTGTGGAAATTACAATCTGCGCATTCTCGTTTTCGCCTTTGTTTTACTGAGGTTTTTGCTTATCTGGTTTTTTTATCCGATTCATTTGTTTTTCCTCTTGTGGTTTCGGTTTTTCCATTTGACGCTGTAGAGACCCACGCGATACCTTTACATTCGAAAGGCCCGGCATGCCGACCCCATCTTTGCCGCCAATTTTTCCACCAACTCAATTTGAGGAGATTCATGTCGAACGATCTGCGTAATTTTTTAGCGCTGAGTTATGAAGAGCTCGAAGATCTAAACCTGAAAGCCAAAGAACAACGGAAAGCCCGCACTCCCTTCCACAAGATTCAAGAGCAGCGCCTGAAGTACCTGACCGACGAAAAGCGCATTAAGGCAGTGACAGTCCTGTTCACCGACCTGGAAGGCCGGCTGCACATGCTGGACTACGATAAGAAATTCCTGGTGAAGAGCTTCGACAACCTGACCTTCGACGGCTCCTCCATTCGCGGATTTACTGCGCAACGCGAGAGCGACCTTCGCCTGGGCATGGATTGGAGCGCGTTCTACTGGGCGCCAGCAGACATTTTCGGCAACGGCAAGGTGCTGGTGTTTGGCGACGTGATCGACAAGGACGGCACGCCGTACAGCGCCGATATCCGCGGCGTTCTGAAAGGGTACGCCGACACGCTGTATAAGAAGGAAGACTACACGCTGAATGCCGCGAACGAAATCGAAGGGTTCCTGTTCAAGAACGCGGAAGCGGAGCGGCACTACAACGAGACGCAGAAGTTTGAATACGTCAACACCGGCGGATACTACCACTCGCTGCCGGGCGATCCGCTGCGCACGTTTATCGATACAACCGCTGAAGTGCAGCGCGCCATGGGATTCCAGAATGAAAAGGACCACCCGGAAGTGGCGCCGTCGCAGTTCGAGATCAACTACAGTTACACCGACGTGGTTGGCGCGGCCGACCAGATTCAGCTGTACAAGCTGATCTGCCGCCAAGTGGCCAACAAGATGGGCCTGACCGCGAGTTTCCTGCCGAAACCGGTGGTAGGCGTGAATGGAAGCGGCATGCACACCAACGTGTCGATTTCCAAGGAGAGCAAGAATCTTTTCTGGGACCCCAAGGGCGAGGAGAAACTCAGCAAATTCGGTTGGGCGTTTGTGGATCGCATCCTGACGCACGGCAACGATCTTTGCTTGCTGATGAACTCCAGTGTTAACTCGTATCGTCGACTGGACCCGCACTTCGAGGCGCCAAACCAGTTGAAGGCGTCTGCCGTGGACCGAGGCTCCATGATCCGCATCCCGATCGGCAACGAACGCAGCATGCGCGTGGAGTTCCGCTCCGTGGCACCTGACGCCAATCCTTACCTGGTGATGTACTCCATCTTCCGCACTGGTTTGGAAGGCGATACGGCCAAACTAAAGAACCTTCGCCAGGCCGAACGGTACCTGCCGGACAATATCTATACGGCGCTGGAGAACTTCGAGAAGGCCGAATGGACGACGAAACTGCTGGGCGGCGACGTTAAGTCGCGCTTTGCGGACCTGAAGAGGGCGTCGGCGGACCGTTGCGCGCGTTCCTTGGGCACGTTTGTGAAAGCGCCCGAGGTGCAATATCACCACGAGGTCTATAACCAGTTTCTTTGGAACCAATTTTAGACTTCTGCAGGCGGATTCAGCTGAATTAGCCCCACCTCTGGCATTTGGATTGCTCCACAGGTGGGGCTTTTTCGTTTCAAATTGGTCGCGCCAGACGATCTGCCCAATTTTTTTGAATAAGTACCATTGACTCCTTCAATGCATGGTTTTAAGGTTTCCTTTGCCCTTCCCTTGGTTCGAAATTTTTGTCTGTGAGGTCCCCCAATGTCCGCAGAAACAATGAGCCCGCTATCGCCAGCGATGGACGAACTGGAACAACGCTGGGCCAGACTTCGCTCCCACAAGCGGGCCGTCGCCAGCCTGCGCTTTCTGGTGGAATGGCAAGATGGAAACGTTCCGCGCCGGGCCAATGGCGTTACCGTGGACGTCAGTCAATCCGGTTGCATGGCGGTAGTAGGAGCGGATCTGCCGTTACGGCGCCGCGTTCGAATCATTCGGCCGGAAAACGGCCGGGCAGCGGAAGGTGAAGTGGTGTGGCGCGGTCACGAGGCGTGGGACATCGGAATTGCGTTGTCATCGCCGGACCCGTCGTTTTGGGGTGTATCGTTCTGACGCACGTCCTGTTTGCCAGACTCGTTTTCTGGTGATCGTACGCGTAGTTCATTCCAACAAACTGGTTGCCAAACTCGGCGGGGTCTAGCTCCACTGTTGTCGGCAAATAGTCTCCGCTGGACTGTGCTAACTTCTCCTGATCTCAGTTCCCGATGCTATTGGCAGGGAGTTTCTAGTTCTAAAGGAGCGTCGCAATGTCTGTCTTGGCCATCTTCACGTAGGAAGTCAAACCCGGCCGAATGCAGGACTTCCTCTCCAAACTGAAGCAGGCAGCCGACGCAAAATTCGATAGCCCTGTGATGCCGAAATCCGTGAAGCTTTTTAGGAACACTGTTCCCGGGCCAGACACAGGTCCGCTATTGCTGCTGATCGCATATGAGGACATGGCGGCATATGGCGCGCGAACGACGTTTGAAAACGCGAACCCGGAATGGAGGGCGCTGTTCGCTGCGCATCCCAATTCGCCGGAAACGTTGGTTTCGGTACAGTTGCTGACGGAACTGTGACGCGGCGAAAACCTGGGCTGACATAAAAGTCAGCGCTACGTGGAAGAAAAACCTCAACTATGAATCGGCGGGTGAGCCGAAGAATAATGCCGTTGCGGCTGGCCTGAGAGCTTATTGGCTTTGGGAACTGGGGTCGAAGACGATCGAGACTTCGACTTCCGATTCGCTGTTGTCGGGAGCGAAGAGCCACTGTTTGACGGCCTTTTGCGCACAGTTGGCGAGAATCGGGTTTCCGCCGACCACCGTCGAATCACGCACGGTTCCATTCGGGTTGACGAATACACGCAGTTTTACAACCCCGCCGATGCCGCGCTGTTTCAGGATCGAAGGATATTGCGCAGCTACTTTTTTCAGAATTTTGCGGCTGGTGATGTCCTGTGACAAGAGCGCTCCGGTGCACAGCAGGCACAGGAGACCACACGTCAAGCCTCGCGCCAACTTTTTGTGATTTCTGTCTTCACTCATAGACAATCCATATCGCCCGGGCGGGGGCGTCCCTGGAACATGGCAACCTGCTGCGGAGCTGGATGTGGCACGGACAAGACCAGTCCGAGATGAATTTTGGGGGAATCTCCAAAGAGGCAATACGCGGCTGGTCTGTCGTTAAAGCGCTGATAATATGGAAGTTATCTGGATCTGTGATTGCCGAGATCACCGCGTTTCCCTCGGCGCTTTTCAGCGCAATCGTCTGCGGTCTCACGCTGACTCTCGGCTTGAGACGGAGCTGCCGTCAGGATGAGAAGTCGAGCAGATAAGAGACTCTAAGGTTCCGCCTGCATCCGTTGGCGGGACAAACCTATGGCGGTGACGAGGACGCGGGTGGGAATACATGCGTGATCGCTCCGCTGCGCACCCTCACGTCGGCGGAACGTGGGACGACGGCTTCGCGATTCGCGAATGTGTTGCACGCATGAATATCCGAGCCGAGGCGGAAGCTGTGAGTGTGGACTGCAAGAACTCGCGGCGAGTTTTCAAGGGAGTTTCCTGTAGGTTGTGTCACGGTCGGTGAATGGAGGGCGAGGCAAAATACCTATTGCGAAGCCATAGGAGATGTGGCAGCTTCCCTATGGCAAGACCATAGGAGCGTTATGGCCGATAAAGCGGATGTTTGGCAGGGCACACTGGCGTTGATGATCCTGAAGACACTCGAGGCTATGGGCGCGCTGCACGGGTACGGGATTGCCCGGCGCATCGAGCAAATCAGCGGCGACATTCTCTCCGTGAACTACGGCACGCTATATCCGGCGCTGCTGAAATTGGAACAGGAAGGCTACGTGGCTTCCGAGTGGGGCGTCTCGGACAACAACCGGCGCGCCAAGTATTACAAGCTGACACGCGCAGGACGCAAGCAACTGGAAAAAGAAGCGCGCGATTGGGAACAGACCACTGCGATTTTGGCAAAATTCCTTTCGGCGGCGGAGCAATCCTGATGCGTGGGTTGCGCGCGTGGTTGTTACGGCTGGGCGGGTTGTTTCAGAGGCGGCGCCAGGACCGCGAGTTGGCGGATGAATTGGAGAGCCACCTTGCAATGCACATGGAAGACAACGTGCGGGTGGGTATGCGGCCGGAAGATGCGCGGCGCGCGGCGTTGCTGAAACTCGGCGGCGTGGAACAGACAAAGGAGTTGTACCGCGAACGGCGTGGGTTGCCGCTGCTGGAAACGCTTTGGCAGGATTTGCGTTTTGGCTCGCGGATACTGCAGAAGAATGCCGGTTTCACCGCAGTCTCGGTACTCACCCTGGCACTTGGGATCGGCGCAAACACCGCCATCTTCAGCGTAATGAACGCGGTGCTGCTGAGGCCATTGACGATGAAAGACCCCTCGCGCGTGGTGTACATGCAGGAGCAGTGGCGAGGTATTTTTCCGGGTCTCTCGGTGGGGAACTTCACCGATCTTCAGCAACAAAGCACTTCGTTCACAAAACTTTGCGCGTCCAATAACGCCAGCTTCAACCTGGCGACCAGCGAAGCCCTTGAACGTGTGGAGGGCGAGCTAGCCACAGGCGACTACTTCGCTACATTTGGGGTTCAACCAATCGCCGGACGCGTGCTCACGACCGATGACGACAAGCCCGGGCATGGGGAAGTGGCGGTGATCAGCGAGCGGTTGTGGCGCACGCATCTTCACACCGTTTCGTCGATTGTAGGCCAACCGCTGCGCATAAACGGCACGCCATACATCGTTGTCGGAGTCATGCCGAAGACATTCGATCCGCTCTTAAATAGCAGCGACATCTGGATTCCCGAGGCGTTCACAGCGCAACAGCTGGCCGATCATGACAACCATTATCTGGATGTCATGGGCCGGCTGAGGCCCGGCGTGTCGCTCGAGCAGGCGCAGTCGGAACTCGGCGTGATCGCGGCACGGCTACAGCAGAAGTACCGAATTGATGATAAGGAGCGAAGTCTTCGCGCAATGCCGCTGAAGACGGCGCTGCTAGGAGATCAGCAACTGGTGTTGCGGCTGATGCTGGCTGCCGTGGGATTCTTGCTGTTGATTGCGTGCGCGAACGTTGCGAATTTGCAGCTGGCCAGGTCGCGCACACGGCAAAAGGAGATTGCGCTACGCGTCGCACTGGGAGCTTCGCCGCGACGTATCGTGCGGCAACTGTTGGCGGAAAATGTTTTGCTTGCGCTGCTCGGCGGTGCAGCCGGTGTTTTGTTGGCTTATTCGGGAGTGACTTGGATCGTCACGCGTGGGCCGGCGGAAGTGCCGCGTCTTGGAGAGACCAGCATCGACACAAGAACGCTGGTGTTCGCGTGCGCCGTCAGTCTGCTTTCAAGTTTCATTTTCGGGCTCGCACCGGCGCTGCGTTCGGCTTCAACGCGGCTCAGCGAAGTTTTCAAGAACGGTGCTGGCACGTCGAGCGGCAGCCGCGATCGCCTTCGGAGCGTTCTGGTAATCGGTGAAGTTGCTCTGGCGCTGATCCTAATGGCGGGTGCGGGATTGTTAATTCGCAGCGCGCTGCTGGTGACACATCTGGATCCGGGTTTCGATTCGAGCAACTTGATTGTCGGGCGCCTCGGGCTTTCCGAAGCTGGTTATCACGACCCGACCGTCGCGCGACAGACTTTCGACCGCATGGTGACGGCGATGGGTACTTTGCCGGGCGTGCAGTCGGCCGCGGCGGTTTCGCGAGCGCCACTGGCGGGCGGAGGCAGCAGCAATGGTCTCCTGCCGGAAGGTAAGGCCTTGGATCCGTCGAACCTGGTTAACGCACAACTGCAAATCGTTTCCCCCAGCTACCTCTCAACAGTGCGCATACCCTTGAAGGCTGGCCGCGACTTCACGCTGCAGGACACGCGCGACAAGACGCTGGTGACAATCGTAAATGAAACGCTGACTCGCACCATATGGCCGGGGCAAAACCCCGTCGGCAAGCGCTTTGCATGCTGCGAGGAGGGACCCAAGGGCCGCATGGATCCAGTGTGGCACGAAGTCGTCGGCGTCGTGGCGGACGTGCGTGCCTGGGGCCTGGATCGCCAGATTGAGCCGCAGTTCTATCTTCCTATGGCGCAAATGCCCCCCAGCGCCTGGGATTGGATTGGACGCACCATGGACCTAGTGGTGAGGACGGAGGGCAGCACGATTCCTGTCCGCGAGCTGCAAACTACGGTGGCATCGGTTGCACCCGGAATACCCATCTACCAAGTCTCCAGTATGCAGCAGAAAATATCCGGCACGCTCGAACGGTCGCGCTTCGATACGTTCCTGCTGGCTATTTTTGCCGCCACAGCCTTGTTGCTGTCATCGGCAGGAATTTATGGAGTTTTGTCGTACACCGTCGCGCAGCGCACGCGCGACATTGGAATCCGCATGACGCTGGGCGCAACACCAGGGCAAGTGATGTGCGAGGTCCTTGGCTACGGCGTGCGGCTGACCTGCTTGGGATTACTGATCGGGCTTGCCGGGGCAATGGCTGGCACACGCGTGCTTTCGTCGTTGCTTTATGGCGTGGGTTCCACAGACGCGATTACATTCTCGGCTGCTTCGCTGTTGCTCGCGGCGGTAGCGTTGCTGGCGTGCTATGTGCCGGCGCGGCGGGCGACGCTTGTCGATCCGATGATTGCGCTGAGGTACGAGTGAGGTGCGCATGAGGAGCCTGCGATCGTTGGCGTTGCGGCTACGGAACTTGCTGCAGAGAGAGAAACTCGAACGCGAACTTGGTGACGAACTCGCCTCGCACCTTGCGATGCACATTGAGGACAATGTGCGGGCGGGGATGACGCCGGAAGAAGCGCGACGCGCGGCGTTGCTGAAGCTGGGTGGGGTAGAGCAGACGAAGGAGTCGTATCGTGAACGGCGCGGATTGCCGTTGCTGGAAACGTTTTGGCAGGACTTGCGATTTGGCGCGCGCGTGCTGAGGAAGAATCCCGGATTCACCGCGGTTGCGGTGATCACGTTGGCGCTGGGAATCGGGGCGAACACGGCGATCTTCAGCATTGTGAATGCGGTGATTTTGCGGCCGCTGCCGTATAAGCATTCGTCGCGAATCGTGGCCTTTCATACCAAAAACGCGATGTTTCCAACGTTCACGCTGGGTCTCTCGTGGCCGGCGTTTCAGGAAATTCGCGCCGAGGCTACTTCGTTGAAGGAAGCGGCAGCTTGGTGGGAGACGGAAAAAACGCTGACGGGAACGAGCCAGGCGGCGGTTCTGAAGGTTGCCGGCGTGTCCGACGGTTTTTTTGAATTGCTGGGGACAAGGGCGGAGCAGGGGCGGCTGCTGCGCGACGAAGATCAGAAGCAGGCGCGAAACCGAGTGGTGGTGATCAGCGATACGCTCTGGCGCACGCGTTTCGCAAAGGACTCCGCGGTAATCGGGCGGGCGATGACCTTGGACAAACAGGTCTACACGGTCGTGGGTGTAACGGCGAAGGGATTTGCGTTTCCCGAGGACGCGGAAGTTTGGACGCCCCTTGCCTTGACCGCGGACGTCCAGGAGAACCCGACGTTCTTTATGTTGGGAGTGTTGGGGAGATTGCGGAATGGCGCGAAATGGCAACGGCTGCAAGCGGAACTGGACACGATCGCGCCGCGATTGGAAAGCCAGTTGGCCAAAGAAAAGCCGGAATTCGCAGGCGAGTACAAGCTTCTCGCGGAAACGCTGCTCGACAGCCGGGTGGAAGACTCGCGCCAGAGTTACCTGGTGTTGTTGGCGGCGGCGACTTTTGTGCTGCTGATCGCGTGCGCGAATCTGACGAGCTTGTTCCTTGCGCGCGGTTGGGGCAGACACCGCGAAATGGCCATGCGGGCCGCGCTGGGCGCTTCGTCGTGGCGGCTTCACCGGCAAGCGCTGGTGGAAAGCTGTCTGTTGGCGTTGCTGGGCGGAGTGGCAGGAATCGTATTGGCCGTGGCAGGTTTGCACCTTTTTCGGGCGGTTGCGCCGAGCGATACGGCGCGCTTGAACGAAGTGTCCACAGACGCGACTTTGCTGTGGTTCGCGCTGGGAAGTTCACTGGTGTGCGGCATCGTGTGCGGATTGGCGCCAGCGCGGCGAGCGGCACGGATGATGCCTAGCGACCTTCTGAGAGATGGAAGCGGAGGCAGCGCCAAAAGTGGTTCGCGTTTTGGCAATGCGCTGGTTGTGGTTGAGGTGGCGCTGGCGTTCGTGCTGCTGATCGGCTCGACGCTGCTGATGCAGACGCTTGCTCACTTGCTGCACCAGAATCCTGGCTTCCGTACGGATCACCTGCTGACATTCGATTTGCCGCAGCCGCAGACGCTGAGCGAAAAAGAAAAAGAAGAAAACAAAACCGGGCAGATTGCGCGACTGAAGGAAATATTGGCTGAGGTGCGGCAACTTCCGGGAGTTGTCGATGTTGTGGCGGCAGACCACGGAGTGCTGAACGGACTGCGAGCCTCGCACGCCGGCATGCAGTTGGAAGGCGCGCTTCCGGAAGATGAAGAGGTCGCTCAAGGAGTGGTCTTGCGGCAAGTGTCGCCTGGCTATTTCCGGATGCTGGGCGTTCCACTGGTCCGCGGGCGGGAATTCGAACAGCGAGACTCGACGAACACACAAAAAGTCATGCTCGTAAATGAATCGATGGCCAAGAAATTCTGGGGCAGGGTGGATGTTGTCGGAAAACGCATGAGTATTTCGAAGGACGTGAAGGGAAATCCCGAATGGAATGAAATCGTCGGTGTGGTGGCGGACATTCGCGACCTGGATGTGCAAAGTGAGCCGGAGCCGGAATACTATCCCGCGTTATTTCAATGGGGAGTGGGCTCGCAGCACCTGATTGTGCGCACACACGTAAATCCCGACGCGATGGCGGACACGATCTCGCGGCGCATTTGGGCGAGCTTTCCGGATCAGCCGCTAACCAACGTTACTACGTTGACGAGGACCATCGCGGATTCCGTGGGAGACCAGCGCATGCACATGTCGCTGCTGGGCGTGTTTGCCGGGATTGGTTTGGCTCTGGCGCTGATTGGCGTTTACGGCGTGGTGTCGTATTCCGTGGCGCAGCGCACAAAGGAGTTTGGCGTGCGCATGGCGCTGGGCGCCAGCTGGTCGGAAGTGCTGCGAATGGTTTTGTGGCAAGGACTGCGCCTGGTGGCGTTGGGCAGCGCCATCGGCGTTTTGGGAGCGCTGGCAGCGACGCGCGTGATTGCGAGCGAATTGTACGGAGTAACGCCAAGCGATCCGTGGACGTTTGCGGGAGCGGTGGTGCTGATCCTGATGGTCGGAGGCTTGGCATGCTGGATTCCCGCGCGGCGAGCGACAAAAGTGGATCCCCTTGAGGCACTGCGGTACGAGTGAAGGCGTGTGTTAAAAACGCGCGTCCCGGCGAGTGGGGACAAACTCGCCGGCGCGCAAATGGGCGGAATCACGCGGCGGCGCCGGAGCTGCGTGGATGCGGGCGAACGTCGTAGCCGTCGCGTTTCAGATAACGATACAAGCTGGTTCTGCCAATGCCGAGGATTTGCGCGGCGCGAAGGCGGTTGCCATTGCACATCTGCAGAACCTTCTGGATGTGATGCTTGCGGACTTCGTCGAGCGAAAGCGGCCGGCAGTCTCCTTCATCGGATAAACGCGGGCTGCGATGCTGCAAGTTTTCCGGCAGGTCGGAGATGCAACGATCACCCGTGGCGGTGATGCACGCGGTGGAAATCACATTTTCTAGTTCGCGAACGTTTCCGGGCCAGGGGTGTTGCCGAAGAACGGTTTGTGCCCGGCGAGTGAGGCCGGCAATATTCTTCGCGTACGCATCGTTGTATTTCTTCAGGAAAAACTGGACCAGCAGCGGGATGTCTTCCAGGCGCTCCGACAGCGACGGAACGCGAATCTGAATGGAACTGAGGCGGTAGAAAAGATCCTCACGGAAGCGCCCGGCGAGGACTTCGGCGCGGAGGTCGCGATTAGTTGCGGCAATCAAGCGGACATTCACCTGCCTGACTTCCGGTGAGCCGACACGCTGAATCTCGCGATTCTGAATCACGCGAAGAAGCTTGGCTTGCATGGCCAGCGAAGTTTCGCCACTTCGTCGAGGAAAACCGTGCCGCCGTTCGCGTATTCGAACAAGCCGGGACGAGTATCGGTGGCTCCGGTGGAGGCGCCGCGGACGTGGCCGAACAACTGGCTTTCCAGAAGCGTGTCGACCATCGCGGAACAATTGCACACCGCCAGGCGCTGCTGGCTGACGGGAGAAATCTGGTGGATGGCGCGAGCGACGAGCTCTTTGCCGGTTCCGGTGGAACCGACCAGCAGAACATTGGTATAGTGCCGCGCGACTTTGCGGGCAAAGTCGAAGACTTCAAGCATCACCGGGCTTTTGCCGACGATGCCGTGGAATTCGAGATCTTTCAAGAGCTGTTCTTCCAGCGCACGAACGCGACGCCATTGGTCGTACAGGTTGGCGACATCATCGAGTGTGCGCTTGAGGCGAATGTGATCGAGAGATTTGGGCAGGAAATCGGCGGCGCCGCGGCGAATAGCCTCCAACGCAGCATCAAGGGTGTAGCCTGCCGTCACCACAATGAAATGCAGGCCGGGATCGCAACGCAAAGCGCGGTGAGAAACTCGTAAAGTTCCGGCGCATCGAGAGGCACGCTACCAAGCAAAAGGCGACAGCGGCCCAGGCGCATGAGGCGAAGCGCTTCCTCAGGATCGCCAGTAGGAAGGGCTTCATAGCCCATGTCAGAAATCACAGCGGCGAGAGACTCTCGTTCGGCTGGATCATCGTCAAGAATGCAAGAAGTGAGCGACATGCGGGGAGTTGCCACTTCGACGGTCTTGTAAGTTGCGTATGCCATGACGGCGCAAGAGGCAACACGTGTGCCAAATGAAATCGAGGATTGGTTTCGGATGGGACGGCGTGCCGGGAATGATGAGTCGGGGAGAGAACAGTTGGCTAAGTGGAGAGGAGTCAGAGAGGTACAGAATGGCAGGGTGGTTTTGTCGGCCGGGAGTGTCAGAAGAGTAAGTGCAGAACGAAGGTTTGCACGTAAGGGAAAACCTCACGGAAAACGAGCAAGCCAACCAGCAGTCCGGCCATGCCGTAATTGTTGCCGCGGATCCAGTCGAGATAACGCTGCGCGCGGTTCTCGTCCATCAGCAGCATGATGGCAGTGCTGCCGTCGAGAGGCGGAACGGGCAGAAGATTGAACGTACCGAGAAGCAGATTCAACATGAACGTGATTTCAAGAACGACCAGCAGCAGGCTGGGAGCACCGGTGGCGGGGTCGCTGGCAGGAAGATGGAAAATACGGATGGCGTGAATGCCCAGGGCCGCGAGGAGCATCAGTGAAAAGTTTGCGGCAGGACCGCCCAAGGCCATCCAAGCGGAGCGGTGAGGATGGCGGCGTTCCCAGAGAGGATCGTACGGTGCGCTGGCCCAGCCGATCATTCCGCCGGAGAAAAGAAAACTGAGGAGGGGAACGACGACCATGCCGAAAGGAGACCTGCGGATGTGGGGAATGGGATTGAGGGAGACCTGTCCACCGAGAGCAGCGGTGGTGTCTCCACCCATTTTCGCGACGAACGCGTGAGCGGCTTCGTGGCACGTGGTGGAGAAAAGAAAAATGACGTATGAGATGAAACCAGTCAAGAGAACCGCTGGGGAGAGATCAGGCATAGACTTGTCAGGTTAGGGTTTCGGCGAGAGGAAAGCAAGCCGAGGGCCAGACGCGACGGACAGCAATGGAGCAAGTGTTATATGCCTTTCATTCCACGTTCGGGTATTTCGCGGGGACACCCTGTAACTGGCCATGGTCGAGAAGGTTCGTGCGATCGGTGGGCAAAGTCAGGGGAGAGTGCTTTTCTCCCCGCCTGGTTTGCGGTATCTTATTCAGCACTACGTGTGTTGGCCGCCTACTTGATTCGCGCTTAGGATATCGGAGCCGAGGCCTTACATGATAGCGTGTGTCCTAAGCGCGACCGACCGGGTGGAAACAAATCCTTTACGACTGAAAGATGTGGACACGCCCGAACCAGGGCCTGGAGAAGTGCTTGTGCGCGTGAAGGTTTGCGGAGTGTGCCGCACGGACTTGCACGTGATCGAAGGCGAACTTCCGCCGGTAAAATCGCCGCTGATTCCCGGCCACCAGGTTGTGGGAACCATCGAAAAACTCGGTCCGCAGGCTGAGCGCTTTCCCGTAGGGAGACGCGTGGGCATTGCGTGGCTGCACAAGACGGATGGCACCTGCGCGTACTGCCGTCGCGGCGAGGAGAATCTTTGCGACGCGCCGCAGTTCACCGGATATACGGTGGATGGCGGCTATGCGGAGTACGCGGTTGCGCCTGAGGATTTTATTTACGCGATTCCCGACGAGTTTGCCGACGAGCAAGTGGCGCCGTTGATGTGCGCGGGAATCATTGGCTACCGCTGCCTGCGGATGAGCGCGATATCGGCGGGAGAGAAACTGGGCTTTTATGGATTTGGGGCCGCGGCCCATATTGCGATTCAGTTGGCGCGGCATTGGGGAGTTGATGTGTACGCGTCGACTCGCGACGAGAGGCACCAGAAGCTGGCCATGGAACTGGGAGCAAAGTGGGCTGGCGGGACGTTGGACGCCCCTCCGCAGCAATTGGACGCGGCGATTGTGTTCGCACCAGCGGGAGAGATTGTGCCGGCAGCGCTGAAAGCTTTGCGCAAGGGCGGACGACTGATTCTGGGTGGAATCCACATGAGCACAATTCCAGCCTTCTCTTACGATTTGCTGTATGAAGAACGCATGATTCGCAGCGTGGCCAACAATACACGGCAGGACGGTGAAGAATTCTTGCGGATTGCGGCGCAGATTCCAATTCGCACGCGCGTGCAGGTGTTTGGCCTGGCAGAGGCGAATGTGGCTTTGAACACTTTGAAGAACGACGCGATCTCGGGAGCTGCGGTTTTGCGGGTGGAAGCTTAACCATTCAGGGTGGGAAAAATGAAAAGTGAAGTGCGGACGATCATGGTTTGTTTGGTGTGCCTACTTGCGGCGGGCTGTTCGCCGGGTAGCACGCCGGGAAGTGCTCGCGCAAATACCGCGAAGCAGGCCGCCGCGGAACCTCTAAGTTCGAACGGCCAACAGGAACTGCACGCGATCGTGGACAGCGGCCGGCTGACCGATTTGCAGTGGCCTGATTTCTCGGACTATGGGAGGTGGGTGAAGGAGTTCTACGACTCGGGAAATTACCAGTTGGCGTGGACGGGCGGAGGGAAACCCACAACTCAGGCGCGGGAATTGATAACGATTCTGGACGACGCCGGAGAGAAAGGCCTGGACAGCAAAGACTATGACGGCGAGCGCTGGGATGGAAGAATTAAGGCCCTTGATGGGGCGACACCGGCGGATGAATCCACGTTGGTGAAATTTGATGTTGCGTTGACGGTGTCCGCGATGCGCTACATCTCTGACCTGCATCTGGGACTGGTAGATCCGAAGACGCTGCACCGTGATTTTGATCCCGTGATCCATAAGTACGACTTGGCGGAGCTTTTGCGCCAAGGGGTGATGCCTGCTGGCAGCGTGAAGCAAGCTTTGCAGGAAGTGGAGCCGCCATTTCCCGGTTACCGGCGAACCATTGCAGCGCTGGACAAATATCTTCAACTGGCGAAGGAAGAAGTGCCGGATCCGCTGCCCGCAGTGAAGAAACCGATCGACCCGGGACAGAATTACGAACACTTGGAAAAACTGGCGGCGCGCCTGAAGTTTCTAGGCGATCTGCCAGCGACTGCGAACTTGCCGGCGGATTCGCAGGTGTATCAGGAAGAGATGGTCGAGGCGGTGAAGCGCTTCCAGAAGCGGCACGGATTGGAGACCGACGGCAGGCTTGGCCAACAGACCATTGACGAATTGAACCGCCCGATAAGCTTCCGCGTGCGGCAATTGCAACTGACGCTGGAGCGCTGGCGCTGGCTGCCTCATGCCTTCCCGCAACCGCCGATTGTGGTGAATATTCCTGAGTTTCAGCTGCGCGCGTACGACAAAGATGGCAATCCGATGTTGATGATGCCCGTGGTGGTGGGAAAGGCGATGCGCACAGAGACGCCGGTGATGGAACAGGACATGAAATACGTGGTGTTCTGGCCGTACTGGAATGTTCCGCCCAGTATCCTGCGGAATGAGATCGTGCCGAAGATCGCGAAGGATCCGGAGTACATCCAGAAAAACAACTATGAGGTGGCTACGTATTCCGGGCAAGTGGTGACGGATGGCGTGGTGAGCGAGGACGTGCTGGCGCAGTTGCGCGCGGGAAAACTGATGGTGCGGCAGAAGCCTGGTCCGAAGAACGCTCTTGGCCTGATCAAGTTTATTTTTCCGAACAGCAACAATGTTTATTTGCATTCCACACCCTCGCAGAGCCTGTTCGCACGAAGCCGGCGAGACTTCAGTCACGGGTGTATCCGCGTGGAGAATCCGGCGGCGCTTGCGGAATGGGTGTTGCGAAACAATCCTGGATGGACGCGCGAGAAAATTGATGCAGCGTTCAAAGCCCAAAAAGAACAGCAAGTGAATCTAACGAACACCATTCCCGTGCTGATCGTCTACGGTACCGCGGTGGTTCCGGAGAGCGACACGGCGGAATTTTTTCCGGATATTTATGGGTTTGACGCAAAACTGGAAAAACTGATCGCGGAAACTTATGGAAGTAAAGAAGCAACGAAATGAGGAAGTAACGAAGTAGAGAAAAGGCTTTTAGTTCTGCGCGAAAGTGCAGCCGTAACACCAGGTGCGCACGCGACCTGTGTCTACGTGGACGAAACCGGAGCGGGGGTAATAGCCTACGCCGCCTCGTGCCAGGCGCAGCGCGGCATTCCGCAACGTGAGGGTGTCGACACCGGGGATACGAATATCGATGGCCTGTGCTTGCATGTGCAAGCTGGTTTTGGCTACACCCGAAGAGCGAGCGCGCAGGAACTCGTTGCTCCAGGAAGTTCTATAGCCGCAGATAATCTGAATCTCCGCTCCGGCATGGCCGACGGACGCCGCCAGATCTGACAGGATGTCGAAAACGCGCGGATCGTAGTGCTTCACTTCTCCGGTGCGATGGTCGCGCAGAAAATAATCGAGTTGCTGCTCTGCTTCGGGAAGAAATGTTTCGCCGCACCGGTAAATGATCTCGATGCGCTCGCCGGTATGCGTGTGGTACAGGCGCAGGCGATGAACATTCGCGTCGGAGGAATCGGATGACGATGCTCCGCTGGTTGGCAATGACGCCGCAGCGAACAGGCAGGCAGCAAGAGAAAGCAGAGCAAAGGTGAAACGCAACATTCCTCCAAGAGGTGGCTTGCCAGACCGGGAACGATCGCAGCAATAACCAGTTTACAGCATTGGGACGCAGACGACGAATCGGCGGAAGCGTGAGAGACAGGAGTGCCAAAAGAACAGAATAGTGCGATGGAGGGCGGTTGGTTTTGTGTGATTTGCCGTCACAAGTTGGGGTATATCACGCAGAGAACGTTCACGCGGCAGGCCCGTCCACGCTCGTCGTCACATTTCCGGCAGCCTGCAACCATTTGGTGTATAAACAGTTAGCGGCAAAGTGGCTGGTTTTGGTCCAATTGCCGGTTTGCGGCATACCAGGTGCACTCAGGAACAACGAATTTCGGGCTCCCGAACGGGCGGTTTGCCCGGTTCGGATGCCTATGTTTGCCGGGTCTTGCAGTTTTCGCGGCACTTGGACCTGGCTAAACAGAAGCACCGGCAACTGCCATATCGGGGAAAACGTATGACGGTGAAACTCACAAATCGCTCCCACCGAGTCGCCTATATCGTCGGCTTACTTCTATTGGCTGTGGCGCTCACAACCGCGCTGGTTCTAGCGGCAGAGCATGACTCGCGGGGCGACAAGCAAGCGCTCCGTCAGACCATTCTGACGGACGGTCACTCGCTGCCACAGGGGCCAATCGGATGGGAATGCATCTAGCCATCTCGCCGCGATCCTCACGAATCATACCGCTAAGTCTGGCCGTGATTTTCTTTGTGGCGGTGCTGACGCTGCGCGCGGATATCCATCCCGTGCCGCTGGAAAAAAATGCCACGTCGGCGCAGTGCCTGGAATGCCACGCGGAAAAGGCAAAAGGCAAATTCGTTCACACCGCGGTATCGGCCGGATGCACCAGTTGCCATGAGGTGCGCGTCAACAAAGATGTAACCCGCGTGAAGCTGGTTACGACCACACCGCACAGCTTGTGCTTGACCTGCCACCCCGACAAAAACGCAGCGGACATCAAGGGCACAGTGCACAAGCCGGCGGTGCGCGATTGCATGAAGTGCCACGACCCGCATTCCTCCGACAACAAGTTTCAGTTGCTGAAAGCGACCGCCGGGGATCAGAAAGAAAATCTTTGCCTGGGTTGCCACACCACGGGGTTGAATGTGCCGGAAAAGGGAAGCCGTCACACGGCGCTGGACATGGGATGCGAGACTTGCCATGTGACGCACAAGACCGGCGAGCGCGGGAATCCGGAATTTGACTATCACTTGACAAAGGCGCCGCCGGCGCTCTGCGCGGATTGCCACGATCCCAAGGATGCAGGCTTACAGAAAGCGCACAGCGACCAGCCATTCGGCACGGCCAATTGCATTGAGTGCCACGATCCGCACCAGTCGAAACTGCCGAAACTCATCGCCAAATATCCGCACCCGCCATTTGCCGAGAAGCAATGCGAAGTGTGCCACGCGGCCGCGAAGGACGGAAAAGTAGTACTGACGCAGGCGGACGCCAAATCCGTTTGCGTGACGTGCCACGACGACAAGGCCAAGCAAATTGAGAGCGCGAAGGTACAGCATCCCGGCGCGATGGGCGATTGCACCGATTGCCATTCACCGCATGCCAACAAGAAGCCCGGGTTGCCCAAGACCGACGGCGTATCCACATGCCTGGCTTGCCATGCGGACATCGCGGAACTGGAAAAGAAGCCCGTTCATCACCAACCGGCATTTACTGAGGGCTGCGGGACGTGCCACGAGCCACATGGCGGCGATAACCAGAAGTTGCTGCGAGCCAAAGGAAACGCGCTTTGCCTGGAATGCCACGGGCCCGACTCGCTTCCCCAGCAGGACCAGACTACCGGCACGTTTAAGGTCTTCGCCGGAAAAGTGGAACTGCCGGACGACTACTACAAGAAGAACCGGGTTGTGGTGCTGCCATTGAAATACGGGAGGGGACATCCGACGGCAGGACATCCGGTGGCAGACGTCGCGGATCCAACCGACGTAACGAAAGTTCGAGCGACTCTGACGTGCCTCTCGTGCCATCAACCGCACGCATCGGCGAAGGGTGGTTTGCTGGTGAACGATCAGGCAAACAACATGGCGTTCTGCGGCAGTTGTCACAAGGATCTGAAGACCAGGTGACGACGGTACGAGCGAGGAGAAGGAAGATGTTTGGAACGCGGACAAACGGGATGCAGGCCGGATGGACGATTGCGGCGATGGTGCTGCTGCTGGGGTTTGTGTGGGCGCCCCGAACCGCAGTACATGCCGACCAAAAGAAGAAGAAGGCCGCGCCGACCGCGGAAGACAGTAAACCCAAGGCGGTGGACTATTCCAACATCGTGTGGCCAAACCCGCCGGCAATTCCGCGAATCCGCTATCAAGCCTGGTACGCGTCGGATCGCGTACAGCGCAACATGAAGGGTAATGTCAGCAAGAAGTCCGGTTGGATGGACCGGCTGGCGGGAACGCAGACGGAGCAGGAAGTCTACAAGCTGCCATTTTCACTTTTGGAGCCGTACGGATCGGCAGTGGACTCGAAGGGAAGCCTTTACGTCGCCGATCAAAAGGTTGGGGCCATTTTCATTTTCAATACGGATACGCGGGCAGTGGAACTGATCAAGAACGGGGTGCACGCGCATTTTGTCCGAATCATCGGGCTGGCGATGGATGACAATGACCGGCTATTCGTATCCGATCCAGGGCTGCGGCATGTTCTGGTGTTCAATAAAGAGCACAAGGCGGAAGACGTCATCAGCGAGGGAATGGTGAGTCCTGGTGGATTGGCGATTGATACGCAAAATCGGTTGCTGTATGTGACGGACCTGGATCTGGACCAAGTGCTGGTGTATGACGCGGACAGTTTCAAGTTGATTCGCAAGATGGGCACCGCGGGGCATAAACACGAACTGACGGAACCGGGTGAATTCGCGAAGCCAGCGGGCGTGGCTGTTGATCGCGAAGGAAATTTGTATGTGGCTGACACCTGGAACAACCGAATCCAGATTTTTGATGCCGATGGCAAGCTGATCAGCACGTTCGGGCAAGAAGGTGACGGCCCTGGCTACTTCGGAAGGCCGAAGGGAGTCGCTGTGGACAGCGATGGGCACATCTGGGTGGCGGACGGGATGCAAGATCGCGTGCAGGTGTTCAACCGCGAAGGCCAGTTGCTGATTGCCGTCGGGGGACATGGGCTGCTTCCCGGACAATTCCAGGGACTCGTGGGCATAAGCATCGACAAGAACAACCGAGTCTTCACCACAGAAATATTCCCTGGACGCGCGCAACAATTCCTCTACGTAACCGATGCGCAAGCGGAAGAATTGAAGAAGCAGAGAGAAGCGGAGAGGCTGAAGGGCACCGTTGTGAAGGTAGAACCAGCGACGCCAACCGCTCCCGCCGCAGCAACGCCAGCACCGCAACAACAGCAATAGAAGAATCCTGAAAGTTCGAAGCGTTTGGCGCGGCTTCGTTGCGCATCACATCTCCATGTGACCCACAACACATTAGATTCACAGCACTTACTTGAGTGATTTTTCATCACCGCTGCGGTATATCACCCAGAAAAGGCTCGCCAGAGTGTACCAAAAGCATCGCACATCACATTCGCAATGCGCGTAACTTACACATTGTTCGTGGTTTATGTCAGAGGTGTACCCGGTTGTCACACAGGGTCGGTTCGGCACACCGTTTGCACTTGGACACACCAGAAGATTAGGCCCGCACCTGGCCTCGTTATTCGAAGTGGATGAAACGCGCAGCTAGACAAATGGAGGTCTTAGACTTTATGAAGAGAGTAATTCTATTAGGGGTATTCGCACTGTTGAGCGCGGGATTGGCGATGGGGCAGTCTTGGACGCCCCAGGGCGACGTCCTCGGCGCCCACAACAATGGCGGCCGCGGATGCGCGGGCTGCCATCAACCGCACAGCGGCGCGCGTGGTTCGGGCCAGGCGCACTATGCACCTGACACAGGCAACTATGCTTTGTGGGGACAAGATGCCAGCCCGTTGTATGGCGCAACGATTGCGTTCGGCGATGGCGGCACTTACACCGAAGTATTGCCGTCAACCCTGACCTCGAACTCGCCTGAAGTGGGCGGCATTCTTCTTTGCCTCAGCTGTCACGACGGCAACGTTACGCCGAACAACATGATGACCAATCAACTGTACGAACAGAAAGTTGGTCTTCTAACGAATCCTGCTTATGGCAGCAGCCCAATTCCGACCTTGCTCGGCAATGATGGAACCACCGGCGTAGGCTCCTCGACGGGCGGCAACTACAACAACGATCACCCAGTAGGCGTAAACGCCAATGATCCGCGCGAGCGCGGCGAATGGTCTGGTATTCAGCGGCGGCGTCTTTCACGGTTACCCCGGGAAGCAACTACGACAAGTTCGTTAAGAACTACGGCTGGCCAGCCTCTGGCTCCAGGAACCTGGAGCAACCCGTACGGCGTGAACGGCGCAGGTCAAGCATACGTACTTTGCACCACCTGCCACGACCAGCACGTGATGAACGTGTACGCGTCGACCGCGAAGAGCCCAATCGCAGGCGATGGCGGCGGGAAATACTACGCCACCTACTTCTTCATCAACGGTCCGTACAACCCGAACATTACCCGCGCGAACAACAACCTGAATGCGCCCTCCACCACTCAATTCTGCCGCCAGTGCCACTTTGGCGAGGCGAACGAAGCGAACAACCAGTTTGGCGTAACGACCGTATTTCAATGAGATAGTTGAATCACGGGGGAGAGAAGCAATTCTCTCCCCTTATTTTTTTAGAGTTTTTGAATCGGGGGAGAATATGAAGTACCTGGTAGTTTTCGCTCTACTACTGGCCACCGCGGTAACCGCAAGTTCCCAGGTAGCATCGCACGCGCCGACCGGCGCAGCCCAGCCAAAAGCCAAGACAGACTCGCCGCTGCAGATCAGCGATAAACCAGTCGCCCGAGTGAATGGGGCGGTGCTGACAGACCGCGATCTGCTGCGAGAGATGTACCAGATTTTTCCGTACGCAAAACAGCACAGCGGATTTCCCAAAGCACAAGAGGCCGCGATTCGCCAGGGCGCTTTGGAAATGATTATTTTCGAAGAACTGGTTTATCAGGATGCGCATCCGGATGAAGCTGACGGTATCACCGGAAAAACTGAAGGCCGCCGAAGCGGACTTTCGTAAGCAATTCAGCAGCGCGGAGGAGTATCAGCAGTTTGTGCAAACAGAGATGGGCGGATCGAAGGACATGGTACGGCAAAAGATCCAGCGGTCGCTGCTGATCGAGCAGGTGCTGAAGCTCGAGGTCCAAGATAAGTCGGCAGTGAGCGCAGCTGAAGCGAAGGCCTACTACGACAATAATCCTGAGAAGTATCAAGTGGCCGAATCATTCAACTTTCAGTCGATCTCCATGCTGCCGCCGCACAACGCCACGTCCGGAGCAGTTGAAAGAAGCAAAGAAGCATGCGCAGGACGCGCTGAGTCAGGCCAAAGCCACCAATAGCTACCAGGACTTTGGGCTTCTGGCAGAGAAGATTTCCGAAGACGACTACCGAGTGAACATGGGCGACCACAAGGCGGTGGAGCGCGACAAATTGCCCCCGCAAGTGATCGCTGCGCTAGTGGCGATGAAGCCGGGGCAAGTGAGTGACCTGATTCAGATTGATCAGGCGTTCACCATCATCCGTTTGAATGCGCACTCTCCCGCGCACAAACTGAGCTACGAAGAAGTGAAAACGCAACTGCGCTCGGATCTGCAGAAGAGCAAGTACGAGAAGTTGCGCGCGAACCTGGATAAACAATTGCGCGCAAAGTCGAAAGTAGAAATTCTCTAGCATGCCAGGAACATCCGCCCACAAAACGACAAGCTGAAGAATTGGCCTGCCAGACACCCCGCGTATTTCAGTCCTGTCCCCATCGGCAATCGGCGGAAAATTGTGCAGATCGATGGTGAATGGAGTTGATGAGTTATTCAGCACGGAGCCGTGGGTGAGATGCCCCAACGATCGCTGGAAGGGCCGCCGTCCGTTCGCCGTCTTTGTCTCTAAGTGCCGTGTTGTCCATCGCTTGGGTGGGTGTGACCAATGAACAGATTGGCATGTCTTGTGCACTCACTCAAGGTGTCCGACGGCAAGTAAATCACCGCGGACAAGGGAAAAATCGATTTGAAATGGGCTGCCATTTGCGTGGGTTCTCTGATGCTTTTCGTCGCTGTGCCGCGGCATCCGCGCAGTTGCAAGTCGGCGACGAACTGCGAATGAACGCCAGCGGCCTGTTGACACTCGGCTACAACGGAAGTTACGGCAACGTGATTGGGTCGAATCACGGATTGAATTTCGGAGCGGATGGCAATCTTTCCGGGTCGTACCATGACCCGAATTTTTTGAATTTTACGGTTTCTCCCTACTACAACCAGTCCCGAGCCGATTCCAGTTTCCAGTCGCTGACCGACAGCAGCGGCGTTACCGGGACCGTAAATTTCTTTTCGGGCAGCCATTTTCCTGGGTATGCGAGCTATCGATACGACCGCGACAGCACCGGAACATTTGGCGTGGCGGGCAGCCGAATTTCACGACGATCGGGAACGGGCAAGGATTCAGCGTGGGATGGAGCGAGTTGCTGCCGCAATGGCCGACGCTGTCGGTGAATTACACGCAAGGCAGCGGCAACGGCACGATTTACGGCACGAACCAGGAAACGGGATCGAACACGCAAACGATCAACGCGCACTCCACGTACATGCTGGATGGCTTCCGCTTGATCGGGTATTACGACCACACGAAATACGACACGCGTCTTTCCGGAATTTCTGACCGGGGATACAGGGAACGGACTTCTCGAATTCGCGCGTCAATGATTTTGGATTCAGCGGAACACACGATCTGCCATGGCACGGCGCATTCTCTGCCAGTTACAACTACACGGACGTAAAAAGCGATTTTGGATCAACGCATTGGGCAGAATGCGAATGACTCGACCTATACAACGAACTCAGAAACCGCTTACGTCAGTTTCCATCCAACGCTGAAACTGGGATTGTTCGCCGACGAAAGTTACATCAGCAACTTGTCGGGATACTTCTATCAGGCCCTGGTGAACACCGGCAGCGGAGCGCCTCCCGTGGAACTCGGAACGGGATCGCATTCGACGACGTTTGGCGGCGGCGCGAACTACCAATTTACGAAAGATTTGTCGGGCGTGGCGCAGGCGACCTACTACGATCAAGCGTATCTGGGAAACAGCTTACCGGGCACGTACGTGAGCGGCACGTTGAATTACGGGCGGCGTTTGTGGGATCTGTTCACATTTTCGGGTTCGGTGATTGAAAGCTCGAATGGGCTGGGAAGCAACGGCTTGGGATTCATCGCGAACGTCAACTACTACCACCGTTTTGGGCTGTGGGAAACGTCCGGGAGCGTTCAGTTACGCGCAGAACGTGCAATCGTACCTGATTACGTACACAACGTCGTATTACAACTACAACGGAAACATACACCGGCGGTTCTGGCGAACGGCGCAGTGGACGGCGGCGTTTAACGGGAGCCATAATGGATTTACGAATCAGCCCGGGACAAGCAACCATACTGAGGTTTACTCCACCAGTCTTGCCACCAGGCTAGTGAGCGTCGGGGGGAACTATTCGAAAGCGGATGGGACATCGGTGCTGACAAGCAATGGCCTGCAACCGGTGCCACCGACGCCGGGGCTGCCGCTGGGATATTTGATTATCTACAATGGAACCAGCTACGGCGCGGGAGTTTCCTTGACGCCAACATCGCGCTTGACGCTATCTGCGAACTATTCACACACGGTCAGCGACACGCTGAGTAGCACGATCCAATCGAATAACAAAACCCAGATATTCGCGTCACAATTGCAGTACCGCTTCCGGAGAATCAGCCTGTTAGCGGGATATACGCAATTTACGCAGGGAATCAGCGCGTCGGGTTTTCCCGCGGCCCGCGATTCTTCCTTTTTTGTGGGCGTATCGAGATGGATCAATTTCTTCTGAGAAGCGGGCGCAAAGTGCTGTTGAAATTGTTGACGGCATGCGTGGCCAGCATGTTTGTGGTGATGCCTGCCTCGGCAAAGAAAGACACCAAGAAAGATGCCAAAGGCCCGGCGATTCCAGACTTGCTGCTGGATGGCGGTCGAAAGCTGAGCTACGAACGCAGCTTCAGTTCCGAGCAAGAGGTGAAGCCAAAGAAAGGCTTCTGGACAAAAGTGGTCGATGTAGTGGTGGGCGCGCCGAACTATCACAGCATGGTGCGGCCCTACAGCATCACGACGGACTCGCGCGGGCGAATCATCGTGACCGATCCGGGCGCGCACGGCGTGCACATTTTCGATTTCGCGAAGGAAAAATACAAGTTCATTTCGCGGTTGGAGAACGGCAAGGATCCGCTGAAATCGCCGCAGTGCGTGGCAGTGGACGCGCAGGACAATATTTACGTAACCGACTCCGAAGCCGGGAAGATTTTCGTATTTGACGCCAATGGGAAGTTCGAGCGAACCATTGGCAGCCTGAAATACGGAGAAGGGTTCTTCAAGCGCCCGACGGGCATCGCGGTCGATTCGGCGGCACAGAGAATCTATGTGAGCGACACGCTGCGCAACCAGATTTTCCTGATGGATATGCAGGGCAGCGTGTTGAAAAAGATTGGGCAGAACGGCACCGGCAACGGAGAGTTTAACTTTCCCACGGAATTGCACCTGGACGGACCGAACCTGCTGGTGGTGGACGCGATGAACTTCCGAGTGCAGGTGCTGGATCGTGGGGGCGAGTTTCAGTACGCCATCGGAAAAGTCGGCGATGAAGTGGGAGGAATGTTCCGGCCAAAGGGAATCGCGATGGATTCCGAGGGGCATTTGTACATCGTCGACGGCATGTGGAGCGTGGTGCAAGTGTTTAATCGCGAGGGCCAACTGCTCTACTACTTTGGGCAACTAGGCACGGGGCCGGGAGCGTTTCAATTGCCGGCGGGATTGCGCATCGACGGCAACGATCGGATTTACGTGGTGGATTCGCTGAATAAGCGAGTGCAGGTGTATCACTACGTTGGATTGCCGGCACGTGCAGGAGGGGCACAGTGAGAAAAGCGCTGCTGCTCACGGTGCTGATGGCGGGAGCGCTTGGCCAAAGGTCGAGCGCGCAGGTGCCAGCCCCGACGATTCAGAGCGACACGCTGGGCATGCACAATCTCACACCCGGAAGCGGGTCGTCGGTGACGGTGCAGGGCAGCCTCGGTTGCACATTTTGCCACGCACCGCACAGCGGAATTGGCGGCAACACTCCGCTGTGGAATCAGACGCTGTCCGCGCAGACCTACACGCCATACACCAGCACCACTTATCAACAACAGGGCAGCACGCAGCCAACACTCGGGAAGTCCACAAGCCTGTGTTTGAGCTGCCACGATGGCACAGTCGCGGTGGGACAGACCGCGGTTTTCGGCAAGATTCCGGCGACCGGTTCGATGAACAACATGGATGTGCTGGGGACCAACCTGACGACTTCGCACCCGTTCAGCCTGGTGCTGCCGATGAAAGACTCCGCGAACCTTGTGGCCACGCTGGTGGCGCAACAGAAAACGGCCGACGCGACTGGGAAGATCAAACTCATCAATGGAAACGTGGAGTGCATCAGTTGCCACAATCCGCACGCGCAGGCCGTTGATCCCGTGGCGCAGAAATTTTTGGTGAAGGACAGCTCCAACGGACAAATGTGCCTGGCTTGCCATGATCCCAATCGCGTAATGAACGGGCAGGTGAATCTGTTGGCGGGATGGACGGGAAGCATACATGCGGTGGCCGCGAACCAGGTAGCGCTGACCGCGAACGTGGGAAGCTATGGAACCGTGGCGTTGAATGCCTGTACATCGTGCCATATGGAACACAACGCGGGCGGCCCGGCTCGGCTGCTGAGGCCGGCGACACCGGCAACGCCGGGAGTGGATGCCACAACGCAGGCGTGCATTACGTGCCACGCGGGCGGATCGAACGTAGCTCCAGTCGCGCCGAACGTGTACGGGGAGTTTTCGAAAATTTCGCATCCGTTCCCCGTGGGGAACAACGGGCATGACGAAGCGGAAGCGGTGGTTTTGAACAACAACCGGCACGCGACTTGCGTCGATTGCCACAGCCCGCACGCTTCGAATCCGATGACTACCTTTACAGCGCCGCCAACGCTTCGGCCGCCGCAAACGGGAGTAAGTGGCGTTAGCGGGCTGGATGGTCAAACGGTATTGCGGCCGGCGGTCAATCAGTTTGAAAACTGCCTGCGATGCCACGGACTCGGACCGGGAAAACAAGTGTTGATCAAGTATGGCTACCTGCCGACGAGATTGGTGTTCACGGGAGATCCTCTAAATCTGGTGCCGCAGTTCAGCTCGACGGCAACCTCCAGCCATCCGGTGGCGCATGATCGCAGCAGCCCGTTGCCGCAGCCGAGCTTGCTGGTGAACATGACAAATATAAATGGGTCGGCATCTTCGCGGCTAGTGGGTTCGCGGATTTTCTGCACGGATTGCCACAACAGCGACGATAATCGGGAATTCGGCGGAGTTGGAGCCGGTCCCGCGGGCCCGCACGGTTCGATCTATCCTCACATATTGGAACGAAACTATCAGACAACGCAGGCGACCGTACCTGGCGGCTTGGTCACCAACACATATCCGACGCCGGACCTGAGCCCGCAGGGGCCCTACGCGATGTGCGCGAAATGTCACGACTTGACCAAAGTCATGGGGAACACCAGCTGGCCGCAGCATGGCAGCCACGTCTCGCAAGACGGATTCTCCTGCTCGGTGTGCCACACGGCTCATGGCATGTCGCCCGGGACGGCCAGCGTGAGCGGGGAACGGCTCGTGAATTTCGATATCAACGTGGTTGGACAGAATCAGGGCGCGCCGATTTCCTATAGCCGGGGCGCGAATAGCTGCGTCCTGATGTGCCACAACGTAGCGCACAATCCGGACGGAACGGTGAAGGCGAATATGGCGGCCAGCCCGCGCGGAACCGTCGCTCCCATCAAATAGGAAGCCAGCTGGAATAAATGCGGCCTGGAGCGGCTGTACAAAGCCACTCGTGCCGCTGGATACCGATACAAAGGATAATTTGTGGTGCGGCGCAAGCTTCGTTCAGAATGAATGGCCTGAAGGACTCGCTGCGATAGGCAATTGGGCGACACTTAACTATGCACACGATCTTCATCGCATTCATTTCGTTTGTGGCTTATGCCACGGGAGTTGTGACGGTGCGGCGGTGGCGCGCAAAAGTGCCGAGCGGAGCGGTGCATCCGCTGGAATTGCTGCTGGCCTTAGCGGTGGTGGTGGGCAGTTTGTTTTTGCGGAGGGCGCACTATTCCGCTGGATACCTTGGCCTCTGTGCGCTGGGAATGTTGCTAATCGGCGCCGTGGTGGGCAGCGTGATGCTGCTTCGAAGGAAAAGGGCTGCGGCGGGCACAAGGGAATATGAAGAGGAACGCGCGGCAAACGGCGACATTAGTTTGTGGAAGCGTTGGCTGAACGCATCGCGAGCTGTCGTCGACTACGAATTCCGATTGATGCTGCTGGCGTGCTACCTGTTAGTGATTGGTCCTTTTGCTCTTGTGTTTCGACTGAGAAAAGGAAGCAGCGCGGGGCCTGAGTCGGGAAGTGCGTGGGTAGCGCGCGGCGATGCGGCTGGGATTGAAGCGGCGCGGAGACCCTTCTAGATGAACATTCTCGGAATCTCCTGCTACTACCACGATGCGGCGGCGGCTCTGCTGCGCGACGGAGTGTTGGTGGCCGCGGCGCAGGAGGAGCGCTTCAGCCGCATCAAGAATGATCCGTCGTTCCCGTTGCGCGCGATCCAGTTTTGCCTGGCGACCGGCGGAATCAAACCTCAAGAACTCGATTATGTGGTGCTGCACGAAAAACCCATGCTGAAGCTGGAGCGATTTCTGACGTCCACGCTGGCGTACTGGCCGAAAGCCGGAAGCCTGTTCCAGGATGGCAGCGTCAGTTGGATGAGGCAGAAGCTGTGGATTCGGGCGCGGGTGACGGAGGAACTGGGCATTCCGCGGGAAAAAATATTGTTTGTCGAACATCATATGTCGCACGCCGCGAGCGCATTCTTCTGCTCACCATTTGAGGATGCGGCGGTGTTGACGGTGGACGGAGTTGGGGAGTGGGCGACTGCTACGATGGGCGTGGCGAAAAGTTCGCCCTGCGAAATCAAGCTGTCGCACGAAATGCGTTTTCCCGATTCGTTGGGATTGTTGTACTCGACGTTTACTGCGTTCCTGGGTTTTGAGGTGAACGAAGGCGAATACAAAGTGATGGGCATGGCGCCGTACGGGGAGCCGCGCTGTCTGGACCAGTTGCATAAAGTAGCGCATCTTTTTGATGATGGGAGTTTGCGGCTGGAGCCGAGCTACTTTTCTTACCAATATTCGTCGCAACGCAGTTTTTCGCACCGATTCGTGGATCTGTTCGGAACGCCACGCGATCCGAAGCTGGAATTCGTTACAGGTCGCGCGGATACCGGGCAAGGGCCGGAAGAACTGATGCGGCGGAATCAGCACTATGCCGATGTGGCGGCAAGCGTGCAGCAATTCACCGAACAAGCGCTTATCAAAATGGCGTCGCATTTGCAGCGCACGACCGGCTCTAAGAATCTGTGTATGGCTGGCGGAGTGGCCCTAAACAGCGTGGCGAATACGAAATTGCTGCGAAGCGCGGGATTCGAGCGACTCTTTATTCAACCGGCTGCGGGAGACGCCGGAGCTGCGCTAGGAGCGGCGCAATATGCGTGGCACGTGCTGTTGGGGAGGCCTCGCTCGTTCGTGATGGAGCATGCGTATTGGGGAGAGGAATTCAGCGAATCGCAAATCGGTGAGGTGCTGGGAGACACGGGTGCGCAACAAATCCAGAGCGAGAGCGAACTGATCTCGCGCGCTGTTGACGACCTGACAGCTGGGAAAGTATTGGGCTGGTTCCAGGGGCGGTTTGAATGGGGTCCGCGGGCATTGGGGAATCGCAGTATTCTGGCGGATCCACGTCGCGAAGAGATGAAAAAAGTGGTGAACCGCAAGATCAAGTTTCGCGAGCCGTTTCGGCCGTTCGCGCCGGTGCTGCCGGAAGAGTGCGTGAGCCGCTGGTTTGACGCGCCTGCGGGCCTGGAGCAACAAGTTCCGCCGCGATTTATGCTGATGGTGGTGCCCTGGAAGGACGACGCAGGAAAGCAGGTGCCGGCGGTGAATCACATGGGAACGGGACGGTTGCAGTCGCTGCGGCGCGAATGGAATCCCCGTTACTATTCGCTGGTGGAAAGTTTTGGGCAGGCGACAGGAGTTCCGGTGCTGATGAACACGAGTTTCAACGTTCGCGGAGAACCGATTGTCGGTAGCCCGGAGGATGCGCTTCGGACCTTTCAGAAAAGTGGACTGGACGTGTTATACGCAGGAAACTATAGGCTGGAGAAGGGAAGCGTATGAGCTTTCTGGTGAAGCTGACGCAGCGATCTTCGACCGTAGGCGAGGTATTCGTATTTCTGTGGCAGCGGAAATTGTGGTGGTTGCTGCCGCTGGCGGTGCTGCTGCTTTTGATTGGAATATTATTTGCTCTCGCGCAACTTTCTTCCGTTGCGCCCTGGATGTACCCGCTCTAGCGGATTCGCGTGCCGTCGGGCAAGAACACGGGAAAGTCGTCGCTGGGCCTTGCAAGCAGGAACTGCTGAGCTGAGGCATTGCGGTCGAAGTCAAACAGCACAAACCCAAACTTGGCATGAAGGATGCGATCACTGGGCGCTTGAGCAATGGCCCACTGATATTCGCTGAACGTAGCGGGAAAACTCTCCGTGGAACTGATGGCCTTCAGCGTTAAATTCTGAATCTGCTCCGCATGATTCAACTGATTTGTGAAGGGTGGACGCTGCAGGCGCTGAATCATTTCGGAGGCCACGCGGGAACGATCGTGGCTGGTGAGAGCAAGCAGTTGTTCGCACTGAGATTCGGAAAGCGGATTAGTGTTGAGCGCCGAGGCGCGAACGGCTGGCGGCAAATTCCCGACAATCTGGGTGAAGGCCGCGCGCGCAAGAATGTAATTGCCCGGCGGAGTCAGATGCACGTGCTCGTACAAAAGTTCAGAGCCGGTGACGCCGTAGGCACTCTCACCGGCCAAAGCTGACTGCGCATCGAGAAGTTCGACCTGCTTGCCTGAAGAGTTTGCGATGGAACGAATGATGTCATTGATATTTGTGTCGGCGCGAAAGCGCAGTGTGTCCAAGTTTTGTGCACGTACGAAGTGCTCTTTCGCAGGGGCGTAATCTCCGAGCGCCCAAAGGCAGCGAGCGATGCGGAACTGCAGCTCGGCATACTGATCGTCAATTTGTGCGCCTGCCGTATATGCCTTGAGGGCGTCCTCGAAAGACCGCGCGTTTTCCAGTGCGGCGCCTTGTTGCACAAGCGACGTCCACTGGCGCAGAGCTTCGGGCGCTAGCCCTTGGCGATGCAGCGAAGCGAAGGGCGGGCAATCTTTCAGATTGGTGGCCACGGTACTGAGCAGAACGCGAGCGCCTGAAGCCCGCGCCACGTCCACGATATCGCGAAGATTGCTGGCGAAATTCGCGTAGGTATGCTGCAGGGACGCGGAGTCCGCGCGCACCTGCTTGTCCAGAAACATTTCCATGCCCTTCCAGTCGGAACGAGGCTGGCTGGCCTTTGTCAGCAGTTGGCCAATGCGCGTGGAGCGCACGAAAATGCTGGTGCGAATCGCGGACAGGTTCAGGGAAGAACCGGTCAGAGCGGTGCCGGGTCCGTAAGGACCAACGACCTCATTGTTGCCGGCATAAACGATGAATAGATCGGGCTTGTAGCGTGCCAGTTCGCGAGCGATCGGCAGGATGACGTGCGAATCGATGGCAACGATGCCCGTGTTAATCACTTCGAACTTTGTATTAGGGAAGCGCTCGCGCAGCATCACTTCCAGATAGCGACTGAAACCGTAGGCAGGATCAGGGTCGCCCATGGCCGCGGATTCGCCCAGAACGAAAATCCGGTAGGTGTCGGGCGTCTTTATCTTGGGGATGGTATAGAACTGCGGAGCCTTGATCATGCCCGGCGGAAAAAACGGCGCGGCAAAGAACAGGTTGTAGCAGTAAGAGGGCTGGCCACCGACGGTGCAATCGTTCATGAGTTCGGTGGAATAGCCAAAATTGAAGAGGCGAAGCGCGCCTTCCGTTAGAGCCAGAAGCAGCAGTGGAACGAAAACAGCCGTGGCCAGGCGCGGTAGCCAATACCTCCAACGGCTGGCTGCTTTTGGCGATTCTTCGGGAATAGGTGGTTCCGTCATTGTGCGGGACTACTTTTTGGTTTCGGCGATGAGTTGCTGAACTTTTTCCTTGTTCTCGTAATTTGGATTCGCGGCCAGAAGTTTTTGCCATGCGGCGGTCGCACCAGGGCCATCGTGCTTTCCTTGCCACAGAACGATGCCGAGATTGAAGAGGGTGTTGGCTTTGGTGGGCTCGTAAGTGAGGGACTTCCTGAATTCGGTGATGGCACCATCGGCGTTGCCCGTGTACCAAATCGCCGTGGCCATATCTGTGCGCACGCTGGTGTTGGACGGTTGGACGTTCAGCGCTCGCTGGTAGTATTCAATCGCTGCCGGATATTCCTGCGCATCGTAATAAATATCGCCAACGTTTTCGAGCAACGTGGCATTGTTGGGGTCAGACTTCAGTTGAACGAGCAGTACCGCCGCCTGTGTTTCGGCTGCTTGCTGCAATTGCTGTCGAGGTGGCGGAGCCGGAACGGAAGCCTGGGGCGCACTGGCCTGATTCGGCATGGCTGCCTCTGTAGCGATAGCGACTTGCGCGTTGTCCCCGGGCGCCTGAAGCCTTCTGATGAACCATCCGCCGGCCAAGCCGAGCAACAGGCACACGATCGCGATGCCGTACGCTTGTCCGCTGGTCCACTTTTCGTTTGATACGGTTGTGATTTCCGCCAAGGGATTGCTCCTTTGCCTGAAGATTCTATGGGGCTGTGGGTGAGCCGGGCTTGCCGCCCGCTGGCTGGCTCTTGGCCTCAGCTATCATTTGCTCTACCGTCGACTTGCGATCCAGATTGGGATTGCTGCGCAGCAGTTCTTCCCACGCCGCGACCGCTCCAGGGGCATCGTCCTTGCCCTTCCACTTCATCATCCCCATGTTGAAGAGGGCGTTCGCGTTTTTCGGGTCTGTGTTCAGCACCAACTGCAGTTGCTTCAGAGCTTCATCTACGTCTCCGTTGTAATAGAGACTGGAGGCAAGTTGCGTGCGAGTGCCGAGATTCTTGGGGTCAGACTCGAGCGCCTTGCGATAATACTCGGCCGACTGCGGGAATTGATGCGCGGAACTATAAAGCGCGCCAAGTTGCGTGAGTGCCGCGGCATCCGCCGGATTGGTTTTGAGCTTTTCCAGAAGCGGCGCGGCCTTCCTGTCGGCCATCGCCTTCATTTGTTCCATGGTCATGGGAGGATGCCCGGCCGGCATTTTCGGCGCCGCTGCGGTAGCAGCGGACATGGCCGTTTTGCCCGCGCCGCTACCCAACAGTAAGTAGCCTGCAACCAGACCTATTACCAGCGACAGCGCCGCAAGGAGGGAAACATGGCGAGTCTGCCACGTGGCGGTGGCTGCGGCGGGTTGCGGGTCACGTTCCTGTGCCATGGTCAGCTTGTCCTCCCATTCGGCTAACGGCTGCACTATCAGTTGCTTACGTTTCAGTAGGCCGCGAGTTAGGCAGCCACGTCCAGCGAAGAGGAGGGTAGCTCGTGGAGCGCACAGGGTGCGGTGCTAATCGTCACATCCAATTGTGACGCTCGTCACAATTTGGCGCGACCACCTACAGAATCCCTCCGACCCTGCCGCTACTATCCTTTTTCGGCATTGTACCTGTAATGCCTGCGATGGCGGTGGTGTTTTGACGATGCGCGGGGCCTTTGCGCTACAATTGTTCGATTCTATGGATGCACGAGTCATCACGAAACGATTGATCCTGGCCGGCATATTGCTGTGTCTGGCGTTGGCTGGCGGAGCAGCTGAATCGTCGGCAGCGAACAATCCCGGTTTCCCCGGATCACTGCAAACGCCGACGAGTGCGGGACTGACTGCTCCGTATTTTGCGATTGGCGATTTTGACGGCGACCAGCAACCGGACCTGGCGACGGTTCAAGCGGATCCTTATACGCAGCGCGATTCACGGTATTCGATTCACTTGCAACTTAGCTTTGGGACGAGTTCCGCGATTGGGCTTACCGCGCCGTCCGGTGGCTTGCTGCTTTCTGCCAAGGACGTAAATGGCGACAGTGCAATCGATCTGGTAGTGACGACGGTCGTTGAACACAAGCTAGTGATGGTGCTTGTGAATGACGGGCATGGGAATTTCTCGGTTGCGGAGGAGGGTGCGTTTCCCGAACTGGGGGCAGAACGCGGCGGTTGTCTAGATGCCCCGTTAGCGCCGAACTGCACACAACTGCTTGTACTGCAATCTCGCTGCCCCTCGTTGGAAGAGGGAAACAATGCGGCGGGATTTGATTCTGCCGCACCGGCACAAAGGTTTCGTTTAACAGAGCAGCAAAATTCTCCGTGCTGGCGAGTTGGCGCCACGTCGGGGCGTTCTCCGCCAACGCACTCGATTCTACTTTAACCATCGCATCACGCATCCGCGCTAAAACCAGAAAAGACCACCGTTCGCAGCCCAGACATAGCGGTTGCGGATGTGTATCGGACTCGGCGAGCCGAGCGCCCCGATTGCCCGCAAACTGGCAGCGGGATTTCTGAAGTATTTCAAAACGTGAGGGTAAAGTAATGCAGCGATTCAGCAAAATTATCTGCGCCGTCGCTTTGCTTGTGGGAAGTACTGCAACGTCAGTGCGGGCACAGAAGGCGCTGACGTGGGACGAAGTGCGCGCGCGGTTTGAGAACTCGAACCCGACGCTTCAAGCCGACAAGTTGAATATCGAAGAATCGAAGGCGCAGGAAATCACGGCGTTTCTGCGACCCAATCCGAGCGTCTCCCTGGCGGTGGATGGCACGCAAATAGCTCCTTACAAAGGAGTGTGGCAGCCGTTCGTGGGCACATTTGAATCGCCCAGCGTGAGCTATCTGCACGAGCGGCAGCACAAGAGGGAACTGCGGCTGGAAAGCGCCGAAAAGGGCACTTTGATTGCGCAGTCCAGCCATGCTGATCTCGACAGAACTCTGCTGTACAACTTGCGCGGCGCATTTGTTTCCACATTACAAGCCAAAGCGGTGCTGCAACTGGCGAAAGACAACCTGGCCTACTACGACAACGTCCTGGCGATCAGCAGAGATCGCTTTAACGCCGGCGACATCGCACAACTGGATCTTGACCGGCTGGAATTGCAACGTGTGCAGTACGAGTCAGACGTGCAGGCCGCTGAGGTCAATCTACGTACCGCGAAAATTCAATTGCTAACGCTGTTAGACGACCGCACCCCGATAGCGCAGTTCGACGTAACGGGCCGTTTCGATTTCAATGACCAACTTATGCTGCAGGACGAATTCAGGAAAATCGCCATGGATACGCGGCCGGATTTGAAAGCCGCAGTCGAAGCGGTGGACAAGGCGCAAACGGACCACAAGCTTGCGGTTGCCAACGGTTCAACTGACCCGACCCTGAGCGCCTGGTACACGCACAACTCGTCCACCAACAATCCGTTTGGCGTCAATACGCTGGGCCTGAGTGTCGGAATTCCGTTGCGCATTTTCGACCGCAATCAAGGGGAAAAGCTGCGAACGCAGTTGGACATTGAGCGCAATGAAAAGCTGATGGAGGCGACGAGGAGTTTTGTGTTCAGCGATGTGGATTCGGCGTACGCAATGGTGAGCAGCAATGTGATTCTGTTGCAGCCGTATAAGAAGAAATATTTGGGACAGGCGGTGCGGGTTCGCGACACAGTTTTTTTCGCGTATCAGCATGGCGGGGCGTCGTTGCTGGATTTTTTGAACGCGCAGAATGACTATCGGGCCGTCGAATTGAGCTACGTGAACCTGATTGGAGCGTACTTGACGTCCGCAGCGCAGCTAAACATGGCCGTTGGGCGGGAGGTGATCCAATGAAAAGAACAGTGCGCGGCGTGCTGCTGGCGGTCATGAGTTTGGTTTCGGGCGTGCTGCTGGTTGGTTGCAAGGAAAGCAAAGAGAATCCGCAGGCCGAGGCGCCACCTGCAGCGGCGGTAGAGCCGGAAATGGACGCCAACAATTTCAAGGTTGCACACCCGGAGCAGTTTCCGCTGGCCACGGCCACGGAGTACAAAGCGGCATCCAGCCTGAATGTGACAGGGGTGGTAAACCCGGATATAGCAAGGGCGGTGCCAGTGATTTCGCTGGCTACGGGCCGGGTTGTGGAAATCAAGGCACGGCTGGGCGACGAGGTGAAAAAAGGCCAGCTACTGCTAAGGGTGCGCAGTCCCGATGTGTCGAGTGCTTACCAGGTGTACTTAAAGGCGGAAAATGATGAAAGATTGGCGCGGTTGCAACTGGAACGAGCCCAGACTCTGTACGAAAAGGGAGCGATAGCAAAAGGCGCTCTGGAGCAAGCCGAAGCCACCGCACAGGACGCCAAGGTTGATCTGAATGCGGCAATCGAGCAGTTGCATGTATTGGGCGTGGACAAGGAGCATCCATCCGGGATCGTCGACATTACCGCGCCAATTTCCGGAGTCATAACCGACCAGCAAGTAACCAACGCCGCGGGCGTTCAGGGTTTGCCCGGCCCCAACCCATTCACGATTTCCGACCTGTCGTACGTGTGGATCATGTGCGACGTTTACGAAAATGACCTCGATGCTGTGCATCTGCGCGAGTTTGCAGACATCCGTCTGAACGCCTATCCCGACAAGGTTTTGAAGGGCCGCGTTGACAACATCTTTCCGATACTCGATCCCAGCCTGCGCACCGCCAAGGTTCGTCTTGAAGTGCCAAACCCGGGGAAGATCATGCGGGTCGGAATGTTCGTAACCGCCACCTTCTACGGGAAGAAGCCGGAAACGCACGCGGCAGTGCCGGCTAGCGCTGTTTTGCACCTTCACGATCAGGATTGGGTGTACGTCCCGCTCGGCGGCGGTAACTTCCGGCGCGTAAAGGTGGTGGCAGGGAAAATGTTGCCAGACAAGATGCAGGAAATCAGTTCCGGCATTCAGGCGGGAGCAAAGGTAGTTCAGGCGGCGCTCGTGTTCGAGAACACCGTGGAGCAATAGATGATCGAGAAAATTGTCAATCTTGCTCTGGAAAACCGTTTCTTCGTTCTCGGCGGAGCGGTTTTGCTTTTGGGATGGGGCGCAATATCGTTCCATCAACTTCCCGTAGAGGCTTATCCAGACGTCGCCAACAATTACGTTGAGATCATTACCCAGTGGCCGGGAATTTCCGCGGAACAAATCGAGCAGCAGGTGACTATTCCGCTGGAAATCGTAATGAACGGCGTTCCGCATGTGGCTCATTTGCGCTCGTTTTCGCTGTTTGGCCTTTCCGACCTGAAGCTGATTTTTGATGACGAAGAGCAGGACGCCTGGAACCGCGAGAGGGTTCTGGAAAGACTTTCGCAAGTAACTTTGCCGCCGGGCGTGTCACCACAAATGGGCACGGATTGGAGCCCGGTAGGCCAAATCTACTTCTATACGCTGAAGAGCACCAATCCGAATTACGACGTGATGGAATTGAAATCGATTGAGGATTGGGTGGTGGAAAAGAATTTCAAGGCCGTTCCGAACATTGTTGACGTGGCCAGCTTCGGTGGACCCACGCGCGAATATCAGGTTCGGGTGGATCCGAACAAACTGATCGCCTACGGACTCAGTCTTGTCCAGATCGAGCAGCAACTCACCAATAACAATGGCAACGCGGGCGGCAGCTTCATCGAGGCGGGCCTGCAACAAATCAATATTCGTGAGGTCGGCCTGGTAAGGAACGTCCAGGATATCGAAAACACGGTGATCCTGACGAAGACGGGCACGCCGCTGCGCGTGAAGGATATTGCGGTGGTAGCGCAGGGACCGAAAATTCGGCTGGGGCAGTTTGCCCGGGCGATTCATCGCGAAGACGGAAAGATCATCGACAACGACGACGTGGTATCCGGCATCGTGCTGTTGCGTAAAGGAGCAAACGCCGACGAGGCGCTCGCGGGAATCCATGCGAAGGTGAAGGAACTAAACGAGCACATTTTGCCGCCGGGAGTGAAAGTCGTTCCGTTCATCGATCGCAGCGACTTGATGCGCTACACCACGCACACCGTGCTGCACAATCTGACGGAAGGGATCTTCCTGGTGGTGATCGTGCTGTTCCTGTTTCTGGGAAACGTTCGCGGAGCATTCATCGTTGCTTTGACCGTTCCGTTTGCGCTGTTGTTCGCCGCGACGTGCTTAAAGTTCAAGGGTATTCCCGCGAACCTGCTGTCGCTTGGCGCCTTGGATTTTGGAATGGTGGTGGATGGCGCGGTCGTGATGGTCGAGAACATCGTGCGCCACCTCAGTCATCCGGAAGCCTCGAGCAAGACAAGCCTAGAGCGGATTCGCGACGCGGCCCACGAGGTGCAACGCCCGGTCTTTTACGCTATTGGAATCATCATCACGGCGTATTTGCCGATTTTCACGCTGCAGCGAGTGGAAGGACGGTTGTTCCACCCGATGGCCTGGACTGTGGCCTTCGCGTTGCTGGGAGCGCTGCTATTTTCGATGCTGATCGCGCCGGTATTGTCCAGCGTGCTGTTCAGCAAAGGCGTTCGCGAATGGCACAACCCTGTGATGGAGTTTTTGAAAAGGCGATATCGTGTGGCGGTGCGATGGGCCATCGAGCATCGCTCGGTTACGGTTGGGGGCGCGCTTCTCGGCTTGGCGGCGACAATCTATTTGGCGCTGGGAGGCATGATCGGCTCTGAATTTCTGCCCCATCTGGATGAAGGAGCAATATGGGTGCGCGGCACCCTCGCCCCAAGCACCGGACCGACCGAAGGCGTCCGCCTGATGAACCAGGCTCGAATCGTGCTGTGCTCGTTTCCGGAGGTGCCGCAATGCACCAGCCAGACGGGGAGGCCAGATGACGGCACGGATACAACGAGTTTTTTCAATACGGAGTACTTCGTCGATTTGCAGCCAAAAGACCAGTGGCGATCTGTGTTTCACGAAGACAAGGAGAAGCTGATTGCCGCAATGCAGCGCGAATTGGACAAAATTCCCGGGGTGCTTTGGGGCTTCTCGCAACCGATCTCAGACAATATGGAGGAAGCGGTTAGCGGAGTAAAAGGCGAGCTTGCGGTGAAGATTTATGGTGACGATCTTAAGCTTTTGGAAGCCCAAGCCGATCAGATTGCCAAAATCATGCGGCAGATCAGGGGAATCGAGGATCTTGGGGTTCTTAAAGTACTGGGTCAACCCAATCTGGAGATTTCCGTCGACCGGGCGCAGGCTGCCCGATATCAAATCAATGTTGCTGATGTTCAGGATGCGGTACAGACCGCGGTGGGTGGAACAGCCCTGACGCAGGTGCTGAAAGGCGAAGCAAGGTATGACCTGACGATGCGGTATCTGCCGCAATACCGCAGTACGAAGGAAGCTATCGAGAGTATCCGGTTACTGTCGCCGTCCGGGGAACGCGTCTCGCTGGCCCAGTTGTGCAAGATCGAGCCCCGCGATGGCGCTTCTGAGATCTACCGTGAAGAGAATCAACGTTATATCGCCATCAAATACAGCGTGCGCGGGAGGGACCTAGGCGGCGCGGTGGAGGAGGCCATCCAGAAGGTAAACACCGAGGTGAAGCTGCAACGGGGTTACCACATAGACTGGGCCGGCGAGTACGAAAGTCAAAAGCGGGCCGAGGCGAGACTGATGGTGATTGTGCCGCTGACGGTGCTGGTGATTTTCGGCATTCTCTACACCATGTTTCGTTCCTTCAAATGGGCGCTGTTGCTTCTCACTAACGTGGCTATGGCGCCCATCGGAGGGTTACTGGCACTGCTGATCACCGGTACGCACTTCAGCGTTTCCACTGGCGTGGGCTTTCTTGCGTTGTTCGGCGTTTCCGTGCAGGTGGGCGTCATCATGCTCGAGTACATCAATCAACTGCGCGCACGCGGACACTCGATCGAGGATTCCGCTATGGAAGGCGCCATTCTACGCTTGAGGCCGATTATGATGACGATGTTGGTGGCGACTCTGGGGCTGTTACCCGCGGCCCTTTCTCGGGGCATTGGATCGGACTCGCAGCGGCCATTTGCCATCGTCATCGTGGGAGGCCTGATTGGCGCCCTGCTGCTGAGCATTTTCTTGCTACCAACCTTATATGTCTGGTGGGCGAAGGACGGCGACAAGCTTCCAGTGCCAGAAGCCGATTTCGAAGAGTCGGTATAGCGAAAGACAAGACCTGGAGAGTCGGACATACCGCAATGTGACGGGCGTCACGCGCATTCGGCCCATCCAGGCCCTACCATTTTCGTGGAGCCCTTGTGCCTCGCTCCGGAGAACCCAATGAAACGCTTTACATCGATTGTCGACGGCAATGAAGCCGCCGCAGCGGTCGCCTACCGCCTCAGCGAAGTGATCGCCATCTACCCGATTACGCCGTCGTCGCCTATGGGGGAGTGGTCGGATCAGTGGAACTCAGAGAAAAAGAAGAACATCTGGGGCGCCATCCCGGATGTGATCGAGATGCAAAGCGAAGGCGGAGCCGCCGGTGCCCTGCACGGAGCGCTGCAGGCGGGAGCGTTAGGAACGACATTTACGGCGTCGCAAGGGCTGCTGCTGATGATCCCGAACATGTACAAGATCGCGGGAGAGCTGACTGCGGCGGTGATCCACGTCGCAGCCCGTACGGTTGCCACGCACGCGCTGTCGATCTTTGGTGACCATAGCGATGTGATGTCCACCCGGGCCACGGGATTCGCGCTGCTGTCGTCAAACTCGGTGCAGGAAGCGAGCGATTTGGCATGTATAGCGCATGCGTCGACATTGGAGGCACGCGTTCCGTTTTTGCACTTCTTCGACGGGTTCCGCACCTCGCATGAAGTCAACATGATCGCGCCACTGGATGACGACGACCTTCGCGCAGTGGTGGACGACAAGTTTGTGCGCCAGCATCGCGAGCGCGCCATGTCTCCCGACCGGCCCATTTTGCGCGGCACGGCGCAAAACCCTGACGTGTTTTTCCAGGCGCGCGAGGCGTGCAATCCTTTCTACCGCGCTTGCCCGACGATTGTGCAGGACGTGATGGACCGTTTCGCGAAGCAGACCGGGCGTCAATACCGGCTGTTCGAATATTACGGTCCCGCGGACGCGGAGCGCCTGGTGATCTTGATGGGATCCGGGGCGGGCGCCGCGGAAGAAGCCGTGGACGTTATGCGGAAGTCCGGCGAAAAAGTGGGTTTGTTGAAGGTGCGCTTGTTCCGGCCATTTGCGGCGGAAGCGTTCCTTAGCGCAATTCCGAGCAGCGTGAAGTCGATCGCGGTGTTGGACCGTACGAAAGAACCGGGCAGCCTGGGCGAGCCACTGTACCAGGATGTGCTGACCGCGTACATGGAACGGCACACCGCCAACGGCGCAACCAGCATTCCGCGCATCATTGGCGGGCGGTACGGACTCTCGTCGAAGGAATTCACGCCGGCGATGGTGAAGGCGGTGTTCGACGAACTGAAAAAATCGCAGCCGAAGAATCACTTCACCGTGGGCATCCAGGACGATGTGACGCACACCAGCCTGGAGTACGATGCGGACTTCTCAACCGAAGATCCGCGGACAGTTCGCGCGCTGTTCTACGGATTGGGATCCGATGGCACGGTGGGCGCGAACAAGAACTCCATCAAGATTATCGGGAAGGGAACCGACAATTTCGCGCAAGGCTACTTCGTGTACGACTCGAAGAAGGCGGGCGCCGTCACCGTATCGCATCTGCGATTTGGAACTGAGCCAATTCGTTCTACCTACCTGATCACGAAGGCGAACTTCGTGGCGTGTCATCAATTCCAGTTTATGGATCGCATCGACGTGCTGGCCGCGGCAGAACCGGGCGCGACATTCTTGTTGAATGCGCCGTTTGGCTCCGAGGAAGTCTGGAACTCCATACCACGGCAGACACAGGAAACCATCATCCGCAAGAAGCTGCGATTTTACGTGATCGATGGATATGCGGTGGCGCGCGCAGCGGGCATGGGAAGCCGCATCAATACCATCATGCAGACGTGCTTCTTCGCGATCAGCGGCGTGTTACCGCGGGAAGACGCGATCAAGGCCATCAAGAAAGCCATCCAAGACACTTACGGGAAGCGCGGAGACGCCGTGGTGCAGAAGAATTACGCCGCGGTGGACCAGGCGCTGGCGCACCTGCACGAAGTGAAAGTCCCGGCAACGGTCTCGGCGGGATTTGACATGCTCCCAGCGGTTTCGCCCGAAGCGCCGCAGTTCGTGCGCAATGTTCTGGGCACCATTATTACTGGCAACGGAGACAGCTTGCCGGTGAGCGCGATGCCCGTGGATGGAACTTTCCCAACCGGAACGGCCATGTGGGAAAAGCGCAACATCGCCAAAGAGATTCCGGTGTGGGACGACGCCATTTGCATCCAGTGCGGAAAATGCGTGCTGGTATGCCCGCACGCGGTGATCCGCGCGAAGGTGTATGACTCTTCCTTGCTGCACAATGCACCGGAAACGTTTAAGTCGTCGAAACCACGCTGGCGCGAGTTTGAAACCCTGAAGTACTCGCTGCAGGTGGCGCCCGAAGATTGCACCGGATGCAAGCTGTGCGTAGAGATCTGCCCGGTAAAGAGCAAGAGCGAAGTAAAACACAAGGCGCTGAACATGGCGCCGCAGGATCCGTTGCGTAAGCTCGAGATGGCCAACTGGGATTTCTTCCTGGCGCTGCCGGAGCTGGATCGCAACAAGCTATCTCACGCGCAGGTGAAGGACTCGCAACTGCTCGAGCCACTGTTTGAGTTCTCGGGTGCTTGCTCCGGATGTGGCGAGACACCTTACATCAAGTTGCTGACACAAATGTTTGGCGACCGCCTGATGATCGCGAACGCCACGGGCTGTTCGTCGATTTACGGCGGCAATTTGCCGACGACACCCTATACGCAAAACAAGGATGGGCGGGGGCCGACGTGGTCGAACTCGCTGTTTGAAGACAACGCGGAGTTCGGATTGGGAATGCGGCTGGCTGTCGACCAGCAAAACCAGTATGCGCGCGAATTGCTGACTCGCTGCAATGGCGCGATTGGCGATGAACTCGTCAAAGGACTGTTGGAAGCGGATCAGAGCAAGGAGCAAGGCATCGAAGAGCAGCGGAAGCGCGTGCTCGAGCTCAAGAAGAAACTGCTGAACATCAATTCTGCCGAAGCGCAATCTCTGTTGCCGATTGCTGATGCGCTGGTGAAAAAGAGCGTATGGCTGTTGGGAGGTGACGGTTGGGCTTACGACATCGGGTTCGGCGGACTGGACCACGTGCTGGGCGCCGGACGCAACGTCAACGTGCTGGTAATGGACACGGAAGTTTATTCGAACACAGGCGGGCAGATGTCCAAGGCAACGCCGCGAGGAGCGGTAGCGAAGTTTGCGACCGGCGGAAAACGTACCGGTAAAAAAGACCTGGCCATGGAAGCCGTCAGCTACGGGTACGTGTATGTGGCCCGAGTGGCGATGGGAGGCAGCGACACGCATACATTGAAGGCGTTCGCGGAAGCCGAGGCACACGATGGGCCGTCGCTGATCATTGCGTATAGCCACTGCATCGCGCACGGATACGACATGGTGATGGGCCTGGATCAACAAAAGAAAGCCGTGCTGTCGGGTTACTGGCCGTTGATGCGCTACAACCCGGCTTTGCGCGCCGAGGGCAAGAATCCGTTCCAGCTCGATTCCAAGGCTCCCAGCATTCCCTTGAAGGACTACGCGTATCAGGAAGCGCGGTACACTATGCTGGTGCGCAGCGATCCGGCAGCCGCGCGCGAATTGCTCACGATGGCCCAGGATGACGTGGAACGCCAGTGGCGTGTTTATACCAATCGCGCCGCGATGGCGGGCCGAGCTGACACCCCACACATTGCTCCTCCCGAAAAAGAAACCAGCGCGGAAAGCGTAAAGAAAACAGGAGAAGATGAATGAGCGACCTGTCCACCAGATACCTGGGCCTGAATCTGAAATCGCCGCTGCTGGCTTCGGCTTCGCCGCTTTGCGAATCCGTCGATAACATACGCCGGTTGGAGGACCACGGCCTTGCCGCTGTGGTGCTGCCGTCGCTGTTCGAAGAACAACTTGAACTGGAGAGCCAAAGCGTGGACAGCGATCTGGCGCGTGGCTCGGATAGCTTTCCGGAATCCGCCAATTTCTTTCCAGACCTGCAGACCTACAATCTGGGACCCGACGGCTACCTGGAGCTGATCCGGCAGGCGAAAGAAGCGGTGAAGATACCCATCATCGCGAGCATCAATGGCATTTCCGGTGGAGGCTGGCTGCAATACGCACGGCTGATGGAAGAAGCAGGCGCTGACGCCATTGAACTGAATATTTATTCGATTGCGACGGATCCAGCGATGAGCGGCACCGACATCGAGAAGACCTACATTGACTTGGTAAGGCAGGTGAAACGCAGCGTTCGCATTCCGCTGGCCGTGAAGCTTTCGCCGTTCTTCAGCGCGCCCGCGAATATGGGCGTTCGCTTCGACGAGGCGCATGCGGACGGCATCGTGCTCTTCAATCGCTTTTATCAGCCGGATTTCGACATTGAGACACTGGAGGTTGCTCCCAGTCTGAGTTTGAGCCGGCCAGAAGATCTACTGCTGCGACTGCACTGGACCGCAATTCTGTTCGGTCACGTGAAGGCTGATTTGGGCATCACGGGCGGAGTTCACAACGCGCGCGACGTCATCAAGAGCATACTGGCGGGCGCGAAGGTTACATTTATGACCTCGGCACTGCTGCGCAACGGTGTGCACCATGCCGCTTACGTATTGAAGGAACTGAACCGCTGGCTCGACGAACATGAATATGTTTCCGTGCAGCAGATGTGCGGCAGCATGAGTCACGGGTCCGTGCCGAATCCCACGGCCTACGAACGCGGAAACTACATGAAGGTGCTGAGCTCTTACACGTTGAGAGCGAACGTCTTCAACGACTGAAATAAGGGTCGCGCACTGGATCACTGGATCGGCGCTGGCGAGAAGATTTCATCCACCAAAGCTTGCGCTGTGGCGACTTGCTGCTCGATGAAAGGTAGGTACTGTTCCGCAGAGTAGTCCGCGGCCTGCGGAATCGACTCGCTGAGCGTGCTCCACACTTGTTCCAACGAGCCGGCCGCAGCCTCGGTAAGTTCGTAGCTGTATGCCAGGCCAAATCGCTGACAAATCTGATCCGCTGCATATACCAGGACGGCGTTTTCGTTCTTCAATGGCAGCTTGTTCGGATGGTGATGGTACTCAATCGCCAGCGCGATTTCCAAAAGGCAGCTTCCAGAGTTCCGCCAAAATGCGTCCGCTCTCTGCGTGCGTGAATCCAAGGACATGTTGCTCCACGTCTTCAAGGGCGGCGACGCCGCGTGATCCTTCTTGCAGTACGTGCTTGAATTCCTCTGGAAATAGCAGCCCGTTTACCAGCAACCCGATGTCGTGCAGCAAGCCGCAGAGATAGATCTGTTCCTTTTTTGCCTGCGCGAAATTCCTCGCCAAGTCCCGACGACACCATGGCGGTCCCCAGCGCATGTCGCCAGAGATCTTCCTACTTGATGCGGCTGCCCGGGTTCACAAACAGCAAAGGCAGACTGCACGAGTAAGCCAAATCACGGATACGCCAAAGGCCCAGGGAAAAAACGGCTTTGCGCACCGAGGCAACGTCGCCGCGCTGCCGGAACAGCGCGGAATTCGCAAGACGCAGGCACTGGGCGGTGAGTGACTTATCGCAGGAAATTTCCTCAACCACGCGGTCTACATTGATCTCGTTGGCCTGCCTGCTCAGCGCATCGTTCAGCGTGCGTAATATCGATGGAAACGCCGGCAAACTGCCAAGGTACTTCACGCGCTGCGTGAGGATCTCGTAAGTAACAGGTTCACAATTCGCCTCTGCACGACACCTGCAACGCCAGCCTCGCTCTCCGGCTAGTTCAGATCTGCGAGTAGTGTTGAAATAACGGAGCAACGGAAGTACCAGACTAAGTGGCGTAGAACGGGATGAATTGGTTCGGCCGTTGTTCCAAAGCTGAACAGGAATTCCTTTTCTGGCTGCTTGCTCACTTCAGGAGTGGCTTTGTCCATATCCGGCGTGTGCGAAGAATAGAAGCAAAACCAAACGCTGCGAACAGTTTGCCGGACATTCTGGGACATGAAGAATCGAGTTGGAAGGAAGTGCGATCTGATTTGGCCTTTCTCGTGCTCCTTTTTACTGCTGGCCTTTTGGGAGTGCGCAGTTTTACGCCAGGTCCTCCTCTGAATCCCTGACCGGTTATTGCGCTTTCTGAATTCTCCGCTCTTTGGGCTGCATGCGGAGATCCGCTCCATCCCTCACGCGCTTTCGCTGATGGGGGAACGGGCGATGCGCAAATGGATTTCGCTGGTGAGCATCGCGTCGCTAGGGGATGAAGCGGCAGACGGACTGCTGAAGCTGCCGCCGTTGCGCGCCATGTTCTGCGAATTGCTTGGAAAAAAGATCGGCATGCGTCGAGAAGCGGACGAACTGTTTCTGATGCGTCTCCTGTCGGTGATGGATGCGCTGCTGAACATGCGTATGGCGGATGTGTTGGCGGAGATTCCAGTGGGAGAGGAAATCAAGGAAGCGCTGCTGGGATTTCCAGGCCGCTATCGGCCTGTGTTTGAAGTGGTTCTGGACTACGAGTCGGGGACATGGGAACAACTGGCGGATTCGTCGCGCGCGATCGGGATGGATGAGGACTTGCTGCCTGAATTTGTACCTGCGATCGGTGGAATGGGTCACCATAGTCCTGACACACGAGCCGGTTCTCTCTCAGCCTGAATTGTTGGCGGAGTCCTGAGCGGACGCGGCGGAAAAAACATGCTCCGCCAGGTGAAAGGCGTGATTTGCCGCGGGCACGCCGCAGTAGATCGCCGCTTGCAGCAGGACTTCTTTGATCTCCGCGCGGGTAACTCCGTTTTTCAGAGCTGCCTTCAGGTGTAATTGCAATTCTTCGGAACGGTTCAGTGCGACCATCATGGTGATTGTGAGCAGGCTGCGCGTCTTACGATCGAGTCCGGGACGCGTCCAGATTTCGCCCCAGGCGTAGCGTGTTATCAGATCCTGAAATTCCGCGGTGAAATCAGTTTGCGCTGCCATCGCGTGGTCCACATGGGCGTCACCCAGAACAGCGCGGCGAATCTTCATACCTTCTTCATGGCGCTTCTTTTCATCCATAGTCTGGCTCTCCCTAGGCTCCCAGAAAGTTCAGGACGGTGCTATTGAAGTCGGCGCTTGCTTCCAGATTGGACAAATGAGCGGCGGAAACCTCTGCATAACGCGCGCGGGGGATGCGTTCAGCCAGAAAGTGGCCATCGGCGGGAGTTGCAACCGGGTCATGCAAGCCGGCAAGCACCAGTGCGGGAACCTGCACGCTGGCCAGCTTTTCGCGCAGGTCCATGTTGCGAACGGCCACGCAATTCGCGATGTATCCGTCGGGATTGGCGGATTCCAGCATGGCCACCGCGGAAGCGGTCTCCGCTGGATGATTTGCGCGATAGGCTGGAGTTAACCAGCGTTCGATCACCGAGGAAGCAACAGCTTTCATGCCGCCAGACTGGACGGCGCTGATGCGTGCGTCCCAGATTTCTGGCGTGCCGAATTTCGCCGCCGTGTTGCAAAGAACAATATTATGAAATCGCTTCGGGGCGTTGGCGCCAAGAAACATTCCGATCATGCCGCCCATCGAGAGGCCGCAAAAATGTGCGCAACTAATCTGCAGCGCATCGAGAAGGTGCACTAGATCCCAGCTTAGCTGTGCAATCGAGTAAGGGCCCGGCGTAACGGTGGAGGAGCCAAAGCCGCGGGTATCGTAGCGCAGCACGCGAAAGCGTTTCGAGAAATCCGCGATTTGCGGATCCCACATGCGAAGAGTTGTACCGAGCGAATTGCAGAAAACGAGAACGGGAGCGTCCTCGGGGCCGTCCCATTCATAGTGAATCTGCACATCATCGAGTTCGGCGAATGGCATCGCGGCCTCCTGTTCCGGTTAGCGACGAGCTGCGAAGTTCGCTGCTTCGCTGAGCACGCGAGCGGTAAACTCTTCGGCGCTTCCCAGGTAGTTGCGCACCTCGAAGAGACTTTCAAGATCCGCTGGAGTCAAGTGTCCGCGCCAGCCCGATTCCTGCAGCAGAACATCCTTGAGATGGCGTTTTTCCGCGAGCGCTTTTTTGCACGCGGCTTCCACCAGCATGTGGGCAGGCATCTTACCCATGCGGTCGCCGAGAGCCATGCTGACAGCTTCGGCGAAAATTAAGCCGTGCGTGATTTCCATATTTTCCCGCATGCGCGTCGTATCAACTTCCAGGCCGGGCAACATATCGGCGAGGTGGTGCAATGCGCCGCCAACGAGGCAGACGAGTTGCGGCAGCGTTTCCCATTCAGCGTGCCAACCACCGAGCCCGCGCTCTTCTTCCTGCACCATGGCGCCGAGCAGCGTGGCGACGAGACCGGGAACGCGTTGCGCCGCCGCCAGAACGACGGCGCAAGTGACGGGGTTGCGCTTGTGGGGCATGGTCGAAGAGCCTCCGCGGCCTTCGCCCGCTGGCTCAAATAGTTCGGCCACTTCGGTTTGCGTGTGCAGAGAAATATCGCGAGCGATTTTTCCGAGCGTGCCCATGCACAAACCGAGGGTGGTGGCGACTTCGGCGATTCTGTCGCGATGGGCATGCCAGGGAACCGGAGGCATCTCCAGGTTGAGCTCATGCGCAAGCGCTTTGGCGACAGCGGGCCCATTGCTGCCAAGCGCGGCGAGCGTGCCAACGGCGCCGCCGAATTGCAACGTGAAAATGCGCCGGCGAATCTCCGCGAGCCGAACGCGATGGCGAAGAATCGCATCCAGCCATCCGGCAACAACAAATCCAAAAGTGGTGGGAAGCGCTTGTTGCATCCAAGTGCGCGCCACCATGGGAGTGGCGCGATGTTTTTCCGCCAGGCTGACGAGGGTACCGGTGAGACGCTGCAAATCCTGGTCAAACAATTCCAGTGCGCGGCGAAGTTGCAGCACCACGCTTGTGTCGATGGCATCCTGGCTGGTGGCGCCCCAATGAACAAAGCGCGCAGCGTCCTTGTCGTCCTTGGCGACTGCTTCCGTGAGGTGTTTGACGACGGGGATTGCCAGATTGCCAGCCCGGGCAGCTTCGTGCGCGATCAGGCCTAAGTCAAAATTTTCTACACGGCACTTTGCAGAGATGGAACGAGCGTTGGCTTCGGGAATGATTCCTACGGCAGCTTCAGCGCGGGCCAGCGCAGCCTCAAATTGCAAGATGGCTTGCACGCGCTCCGCGTCGGAAAAAACCTGGTCCAGCGCTGCCCTGCCGAACAACGGATCCAAAATGCTCACGGAGTGTCTCCACACATGGAGCAGTTCATACGCGTTCCAGAATTACGGCGATGCCTTGGCCAACGCCGATGCACATTGTACACAGGGCATACTGTCCGCGACTGCGCTGCAACTGATAGAGCGCAGTGGTCACAAGCCGCGCACCGCTGGCGCCGAGTGGATGGCCGATGGCGATAGCGCCGCCGTTGGGATTGACGTGCGGAGCGTCGTCGGGGATGCCGAGTTCGCGAAGGACGGCGAGACCTTGCGAGGCAAAAGCTTCGTTGAGTTCGATTACATTCATCTGGTTGATCGCGAGTTGCGCTTTGGCAAGCACTTTGCGCGTTGCCGGCACCGGACCCATTCCCATGATGCGAGGTGCAACTCCAGCGGCAGCCGCGGCAAGAACTCGCGCTTTGGGTGTGAGGCCGAATTTCTTGACGGCAGCTTCCGAAGCAATCAGCAGCGCGCAAGAGCCGTCGTTCACGCCAGAGGCATTGCCGGCGGTTACCGTGCCATCGGGTTTAACGATGCCCTTCAGTTTGGCGAGCGCTTCCATGGTGGTGTCGGGCCGCGGATGTTCATCCGTGGTGATCAGAATCGGTTCACCCTTTTTTTGCGGAATGGGCACGCCAACGATTTCTTCCGCCAGCCGGCCGGCCTTCATCGCCGCAGCGGTGCGTTGTTGGCTGCGGAAGGCGAAGGCATCCTGATCGGGACGCGACACTTTATACTCTTCGGCAACGATCTCGGCGGTTTCGGGCATGGAGTCGGTGCCGTATTTTGTTTTCATTACCGGATTCACGAAGCGCCAGCCAATGGTTGTGTCTTCGATTTTTGCGTTGCGAGAAAATGCCGAGTCCGCTTTGCCCATCACAAAGGGAGCGCGCGACATGCTTTCCACGCCGCCCGCAATGATGAGATCCAATTCGCCGCTTTTGATGGCACGAGAGGCCACGGCGACGGCGTCCATGCTCGAGCCACACAGGCGATTCACAGTGGAGCCGGGAATTTCCTTGGGAAGGCCGGCGAGAAGCAAAGCCATGCGGCCTACGTTGCGATTGTCTTCGCCAGCTTGATTGGCGCAACCAAAAATGACGTCGTCAAGCGCATTCCAATCGACACTGGGGTTGCGTTCCAAGAGAGCTTTGATGGGGATGGCCGCAAGGTCATCGGCTCTGACCGAGGCGAGTGAGCCGGCATAGCGGCCGATGGGCGTGCGAATGGCGTCACAGATATAAGCAAAGGTCATGGAATTATCGTGTTCCCTCGATGACAGTCTACCGTAAACACACAGTGGGAGCGCAAATGCGATGCGGGCGAATGGAAGAGTGGAGTAGACTCGGCAGAGCCAACTGGCCACGCGAGACGAGATCGAAAATGCTGACAAATCGAAGAGAGATTCTGATTGAGTGGGGCGACTGCGACCCGTTTGGAATTGTGTTTTTCCCGCGTTACTTTGAATATTTCGATGCATGCACGAACGCGCTGTTTCATAAAGGGCTGGGATTTCCGAAGGCGGAGATGCTGAAGAGGTTCCAGATGGCCGGAATTCCGCTGGTGCAGGCAAGCTGCAATTTTTTCGTTCCGTCGTCTTTTGGGGACGTGGTCAGCGTGGAGTCTTGCGTGACGAAGTGGGGCACCAGCAGTTTTAGCGTGCAACACAAGCTGTTTCGCGGCGAAACTCTGGCGGTGGAGGGCCTAGAAAAGCGGGTGTGGACGGTGCGAGTGTCGGGGGATCCGACGAAAGCGAAGAGCCACGCGATTCCGAAGGAAGTGATCGAGAAATTCCAGTAGAGCGCTGAGAAGCGAAAGACTCACTGCCAGGTCAAAAAGCGACAATCTAGTTGTAAGTTCACAGTTGTCAGTTTTAAGTAAGGATAGGGCGACGAGAAAATGGAAAATTGAAAATAGGAAAACTGCGAGGTTCCCGGTATGAGGATGTCGGCGCGCCGACATTGACCCCCCTCCCCCTATTTTGCGTATGTGTGGGGAACAAAGAACTTAGGGGGGAGTGGCCAGCGACGCTTTGAGGCTCAGGGCAAGCCTGTGAGCAACGAGCAATGTACCCCCACCCCGCCTCGCTCACCAGTCCCGCTCGCAAGGGATTCAATTCTATATAACGCAAGGCAATCCATAACAGCGCGGCAATGCCCGGCAGTTTCTTCTCAACTCCGATTCCCAGCGCGGACAGCAAGAGAACGGGTGACAACCAAGAAAGAAAGCCCAGTGGCTAAAAGCCGGTGGATTTAGCGCCACTTATGGCACGGCCGAACAGACTGCGGAAAAAAGGCCAGAGCATTTCCTCAGGGGCTAAAGCGCAATGATAGCCAAGCACTTGTTGCCGGAGCTCTAAGCCCCGACCCCCTGAACAGCAGAGTTGTTCCGCAAGCTGTGAAGCCGTGCCATCCCGATAACAACGCGCTTCCGACAGAGAGATATTCGTGCGCAGACCCAACGAGGGACGCCGAAATTTCAAAGAGGCCACGACGCGGGCGGCGAAGGCGAAACGATGGCTGGGGAGTGTGCTGGTACGCGAGTTGCTCGGCAGTATGAGGCCCGGGTGTCGAGGTATGAGACCAGGGCAAGAACAGCCGAGGCCATATCGACTCCAGGGACCTCTGGAGGGACGCGGGGAACAAGCCAACGCTGAATTTCACGCGCGATCTCGATGTCGCGTTTCATGGTGACGTGGTCAGCCAACACCATGACCAGAAGAATGACCATCCCCCACGAATGCCACGGACAGCTCGATTTCCCGGGTGAGGAAGAAAAAAGAAACTCCAATGATGGAAAACGTCGCCAGGATTAAATTAAACAACAGATACACGCGGCGGGGCGGGGACAACTTGCTGAGGATCCCCCTGAACACGAACCCGACTATCTTGAATGGCTGTTTCCAGGATTCGTGCGCTTCCACCGCGCGCCAGTCGACATCCTGTTTGTAAAGGCGGGAACTGGCGTGCGCTTCGAACTTGAACTGTGTCCACAGTTCCTGGATTTCCATTCCCGCGGTAAGCCGAAGCCAGCCTTCTTGCATCCTCCAGCTAGCGAAGTGCCACCAATTGCGCAAACGTCGTGTGAAGCGGCGTAGTTCTCTCTGAGAAGAGTCGAAGGCAATCTGGCGCGATTCAGGGCTGGGGAATGCACGCCTCAGAATACGAGCGGCGGCCAGCAAGTGGATACCGTGCTTCCCGTATTTCGTCAGAGTAAGTCTTTGTGGAAGGGCAATCCTGTACCAAAAAGAGGTTGGGCTCCCCGAGGGCGGATCTTGATCGGGGAACCCAAATTGAGGCTTCCTCAGGAAAAGGAATTACTGAGAAACGCGAACGCTGACCGCGATATTGTTGCCGGCGTCCTCGCGATACGTGACGTCAGCGTTGGAGCCGACCTTGAGTTTGCCATCGACCGTGGTGTTCTTGTCGACCATAAAGGTCATGGTCTTGGGCGAAGTCTGTTGCATTTGATTTCCGGGAGTAGTGGCAGAGGATCCGACGTTCAGAGTGAAGGAACTCTTGTCCACAGAAGCGATCTTGCCGGACACCGACTGCGTCTGGATTTGCTGCGTTTGACCGGAACTCTGTTTAGCCGCATTGGTGGTAGCGGGAACGGCGAAAGTAGCAGCGACGAGCGCCAAGCTGGCCAAAGCGAAAGAAACAATTTTAATTTCCTTTTTCATTAGTGAAGCCTCCTGGAAGATTTGTGACTGGTACTTTGCCTAGAGCATAACGAGCGCCATTGCGCGCGCTGCGCGCGGCGAATCCTATATTTCCTTTGGAATTGAGTGTTTGCGAGGTAGGGCGAAGCTGTGGGTAATTTTGTAGCGCGGGTACTGTAGCCGGAAAACTCTTCCGGATGGACTCCGACTCTTCCTACAGGAAAATCCTGAGGCAAATTTCAAAAGAGCAATCGCACGAAAACGAGCGAGTGGCTACGTGTCTGTTTAATTGGACAGCGGCACAGACAATTTCGTTGCAGCGGGAGCGGCGTCCTTGTGGACACCCTTGATGTCTGTGGACGCAGCCGATGGTTGCTGCTCGCCCGCTTCGCGGAAAGAGGCATTCAAAGACGCGGTGAGGTCATAGTTTTTGCCGCGGTCATTCACACTGGTGATCAAAAGCTCGTAGCGAAAACCCTCGGGATGATTTCTGCTGCGCAACAGCGCGAAGATGCCACGTACCTCTGCTTCTGCGTGCAGCACAGTAGTTTTCCCGGCAAGGACCGGGGAAACAACCACACCGTGAAATTCGGAGCCGTCGCGGTCGGCGGCCGAATCGATGGTATCGAGAATCTTGACGCGGAGGACCGTGCCGCCGGGCAGGATGTCCACATCGTTTCCGGAGCCTGGATTCAAGCGAGTTTGCAGGTGGAAATTCAACACCGTTCCCGCAGGGACGTGAATTGGTTCGAGGATGAAGGTCTGTGCGTGGACGGGCTTGGCGAGCATTGTTGCGATGCACAAAACCACGACGGAGGGGAAGCGCATGGGCCGGGACCTGCCTTCTGCAAAAAATCAATACCGTGAAGATGGTAGATTGGAGGGACGAGAGCGTCAACGGCGATGCGAGCAAGATGCGAGCAAGAAAGATTGAATTGTTCAACTTGATAGCAGAAAAATAATCGATGAGAGGATTTGGCCGGCGCGGCTATGCATTGCCGGGAAGAAAAGTTACTTGGCATGGTCGTTGCCGTAACAAATCCTCACATTGCACCGCGCTCCTTTACCAGCGACCTGATTAGTCGTTCGGGCGTGGATCTGAAAGATCTCCCAAGATCACGGCGATGGCGGGAACTTCTTTTGTGAAGGACAGAAAGCGAGAATCGGATTTTTGCCTTTACACATTGGTGTTCATGCAATCGACATATGTCTGACTCGTGGAACTGCCACGTTCGTTTCACTGTCTAATTTATGTGATAACGGGCTTCGATGCGGGATGCGAATGACTTACTGGAGGCCGGGATGATTATGCGTTGGAGCGCTGTGATCGTGGCAGGGATGATCGCGCCGGCGGGAGTGTGGGCCCAAGACAAAAAGGTACAGGATCCCGCGCAGAGCAAAGAACTGAACACGGAAGCGTATGTGGAACTGCTGCGCGAAGACGTGCAAGCGAAGCGGCTGGACGTGATCAAAGAGGGAATGCAGCTGGACGAAAAACAAGCGGCTGCCTTCTGGCCGGTTTACGACGAATATGCCGGCGAACAAAAAAAGTTGGGCGACCAGAAGCTGGCAGATCATTCAGGGTTATGCGAAGGACTTCATGACCATGGACGATGCCAAGGCCGACGAACTGGCGCAAAGAGTGATGGCGTTGGAGGAGCAGCGGACCGCGTTGCGCAAGAAATACTACGAGCTGATGAAAGAGGTTCTACCGACGGTGCTGGTGGTGCGATTCTTCCAGCTCGACAATCAGGTTCAGATGCTAATTGATCTGCAGATTGCGTCGAATCTCCCAATCATCGAAGAGGTCCCAGCGAAGCAATAAGGTGGGCCTTAAGCGTAGATATCAGTGACGGCAGGAACTCTGGGGAGTGGCAGAGGGAATTGATGAGCGAACTTTGCCGTGGAGGTTCGGGCAATCTCTGATTGGATGAGGTGATTGACCGAAGTAGTCCCTCCGCAGCAGACAGACGGCTTCGATCCGGGCGGGTCGGAGCCGTTTTTATTGGCGATGGGAACTTTCGGCGGGGAACTTCCGTAACTGATTCGAGACGGGCGGGATGTACACTCTTAGTTTGCTCATTTGCCAGGAGGACGTTTCATGAGGATTGCGCGAATACTTGTGTTCACATTGTTGTGGCCGGTGCTGGCCAGTGCGCAGACAAAACACACGCCGACGTTGGATGAGACGGTGGGTCTGAAGACCATTAATACCGCCAGAATTTCACCGGACGGAAAATTTGTGGCGTACCAGGTGCGGCAAGCGAACTGGAAGGACAACGAATTTGTTACGCAGATCTGGATCGTGAACGTGGCAACCGGCGCCAGTTTCCAATTGACGCGCGGGAAGAAATCGGCCGGCCAGCCGGAATGGTCGCCGGATGGGCAATGGCTGGCGTTTGTGACGGAACGGGAACCGGCGGCCATCGAGCCACTGACGATCGAAAAAAAGGAAGAGAAGAAAGAAGAAAAAGCGCAGAAGCCGGAAGAAAAGAAAGAAGACAAAAAAGCAGAAGAGAAGGATAAGGAAGAAAACGCTGGCGGCAAACAAGCCGACCGCCAGGTCTGGGTGATTTCTCCGATCGGCGGAGAGGCGTGGCAGTTGACGAAATCGGAAACAGATGTGGACGGCTTCCACTGGTCGAAAGACAGCAGATCGATCGCGTTTACGGCGAATCCGCCGGAATCGAAGATCAGCAAAGACCGCAAAGAAAAGTACAGCGATTACGACGTGTACGAGAAGGATTACCAGCAGAGCCAATTGTGGGTGGTGGACGTGACGGGCGCATCGAAAGAACTTCTGCCAACGAAGGCGAAGAGGCTGACGAACGATTTCACGCTAAACGTCAATTCGTTTGCGTGGTCGCCGGATTCCACGCGCATTGCGTTCAGCGCGACGAAAAATCCTTTGCTGGCGTTCAGCGGCGAGGAAGACATCTATCTGTTGGACCTTGGCTCGAATAATTCCGTGAAGAAGATAGTGGCGTTGCCAGGGCCCGATAGTTCGCCGATGTTTTCACCGGATGGCAAGCAACTTGCGTTCGGCACATCGCTCGGTCAGCAATATTTCTATTATGCGAATGCACACATCGCGGTAGTGGATCTGGCAACGGTGATTACGAAACCCGCGACCACAGCGGCGGATGTGCGCGACCTGACGAGCAAGTTCGATGAGGATGCGCAACCAGTCGATTGGGGACCAGACGGGGTCTATTTTGCGGCGGAACAGAAAACCAACGCGCACATTTATCGAGTAAATCCCGGAACGCTGGAGATCGAGCGGATCACGTCGCCGGATACGCTGCTGATCGAAGATGGCTCGTTCACAAAAGATTTCAAGACGGCGACTTTCATCACAGAAGATCCGACGCGCATGACCGAATTGTATGTTTCGACCACGCAGCCGTTTGCTCTGCGGAAACTGACGGACCTTACGGCGCAGGTGAAAGACTGGAAACTGGGCACGGTGGAAGTGGTGTCGTGGAAAAGCCAGGACGGGGCGAGAATTGAAGGAATCCTGCACAAGCCGGCGGATTATGACGCGTCGCGAAAGTATCCGTTGCTGGTGATGATTCATGGAGGACCGACGGGAACATCGCAACCGACGTTGTCGCCGGACGAGTACGCGTATCCCGTGCAGGTATTCCTCTCGAAAGGTGCCGTTGTGCTGGAGCCGAATTATCGCGGCAGCGCGGGATACGGTTCGGAGTTTCGCGCGCTGAATGTTCGCAATTTAGGTGTAGGCGACATGTGGGATGTGATGAGCGGAGTGGATGCGATGATCGCGAAGGGGATTGCCGATCCAAACAAGCTGGGAGCGATGGGTTGGTCGGAGGGAGGATATATCTCGGCGTTTCTGACGACGCACACGGACCGGTTCAAGGCGATTTCGGTTGGCGCGGGGATCAGCGACTGGATGACGTATTACGTCAACACGGATATCACGCCGTTCACGCGGCAATATTTGCATGCAACGCCGTGGGGCGACCCCGAGGTTTATGCCAAGACTTCGCCGATCACGACCGTCAAGCAAGCCAAAACGCCGACGCTGATTCAGCAGGGAAGCAACGACAAGCGAGTGCCGGTGCCGAACAGTTTCGAGTTGTATCGGGGCTTGCAGGATCAGGGAGTGCCAGCGCGATTGATTCTGTACACCGGATTTGGGCACGGAGTGAACAAGCCGAAATCGAGACGCGCGCTGTTGCAGGCGAATCTGGACTGGTTCAGTTTTTATATCTGGGGCGAGGCCATTCCGAAGGATTCGCCGTTGTATGGGGCCAGCGAATTGGAAAGCGCAAAGTGACGGATTCGATCGCGTCGAGGATCGAGCAAGCCTCAGGCCTGAAGGCCTGAGCTACAGATTCTCATCCAGACGGGCCTTTTCGTCGGGACGAAGAGGGCGTTGCTGAGCCTTGGGCAACGTGCCCAGTTGTAGCGGGCCGATGGCAACGCGGATTAAGCGAAGTACTTCGATGCCCAGGGCGTCGAACATGCGGCGGATCTGGCGATTCTTGCCTTCGTCCAAAATCAATTCAACCCAGGAATTCTTTTCGCCTGCGCGCAACAGGCTGACGCGCTTGGCGCGGAGAGCTTCTCCGCTCGGCGTTTCAATTCCCCGAAGCAATGAATCGATCAGCGGCTGACCGGCAATCACGTTGAGCTGCACGTGATAGGTTTTGTCGAGATGCGTCGCGGGATCGGTAATGCGCGCGGCCCATTCGGAGTCGTTGGTGAGGAGAAGCAATCCTTCGCTGGCTTTGTCCAGACGTCCCACGGGGGCGAGCCACTGCAAATCTTTCGGCAGGAGTGAATAAACGGTGTCACGACCTTTTTCGTCGGAGGCAGTGCTGACAATGCCGCGAGGCTTGTTGAGCATCAGATAGAGTTTTTCAGCCGCGGCGATGCGTTGACCTTCGACCTGGATGCGATCGACGTTGAGACGCACGGGAGTCGACGGATTTGTGGGGCGAGTGCCGTTTAGAGTGACCTTGCCTTGGCGAATCAGCTCGAAAGCCTGGGAGCGTGAGCAGAAGCCTAGTTTGGAGAGCGCGCGGGCTAGTCCGACTCGCTTTTTTGAGGAGGGGGATGAAGGATGCGTTTTGCTTGAGCGGCGCACGGTGAACGAACGAGTTTAGCGCGGAATCGGCGGTCGCGGTTGCAACGCAAGAGACCAACCTTAGGATTGGCCACGACAAAAAGGGCGCCCGCCTCAGAAGGCGGCCGCTACACGGTTAGCTTTTCTTTTCGGAGGGCGGAGGCTCGGGGTGCTTCACCTCGCCGTAACGTTGGGCGAGCCACGCGCGAACTTCCTTGGGATCGTATTTGAAAGGGCCATTGCCGCCCTTGTAAGAAATCTGGCCGCTTTCGTCGATGATGTAGAGCCGCTCAGGCCATGCGGCATAAGCATCGTTGGCAGCGTTAGTCATTTCATCGATGCCGAATGGAACGGGATATTTGAAGCGCTTGGTGAAATCGTTCGCAATGGCTATGCGGTCGTTCAAGGTCTTGGGCTGCACGTAGCAAACGTCGTCCTTCTCTTTAGCGTTGGATTTCATGCGCCATTCGTCGAGGGGATGAGCCTCGCGAATATAAATGGTGAGGAAATCGGCGTGATCCTTGTAATCGTCGTAGAGCTGAACGACGTCGCCAACCTGGCGACGGAAAGGCGGTCAAGTGAAGCTGCCAAACACGAGGACGAGCGGACGACCAGCGGTTTTTTCGCGAATGTGAAAGCTGGACGAGCCATCGAGGGCGACAAGCCGGGCATCGGGAGCGGTATCGCCCACCTTCAGATTGCCGCGATGCATGTAGGGAAGAGCATAGCGGACCATGTAGAAGGCATCCTTAGGGCCGCCAGCCATAAAGCAGAAAAGTATGTACACGCCCACCACAAGAGCGGCTAGAGCGAGGACCGTCCATTTCAGAAATGGGTTCAACGATGTTCCTTTTTAGTGAGCTTCCCCGGAAATTAGTTTATCGCGGAGTTGCTGGTAACGCGCAAGAGCTTTTTCGATGACGACGAGAGCGGCGTAAGCGGGCTTGATATCTTCCACCTGAACCTGCTTGCCTTCGAGTTGCTTGTAATCCTGGAAGAAGCGGCGCAAGACGAGCAGGCGATGACTGGGCAGGTCGCGCGCTTCGAGATAATCGCTGAATTCGGGATCGTTGGTGGCGACGGCGATAATTTTGTCGTCGCTGGCGCCGGAATCGATCATGGTCATGACGCCGATGGCGCGCGCCTTGATAAGGGCGAGCGGTTGGACAGGCTCCTGGCAAAGAACGAGGACATCGAGAGGATCATTGTCTTCCGCGTAGGTTTGCGGGATGAAGCCGTAGTTCGCGGGGTAGAAGACCGCGGAGTGGATGATGCGATCGACGCGCAGCAGGCCGGTGGCCTTGTCCAGTTCGTATTTCACATTGGAGCCGAGGGGGATTTCGATCAAGGCCTGAAAATCGCGGGGTAATTCTTTGCCGGGAGAGACGTCGTGCCATGGATGCATCAAGAAATGGACCTCATACGGGAATTGAGTGCGAACCATTATCGCCTGAGAGCACAGAGAAACGTAAAGGGCGTGTTAACGAATAGACGGCGGATCGAGCGGCGAGTGTGAGTGGAAAGCCTCATCCCTGAAGGGATGAGCTACAGGAAACGGGAACGCGCAGCAAAGGACGAGCAACAGGCTACGCGGATTTTTTGGACCACGCGCCGATGATTGCGCCCATCAGGACCATGCCCGCGAGAGGATAAAACTGGTTGATGGCGAAGAGCGTTCTGGGGCGCATCTCGTACATATAGGTGGTGAAAGTGATGGGGGCGACGAAACCAATCCAGAGGAGCACACCAACAGAAGCGCCGCGGCCAATGGTGTTGGCATTACGCCAGCTGCAGATTTGCGCCAGCGAATAAGCAATCAAAATATTCAAGAGAAAGCTGATGACATAGGGAAGGACGGGATTCATGCTGCGTGCCTGAGCTTCGGTCATGCCTTCGAGAGCCATCCAAGGTTTGCTGAAGAGGACGCCGTACCAGACGGCGCCGAGAATCCAGTAAGCAACGGCCGCGACGAGGACAGCGGCGTAGTTTGTGCGCATGGGAAACCTCCGAGGAATGGGCAGAGTCTGTATCGGGAGGATGGGTAAGTCAAGCGATACGGATCGAGATATCAGGTATCAGGGATCAGCGATCAGGAAGCAGGGAGTCGCGCGTTGCAAATTGCGCAGCATACTTGACTAGGGGTTCTGGCGATCGCGAACTGTGTCGGATGGTTCCGGATTCTTGATACCTGATCGCTGATTGCTGATCGCCGCTTCTCACGCGCGGGCTTTGTCGATCAGGTCCTCGAAGATACCCTTGGATTTGAGGATTAGCTCGATGGCTTCGCGGACAGCGCCACGACCAGCGAGTGCTTTAGTGGTGTAGTGGGCGATCTTCTTTACTTCGGGAACGGCATCGCCGACAGCTACGGCCAGGCCAACGCGGCGCATCAGGGGAATATCGGGAAGGTCGTCGCCGATGAAGGCGACGGCGGAATCGGGAACGCCAGCCTTCTGGAGGATTTCCTCGTACGCGGGGATCTTCAAGGCAATTTTCATGTACACGAAATCCATTTTCATTTCGTGGGCGCGGCGAAGGAGCGCAGGGCTTTCGCGTCCGGTGATGCAGCCGGTTCGAAGGCCCGCGGTTTGAGCCAAGGTGAGGCCCTGCCCGTCGTGAGCGTCGAAGGTCTTAATTTCGAGGGCGCTGCCGTCGGGCTGAGAAAGCAGGGTGACGCTGCCGTCGGTCATGGTGCCGTCAACGTCCATGAGGATAACCTTGATTTGAGCGGCGCGCTTTTTGAGGGCAGGCGTGATCTTCAGGATGCTGGACAATGGGTCCTCCCGTGGGTAATGAACCTGTGATTCTAGCAGGGATAGGCGAGTTCTCAGTTATCAGTTTTCAGTGATCAGCAAGAAAGAAAAGGCTTTACCACACAGGGCCACAGAGGTCAGAGAAAGATAGATAGAAAAGGCTTGACCCTGACGTAACGTCAGGCTGGAAGCTGCGTGAGGAGGAAGCCGTGAAAACCGGAACCAAGGATGTTTATCGCGCGAAAGAATTTGCAGAGCTGGCGGGAGTGACGGTGCGGGCGCTGCATCATTACGACCGGCTGGGGCTGTTGCGGCCGAAGCAGCGTTCGGAGGCAGGCTACCGGCTCTACAGCATGCGAGACTTCGCGCGGCTGGAACAACTCGTGGTGCTGAAGTTTCTCGGCATCCCTCTGAAACAGATTCGCGCGTTGCTGGAGTCCGAAGCAAACCTGGCGAGCGCTTTGCAGGGGCAATTAAATGTGCTGGCTGAAAAGCGCTTGCAGTTGGACCGGGCAATTCGGGCAATTGGCAACGCCCAGCGATCGCTGCAGTCGCGGAACGAACCGGACTGGAAATTGTTTCAACTCATCGTGCAGGAGATTGAAATGCAAAAACAAATGGAATGGAAGGGCAAGTACTTCAGTCCGGCGGCAAAGTTGAAAGTGTCGGCCCGAAGGAGCGCGTTGTCCCCGGAATTCCTGGAGAAGGGCAACAAGGAATGGGCGGAGTTTCATGCCGACGTCGAGGCATCGCTAGGTGAAGACCCAGCGGGGCCAAAGGGGCAGGCGCTGGCGGCTCGCTGGAAAAAACTGATCGAGGATTTCACGGGAGGCGATCCGGAAATCCTGGAAGGACTGAAAGCCATGATGGCGGACCGAGCCAACTGGCCGGCGGAGGCACAAGCGGCAAACCGCTCAACAACAGAAGGAGAGGAGTTCATCAAGAAGGCGGTGCGAGCGGCGAAGCACAGTCTGGTTCCGTAAAGATATAACGAAGGTAAAAAGAGAGATTGCCCTCGCGGAAAGTACTTCGCGAGGGCAATTCTCTTGTAGCCCGCGAGAGCGCGGCTTCAGAGAGAAAGGGTGAACAGTGCGCCCGAAATGTCCATCATCCAGTGAGCGAGAATCAGTGGCGCAAGTTTGCGAGTGTGTAGATAGATCGCGATGAGGATAAACCCACAGGGAAGGAACATGAAAAGCTTGTAAAGAAGGAAGCGCCACTCGAACGTGAAAGGAAGAAAACTATGCTGCAAGGCCCACCAGAACCCGACCAAAGCGTAGGCCACCCAGCGATGCCGCGAAAGCCCGGCAAAACGAGAAGCGAGGTATCCGTTATAGGTGAGTTCCTCGGTAACGGACCAGATGGGCCACCAGATGAGCAGGGAATAGAAAACGGCCCAAACGGGCAGATGCCGGCTAAGGAGTTCCAAGTGGGGGATGGGCGCACGCCAAGAGTGGTAGGCGATGCGCCGTGCAACAGGTTCCGACACCATGAAAGATGGAAAAACCAGCAAGAGACAAGCGATGCCTTTGGGGACCAGCCAGCGAGGAATCGGGCCAAGAAGATCGCGAATGCGAAGGTTTTCGCGCCGGGTTAGAAAAAAGAGGCAAGCGAGGCAGCCGGCGTCGACGAGGGTGCCCCAGACGGTCCACCAATTTCCGGCTGCGTTCCAGGGAGATGCGTGGCCCTGAGACCGATAGATGGCGGCGAAGAGACCCTGAGTAAGAAAACTAAACAGAGTGCGCGCGGGAAGAAACAGAAGAGGAGCAGCCCAGCGGAGTTGTCCGAGGGAAATATGTTTGGAGATTTCTTGAGGCGAGTTGGGAAAAAGAGGAGGGCCGACAGCCGGAACAGCAGCGACAGCATTCATGATTTACTCCAGAACTAAATGAGTTCGAGGGTCCAGAGGTCGTGGAGATGGACGACGCCGACGACCGTTTGCGATGTGGGATCGACGACCACGATGGAAGTGATTTTTCTTTTTTCCATGAGGTTGAGCGCTTCGCTGGCAAGCAGTTGCGGTGCGATGGTTTGCGGCGTGCGCACCATGCAGTCGCCCGCGGTCATGGATAGCGTGGCGCCACCGTGTTTTTCCATCAGGCGACGAAGGTCGCCATCGGTGAGGATGCCGGCGAGCCTGCCGTCGGCGGTAAGGACGGTGGTCATACCGAGTTTTTTGGCTGACATTTCGTGAAACGTGGCGGGCATCGGCGTTTGCGGGGATACCTGCGGCATGGCGTCGCCGGAGTGCATCAAGTGTTCTACGCGAAGAAGTTTGTGGCCCAGGCGCCCAGCGGGATGGAGAGCGGCGAAATCGTCGGGCTTGAAGCCGCGACGTTCGAGAAGGGAAATTGCGAGGGCATCGCCGAGGGCCATAGCGACGGCGGTGCTGGCAGTTGGAGCGAGGTTAAGGGAGCAGGCTTCTTCTTTGACGCTGACGTCGAGAACAACGTCGCTGGCGCCAGCCAGAGTGGATTTGGGATTGCCGGTGAGAGTGACGATGCACATTTGCAGACGCTTCAGGGTCTCGAGGAGATTCAAAATTTCCTGGGTTTCACCACCGTAGCTGATGGCGAGCAGCGCGTCACCGCGAGCGAGCATTCCCAAGTCGCCATGGAGCGCTTCGGCGGGATGAAGGAAAAAGGAAGGCGTGCCGGTGCTGGAGAAGGTGGCAGAAATCTTGCGGCCAATCAGGCCCGATTTGCCCATACCGGTGACGACGACGCGGCCTTTGCAGGAGAAAAGAAGATCGACGGCGCGATCGAAAGAGGAGTCGAGCCGAGCGAGGAGGTCGTGAAGGGCTTGGGCTTCGATTTGCAGGACGCGGCGAGCGGAGTCGAGGCTCATGGGAACGTAACCCGTGATTCGTGACTCGTGATTCGTGAGCTGCAGACAGACAGCGATCGGGATGGAGCGGAAATAATCAATTCAGAGATCATGAATTGCTCCAGCGACGTACGAGAGTGGAAAGATCCTTGAGGCGAGAGAGGAGTTGGGGGAGTTGCACGAGGGGCAGGGCATTGGGGCCGTCGGAGAGGGCGGCGGCGGGATTGTCGTGGGTCTCGAGGAAAAGGCCATCGACACCGGCGGCGACTCCGGCGCGAGCGAGCGGTTCGATGAATTCAGGCTGACCGCCGCTGGCATGGCCCTGTCCGCCGGGGAGTTGAACGGAGTGAGTGACATCGTAAACGACGGGATAGCCGAACTCTGCGAGCACGGGGAAGGAACGCATGTCGACGACGAGATTGTTGTAGCCGAAGCTGGCGCCGCGCTCAGTGAGAATGATCTTAGTGTTGCCGGAGGCAGCGATTTTTTCGGCCACGTTGCCCATGTCCCAAGGAGAAAGGAATTGCGCTTTTTTGACGTTGACGATGCGGCCGGTTTTGGCCGCGGCCAGAAGGAGATCGGTCTGGCGCGCCAGGAACGCGGGGATTTGCAGGATGTCCGCAACTTCGGCGGCGGGAACGGCCTGCGAGGTATCGTGAATATCGGTGAGGATGGGAAGATGCAGGTCAGATTTGATTTTGCCGAGGATGCGCAGACCTTCGGCAAGTCCCGGACCGCGAAAGGCTTTCACGGAAGAGCGGTTGGCTTTGTCATAGGAGGCCTTAAAGATGTACGGCACGCCCGCGTCGGCGGCGATTCTGGCGACGCGTTCCGCCATGGCGCGCGCGTGAGATTCGGATTCGATGACGCAAGGGCCGGCAATCAGAAAGAGCGGATTGCCAGCGCCGAGGCGCAACGGGCCGAGAGAGATTTCGCGAGTGACGGACATTGATTACAACGAAGATATCACAAGCCGAGCTATGGGCGTTCGGGAGGAAGAACCAGACTCGCATAAAAGTCCAGCGTTACATTGAGGAATAGAGAAAGGCGCCCGCTCGCCACGGCGAGCGGACGCGCTACACGGCTGGAGATTACAGCGCGGCAGCCGCCATAGGGCGATTAGGCGGAGGGCTGGGGGGCGGCGCGAAGGACTGGGGCGGGTGGCTTGGGTTCGCCGACGGCAGCCGCGCTGGTGGGGCGCTGCTTCTGGAGCTTGTGCTCGAGGGAGGCGCCGATGAATGCCGCGAAGAGTGGATGGGGCTCGAGAGGCTTGGACTTGAATTCGGGGTGAAATTGGCAACCGAGAAACCAGGGGTGGTCTGGAACCTCCACAATTTCGACGTAATTTTCGTCGGGAGTACGGCCGGTGATTCTAAGGCCGGCGGCGACGAGGGTCTTTTCAAATTCGCGATTAAACTCGTAGCGGTGGCGGTGGCGTTCGCTGATTTCGGTCTTGCCGTAAGCTTTATTCGCAAATGAGCCGGGCTCGAGGATGCAGGGCCACGCACCAAGGCGCATGGTGCCGCCCATTTCGTCGACGCCGAGGAGTTCGCGAAGCTTGTAAATGACGCGATTGGGAGTTTGCGGATCGAACTCAGTGCTGTCCGCCTGGTTGAGGCCAGCGCGGTCACGGGCATATTCAATGGTGGCGCATTGCATTCCCAGGCAGATTCCGAAGAAAGGAATCTTGTTCTCGCGGGCGTAATGGATGGTGTGAACCATGCCCTGAATGCCGCGTTTGCCGAATCCGCCGGGAACCAGGATGCCATCGTAGCCGCGAAGAACTTTTTCGGCAGTCTCCAGGCTGTCGATTTCCTCGGATTCAATCCAATCGATGACGGTCTTGTGATTGTGGGCGAGCCCGCCGTGGAGAAGGGCTTCGCGCAAACTCTTGTAAGCGTCCTCCAGCTGAACATACTTGCCGACAATGCCGATGCGCACTTCGCCCTTGGGATGATGGAGGCGCTGCAGCATGTCGAGCCAAGGCTGCATATTCGCAGGACGATCCTCGAGGCGGAGCAGGCGGGTGATTTGCGCGTCGAGGCCTTCCTTGCTGAGTTCCACCGGGACTTCGTAAATGGTTTTCACATCTTCCATGGAGATGACGCAGGATTCGTTGATATTGCAGAAGAGAGCGATCTTGCGTTTCAGGTCAACCGAAATGTGGCGATCGCTGCGGCACAGAAGAATGTCTGGCTGGATTCCGATGCCAAGCATTTCCTTGACGCTGTGTTGCGTGGGCTTGGTCTTGAGTTCACCGGCAGCGGCGATGTAAGGGACCAGAGTAACGTGAACGAAGAGAGTGTTTTCGGCCCCGAGTTCGAGGCGCATCTGACGGATGGCTTCGAGGAAGGGCAGGGATTCGATGTCGCCAACGGTGCCGCCGATCTCGACGATAACGACGTCGACGCCTTCAGAGACGCGTTTGATGCAGCGCTTGATTTCGTCGGTGACGTGGGGAATCACCTGTACGGTTTTGCCGAGGTAGTCGCCACGGCGTTCTTTGGAGAGGATGGTTTCGTAGATACGGCCGGTGGTCCAGTTATTGTCGCGAGTAAGCTTGGCGTGGGTGAAGCGTTCGTAATGGCCAAGGTCGAGGTCAGTTTCGGCGCCGTCTTCGGTAACGAAAACTTCGCCGTGCTGGTAGGGGCTCATGGTGCCGGGATCGACATTCAAGTAGGGATCGCATTTTTGAATGGTGATCTTAAAACCACGACTTTCGAGGAGACAACCGATGGAGGAAGCAGCAACGCCCTTACCGAGAGAGGAAACAACACCGCCAGTTACAAAGATATATTTTGGCGCCATCCGGGTTCTCGCCTCCGCCGGAGCGGATTTGAGCTGGTTAGACCTCCGCAGGATTGACGTACATAGAATTATGTTCGGAAGGCGGAAGTCTGTCAATGCAAAGTCTTGCGAGCGCAGAATCAGAGATTTTTCTGAATGGATGCAACGTTCGTAAACGGCGTGGGTTTGAGAGCGGTAGGAAGTGCGGTATGTTCTGTGTGTGGGCTTCGTTGATTTGAGAGGCGAATGCTTGATTGATCTGCAATTGTCCAACTGGAAAATAGAGGCCGCAGGATCGAGGAGCGGTGAAAGCATGAAGCAAAGCGAATTGGTGAAGAGGATGTGGATTGCTGGTTGGCTGGCGGTAGTCGCCCTTATCGGCGGCGCGATGATCTTGTGCGGTTGCGGCGGATCCGGTAACACGCCACCGCCTCCTACGGGGGGCTTTTCCGTGGCCAGCCTGAAAGGGCAATACGGGTTTTCGATGAGCGGACTGGACCTGAGCGGGGCGTATTTGGCACGCGCCGGGAGTTTCGCGTCCGACGGAAACGGGAAGATCACGGCGGCGTTTGAGGATGTCGTCGATCTGGGAGCCACGCCGACGGCGTCGACAATTGCCTTTACAGGCGGGACGTACGAGGTTCAGGCGAACGGGCGCGGCGTAATGATTCTGCAGAACCCAAATGGAGGGGGATTGCAGCTGAATTTCATCCTGACCTCGACCAGCCAAGGACAACTGTTACAAACCGATTTGAATGCAGCGTCCAGCGGAGGATTCAATCTGCAAACGCCGACGAACTTCACCGCCGCAGCGATCAGCGGGAATTACGTGTTCTCTTTAGCCGGCGTTTCGTTTTCTTCGACGAACACCGTGGCGCCGATTACCACGATCGGGCAGGTGGCTGCGGATGGGAACGGGAATATCACCAGCGGAACTATTGATGTGAAGGACGGAAATACCGACACAGCTTCGGGCGCCATCGGGCTGACGCCGGGCAGCTATCAAATGGATTTGACGAATGGGAACGGAGCGAATTTTGGACGCGGGACGATGACGTTCAATGGACACGCGTTCGTTTTTTACATTGTGAATAGCGGGCGAGTGCTCCTACTAGAGGAGGATGCATTGGGCGGCTCGGTGGGCAGCGCGTTGCAGCAGTCGGGGACGATTCCGACGACGAATGCGGGTTTCACGGGAAGTTTCGTGTACGTGGTGGGTGGCTCGTCGGTGCTGGGATCGGCGGGCGCATTGGCGCGAGCGGCACGATTCACGGCGGACGGGCAAGGCGGGATCAGCGGGGTTTCTTTAGACGATAACAATAATGGCAGCATCAACAACATCTCCCCGGGCACAAATCTGACGAACGCCACGTATGAGATTGACACGGCACATCCGGGAAGTGGGCGAGGCACGTTTACGTTCAAGGATTCCGGGCTGGGCACATTTTCGAACGTGTTCTACATGATCTCGCCGACGCAGGCGGTGGTGCAGGATATCAGTCCGGGACTGGTCACGGTTGGCCCGATGCTGGCGCAGAGCGGGTCGCCGTTTACGACTGCGAACCTCGCAGGCAACTACGCTTTGAGCTGGGACGGAGTGCAATTGGGAGTGACGACATCGATTCCGTTCCAGGAAGACCTGGTGGGGCAATATGTATTGTCGAATGCGACCAGCAATAACATCAGCGGGGTGGTGGATTACACGGAACTGGGATTGAGCAACAGCACGTTGCTGAGCGACATAGCGCTTACCGGGAACCTGAAGATTTCCGGTGATGGAACGAACCGGAACACGCTGCAAATGGTGACCGGAGGGTCGTCTTCGACGACATTTGATTTTCAGGGCTATGTTGCGAATCCCACGACCATGTTTGTCGTGAGCACAGATAGCAGCAGAGTAGTGGCGGGGGTTGTGACGCAGCAAATGCAGTAGTGCGAGGACGGGAGCGAACCATACAGATTCCTCGCTTCGCTCGGAATGCCAATCGCCGCTTCCCGCACTTGTGGAGAACAACAAGATGGCGGCGTAAAGCCGCCGCTACAGAACGTGGCGCAAGACGATTTATTTTTGAAGCAGTTTCTCGACGCGGGCCACGTCTTCGGGGACATCGACGCTCACAGCGTCGTGTTCTACCTCGGCGACACGGATCTTCCATCCATTTTCCAGCCAACGAAGTTGTTCGAGCTGCTCGATTTTTTCCAGTTCACCCTGGGGAAGCGTGGGGTATTCGAGCAGGGCGTCGCGCTGAAAGACGTATAGGCCGAGGTGCTTCCAGTACTTCACATGGACTTTTTGCTGGGTGTCGCGCACCCAGGGGACGGGCGCGCGGGAAAAATAAAGAGCATTTGAGTCGAAATCGAGAACAGTTTTAACGACATTGGGGTCCATGATGTCGGGGACGTGACGAATTGGGGTGGCAACCGTGGCGATCTGTGCCGGAGGATCCTCAAGAAGAGCCGCGACAGCGGTGTCAATCGCGACGGGGTCGATGAGGGGCTCGTCGCCCTGAACGTTGAGGAAGACGTCGCCGGGTTCATGTGCGGCGACTTCGGCGATGCGCTCGGTGCCGGTGCGATGGTCGGAGCGAGTCATGCGGACTTCTCCGCCAAAAGATTGCACAGCCTCGACGATGCGCTGGTCGTCGGTGGCGACCAGAACCCTATGGATCGTCTGGGCGAGCTTGGCTTGCTCGTAGACGCGCTGCACCATGGGCTTACCAGCAAGGTTTACCAATGGTTTGCCCGGCAGGCGTGTGGCAGCATATCGGGAAGGAATCACGACAACGACTTGTGGATCGCTCATAACCAGAACCTCGTTCCAGCTCCTGAGGGGATGCTAGCACATACAGCAAAGAGCGGATTGCGTGGCTGACGGCGCACCGAAAGAATGTAACAGGAAGCTTGCCTTCCCAAAAGCGAGTGCTATGATGTAAACTCCGCGCGGCTCTCCGGGGAATCCGGAAGTGATGGGGGCGCTGTGAGACGCGATTGTTCAGGATTTCGCGTGTTAACCGGTCAAGTGTCGTTCCGCGTGGTTGTCTGCCTGTTGCTATTAAGTCTGCCCGTACTTGCGATTGCGCAAGATCCCACAAACGAACCAGCGAGCGGAAAAATACCTCCGCCTCCCAAGCTTGTAGACACATCGCATGATACGCCGGCAGTGAAGATCGTGCCGGGCAAAGTGATCCGGACGGATGTAGATCTGGCGCTGGTGAACGTAACAGTGACTGACCCGTACAACCGGCTAGTGACTGGACTGGAGCAGGACAACTTCCGGGTGTCCGAAGACGGAACCGAGCAGGAAATTGTATCGTTTTCGTCAGAGGATGTGCCCATATCCATTGGTGTTATTTTTGATTTTAGCGGCAGCATGTCCAACAAGGTGGACAAGGCCCGGGAAGCGGCGCTGCAATTTTTTAAGACGGCAAATCCACAGGACGAATTCTTCCTGGTAAGTTTTAATGAGCGGGCGGAATTAACCAGCACGTTCACCAACAGCGTGGAGGATCTGCAAAGCCGGATGATGCTGACAGCCCCGAAGGGAAGGACGGCGCTGCTGGACGCTATCTATTTGGGATTGAGCCAGATGCGGGGTGCACATAACGCCAAACGTGCCTTGCTCATTCTTTCCGATGGAGGGGATAATCATAGCAGGTACAACGAAAACGATATCAAACGGTTGGTGAAGGAAGCCGATACCCAGCTCTATGCCATCGGCCTATTTGACCCGCTGGGGTATCGCAATCGAACGATGGAGGAGCTCAACGGGCCGTCGTTGCTCGCGGATATTACGGAATTGACGGGTGGCCGCGTGTTTGCCGTCGAGCATCTAAATGATCTACCGGACATTGCGTCCAAGATCGGCATGGAGCTGCGAAATCAATATGTTCTGGGATACCGACCAAGCAATCACACACACGACGCGCGGTGGCGAAAGATCAAGGTCAAGCTGCGCGCGCCGAAAGGACTACCGCCCCTTACGGTTTACGCAAAAACCGGCTACTACGCGCCGGCGCACTGAGTTGTGGAGCGGAGCGCGTAAAGCTGCGTCCCTGTTCGCTATTTTGCTAGTACAGATGATTCTGGGTGGGACTGTGCTATTTGCGCAGATACCGGTGCAGAATGCGCCGCCACCGCCGCCGCCGGATCAACAGGGCACGGGGAATTCACAGTCCGGGAGCCACATCAAGGTGGATGTGAACCTGGTGGTATTGCACACGACGGTGCTGGATGACCGGGGGAAGTTCGTTGAAGGGCTGGCGCAGGACAACTTTAGAGTTTACGAAGACAAGGTGGAGCAGAAGCTGTCGGTGTTTAAACGGGAAGATATCCCGGTGAGCATGGGCTTGGTGATCGACAATAGCGGGAGCATGCGGGATAAAAGGCCGCGCGTGAATGAAGCGGCGCTAACGCTGGTGCAGAACAGCAACCCGCAAGATGAAGCGTTTGTAGTCAATTTCAATGACGATTTCTACCTGGACCTGGATAAGGACTTCAGCAACAGCATCCCGGAGTTGAAGGAAGCCTTAGAGCGGATTGACGCGCGAGGAAGCACCGCGCTGTATGACGCCATTATTGGCTCGATCGATCACCTGAAAAAAGGGAAGAAAGAAAAGAAAGTGCTGCTGATCGTGACCGATGGCGAAGACAACACCAGCCGCAACTCGCTGGAAAAGACCATTCGCGAGATTCAGAAGACCGACACCGTGATTTATACCATTGGGCTATTGAGCCAGGAGAGCAAGCGAAGCGCGAAGAACGCAAAAAAGGCGCTGACGGAGATTGCGCTGGCGTCTGGCGGGCTGGCTTATTTTCCCGAGAATGTGGATGACGTGCATTCGATTTGCGAACAAGTGGCGCACGACATCCGGCACCAGTACACGCTGGGGTATTACCCGTCGAACGCGACGAAGGACGGAACCTTCCGCAGCGTGCACGTGGACGTGATTCCGCCGCGCGGAAAAGGCAAGCTGGTGGCGCGGACGAGGAATGGTTACTATGCGCCTGGGACGCCAAAGGCGGCTACTGGGAAATAGGAAACAAGGTAGTAATGAGGCATTGAGCGCGGGCACCTGGACGGGTGCCCGTTTTTATTTGGGCCAAGAGCTAAGAGAGAGAGCTGAGGAAGCTGGTGCCGTGGGGGATCTTGGTCGCAAAGATTTCGGCGATGGTTTGGCCCATGTCGGCTAGAGTGTCGCGCACGCCGATATTTTTGCCGGGAGTGTGAGATGGCGTGAAGGCGAGGATGGGGACGTACTCGCGGGAGTGGTCGGTGGTTTCCCAGCGTGGATCGGGATCGCAACCGTGATCGGCGGTGATGATCAGCAGGTCGCGAGCGGTGAGCAGCGGCAGGTAGGCAGCGAGGGCGGCATCGAATTCTTCCAGCGAGCGGGCAAATCCTTCCACGTTTTTGCGGTGACCAAAGAGCATATCGAAATCGACGAGGTTGATGAAGATCAAGCCAGACTGGCGCTCGCGAGTGGCAAGAGTGAGTTTGTCCATGCCATCGGCGTTGGATTTTGTGGTGACGTAGTCGCTGAGACCGCGGCTATTGTAAATATCGTGAATTTTGCCGATGCCGAAGACCGGAACGTGGCGCTCTTGCAGTACGTCGAGCAGCATGGGCTTGGGCGGATCAACGGCGTAATCGTGACGGCGCGAAGTGCGCACAAAACTTCCTGGCGCGCCGGTGAATGGGCGAGCGATGACGCGGCCAACGCGGTGCTTGCCATCGAGTAATTTCCTGGCGATTTCGCACATGCGATACAGCTCGGGAACGGGAATCACTTCCTCATGCGCGGCTATCTGGAAAACGCTGTCGCCGGAGGTGTACACGATGGGTTTGCCGGTGCGTACGTGCTCTTCGCCAAGCTCCTTGAGGATCTCGGTGCCCGAGGCGGGTTTATTGCCGATGGTTTGGCGGCCGATCTGTGATTCAAATGGAGCCATGATTTCGGGAGGAAAGCCACGCTTGTAGACCGGGAACGCCTGATCGAGCCAGACGCCCGCCATTTCCCAGTGACCGGTGGTGGTGTCCTTGCCGGGGGAGCGAGTGGCGCCCTTGCCGAAGGAGGCGCGCGGCGCGGCGGATGGATTCAAGTGTTTCAGCGGCGCGATGTTGGCGAGGCCGAGTTCGACGAGGGTAGGGATGCGCAATGGCCGCGATTCGGCGATATGACCGAGGGTGCTTCGGCCGACGTCGTCGTACTCAGCGGCATCCGGGAGTGCGCCAATGCCGACGCTATCGAGAACGATCCAGATTACCCGTTGAATTGCGGTCATGCGGAAATCTCCCCGTGCTCTGCGAACTTTAGCATAGCGGAGAAGGTAGAGGCTGAAGCTTGAGCTGGCAAGGGCTGACATAAAACTCAGCGCGACATTGAAGAAAGGGGAGAACGCCGCTCTGCTGTGGCGGTGAGCCGCCGCACTCCAAAGGCGCCCGCCTCAGAAGGCGGCTGCTACACAGACCGGTGTCCGGAGGAATTGACGGGGCGGTTGGGTAGGCCTAGTATCGCTGCAACGGCGCTGGGGGTGAACTTTTTTCAAGATTTTTGCGTATGAATAGAGTGGAGGGGTCTGTCATGTCTGAGCGACGAGAACGAGTGGGAAGCGGGTCGGTGGTATTCCCGCTGCTGCTGATCGGGTTCGGTGGACTGATGCTGATGTGGCGCTGGATGCCGACTTTTCATCCCTGGCACGTGTTGTTCCGCTACTGGCCCTTGTTTTTGATTCTGATCGGCGCGGGGATGATCCTGGATCGTACGCGGCAGCATCAGGTGCAGGCACAGGGAGAAGCGCGGCCGTTTCCGATTGGGACCGCCGTGGGAACGCTGTTGTTTCTGCTGCTGATCGGCTACCTGCTGTATCACGACCATTCCTACTACCCGCGGGAATCGAGCGCGGACACAACGCGGTCACATGAATCGCGGGCGGTGGAATTGCAGGGAGCGAAGGCGGTGCGCATGTCGGTGCAGATGCCGGCGGGGGAACTAAGAATTGAGGGCGGAGCGCAGCAGTTGTTCAACGGTGATTTCTTTCATGCAGGTTCGTGGTCGGCCCCGGACGTGGATTACTCGGTTGAAGAGGGAGTCGGGACGTTGCGGGTGGAGCAGAATGGCGGCGGAACGCACATCGGGAATTCGGATAACACTTGGAACTTGAAGGTGACCGACAGCACGCCATTGGAATTGAAGATTGATATGGGTGCGGGGCGTGGAGATTTTCGACTGGCAAAAGTGGACCTGACGCGGCTGGAAGTGAATATTGGCGCCGGGCAGGTGGATGTGGATCTGACAGGGGAACGCGCGAAGGATTTGGAAGCGACAATTCAGGGCGGAGTCGGGCAAGCAGTGGTGAAATTGCCAAAGAATATTGGGGTGGTGGCGACGGTGCACGGTGGGCTGGGGTCGGTGGACGTGCACGGGCTGACGAAAGAGAATGAAAGGTACGTAAACGCGGCGTATGGGAAATCGCCACAGACGCTGCGGCTGACGGTTGAGGGCGGGATTGGACAGATCAAGCTGGAGCAGGAGTAGGGCTCTGGACACTATCTCGAAAGAACCTCGGCTGGCATAAAAGCCAGCGCTACATTGAAGAAAGAGGCGGATTTGCCGGGGGTCGGTAGGAGACGTATAATTTGAGGTTTAGGCAGTGTGCGCAAAGCGCGCTGACTGAGCTTCCCTTTGGCCACAAGCGAAACGACGCATCCGGTTGTGCAAGAACAAGAAGTGCTACTGGTGCGCGGGGCGCGCGTCCACAACCTGAAGAATGTCACAGTAGAAATCCCGCACAATGCAATGACGGTGGTAACCGGGGTGAGCGGCAGCGGCAAATCGTCGCTGGCCTTTGACACCGTGTATGCCGAGGGGCAGCGGCGGTACGTGGAGTCGCTTTCGGCGTACGCGCGGCAGTTTTTGGAGCGGATGGAAAAGCCGGATGTGGACGAGATTTCCGGGATTGCGCCGGCAGTGGCGATCCGGCAGAAGAACTCTACGCGGAACCCGCGGTCGACGGTGGCGACCTCCACGGAGATTTACGACTACCTGCGGCTGCTGTTTGCGCGTTGCGGGCAAACGTTTTGCATCAAGTGCGGCAGCGAAGTGCGCCGGGATTCGCCCGAAGATATCGCGAACAAGGTGCTGGCGCTGACGCCGGGGCGCAGATTCTATGTGATGTATTTGCTGCATGTGGCGAGCGCGGAGACTGCGGCGGCCGGAAAGCGCGCGTCGAAGAAGAAGACCGCGGGGCCTCCTGCGGAGACGCTGCGACAGACGCTGTCGGAGTTGCAGAAGCGCGGGTTCAACCGGTTGTATCAAGATGGACGGGTACACGAGTTTTCCTCGCCGGAAACGTTGCTGGATGTGAATTTTGCGAAGCCAGTGTATGTGCTAGTGGATCGGCTGTCGGTGAATCCTGAGGCGCGGTCGAGACTGGTGGATTCGATTGAGATTTGCTATCGCGAGGGCGCCGGGGAAGCGATTCTGGAATTCATCGCGGATCAGGCGGGTAATGCGGCGGAGCGACTGACGTTCAACGAGAGATTTGAGTGCAAGAACGACGGCACGTTGTATCAGGAGCCGGAGCCGAGGCTGTTCTCATTTAACAATCCATATGGGGCATGCCCGCGGTGCCAGGGCTTTGGCAACACCATTGATTTCGATTTGAACCTGGTGGTGCCGGACCCAAGCAAATCGCTGGATGACGGCGCGATCGAGCCGTGGACCAAGCCGCGCTATCGCGTGCTGATGCAGGAAGCGAAAAAGTTTGCGAAGACGCGCGGGATCCCCACGGATATAGCGTGGCGGCAGCTAACTGCAGAGCAGCGGCGGCTGATTCTGGAAGGCGACCCAGAGAATGATTTCGAGGGAGTGAAAGGCTTTTTCAATTGGTTGGAGCGCAAGAAATACAAGCTGCATGTACGGGTGTTTCTGAGCCGCTACCGGGGATATGCGACTTGCCCGGAATGCGGAGGGACGCGGCTGCGGGCGGAAGCGCGCGCGGTTCGCATCACGGGAAAGTCCATCACAGATTTGTGCAAGCTGACAGTGAAGGAGGCGCGGGTATTCTTCGGGAACCTGCAGCTGACGGAATCGCAAGCCAAGATAGCGGACAAGATACTGGAAGAGATTCGCTCGCGGCTGCAATTTCTGGATGAAGTGGGATTGGACTACCTGACACTCGACCGGCTGACCTCGACCTTGTCTGGGGGAGAGTCACAACGGATTCAGCTGGCTACTTCGCTGGGATCGCATCTTGTTGGCGCGCTGTACGTGCTGGATGAACCGTCGATTGGGCTGCATCCGCGCGACACTCACAGGTTGATCGAGATTCTGCGATCGCTGCGCGACCTGGGCAATACGGTGTTGGTGGTGGAACACGACCCGGACACGATTGAGAGCGCGGACCGAATACTCGATCTCGGGCCAGGAGCGGGCGAACTTGGCGGCAAGCTGCTGTTTGCGGGGACGTACGAGGAAATTCTGAAGGATCCGAAGTCGATCACCGGGCGCTACCTGAGCGGCGAGTTGAAGATTCCGGTTCCGGCGACGCGGCACAAGCCGGCAGGGAAATTCCTGAAGCTTGGCGGTGCCACGTTGCACAACCTGCAAAATGTGGACCTGATCTTGCCGCTGGGAATGCTGACGGTTGTGACGGGCGTGAGCGGTTCCGGCAAATCGACGCTAGTACACAATGTTTTGTACCGCGCGCTGCAAGGCAAGCGGAGTGGCGCGAGCATCAAGGAATTCTGCGACCGGTTGGAGGGCGACGAGCACATCACAGACCTGGTGATTGTGGATCAGTCCCCGATCGGGCGAACGCCGCGGTCGAATCCTGCCACGTATCTGAAGGCGTTTGACGCGATTCGCGAAGTGTTTGCCGATACGCCGGATGCGAAGAGGCGCGGCTACACGGCGGGACACTTTTCGTTCAATGTGCCGGGAGGCCGTTGCGAGACATGCCAAGGCGACGGAACCGTAACGGTGGAGATGCAGTTCCTTGCGGATGTGGAACTGGTTTGCGAGGAATGCCGAGGGCAGAGATTCAAGAGCAGCGTGTTGGACGTACGGTACCACGGAAAGAATATTCACGACGTGCTGGAAATGACGGTGCGCGAAGCGCTGGCCTTCTTTGTGAACGTGCCGAAGGTGATATCGAAGCTGCGAATTCTGAACGAGATTGGGTTGGGGTACCTGAGGCTGGGGCAATCGGCCACAACGCTGTCTGGCGGCGAAGCGCAACGCTTGAAGCTGGCGTCGCATCTGACGCGCACGGAGAATCGCGGCATCCTTTATATTCTGGACGAGCCAACGACTGGGTTGCATTTCGATGACATCGCCAAATTGTTGGCGGCGTTCCGCAAATTGCTGGAGTCTGGCGGTTCGCTGCTGGTGATCGAGCATAATCTGGACGTCATCAAGTCGGCTGACTGGCTGATCGATATGGGGCCGGAAGGCGGAGATCAAGGGGGGAAGATCATTGCCACAGGAACGCCGGAACAGGTGTCGCGCAACACGCAATCGCATACCGGAAAATATCTTGCGCGAGTGCTGGCGAATGGAAACGGCTATGCAAAGCGGACGGGCAATGGCGCATCCAAATCGGTGGAATCGCCGACGGGAACGGCAAATGGAGCGAATGGCTTTAGAACGGAGCCATGATGGGGCGTGGTTCTAAATCGCAAAGGCTCACCATAACATCAGGATTGGTCGCTGCAGGTCTGCTATCGCTAGCGGTGGTGCGAGCCGATTTAGCCATGAGCGCGGAAATGGCAGGAGTGCGATGGCAGCAGGCGCAGAGTTCCCAGGGTAAAACGCAAAAGCTGAAGAACCCGCTGAACGATTTACTGGAAGAAGCACAAGCGGCGATGGATAAGAACGATTACGAAGCCGCCATCCCCCCACTACAGAAATTTCTGGCCGAGCAACCCGAAGTGGCATATGCGCACTTCCAACTTGCATACGCGTATACAGCGCTGAAACGAGCAACCGAGGCGCGCGCGGAGTACGAGCGGTGCATCGCGCTGGACCCAAAAATGGCCGAAGCGCAACTGAATCTGGGGACTCTGCTGCTGAATGCAGACCCCAAGGCGGCGATCGCGCCGTTGAGCAAAGCCGTGCTGTTACTGCCTGCGCAGAGCCGACCACGATATTTGCTGGGAATCGCGCAAGAGCGTTCGGGGGATCTAGCAGGGGCGGCGCAGTCGTTCGAAGGAGTTACGCATCTCGATCCTAAGGATGCAGAGGCACTGACGCATCTCGGCGGCTTGATGCTGCGATTGGGGAAACCGGGCGAGGCGGAGGGAAAATTCCGGCAGGCCTTGGAGATCGAGCCGAAATCGCCGGCTGCTTTACAGGGTCTGGCGCAGAGCCTGGAGTTGCAGAAGAAGCCGGAGGCTGCGGAGGCGTATCGCAATTACCTGGCGGTGCAGCCCAGCGATGCCGCCGCAGAACAGCGCGTGATTCATTCATTGATGGAAGAGAAGAAGTACGATGCGGCGCTGATTGAGCTGGATAAACTGCCGAAGACTGACCCTCCCAACCTGGAAACGCTGAAGCTGAGAGCGGACATCCTGATAGGCCAGAAAAAGACGGATGAGGCGATTGCCGTATTGCAGCAGGCCATTCGACTGGCTCCCAACGATGCACAACTTCATGCAGGTTTGGGGCGGCTGTACATGGACAAAAGGGACTATACAAGCGCTGAAAAGGAATTGAAGGCGGCTCTAAACCTCGATCGCAATAACGTCGTCTACTGGAAAGACTTGAGTTCAACGTTCTACCTGGCAGGGAACTATCCTGCGGCTTTGACGGTGATGGATCTGATCGACAAGCAGGAGGTGCCGGGTGCGGGAGCATGGTTCTTCCGAGCGCTCTGTTACGATAAACTGAATCAGGCACAATCCGCCATTGAGGCCTACCGAAAATTTCTGGAGCTGGATCAGAACCGGAATCCCGACCAAGTGTGGCAGGCCACTGAGCGAATTCATGTTCTCGAGAAGACGGTGCAAAAAAAGAAGTAAGGGGAGAGCGGGGCGGGGATTCCACGGTGCCGGAGCAGTTTTCCTTTTGTTGATGGTGTGCGCGTCGCTGGTGGCCGTAGAGCGCCTGCAGGAATTGCAGGAGCGTTTCGATAAGGAGACGCACGCGGGCAGCAAGGTGAAAATTCTGGACAAACTGGGAGCAGCGCAATTCGCGGCGGCGTCGAGCGCGGCGAAGGCGGAGGACTACAGCACGGTTGGGCTGACATTTGAAAAATACCGGGACAACGTACGCACCTGTTTTGACCTTCTTATGAAACAGGAACCCGATGCGGAGAAACACAGCGATGCCTACCGGCACCTGGAACTGCAGACGCGGCGAGCGCTGAGGGAAGTTGACGAGGTGCTGAACATCGTGCCGCTGGAGGTGCAGCCACCGCTGCAACTCGTCAAAGAGGATTTGTTGAGCATGGACGACAGGCTGATTCAACTGTTGTTTCCGCGGCGTACCAAAGATATAGGGCCACCGCCACCGCCTCCGGAGAAGAAACCATGATGATCGGAAAACTGGCCTGCTGGATTGCAGCACTGTTATTGCTTGGTTTTGCGTGTCCGCGACCCGCCTTCGCGCAACGCCCCGACAAGGATTATCTTTCGGGCGTCGAAGAGGACAAGATTCGGGATGCGGAAACGCCCAACGAACGCATCAAGCTGTTTCTGGAGTTCGCGCAAGACCGGTTGAAGAAGTTTCAGTACGAGCTGGAGCACCCTTCACCCAATAAGCACACAGAGATGCTGAACTACCTGATGAACTCGTATATTGGTTGCGTGGACGACGCGGCAGACATTATTCAGGTGGGATTGGAACATCAGGACAATATTCGCGAGGGAGTGGATTTGATGGCCAGCCGGACGAAGGAGTTTCTGCCAATCCTGGAGAAAATCAAGGCACAAGGACCGGAGCTGGAATTGTACAAGGATAATCTGGACGACGCGATCGAGGGCACGCAAGACGCCATGAACGACGCCGAAAAGGCCAAGAAGAAAGCCGCGCCTCCACCGGTGAGGCGGAAGAATTGAGCCCGAGGCGGCGCAGCGCAACAAGAGTTCCGGGCGGCGAAGCGATGTTCCTGCGCATGTTCACGCGGATCGGATGCGAGGAACGTCCACCTCATTTTCATGTGGAATTTTATCCGTACAGCAGCCTGGTGATTACGATACGGCGCCGCGAGGATGTGCTGTACGTACGATTTTCAGATCTACTGATGCGGGCGCCGGTGAGCGTATTGGAAGGGGCAGCGGCTTTGTTGCTGGCGCGCGTGTATCGGAGAAGGACGCCGCGGGCTCTGGTGCGTCCATACCTGGAGTATGCGCGGTCGGACCGCACACGCAGCCGGATCAGCCGAATGCGCAGCCGGCGCGTGCGGTTGGCACACACGGCGCCGCAAGGGCAGCAATATGACCTGGTGACGCTGTTCGATGAGCTGAATCAGAGGTACTTCGCGGGTGTGCTGCAGCGCCCGCACATCGGTTGGAGTACGCGAAGCTGGCGGCGGCAGTTCGGTTGTTACGACCCGGGGCCGAATCAGATTCTGCTGAACCGACGGATGGATCGCGCGGGAATTCCGCAATTTGTAGTGGAGTATGTGCTCTATCACGAGATGCTGCACGTGAAGCATCCGACGCGGCGGTCGGGTTGCAGCCTGATTTCGCACTCGCCAGAGTTTCGAGCGGAGGAAAAGCGGTTTGAGCAGTTTGAACCGGCTCGAAAGTTTTTGGATCGATTGGCGCGGTGAAGGGGGCGGGGGGTTACACGTTTATTGACGCCGCATCCGAAGCTGGCTAGCATAAAACCCAGCGCTACAGTTAAGAGAAAACCATTCTGAAATGCATTCTGGGCAGTGAGTGCCGGATCTACTGCTTCTTTTCTTTGTCGATTTCCTGATTTAGTTTTTCGATTTTTTTGCGGATCTTGTCTGCATCTTCCGCGTGAGGATACAGGTCCAGGTATCGCTGGTAAGCCTTCACCGCGGGCTTCTTCCTACTTTTCTTCTCGTAGCATTCACCCAAATAGCGAAACGGAATGGCGTAGCCCGGCTTCGCTACCACGGCATCCTCGAAACGATCGATAGCGGCGTCGACATCGCCCTTGTGCATGTAGTATTTGCCAACCTCGATGTCTTTTTCTGCGCGCAAGGGATCCCAGGTCGGCTGGTCAGGCGCAGAAGTTGTCGCGGTGTCGGTATTGGCCTTGGGCTTAGGCACATCTGGCGGCTTGGGAGAAGTGTCTTGCGGAGCAGGATTCTGCGCGAAAGCGGGCTTAGCTTGGAAGCACAGCCCGCTGCCGGCAAGAAGCAATGCGAGGCACAATCGCGAAAGGTATTTCAATGTGAGGGTTGCTCCTTCCCCTGCGATTCAGTCACAGGCGGGAGAAGTTGTCTGGGTTATTTTGCCATCAATTCGTCGACCAGCGCCTGAGCTCCATAAAGCTTCCTCAGGCATTCGGTCATTGCGGCAGTGTGAACCGCGACAGTGCGATTCTGGTAAGAATCGTAAACGAAATCACCGACGAGTGACTCGATATTGCCATCGAAGACCAGGCCGACGATGTCCCCATTGCGATTGACAACGGGAGAGCCGGAGTTTCCACCGATGATGTCGTTGGTGGTGACGAAATTGAAGGGAGCGGCAAGATCCAGTTTGTCTCTGCCATCGATGTAGCGTTTCGGCAGATCGAAGGGCTCCTTGTTATCGAAGCTGGCGGCGCGATCGTACAAGCCGTAGAGGGTGGTTTTGTACGGTGCGACGGTGCCGTTCATGGGATAGCCCTTCACCTGGCCATAAGAAAGGCGCAGGGTGAAGGTCGCGTCGGGATAAGCGTTTTTTCCGAACACGGCGAAACGCGCTTTGCCGAGCTTTTCGCCGGCGCGCTGCTGTTCACTCTGCACGTTCTTTTCGAACCAGGTAATTTGCTCGCGACGAATGGGGTCGACCCTGCGTGCCATCACGATTAAGGAGTCGGTGGACGCATCGATTGCCGCCTGGCCACCTTCGACGAGGGCCTTGCGAACCGCAGGGTCCGCTAGTTTGCTGCCGGTGATGAGTTCCGTCGCGGCCTGTTGTGGGTTACGGCCATTCAGGACCGCTTTGACCCACGGATCATCCGGGCCCATTCCACTGAGATCTGCTTGCAAGGCACTGCTCATGCGAACAATTTCCATGTCGGGGTAGAAAGGCGCGGGAGAGAACAAGCGATGCTTCAGGGATTCCAGTTGTGATTCGTGGAAGCCGGGGAGTCGCTCGCCGTCGGGTTTCTTGATTTCGGCGACGTAGGTGACGATGTTGATGGCGAGTTGCGCGAGTTGGGAGTCGACGGCGCGGAAAAACATTTGATTCACGCGAGATTTCTCTTTTTCGATGGCTTTGGCGTCAATGTCCCAGGCGTCGCCATACTCTTTTTTCCATTCAGGATTGGCGGCGACCTTAGCCTTGAAGTCCTGTTCATCCTTGAGCTTCTTGTCCATCAGGCTCTTGGTCTGCAGGCCTTCTTCGCGGCCTTCAAAAACTTTACGGCTGTTTTCGAGGCCAAAGATGAGAGTCATGGCTTGACGTGCCTGCTCGGGACCTTTCGCTGAGTAGTCCTTCAGTATGGCGATGCGGCGTTTGAGGCTTTGAATGATAAGCGCTGTCGAGGTATCGCGATTGAATTCCAGTTCGGCATAGGTGCTGAGGCGCTGCGTCGCGCCCGGATGACCCGATACGAACACCAGTTCGCCGTCGTCGGCGCCCTTGGGATTCCAAGTGAGGTAATCCTTGCTATCGATGGGCTTTCCGTTCTCGTAAACGCGGAAGATGGCCATATCGAGGTCGTAGCGCGGGTAAGTGAAATTGTCGGGATCGCCGCCGTAAAACGCCGCCTGTTCTTCGACCGCAAAGACGAGGCGGACATCGGTGTACTTTTTGTAGCGATAGAGCCAATATTCGCCACCGGCATAAAGAGTGACGACGTCGGAACGCAGACCAGTTTTTTGCGTGCTTTCATTCTCGATCGCGGCGATGGCGGCCTTACGCTGGATAAACTGTTCCTCGCTGGTCTTGCCGTCCTTGGTGGCTGCGTTGACCTTGTCGGTCACGTTTTCCATGGAGACGAGGACATTGACTTCGAGGTCAGGCGATTTCATTTCCTGATCGGGAGTGGCGGCATAGAAGCCGTCGCGGACATAGTCGTGCTCCGCGGTAGAGTTTTTCTGCAATTGGCCTAGGGCGACGTGGTGGTTCGTCAGCAGCAAGCCGTGGGGACTAACGAACGAACCAGAACCGCCGTCGTTGAGGCGTACGGAGGCCAAGCGCAGGTGATCGAGCCATTGCTGCGTGGGAGTGAAATTGTAATTTTGTTGAAGAAGCTTGATGGGAGGGTTATCGAATGTCCACATACCCTCGTCGGCGAAACCGGCCGGAGCCAAAAGAGCAGCGGTCAGCAGCGCGGCAGAAATCTGGCGCACGACAAAACTGATTTTCACGGAATATTCCTCATTTCGATCGGAGTGTAAGGTCCCTGTGCAATGCGCGGTGGGGAAACCCTGACCAGTATATATGAACTGGGCGCGGTCGCGCATTTGTTAGCAGGCGTGGAGGGCTGCCGGAATCGCGTGGAACGGAGAGTTCCTGTACAATCCTAGCCAAGCGCGAAAAAGAGAGCTCGTTTCAGGCGAAACGAGGTGGGAATCCATGGACAGACTCGGCCGGATTGATCTTATTTTCAGGAACGGAAGGCGCTGGGCGATCCTGCCAGGCGTCCTGTTGAGTCTGTATATAAACCCCGGAATACGCGCGCAAGAAACGGGCACCGGCGCGGGGAGCAGTGCGCCAACGGCCTCAAGCTCGCAGAATTCGCAGGGAACCGCGGCACCCGAAGCACCGGCGAAACCCCCAAGCGACACAAAATCAGAAATGTCCACGCAGGACACTGGGACGACCTTCAAATTGCGAGTGAACCTGGTTCAGGTGCATGTGACGGTGCGGGATGGAAAAGGGAATCCCATCCCCAACCTGAAGCGCGAGGATTTCCAGTTGTTCGACCAGGGCAAGCTCCAGCCGATCACCGTGTTTGCGGTGGAGACGCGAGAGTCTCGCAAGGAAAAGGCGCTGGCGGCGGCAAAAACACAAGCGGATGCCAGCGAGCCGGACGCAGCGAAGACGGTGCTGCCGGACCGGTTTGTGGCGATGGAGTTTGACGACATTCACCTGTCAGTTGAAGATGCGGTGTATACGAGGAAATCCGCGCAGGCGTTTCTGGAAAGCCTGGCACCTACCGACCGCGTGGGTATATTCACGACGTCCGGAGAGGTGACGCAAGATTTCACGGCCGACCTTGCGCTACTAAATCAGAAGTTGCTGGGCATAATACCGCGACCAAAAGTGGGGCACACTTCGACGACGGATTGCCCGGATGTTTCGCCTTACGTTGCGGACCTGGTGCAGAATCGCAGTGACCATGTGGCTTTTCAAGCGATTGTGAATGACGCGTGGCAGTGCGCCTATGCCAACGACCCCCTGATGTACAACGCGGCGGTAAGTCTGGCGCAGTCGACGATTCCGCGGGTAGCGATGGAGTCAGATGCGGACAACAATTACACCTATCGAACGCTCCAGGACACGCTGCGCAGGCTGGCAGCAATGCCAGGCGAGCGTGTGATGTTGATGGTGTCGCCAGGCTTCATCATGGGACTGCAGACCAGCGACATGCTGATGGTGGTGGATCAGGCGAATCGCGCAAACATTGTGATCAATACTCTGGATGCGCGCGGGTTGTATACACCGGATATGGGGGATGTAACCAGGCAGCGCACCGGCATAGCGCAATTGGGGTCATACCGCATAGCGGCGCAGACGGAGCAGTCTTACGTGCTGGCGGATTTTGCTTATGGAACCGGTGGAGCTTTTTTCCAGAATTCGAACGACATCGTCGGCGGGATGAAAATGATCGGGTCGGCGCCCGAGGTATCGTATGTGCTCGGGTTCTCTCCACAGAATGAAAAGATGGACGGGTCGTTCCACAACATCAAAGTAAAAATGACGGGCAAGGAGAAATATACGGTCCAGGCGCGACGTGGATATTACGCGCCACGAAAATTGAACGATCCGAAGGAGCAGGAAAAACAAGAGATTCAGGAGGCAATTTTCTCGCGGGACGAGATCATGGACTTGCCGCTGGAATTGCAGACGCAGTATTTCAAGAAAGACGCTGCCGAAGCGCAATTGAGCGTGGTCTCGCGCCTTCAGGTGAGGGGCATGCATTTTCGGACGACAGATGGACGCCACAACGATAACCTAACGTTTGCCACAGCGATTTTTGACGACAATGGGAACTTCGTGACCGGCGGCGAGAAAGTCCTGCAAATGCACCTGCTGGATCCGACTTACGAGCGGGTGCTACGCACAGGGTTGACCCTGAAATCGAGTTTCGACCTGAAGCCTGGCAAATATATGGTGAGACAAGTGGTGCGCGATTCCGAGGGTTCGCAGATGGCAGCCCGGAACGGCGCGGTGGATATTCCCTACTGACGGCTGACTTCACACAAAAGCCATGGTTGAGATCCCTCAGGGTGCAAACGACACACCCTTCAGGATGACATTGAGTGGTATCACCACTGAGGTAGGTTGCTTGCGCTTGGAAAAGCCTCATCCCTGAAGGGATGAGTTACAGATTTTCTACGGACGATTTGATTAGGAAGCGGGTTCCGTCGTACGGATTTCCCGCGCCTTCCCATTCCATCGAGCAGTAGCCGCGGTAGTGACTGGCCTTCAGGATGCCAAAAGTTTTTTTCAAGTCGACGCGAACGAGTTTGCCGTCGTCGCCCGCTTCGGAATCTTTTACGTGGCAAATGCTATACGCGAGGGGAAAGAGAGCCGTGACCGCGTCGTAGTTGAATTGCTCGTTGCCGGATTGCATGGAATTGCAGAAATCCGGGAGCGCGTGAAGATAGGGGCTATTGACCTTCTTGATGACCTTTACGAGGAAGAACGCGTCTTCACTGACGAGATTATCGTTTTCAAGGTTGATGAGGATGTTCTTCGGCGCGGCGTAGTCCACCAATTTCTGGAGTTGCTCAGCGACAACGGCGACGTCAGGCTTGGCGTTTTCCGCTTGAGCGATGGAAGTGCGCAGGCTGGGGGAGCCGATGATGATCGCGATGTCCACCCATTTCTTGCCGTTGTCGACGGCCTTCTGTCGGACGGCGGGATCGGCGTCGTAGTAGCTGAAGGAATTGTCGACGGGAATGTTGACGACGTGAACGCCGGCTTTTTCGATGGCGTCGCGGAAGCTGTGCAGATAAGCGGCGTCGGTGGAGGGGAAGTGCACGCTGAGCGGCTCGACGCCCGGAACGTCAAAATCCTTTTTCACTTTTGCGGCGAACTCGCGGAGGTCCATGCCGGGCTGCTTCTTGTCGCGGTACTCGTTGGTGGGACTGTCGATGTAGGCGCGGAAGGGCCAGGTGGCGACGGCCAGCCGGTCTCTTGGAGTTGTGGGAAATTTCAGGTCCGGAGCAACGCCGGAGCTGGAGGAAGCTGCCAGCAGTTTTGTGACTTCGGGCCACATCCCTACGGTGAGCGCGGCTGCGGCGACAGAAGAGTTTTGCAGCATCGTGCGACGCGTGATTCTTTTCATGGTGTCCTCTTTGGAGCGATGCTACTTGTGGTTCTCTGGCAGGAGTGTAAAACAGAAACGCGGCGTGCGGTAGTTCACAGCTGCGGCTCAAGAAAACGGCCGCCTTGCGACGGCCGTTTCGGAGCATTTACGATTTGACGGACTTCATCCGTTCCAGGGTTCGTCGGCGCTGCCACCATAAATCGAAGGCACCTTGGAGCCCATGGGCCGCAGATAGGCGGCAAGTTGGCCGCGATGGTGTATGGAATGGTTGTTGACGAATCCGAGATAAAAGACCACGGGCATGTTGAACACACCGGCGAAATCGACGGGCGTGGTCAATTGCTCGGGAGTCATGGCGCGAACGCGATTGGCGGCGCGCAGGAAGTTCGTTTCGTACCAATTCACGAGATCGGCGATGTCCTTGGGTTCCTGTTTGAACCGCGGCGCCATATCGAATTTACGATCGGCGACTTCGTCGAGCATCTGCACGTCGCAGGAGGCAAGATGCCATGCCAGTTCCCACGCGGTGCGTGATTTGGGGTCGAGCCGGAAATCACGTTTTGAGTCAGGCACGGCCGCCAGAACTTTCTTCGTGGTTCCCATTTCTCGTTCTAATCCTTTGAGCATTAGTTCTCGTTGGGCAACAGCAAAATCTTGTGTCAGAGCAGGTTGTGGTGCGCTCATGAATCCTCCTGAAGTCTGGAGTTCTTATCCTTCAACTCCCGGCCACCGGGATTCTACACCCATGCGCGGGGCGCAGGCGGAAAGAGTTGTTGCGACAAAGCAGGCGAAATCGGGCCGGAATGCGTGCCTGAAGGCGCCCGGATTTGCCTAATTCGCGCCGATTTGCCAGTGGCCTTAAAATAGTAGCTGGGGACGCAGTCGGCGCCCCGGAAACCTCTAAGCATGGAACCCCGAGAAAAAGCGTTGCAGCTACCCGAGAAGCCCGGGGTGTACCTGTTCAAGGATGCCGGCGGAGCGGTGGTGTATGTCGGGAAGGCACGGTCGCTGCGCAGCCGGGTGCGCTCGTACTTCCTGGAATCGCGCTGGATGGATGCGAAGACCGGATCGCTAGCGCGGGAGATCGCGGACATTGAAACGGTGGTGGTGGATAACGAGCGGGAAGCGCTGGCGCTGGAGCACAGTTTCATTAAGCAGTACAAGCCGAAATTCAATGTAATCCTGCGCGACGACAAAACCTATCCGTACATCAAGTTCACGGCTTCGGAAAAATATCCGCGGGTGTATTTCACGCGCAAGGTGAAGAAAGACGGGTCGCTGTACTTCGGGCCGTATTTTCCGGCGGGACTGGCGCGCCGCATCCTGCACTTCGTGCACAAGCGATTCCTGGTGCCGTCGTGTCTTGTGGATTTGACGAAGAGCCATCCGCGCCCGTGCCTGCAGTACTACATCAAACGCTGCCTGGGGCCTTGCGTCTCGGGGCTGACAACCGATCAGCGCTACGCGGAAGCGGCGCAGGATGTGCGGTTGTTTCTGGAAGGGCGCCGGCACGACCTGATCGCGAGCCTGGAAGAACGGATGATGGCGGCCGCGGAGAAGGAGCTGTTTGAGCAGGCGGCGGCGTATCGCGACTTGCTGCGCACTCTGGAAGATATTGAGGAGCGACAAAGGATTGCGGCCGCGCAGGGCGATGACACGGACGTCCTCGGGTATTACGCCGAACCGCCGCTGGTGGCGGCCAACCTGTTTCACCTACGTGGTGGCCGCGTGGTGGATCGACGCGAGTTCTATTGGGAAGATGTGGAACTGTTCGATCCGCATGAATTCGTGCCCTCGTTGCTGAAGCAGCTTTATCTGGAAGCGGAATATCTGCCGAAGATGATTCATGTGCCCATCGAGTTTGAAGAGCGGGAGTTGCTGGAAGAAACGCTGAGCGAACGCGCCGGACATAAAGTGGAGATTTACACGCCGCAACGGGGCAGCAAGCGGGCGTTTCTGGACTTGGTGGAAAACAACGCGAAGCATTCGTTCGAACAACGCTTCCGCGTGTTGAAGCCGACATCGAAGGCCATCAGCGAAGCGCTGCAAAATACCTTGACCTTGCCCGAGGATCCGAAGCGCATCGAGAGCTTCGATATTTCTCATATCCAGGGGACGGATACGGTTGCGTCCATGGTGGTTTGGGAAAACGGGCGGATGAAGAAATCGGACTACCGGAAGTTCATCATCCGCGGCGACGAGGGAAGCGGACTGGCGCAGGGGAGTCGGCAGAATGACGACTTCGCGAGCCTGTTTGAGGCGGTGATGAGACGCTACCGGCGTTTGCAGGAAGAAAAGAAGCCCATGCCCAGCCTGATTCTGATCGATGGCGGTCTCGGGCAGTTGCACGCGGCGGCGCAGGCGCTGGAGGCTCTACAGATCATCAACCAGCCGATGGCCAGCATTGCGAAGAAGGAAGAGATTCTGTACGTGCTGGGGCAAGAGAGTGAGCCAATTGTCCTGGAACGGCATAATCCGGTACTGCACCTGATCCAGCAGATACGCGATGAGACGCACCGGTTCGCGGTGAGCTTTCACCGGCAACGCCGAGGAGCGAGACAGACGAAGACGGCGTTGCTGGAGATCCCGGGGATTGGTCGCGTGACCGCGCAGAGGCTTTTGCAACGATTCGGGAGCGTGGCAAATCTGCAGAGGGCCAGCCAGGAAGAACTGAGCCGCATGGTGTCGAAGAAAAGTGCGGAAAAGATACGGCAGTATTTCACAGAGAAAGGGCGAGCCGAGTTAACCGTTATAAATGACAATGGTGGTTAAGGTGTATTGCGGCCTCCATGCTCCTATGCTACGGTTCCTGTGGAGGTTACCGACATGGCAGACAACGTAGGTTCCAAAGTTACGTACTTTTTAGTGGGATTGGGCGTTGGCGCACTCGTGGGCGTTTTGTTCGCTCCCAAGTCCGGCGAAGAGACGCGCGACTTTCTCTCCAAGCGAGCGGACGATGGCCGCGAATTTGCCCAGAAAAAGGCACGCGAGTTGCGTGAACGGGCGGATGAACTTATCGAGCGCGGGAAAGACGTTGCCACGCGCAAGCGGGATTCGTTGACCGCAGCGGTGGAAGCAGGACGGGAAGCGTTTCTGCGCGAATCGAAGTCGTAAATTAGGCGGGAGGGCCGAGGCGGTTTTCCGCGAAGTTCGCGGAGAGGCGGGGTGTGTATGCAATTCTGGATGGAGTTCTTCAGCATCGTAGCCGCAATTGCGCTGGTAGTGCAGGTCGGCATCCTGATCGCGCTGTTCCTGCAGTTGAAGCGCACGACGGAATCCATTAACCGGGTTGTGAATGATCTGCACGCACGGATGGGACCAATTCTGACGCGAACGCAATTGTTGCTGGATGACACGCAACCGAAAATTGCAACCCTGGTGGAAGACGCTTCGCACATCGTGTATTTGGCGCGCGGTCAGGCACAGAAGGTCGATCGAATCATGACGGATGCGACGGACCGTTTGCGCGGGCAATTGGTGCGTGCGGACCGCATCCTGACGGGAGCGCTGGAAGCGGTGGAAGATGTGGGAGTGAACGTGAAGCGTGGCTTCTGGGGACCGGTGCAGAAGGCCTCGGCGATTGTGCAGGGAATCAAGGTAGGGTTGGATGTGCTGCGAGCGCGGCGAGGAAGTGCGCCGGCGCGAGAGTCGGTGGAGCAGGAAGACGAATTGTTTATTTGATGAGCTATTCGTACCGTATGGCCACCATTGGGTCGACCTGTGTGGCGCGGCGTGCTGGCACGTAAGCTGCGGACAATGCAATTATCACCAAGAGCACCGCAACGGTCGCGAAAACGAGAGGATCCCGGGGACTCACACCAAACAATAGCAACGATCCCATCCCGAAAGGCAGCACCGTCAGCCCGTGCGAAAGAGCCGCAGCCAGAGTCAAGCCAATGCAGGTGGCCACTCCCACCATGCGGGTCATGCCCAAAAGAACCAGCCTTAGAATCGACACCTTCTGAGCACCAAGCGCAATGCGAATCCCGATCTCTTTCGTTCGCTGCGCGACGGCGTATACAATCGTTCCATAAATACCAACGCTGGCCAGAAAAAGCCCCAAGCTTCCCACACAGATCGCGAACAGAGTCGCGATCTGGGAAGGCAGTCGCTGAAACCACAACGCGTCATCCATCACGTGAACCGAGGCTAGCGAAGCCAGCTTGTTGTCAATTGTTGCGGCGGCGCGGAGCACTTGACCCATTGAGATTTGGCCCTTGCCGTCCATACGAACGAAAACGTCGCCGATCGGCGCATCGGTTGCAACCGGCATGTACAAATACAACGGTTCCACTCTCCCCAAGACCACCGTACTCGTGTCTCGCACCACGGCGATCACTTGCGCTGGAGTTGGCGCATCTCCCACGCGAATGATTTTTCCGAGCGCATCCTCCCCCGGCCAAAGATGTCGTGCAGTGGATTCGGTGATGATGACCACTGAGGCATGTGCTGTTGCGTCGGCCGCCGTGAAGTCACGGCCTCGAACAATGCTGATCCCGAACACGGAAAAGAAGCCAGGCGAGATCTGATTCTCGAACGCGTGCTCCTCTATTTTCCCCGGCTCGGTGACTGTAGTTGTACCTGCACCCAAGAGCGGGACGTGGTCAGCAAACGCCACTCCATGTACTCCCGGAAGGGTGGAGAATTTGCGCGCCAGTTGGTCACGCAGGGCCGCCGTATGGGCCCTGTCGATGCCTGCATTCTCGACGTCTGCGAATTCAATGTCAATCACCTGCGCTGTGTCGAAACCAGGAAACACTTTCTGCCCTCTTGCCATGCCGCGTGCCACAAGCCCCGCATTGACCAACAAAACGAGACTGCACACAACCTGCGCAGCAATGAGCACATCCCGCGCGCTGACTCGCAGCTTGCCGCGGTTTGAAGTCCACTGCAGTACCTGACCCTGCAGCGCTCCGTCAGAATCCGTCTTGGTACAGTGAGCCGCGCCCACGACGCTGAAGAGAATGCCCGCTGCAATCGAGACCACCATGGTCCAGGCTAGTACCCAAATGTCGGGCGAAAACCGAAAGCCGAAAACGTAGAGATCCGAGAACCGAAACACGATACGGCTCTGAATCTCTCTCCAGATAAGGTCGCATAGAAGCGGCGAGGCGATCAGCGTTATGACACCCGCCATTAGCCCGACCAGAGCGCCTTCGGCCAGTAGGAGCCTCATCAGTCTCCCCCGGCTGGCCCCCAGAGCGTGCCGAACGGCCATCTCCCTCCGTCGTGCAGTGGCTCGGGCCAGGAAGAAATTTGCGAGGTTTGCGCAGGCGATTAAAAGAACCATGCCGAAGCTTGCGATTAGCAGCGCGGCCAAAGACTGGAATTGGGGGTTACCTTTTTCGATGAAGAACACCGGAGGACTGGTCTCGATTGCGGAAGTCACCAACTCCTGCGCTCGACCCGTCTCAAACCGCTGCGCCATGGCCGTCAAAATGACGCTTGCCTGCGCAGCGCTGACATCTGGCGCCAGCCTTCCGACCACTCGCAATCGAAACTCATCCGAATCGTTCGCATGATTGCGGCCTGCCTCGACTTGCGTCTGCATCGAGAGTGGGAGCCACAGGTCCGGAGGGACCGGGGGTGATCCTGTTCCGACGAAATCACGTGGCGCGATTCCTATAATCGTGATCGCTGTCCCGTAGAGCAGAACCGATTGTCCCAGTACCGCAGGGTCTCCCCGAAAGCGGCGCTGCCAGGACGAATAGCTTAGGATCGCTACGGGTTCTAGCCCGCTGTGCCCCTGTTCAGCGAACATCCGCCCGGCAATCGCATTGACGCCGAGAACCGAGAAGTAATTATCGGAAACCAGCTTGACGATGACTTGTCGCGGTTCAGCGAGTTCCTTTTGACTGGTGCGGGGAAGCTGTGCCAGCACCGTGTCGTAACCGGTTTCCGCAATGGTTCCTTCGAATGCTGGGCTGTGTTCGCTGAAATTGCGGTATTCGAGCTCGGAAAAGGCCGTATCGATGCCGCCTTTGCGCAATTCCCGCTTGAGGACCACTAGACGTTTGACATCATGGACCGCCAAAGTTCGCAATGCGATCGCGTCATACCCGGTGAGCACCAAGGCAGTGCCAATGACGCCCAGCGCCAGTGTCAGCACACTCACAGCAGTAAATCCACGATTCTTGCGCAAAAGCCGGAAGGCATATCGGACATCCCGCGCTGCTGTATCCAGCCACCCGAGAATGTCCATGGCGAGCGTGTCTTGCTTCAGCAATGTCACATTCCCAAAACGTTTCTGCGCATCGTAACGCGCCTGTTCCGGCGTCATCCCCGCGGTCAAGTTATCCGCGGCCCGCATCTCGATATGCGATCGCAATTCCTCATCCAGTTCTTCTCCCAACCTGTCTCGATTCAACATGCCACGCAGACGTGATACCCACGACATTTGGCACCACCCTCTCAACTAAATAGCAGAACACGGCCGACGGCATACGTGAGCCGCTGCCAGTTCATTTCTTCTTCTGCAAGCTGCTTGCGGCCCGCTGCGGTCAGACGGTAGTAACGAGCCCGGCGATTGTTCTCCGACATGCCCCACTCCGCGTTGATCCAGCCCTGCTGCTCCATGCGGTGCAGCGCCGGGTAGAGCGAGCCTTCCTCCACCCGCAACAGGTTTTCAGAAGTCAATTGAATGTGAAGAGTGATTCCGTAGCCGTGCATGGGCTGTCGCGCCAAAGTCCGGAGCACCATCAACACGAGAGTGCCCTGCAAAATGTCATTCTTCGGTTTGGCCACAGCCTTTGTCCCCTAGATAGCTACAGGTATAGACGATAAGTAGGCCAGAAAGTTTCAAGCAACTTATCATCACTATCAGGCTGTGGCTCGAAACTGGGATTTGAACGCGATGACCCCATATAAGCGTGGTGTTTACAACCGCTTGGCTTTTGAGCTCGAACTACGTTCGCTACTTGATCCAGCCGCCGGCTAGGACTACGTCGCCGGAGTAGATTGCGGCGGCTTGGCCTGGGGTGATGGCGCGCTGCGGTGCATCGAAAGTGATGCGCGCGCAATTGCCGGGAAGGGCTTCGACGGTGGCGGGCGAAGGATCGTGCTTGTGGCGGATCTTCACCTGGGCGCGGAGAGGCGCCGCGGGCTTTGCGATAGAAATCCAATTTACATTCTCAATTTCGAAGGAAGTGGTGCGCAGGGAATCGTCTTCGCCGACGACGACGCGATTCTTCTCCGGGTCGATGGCAAGGACGTAGACAGGCTTGCCGGTGGCGAAGCCCAGGCCTTTGCGCTGGCCAATGGTGTAATTGTGCACGCCAGTGTGACGGCCGAGGACGGTGCCATCTTCGGTGACGATATCGCCTTCCGCGTCGCTGATGGGCTTGCCCACTTCGCGCGAGTAGGCGTGGATGAATTGCACGTAGTTGCCATTGGGCACGAAACACAACTCCATGCTTTCGGGCTTTTCCGCGACCGGCAGATTCACTTCGCGAGCCAGGGCGCGAACCTCGTCCTTGGTGAGTTCGCCCAGAGGGAATTCGCTGCGCGAGAGTTGCTCCTGCGTTAGTCCCCAAAGGAAATAGGACTGGTCCTTGGAATCGTCGCGTGCGCGGAGAAGTTCGTAGCGGCCAGTCTGTTCATTGCGACGGATGCGCGCGTAGTGTCCCGTGGCGAGCCGCTCGGCGCCGATCTGGCGAGCCATCAGAAGCAGCGGCTCAAACTTCACATCGGTATTGCAATTGGTGCAGGCGATGGGGGTGCGTCCGGCAAGATATTGCTCGACAAACGGACGTACGACACGCTGTTCGAACTGATCCTCGAAATTTACGACGTAGTGCGGGAAGTTCAGGTGCTGGGCGACACGTTTGGCGTCGTAGACATCATCGAGCGAGCAGCAACGATGCTGCGCGGGACCGTCGCCCTGAAGTTCGGGGAGACGGCGCTGATTCCATAGCTGCATGGTGAGGCCGACGATGGGACGGCCCTGTTGCAGCAGGACAACCGCGACGGTGGACGAATCCACGCCGCCCGACATAGCGACGGCGACAAGGCCGGGCTGAACCGCGGTGGCGGCAGGGAGCGAGTCGAGTTGAATCTGCGTGGACATGCCAGCTGCTATTTTACAGGGAATGGCTCAAGAACGCGCGGCAGCCTCTTTTTTGTAGGTGGGAGAGAGTTGACGGAGTTGCGCGACGGCGGCAGGAACGATTTCCAGCGCGGCGTCGATATCGGCTGCCGTGGTGTGGCGTCCAAGGCTGAAGCGAATGCAGGCGCGTGCTTCAGAGGCGGGCAGCCCGATGGCAGTGAGAACGTGCGACGGCTCGACCGCGCCGGAGGAGCAGGCGGCGCCGGTGGAGCAAGCGAGGCCCTTGAGGTCGAGAGCGATGATGAGAGCTTCGCCTTCGATGCCGGGGAAGGTGATGTTGGAAGTGTTGGGCGTGCGCGGAGCGTTGGCGGCGTTGGCGCGAGAATCAGGAATTTTGGAAAGAAGGCCGTCCTCCAGTTTGTCGCGAAGAGCGGAAATACGCAGCGCGTCTGAGTCCAGCGAAATGCGCGCGAGTTCCGCGGCTTTGCCGAGACCAACAATGCCGGCGACATTTTCCGTTCCGGGGCGGAAGCCGCGCTGGTGGTGGCCACCGTAGAGGAACTGGCGCACGCGGGCGCCGCCTTTGATAAAGAGAGCGCCGATACCCTTGGGTGCGTAAAGCTTGTGGCCAGAGAGCGAGAGCAAGTCGACCTGCAGCGACCTTACGTCAACGGGAATCTTGCCGACGGATTGCACCGCGTCGGTGTGGAAGTAGACGTCGGCTTCCGCGGCGACACGGCCAATGTCCGCGAGAGGCTGGACGGTGCCGAGTTCGTTGTTGGCATGCATAACGGTAATGAGCGTGGTTTCGGGGCAGATGGCCTTGCGCAGGTCGTCGAGATTGATGAGGCCGTCGCGGTTTACCGGGAGATAGGTGACGGCGACACCCTGTTTTTCGAGAGCCTGACAGGTGTTGAGGACCGCTTCGTGTTCGATGGCGGAAGTGATGACGTGCTTGGGGGTGCCGGCCGCAGCGGCGGCGTTGACCACACCGAAGATTGCGTGATTGTCAGACTCGGTGCCTCCACTGGTGAAGACAATTTCCTGCGGGCGAGCGTTCAGAAGAGTGGCGACCTGTTCGCGGGCTGTTTCGACGGCCGAGCGAGCGCGCTGGCCGAAAGTGTGGATGGAGGAGGCGTTGCCAAAATCAGCGGAGAAAAAGGGAAGCATGGCGTCGAGGACCGCGGGGTCGACGGGAGTGGTGGCGTTATGGTCGAGATAGATACGATGCACAGAAACACCTGATTTCAGGATAAAAGCTATGAGTTAAAGAAGCAATGAAGCAATCAATTACGGAAGCCAGGAAGCGGCCAGGTAACGAAGTAATGAAAAACGGAAGAGAGAGCCGTTGAAATGTATAATGGCATCACGCGCCCGTAGCTCAGCTGGATAGAGCATCTGGCTTCGAACCAGAGGGTCGGGAGTTCGAGTCTCTCCGGGCGCGCCAGTCTTTTCAATGACCTACAAATTCGGCTCATCCTGCTTTTTTCTTTATTGCTACCGGATTGCTACCAACTCCATTAAACCTGGTAAAACTCTGAGTGTGAAATCGTCTGAATCGTCTATTCCAACCGCCCGCTCAAAATCATGTGTTTGCGGCCATTGGTCTTAGAACCGCCTCATTCCGCTTCACATTACGTAATTTTCCCTGGTTTCTAGGCAGGTTCAAGTTGACTGATTACCTGTTAGCACGACGGAACCTCGGCGGAATCTGCAGTGTTTTTGCGTTAAGGACGACCAATTTCGTTGTAGTCAAGTCTTGAGCACTTCTGCCCTGACGACGGTCCTTTGACGTCGTCGCGAAATCGACGGTCCTGTTACGCATTGACAATTAGTGGGATTTTGCCTATTGTCCTTTTTTTAGTAATCGAAGTTCGATATCGATAAGCGATAACTATTATGCAGTTGACCGAAATCAAGTCCAGCAAAGGCCAAGGTCTACTCTCAGGCTTGATTCGCATCCACATCCTCTACCACGCGTGCAAGGAAGACATCTTCGGTCTTGGCATGATCGAGGAATTGCAACGCCACGGCTACAAATTGAGCGCGGGAACCCTTTACCCGATGTTGCATGGTCTCGAGAGTAGAGGACTGCTGCGCTCCAAGGAAACACGCTTCGGCCGGAGAAGTCGACGCGTATATCGTGCGACCGCGACCGGGCGAAAAGCGCTTGCCCATGCGAGAGAAAAGGTGAAATTGCTCTTGGGTGAACTGCTGGAATGAATGCAACCCGCAGATGACATTTAAGCCCGGTTGCGACCCATGAGGCAATCGGCTCACAGGGGGTACTCGTGACTAGAACTTATTGGAAGCAAGTCTATGCAAGCGCCGCGATTGTGTGTTCCCTTTCTCTCTTTCCATCTTTGGCCGAGGCGCAATCCGATAAGACTCCCACGAAACCCCTAACTCTGGAAGACGCCTTGAGCTACGCTCTTGGGCACTATCCCGCGGTCCGCGCATCTTTGGAACATGTGTCGGCAGCGAGGGCGGAAGTGAGTCTCACTCGCACGCAGTATCTACCGCAGCTAAACGGCGTGTATCAGGTCAGCCGAGCCACTCAGAACCAAGTTGACGGAATCTGGTTGCCTACGCCGATCACTCCGAGCGTCGAGGGCCCGGTTAGTCCTTCCAGTGGACAGAGCTACTGGGGGAGTCAGGTGGCGGCCCTGTTTTCGTGGGAACCCTTGGACTTCGGACTACGTTCAGCCAGAGTTGGGCAAGCGCGGACTGATGAAGAAAAGTCGCGAGCCGAGCTTGCCCTGACGCGGCTACAGGTGGCCTCGGCGGTCGGAAATTACTTTCTGCTGGCAGTCGCAAACCAGCAAGTGGTGCAGGCGGCGCAGGCCAACGCTGACCGGTGGCTGGTGTTCGATAAATCCATTCATGTCCTTGTCGATAACGAACTGCGACCGGGATCGGACGCTTCACGCGCGGATGCGGAACTGGCTCGGGCGAAGACTCGTCTCTATCAATCACAGCAGGCAGCGCGTGTGTCCCTCGACACTCTCGCGTCTCTCATGGGAGCGGCAGAGGCTGAAATCCAATTGGATGGCGACGCGCTTCTGAACTTGCCAGGAAACGCCTCGCTTCTGGAATCTCCGGTGTCCGATCATCCTTTGGCTATCGATAAAATGATTTCCGTCCGGCAGGCTCAGGCGGAGGGAAAAGTCGTCCAGCGCAGTAATTATCCGCGCTTATTTCTGCAAGGGGAGGCATTTGGCCGTGGAAGTGGAGTCCCAAACGATGGGTCGATTATTGGCAATTGGAATGGCGCCGCGCCGGGGCGTGGAAATTGGGTCACAGGGATAACCATTCTCTTTCCGGATGTTTTTGCCTTCAAAGCACGGAGCCAAGAAGAAGAAATCTCGAAGGCCAACGAACGCTCACGGCAGGCACACTACGACCAAACGATTCAAGACCTGACGGGCCAGGTTCAAGCCGCGCGCGACCAACTGAAAGGCGCTGAACTCATCGCTCAGGAAACGCCCGTGGAATTGGTGGCGGCGCGGCAATCAGAGACCCAGTCGAAAGCTCGCTATCAATCAAGTTTGGCAACGTTAGTGGAAGTCGCTGACGCTGAGAACCTACTCGCTCAGGCAGAAATGGACGATGTCATTGGAAGGTTGAATGTCTGGCGAGAGCTCTTTGGTGTCGCCTGTGCGCAAGGAAACCTCGAAGGTTTCGTGCGAGTCTTGCGGGGCACGGCGCGGGGAGAGCACTAGTCATGTGGCTGATTCGCGCAGCGTTGCGTCGGCCGATCACAGTCGTCATTATCGTGCTTGCCTTGGGCCTATCGTCTATCTTGGCCCTGACGCGAACCCGCATCGATATTTTTCCGGACCTTGATCTCCCCGTCATTTATGTAGCTCAGCCGTATGGTGGTATGAGTCCGCAGCAGATGGAAGGATTTATCGCCTACTACTACGAATACCACTTCTTGTACGTCAACGGGATCGAGAACGTCGAAGCCAAATCGATCCAAGGCACCGCACTGCTCAAACTTACCTTCCATCCTGGAACGGACATGAGCCAAGCGCTGGCACAGACAATTTCTTATGTGAATCGGGCTCGTGCATTCATGCCTCCGGGCACGGTTTCCCCATTTGTGATTCGCTATGATGCGGGCACGCTGCCGGTTGGATATCTCGTTTTTTCGAGCCAATCACGCACCCTTGGTGAAATCCAAGACCTTGCCTTGAATCGCGTCAGGCCCGTTTTTGCGACGTTGCCGGGGGTTTCCTCACCGCCGCCCTTTGGTGGAAATCAGCGCACGATCGTGATCAGCGTTGACCCAACCAAATTGCGCTCGTACAGGCTTTCGCCGCAAAACGTGGTACAGGCCCTAGTTTCGGGAAACAGCATTGAACCTGCGGGGAATGCAAATATCGGAGACTATCAGGCCCTTGTCACCACGGACTCAACCGTCGGGCAGATTACCGATTTGCTCGAAATTCCACTGCGCACCGGCTCCGGGCCTTCCGTCTACCTCCGGGATGTGGGAACCGTTTCTGATTCCTCGGACATCCTCGCGGGCTATGCCCTATTAAACGGCAAACGAACCGTCTACATCCCTGTAACCAAGCGCCCTGACGCCTCGACAATCACCGTGGTCAACGAAGTTCGCGAGAGCCTCCCTCGATTTCAATCCTTGATTCCTGAAGACATCAAAATTACCTATGAACTGGACCAATCCGAGTATGTCCGCGACGCTCTCCAGTCCGTTCTCCGAGAAGGATTGCTTGGCGCGATACTCGCGGGCTTTACGCTGCTTTTCTTTCTTCGCGATTGGCGAAGTTCGTTAATCGTCGTCATTACCATCCCTTTCGCTCTGCTCATGGCGGTGGTCGGGTTGTGGGCGCTAGGCCAGACCATCAATATTATGACTCTTGGCGGGCTGGCTCTTGCCGTTGGTGTCCTTGTAGACGAAGGAACAGTGCTTCTCGAGAATATCCATGTGCATCTGGCGGCCGGCGAACCAAAAGCTCGCGCGGTCTTGCAGGCCAGTCGGGAGGTCGCGAACCCGCGTCTTCTTGCGATGTTGTGTGTGCTCGCCGTTTTCTTGCCGTCCTTTTTCATGGTGGGTCCAGCCCGCTCGCTGTTCGTTCCCCTCTCGCTCGCAGTCGGATTTTCGATGGGCGCATCGTATCTGCTGTCCAGCACTCTCGTGCCGGTGCTCTGCAACTGGCTTCTGAAAGTGGAAACCGTTCACGCTGATAGCTCCGCCGAATCCCGGTTCGATCGGTTCCGGAAAAGGTTCTACACCTGGCTGGATCGTTTGATGGACCATCCGGCTCTGCTATTAGGCGTTTATGCGGTGGTGGCCGTCGCCGTGCTCTTTCTCATCGGCCCGTGGCTCCCGCGCGAGATTTTCCCCACCGCCGCTGCGAATCAGTTCCGTCTCCGCTTCGATGCCCCCGATGGCACACGAGTGCCAGTAACCGAGGAAATGGTTCGGCGAGTGCTCGCTGCGATTAATCGTGAAGCGGGTCGAGGCAATGTCGCCATCACTCTTAGCTATGTAGGTACGCAGGGGTCTTCCTATCCCATCAACGCCGTATTCCTCTGGACGAGCGGGCCTCAACAGGCCGTCATGAACGTCGCGCTTCGGCCTGAGGCGCCCATCTCTCTCGGCAATTTGAAGGAAAAACTCCGCGATTCGCTGCCGCGGGAGTTCCCGGGATCGCACTTCTCCTTCGATCCCGGCGATCTGATTAGTCAGATCCTGAATTTTGGCACGCCTTCGGTAATTGAAGTAGTCACGACCGGCCCACAGTACAACGACGTACTCAGCTTTGCGGAGCGAGTCAGGCAAGAGCTCTCGCAAATCTCCGAACTCCGCGACCTCGGGTACGAGGAGCCCCTGCACTACCCCTCGGTCGACGTTCACGTGAACCGCGTGCTCGCCGGTCAACTCGGTGTTACCGCCGATCAAGTCGGGCAGGCGGTTGTGGCGGCCACGGCGTCAAGCCGGTTCGTGTCCCCGAATTATTGGCGCGATCCCAAGTCCGGAGTGAGCTACCAAGTGCAAGTGCAGGTTCCGCAGGCTCAGATGACTTCCGTGAAAGATGTCGAGACCATCCCGGTTTCAAGCGCAACCGGCGCCAACCCTCTCGTGAGTGAGGTAGCTTCTGTGCGCAGCGGAAGCGTGCCCGGCGAGCTCGACCGTCAGAATGGACTTTGGATGATCGGTTTGTCCGCCAATCTGGGAACAGGCGACTTGGGTCGCGCGGCGACTGACATTGATGGCGCAATTGCCCGCGCGGGCAGTCCGCCACGTGGCGTAGGTGTTCAGGTGCGAGGCCAGGTGAGCGCAATGCGGCAGATCTTCGGCAATCTGAGCATTGGGCTTGCACTCGCCATCTTGGTCATCCTTCTTCTGCTTGCCGCGAATTTCGAGTCGATTCGCTTGTCTCTGATCGTTTTGTCTACCATTCCCGCGGTGCTCACGGGTGTACTACTCATGTTATTAATCACTGGCACCACCCTAAACCTGGAAAGCTTCATGGGGGCGATCATGGCGATTGGCGTGGCTGTCGCCAACGCGATCCTGTTGGTTACCTTCGCCGATAAGAATAGAAAGGGTGGCGCCGATGCGAAGACTGCCGCACGAAATGCCGCGGGAGAACGACTGCGTCCCGTGTTGATGACCAGCCTTGCCATGATCGCAGGAATGATCCCCATGGCGCTCGCGATTGGACGCGGCAGCGAGGAGACAGCGCCGCTTGGCCGGGCGGTCATTGGGGGCTTGCTCTGCGCCACCGCGGCAACGTTGCTTGTTCTGCCAACCGTTTTCGGCCTGATCCAGAAACGCGCTTCTCTCGTTTCGCCTTCGCTTGACCCTGACGATCCGGAGAGTCCATTTGCCGGTGCACCGGAGGTCTCGCGATGAGAACGGTCTTGACGATATTTATCCTTGGCAGTGCCCTTGCGGGTTGCGGCAAGCCCACGGTGCAGAACGGCAATTCAACCTCAGCCCCAAGTCCCGCACCGCTCGTGAATGTAACTGCGGTCGAATCTCAAAAACTGGAGACAACGCTTACCCTGCCGGCGCAGATTACTCCATACGAAGTTGTGGATATCTACCCCAAGGTCACGGGTTTCTTGGACAGCATCACTGTGGATCGGGGATCGCGTGTGCGTGCTGGACAAGTTATGATTCGCCTGTCCGCCCCTGAGATCGTGGCGCAACGTGGGCAGGCGGAAGCCGCCCTCAAGACAGCGGAAGCTCAACTCAGCGCAGCGCAAGCGAAGTTCGCATCGGACCACGGAACCTATTTGCACTTGGCGGCGGCGGCTCAGACACCCGGTGTCGTTGCGGGCAATGATCTTCAGGTTGCAGACCAAACGTCGGCAGCCGACAAAGCGCAAGTGGAGGCGGCAACAAAGAATGTTCAAGCCGTCCAGAATGTTTTGCGCGGGGTGGCGCAAATGGAATCGTATTTGGAGATCCGCGCCCCGTTTGACGGCGTGGTGACCCAGCGAAATCTGCATCCCGGCGCGCTGGTTGGACCAGCCTCGGGCCAATCTGCCGCACAACCAATCGTCCAAATTGAAAACCTGAATCGCTTGCGTGTCGTCGTTGCCGTACCAGAAGCGTACGCGGCTGGAGTTCAGGAAAACCAGGAGGTCACTTTCAGTGTCCCCGCATACCCTGGAAATACTTTCCGCGCACCCATTGCGCGCGTCTCGCATGATATCAGCCAAAACACGCGCACGATGGATGTCGAACTTGATTATCACAACGCGGACACCCCAATCACGCCGGGCTCCTTCGCAAATGTCGACTGGCCGATTCATCGTGCGTATCCAACTCTGTTCGTACCGGTTACAGCGGTCACCACAGACTTGCAGCGCACATTCGTGATTCGTGTTCGGCAAGGAAAGGCGGAGTGGGTGGACGTGAAAGCTGGAGTCGTCGTGAACGGAAAAACAGAGGTATTCGGAGATCTAAAGCCGGGCGATAAAGTGATCCGCAACGCCACCGATTCCATCCGCTCTGGCGTTTCCGTTGAGATTCATGAACAAGCGAATTGAGCAAGTCGATCAGTTCACGGACAACCGGTGGGAGACGACGGGCCTCATGGCAGACTCGTACGGCAAACGCGCACACGCCGGCACGCCCCAGCCATTGAGACTGAGTCAAATTTGGCTCGCGGATGGTCCGCAATTCCGAAGCCATCCTGACGAAACAGGACAATTCAGGGGGCTCATCGGAGGCCTCCGCTAACCAGAACTTATCAGGTCCCTGGCGTCTCTCGGCGGGCCGGGCGCGAGCGATGCGTGAAGTGCAGGTGCCAGGGAACAAGTCCTTCCGCGCAGCTACCGCCCCGTGCGAACATACACTTGATCCGCCGCTACCAACTCCATGTTCGGTACCTCACTGACCAACTTCACTGGTTCCAAACCAGCCTTCTTCTCCGGCTCAGCAAGAAACGACAACAGATATTGGTGCTTCAGACGGTTGGATAGGTCATTCAGAAATGGAGCAAAGGCCACCGCCGGGCGATTGAAACCGATGTAATATGCTTGCCCGCCGGTCCTGTCTGCAACCTGCCCCAGATAAACCTGGCCGATGTACGTCGAAAAAGAGCTACGACGAAGCGTCCCAGTGCCAGGATTGTAGAGAGTAGAGACGACAATGCCGGCACGCTGGGCATCGTTTATGGCCGCGTCAAGATACGGATCCAACAAATCGTTCTGACCGTAGTAACGGTCATATCCGTCGGAAATCATTAGGACTTCCCGCCTGCTATCGCTTTTTGGCCAACGCTTTACCAGATCGCTGAGAGAAAAATACGGGCTGCCATTTGCGCTCGCCATACCCAAGGGGAGGCGAAGTGCCTTCGCGGCGAGGGCGTGATCGCTGGTCGGCTGCTGCGCTATCCACGCAATACCGTTCCGCATATAGGCAACGCCGATCTTCGTGGAGTTGGGCTGCGTCAGTATGAACTGGCGAATGTCTCCCAGTTGCGTACCCAGCGTGGCCGTGGTGGAGTCATCATCGAGGAGGATGAAAAATTCCATCGCTGCATTGTCTCCCTGAGCCGGCACCCAGGCGGTAACCGTATCGTGCTCATGCCCCTGGAGTACGACGACCTCCTCTTGCTTGATCAGCGGCAGGTTGGCTCCTTGACGTGCTTCTTCCGTGACGACCATATTTGTCGGAACTCCATTGGCCTGCGGCTCAGTCTGGGCTGCCAGACTTGTTGCCGCTAGAACTACTACGCCCATTGCGCTGAGCAAAAATCCTGCTTTGTTCATGTCCCTACCTCCCAAAAGCGCCTCGGGCCACTACCCCTATCCACAGGTTCTTCCGACCTCCCCTAAAGTATTGGATGTGTCAGATCAAACTTTAGTTTCCGCTCTATTCCGTCGACTCGGCCGCGAAACCGCAACGAAATTCTTCTTAAAGGCATAAGATTTACATATGCCGACACGCGACACCGCCGAAAAACTACAGACAGACAACGGTTATGCAGCTTTCGTAGCCCGCTATCCCACGTACCTCAAAACGGAATTACTGGATAGACTGCGCGCGACCGAGTACCGTCGGTTGGACGAACGGCAACAGGTCTATCTCGATTACACGGGCGGTTCTTTGTACGCGGAGTCGCAACTTCAAAAGCATTTTGATTTGTTGCGCTCGGGCATTTTTGGCAATCCGCATTCCGCGAACCCGACCTCTGTAGTGATGACAGGTCATGTGGAACGTACTCGCCGCTATGTTCTAGATTATTTCAACGCCAGCGCTGACGACTATATCCTCGTCTTCACGCAGAACGCCTCCGGGGCGCTCAAACTTGTAGGCGAGTCATTTCTATTCGCACCCGGGAGCCGCTACCTGCTCACCTTCGATAACCATAACTCCGTTAACGGGATTCGCGAGTTCGCACGAGCCAGAGGCGCCACTACAGCTTACGCTCCACTGCTAACGCCCGGTCTGCAGATCGATCTTTCTCGGCTGGAAACATTGCTAGACCAGTCCGACCCGTCTCTCAACAATTTGTTTGCCTTTCCGGCGCAGTCCAATTTTTCAGGCGTGAAGCACTCGTTGGACCTGGTGGCGAAAGCTCAGAGCAAAGGGTGGACCGTGCTGCTCGATGCAGCTGCCTTCGTTCCCACCAACAGGCTCGACTTAGGGGCGGTGCAACCTGACTTCGTGACCATCTCCTTTTACAAGATGTTTGGTTACCCCACGGGAGTGGGTGCACTATTCGTCCGTAAATCGGCGCTCGCGAAGTTGCAGCGCCCGTGGTTCGCGGGAGGGACCGTAAACTTTGCGTCGGTTCAGGGTCAGGCGCACATCTTGTCGCCGAACGAAGCCGCATTTGAAGATGGGACGCTGAATTATCTGCTGATCCCCGCGGTAGAGATCGGGCTGCGGCACTTGCAATCGATCGGTATCGACACAATCTCTGAGCGAGTCCGCTGCCTTACCGGATGGCTGCTGGAAGAGTTGCTGGAGCTGAGGCACAGCAACGGCCGGGCTATGGTCCGCATCTACGGACCATCGACAACGCAGTCGCGCGGCGGAACGGTGACGCTCAATCTTTATGATCCAGATGGGCACCTGCAGGATTACCGGCGTATCGAGGAATTGGCGGGCGTAAAAGGCATCTCCCTAAGAACTGGATGCTTTTGTAACCCGGGCGCGGGTGAAACGGCCGAAGGTCTGACCGAGGAAGACATGCGCGCCGGTCTTACGATGGGAAGCGATATTAATTTGTTCAGTTTTATGCGATTGATGAGAGAGCGAGGCCACAAGAGTGCCGGTTCTATTCGGGTGTCCATCGGTCTGGCTAGCAATTTCGAGGATATCTGGCGGTTCCTGCGTTTTATGTCGGGCTTCCGCGACCAAACGCGGCTGACGATCGGAGACGTGACCTTTGATGTAGATTCCTGCCGCGTGATCCGGGATGGAAGCTAAAACTCTCGGGCAGAGCCGCTCGCCCACTCATGGTCCTTCCTTCATGAAGAGGTGCCGGCCGCACGACCCACCGTGCTGACTGATATTCCTCCGAGGAAACTAGTAACAATGATCCTCGGCGCCGTTGCAGCTACATCAGAGTTGTTTGTGGCGATGTCGAAGAAGGTAAAACATTGGCAAGCCAATGTATAGGAATCGCCCTAGCTGCCGAGGCGAGGCGCACCTGCAGTGATAAATATATGCGTCCCTTTGCGTGGAAATGCCGAAGAGTTGTATCGAAAGGCAGAGTATGTTGATCACTTATCGTCCATGGCAACAACCACTATCGTGGTGTCCCGAGCAATCGTTTGTGCCTTCACAACACCCATGATGACCGTGACCATGGGATCCACAGTGGCCAGAGCAGTTATTCTGGCAGCCCTCGCAGGGTGTGGCCTGATCCGTGGCAATGGCAACGCCGGCCGACTGCAGGGATCTCCGGAGGATTCGATATTCTTGACGATCCTGAAATAATTGTTGTTGAGCGGCATCCGCCTGATCGCTGTCCCATCCATGTTGATTCACGGCCGACTCCACAGCATTACGATCTTTTTGCAACTGTTCACTCAGCTGTTTCAGATGATCGAGATCTTTCTGTTGTTTTGCGGATACCGTGGCTTGTTCTTGTGTCGGGTTTGCCTGAGCGCTGAGCCTAGAAGGATTACCAATCTCAATGAGTATGACCGCTAGAAAAACAGACACTAAACTTGCCAGCACTGATTTTGAGCTAAACCTCATTTTCCCTCCATGCTATGACCATTCCGCGAATTCAATTGTTTTGAGTGAAGTATGAGATTGAAACTGACTAAATACAGTGTTATGTGTCACGCCGTCGTGTGAGGGCCGATCTAATCCTTTTCTACTAGGAATTCCTGGCATCTGGCAGACTAGTCGCTCGCGGGACTCGCGTCTCTTTGCTTTGAATCCTTGGAGGCCAGCGCGATACGGGGAACCCACATTTCGAGGATAGAAACCATGCCGGGCCTTTCTGGCGACGCTGAAAGCGATGATTCGGCTATGCAGGATTTCCCCAAATAATTTCCAAACCGGCAGAAAGCGGCAAAGGCGAGTGCTGGAATTGCTTTCTGGCTACGCCAGGGTCAGTCGAAAGCTGAACGGGAAGAATTAGCGGAGCATGGTTGTACCGAAAAGCCGCAGAACTTGAAAACACTCACCACCAGAAGCAGGGTTTTACTTCGATCCGCAAGGGCAGCGAGCGCTCAACTGGGTTCTGATTTACTTGGCCGGGCCGGTTCTCTTTCTGGCAGAAGTGGTGTCTGGTGCAGATGCCTCCTGGCTATCGTAGTCTTTACGTCGCGCCGCGACGTTGCAAGAATTTGACGCTCAAGTGGGCACACCTAACTTCGGCAACACCCACCTCGTTGCTACGATATAGACTGCGGCAAGCAAGAGCAATCTCAACGCGTCATTCATTCTTCGGCCTCAATTCCGTCCGGCAAAAACGTGTATCCGTACACAGCACTTCGACTCTCATACTGTTCACATCAACTAGGAGCAGCCTTTCCCCAATTTTAACTTCTTCTCGTTCTGCGGAGGGTTACTCTCAGGAGCCATGGCGGGCGCTGGGGGAGGCACTGGAACTGCGGATTCAGTTCCTGCAGGCCTCGGCGCGCCAGAGCCCATGAAATATTCCCGGATTTGCCGAGCCTGCTGGTAACCCAGCGGCGACGCGGATTCCGACCTAAGACTGACCGGTGTGAGGACAAGGTCCCACCACGCAGAGATTCCTTCCCTGAGCGAATAGGCGTCATAGCTCTTCATGCTAAGCAGCAGTTGGGTTTCGGCAGCATGTCCCGCACCAAGTCCGTAGATTACAGTTTTCTTGCTGCGATCCACACGCTTCAGATTGTTTTCCTGGAAGAATTCACGAAAAGGGATGTTGATCGCGGTTGGGATGTGATAGTCGTCGAACTGCCAGGGCTGCCGGATGTCGATGAGCTGGTAGTCCTGCTTCTTCTCCATAATCCATTGAGCCAATTCGCCCGGGGTCACGTGGTCCTTTTCATCCGCAATCGATTGCACGATGGAATTGAGGTCTGCCGGACCAGCGCTGGTGCCGTGAGCGATCGAAGCTGCAAGAGCCGCAACAACGGCCAGTGATGCCACGATGAGCGCTGCGATGGTTTTGCCGGTCAGAGTTACGTTCCGTTTCATTGAGGCTCCTTCCCTCGAACAGACTTTCCGTAGGTTCGCGCAAATAGGCGCCAGCGTCCCTCGCTCATTTCCGCTGCCCAAAAAGCTGCCAATGCCATCGTCGTAACGCCGAGAGCGATGATGGCCGCGTTGACGTCCAGCCACTGAGGGATTGTGAGAGAGCCACGGGAGCCGGACACAACGAAGCTCTGAATATGTGAGTACGCAGATCCAAATCCAAAAATACCGATCAAAATTCCTGCAATGAAGAACACTGCGTCAATCTTGCCAATTACAGCGGCCGTGATCGATGTGCCCGGGCAGTAGCCACCAACAATGAAGCCGGCTCCGAGCAATAGTCCTCCCACCACTTGCGGCCAGAGGAAGGTTGGCGGAATGAAGAGTTGACCCGCATCCAACCAACCGAGCATGGAAAAATAGACGATTCCCAGCATGGCGATGACTATTGCGCTGAACATGACCTTCAAAACGGAAAAGTCCTTAAAATAGAATTGATCGGTCAGCTTCAGAGCACTGGAAAATCCGGCGCGTTCCAGGAAGAAACCAAAGAAGAAACCAAGTACGATCGCGACGATCACAAAAGTAACTGGAGAAAATGATTCGACGAACGGAGCCATCATAGCCAATTCCTCCGCAAGAAATACGCGCCAACATAGCCCGCAGCAAAAACGCACATCATGAATACAAACGCCCCGGCGGAGAGAACCGCCCCGCCAGACAGCGCCAAACCACTTGTACATCCACGGGCAAGACGCGCGCCCAAGCCTGTAAGGATGCCTCCTCCAAGTGCGAACGCGTATCGTCTACCCTTACTAATGTGTGGACCTTTATCCACGGTCAGTCTGAGCCGCCCAGCGAGCCATCCCGAAATAAATCCTCCGATAGCCACCCCGATGAGTTCAAAAACCAGAAAATCGAACAGCGGAGACTGACCGGGCTGCGCATAACCGCTCCAATAAGGACTGGAATGCGCATAAGAGGGCGCACTCCAGGCGATGGCCGCGGCAACCCAACGCGTCATTCCACCCGAGGCGCCTAAGCCCTGACCCATCACGACGTACGTCAGCAGCAACGTTACGCCCAATCCAAATCCCGCAGCGTAGGGAGGCCAATAACCGCGCGCAAACAGTGCCCGATACACAAGCCCATGTCCGCTTGGTGGACTCGCCGCCATCTCGGAGGTGGGCGCGCGATCCGTAACTCCGTCGGAGACCATTTGCTCAAATTGAACTCGGCTCATTGACATCTCTTTCCACCACTTGAAGTGGTGATGGTAGGCGAACAGCTCATTTACACTGCCGGTGATCATCGAAAAGAACGCGGGCTTCTCTTCGGGAAAGACCGCGGCCATATATACGTGGATCATCAGCCCGGAAACAACTAAGCCGACGGCGACAAAGTGGATGGGAACCACCCACGCAACGACTGTGGTGTTGATGAGATGGAAGCTCATAATGAGCCCCGTGATCATAATGACAGGAATCATCATGTAGATGAGTACGGCGAACAGTTTCTGACCAGCGTTATAGATGCCCTGCGGAGGAAGCGGATCGTTGGATATCCCCAGCATGTTGAAGAGTCTGACTTTTAGCCAACGAATATCATCGCCATCCAGTCCGATCTCCTTCTGGAGCACTTCTTTGCGCAGATAAGTTTGAAAACCGAACGTGCCATACACCAGAAACACGAGCGTCCACGTAATTCCGACAGCGATGTGAAAGTGCAGCATGTTTGCTCGGGAGCCAAAGAATCCCTCGACCACGCGGATATACCAATATGGTGTCAGGCGGAAATAGGGCGAGGTGATCAAAGCAAGTCCGGTGGCCAATTCCAATAGCCACACGATGGCGTTAAACCAGTGCAGCATCATGATGGCCACATGGTGCTTCTTGATCTGCCGCTGCGACATCGCGTCGATTTGCACCGGGCTTAGATGGCCTGGCATGTTCGGAATGCTCGGAGCACCCATCGCTTCACTCCTATTGCTCGTAGTCCTTTTCTCCTGTTTTCAGTTGGTAGAAGAAAGCCAAGGCCTGGCCAATAAAGGTAGCCGCCACAGCCGCGAAGACGAATGGGCGGAGGTACCGTTTCCACAGCTCGCCAGCACGCAACAGTTCCGGAGGGCGCGGGCCAAATTTGGCGAGCACCATTTCGAGATGTCCAGGCTTGCCCAGGTAATAGACGTTCGGCCCGACGGCAATCTCTGGGGACTCCAAGCGCCGCGCCTGCTTCTCAAACACGAATGGATAGACTTCGCTCTTGGAATCCTCAAGGTCACCGAAGAATTTGGCGTGCGCGGTACACGTGGTAACACAAGCCGGTAACTGCCCGCGTTCCAATCGGGCGAAGCAAAAATCGCACTTATCCACTTTGTTCATCAGCGGGTTAATGTAACGGGCGTCGTAGGGACAAGCGTCCACACAGTAGCCACAGCCGATGCACAGCTCTTTGTCCACCCTTACAATTCCGTTGTCTGCTTGAAAGGTCGCGCCGGTGGGACAAGGTACAACGCAGGGAGGATGATCACAGTGATTGCATTGGGCAACGTGGAACGTTGACATTAAATTGGGGAATTTGCCTACGATCCCGGTCGACCTGATACGCGTACGGGCCGAACCAACCGGAACGGCCCATTCCTCGCTGCACGCCACGGAGCAGGCCTGACAGCCTACACATTTCCTCAGATCAATCACCATGGCGTAACGCGGCATCGCGACTCCACTCCTCGCGCCCATCGGCTGGGCCATTCGACCTCAACTAACTCCCGTTTTTCAATACACGCACAAAATTCACTCGCATTCCGGTTCCCCCCATCAGCGGGTCAATCTGAACGCGAGTCATCAATTCCGTGTCTGACGCGCCTTTGTGGAAGGCCAGGTGCAATTTGTGTCCCTCATGACCAAACCCGTGGACCATGTAGAGGCAGTCCGGACGGATTCCTTCCGTTATTCTCAGCAACAGTGGAAGGCATTTCACACCGTCGCTGTTTTCAAGAATGACCCGTTCTGCTTCACGGAAGCCCAGGTCACGCGCCGTGTCTACATTGATCCAAGCTTCGTTCTCCGACATCAACGAATCCAGGCGGGCATTGTTCTGGGTGCGCGCGAAAGAGTGAACGGGGGAACGCCCGTAAATGAGTCGCAAATATCCGGGTGGCGGATTTGAATTCGGCGTGTAGCGCGGCAGCGGATCGAAGCCAAGTTCCTTCAGCGTGGGCGAGTATAATTCGATCTTTCCACTTTCTGTCTGAAAAAGCGGTCCGTCCTCAGGAATACGATCTTCGATATACGGCCTTCCCTTGAAAGCTACGGCTCCCTGCGTGCTCAAGACCGCAAGATCTATCCCCATGGGTCTAACCAGAGTTTCCATGTGCTGCTCAGGAGTATCCCAGGGGAAATAAGCTTGCAGGCCCAATCGGCTGGCCATCTGCTTGGTGATCCACCAGCCTGGCTTCGATTCGTAGAGCGGCTCGACCGCGGGTTGACGTATGGAAATAAACGGCTTCTTGGCAGAACCGACTACCGCAGGAAAATCGTACCGCTCCAGGTACGTGGCCTCAGGCAAAACCAGATCGGCGTAATTCACCTGGTTCATCGGCATGATGTCGACAACTACCATGAACTCGAGTCGCTCGATGGCTTTAAGCGTCCGTTGGCGCTGAGGAATGCTTTCCAGAACATTTTGCCCGTATACCACCCACGACTTGATCGGATAGGGCTTGCTGCTCAGTGTCGCGTCGATCAATCCGGTTGTTAGTCCTTGTTCTTCAGAGGCCAGCGGAAATCGCGTGCCAGCTCCATCCGCGCGACCCAGCTTGCTTTTCGGAAAGGCAGGCAAATCGAATTTGCCGACTTTCAGCTCCGTCGGGAGAAAAATGCCGCCCTTGCGGCCCCAGCTCCCCGTTAACGCAGTCAAAATGGCCATGGCGCGAGCACGTTGAGTGTCGTCGCCATACCACGTCACATGCCGTCCGGGATGCAATGCCACCGCGGGTTTCGCTTCTCCCATCGCACGGGCCGTTTGCCGAATCACCTGCGCTTCAATCTCGGTAATCGGTTCGGCCCATTCCGGCGTGAACTCCCGAATATGAGTCCCAAGTTCTGGCAGCCCCTTAGAGTACTTCTCGATGTATTCCCGGTCGTAGATTCGCTCCGTGACCAGCACATTTATCCAAGCCAGAAGCAAAGCAATATCCGTCCCCGGGCGAATGGGCAACCACCAATCCGCTTTTGCCGCAGCGGTTGAGAATCGCGGGTCGACCACAACCAGTTTTGCGCCTCGCGACAGTCCCTCGGCAAAGGCAGTCACCTGAGAGGTAAACACGTTTTCGCCGATGTGCGTGCCAAGCAAGACAATCAGCTTCGCTTCTGCCAGATCGACTGGCTCCGGCGAGTCTAACCCTCGTCCAAATGTCAGGGCGTAACCGACTTCACGGGGACCCCGGCACTGTGCGAAGGCAGGTTCCGCGCTGTTCGGCGTACCGAAAGCTTTCATCAACGTGCCGAAGAATCCCGAAGCGACACCGTGAGGGAAAAATGCCACACTCTCCGGACCATATTTTTGCTTCAGATCCCTCAGCCGCTTGGCGAACAGGTCGAGTGCCTGATCCCAGGAGATGCGCTGAAATTCACCCGAACCGCGCGGTCCAATGCGCAGGAGCGGATACTTCAATCGATCGGGATCGTAGAGGAGTTCAGGCCCGGCATTGCCCCGTGCACACAGCCGCCCTTCGGTCAGAGGATGGTCAGGATTCCCCTCAACGCGCACGACTTTTCCATTCGCCACTTCCGCAATTGCGCCGCAGCGCCAGAAGCACATCTCACAATTCGTGGCGATGCGCTCGACTCGTTCCGTCCCATGCCAGCCGGGAGGGTTGAGGCCGGAACCGGCGGCCTCGGGCGTTGTGGCAACACCCAATGCCGCGCCCGCGATTGTCGAGAGCTTGAGAAAGTCCCGTCTGGTGGGTTTCTCGTTCATTACTCGTTTCTTGGCCCAGATACTATCGGAGCGAGTGGGGCGTCGTAGTGACTCTCATCACATAAATGCAAAAGCCAGGGACTTGTTACAAGTAAAGGACGCCAAGGGGTTGTAAGGTTCAACGTGCCGCCGTATCTCGCTCTTCCTATGGCGGTTAGTGACGCATAACTCTTCGCAATGCCAGCAGGGTTAGGTCGTCATCCAGTTCGCCTGGACCGTGAAACAGTTCGACTTTCTCAATCAGAGTTTGCGACAGGAGATCAAGCGAAATAGGAGCAGGGAATTCTGCCATGCTCTCTTCCGCGAGCAAAAGCACACCCTCTGGACCGAGTTGTTCCCCGTCTGGCGAGAACACATCCGTGACGCCATCGGAGAAAACCAGCACAATATCGCCTTCGTCCATTCGGATACTCTGCTCCAGATAGATCTCGCCGGCGATGAAGCCAATTGGAAGTCCACTTAATCCCTCCCCAATTGGTAACCAACGGGACTCGTTGTTCCTCCACAACAACATCCGGGGATGCGCAGCATAGGCAAAATTGAATTCTCCCGAAGCTCGATCAAAGGTCGCCGTGACGAGGGTGGTCAGGCGAAGTGGGCCGCCTGCACGTTGCCCCGCCAATGTGAATTCATCGTTTAATGCCTCAAGCAATGTCGAGCTATTCCGGAGATCTCGGACTTTGTGAAGCAATCCATGAACGTGGGCAGCCACTTTGCTCGCGGCAAATCCGTGTCCCACACAATCGGCAACCACGACGCGTGCATGCGCCTCTCCACAGGAAAACAATGCGCACAGGTCTCCACCCTCTGGATCACCCGACGGCCGGGCAATGACGTTTGCTTCCAGCCCGGCAAATTGCACGGAACGATGCGCCCGTTCGTTGCCGGCCCACAGTTCGTGACACCCAAATTGTCTTTCGGACACGGATTTGTGTTTATCGGCCATGCTCCATTTCCCATTGCCCACCGCACCGATGCCGTCCCCGTTCGATGGTGACGAGAGGTCTATTCCACTCTCGGATCCTCAAGGACCAGGACGGGCCGTCACGGACGGGCTCCGATTAAATGCAAAAACTGGAAATTTGTTACAAACGATTAGTCCGGCGGGAAGCGATGTCCTTCCTCGCACGGTGTGAGATGCCGCTTTCGAACCCGTGGAAGAGCATTTGTCATCTAAGGATTGAGGGACTTGAACTGTGGGTCGTGATATGAAGAAAGCCATCTCATTTCGAGCTGTTTTTGCTCTCGTCGCGATGATTGGACTCGGCTGGTTGCCGCAGCCCGCCCTTGCCCAACGTGGAGGTCACGATGGCGGCGGATTCCACGGCGGGGGTGGGGGTGGGTTTCATGGAGGCGGTGGAGGGTTTCACGGGGCAGGAGGTTTCTACGCCGGAGGCCACTCTGGATATGGCGGCGGGCACAACGACAACGGATATCATAGCGGCTACTATGGAGGCCGGGGCTACTACGGAGGTCGTGGCGGTTACGGCTGGGGCTACGGCCGGGGCGGAAGATATTGGGGCCGAGGATACGGTTATGGATGGGGCTGGGGTTTTGGCATCGGGTGGCCGTATTGGGGTTGGGGATATCCGTATGGCTACTACTACAACCCTTGGTATTACGCGCCCAACTCTGATTATCCTTATCCGTACCCGGATCCTAACAATGGCGTCGACGATCCTCCCCCGGCAGATCCTAACGCATGGCCCGAGCCTTCGGCACCGGAAGCCCCGACCAATGCGAACTACGCAAATAGCAACGTCGCGGCGGCTGTACCGCGTAGGCCGATCGTTTCCGTTGACAGGATAGGCGATACGCCGAGCGGCTACCAAGCCGCGCGTTCGATCCAGGATCGTTCCACCACGGAGTGGGCCACCCCGCAAGCGGATGCGGCGCTTCGACCGGAGATGCGAAAAGCCTTGCAACGATTGCGGGAGATGCCTCCCTTTGCGCGCGAGCGCGAAATTGAGATCGGCCGGTATCGTCAGTTTACTTCCGAAGAGAAACAGATTTTAAGAAATGCCGGACTACCGTCACGACCCACGTTCCGTGACCGGCAAGATTCGTTCCCTCAGAGCGCGTCTCAGAACTCGCACTGATCAATTCACGACCGGTAGGGCAAATTTGTTTTTGCTCGCGAAAAGTCTCCGGTGGGTCGAAAGAGAGGCCATCTTAGGCAAGACAGGCTCGATTCCGATGGCCGAAGTTTGTCTAGAATTTACTTATGTCCGCCTCCGAAACTGCCGCCGTGGAATCCGCCAGCACCACTATGGAAACCACCCGCACTATGGAATCCGCCAGCACGGGCACCATGGAATCCCCCACGGAGAATACTCATCCTTGAGCCGCCAGCAACAAGGCCGCCTGTGTAACGCGGACCGTACCGGACACCCCGGCCGTAGTTACGAGGCAGACCGTAGTGGGCTCCGGAACCCCAAGCTTGAACTCCCGGATTGAAGTGATGGTAATAGTGGCCGCCGTAGAAGGGCGCGCCATACGCACACCAGGGCGAATAGAAACCCCAACCAAACGGGCTGAAGAAGATGCCATCGCCGGGAAGAAATGTGTAGGCGTCAAACCAGGGATCCCAATACCAACCTTCGCCAAACCAACCATTGCCGCCAAAGGAATAATTGGGAGCGTAGTCGATATTGGCCTCGGCTAGGTAGCCTGAGCGCAGGCTGGTCCAGCGATACAGATCCTCGGCTTCTAATTCCTTTTTGTCGAATTTCTGAGCCTTGATTGGCTGGTTCGTCGCCAGATCGACCAGGTGGCCGCTTTTGACCTTGATACTTTTTTCGCCGTCGCTGACCATGGCCTCGCCGTCCAGGACGCGCACCGTGTGCTGATTCTCGTCGAAGTCGTAGAGGCCAGTTTTTCGTAATTCCGTAGATTTGCCATCCAACAAAATTCGCAAATCATTTTCTTCGTGGATTTCCGCTACCTCGATAAGGGCTTCGCCGCGATCAATCGACATTTTGGTATTGGTGAGACCGGAAGAAATCATCGTGGCGGAACTCGAGTCGCCCACGCGAACAAACACTCCAGGAGTCAAAAGAATTTCTGCTTTACCCGCTTGCGTCGTCAGCGTTTGACCGGGATCCACCTCAATAGTTCCCGCCGATTTCTCATCCAAGGGTTGCGCGGCGAGATACACCTGACCTTCGACGTAGTTCACGGTTCCCGGTCGTCCAGGTCCGCGGTCGTCGGCAAGCAGAGGGGATTGTAAGAACAGCAAAGTGAGAAAAGCGACTGCTGGGACAATTTGTGATGATTTCATGGCGCGCTCCTGATGAACTGCGCTGAGATCAGGACGCTACTTATGAGATGCAATTCGCATGCCGACTGATGTGTGGCCCAGGCCATGCCAACCGGTGCGTTTTTCTGGGCTTACAGGAACCCAAAATACCGCAGCGGACGGCATCAGTGTTTTGCAGTAGTGCTGGCTGAGAAGGCCGATGAACAGTCAACGCTTAGCCACATTGCAGAACTTGGCTGTGAATGAAGAGCAACATCGATGCCATTGGCTGCAAGGAACGCGCCACATAAGTTCTTACAATTCAGGCCAGAGGCGTTTTGCTCCTGGCAATGCCAACCATGTTTCAAGGGAGTGTGATGAAGGAGAACGAACGGTGTGAAGAAAGCGAACGCGAACGGCTGGGAGAAAATGGAACCGTCTGCCTTTAGTTTTCGTGCAGAACTGTGGCGACGAATTTATCTCCGCGAAGGACTTCGACATCATCAATGAAGGCAATCATGGCGTAGTTATCGAAGTAATGCATCGCAACATGCTCAAGAATTTTCTGAGCAACGTCTGGAGCAGCGATGACTTCAATCTTGGTGTTGCCCGGTTCCGCGTGCCTCGGCCGCACACCCCTGGCGCCTTGGCCGTGGACGGGATAACAGGTGTAACCGGTAGCGCCGAGGTTGCGCACTTCGGTTAAGAGGCGATACTCGACGGTATTGTCGCCAATGATTACGATGCGTTTCATGAGCACAGTCTTCATCGGTGTTTTCTCCCTATTCCTCGATTTTGTATTCCGCCATTTTGTTGTAGAGCAGGCGGCGGTTGATTTGCAGATGGTTGGCGGCTTCGGATTTATTTCCCGCGGCGTCGTGGAGGGCTTTTACGATCAAGCGTTTTTCGAGTTCGGCCACGGACTTGTGAAACGGAAGAGCGAGCAAATCAATCTCCAACTCCCGCTCAGTCGAGGTTCCGTTGTTACTTCCGCGGGAAGGGAAATGTTCCGGCATGACGACGCGGCCGCGAGCCATCAGCACCGCTCGCTCGACCATGTTTTCCAACTCACGCACATTTCCCGGATAAAAGTAATTCTGCAGCGTCAAAATAGCTTCATCCGAGAAGCCCACTGCCCCGAATCCATTTTTCTCGCTGTAGTGGCGAAGAAAATATTCCGCAAGAGGCACGATATCCGAACGCCGCTCGCGCAGAGGAGGAATCTGAATATGAACCACATTCAAACGGTAATAAAGGTCCTCGCGAAAAACCTTTTCGCGGACAGAAGCGTCCAGATCGCGGTTGGTAGCGGCGAGAACGCGAAAATTGCCATGGATTGTTTCCGTGCCGCCGACCCGTTCGAAGGTGCGCTCCTGCAATACCCGCAGCAGTTTGGATTGCAGGCCGGGCGATAACTCACCAATCTCATCCAGGAAAATTGTGCCGCCCTCGGCCATCTCAAAGCGGCCCACCTTGCGGCCAACGGCTCCGGTGAATGCCCCACGCTCATGGCCGAACAACTCGGTTTCGAGCAGATTGTCGGGCAGGGCAGCGCAGTTGACGACGACAAACGGTTTCCCCTTGCGCTGGCTGTAATTGTGAATAGCCTCGGCGACAAGTTCCTTCCCGGTGCCAGATTCGCCGCAAATCAAGACCGTTGAGTCTGTTTCCGCGACTTTGCCGATCATGACAAAAACGTCCAACATCGGACCGCTGGTGCCGACCAAGCGTGCGGTGCCCGAGACGTAGCCAGTACCGGTTGCCGAGTGTAAACGAATGACTTCGCGATTCAGTGAGGAATGATCCAGCGCGCGTTCGGCGGTAACGACAATTTCGTCCAGGTCGAACGGTTTTGTAACGAAATCATACGCGCCGAGACGCACTGCCTCGATGGCGCTGTGACTGGAACCGTAGGCGGTAATGACGATCACGGGAATCGCTGCCAGGTGGGCATGGCCGTGGAGGTACTGAAGGAATTCTTCGCCGCCCATGCGCGGCATCTTCCAATCGCTAAAGATCAGGTCCGGCGTATTCTCTCGAAGCAACTCGACGGCGGAAGCGCCGTCATCGGCCTCCAGGATGTTGTAGCCACGAGCGGCGAGAATTTCCGCGAGAGTCTTGCGCAGGTTCGCTTCGTCGTCAACAATGAGAATGGTGGTCGTCATGTTCAGAGTTATGGATGTTGCGCTCGATCATAGAAGTGAGTTCGGGATTGTGATCCTGACGTGAGTGCCACGGCCCTGTTCGCTGTCAATGCTGATATCGCCACCATGGGCGCGAACCAGTTCATGCGAGATGGATAAACCGAGCCCGGTTCCGGAAGGCTTGGTGGTGAAGAAGGGATCAAAGACATGGCTCACCGCGCTTGAATCTATGCCCTTACCGGTGTCTTGAAATTCCACGCTGACAGCAGTGCTCTTCTCATCCTTCTTTCTATGAGACGCCAAAGTTACTGATAGCGTTCCCCCTTTTTCAGCCATGGCCTCCAGGGCATTCTGGATCACATTGTCGAACACCTGTGCCATACGATCCTTATCGACCAGCGCCAGAAAATTCCGGTTGGGAAGATTGGTCATCAATTGCACCTGCCGCTGTAGCGCCAACTCCTCGAACGAGTGAATGCGCTCCTGTACAAGGCCTTTCAAATCGACCGGTTCCAGTTGCAACTGAATCGGTCTTGCGAAACTCAACAGCCGATTCACGATGCCATTCAGCCGTTCAATTTCCTCCAGGGCGATGTAACACGATTCCTTCACCTTCACGTCGGCGGCATCGCGCCGGCACATTTGTACGCGGAGACGAATAGTCGCCAGCGGATTGCGCACTTCATGCGCTACGCCGGCCACCAGACGCCCAAGGCTTGCAAGTCGCTCTGCGTGGCGTAATTGCGATTCAATCTGCTTCTCGTAGTCCATCTTTTGCTTCAGCGTTGTTCCCAACCTGTTGATGGCCTGGACAATGCGCTGGATTTCGGCGGGTTGGCCGGTGGTGTCAATGTGCGTGGACAGGTTGTTTTCGAGCGTCTGCAGTCCGCTTTCAACTTTTCGGACTCCACCCTGAAGGTTGCGGATCACCAGCAGCGTTAGCAGGACGCTCGCGAGAGCGGCCGCAGCCAAGCCTGCGGTAATCAAATAGGCGCGAAAGCGGTTGGCTCCTGGAAGATCTGCGATACGTTTGACCACCCACGCGCTTCCGACAATGGAATCGCCGCGGTGAATAGGCATGGCGCTGATCAGGAAAAGTCCCGCGGGGTTGTTGATGATACTCTCGGAACTTTTCCGTGTGTGCGCGGCATTCCTTGCAACTTCCAGAACGGCTTGATGCTCGGCGTTGGGGATCTCCGTATTTTCCGCGCTAACCTGCGAGACTTGCCCGTTTGGATAGAAGTTTCCCACCAGGGTGTCCGCCGGCAAGGAGTAAAAACCGCCGCCAACGCCATCCAGATTCTGCAACACCAGCCGAGTCATCAACGCCAGGAATTCTTGCGAAGATCCGGAGTCGGGGTGATCTAAGGGCGTTTGTTGATTGTTATGCCGCGCGGAGTTCGCGCGGTCTTCGTATTCATGCGCAAGATTTCGAGCAGTTTCCGCGAGGCGACTTCTTTCAGTTCCCAGGACAGCGGACTTCGTATAGCGCAGCGTGGCGGCGATCGCGAAGAGCACCGCTAGCGACAAAACGACAACGAGTGTGCCCAGTAGGCTCACCTGCCAGCGAAAACTCAAATTTGACAGCGAAAGCTTGGAAGACAGCGGCGCACCTCTCTTCCCGTCGCCGACCACCGTATGATAGCAATTTTCCAAAAGCACGGGAGCATCGTCGATATCGGCGTCGGTGTGGATCTGGATGTGGCGCTGCTCCCGCGTCGGCATCGTTTTATCGTTTTATGGATGGGCTGCGTGGCTCACATACCACTTGCGGCACACGTGCTCCGCGGAGTACGCACCCGCGAGAGCCGCCTGCGCAAATTCGGCGGCATCATCCATGACGGCGTCGCGATAGGTGTTCTGCGCTTGCTTATAGAAGGCATCTCCCCAGGAAGCAATCTTGCGAACCTGGGCGCGGTCATCGGAGGGAAGAGTCCCATTTTCCAATACCCAATGAATCCTAGACAAAACCGACTCCACCTGCACCAGATCTTCCTCCACATGCTCGGGCTCCGGAGCAACGACCGTTTGGATTGGAGGTGGGGGCACCAGGGAAGGGATGGTGTTGTCGGAGCGCAGCGTTCGCGCGATCACAATCTCAACTACCTGCGACAAGCTTGCCGATGCTTCGGCCAGTTCTTTGGAGCCGGCAAACTCGCTATCGGCGAATCGGCCGAGCGCCTGTTCATAGGTGTGCTTGGCTTCGTCGAGCACTTGGCTGATTCCGGGAACTCGGCGCTTGATGATGTGCAGGTAGGCCAGGACTGCTTGAATACGATGGAGGCTATCGTAGGCGATACCGATACTTCGAGCCGCACCGTTGCGCGAGTGTTCCGGCACCCTGCCATGCGCTTCACGAAGCAAGCTGTGGAAGAAAGAGGCAGGATGCAAAGGCCTGGAATCGAGGTCAGTGATATTTAAGCTAATGGCCTCGGGACTGAATGCGTTCAATGAACTTGCGGATTTTTCTTCGGCTCTGATGTCCGCGGATGGGTGGGCCAGGGATGCAGTCACAATGGGGGTGGCCTTGAACTGCATCCCTGGTTTGCCTTCCTGTTCGGTGGCCGGCAAAGTTACGATTTCGCTTGAATCCAAGTTTATAATTTGGGTTGCGGTCAAGTTGCCTTCTGGAGAAAGCTGAAAGCTACGGTCTCCCTTAATCCCAATCAGGCAGCCCTCCGTGATGATCGGAGAGACCAAGTGCCCGAAAGCCGCTGGAAAGCGAATCTCTTGCCCGTCGTCGAGCAGTATTCCGGTGCCATTACCATCAGGATTTCGAAGCACCTTTGATACCCGGCCCAAAACAAAGGCCATTTCATCCTCCCAAACCAATCCAACACGACTGCGCGGCAACTGCTCACCAATTCAATGCCAACGTGAAGCAGGCAGCTGCGAGGACGAAGAGCAACAAGAACCGAACAACCTGAACGGTGAGCCTCTTGAGCATTTAGCGAACTCCGATTGGAAGATTTCGGGTTCGTCATGTTTCTGACGACTACGAGTACTAGCAAACGACCTTCCAACTCTTGGGGTTGCTTTCGGAGCTCATAAACCCTTCCGTTGCCGTAATTGAATCGCGCTCGCGGGTTCTTCGGCCTTAGAGCAAGTGCGAGATGTGAAAAAAGCGAACGTTCACTGTGAAGAACCCGAACAAGAAGACACCCGTTATCAGGCCTATGAAGGTCCGTGCCGCTCCTCTCTGCGCTCGACGAGAATCGGCCGGAATATTGTTCGAAACCAGCCATGGGCGTGTTGTCCGCGCTCGAAGACATTGGAATTCAGGCGTCCCAATCCGGCGCGAAAGAGCGATCTCGCGCGATCCGGGACGTTCGAGTTTGCATTGGAACGGGAGTTGCTCGCGCTTTAAGTGAGTCTCAATCGGCGCCATAGGGGGAAATCTTGGCTCAGACGTCAAATGCCACACCTGCGTCCAGTGTTGTTCGCGACGGGCTCCTGCCCATCGACATGTCTGAAGCGGAAGTGAATGAACTGTTCGCTGTGTGCCTTCCAAAACTTAAGAAGGTCACCAGACGAATGCTTCGCAATGAAGAAGATTCTGAGGACGCCTTGCAGGATGGTCTTCTTTTGGCCTTTCGCAATTTGCATCAATTTCAAGGGCGTTCCGCGTTCCTCACGTGGGTGCATAGCATCGTGAGAAATAGCTCCAGAGTCCATTACCGCAAAACGGTTGCCCATCCGACGCTCTCTCTTGAGCGCGTATCTACAGACCCGAGCACGCCCGTGGCGGAATCCCAATTTGTAGAAACGCGCCCATCCCCTGAAGAAACCTGCATCCAGCGCGAGCGATCGGAGATCCTGCGAAAGACTACGCGAGAACTGCCATCAAAGTATCGCAGGGCTGTCAGGCACTTTCATCTCGAGGGCCTCGGTGAAGCTGAGACCGCGCGACGACTGGGCGTGACCACCAGCGCCCTTAAGTCGCAACTCCACCGCTCGCGGCGGCTCTTGACCCACAGAATACGGCTCGTGTACGCACCCGGCATGCAGACACCAAGAGTCGCGGCTGGTTCGATGAGGAAGACAGGGATGCTTTGACCGACGGGAGGAGAAATGTGATGAAGTGCTACCTGCCTGAGATCACCCCGGCGCGGCTTGGTTCCGCTGTTTTTCTCCTGTGGTTGTTTTCATTGATGGGACCCTCGCCCATCCCTGCGGCGCAAGCCCCCGGCAGTAGCGCTGGTACTAATCAGGGAAACGCGCAACCAGTGGAAACGATTGTGTTGGCGTCGCAAGCGCAAAACGTGAAACTGGAAAAGGGAGACGCGCTGCTCTTACTGGTAGATTGATGCCGCCGGCAAGTAGACTGGGCAATAATCGGGATCGCGCCCTATATAGTGACGAAAGATTTGAAGCGATGGAGGGACAATGGATCGGTAGGGGAAGAACGATGAGCAGCGTGATATTTGGCTCTGGAGTCGTGCGTCTGACCGCCGGCCTCCTTATTCTCGGATGTGAACTGTTTGCACTGACAGCAGCGTTACCGGCCGGCGCGCAGGAAGACGTGCCACGTAAAACTTCCGCCTCAACAGCGCAAAGCCAAGCAAGCAATAACGTGGGGACCTCTCAGGAGAACGGAATTCCGGCTGGAACCATTCTGCCGGTTGTGCTCCGAACCTCGTTTGAACTGGATCAATGTAAGCCCGGTCAGCAAGTCCACGGCCAGATCGCGCAGGACGTTCCACTAGGAAATGGCTCGACTATTCATCGAGGCTCACAGATTGAAGGACGCGTTGTGGACGTTACCCCTGCCACCATCGGAGCGGACGCCAAAGTCTCAATTCAATTCGACAAATTGAATATGAAAGGGCACTGGATTCCCGTGGTCACAAACCTGAGAGCAATCGCGGGTTTCATGACGGTAATCGAAGCGGGCGTGCCCGAAGAAGCGCCCGCCGAGGGGGCGCCTTACCAGTGGTTGCCGACAACGCAAATCGGCGGTGATTCGGTTTACGGTATGCGGGGCCCAGTGATGAGCTGGAATGACGCTTCGAAAGTCGTTGGAGAATCTGTTGGCGATGGCGTGCTGGCGCGCCCGCAGGCTAACGAAGGCACGGGCTGTCGGGGCGAGCTGGAAGGCAACGACAAACCGCAGGCGTTATGGGTATTCTCGGCGGATGCGTGCGGAACTTATGGAATCGAGCACTTGAGGATTATCCACACCGGTCGACGGCACCCTGTGGGAACGATTGTGCTGGCGTCGGAAACGAAGAACGTAAGATTGAGAAATGGAGACGGATTGCTTCTGCGTGTGAACGCTCCCAGCGATAACTAGGCAGTCTGACGTGACTCGATCGCGTGACGCTGTGAACCTCATCTTCGCATCGAAATGGAGGAAGGAGGTAGGTGACACTGCGGGTGAGGGCGTCAGCGAAGCGGCATGAAGGCGACGCCGCAGCGAAACAGATCGGAGTCAGGAATGGGATTGATGTTGGCGATGCGGCCGGGGAAGAAGATGGCGGGGGCTTGCGGTGATTCGCGGGCGAAAGGAACGGCGATGTGGATGAGAGAAGAGACGGGGTAGGGATGCCTGGTCTTGAAGCTGACGCCGCCGCGGGACATGTCAATGCAAGGGACGACGTCGTCGCCAAAGGTTTCGGTACGAACGCAGGCGAAGTAGTTGACCTTGGCGCGGCGATGGCGGTGGCGCGGGAGGCTCTGACGCAGCACTGGGCGGCGGGTCCAGCACAGCCACGGCGGTTGCGACCGACTTCGGTTTTTGCGCGGAAGCCACTGGTTGAAGCGGTGGGCCGGGACCGGGCGCTTGCGAAGCAAACTTCCAGACCGTGGCAAACCCACAATGGTCGCAATAACGAACCAGTCCCCCATGAATGACACAAACATCGAACTCGAAATCCCCGTTTTCCAGGAGCAAAGGTGTGGTGCAACTGGCGCACTCGAGCGCAAGGCTTGAGATGTTTTCTTGAGGCACCTCTGGAGGAGGGAAACTGGTTTTTCAGAAATCGAGCGTTTCGTGAACAAAAGCTACGCCGTAGGCGTGAGTATCCCCTTGAGCGCCGATGTCACCGACGACGCGGATGTCGACTTCGCGATTGGATTCGAGAGAGCGGAGAACCAGTTCCTGCTCCGCAACGAGTTTGTGACGAGACAGGATACCGGCGCCATGCAGGCTGATGATGACGGTTTTAGTCTCTTCGGAGAAAACGCGGCCTTCGCAATCGCTGCCGATCAGGAGGATGGGAACTGCAATCGTAATGCGTCCGCTGCGACGGACCTTCTGGTACGTCATCTTGGCAAGCTCGGGAAGGGGCCAAGAGTCTATCCACAGATAATGTTAGCGAAAAAGAAGGTGACGGCGAAGGAAATGTGAAAGAGAGTTGCCTGCGAGGAACGGCCGGTGGCCATTGCGCGGAAAGCTAGAGAACTATCTGGGTTGTCAGGGCTTCGTCGAGCCGGCAGCAGACTCGGAGACGATGAGATAGTCGTAAGATTTGCCGTTGGCTTTGAACTTCATCTTGTCTTTATTGAGTGTGAATTCGATGCCGGTGTTGACCGGAATCAAGGCCTGATTGGAGGGCTTTTGCTGCCGAACGTGGTAATCGGTGGTGGCGGTGCGGACAACATATTCCTGGCAGAGCAACGCCGTGCTCTTCTTGTGCTTATCGGTCTTGGAGCCACAGTCCACGGAAGATTCGGAAATAATCGTGCCGGTTTGCGGCTTCTCGCCGGCCTGAACAAGGCTCGCCGCCAGCAGGGCCGCCGCGGACAGCAGAAGGGTTCGTTTCATGGGGACTCCTCAAAGAATCGGGCCAGTGCCGGGTGGAAACAAGTCTACAGCAATTCGCGACGAGTTGATGCGATGCGATGCACGCGAGCGATTACATTCGAGGCGATTACATTCGAGGTTGCCGGGTTGGAAGCTGGGAGCTAGGATGAGGGAGTCTTCAGTTATCAGTTTAAGGTTTTAAGTCAGGAAGGGACGATGTGCGGAATGCGCGAGGTGGCTCCGACTCATGACAAAAATTGATCCAGAGGCGGAACGCCAGCGACTAACAAAGTTATATGCGGATCTGAGTGATTTGGAGTTGCAGGAAGTCGGCAGTGAACCGACGGCGCTTAGCGAGTGGGCTTTTGGCGCGCTGCGCGATGAAATGGCCAAGCGAGGCCTCGACTGGCCAGGGAAAGGTGCTTCGCTAGCGGCTCTACAAGAAGCAGCGTGGGTAAAAACAGACGAGTCGGGAAATGTGCCGGAGGTACTGCGGGTGTATCGAGACATGACGGATGCGTTGACCGACCGTATGGTCTTAGAAGGCGCGGGGATCGAGTGCTACCTGTTCAACGAGAACATGGTTAGATTGGACTGGCTGTGGTCCAATCTGCTCGGTGGCGTAAAGTTGGTTGTGAGGGAAAAAGACGTCGAGGAATCTCAGAGATTGTTAGAACAGAATGTGTCCGAGACGTTTGATTTGGGAGGAGCGGGCCAATACGAACAGCCGAGATGTCCGAAGTGCGGTTCGATGGATGTGAGCTTCGAGGGCTTGATGAAACGAGTGGCAGGCGCCGGATTGTTCCTTGGGCTGCCGATAAACGTCAAAATGACGGGATGGAATTGCAATTCCTGCGAGCACCAATGGGGAATTGAGGATGAAAGCAAGGGTAAGAATGATGCCGCAACGACAGAGGAAGAAGGGACAAAGCCTTTGTAGCGGTTTACGTGCGTAGCGTCGGTCGGACACCTCAACTACACGAAATAGAATTCCACCAAGCTGGCGATTAAGAACAGCGGTACAACCAAAATATAAATGCGGGCGGCGTCGTGGAGTGGTTCAAGCGGGAAGATCCACCAGCGCGGCCCAGAGTAACGGACGCTCGCGCGAAACAGCGAAATGCCGACATTGACTCCGGCACCTCCGGCAAGCGAGTACGGAAGAATCTGCATCAACAACACGACGACGTAATAAAGCGCTGTTCTGGGATGGGCGAAGCGGCTTTTGTGGTCGCCGTCGACCGAAACGATACCGCCGACCCAGCCGCGATACGCAACCATGGGATAAGCGAGTGGCGCGCAGAGGCCCGAAACCGTACTGGAGATGCCAGCGACCAGATTGCCAGCGAAATCCAACACTGCAGCGCGGAAGGGGTGCCTCACGTTGAGTTGCGTAAGGGTGCTGGATTGTTGCGCGTCGCCGACCAGTTTGTCTCTATGAGCGAGAGCAAAATGATTTTGCGAGTGAACCATGAACACTCCGAGGAGGACGGAGAACAGGTAAGTCGCAGCGACGGTGACTATAGGCAAGCGGGCGCGGGATAGCGCGCGAAGGATATTCACTTTCGGTGTCTCCGTGCGAGCGAGGCGTGTTGCCATTATAGCCCGGCCGTGGGCGAGTGCGATTTTAAACGGGTGGATTCCTTCGAAAAGAACGAAATTATGTTTGCTGGCGCAAGACTTTTGCGCCGCTCCCTGGGGCGTGGTAGTGTGAGCGGTTGGCGCTCTCAGAAATGGATTTCCCAGGAGGAGCGAAGTGGGATACGCGGATTTGCGGGAGTTTGTGCGTCGGCTGGAAAAAGAGGGCGAGCTGCAGCGCGTGAAAGCGGAAGTGGACCCGGTGCTGGAAATCGTGGAGGTGGTGCAGCGGGCGCAAGCGCAGCCGGGACCGAAGGGAAATCCAGGCGGGATGGCACTGCTGTTTGAAAAGCCGAAAGGTTCGCGATACCCGCTGCTGATCAACGCGTTTGGAAGTGAGCGCCGAATGGAGTTGGCGTTCGAAGTGGAAAAGCTGGATGACATAGCGGCGCGGATTCGCGGTTTCATGGACATGCAATCGCCGCAGGGATTGTTCGACAAGTTAAAGATGCTGCCAAAGCTGGCGGAGTTGGGATCGTTTTTTCCGAAGAGCGTGAAAGATGGGCTGTGCAAGGAGATTGTGCGCAAAGGAAGCGACGCCAACCTGCTGGATTTTCCGATATTGAAATGCTGGCCGCAGGATGGCGGGCGATTCATCACCTTTCCGCTTGTTTTCACGAAAAATCCGGAAACTGGGAAACGCAATGTGGGCATGTACCGGATGCAGATTTACGACGAGCGGACTACCGGGATGCACTGGCAGACGCAAAAACACGGCGCGGAACATTTTCGTCGAGCGCGGGCGCAAAATCAGGGTGGTCGAATTCCAGTAAGTGTAGCAATCGGGTCAGACCCGGCAACGACGCTGGGAGGTATTCTGCCGATTCCGCCAGACCTGGACGAGATGATGTTCAGCGGCTTTTTGAAACGAGAGCCGGTGGAAATGGTGAAATGCGAAACGAATGAATTGGAAGTGCCGGCGAATGCGGAGATCGTGCTGGAAGGATACGTGAACCTGAACGAGATGCGAACGGAAGGGCCGTTCGGAGATCACACTGGGTATTACTCGCTGGAAGGAGAGTTCCCGGTTTTTCATGTGGAGTGCGTGACGCAGAGAAAGGATCCGATTTATCTGACGACGGTGGTGGGGCGGCCGCCGCAGGAAGATTTCTACATGGGTTACGCGATTGAGAGAGTGTTCCTGCCTTTGATGAAGATGACGCATCCGGAAATAGTGGATGTGTCGATGCCGGCGGAAGGGATTGTGCACAATCTGATGATTGTGTCGATCCGCAAATCGTTTCCGGGACACGCGCGAAAAGTGATGAACGCGATCTGGTCGCTGGGCCAGGCCATGTTCACGAAGGTGCTGGTGGTGGTGGACCACGATGTGAACGTGCACGATTACCGCGAAGTGGTGTGGAAGGTGCTGTGTGCCATCGATCCGGAACGAGATGTACAGTTTATGCTCGGGCCGATGGACACGCTGGATCATGCGGCCAGGATGCAGGATTTTGGGTCGAAGATGGGAGTGGACGCCACGCGGAAATGGGCCAGCGAAGGATTTGCGCGACCGTGGCCGGACGAAATCTTGATGGATGCGAAAACCAAAGCGCGCGTGGATGAGTTGTGGAAGAGTTTAGGGATCTAGTGCTGGCTGCTTAGGACGACGGGAGTCTGCGCGTCATCGAGTTCCAAACGTCGCGGCAATTGAGTTGGTTGAGATCCTTCGGGCGCATACTGCGCGCGCCTCAGGACGACATCTCGCTTGAAAAGTGCCTTCCGCGATTACTTTGGGATAGTGGGTAGCCAGGTGAGGCCGTCGACGCCTTTGGTTAGATGCAGCGGTTCCTCCAGCTTTCCTTCGCGCAAGTTCAAGACTTCAATCGTGCCCGCTTGAGGGCAACTTACGTAGGCGTGTGAGCCGTCTGGCGTCACAGTGACCTCGCCGAGAGCGCCAGGGATGTCGTAGGTTTTGTCCAAAGCGCCGGTGGAAAGATTCACAACGAACAATTTTCCCTTTGGAGAATCCGCGACCAGGCTTTTTCCATCCGGCGTGGGCTGCGACGAGTAAACAGTAGAGGGAACGTCGATCCAGCGAACGATGGAATTCGAAGAAGTGTCGATGACGGCGATGCGCGGCGCATCCTGGTCGTGAGTGAAGAGCCACTTGCCATCGGGCGAGAGCGAAATGCGCTGGACCATCTTTGCAACAGGAATGACGGTGACGAGAGCGTGCTTGCGAAGATCCAGAACGCTGATGGTGCCATTGGCGACGTTGGCGGTGTAAGCGCGAGAGCCGTCGGGAGAAACTACGAGCATGTGGGATTCGGGACGGCCCGTGGGGATTTCGGCGACAACTTTGCGGGAATGGATGTCGATGGCGTAGACGGCGTTGGCGAGTTCCGCGGTGACGTAAAGGAGGCCATCAGGGCCGAACTTAGCGCAATGGGGGCGAACGGGTTTCGGGAGATTGATGATGTCGACCGCGCGTCCGGTTTGCAGGTCGACGATTTCAATCGCGTCGCCATCCGTGCCGGGCTTGCCCACTCCGGAATTGCCATAGATCGGAACGTAGCCAAAGCGGCCATCGGAAGATGTGGTGACCTCATGGCCGTTGATGTCGACGCCGGTAGTCGAAATGGTTTTGCGAGAAGTGAGATCGATGAGCAGGGCGGTGTGTTCAAACTGATTAGCGACGAAGAGATATCCCTGAGCGCGAAGAGCAGGAGCGAGCAGTGTCAGGCAGAGAGCGTAGGGCACTCCAATAGTCAGGCGGATGTTGCGACGCATCGATGACCTCGCAGAAGAGAGAGTTGAGCCGCAAGTATAACGCGAACAGAATTGCGCACGATGCGGAAATTCAGACGAGAAGTTGGCGTTTTCGGCCTAGTAGCGCGGCTATGGCGAAGGCCGCAGTGAGCGCCAGATAAAAAAGTGGATAGTGCGTTGCGGGCGTGGCTGGGGCAGAGGCCGCATAGTCGAAAGTGGGGAAGGCGTGCATTGGGCCGAGATACCACAGCAGCGTGTAGAGGATTTCGAAGGGCTTGGCGGAGCCGCTCCAGGCGCCGAGAGCGAGTGCAGAGGTGGGAATGAACAGCGCACCGATCAGCCATGCAAACAGGCCGCGCCAGTTGCCGCCGAGTAGCAGGCGCAGAGCGAATCCGCTGCCGGTGAGAATGGCGACAACAAGCCCTGCAAGCCAGACGGCGGGCAGTTGACGCGAGATGGGATGAGGCGCGGAAAAAAGAAGTTGGTGCGTCTGGTGTTGCACTTCGCGAATGCCCATGGAAGACCAAAGCAGGATGGGCCAGATCCACGCGCAACCCAACAACATGCCGCGAGCGGAAGGATCGGGAACGGCGGCAGAGGCAATGATGAGCCCAGCCGCGACGAAATACCACCACCAGCGCTGTCCCTTTAATAACAAACGAATTTCAGCGGAGAGAATTGTAAGGAAGCGGGAGTGGATCGCAGAGACCGGTAGCGGTGTGAGCGCGCGCACCGGTGATGCCGCGGCTACAGAAGGTGCGGAGACCGTCACAGGCACGGCGGGCCGTGGCGATGCTGCAGATGGACGGTAACGGTGCGCAGGAGCGAAGCGATCGAACAGAAGCGACGCCAGGAACGAGAGGCCCAGCGCCACCGCAAATAAAGCGAGCCGGGAAAGCAGAATGTTTGATGTCCAGGAAACGCCTTCCCAACGGAACGTGGGAGCCGGGGACCGCAAAGCGCCGACTTCGAGAGAAAAGGAAAAACCAGTCTCCTCCAGAGGCAGCCCAGAAGCGGCGATCATGCTTTCACGCATGATCGAGAGGCCGCTGAGATCGAACATCAGAAAGCGGGTGGCCACAGGAGCGGCGATCATGGCGGTCCAAAGAAAGAAATAAGCGACGTTTCCGAAGCCGCCGCGCAGGAAAGGGATGGTCTCAAACGTGACGGCCAGTGCGGCGATTACCGCCATCGCAGGGATGGCGAGAAGTAACAGGGGAGCGAACAGTTTCCAGAGGTGGATGTGCAAGTCCTCGGCGCGAACCAGTTGCATAACGATCGCGGACAGGGCGAGAACGAGGATCATCAACGAAAGAACCGCGAAGTTGCTGAGAAACTTGCTGAGGATGTAAAGAAATTTGGAGAGCGGAGTACTGGCAAGAATTTCACCGACGCGAGTTTCGCGGTCGCGCTGAATGGTATTCTTCACGAAATAAAAGCCGGCAAGAGAGATGAAGGTGCTGCCGACCATGGCAAGAAGAGCACCGATCCACGCAGAATTGTAGATGCCGCGAAATTCGCCAACGCGTAGCATGAGTTTGCCTACGGCTGCGAGATATCCAAAATAGAGCGCCAATCCCAGTGTAAAAAGGAAGCTGTAGCGCCGGATGCGTTCCAGGAAATCCGCTCGCGCGGAAGCAAACACCACGCGAGAAATGTTCACGAAGCGACTCCCACGGCAGTTGTGCGGCTGCTCGCGATGGAAGCGAGATAGGCATCTTCCAGCGTTGGCTCGAGCGCCTGTGCGTGTGGCATAGGCGCGGAAGCGGACACAATACGAACGTGGACCCCGTCGCTGCGGTGAGCGGTGCTGGTGATCAGGTGCTGCTGCCGTGCGGCGGGAAGCGCGGCGGTGGGAACAACAATCTCCCAGACTTTTCCGGAGATGGCAGCGAGCAGGGATTCCGGAGAGTCGTGAGCGAGAAGCAGGCCGTGATGCAAGATAGCGATGTCGGTGGCCACAGCTTCTACATCGGAAACAATGTGCGTTGAGAGAATAACGATGCGTTCACCGGAAAGTTCCGAGAGCAGGTTGCGGAAACGAACGCGCTCTTCGGGATCGAGACCAGCCGTGGGTTCATCGACGATTAAAAGTTGCGGATCGTTCAGCAGAGCCTGCGCAATGCCGACGCGCTGGCGCATGCCGCCGGAAAAACCGCCGAGAGGACGATCGCGAACGTCGGTCAAATTGACCACGGAAAGAAGTTCGTCGATGCGGCGACGCGCAGCGGAACGCTCGAGACCTTTGACGGCAGCGAGATATTCCAAAAACTCAAACGCGGTGAGGTGTGGATAAATGCCAAAATCCTGCGGCAGGTAACCCAGAACCATGCGCAGCGCATCTGGCGAAGACAACACGTCCGCGTCGTTCCAGAGCACACGGCCGCGTGTGGGACGTGTGATGGTGGCGAGAATCCGCATCAGCGTGGACTTGCCGGCGCCATTGGGACCAAGCAAGCCCAGAACTCCGGGACGCAAAGCAAGACTGATGTTTTGCAAGCCCCAAACATTCCCACGATATTGTTTTGCAACCGCTTCAATAAGCAGATTCATGCTTGCGGAGCCTCCGTCTGACAAACGCCGGACCTGTCTGAGCAAGACTACGAGCAGGTAGAACAAAAGGTTTCAAAAAGAGCGAGTTAGACGATGGAGAAAGTGTGTGCTGCGAACCGAAAATAATCCAGCGAATGCGAGCGGCGAAAAATTGTTGGCGCCGAAGAGCAAGAACAGAAAAGAGCGAGGAGCATGGAGACAAAGGATAACCGTACTGTGGGACAGGGAGCGGATTTTGGAAAAACCACCAGTAATAGTGGTCTTTGAATAACACAGACACGATATATAGAGAGAGGTGCCTACAATACCCGGTGAATTGCCTAAGATTCCCGGCATTCTTAGGACAACTGCGGGAGAGAAACGCTTGACGGTTGAGTGAGCCGGGTGACATAACGGGACCACGGGCTGCACCTGTGGAGAATTCCGATTCGGAGTGAGGGTGCGGCAACGCTCAGCAAGAAGGGCGTTAACAGACAGGGTGGCGTTCCTCGTGAGCGAATCTCGGGAAGTGATGAACGTGCGGCAGGCTTCACAGTATCTGGGAATCAGCCCAGACACGCTGTACCGCTACATCACAGAGGGCGAAATACCCGCATTCAAGCTGGGAAATCGTTGGAAACTAAGGAAGACGATCCTGGACCGGTGGATGGAACGGAAGATGAGTCAAGCGGTAACCAAACGCCGATAGGAAATGCTGTGGCTCAAAGTTTATGGAAAGAGGGCGCGCTATGTGGTTACTCGGGGGAAAGAAAAACAAGCAGCTGGTGGGGCTGGATATCGGATCCAGTTCGATCAAAGCGGTGGAGTTGAAGTTGACCAAGGCGGGATATGAACTGGTCAGCTACGGCATGGAGCCGCTTGCGCAGGACACAGTGGTGGACGGCGCCATCATGGACGCACCACAAGTGGCGAATGCCATCACGAAGATTTTCGACACGGAAAAAGTGAAGACGAAGAACGTGGCGACATCGGTTTCAGGACATTCGGTGATCGTGAAGCGAGTGCCGCTGCCATTGATGACCGAAGAAGAGTTGTACGACCGGATTCCGTCGGAAGCGAGCCAGCACATACCGTTCGACATCGCGGACGTGAACCTGAGTTATCAGCTCCTGGAAGCGATGGACGCGCAGATGGACGTATTGCTGGTAGCGGTAAAGAAAGACAAGATTTTGAACCACACGAACGTGCTGGCGCAAGCAGGAAAGACGCCGGTGGTGGTGGATATCGACGCCTTTGGTTTACAGAACTGCTTCGAGATTAATTACGAACCGGATGCGGGACAGACCGTGGCGCTGCTGAACATCGGGGCCAGCGTAATGAACATCAACATCGTGCGCGGCGGGATCCCGCTGTTCACACGCGACGTGAGCGTCGGCGGCAACCAGTACACCGACGCACTGCAGAAGGAACTGGATTTGAGCTTTGATGACGCGGAGCGGCTGAAGAAGGGCGACACGCTGCCGAGCGTCACCGACGAACAGAAATCACAAATCCTGCGAAGTGTGTCGGATATTCTGACCCTGGAAATTCAGAAAACGTTCGATTTTTTCCGCGCCACAGCTAGTGGCGAGAATATTCAACGCATCATGGTGGCGGGCGGAACGGCGCGAGTTCCAGGCCTGGTGGATTTGCTGCGCGAAGAATTTGCGATGCCGGTGGAGGAACTGAATCCGTTCCGCAAAGTGCTGATCAACCCGGCAAAGCATAGTGAAGATCAGATTCGGGATTTGGCACCCAAATTGGTTGTTGCCGTGGGACTGGCCCTGAGGAGCTTCGACTAGCCATGATCCGCATAAACCTGTTAGGACAAACGCGGCCCAAAGCCGCCCGACGCCCGGCGGACACCGGAGCGGCGCTGCCGGTGGTGTTCATCGGAGCGGGCGTGCTGCTTGGCGGATTGTTTCTTTTTTACTTCTACCATTCGTGGCAAGCGCAGTTGAACGACGAGACAAAACGCATCCAGACATTGCAATCGCAGAAGACCGAACTGGAGCAAGTGAAGCTGCAGGTGGAACAGTTCGAGAAGCAGAAGCAGGTGCTGCAACAGCGAGTAATGACCATCGAACAACTGCAGCACGATCGCATGGGTGGCCAGGAACTGCTGGACCAGGTGGCCAACACAGTTTCGCGCGCAGAGAACCTGTGGCTGACATCGATGACCAAGAAGGGCTCGGCGCTGACCATCGAAGGCGCCTCGGCTTCCATCAATTCCGTCGCGAATTTTATAACCGCGCTGAAGCGGTCCGGATACTTCCAGAAGATCGAAATCAAGGAAGCCAAGCAAGACGAGAAGAATGCCGGAGTACAAACTTTCCTGTTCTCTATCAATGCGGAGATCGCGCCGTCAGGACCAGCGGCGGGAACTCCACAAACGAAGCCGGCGAACGCGCCATCGCCAGCTACACCAAACCCAGCAGCACCGGCGAAGAAAGGATAAGGGGAAATCATGGCAAATCCTTTCCGAGACATGTCGGTGGTGATGCAAGCGCTCGTGGCGCTGGCAATCGCGGTGATCCTGGTGCTGGTGGGCCTGTATCTGCCGTTTTCACCAGTGGCACAGAAACGCGCGGAGTATGACCAGGCAGTGCAGGCGCGGACGAAGTTGAATCAGGAAGTTACTCAATTACAGGTGTACAAGCAGCGTTACGGCGAACTGAAGCAGCAGATGGATTCGTTGAACAAGCAACTGGACACGCTGAAGACCATCGTGCCGGAAGAAAAGGAAGTAGACGAGTTCATCCGGCAGATTCAGGGAGCGGCGAGCGCGGCGAACGTGCAGTTGCGGAAGCTGACGGCAGGGAAGATCGACAGCAAGGAATATCACTACGAGATGCCGTTTGAAGCGCAGGCCGACGGGCCATACTTCAACGTGCTGGATTTCTTCCAACGGCTGAGCAGGCTTTCGCGAATCATCAATGTGGGAGACCTGCAGTTGGATGATCCGGGCGCGGCCAGTTCCAAGGAAACGAAATATCCGGTTCGTCCGGGAACGACGGTTACCGGAATTTTCACGATCACAACCTACTTTACGAAACAGGCCGATACAACCCCAACAGCCGCAACTGCCACAAAGGCGGCTCCCGGGGTAAATCAGCCGGCGGTGAAAAAACCGTGAGCAGGAATGAGCGAGCCATGCGCCTAGGCAAAACACTGGTAGTTGCGAGTCTGCTGGCAGCCGCCGGAAGCGGTCTGTACGCGCAGACGAAGACACCGCCGACGCCACCACCGGCAAAAACGGGAACGGCAAAAGCGGCGGCCAAGACGAGCAAGACGGCCGCGCCAAAAACCACTTCCGGAACACCGCTGCTGCGCCAGCCGAGAGCGAGCAAAAGGTGGCGAGGCGTGATCCGTTCGAATCGCTGACCACCCGGCAGGATGCGGCGGCGAAGACGGCGGCGAACCTTCCTCCGGGCAAGCCCGGATTGCAGATTGGGACGTTGCGGTTGGACGGCATCGTGAAAGCGCCCAACGGCATGATTGCGGTGGTTACCAACCCCCAGGCTCGCACTTACTTTTTGCGAGATGGAGATCAGCTGTACGACGGACGCGTGGAAAAGATTGGGATGGACAGCGTTTCGTTCCATGAAATTGGCAAGGACGCATTT
>CAWGXB010000006.1:0-35677 GCA_963826335.1 Candidatus Acidiferrales bacterium | reverse complement strand
GTAGTGCTGGCTGAGAAGGCCGATGAACAGTCAACGCTTAGCCACATTGCAGAACTTGGCTGTGAATGAAGAGCAACATCGATGCCATTGGCTGCAAGGAACGCGTCACATAAGTTCTTACAATTCAGGCCAGAGGCGTTTTGCTCCTGGCAATGCCAACCATGTTTCAAGGGAGTGTGATGAAGGAGAACGAACGGTGTGAAGAAAGCGAACGCGAACGGCTGGGAGAAAATGGAACCGTCTGCCTTTAGTTTTCGTGCAGAACTGTGGCGACGAATTTATCTCCGCGAAGGACTTCGACATCATCAATGAAGGCAATCATGGCGTAGTTATCGAAGTAATGCATCGCAACATGCTCAAGAATTTTCTGAGCAACGTCTGGAGCAGCGATGACTTCAATCTTGGTGTTGCCCGGTTCCGCGTGCCTCGGCCGCACACCCCTGGCGCCTTGGCCGTGGACGGGATAACAGGTGTAACCGGTAGCGCCGAGGTTGCGCACTTCGGTTAAGAGGCGATACTCGACGGTATTGTCGCCAATGATTACGATGCGTTTCATGAGCACAGTCTTCATCGGTGTTTTCTCCCTATTCCTCGATTTTGTATTCCGCCATTTTGTTGTAGAGCAGGCGGCGGTTGATCTGCAGATGGTTGGCGGCTTCGGATTTATTTCCCGCGGCGTCGTGGAGGGCTTTTACGATCAAGCGTTTTTCGAGTTCGGCCACGGACTTGTGAAACGGAAGAGCGAGCAAATCAATCTCCAACTCCCGCTCAGTCGAGATTCCGTTGTTACTTCCGCGGGAAGGGAAATGTTCCGGCATGACGACGCGGCCGCGAGCCATCAGCACCGCTCGCTCGACCATGTTTTCCAACTCACGCACATTTCCCGGATAAAAGTAATTCTGCAGCGTCAAAATAGCTTCATCCGAGAAGCCCACTGCCCCGAATCCATTTTTCTCGCTGTAGTGGCGAAGAAAATATTCCGCAAGAGGCACGATATCCGAACGCCGCTCGCGCAGAGGAGGAATCTGAATATGAACCACATTCAAACGGTAATAAAGGTCCTCGCGAAAAACCTTTTCGCGGACAGAAGCGTCCAGATCGCGGTTGGTAGCGGCGAGAACGCGAAAATTGCCATGGATTGTTTCCGTGCCGCCGACCCGTTCGAAGGTGCGCTCCTGCAATACCCGCAGCAGTTTGGATTGCAGGCCGGGCGATAACTCACCAATCTCATCCAGGAAAATTGTGCCGCCCTCGGCCATCTCAAAGCGACCCACCTTGCGGCCAACGGCTCCGGTGAATGCCCCACGCTCATGGCCGAACAACTCGGTTTCGAGCAGATTGTCGGGCAGGGCAGCGCAGTTGACGACGACAAACGGTTTCCCCTTGCGCTGGCTGTAATTGTGAATAGCCTCGGCCACAAGTTCCTTCCCGGTGCCAGATTCGCCGCAAATCAAGACCGTTGAGTCTGTTTCCGCGACTTTGCCGATCATGACAAAAACGTCCAACATCGGACCGCTGGTGCCGACCAAGCGTGCGGTGCCCGAGACGTAGCCAGTACCGGTTGCCGAGTGTAAACGAATGACTTCGCGATTCAGTGAGGAATGATCCAGCGCGCGTTCGGCGGTAACGACAATTTCGTCCAGGTCGAACGGTTTTGTAACGAAATCATACGCGCCGAGACGCACTGCCTCGATGGCGCTGTGACTGGAACCGTAGGCGGTAATGACGATCACGGGAATCGCTGCCAGGTGGGCATGGCCGTGGAGGTACTGAAGGAATTCTTCGCCGCCCATGCGCGGCATCTTCCAATCGCTAAAGATCAGGTCCGGCGTATTCTCTCGAAGCAACTCGACGGCGGAAGCGCCGTCATCGGCCTCCAGGATGTTGTAGCCACGAGCGGCGAGAATTTCCGCGAGAGTCTTGCGCAGGTTCGCTTCGTCGTCAACAATGAGGATGGTGGTCGTCATGTTCAGAGTTATGGATGTTGCGCTCGATCATAGAAGTGAGTTCGGGATTGTGATCCTGACGTGAGTGCCACGGCCCTGTTCGCTGTCAATGCTGATATCGCCACCATGGGCGCGAACCAGTTCATGCGAGATGGATAAACCGAGCCCGGTTCCGGAAGGCTTGGTGGTGAAGAAGGGATCAAAGACATGGCTCACCGCGCTTGAATCTATGCCCTTACCGGTGTCTTGAAATTCCACGCTGACAGCGGTGCTCTTCTCATCCTTCTTTCTATGAGACGCCAAAGTTACTGATAGCGTTCCCCCTTTTTCAGCCATGGCCTCCAGGGCATTCTGGATCACATTGTCGAACACCTGTGCCATACGATCCTTATCGACCAGCGCCAGGAAATTTCGGTTGGGAAGATTGGTCATCAATTGCACCTGCCGCTGTAGCGCCAACTCCTCGAACGAGTGAATGCGCTCCTGTACAAGGCCTTTCAAATCGACCGGTTCCAGTTGCAACTGAATCGGTCTTGCGAAACTCAACAGCCGATTCACGATGCCATTCAGCCGTTCAATTTCCTCCAGGGCGATGTAACACGATTCCTTCACCTTCACGTCTGCGGCATCGCGCCGGCACATTTGTACGCGGAGACGAATAGTCGCCAGCGGATTGCGCACTTCATGCGCTACGCCGGCCACCAGACGCCCAAGGCTTGCAAGTCGCTCTGCGTGGCGTAATTGCGATTCAATCTGCTTCTCGTAGTCCATCTTTTGCTTCAGCGTTGTTCCCAACCTGTTGATGGCCTGGATAATGCGCTGGATTTCGGCGGGTTGGCCGGTGGTGTCAATGTGCGTGGACAGGTTGTTTTCGAGCGTCTGCAGTCCGCTTTCAACTTTTCCGACTCCACCCTGAAGGTTGCGGATCACCAGCAGCGTTAGCAGGACGCTCGCGAGAGCGGCCGCAGCCAAGCCTGCGGTAATCAAATAGGCGCGAAAGCGGTTGGCTCCTGGAAGATCTGCGATACGTTTGACCACCCACGCGCTTCCGACAATGGAATCGCCGCGGTGAATAGGCATGGCGCTGATCAGGAAAAGTCCCGCGGGGTTGTTGATGATACTCTCGGAACTTTTCCGTGTGTGCGCGGCATTCCTTGCAACTTCCAGAACGGCTTGATGCTCGGCGTTGGGGATCTCCGTATTTTCCGCGCTAACCTGCGAGACTTGCCCGTTTGGATAGAAGTTTCCCACCAGGGTGTCCGCCGGCAAGGAGTAAAAACCGCCGCCAACGCCATCCAGATTCTGCAACACCAGCCGAGTCATCAACGCCAGGAATTCTTGCGAAGATCCGGAGTCGGGGTGATCTAAGGGCGTTTGTTGATTGTTATGCCGCGCGGAGTTCGCGCGGTCTTCGTATTCATGCGCAAGATTTCGAGCAGTTTCCGCGAGGCGACTTTTTTCAGTTCCCAGGAGAGCGGACTTCGTATAGCGCAGCGTGGCGGCGATCGCGAAGAGCACCGCTAGCGACAAAACGACAACGAGTGTGCCCAGTAGGCTCACCTGCCAGCGAAAACTCAAATTTGACAGCGAAAGCTTGGAAGGCAGCGGCGCACCTCTCTTCCCGTCGCCGACCACCGTATGATAGCAATTTTCCAAAAGCACGGGAGCATCGTCGATATCGGCGTCGGTGTGGATCTGGATGTGGCGCTGCTCCCGCGTCGGCATCGTTTTATGGATGGGCTGCGTGGCTCACATACCACTTGCGGCACACGTGCTCCGCGGAGTACGCACCCGCGAGAGCCGCCTGCGCAAATTCGGCGGCATCATCCATGACGGCGTCGCGATAGGTGTTCTGCGCTTGCTTATAGAAGGCATCTCCCCAGGAAGCAATCTTGCGAACCTGGGCGCGGTCATCGGAGGGAAGAGTCCCTTTTTCCAATACCCAATGAATCCTAGACAAAACCGACTCCACCTGCACCAGATCTTCCTCCACATGCTCGGGCTCCGGAGCAACGACCGTTTGGATTGGAGGTGGGGGCACCAGGGAAGGAATGGTGTTGTCGGAGCGCAGCGTTCGCGCGATCACAATCTCAACTACCTGCGACAAGCTTGCCGATGCTTCGGCCAGTTCTTTGGAGCCGGCAAACTCGCTATCGGCGAATCGGCCGAGCGCCTGTTCATAGGTGTGCTTGGCTTCGTCGAGCACTTGGCTGATTCCGGGAACTCGGCGCTTGATGATGTGCAGGTAGGCCAGGACTGCTTGAATACGATGGAGGCTATCGTAGGCGATACCGATACTTCGAGCCGCACCGTTGCGCGAGTGTTCCGGCACCCTGCCATGCGCTTCACGAAGCAAGCTGTGGAAGAAAGAGGCAGGATGCAAAGGCCTGGAATCGAGGTCAGTGATATTTAAGCGAATGGCCTCGGGACTGAATGCGTTCAATGAACTTGCGGATTTTTCTTCCGCTCTGATGTCCGCGGATGGGTGGGCCAGGGATGCAGTCACAATGGGGGTGGCCTTGAACTGCATCCCTGGTTTGCCTTCCTGTTCGGTGGCCGGCAAAGTTACGATTTCGCTTGAATCCAAGTTTATAATTTGGGCTGCGGTCAAGTTGCCTTCTGGAGAAAGCTGAAAGCTACGGTCTCCCTTAATCCCAATCAGGCAGCCCTCCGTGATGATCGGAGAGACCAAGTGCCCGAAAGCCGCTGGAAAGCGAATCTCTTGCCCGTCGTCGAGCAGTATTCCGGTGCCATTACCATCAGCATTTCGAAGCACCTTTGATACCCGGCCCAAAACAAAGGCCATTTCATCCTCCCAAACCAATCCAACACGACTGCACGGCAACTGCTCACCAATTCAATGCCAACGTGAAGCAGGCAGCTGCGAGGACGAAGAGCAACAAGAACCGAACAACCTGAACGGTGAGCCTCTTGAGCATTTAGCGAACTCCGATTGGAAGATTTCGGGTTCGTCATGTTTCTGACGACTACGAGTACTAGCAAACGACCTTCCAACTCTTGAATTGCTTGTGGAGTGCATAAACCCTTCCGTTGCCGTAGTTGAATCGCGCTCGCGGGTTCTTCGGCCTTAGAGCAAGTGCGAGATGTGAAAAAAGCGAACGTTCACTGTGAAGAACCCGAACAAGAAGACACCCGTTATCAGGCCTATGAAGGTCGGTGCCGCTCCTCTCTGCGCTCGACGAGAATCGGCCGGAATATTGTTCGAAACCAGCCATGGGCGTGTTGTCCGCGCTTTAAGAACATTGGAATTCAGGCGTCCCAATCCGGCGCGAAAGAGCGATCTCGCGCGATCCGGGACGTTCGAGTTTGCATTGGAACGGGACTTGCTCGCGCTTTAAGTGAGTCTCAATCGGCGCCATAGGGGGAAATCTTGGCTCAGACGTCAAATGCCACACCTGCGTCCAGCGTTCGCGACGGGCTCCTGCCCATCGACATGTCTGAAGCGGAAGTGAATGAACTGTTCGCTGTGTGCCTTCCAAAACTTAAGAAGGTCACCAGACGAATGCTTCGCAATGAAGAAGATTCCGAGGACGCCTTGCAGGATGGTCTTCTTTTGGCCTTTCGCAATTTGCATCAATTTCAAGGGCGTTCCGCGTTCCTCACGTGGGTGCATAGCATCGTGAGAAATAGCTCCAGAGTCCATTACCGCAAAACGGCTGCCCATCCGACGCTCTCTCTTGAGCGCGTATCTACAGACCCGAGCACGCCCGTGGCGGAATCCCAATTTGTAGAAACGCGCCCATCCCCTGAAGAAACCTGCATCCAGCGCGAGCGATCGGAGATCCTGCGAAAGACTACGCGAGAACTGCCATCAAAGTATCGCAGGGCCGTCAGGCACTTTCATCTCGAGGGCCTCGGTGAAGCTGAGACCGCGCGACGACTGGGCGTGACCACCAGCGCCCTTAAGTCGCAACTCCACCGCTCGCGGCGGCTCTTGACCCACAGAATACGGCTCGTGTACGCACCCGGCATGCAGACACCAAGAGTCGCGGCTGGTTCGATGAGGAAGACAGGGATGCTTTGACCGACGGGAGGAGAAATGTGATGAAGTGCTACCTGCCTGAGATCACCCCGGCGCGGCTTGGTTCCGCTGTTTTTCTCCTGTGGTTGTTTTCATTGATGGGACCCTCGCCCATCCCTGCGGCGCAAGCCCCCGGCAGTAGCGCGGGTGCTAATCAGGGAAACGCGCAACCAGTGGAAACGATTGTTGGCGTCGCAAGCACAAAACGTGAAACTGGAAAAGGGAGACGCGCTGCTCTTACTGGTAGATTGAGGCCGCCGGTAAGTAGACTGGGCAATAATCGGGATCGCGCCCTATATAGTGACGAAAGATTTTGAAGCGATGGAGGGACAATGGATCGGTAGGGGAAGAACGATGAGCCGCGTGATATTTGGCTCTGGAGTCGTGCGTCTGACCGCCGGCCTCCTTATTCTCGGATGTGAACTGTTTGCACTGACAGCAGCGTTACCGGCCGGCGCGCAGGAAGATGTGCAACGTAAAACTTCCGCCTCAACAGCGCAAAGCCAAGCAACCAATAACGTGGGGACCTCTCAGGAGAACGGAATTCCGGCTGGAACCATTCTGCCGGTTGTGCTCCGAACCTCGTTTGAACTGGATCAATGTAAGCCCGGTCAGCAAGTCCACGGCCAGATCGCGCAGAACGTTCCACTAGGAAATGGCTCGACTATTCATCGAGGCTCACTGATTGAAGGACGCGTTGTGGACGTTACCCCTGCCACCATCGGAGCGGACACCAAAGTCTCAATTCAATTCGAAAAGTTGAATATGAAAGGGCACTGGATTCCCGTGGTCACAAACCTGAGAGCAATCGCGGGTTTCATGACGGTAATCGAAGCGGGCGTGCCCGAAGAAGCGCCCGCCGAGGGGGCGCCTTACCAGTGGTTGCCGACAACGCAAATCGGCGGTGATTCGGTTTACGGTATGCGGGGCCCAGTGATGAGCTGGAATGACGCTTCGAAAGTCGTTGGAGAATCTGTTGGCGATGGCGTGCTGGCGCGCCCGCAGGCTAACGAAGGCACGGGCTGTCGGGGCGAGCTGGAAGGCAATGACAAACCGCAGGCGTTATGGGTATTCTCAGCGGATGCGTGCGGAACTTATGGAATCGAGCACTTGAGGATTATCCACACCGGTCGACGGCGCCCTGTGGGAACGATTGTGCTGGCGTCGGAAACGAAGAACGTAAGATTGAGAAATGGAGACGGATTGCTTCTGCGTGTGAACGCTCCCAGCGATAACTAGGCAGTCTGACGTGACTCGATCGCGTGACGCTGTGAACCTCATCTTCGCATCGAAATGGAGGAAGGAGGTAGGTGACACTGCGGGTGAGGGCGTCAGCGAAGCGGCATGAAGGCGACGCCGCAGCGAAACAGATCGGAGTCAGGAATGGGATTGATGTTGGCGATGCGGCCGGGGAAGAAGATGGCGGGGGCTTGCGGTGATTCGCGGGCGAAAGGAACGGCGATGTGGATGAGAGAAGAGACGGGGTAGGGATGCCTGGTCTTGAAGCTGACGCCGCCGCGGGACGTGTCAATGCAAGGGACGATGTCGTCGCCAAAGGTTTCGGTACGAACGCAGGCGAAGTAGTTGACCTTGGCGCGGCGATGGCGGTGGCGCGGGAGGCTCTGACGCAGCACTGGGCGGCGGGTCCAGCACAGCCACGGTGGTTGCGACCGGCTTCGGTTTTTGCGCGGAAGCCACTGGTTGAAGCGGTGGGCTGGGACCGGGCGCTTGCGAAGCAAACTTCCAGACCGTGGCAAACCCACAATGGTCGCAATAACGAACCAGTCCCCCATGAATGACACAAACATCGAACTCGAATCCCCGTTTTCCAGGAGCAAAGGTGTGGTGCAACTGGCGCACTCGAGCGCAAGGCTTGAGATGTTTTCTTGAGGCACCTCTGGAGGAGGGAAACTGGTTTTCCAGAAATCGAGCGTTTCGTGAACAAAAGCTACGCCGTAGGCGTGAGTATCCCCTTGAGCGCCGATCTCACCGACGGCGCGGATGTCGACTTCGCGATTGGATTCGAGAGAGCGGAGAACCAGTTCCTGCTCCGCAACGAGTTTTTGACGAGACAGGATACCGGCGCCATGCTGGCTGATGATGACGGTTTTAGTCTCTTCGGAGAAAACGCGGCCTTCGCAATCGCTGCCGATCAGGAGGATGGGAACTGCAATCGTAATGCGTCCGCTGCGACGGACCTTCTGGTACGTCATCTTGGCAAGCTGGGGAAGGGGCCAAGAGTCTATCCACAGATAATGTTAGCGAAAAAGAAGGTGACGGCGAAGGAAATATGAAAGAGAGTTGCCTGCGAGGAACGGCCGGTGGCCATTGCGCGGAAAGCTAGAGAACTATCTGGGTTGTCAGGGCTTCGTCGAGCCGGCAGCAGACTCGGAGACGATGAGATAGTCGTAAGATTTGCCGTTGGCTTTGAACTTCATCTTGTCTTTGTTGAGTGTGAATTCGATGCCGGTGTTGACCGGAATCAAGGCCTGATTGGAGGGCTTTTGCTGCCGAACGTGGTAATCGGTGGTGGCGGTGCGGACAACATATTCCTGGCAGAGCAACGCCGTGCTCTTCTTGTGCTTATCGGTCTTGGAGCCACAGTCCACGGAAGATTCGGAAATAATCGTGCCGGTTTGCAGCTTCTCGCCGGCCTGAACAAGGCTCGCCGCCAGCAGGGCCGTCGCGGACAGCAGAAGGGTTCGTTTCATGGGGACTCCTCAAAGAATCGGGCCAGTGCCGGGTGGAAACAAGTCTACAGCAATTCGCGACGAGTTGATGCGATGCGATGCACGCGAGCGATTACATTCGAGGTTGCCGGGTTGGAAGCTGGGAGCTAGGATGAGGGAGTTTTCAGTTATCAGTTTAAGGTTTTAAGTCAGGAAGGGACGATGTGCGGAATGCGCGAGGTGGCTCCGACTCATGACAAAAATTGATCCAGAGTCGGAACGCCAGCGACTAACAAAGTTATATGCGGATCTGAGTGATTTGGAGTTGCAGGAAGTCGGCAGTGAACCGACGGCGCTTGGCGAGTGGGCTTTTGGCGCGCTGCGCGATGAAATGGCCAAGCGAGGCCTCGACTGGCCAGGGAAAGGTGCTTCGCTAGCGGCTCTACAAGAAGCAGCGTCGGTAAAAACAGACGAGTCGGGAAATGTGCCGGAGGTACTGCGGGTGTATCGAGACATGACGGATGCGTTGACCGACCGTATGGTCTTAGAAGGCGCGGGGATCGAGTGCTACCTGTTCAACGAGAACATGGTTAGATTGGACTGGCTGTGGTCCAATCTGCTCGGTGGCGTAAAGTTGGTTGTGAGGAAAAAAGACGTCGAGGAATCTCAGAGATTGTTAGAACAGAATGTGCCCGAGACGTTTGATTTGGAAGGAGCGGGCCAATACGAACAGCCGAGATGTCCGAAGTGCGGTTCGATGGATGTGAGCTTCGAGGGCTTGATGAAACGAGTGGCAGGCGCCGGATTGTTCCTTGGGCTGCCGATAAACGTCAAAATGACGGGATGGAATTGCAATTCCTGCGAGCACCAATGGGGAATTGAGGATGAAAGCAAGGGTAAGAAAGATGCCGCAACGACAGAGGAAGAAGGGACAAAGCCTTTGTAGCGGTTTACGTGCGTAGCGTCGGTCGGACACCTCAACTACACGAAATAGAATTCCACCAAGCTGGCGATTAAGAACAGCGGTACAACCAAAATATAAATGCGGGCGGCGTCGTGGAGTGGTTCAAGCGGGAAGATCCACCAGCGCGGCCCAGAGTAACGGACGCTCGCGCGAAACAGCGAAATGCCGACATTGACTCCGGCACCTCCGGCAAGCGAGTACGGAAGAATCTGCATCAACAACACGACGACGTAATAAAGCGCTGTTCTGGGATGGGCGAAGCGGCTTTTGTGGTCGCCGTCGACCGAAACGATACCGCCGATCCAGCCGCGATACGCAACCATGGGATAAGCGAGTGGCGCGCAGAGGCCCGAAACCGTACTGGAGATGCCAGCGACCAGATTGCCAGCGAAATCCAACACTGCAGCGCGGAACGGGTGCCTCACGTTGAGTTGCGTAAGGGTGCTGGATTGTTGCGCGTCGCCGACCAGTTTGTCTCTATGAGCGAGAGCAAAATGATTTTGCGAGTGAACCATGAACACTCCGAGGAGGACGGAGAACAGGTAAGTCGCAGCGACGGTGACTATAGGCAAGCGGGCGCGGGATAGCGCGCGAAGGATATTCACTTTCGGTGTCTCCGTGCGAGCGAGGCGTGTTGCCATTATAGCCCGGCCGTGGGCGAGTGCGATTTTAAACGGGTGGATTCCTTCGAAAAGAACGAAATTATGTTTGCTGGCGCAAGACTTTTGCGCCGCTCCCTGGGGCGTGGTAGTGTGAGCGGTTGGCGCTCTCAGAAATGGATTTCCCAGGAGGAGCGAAGTGGGATACGCGGATTTGCGGGAGTTTGTGCGTCGGCTGGAAAAAGAGGGCGAGCTGAAGCGTGTGAAAGCGGAAGTGGACCCGGTGCTGGAAATCGTGGAGGTGGTGCAGCGGGCGCAAGCGCAGCCGGGACCGAAGGGAAATCCAGGCGGGATGGCACTGCTGTTTGAAAAGCCGAAAGGTTCGCGATACCCGCTGCTGATCAACGCGTTTGGAAGTGAGCGCCGAATGGAGTTGGCGTTCGAAGTGGAAAAGCTGGATGACATAGCGGCGCGGATTCGCGGTTTCATGGACATGCAATCGCCGCAGGGATTGTTCGACAAGTTAAAGATGCTGCCAAAGCTGGCGGAGTTGGGATCGTTTTTTCCGAAGAGCGTGAAAGATGGGCTGTGCAAGGAGATTGTGCGCAAAGGAAGCGACGCCAACCTGCTGGATTTTCCGATATTGAAATGCTGGCCGCAGGATGGCGGGCGATTCATCACCTTTCCGCTTGTTTTCACGAAAAATCCGGAAACTGGGAAACGCAATGTGGGCATGTACCGGATGCAGATTTACGACGAGCGGACTACCGGGATGCACTGGCAGACGCAAAAACACGGCGCGGAACATTTTCGTCGAGCGCGGGCGCAAAATCAGGGTGGTCGAATTCCAGTAAGTGTAGCAATCGGGTCAGACCCGGCAACGACGCTGGGAGGTATTCTGCCGATTCCGCCAGACCTGGACGAGATGATGTTCAGCGGCTTTTTGAAACGAGAGCCGGTGGAAATGGTGAAATGCGAAACGAATGAATTGGAAGTGCCGGCGAATGCGGAGATCGTGCTGGAAGGATACGTGAACCTGAACGAGATGCGAACGGAAGGGCCGTTCGGAGATCACACTGGGTATTACTCGCTGGAAGGAGAGTTCCCGGTTTTTCATGTGGAGTGCGTGACGCAGAGAAAGGATCCGATTTATCTGACGACGGTGGTGGGGCGGCCGCCGCAGGAAGATTTCTACATGGGTTACGCGATTGAGAGAGTGTTCCTGCCTTTGATGAAGATGACGCATCCGGAAATAGTGGATGTGTCGATGCCGGCGGAAGGGATTGTGCACAATCTGATGATTGTGTCGATCCGCAAATCGTTTCCGGGACACGCGCGAAAAGTGATGAACGCGATCTGGTCGCTGGGCCAGGCCATGTTCACGAAGGTGCTGGTGGTGGTGGACCACGACGTGAACGTGCACGATTACCGCGAAGTGGTGTGGAAGGTGCTGTGTGCCATCGATCCGGAACGAGATGTACAGTTTATGCTCGGGCCGATGGACACGCTGGATCATGCGGCCAGGATGCAGGATTTTGGGTCGAAGATGGGAGTGGACGCCACGCGGAAATGGGCCAGCGAAGGATTTGCGCGACCGTGGCCGGACGAAATCTTGATGGATGCGAAAACGAAAGCGCGCGTGGATGAGTTGTGGAAGAGTTTAGGGATCTAGTGCTGGCTGCTTAGGACGACGGGAGTCTGCGCGTCATCGAGTTCGAAACGTCGCGGCAATTGAGTTGGTTGAGATCCTTCGGGCGCATACTGCGCGCGCCTCAGGACGACATCTCGCTTGAAAAGTGCCTTCCGCGATTACTTTGGGATGGTGGGTAGCCAGGTGAGGCCGTCGACGCCTTTGGTTAGATGCAGCGGTTCCTCCAGCTTTCCTTCGCGCAAGTTCAAGACTTCAATCGTGCCCGCCTTGAGGGCAACTTACGTAGGCGTGTGAGCCGTCTGGCGTCACAGTGACCTCGCCGAGAGCGCCAGGGATGTCGTAGGTTTTGTCCAAAGCGCCGGTGGAAAGATTCACAACGAACAATTTTCCCTTTGGAGAATCCGCGACCAGGCTTTTTCCATCCGGCGTGGGCTGCGACGAGTAAACAGTAGAGGGAACGTCGATCCAGCGAACGATGGAATTCGAAGAAGTGTCGATGACGGCGATGCGCGGCGCATCCTGATCGTGAGTGAAGAGCCACTTGCCATCGGGCGAGAGCGAAATGCGCTGGATCATCTTTGCCACAGGAATGACGGTGACGAGAGCGTGCTTCCGAAGATCCAGAACGCTGATGGTGCCATTGGCGACGTTGGCGGTGTAAGCGCGAGAGCCGTCGGGAGAAATTACGAGCATGTGGGATTCGGGACGGCCCGTGGGAATTTCGGCGACAACTTTGCGGGAATGGATGTCGATGGCGTAGACGGCGTTGGCGAGTTCCGCGGTGACGTAAAGGAGGCCATCAGGGCCGAACTTAGCGCAATGCGGACGAACGGGTTTCGGGAGATTGATGATGTCGACCGCGCGTCCGGTTTGCAGGTCGACGATTTCAATCGCGTCGCCATCCGTGCCGGGCTTGCCCACTCCGGAATTGCCATAGATCGGAACGTAGCCAAAGCGGCCATCGGAAGATGTGGTGACCTCATGGCCGTTGATGTCGACGCCGGTAGTCGAAATGGTTTTGCGAGAAGTGAGATCGATGAGCAGGGCGGTGTGTTCAAACTGATTAGCGACGAAGAGATATCCCTGAGCGCGAAGAGCAGGAGCGAGCAGTGTCAGGCAGAGAGCGTAGGGCACTCCAATAGTCAGGCGGATGTTGCGACGCATCGATGACCTCGCAGAAGAGAGAGTTGAGCCGCAAGTATAACGCGAACAGAATTGCGCACGATGCGGAAATTCAGACGAGAAGTTGGCGTTTTCGGCCTAGTAGCGCGGCTATGGCGAAGGCCGCAGTGAGCGCCAGATAAAAAAGTGGATAGTGCGTTGCGGGCGTGGCTGGGGCAGAGGCCGCATAGTCGAAAGTGGGGAAGGCGTGCATTGGGCCGAGATACCACAGCAGCGTGTAGAGGATTTCGAAGGGCTTGGCGGAGCCGCTCCAGGCGCCGAGAGCGAGTGCAGAGGTGGGAATGAACAGCGCACCGATCAGCCATGCAAACAGGCCGCGCCAGTTGCCGCCGAGTAGCAGGCGCAGAGCGAATCCGCTGCCGGTGAGAATGGCGACGAACAAGCCCTGCAAGCCAGACGGCGGGCAGTTGACGCGAGATGGGATGAGGCGCGGAGAAAAGAAGTTGGTGCGTCTGGTGTTGCACTTCGCGAATGCCCATGGAAGACCAAAGCAGGATGGGCCAGATCCACGCGCAACCCAACAACATGCCGCGAGCGGAAGGATCGGGAACGGCGGCAGAGGCAATGATGAGCCCAGCCGCGACGAAATACCACCACCAGCGCTGTCCCTTTAATAACAAACGAATTTCAGCGGAGAGAATTGTAAGGAAGCGGGAGTGGATCGCAGAGACCGGTAGCGGTGTGAGCGCGCGCACCGGTGATGCCGCGGCTACAGAAGGTGCGGAGACCGTCACAGGCACGGCGGGCCGTGGCGATGCTGCAGATGGACGGTAACGGTGCGCAGGAGCGAAGCGATCGAACAGAAGCGACGCCAGGAACGAGAGGCCCAGCGCCACCGCAAATAAAGCGAGCCGGGAAAGCAGAATGTTTGATGTCCAGGAAACGCCTTCCCAACGGAACGTGGGAGCCGGGGACCGCAAAGCGCCGACTTCGAGAGAAAAGGAAAAACCAGTCTCCTCCAGAGGCAGCCCAGAAGCGGCGATCATGCTTTCACGCATGATCGAGAGGCCGCTGAGATCGAACATCAGAAAGCGGGTGGCCACAGGAGCGGCGATCATGGCGGTCCAAAGAAAGAAATAAGCGACGTTTCCGAAGCCGCCGCGCAGGAAAGGGATGGTCTCAAACGTGACGGCCAGTGCGGCGATTACCGCCATCGCAGGGATGGCGAGAAGTAACAGGGGAGCGAACAGTTTCCAGAGGTGGATGTGCAAGTCCTCGGCGCGAACCAGTTGCATAACGATCGCGGACAGGGCGAGAACGAGGATCATCAACGAAAGAACCGCGAAGTTGCTGAGAAACTTGCTGAGGATGTAAAGAAATTTGGAGAGCGGAGTACTGGCAAGAATTTCACCGACGCGAGTTTCGCGGTCGCGCTGAATGGTATTCTTCACGAAATAAAAGCCGGCAAGAGAGATGAAGGTGCTGCCGACCATGGCAAGAAGAGCACCGATCCACGCAGAATTGTAGATGCCGCGAAATTCGCCAACGCGTAGCATGAGTTTGCCTACGGCTGCGAGATATCCGAAATAGAGCGCCAATCCCAGTGTAAAAAGGAAGCTGTAGCGCCGGATGCGTTCCAGGAAATCCGCTCGCGCGGAAGCAAACACCACGCGAGAAATGTTCACGAAGCGACTCCCACGGCAGTTGTGCGGCTGCTCGCGATGGAAGCGAGATAGGCATCTTCCAGCGTTGGCTCGAGCGCCTGTGCGTGTGGCATAGGCGCGGAAGCGGACACAATACGAACGTGGACCCCGTCGCTGCGGTGAGCGGTGCTGGTGATCAGGTGCTGCTGCCGTGCGGCGGGAAGCGCGGCGGTGGGAACAACAATCTCCCAGACTTTTCCGGAGATGGCAGCGAGCAGGGATTCCGGAGAGTCGTGAGCGAGAAGCAGGCCGTGATGCAAGATAGCGATGTCGGTGGCCACAGCTTCTACATCGGAAACAATGTGCGTTGAGAGAATAACGATGCGTTCACCGGAAAGTTCCGAGAGCAGGTTGCGGAAACGAACGCGCTCTTCGGGATCGAGACCAGCCGTGGGTTCATCGACGATTAAAAGTTGCGGATCGTTCAGCAGAGCCTGCGCAATGCCGACGCGCTGGCGCATGCCGCCGGAAAAACCGCCGAGAGGACGATCGCGAACGTCGGTCAAATTGACCACGGAAAGAAGTTCGTCGATGCGGCGACGCGCAGCGGAACGCTCGAGACCTTTGACGGCAGCGAGATATTCCAAAAACTCAAACGCGGTGAGATGTGGATAAATGCCAAAATCCTGCGGCAGGTAACCCAGAACCATGCGCAGCGCATCTGGCGAAGACAACACGTCCGCGTCGTTCCAGAGCACACGGCCGCGTGTGGGACGTGTGATGGTGGCGAGAATCCGCATCAGCGTGGACTTGCCGGCGCCATTGGGACCAAGCAAGCCCAGAACTCCGGGACGCAAAGCAAGACTGATGTTTTGCAAGCCCCAAACATTCCCACGATATTGTTTTGCAACCGCTTCAATAAGCAGATTCATGCTTGCGGAGCCTCCGTCTGACAAACGCCGGACCTGTCTGAGCAAGACTACGAGCAGGTAGAACAAAAGGTTTCAAAAAGAGCGAGTTAGACGATGGAGAAAGTGTGTGCTGCGAACCGAAAATAATCCAGCGAATGCGAGCGGCGAAAAATTGTTGGCGCCGAAGAGCAAGAACAGAAAAGAGCGAGGAGCATGGAGACAAAGGATAACCGTACTGTGGGACAGGGAGCGGATTTTGGAAAAACCACCAGTAATAGTGGTCTTTGAATAACACAGACACGATATATAGAGAGAGGTGCCTACAATACCCGGTGAATTGCCTAAGATTCCCGGCATTCTTAGGACAACTGCGGGAGAGAAACGCTTGACGGTTGAGTGAGCCGGGTGACATAACGGGACCACGGGCTGCACCTGTGGAGAATTCCGATTCGGAGTGAGGGTGCGGCAGCGCTCAGCAAGAAGGGCGTTAACAGACAGGGTGGCGTTCCTCGTGAGCGAATCTCGGGAAGTGATGAACGTGCGGCAGGCTTCACAGTATCTGGGAATCAGCCCAGACACGCTGTACCGCTACATCACAGAGGGCGAAATACCCGCATTCAAGCTGGGAAATCGTTGGAAACTAAGGAAGACGATCCTGGACCGGTGGATGGAACGGAAGATGAGTCAAGCGGTAACCAAACGCCGATAGGAAATGCTGTGGCTCAAAGTTTATGGAAAGAGGGCGCGCTATGTGGTTACTCGGGGGAAAGAAAAACAAGCAGCTGGTGGGGCTGGATATCGGATCCAGTTCGATCAAAGCGGTGGAGTTGAAGTTGACCAAGGCGGGATATGAACTGGTCAGCTACGGCATGGAACCGCTTGCGCAGGACACGGTGGTGGACGGCGCCATCATGGACGCACCACAAGTGGCGAATGCCATCACGAAGATTTTCGACACGGAAAAAGTGAAGACGAAGAACGTGGCGACATCGGTTTCAGGACATTCGGTGATCGTGAAGCGAGTGCCGCTGCCATTGATGACCGAAGAAGAGTTGTACGACCGGATTCCGTCGGAAGCGAGCCAGCACATACCGTTCGACATCGCGGACGTGAACCTGAGTTATCAGCTCCTGGAAGCGATGGACGCGCAGATGGACGTATTGCTGGTAGCGGTAAAGAAAGACAAGATTTTGAACCACACGAACGTGCTGGCGCAAGCAGGAAAGACGCCGGTGGTGGTGGATATCGACGCCTTTGGTTTACAGAACTGCTTCGAGATTAATTACGAACCGGATGCGGGACAGACCGTGGCGCTGCTGAACATCGGGGCCAGCGTAATGAACATCAACATCGTGCGCGGCGGGATCCCGCTGTTCACACGCGACGTGAGCGTCGGCGGCAACCAGTACACCGACGCACTGCAGAAGGAACTGGATTTGAGCTTTGATGACGCGGAGCGGCTGAAGAAGGGCGACACGCTGCCGAGCGTCACCGACGAACAGAAATCACAAATCCTGCGAAGTGTGTCGGATATTCTGACCCTGGAAATTCAGAAAACGTTCGATTTTTTCCGCGCCACAGCTAGTGGCGAGAATATTCAACGCATCATGGTGGCGGGCGGAACGGCGCGAGTTCCAGGCCTGGTGGATTTGCTGCGCGAAGAATTTGCGATGCCGGTGGAGGAACTGAATCCGTTCCGCAAAGTGCTGATCAACCCGGCAAAGCATAGTGAAGATCAGATTCGGGATTTGGCACCCAAATTGGTTGTTGCCGTGGGACTGGCCCTGAGGAGCTTCGACTAGCCATGATCCGCATAAACCTGTTAGGACAAACGCGGCCCAAAGCCGCCCGACGCCCGGCGGACACCGGAGCGGCGCTGCCGGTGGTGTTCATCGGAGCGGGCGTGCTGCTTGGCGGATTGTTTCTTTTTTACTTCTACCATTCGTGGCAAGCGCAGTTGAACGACGAGACAAAACGCATCCAGACATTGCAATCGCAGAAGACCGAACTGGAGCAAGTGAAGCTGCAGGTGGAACAGTTCGAGAAGCAGAAGCAGGTGCTGCAACAGCGAGTAATGACCATCGAACAACTGCAGCACGATCGCATGGGTGGCCAGGAACTGCTGGACCAGGTGGCCAACACAGTTTCGCGCGCAGAGAACCTGTGGCTGACATCGATGACCAAGAAGGGCTCGGCGCTGACCATCGAAGGCGCCTCGGCTTCCATCAATTCCGTCGCGAATTTTATAACCGCGCTGAAGCGGTCCGGATACTTCCAGAAGATCGAAATCAAGGAAGCCAAGCAAGACGAGAAGAATGCCGGAGTACAAACTTTCCTGTTCTCTATCAATGCGGAGATCGCGCCGTCAGGACCAGCGGCGGGAACTCCACAAACGAAGCCGGCGAACGCGCCATCGCCAGCTACACCAAATCCAGCAGCACCGGCGAAGAAAGGATAAGGGGAAATCATGGCAAATCCTTTCCGAGACATGTCGGTGGTGATGCAAGCGCTCGTGGCGCTGGCAATCGCGGTGATCCTGGTGCTGGTGGGCCTGTATCTGCCGTTTTCACCAGTGGCACAGAAACGCGCGGAGTATGACCAGGCAGTGCAGGCGCGGACGAAGTTGAATCAGGAAGTTACTCAATTACAGGTGTACAAGCAGCGTTACGGCGAACTGAAGCAGCAGATGGATTCGTTGAACAAGCAACTGGACACGCTGAAGACCATCGTGCCGGAAGAAAAGGAAGTAGACGAGTTCATCCGGCAGATTCAGGGAGCGGCGAGCGCGGCGAACGTGCAGTTGCGGAAGCTGACGGCAGGGAAGATCGACAGCAAGGAATATCACTACGAGATGCCGTTTGAAGCGCAGGCCGACGGGCCATACTTCAACGTGCTGGATTTCTTCCAACGGCTGAGCAGGCTTTCGCGAATCATCAATGTGGGAGACCTGCAGTTGGATGATCCGGGCGCGGCCAGTTCCAAGGAAACGAAATATCCGGTTCGTCCGGGAACGACGGTTACCGGAATTTTCACAATCACAACCTACTTTACGAAACAGGCCGATACAACCCCAACAGCCGCAACTGCCACAAAGGCGGCTCCCGGGGTAAATCAGCCGGCGGTGAAAAAACCGTGAGCAGGAATGAGCGAGCCATGCGCCTAGGCAAAACACTGGTAGTTGCGAGTCTGCTGGCAGCCGCCGGAAGCGGTTTGTACGCGCAGACGAAAACACCGCCGACGCCACCACCGGCAAAAACGGGAACGGCAAAAGCGGCGGCCAAGACGAGCAAGACGGCCGCGCCAAAAACCACTTCCGGAACAGCCGCTGCTGCGCCAGCCGAGAGCGAGCAAAAGGTGGCGAGGCGTGATCCGTTCGAATCGCTGACCACCCGGCAGGATGCGGCGGCGAAGACGGCGGCGAACCTTCCTCCGGGCAAGCCCGGATTGCAGATTGGGACGTTGCGGTTGGACGGCATCGTGAAAGCGCCCAACGGCATGATTGCGGTGGTTACCAACCCCCAGGCTCGCACTTACTTTTTGCGAGATGGAGATCAGCTGTACGACGGACGCGTGGAAAAGATTGGGATGGACAGCGTTTCGTTCCATGAAATTGGCAAGGACGCATTTGGAAAGCCAGTGGAACGCCAGGTAAATAAGAGAATTTACTCCAGTGCAGGAGAACAGCAATGAAGACGAACCGGCCGGCCTTTCGAATTGGCTGCCTGATAGTAGCGAGCATGATGCTGGGGGGAAACCTGGCAACAGTTCGCGCCCAGGCGCCCGCTGGAGCCAGCACGAACGCAGCGGTGATCTCAAGCGTGGCGATAACGCAAGCGCCACAGCGAGCCGCAATCCGCGTGGAAGGAGCTGGGAAATTAGACGTACATGCGGCGCGCATGCAGAATCCGGAGCGATTGGTGCTGGATTTCGCGAGCGCAACGATGAGCGTGCAGAAGACGTCGATTCCCGGCGTGTCCGCGCCGGTGCGCAGCGTACGCATGGGGCAGTTCCGTCCGGACGTCGCCAGAGTGGTGATCGACCTGACGACCGCGGCTCCGTATCAAATCGCGCATGAAGGCGAGGCCGTGGTGATCTACTTCACGACCGAAGAGCAGCCGGTGGAGGCATCACCGGTCAACTCGGCCGCGACGCAGAAGACGCGTCGAGACATTTCTTACGTCGCCGGCACGCCGCGGAACAAAGCGGCCAAGCCGTCTGACCCGGTGGCGCCACGGTTTCCGCTGCCCAGTGACTTGACGCAGCCGACGATGGCGTTGGCTTCGCTGAAGGAAAAGACCGAGCCAGCGCGTCCGGAAGGCGCGCAGCAAGCGGCGCAGCAAGCGGCGCAACAAGCCAATAATGCGGCAAGCACGATGGCGGCTTCTCAGAACGGCGCACAGATGAGCGCGCCGCCGGCGGCCGCGGGGCGCTACACGGGTGAACCGATCTCGGTGAACCTGAAGGACGTGGACCTGAAGGACTTTTTCCGATTGATTCACGAGATCAGCGGCTTGAACGTGGTGCTGGATCCGAACGTAAAGGGAACGCTGACAATCGTTCTGGATGAAGTGCCTTGGGACCAGGCGCTGGATATCGTTTTGCAGAACAACGGTCTGGACAAACAGATGTCCGGCAACGTGCTGCGCGTAGCCACTCGCGACACGCTGAAGAAGGAAGCCGAGACGCAGCGGGACCTGGAAAAGGCACAGGCCGAGGCCGTTGCGCCGGTGACTTTCACGAGAGTCCTGAGCTATGCGAAAGCCGCGACGATGAAGGATACGCTGAAAAAGTTCCTCTCGGCGCGCGGAGACATCCTTTCTGACGACCGATCGAACCAACTGATCATTCGCGACATTCCATCGGTCATACCGGTGATCGATAACCTGATTCGCCAGTTGGACCGCAAGTCGCAGCAGGTGGAAATCGAAGCCCGTGTAATCTCGGCGTCGCGTTCCTTTGCGCAAGATATCGGTGTGCAGTGGGGCTTTGCGGGAACCACAACGAGCGGCCGGTCGATTTATGGCGGCAACCCGAACGTGGGAGTGAGTCCAATCCAAACCGGCTCGGCATTACCGCAACCGCCGTTGGTGGCTACGCCGACAAGCACCTCGGGCGGCTCAACCACCCCCGGACTTCCTTATAACGTGAACCTGGGAGCAGCGGCACCGACGAGCGGTGTCGGGTTCATCCAGCGTTCGCCGAACTTCGCGATTGACTTGTTCATTTCCGCGGCGGAGGCAAAGGGCGTAGGCAAACTGCTGTCCAAGCCGAAGGTCATTACCCAGAACAACGAAAAGGCGATCGTCAAACAAGGTCAGAAGATCCCGATTCAGACGACCATCAACAACACCATTTCCGTTCAGTACATCGACGCGGTGCTGCAACTGGAAGTGACGCCGCAGATTACAGCAGAAGGCACCGTATTCATGGATGTCCTGGTGGAAAACACGCAGATCGATAACGGTATTCCTCGCGTACAAGGCATCCCGGCATTGGACACGCAGTCAGCGCAGACCAAGGTGCTGGTGGCCGATGGTGGAACCGTGGTAATCGGCGGAATCATCATCACCCAGCAACAGACGCAAATTACCGAGGTGCCAGTGGTGGGAAGCCTGCCGCTGATTGGGCACCTGTTCAAACGCACAAACATCAACATCAGTTCGTCCGAACTTTTGTTCTTCCTCACGCCGCGAATCATCCCTGGCTGATAGCCGGGGCTGAGCGGCCCAGAAGACGGAAATCGGTTACACTAGAATCGAGGAGACGCGGGTCTCCTCGATTTTTTTATGACCATAGACTTCGCAAAAAGACGCAGAGCAGCGCTGAGGGAACTCCGGCGGCGAAAGCTAGACTGCCTGGTGGTGACTCGGGCCGCGAATTGGTATTACCTGACGGGATTTACCGGCGAATCCGGGGCCCTGGTCTTGGGAGAGGCAGGCGCGACGCTGCTGACGGATGGGCGGTTCACGATTCAGGCGCAGGAAGAAACCCGCGGGGTAAAAATCGAAAAACAGCAAGGGCCGCTCTACAAGGCGCTGGGAGAATATCTAAAGCGTACGAAAGCAGCAGCGACGGGCTACGACCCTGGCGCACTGTCCGTTGCCGACTGGAAAGCAATAAGAAGAGCTGCAGGCGCGAAATGGCGGGCAGTTGAGGCGGGCGGCATTGTGGAAGGCCTGCGGATGAGGAAAGACGCGGCAGAATTGGCGGTAATGCGAAGGGCGGCGGTTCTGGTGGGGGAAGTATTCGAAAGCGTCCTGAAACTGATCAAACCGGGCGTACGAGAAAACGAAATCAGCGCCGAAATTGAGTACCAGATGAGGAAGGGTGGAGCAAGCGGACCCTCCTTTGAGACCATTGTAGCGTCCGGGCCGCGTGCGGCGCTGCCCCACGCCAGACCCACGGGTAAGCGGCTGAGGAAAAATGAGTTGGTGGTGCTAGACCTGGGTGTTATACTCGGCCACTATTGCAGCGATATGACGCGAACGGTCCACTTGGGCCGGGCGTCGCAACGAGTTCAGGGCTGGTACCGGGCAGTACAAGAAGCACAAGAAGCCGGGGTAGCGGCGGTGAAAGCCGGCGTTACCTGCGGAGATGTGGATGCCGCCGCGCGGGGAGTCCTGAAGAAGCACGGGCTGGAAACGTGGTTCGTGCATAGCACGGGTCATGGTTTGGGCCTGGAAGTACACGAAGAACCCAGAATAGCGCGAGACCAGGCAACTCGACTCGAACCGGGGACTGTGATTACGATAGAACCGGGCGTCTACGTCGAAGGAGTTGGGGGCATCCGGATCGAAGACGACGTCGCGGTACGCGCCGGTGGACGAGAAGTCTTGACCCGCGTCAAGCGGGATCTCATTGAGATCTGAGAACGCATGAAACGGAAAAAGCCGAAGAAGGCGAGTGAAAGCCCGTTGTCCGCGATCCCCGAACTGGGCCAGATAGAAGAATTGCTGCGCTTCATGAGCGAGCACAACCTCGAGGAATTCGAATACGCGCGGGGAGACCTGCGCATCCGGTTGAGGAAGCCGGCGAGCAATGCGGGGTTGTCCGCCGGGCCAAGGCCGCCAGCGGAAATCATCGTGCCCAGCGCGATCGAGACGTCCACAACGCAGAACGCTGCTGCTGCGTCTGAGGCGGAAGCGGAATTGCGAGGTGGCGAGGACCTATACCTGGTGAAATCGCCGATCGTGGGGACGTTTTACTCGTCACCAAGCCCGGGCTCGGAGGAATTCGTCAAGGTGGGCCTGCACGTCGATGTGGGGCAGACGCTGTGTATCGTGGAAGCCATGAAGCTGATGAATGAAATCGAGTCGGAAGTGAGCGGCGAAGTGCTGCGGATTTTCGCGGAGAACGGACAGCCCGTGGAATACGGGCAGCCGCTGTTTGGGATTCGTCCAAGCCGGAAAAGATAGCCGGCGCCTCTAACTATGTTCCAGAAGATTCTCGTAGCCAATCGTGGGGAAATCGCCCTGCGAATCATCTGCGCTTGCAAGGAATTGGGGATTGCGACGGTAGCCGTGTACTCGGAGGCTGATCGCAATTCGTTGCACGTGCGCTTTGCGGATGAGGCGGTATGCATCGGTCCGCCGCGAAGCAGCGAGAGTTACCTGAACATACCGCACGTGATCAGCGCGGCGGAAATCACCAACGTCGATGCCATCCACCCGGGATACGGGTTTCTGTCGGAAAACGCGAACTTTGCGAAGGTGTGCGAAGCGTCGGAGATCACCTTCATCGGTCCGAAGCCGGAAGTGATCGAAATGATGGGGGAAAAGGACCGCGCGCGGCGCGAGATGAAAACGGCGGGGCTGCCGACTATTCCGGGAAGTGACGGTGTGGTGGAAGGGGAAGGGCAACTCGCCAAGGAAGCGCATCGGGTTGGATACCCGTTGATATTGAAGGCTGCGGCAGGCGGAGGCGGCCGTGGCATGCGGGTGGTGAAAAGCGAGCAGGACCTGCTGGCGGCCTACCAGACGGCGCGCAGCGAGGCGCAGCAGGCCTTTGGCACGCCCGACGTGTACATGGAAAAGTTTCTGGAACATCCGCGGCACATTGAAATTCAGGTGCTGGGGGACCAACACGGGAAAGTGATTCATCTGGGCGAGCGCGAATGCACGATTCAACGACGTCACCAGAAGCTTGTGGAAGAGTCGCCCTCGCCAGTGCTGGACGCCAAGCGAAGGAAAGAACTCGGGGGAAAAGTGACCCGGGCGCTGGAGAAGATTGGTTACACCAACGCCGGTACGGTTGAGTTCCTGATGGACACCGATGGCGCGATCTACTTCATCGAGATGAACACGCGTATTCAGGTCGAACATCCAGTGACGGAGTTCGTGACCGGAGTGGATCTGGTAAAAGCGCAGATCCGTGTGGCGGCAGGGGAAAAAATCGAGCAAGCTGCGGGCGAGATCAGCTTCACCGGGCATTCGATTGAGTGCCGGATCAATGCGGAAGATCCCGAGACGTTTGTGCCCTCAGCGGGACGCATCACCACGTTTCAGGCGCCCGGCGGAACGGGCGTGCGAGTGGATTCGGCGGCATACACCGGGGCGCTGATTCCGCCGTACTACGATTCGCTGGTGGCGAAGCTGATCGTGAAGGGCCGGGACCGTGGGGAAGCGATTGGAAGAATGAAGCGGGCGCTGGAAATGTTTGTGATCGAAGGAATCAAGACGTCGATTCCGCTGCAGCGGCGAATCATGGCCGACCCGGATTTCGCGAGCGGAAAGTTTGATACGCATTTCATCGAAAAATTAGTGAACACCAACGGCAAGTAAATCCTGATGCGCCTTGTGATGCCCAGACTCTATGTGATATTAGACGCTGGACTCATGACGGGTTCTATCGACGACACAACCAAAAAACTGATTGACGCAGGCGTGCTCGCGCTGCAGTACCGTAACAAGAAAGGCAGCGCTCGCGAGGTTCTGGACGTTGCGCGCAGTCTGGCGGGAATCGCGCGTTCCACAGGCGTGAATTTCTTCGTAAACGACCGCGCGGACATTGCACGGCTCTCTGGTGCTGGCGGCGTACACGTGGGACAAGAGGATTTGGGAGTTGAGCAAGCGCGCGCGGTGATGGGAGCGGAGGGATGGATCGGCGTCTCGACGCACAACGAGGCGCAATTCCAGGCGGCGGCGCAGACTTCGGCGGACTACATTGCGGTGGGGCCGATATTTGGGACCACAACAAAAGAAAATCCTGATCCGGTGGTTGGAACGGAATTAATCCGCAGCGTACGAGGCTTGACGAAGAAGCCGATTATTGCCATCGGCGGAATCACCCTGGATCGCGCCGTAGAAGTGATCGAAGCGGGAGCGGATTCGGTTGCGGTGGTCAGCGACATTTTGCGCGCGGAAGATCCTGCGCAGCGAGCCGGGCAGTTCATTCGACGACTGGAAGCCGTGAAGCCAACGGTGAGCCACTGAGGTGCGCAACGAATGGCAGAAGCGATAAGCAAGGTTCACGGCGAGATGGCTAAACCGGAACACGGATTCGTAAAGGCCATCGGTTTGTTCGATGGAACGATGATTGTCGTCGGCTCGATGATCGGGTCGGGCATTTTCATTGTCGCCGCCGATATTTCGCGCCAGACGGGCTCGGCTGGCGGACTACTTCTCACCTGGATACTGACGGGTTTCCTCACCATCGCCGCAGCGTTGTCGTACGGTGAGTTGGCGGCACTGTTCCCCCATGCCGGCGGGCAGTATGTCTATCTGCGGGAAGCGTATTCGCCGTTGTGGGGATTTTTGTATGGCTGGACGCTGTTTCTCGTAATTCAGACCGGCACAATTGCGGCGGTTGCGGTGGGATTTGCGCGCTATTTGGGCGTGATCTTCCCGGCAATCTCGCCGAAGACGTGGATTATTCCGCCGCTGAATTTTTCGTCCGGTTACGCCATCAGTCTTTCGGTGCAGCAATTGGTTGCGGTGCTGATGATTATTTTCCTGACATTCCTGAATACGCGCGGAGTAAAGCTGGGCAAGTGGATCCAGAACGCGTTTACCTCGGCGAAGATGCTGTCGCTATTGGGGCTGATTTTCCTGTGCGTGTTTGTGGCGCGAAACTCCGCCGCGATTGCCGACAATTTTTCGCATTTGTGGGCGATTCGGGGAGCGCAGCCGATCGAACCCGGCACTAGTTTCTTGAAGAATTTGCTGCCGACAGTAACGGCTGCCAGTGGGTGGTTTGGGTTGCTGGTGGCCTTCGGAGTAGCGCAGGTCGGGTCGCTATTTTCGGCGGATGCCTGGAACAACATCGGGTTCACGGCGGCGGAGGTGAAAAATCCGAAGCGTGACGTGGCGCTGTCGATGGCGTTCGGCACAATCATCGTGATTACGCTGTACTGTTTGGCGAACCTGGCTTATCTCTGTGCGTTGCCGCTGGCGCAGATCCAGAATGCACCTGATGACCGGGTGGCCACGGCCGCACTTTCTGCAATATTTGGAGCGAAGGGCGCGTGGATGATGGCTATCGCCATCATCATTTCCACGTTTGGTTGCGATAATGGACTGATTCTGGCGGGGTCACGCGTGGCTTATGCGATGGCGAAAGATGGGTTGTTCTTTCGAGCTACTGGGAGACTCAACAACAAGGGTGTGCCGGGTACGGCGCTGGTGTACCAGGGAATCTGGATCATTACCCTGATTATGTTGCGCACGCGCAGGCCTGATGGCACCTATGGGAATCTGTACAACGATCTGTTGGACTACGTGGTGTTTGCCGCGCTGTTGTTCTATGCGCTCACGATTCTCGGTGTGATTGTTTTAAGGAAAACGCGGCCAAACGCTGAACGCCCGTATCGAGCATTTGGGTATCCGTGGCTGCCACTCTTGTATATAGTGGCCGCTATCGGAATTATGGTGGTGCTGCTTCTGTATAAAACGCAGACAGCCGGTCGTGGCATGGTGATCGTGCTATTGGGGCTCCCGGTGTACTGGTTGTGGAACCGGGAGAAGAGCGCGGCCAGCAAAGAAAAATAGTTCCTGCAAACCGAAAAGACAAAAGGAGGAGTTGCATGGGCAACCCCTTGTTCGCGACAAAGTCGATCGACACGCTGATGAAGGAGGCCGGGGAGACAGGTGAACACAGCCTGAAGCGAGCGCTGGGCCCGGTGAACCTGATCACGCTGGGAATTGGAGCGATCATCGGCGCAGGCATCTTCGTGCTGACAGGTTCCGCAGCTTCGCTCTATGCGGGGCCCGCGATCATGCTCTCGTACGTGCTAGCCGGGGTAGGTTGCGCGTTTGCTGGGTTGTGCTATGCAGAATTTGCCTCGATGATTCCGATCGCCGGGTCGGCGTACACCTACGGTTACGCCACATTGGGAGAGATTGTGGCTTGGATCATCGGCTGGGACTTGATCCTGGAGTACGCATTTGGGGCGGCGACGGTGGCGAGCGGTTGGAGCAGCACGCTGGTCGCTTTTCTGCAAGACTACGGAATCAGTTTACCGCCTCAGATCTGCGATGTGCCAGGAGCAGAGTGGGTGAAGTTTGATGGACGGTGGACGCCCCTTGCTACCCTCAGCATGACAAGCGCGCAATTAGAGGGACTACCCCACGTAACAGCTAAATTCAATCTAATAGCCTTTCTGGCCATTCTGGCGGTGACCACCATTCTGATTATAGGCATCAAGGAATCGGCAAATTTCAACACGACAATCGTGTTTGTGAAACTGATTGCGGTGCTCACCTTTATCGTGGTCGCGACGGCGTTCGTGCTGAAGAATCCGCAAATCGCACATGCAAACTGGAAGGTTTTTTTGCCGCCGAACACCGGAACCTTCGGCTCGTACGGGTGGTCGGGGGTCTTGCGAGGAGCGGGAGTGGTGTTTTTCGCCTACATTGGTTTCGACGCGGTTTCCACGGCCGCACAGGAGGCGCGCAAGCCGCAAAAGGATATGCCCATCGGCATTCTGGGATCGCTGGCCGTCTGCACCGTGTTGTACATCATCGTTTGCGCACTGTTGACCGCAACGGTGCACTATAGCCGCTTGAACATTGGTGCGCCCGTCTCGCTGGCGATCCGCGAGACCGGAGTGAAGTGGGGAAGCTACGTGGTCAACGCGGGAGCGCTGGCAGGATTGAGCACGGTGATGCTGGTCATGTTGCTAGGGCAATCGCGGGTCTTTTATTCGATGGCGCATGACGGGCTACTGTGGAAATGGGCGGGAGATATTCACCCGCGCTTCCGGACACCTTGGAAATCGACCGCCATCGTGGGGTTGTTGGTAGCAATAGTAGGCGCTGTTGTGCCAATCGGTGATCTGGGACAATTGGTCAGCATCGGCACCCTTCTCGCTTTCGTGATTGTTTGCGCCGGGGTGTGGGTCATGCGAGTGCGGCGGCCAGAATTGGTGCGTCCATTCAAGACGCCATGGGTTCCTTTTGTTCCCATCATGGGCATCATCATCTCTCTCGGCCTGATGTCGGGATTGAAGGCGTTGACCTGGGTGAGGCTGGTAGTTTGGCTGGTCATCGGAATGGTCATTTACTTCACATACAGCGTGAAACACAGCCACGTGCGAAACGCCAATAAATAATCTGGTCACCGGTCTGGTCTGCTCGGTGACCCTCGGAATCTGACCCGAGTGATAAAGTGGAACTCGTGTGATTGCCGCGAATCGGGTAAGCTGTCCTTTCACCTGCTCCACCCATGGACGGAAAAGAGAAACCACACAAAGCATTTTGGAAGAGCCTGTCGCTACTCGATTGGGTAGCGCTGGCGGTTTGTGTAGCGGGACTGTGGCTAACGGGCATCGGGAGCACGGCGAAGGGAACGGGATTTTTGAAGTACCTGGCGGTAATCGCCGCGGGATATTTGTTGTATCGATTCTGGAGCCGGCTGCGCAGTGAACTGCTGTGGAGTCTGCGGAACCGGCTGATTGTCGTGTACGTGTTTATTGCGGTGGTTCCGATCATGCTGTTGCTGATGCTCGGGATCCAGGCTGGACGCATCATCTATTCTCAGTTCGGCGCCTATTTGCTGTATCACGAAATACATGATCGGATCGAGGTGCTGAACGATTCGTCGGAGGATGTTGCCGCAGCGGAGGCGACATTGCCTGCGAATGTGGATGAGCCGGCCGCGGAGAAGCGCCTGGCGGATCAGATTCTGGAAGCGCGAAAGAAGGATCTGCCCGGTTTGACGGTGAACTTTCACGTGGATCCCGGGTTCTTCGCGAGAATCAAGAATCCTAACACTCCCAAGAGCCGTTCCTTCGCGGGCATGGTGCAACGCGGAAACGAATTGCGGCTGGTGGGAATCCACGAAGTCGATACCCCCAGAGGAGTGCGGGTGGTGGAATTGAGTGCGCCGGTTGAGCCGGAACTTCTGGAGAAGCTCTCGACCAGCTTTGGGCAGATTGATGTGACGCTGTGGCAGCGAGTGGAGAGCGACCGCGACCTGCAAAAGGCGGTGAGAATTGGCAAGAAGGACTATTTGCCGGTGCCCTTTGGTCGAAAAAAAACGCGAGATCGAGTGTTGCCAGAGGCCAGTAGCTGGATAGATCCGGTGGTAGACGGCTTCTCGCAAATGGAAGCGGCGTACATTCGGCCGGATGGCGGTGTGGAGCATGGGCACCCAGTGTTTGCATTTTTCAAGGCGCGGAGTTCGCAGCTAAATCAGTTAATCCTCGCTTCGCTGGGAGATTTGAGCTCTGCGCAGCAGTTTTCCCTGGAAATCGTGGCGGTCGTCTTTCTGGTGATCGAACTTATCGCGCTGGTGATCGGAGTGGTGCTGACGAGGGCGATTACGCATACAGTTTCGGACCTGTACCGAGCGACGCAATTCGTGCAGGAAGGCAACTTTACGCACAAGGTACAGGTGACGCGCCGGGATCAACTGGGAGTACTGGGGGATTCGTTCAACAGCATGACCAGCTCGATCACCCGCCTGATCGACGAACAAAAACAGTTGCAGCGCCTGGAAAACGAGATTTCCATCGCCAGCGAAGTACAGAATCAACTCTTTCCACGAAACTTCCCACACGTCGAGGGGGTGGAAGTCGAGGCGATTTGCCGCGCGGCGCGCACGGTAAGCGGAGATTATTACGACTTCATTCAGTTAAGCCCGACGCACGTGGCATTTGCGATTGCCGATATATCGGGAAAGGGAATTTCGGCGGCATTGTTGATGGCCAGCTTGCAAGCGGCGTTGCGAAGCCAATTGCTGGTGCCTGGGAGTGAGCAGATGAGCACGGCCGAACTTGTGGCGCGCCTGAACAAGCACCTAGTGATCAATACCGGCGACGACCGTTTCGCCACCTTCTTTGTGGCCATCTATGACACCGCTTCGCGAACCTTGCGTTATACCAATGCGGGTCACTTGCCCGGGTTTTGCTTATCCGAAGGCCGCACCATTTACCTGCATAAAGGAGGTATCGTGCTGGGCGTCGTGGAGGATTACGAGTTTGAGCAGGAGACGATCACTGTGCCCCATGACGCCGTCCTGATCACCTACAGTGACGGTCTGATCGAGCCCGAGAACGCTTATGGAGAACAGTTTGGGATTCCGCGGCTGGAAGCGGCGGCCCAGCGCTTGCGGAACGCCGTGCCGCGGAAGATTGCGGAATCGTTGATGGTGGCAACCGAAGAATGGGCCGGAAGTCCGGAACAGGCCGACGACATGACGATTGTTGTGGCGAAATTGAGGTAATGTAGGAGAGCGGACGGAGCAGGCGGTACGATAACGTTTTGTCTGCATGGAGAGTCGAGGAGAAGAATGGCGCTACGGAATCGGGTCGCATTGGTTACTGGCGGAAGCCGGGGAATTGGGCGTGGAATCGCGATGCGTCTGGCGCAGGACGGCGCCCGGATTGCGATCGGATACCGGGCGAATAAAGGGGCGGCGCAACTGGCGCTGCGACAGATTCAGGGAATTGGCGTGGACTGCGTGGCGGTGGAGACGGACATTAGCCAGGCGGGACGAGCGGATCAACTGGTGAAGGCGGTGATCGACCGGTTTGGACGGCTCGACGTGCTGGTGAACAATGTGGGAGATTTCCGCTGGGGAACGCTGGCGGAGTCTTCGGTGGAAGATTGGGAAGGCATTTTCAATTCCAACGTAATGACCGTGTTTTATATGTGCCGCGCGGCACTGCCGCAGATGCGCAAAGGGCGCTGGGGAAGAATCGTCAATCTGGGAGCAGTGGGCGCGGAGCGGGCGTTTGGACAAGCGAAAATCTCCGCGTACGCGTCGGCGAAAGCGGCAGTGGTGGCGCTGTCGCGGTCGCTGGCACTGGAAGAAGCGAAAAACGCGATTACGGTGAACGTGGTGAACCCTTCGAGCATCGACGAGAAAGATCTCACGCTGGAAGAGGCCAGAAAGCTGCGCGACGCGCGCTATCCCATTGGCCGGCCACCAACAGTGGAAGACGTGGCTTCGGCAGTAGCCTTTTTCGCCTCCGAAGAGGCGGAGTACGTTACCGGACAGGTCGTAAATGTTAGCGGCGGCTGGATGCTCTGAGGTCGGCCGGAAACTGAGATGAAAGCTCTGACAGCGGCGGAAATGCAGGAAGTGGACCGTCTGACGACGGAGCGCTTGGGTATTCCGGCACTGCAATTGATGGAAGCCGCCGGAAAGAGTGTCGCCGAAGTTTTTCTCGAACAATATGGAAGAAGGAACGCCACACCTCCGGGACGGGTGTGCGTGCTGTGCGGGAAAGGCAATAACGGTGGAGACGGATTTGTGGTGGCGAGACATTTGAACGAAGAAGCCGAGCAAGTGGAGTTGTACCTTCTGGCTGCGCCGGAGGAGTTAAAGGGCGACGCGGCAAAGAACTATGAGAGATGGCGACAGACCGGCGGAATTGTTCATGTTGTGACGAATGAGAAAGAGTGGGAGAAGGTTTGGCCGGGGGTGGCGTCGGCGGAAGTGATTGTGGATGCGCTGCTGGGGACGGGAATTCGCGGTGCGGCGAAGGGGTTGATGGCGCGGGTGATTGAGGATGTGAATCGTGTTTCGCGCAACGCCACCGCAGCGCGGCCTGCCTGGATTGTTGCTGTGGATACGCCGTCGGGACTTCCGTCGGATGGGGAGGCCGCAAGTGGACCCGTGTTGCGCGCACATTTGACGGTGACGTTCACCGCGCCGAAGGTTGGGCAATTAATTGGAGTGGACTCGGCGTGCTGCGGGCAGTTGGTGGTGCGCGCGATTGGGTCTCCAGAGGCTCTGACCGAAGAGGTGGGGAAGCGAACTCTACGCTGGGCAGGGCCGGATGAGTTCGCAGGATTGCCGCTGCAGAGGGCGGCGGACGCCAATAAGGGTTCGTATGGCCACGTGCTGGTGGTGGCTGGGTCGCTGGGGAAATCCGGCGCGGCAGTAATGGCAGGGAAGGCGGGGCTGCGAGCGGGCGCGGGACTTGTGACGGTGGCGACGGCGGAGCCCGTACAGAAAATTGTGGCGGCGGCACACGCGGAGTACATGACGGAGGCGCTGCCGGGAGCTGCGGACGGCACGATCTCAATGCAGGCAATCCGAAGCGGGCGATTTGCTGCGGCGATGGAACGAAAGACGGTACTGGCGTTGGGCCCAGGGCTGGGTACACAAGAGGAAACGACGGAATTTGTACGCCATGTTGTGGCGAACACAGAAGTGCCGATTGTGTTGGATGCCGATGGACTGAACGCCCTTGCGGGAAAGAGCAATCTGCTGGCGCAAAGAAAAGCAGCGCATCTGGTGGTGACGCCGCATCCAGGAGAAATGGCGCGATTGGTGGGTGTGTCGACGGCAGAGGTGCAAAAGGATCGCGTATCGTGCGCCAGGAATGCGGCACGTGAGTGGAACGCGTGGGTCGTGCTGAAGGGATTCCACACCGTGCTGGCGTCGCCGAGCGGCGAGGTGTTCGTGAATACGACGGGCGACGCGGGGCTGGCCAAGGGCGGCTCCGGCGACGTGTTGACGGGCTTGTTGGCGGCGCTGATTGCGCAGTTTGGAACGAAGGATTTGTTGCGCGTTGTGGCGCTGGGAACCTATTTGCACGGAGCTGCCGCGGAACTGCTGAGTTTGCAAAGCGATCCATCGGGGATTCTGGCTGGTGAGGTAGCGGACGCGATTCCGTACGCGCGACGAAAGTTGATGGAGGAGTTGCAGGCGCGTGCCTGAAGAGATCATCACGCACTCCGCTGAGGAGACCATCGCGTGGGGGCGGGAGCTGGCGAAGAGGTTGCAGCCACCCGTGCTGGTGCTGCTGTCAGGAGAATTGGGAAGCGGCAAAACCACGCTGACCAAGGGACTCGTAACGGGACTGAACGCGGCGACCGAAGACGAAGTGACCAGTCCCACCTTCACGCTGATTCACGAATACGGCGGCGGGCAAAGGGTCTTCCACGGCGACCTTTATCGCATCGAAAATTTCCACGATTTTGAGACCTTGGGATTGGAAGATGTTTTTGCGAAGCCTGCCATCGTCCTCCTGGAGTGGTCGGAAAATTTCCCCCTAAAAACCCCCTGGCCGCAGATACGCCTGCATTTGCAGCATCTAGGCGGCGACGCGCGCAAAATAACCGTCCTATAGGCAGAGTAGTTTTCAGTTTTCAGTTGCTAACCGCCACGCTGATGGGGGCCGATGTGACTACTACTGTTGCAACCGGTAATTAAGCCAGCCAGTAAAGCGCAGGAAGGCCAAAAGAGAAACCAGCACAGCACTTCAGCGGGTTTGCGCTCCTTGCTAGTATCCTTCCGCAAGGATTCAGCAGCTTCACGATGGGCGCGGACGTCCCCGTCACAGCGGAAAACTATACCCGAAAGAGACCAGAAAATCCCATGGCTGGCATTTTACTCCGCATGGTCGTTTTCGTGTACGCGCCGGATCAGGCACCCCCCAGTTAGCGTGCCGACTTGGGGTCAGGCTCGGTCCCACCTGCGCTGACTGCCCCCAACTGAAAATCTTCTGCGGAAGGACTCCGCCGGACGTACAGCGGTACTCAACCTTCCCGGAGTCTGTGAGACGGATGTGGCGGTTGGCTTACTTTCTGGCTACCCCTGTACCCCGGTTTGCTTGCGGGCCGCAAGAGGGCTTGTTAGGTTGAAAAGTGGCACGTCCAGGCGGCGGAATGGCGAATGCATTGACGAATACCGAGGTGATGCACCCCGGTCGCATCGAACTGAAGAGCTATCGAGTGACGCTTCCCTTGGAGTCGCTCTCGATCGGCGTGGACAATATCCATCACGACGTTTTTCTGAGCCCCAAATTCGTGCAGGTGGCACGCGACTACCTGTTTGATTTGATCCGGCAAAACACCAGGGGCACATACCTTTCGGGGATAGAGTTCCGGAACACAAAACCGGTGGACTCGACGGCTTTCCGCAAGCTGCTGACGCAGATGCTGCAAAGCTCACTGACTAAAGCCAAACACCAGAAAGATATTGAGATCGACCTGCTGTTTCGTGTGGCATTACTGAAGTTTCTCACCACGGAGCTTCTGAACCAGTTCGGCAACGTGATCCTGGAGGGCAAGGAATACATCCGGAAACGCGGAGAGTATTTCGAACGAGGCCAGCAGGCACATGTGATCAAGGCCAAATTGTCGGAAATGCAGTCGGCGCGTCGAGACGTTTTGCGGCTGATTGGGCAGCTGGTGGCGCAGATCCTGACCGACATCGAAGACAATATCATTGCGAAAACCAGGCGAGCGCTGTTTGGCGACGACTTTGCTCCGTATTACGAAATTTTGAAGAACCGCTTGGTGTTCCTGGATGGAGGCAAAGACGACTTCTTTTTTCTGGAGCACTACGTGTTATTGGGGAATTACGCACGCGATCCTGACAGGTTTGAAGCCATGGACGCGTTATTCCAGGAATTTTTGAGAGAAGCAGGCCTGAGCGTTGATCAGGCGGAATCGCCTGGGCAAGTGGCGGAAAGCTACAAGTCGCTGTTTGCGGAAGCGGAACATCTGAAGACAGAAATTGGCGCTCTGGAAGAAGAACGCGAAACGCTGCGCAAGAAACTGGAAAAGGGCGACGGGCTGTTCAACAAATTGCTGAACGCCGGCGATCCGGCGGAGACGCGAATGGCGTTGAGTGATGGGGAGAAACGCCTGACGGTGTTGCTGCAGCGTCTGGATGAGTTTGCTCCTCAACTCGACATGGCGAAGCAGCAGGTGGACTTCATCAGCAAAGACTACCAGGGAAAATTGGGCGACTACCTGAACGAACCGGAAAACGCCAAGCGGCTGTTCGATCCATCATGGGGGCCGGAAGACGCGCGGCCTGGCAGAGGCCATCTGCTGGCGCAATTGACGGAGCGGCTGGAACAACGCGAAGTGATGCCGCACATACTGGCGAGCTACGAAATTCGTCCTATTGCCACGGATTTTTGCCCGCCGGTGCACCTGCAACAATTGCGCAAAGCCCTGGTGACCAAGGAAGAAGCCAAGCGCGTAGAAGAGATGTTGAAGCAGGTGCCGGCGAAACGGCTGAGCATGAAGCCGTTAGAGGAATTGTCGAAGAGGATACGGCGATATTCGCGGGAAGAGCTGCACGTGCTGGTGCTGCGTTTCGCCAACGATTTTCTGCGGCTGCGGCGAGATTTGCGCGACGCGGAGCACCTGACAGCCTGCATGGAGCGGATCAATCTGATTACCGCCGAAAAAGTGCGCGAGCTCTCGCGCATGAACAATAAGTTATACGAGTGCCTGCTGCGGGAAGAAGCCAGGCCGGAGCAAGACCAAGTGGTTTCGCACGTGATTATCAAGGCGGACGTGCGCGGATCGACAAAAATGACCCAGGACCTGCTGTCGCGAGGGTTAAGCCCGGCATCGCATTTCAGCCTCAATTTGCACGAGCCGGTCAAGCGCCTGCTGGACCGCTATTCGGCGAAGAAGGTGTTCATCGAAGGCGACGCCATCGTGCTGGCAATCTTCGAGACGGAAGGCAGCCAATCCTATGCGCGTGCGGTGGCGAAGGCCTGCGTGCTTTCGCGTCAGATTCTGACGGTGTGCAATTCCTATAACGACCGCGCAGCTTCCACGCAACTGCCGGCGCTGGAAATTGGGATTGGAGTTGCGTTTCAGGGATCGGCGCCCACGTATTGGACCGATGGCGAATCGAAAATCATGATTTCGAAGGCCCTGAATCTGTCGGACCGCCTGTCAGGATGCGCGAAACTGGCCAAGCGCATGCTTT
>CAWGXB010000005.1:0-61221 GCA_963826335.1 Candidatus Acidiferrales bacterium | reverse complement strand
CAAAAACCAATTGGAATCTGTGTCGGCAAGCCAGTAGGATATCCGTGTGCCAAGGATCACACGTCGAACTTTAATCCGCGACGGCGGCATCGCAGCCTCGGTTGCCACACTCACTCCTGCCGGCCAGTCCAAGGTTGCTGCGCAAGAAGACACCTCAGGCAGCGTGTTTCACGTATTCGCCTTTCACTGGAAGCCCGATACATCGCAAGCCCAAAAGGACAGAGCCGCCAAAGAGATCGCTGCTTTTCAGGGGCAGATCCCCGGACTCCTACAGACCCACGTAGGGCCGAACATTTCGCCGCGAGGGAAGGGCTACACCTTCGGCGGCATCATGCAATTCAAGGATCAAGCCTCGCTTGACGCCTACGTGCAACATCCCGCGCATCAAGCCCTGCTTGTGTGGCTCGTTCCGTTGATCGACGCAATAGAATTGGACCTTCGCGCTTAACCAACGCTAATTTCGCTCCCACTCTCGCGAACTGCTTCACTTTTCCAGCTTTACCGCAGGCAAATTTTAGTAGAATTCCCCATCGCCGCTTTCGGACCTCCACGCACCATTGCTGTGTCACTGGTCACTAAGGGCTGACTCTCAGACTGATATGCTGTCGCCAACACTCGATGTGAAGGCGCTTGCCGATGCAATTCATCTACAACTATCTCTTTCTCCTCTTGTGGCTCGGTTACATGGCCTATTGGTGGGCCATGTCCAAGAATATTAAGGCCACTGAGCGCGCCGAGCCCGACTCTTCGCGGCGCGTGCGCCTCATTCTGATCATTTTCACCGCGGCGCTTCTGTTGTTGCCAGACAAGTTCGTTCCGCTCCTGAATCACCGATTTCTTCCGCTCGGTCCTGCCGTCTTCTGGATCGGTGCGGCAATCACCGCGGCTGGTCTGCTCTTTTCTATCTGGGCGCGGCATCATCTGGGAAACAACTGGAGCCAAGCCGTAACGCTGAAGAAAGATCACGAACTCATCACCAGTGGTCCCTACTCCATGGTTCGCCATCCCATCTATACCGGGCTGCTGCTGGCAATCGCGGGCTGCGCCGTGGCTCGTGGCGAATGGCGCGGTGTGCTTGCTGTGGCTCTCGCATTCGTCGCGCTCTGGCAAAAACGCAAGCTCGAAGAAAAATGGATGCATGCGCAGTTCGGCGAGTCCTACGAGGCCTATTCACGACGCGTGCCCGCGCTCCTGCCATTCCTATGATCAGCCCTAGCCCCTGCCTTTGCTCAACAGATTCCGATGGACACAACTCCGCTTTGTTGTAACCTTTCATAGACCAAGCCATCCCACCTGGGGAATTCCGTCGCACGACTTCGTGGTCGTCCGGCGTGGGTGAAGGAGGAAACAACTATGAGATGGCCCGTTGCAGCGGTCCTGGTGGCCCTTTCCGCAGCCACGCCTCGAAATGCGGCGATCGATTCGCCGCGCGTCCCGCAGGAATCTTCGACGACAGCCGCGCGCAAGCCCGTTCTCGTGGAGCTGTTCACTTCCGAAGGATGCTCCACCTGTCCTCCCGCCGACGCCCTTCTGATGCACCTTGAAACTGACCAGCCCATTCCTGGCGTTCAAGTCATCGCTATTGAAGAGCATGTCGATTACTGGAACCAACAGGGCTGGAACGATCCGTTTTCGTCCTCGGAGTGGACTCAACGCCAGGTGGATTACGTCTCCAAATTCAAGCTGCCGTCACCCTACACTCCCCAAATGGTGGTCGACGGAGAAACGCAAATTGTCGGCGGCCGTGAAGGCGAGACGCAAGACGCCATTCGCCAAGCTGCCCAGCAGCAGCAGGCCCAAGTCACGCTCACCCCGGGCAAACCTTCCCCCGACGGCTCAGAGCGCGTGGAAGTTCGTATTGACAATTTGTCCGCTCTCGGCAACGCATCAGCGCTCGTCTGGCTCGCCGTCACTGAGAAGAGTCTGCAATCCTCCGTCAACGCCGGCGAAAACGCCGGCAAGGATCTACGGCACGCCTCCGTGTTGCGAGTCCTGCGCAAGGTCGGGACGGTGGACGGCAAATCTCCTTCGTTCACTGCCTCGCCGGAGCTGAAACTGAAATCCAACTGGAATCGTGACAATCTGACCATCGTCGCATTTGCCCAGGACAAGCGGACTTGGCACATTCTCGGAGCTGCTGCGGTCAAGCTCCAGAATTGAGCAGCTGGTCGATGCAGTGCCTTGCAAGTTGCGGTCTGCGGAGCGCTTCTTATGTCCAATGTTTCTCACTACTTCTCTCAGCTAGCGGCTGCTCTTCTGATTTTCTCCATTCCCGCCGGCGTGTTTTGGCCCTATTTCGCGGGTGCCGCCACGTTGCTGATCGGGCTGGCCACGTCCATCCGCAATCGCATCGGGCAAGTGTTCGGACTGGACAAATTCATTCTGTTTGGTCCGTTGTGCTTTGCGATTTCCATGGCCATCTTCGGCGCCGACCACTTCGTCGGCGCCAAGTTCGTTGCCACGATTGTTCCGTCGTGGATTCCCGGACACCTTTTTTGGGCGTACTTCGTGGGCTTTGCCCTCGTTGCCGCGGCTCTCAGCCTGGCCACGTCCATTCGCTGGCGCCTGGCTGCCGCGTTGCTCGGAATCATGATTTTTATTTTTGTGTTGACGATTCACGTCCCCAATTTGCTCGCCGCTCCTCACGACCGGACACGCCTCACCATCCTGCTCCGCGACCTGTGTCTCAGCGCCGGCGCAGTGGCTTTTGCCGCTTCGCAAACCAGCGCCAATTCCTCGCTGTCATCCTTTAAATCGAAATTGATCACCGTTGCCCGCTTCGCGATTGCCATCACCATTGCCTTCTTTGGCGTCGAGCACTTTCTCGACCCCACCTTCGCTCCCGGACTTCCCCGGGAAGGCGAGGTGACCATAACGATGCCCGCCTGGATTCCAGGACACGCATTCTGGGCATACCTGATAGGCGCAATCTTCATTGGCTGCGCCCTCGGCCTGTTGAGCCGCAGATACGCGCGTTTTGCCGCGACGATTTTGGGAATTACCGTGCTGGTCCTGATCCTCTTTGTCTACATCCCGCAAACCATCGCCAACGCTTCCGACATCGTCACCGGCCTGAACTACTTGTCAATTCATTTCGCCCTGGCTGGAGCTGCGTTTTTCCTTGCCGACGCCATGCCTGCGGCAATTTCTCAGCCTGCCGCCGTTCCCGAAGCCCACCGATCCAGCCCTCACCAGGTACCAGGTTCTTGAACTGGCTCCGCCGCCCGCGATCACAAATCCAATCCCTCAACATTCTGTCCTCGCTGCTTTCTTCTCGTTTAGATTTGGTTTACAGTCACTGGGAACAGGTAGCCCTGCCCAATTACGGGCCTCTCGCGATTGCATCACGCATCCGGCAAGTACGGTGTTCGGAGGCAAGCCATGTTAGCTCGTCTGCGTTGCATTCTGCTGTGTGCTCCCTTGCTGCTTGCCTGTCCGCGTGCGTGGGCCGCCGGTTGGGAACACCTGGGCAACGTGGATCGCGTGCAGGAACTGAAGGACGGCGTCGAACTTTCCGCGGGCAAAGCCAAGGTTCGCGTCACTTTTTTTCAGGGAGATATCGTACGCGTGCGCGTCGCTCCCAACGGCGTCTTTCCTAAAGATTATTCCTGGGCCATCATCGAGCCGCCCGCGCCTCCTGCCGTCACGGTGCGCGATTCCAAAGTGCAAGTGCGGATTGCCTCCGGTGCTGTCGTTGTGGTTGTGAAAAAGTCGCCGCTGCTGATCAACTTCGAAAACGCGCAAGGAAAAACCACTCTGGCCGATGAGCCTTCGTCGCCCATGGCGTGGAATGGGCCGCGCATCGCCGTCTGGAAAAAGATGCCACTGCTGGAGAACTACTACGGTTTGGGCGATAAGCCCGGCACGCTGAACCGCCGCAATCGCGCCTTCACACTATGGAATACCGATTCTTTTGCTTGGCAGGAATCCACCGACCCGCTGTACAAAACCATCCCTTTCTTTATCGGATTGAATGAAGGCACGGCCTACGGCATCTTCTTCGACAACACCTACCGCAGCAATTTCAACTTCGGCCTGGAATCTCCCGACTTCTATACTTTTGGCTCCGAGGGCGGCGAGATCAATTACTACTACCTGGCGGGCCCCGAGCCGAAAAAAATTGTGCAAATGTTTGCCGCTTTAACGGGCCACACGCAGTTGCCTCCTTATTGGGCCCTCGGCTTTCAGCAAAGCCGCTACTCCTACTATCCCGAGGCCCGTGTCCGTGAAGTTGCAAAAACGTTTCGCGACAGAAAGATTCCTTGCGACGCCATCTATCTGGACATCGACTATCAACAGGGCAACGCCCCCTTCACCATCGACCGCGAACGCTTCCCCACGTTTGAGCAAATGATCAAAGACCTTGCCGCGGAAAATTTCCACACCGTTCTCATCGTCGACCTGCACATCAAGAAAGATCCCGGCCACGGCTACGTTCCCTACGACAGCGGAATCAAAAACGATGCCTTTGTGAAAAAGGCCGACGGCTCGCTATACGTTGGGAACGTCTGGCCCGGCGAAAGCGTCTTCCCCGATTTCACGTTGACCCGTGTTCGTACCTGGTGGGGCGGCCTGTTCGCTGATTTCGTCAACATGGGCGTGGCGGGCTTCTGGAACGACATGAATGAGCCTGCCCTCTTTCTGACTCCCACCAAAACTATGCCGCTCGACAATCTGCACCGGCTCGACGACGGAGCCACTCTCGAGCATCGCGCCGTCCACGATTTCTACGGCATGGAGAACGTCCGCGCCACCTACGACGGCCTGCGCACGCTTCGTCCTAACGAACGTCCCTTCGTTCTCACGCGTGCTGCTTACGCTGGCACACAGCGCTATGCCGCCACGTGGACCGGCGACAATATCAGCACCTGGAATCATCTGCGCATGAGCACGCCATTGATGCTGAACCTCGGAATGTCCGCGTATCCATTGGTTGGAACCGATATTGGCGGCTTTGCTGGTTCGCCCACTCCTGAACTCCTGACCCGCTGGATCGAGTTGGGTGTGTTCAACCCCATCTATCGCGACCACACCGGCAAGGACACCGCGGACCAAGAACCTTGGGCGCACGGCCCCCAGTACGAAGCCATTCGCAAGCGCTACATCGAGCTTCGCTACCGCCTGCTACCTTACATTTACACCTCCATGGAAGAATCATTCCACGCCGGTATTCCGCTGATGCGCCCCATTTTCCTGGAATACCCGCAAGAAACGGGATTCTACAGCGACGAACGCAACTTCTTCTTCGGTGATGATCTTCTCGTTGAGCCAGTGGTCACGGAGATGCTGGACCCGGAGGAAATTAAACTTCCTCCCGGCGCCTGGTACGATTTTTGGAGCGCCACGCGCTTCACCGACAAAGACAAAATCGTGCTCACCCCCAAGCTCGACGAGTTGCCGCTCTACGTCCGCGCTGGCGCCATCATTCCCATGCAACCACTGATTCAGGCCACCAACGAAACGCCCAGAGGTCCGCTGGAATTGCGCGTTTATCCTGGCCAAAACTGCCGCGGCTCTCTTTACCAGGACGATGGCCGCAGTTATGGCTACGAAAAAGGCGAATTTCTACGAGTCGCCTATGCCTGCACGGTTTCCGCGAACGCCATCAGCGTCTCCAGCCACATCGAGAAAAACGGTCGCGCGCCGTGGTGGAACGCCGCGGAAGTAAAAGTCTACGGGATTGCATCTTCACCCAAAGAAATTCGCCTCGGCGATCAGACCGTGACTGGCTGGAAATACGACAGCGAATCCCACGCCGTCACTTTTAGCGTTCCCAACGCCGTGCGCGATTGGTCGGCCCAAGTCGTTCAGCCGTAGCTCTGAAAGTTTCGCAGCAATGGAGAACTGCAGAACATGAACATTTCCCTGAAGAAATCCCGCAAGTTGTGTTTGGCCCTGATGCTTTTCGTACTAGCCGCTGCTGGCAGAGTACTGGCGCAAGACCAGCCCGTTGTTAAGCCGGAGACTGTCGGTCTGTCTTCCGAACGCCTCGACCGCATCGGCAAAACCGTTCAGAAGGACATCGACGACAAGCGCATCGCCGGTGCTGTCTCTCTGGTCATCCGGCACGGCCAGGTCGCCTGGTTTCGCGCACAGGGAATGAGCGATCGCGAAGACGGCAAGCCCATGCGCACCGACTCCATCTTCCGCATCTGCTCCATGACCAAGCCCATCACCAGTGTCGCGGCGATGATTCTCTACGAAGACGGCAAATTCATGCTCGACGACCCCATCTCACTCTATCTTCCGGAATTCAAGAATCCCAAAGTCTTCATGAAGACCACTTCCGGCGTGCCTTACACCATTCCGGCTACGCACGAAATCACCATTCGCGATTTGCTGCGCCACACCTCGGGCCTCACCTATCAATGGAACACCGATCTCGGCCCAATGTATAAGGAAGCGAATGTGGCCAGCGGGCTTCTTCCATACGACGGCACCATCGGCGACAGTGTGAAGCGTCTCGCCACTGTGCCGCTGCTGTTCAATCCTGGCGACCGCTGGGAGTACAGCCTCAGCGTGGATGTTCTTGGCCGCCTCATCGAAGTGGTTTCTGGAATGCCGTTGGATGAATTCTTCCGCACCCGCATTTTCGAGCCGCTCGGCATGAAAGACACTTTCTTCTTTGTTCCCGACAACAAAGTTGATCGCCTCGCCACCGCTTATACCTACTATCCGGACAAGGGTCTGAATCCTTTTCCCGCCACGCCGATCACCGAAGGTTCGTTCACGTATTCCGCCGATTATCCGGTCCGTCCCCCCAAGAAGCTTTTCTCTGGCGGCGCCGGCCTCAATTCCAGCGTCCCGGATTACGCGCGGTTCTCTCAGATGATCCTCAACGGCGGCAAACTCGGCAATGTGCGCATCCTCAGCCCCAAATCCGTTGAGCTGATGACTCACGATCAGTTGGGCAAAATCAGTCCGGAGCAGGGCTTTGGTCTTGGCTTCGGCGTCGATGGCGTTAAGGCCCCACTCGAGGAATTGGGAACTCCCGGCCAGTATGGCTGGGGCGGATTCTTCTACACCGAATTTTCCGTCGATCCAAAGGAAGACATGATCGTCATTTTCATGGGCCAACTGCATCCCACCGGCGATTTGACGCTGAACCGCCAGGTGCATGTGTTGGCTTATCAAGCAATCACGAACTGACCTGAACTTCTGAACAGCTCCAGCGATCGTGCGAACAATGCCTGGGCCGAATGCGCGGAACTGAATCCGAATTGGACATTCTGTTCCAAATCGCAACAGCCCCGCTCGCCTCGCAAAATCTCGTCTCGTAAGTCCCGCGTTTCCTTCGCGGTTTTTCCATGCATCCCTCTCAAACTGGCGGTTCGCTTGCTTCCTTCTACCTAAAGGCGCCCGCGCGGCGTGTGTCGCATTTCGCACGGGCCATGTGAAAGCTTGGAGGCGGCCATGAACCGCTGGTTTAGAAAAGCAGCTTCGGAGGCAGCACCCCAGGCGGAGCTTGAGCACCTCGCCTCTTGTGCCGGCGCGCAAAAAATCCCATCGCAACCGTGGCTTGTACCTCCGGAACCCGACTGGGATCTGAAGGAACTCCTCGAACGCCTTGAGGGCGACCAGGAGTTCCTTCGCGAAGTTTTGGTCACCTTTCGCGACGATTACCGCGCCTGCCTGCACCCCTATACCTACCTGATCCTGCGTTCCTCCAAAGAATCCAAGTAGGACATTGTGCAAGGCCTGGAGTCGGGCGCCGATGATTATTTGACCAAGCCGTTTGACCCCGAAGAACTCAAAGCCCGGCTACGCGCCGGACAACGCATCCTGGACCTGGAGGACCGCCTGGTTGAGGCTCGCGAGAGCATGCGCTTCCAGGCGACTCACGATCTGCTTACGTCGCTCTGGAATCGTGGCGTGATTGTCGAGCTACTCCTGCGCGAAGTTCACAGATCCCGCCGCGAACGCAGTTGTACCGCCGTCATGATGTGCGATATCGATCACTTCAAGTCCGTCAACGACTCTTTCGGCCACGCTGCCGGCGACAATGTTCTTCGCCAAGTTTCCCACCGACTGCGCACTTCGGTTCGCTCCTATGACATGGTTGGCCGCTATGGCGGCGAGGAATTCCTGGTGGTGCTGAATAAGCGCGACCCGGCCAGCGCCGTGCATCGCGCCGAAAATCTCCGTCAAACCATTTGCTCGCGGCCCATCCAGATGGCCTCTTCGCAAATCAGCGTCAGTATCAGTCTGGGTCTGGCCCTTTCCACTGACTTCCCTCGTTGTGATGTTGAGGAACTTCTGCACCATGCCGACAGGGCTCTTTATGCCGCCAAAGCCGCAGGCCGCAATTGCGTTCGCACTGCCCACCCTGAATCTGTCGAAAGGAATTTGCCTGACTTGGTGCCGGATAAGGAATCGCCGCTGCTCACGCCTTAATTGCCGCCCCCCCTCGCTGCCTGCGATCTCTACTTCTTGTCCCGCATTTGTTCCATCATTTGTCGCATCAGCGAACTCGACCCCGGCGCCCGCTTCTCTCTCCAGGATTCCAGCCGCACGCAGGCATTTTCGATTGCCGAAAACAAATGAGGATTTTTGAACGCAGCTCGCCACGTTGGCACGATCGACCGCATGCGATCCCACACCACCCAGATCTCTCCATTATTCTCAAAAAATAACTCGTCGTTGATCAACCCGCGGTTCACGATGCTCGCCACCATGTCCCAATAGCTCACCACCATCCGGATGTACGTATTCTCTGGGCTCCCCTGCGGATATTTCTTCATCACTTCTTCCGGCGTCGTCGCCTGAAAATTATCCACAAACCACGATCGCGCCTCGCGCAACCGCGGTTCACGCCTCAGATCGTACAACCGCAGCATCAGGTTCACTTCTTCGTAGGTGATCTGTGACATCGCTTGTTCTCCTCGTCCTTCACGCGCGCGGGGCTGGCGGCGCGAATTCCGGTGAAGCCGCAGGACTTACCAGTTCCAGCCGCTGCACACTCCACAGGGGGATGCCTTGCCGCTGGAACTCTAATTGGATGCGCCGCCTCAGTTCTCTCGCCACATCGTCCTGCCGGGATGGTGCCGTGCGCACCTGCAAGCGAATCGTCGAAGCGGTTTGATCGTAGGACTGCAGCCCCAGGATTCGCGGACCGTCCACCAGCACTTGCGACCATGCCGGATCTCCGCGAAACTCCGCGATTGCCGCCTCCAGCGCCTGCAGCGCCTTTTCCTGCGCAATTTGCGGCGACACGCTCACATCCACGAACGTCTGCGACCAGTCGCGGCTCAAATTTCCCACCGTTCGAATGTCCCCGTTCGACAGTGTCACCAGCGCTCCCCGGGGATCGCGCACCACGGTCCGGCGCAGCGTCAGGTGTTCCACTCGTCCGATGGTCTCGCCCACCTGGATCGTGTCGCCCACCACGTATTGGTCCTCTAAAATAATGTAGAAGCCCGAAATGATATCGCGCACCAGGTTTTGCGCGCCAAATCCCACCGCAAGGCTGGCCAGTCCGGCAAGCGCCGCCACCGGCGTCACGTTGATGCCAAACTCCTGCGCCGCCGTCAGCAGCGCCACCGCCCATATCACCTTGCTTCCGGCACTGTTGATCACACCGGCAAGCGTTCGCGTCTGTTGTTCCCTCGCCTGCGCCGCGCGCGTCTGCGAACTCGCCGGCTTGACGATCAGCCTCGTCACCAGGTGTAGCAAATGATTTAAAATCAGCGCGGCCGCCAGGATCACCAGCAAATGGATCACGTTCGACGGAGAAATATTCAAAAGATAGTTGAGCGTACTGGACATATGGTTTCCGGGGGGCGAGTATAGCATTGCTGGCGCAAGCTTGCAGGTGTCGGTCAACCACTTGCTTCATTTCAGTTAGGAGGTCTCGGTGAACACGCGACGCAATTTCCTGGTGGGATTGGCCACGGCAGGCACCATGCTCGGCGTAGCGGCCGGCACTCCCTCTCCGCAAAATCCAACCGTGCCTCGGCCCGTGACTCCTGGACAGGAACCGGCAGGCCCCGACAATCCCAACGCGCCTTCGCCGGAAAAGCGTCAATTGGACGAAAACGAAAAGGACATCAAGAAAAAAGTCGAGCGCCTCTACGAACTCGCCACCGAACTGAAAGCCGAAGTCGACAAAACCGATTCCAGCAAAGTCCTCAGCCTCAATCTCCTCAAAAAAACCGAAGAAATCGAAAAACTCGCCAAAGATATCCGCACCCGCTCCAAGGGCTAGCCTTTTACAGTGCGGCGGCTAGCCGCCGTTTTTACGCTCGCAACAAAACTCCTAACCGATCCTCGAGCGGTAAAATCTAGACCGCAAAAGTAAGACCAATCTCAAGCACTCCAATCCTGCGCGTCCCAATTAATAATCTCCACGTCCCACACCCCACCTACTAGCGCGCCAACAACGGAAGCGCTAAACTACTCCTGTTACGTCGTTTTTCCTCTGCGCGCCCGTAGCTCAGCTGGATAGAGCGCTTGCCTCCGGAGCAAGAGGTCGGGAGTTCGAATCTCCCTGGGCGCGCCATATTTTCTTCGGTGCAGTCCGGTTCAAGTGAGAGTATCGATCCGGTTCAGGGTGTGGCTGGCGCCGGTGCATAATTTGGTATATTCGGCGTGAGTTTGCGGATCACAAATTCTTGCAGCAGGTTTGCTCCTGCGCTTGCGCCAATCCCGATCAGCGCGTTCTCAAACGTCAATGCCACTCCATCGCGATCGCTGGCGGGATAATAAAGATTGGAAATGCCACCGGAAGCCAGGCTTCCGAGAATTGCCGAGTAAGCCGGTTGCCAGTGACCGTTGTCGCCTTTGCAAATTACGGCGTTGGCAATCGCGTACCAAGCCCGCGATTTCTTGCTGCCGGTTCCCTTGTAGAAATAGCGCGGATCTTGTTTCAGCAGCGCTGGCAGTATCGCGCCTCCGATGTATGTTGACGTCACAAGATCAGCGTACGTGGCACCGTAGCGCTTTGCGTAACCCTGCGCCCCTTGCCCATAGCCACTGAAACGGTCTTGCGCCTGCTCAATGCCCGCAATCGCCGCGGTGAATCCGAACGTGAAAGGATCCACCGTACTCTTCCACGCGAGTTGGAACTTTTGTCGCGTGTTCAGCGGGGCCGCATTCGCAACGTACGTTACGTAGTAATTCGGGATGACCCCCAGCACACGCTGCTTCTCTTGATCCTTCAGTTGCTCCTGCGCCAGTTCAACTTGCGTGAACGTGACTCGCACCTCGGTGATATTCGTAGCAAGCACTAACGCGATCTCGGGAGCCGTGTAGCTCTCTCCCGAATTCAGGTTTCCCGAAGTTGTTTGCGGCGTGAAGCCTTCCGAAGTAATTGTCAGATGGAAAGGCCCCGGAGCTACGTTTGCAAAGAAGAATTTCCCCTGCTCATCGGAGGCCACCTCTTGGCTTGGCGCTTGGTCGTCTCGCGTAAGCTTCACCCGCGCCCCGACAACGCCGGTTCCCGTCCGATCGACAATGGTTCCGCTGATGCTTCCCGCTAATCGCTGCGCGGGCAGTTGACCGCCGGCTGATGTCGCCAATCCAATCGCTGCGGGCGATCCGCCACCCATTTCCGGAATGAGAGGAAATTGCTGAGACTGCGCCAGGGCAGGGAATCCCCACGCCAGAACGCCCACGCTCAACAGGAGCAGGCTCCGCGCGCCCGGCATCCAACCCCTGACGCTTCGCAGCAAAGCTCTCTTGCATGAGTCTTTTTTCATAAAATTCAGGTCATTCCTTTATAGCGTTCCCGCACGCTTCCAGCAAGGGTTCTCTGTGTAATCTTGGTTAAGCCTGTCCTAACGGCCGGGCTAAACCCTGGGAATCAGTCGCCCCAGGCGCTCGCTCGACGCTTTGATGACCTCTCACTATAGATGCGCAAAAGCTTGTGCGAAGTGGCTCTTCAAAGATATAAGCCTATCTCAGCCTTCTTCGATCCATCCCAGGGAGATTGCATGACCACTCGTAAGCGGCCACCGCTCAACTTCTTGCTCGCCGGCTTCCTGTTTCTCGCCATCGCTTCTGCCGCCATTCCGTCGCTGCGCGCGCAAGAAGCTACCGGCGTGGATTCGCAAGGCAACGCCCATCTTCTCCTGATCAACGGAAAAATAATCACCGTCGATGCGAAAGATTCCGTCGCGCAGGCAATCGCCATTCAAAATGGCAAAATTGTCGCTGTCGGCTCCAATAACGAAGTCCGCAAGCACGCCCCTAAAAATGCCCGCATCATCGATCTTCACGGACGCACCGCCACTCCCGGCCTGATTGATTCCCATTGCCACTTCGACGAAACCACCACCATCTACGATCTCGATCTCAGCAACATCAAGAGCGTTGCCGAAGCCGTCGAACTGGTGCGCCAGAAAGTTGCGCACACGCCTCCCAATGTCTGGATCCAGGGCGCGGGTTGGGATGAGAGCAAACTCACGGAACTCCGTTATATCTATGCTTCCGATCTCGATAAGGTTTCTCCCAACAATCCCGTGTGGCTTGGGCACACCACCGGCCATTACGGCGTGGCGAATTCCCAGGCTCTGCGCCTCGCCAAAATCACCACCGACACAAACAATCCTCCCGCCGGAACCATCGATCGCGACTCCAATGGCCGTCCCACAGGCATCCTCAAGGAAGATCCGGCCATGAACCTGGTCGTCAGCCTCATTCCTCCTTACTCGCACGATCAGCAGCGCAATGGCCTCTTGAAAATGATGGCGGACTTCAACAGGGAAGGCATGACCGCCGCGAAAGATCCCGGCATCCTCCCCGAACGCTGGGACATCTACCGCGAACTACTGAACGAAAACAAATCCACCGTGCGCATCTTCGCCCTTTTCCTTGGCGGCACCACTATGGATTCCGCACGCGTCACTCTCGCTCGTCTGCAACAGCAGCCCAATCCTCCTCAATCACTTGGCGATGGCATGTTGTTCTCTGGTGGCGTAAAAATTTTCATGGACGGCAGCGGCGGGGGCCGCACCGCCTGGGTCTACGAACCCTGGCATAAGGAATCTACTGAAATCGATGCCGGCAATACCGGCTACCCTGCGCTTGATCCGGCCACCTACCAGCAGATGGTCAAACTCTTCCACGATGCCGGCTTTCACGTCAGCACCCACGCCGTCGGTGATCGCGCCATCGACTGGGTTGTCGACACTTACGCCGCCGTGTTGCGAGACAAGCCTGCCAATGGCCTGCGCCACGGCATAATTCACTGCAACATTCCCACCGATCACGCCATCGCCACTATGTCCGACATGCAGAAGAAGTTCGACGCGGGTTATCCGGAGACGCAAGCGCCCTTCATGTGGTGGATTGGCGATACCTATGCCGGAACTTTCGGTCCGCAGCGCGCTGCCCGCCTGATGCCTTACAAAACGTATCTGCAGAAGGGAATCATCTGGGGCGGCGGCTCAGACTATCCCGTTACGCCATTTCCTGCGCGTTACGGTCTGTGGTCCGCCGTCGTGCGTAAAACGCTGAACGGCGTGTATGGTTCGCAGCCCTTCGGCACCGCCGAATCCGTCGACATCCACGTTGCACTCAAGTCCTACACCCTTTGGGCCGCGCATCAACTTTTCCTGGAGGACCGTATCGGCTCGCTGGAGCCTGGCAAGGATGCCGACATCGCCGTGTGGGACCGCGACCTCTATTCCGTTCCGTCGGATGATTTGAAGAACCTGAAGTGTGAACTTACGCTGTTTCGCGGCAAGGTCGTCTACCACGACGCAAACTCGCCTGTCTCCGGTGTTCCCGCCAGTAAGCCCATCAATTAAATGCAATGAGCTGTCATCCTGAGAGCCGCGTAGTCTGCAGCTCGAAGGATCTCAGCCGTTACACCCGCACAATTCCAACGTGGAGATACTTCAGTGCTATTTCACGAAGCGTGCGTCAGTTCGTCCTCGCGGGCGTGTGCCGCCAGCCGCTCCGCAATCTGCTTGCGGATGCACTCAATCCCGGCGTCAATCGCGCGATAATCCAGTTCCAGAAACTTCGCGTTCTTCAGCTTCATCTTCAGCACCGCGCACGCCGTTTCTTTGGCCATGGTGTGCGTCAATTCCAGTAGCGCGCCCATCATCACCATGTTGGTGATCTTGGTGGTTCCCAGCCGGTCGGCAATTTCCGAGCCTGGCACGCAGAACACCTGCGCGTGCGTGGCAGAGAAATGCTCCGGCAATTTATCGCTGTTGTAAATGATCATGCCGTGCGGCGCCACCAGCTTCGCGAACTTGTGCAGCGAAGGCTCGTTCATGGCAATCAGCACGTCCGGATGTTCGATTACCGGCGAGCCGACCCGCTCGTTCGACAGGCACACGTGGCAATGCGCGCTTCCGCTGCGCATTTCCGGGCCGTACGACGGCAGCCAGCTCACTTCGCGCCCTTCGCGCATGCCCATTTCCGCCAGGATCTGTCCCAGCAGCAGCACGCCCTGTCCGCCAAAGCCCGCGATCTTCACCGTCAAATTGGCATGCGTCTCTTTTGCCGCCATCGGTACCGTGGCGTCTTCTGCCGGCGTCTCCAGGCCAAGCAGCTTCGTCACTGTCGTCTGCGGTACGGCATTCTCTGTCGATTCCGGTTTACGGTCTCGCAACACACCCAGCGGAAACACCGGCAGCATTTTCTCTTCAATCCACTTACGCGAGTCTTGCGGCGTCATGTTCCAGATCGTCGGACACGGCGACAAGATTTCCACGAAGCTGAACCCCGCGCCATCCCTCTGCAGTTCCAGGGCTTTCCGCACGGCCTTGCGCACTTTCATCAGGTTCTTGTTGTCAGACAGCGCCACGCGCTCGATGTACACCGGCGCTTCCAGTGTGGCCAACAATTCCGCCATGTGTAACGGAAATCCCTCGTTCGATGGCCGCCGTCCCCATGGCGACGTTGTGCTCTTCTGGCCCACCAGCGTGGTCGGAGCCATTTGCCCGCCCGTCATTCCATAGATCGCGTTGTTCACGAAAAATACCGTGATCTTTTCTCCGCGGTTCGCTGCGTGCACAATTTCCGCCGTGCCGATAGCTGCCTGATCTCCATCGCCCTGGTACGCGATCACCAGGCTGTCAGGATTCGACCGCTTGGCCGCCGTGGCCACCGCGGGCGCGCGCCCATGCGCCGCCTGGATATTCCCCACGTCGAAGTAGTAATACGCAAATACCGAGCAGCCCACCGGGCTAACGAAAATCGTGCGGTCCTGGTAGCCCATGTCCGCAATCGCTTCAGCAATCAGTTTGTGCACTACACCATGACCGCAGCCCGGGCAGTAGTGCGTCTGGTGCTGCAGATCCGATTTCCGTTCGTACTTCTCATAAAAGACTGGTGACTTCGATTCGATCACTTGATATTCATCCACAGCGTCACCTCTTCCTGAAATCGTCACGCTAACTCAAACGCCCCAATCCGCCGTCATTCCCATCCGCTCGTACATCACCTTGCACACTTCGTCCGCCATCGGCACGTTGCCGCCGGCGCGTCCGTAAAACTCCACATCCACTCTTCCGTCCAGCGCCAGTCGCACGTCTTCCACCATCTGACCGGTGCTCATCTCCACCACCAGCACCATCTGCGCCCGCCGCGCCGCCTGCCGCAGCGCTTCAGACGGGAACGGCCACACCGTGATTGGACGGAACAATCCCGCTCGCAATCCTTCTTTCCGCGCCATATCCACTACGTTCCGCAGTACCCGCGAAGTGATTCCATAGCCCACCAGCAGCACTTCCGGCTCTTCCGCGCGATACAATTCGTGCCGCGCTTCCACTTCCGCGGCCTTCTTGTATTTGTCGTCCAGCTTCCTCACGTGCCGTTCCAGATCATCTGGCTCCAGAAAAATCGACGAAATCAAATTCTTCCGCGTCTCCGCTGTTCCACGCACCGCCCAGGGCTTTTCCGGCAGCGCGGCTTCCTGCGCTTTCAATTCCAGCGGCTCCATCATTTGTCCAATGAATCCGTCTGTTAGCACCACTGCTGGATTCCGGTAGCGGTCCGCCAGTTCGAACGCCAGCATGGTCAGATCCGCCATTTCCTGCACCGACGCCGGCGCCACCACCAGGTTCTTGTAGTTGCCGTGTCCGCCACCCTTCACCACCGCGAAGTAATCGCTCTGCTCCGGCGCAATGTTCCCCAGTCCGGGTCCGCCGCGCACAACGTCGATCACCACGCAGGGCAGCTCCGCACCCGCCAGATACGACATGCCCTCCTGCATCAAGCTCAATCCTGGCCCGGAGGACGCCGTCATCACCCGCATACCCGCCGACGCTGCGCCGTACACCATGTTGATCGCCGCCACTTCACTCTCGGCCTGCAAAAATGTTCCGTCCACCTGCAGCAGATACTCCGCCGCCGCTTCCGCGATTTCACTGGCCGGCGTAATCGGATAGCCGTAATACGCGCGGCATCCCGCCAGCAGTGCGCCTTTTACGATGGCCACGTTTCCCTTACAAAGTTGCCGCATGGCTGCCCTCCATTTTCACGCCGGCTACCTTCGGCACCTTCAGCCGGTACACCGTAATCGCTCCCGGTTCCGGGCATGCATAGAAGCAAATGCCGCAGCCGGTGCACTCCTTGCCGCTGTAGCGCGCTGGATGCACGCCATACGCATTCAATTCCGGAATCAGGAACAGGCATTTCGGTGGGCACGCGTCCACGCACAATCCGCATCCCTTGCATTCTTCCGCATCGATACTTACTTTGCCTCGCGCTTGGTTCGCCATGTTTCACCCTTCCTGAAACGCCGGCCTCTGCAGCCAACGCGTTTTCTCGCAATACGTGTACAACTCCTCGCGGAACTTCGGGTGTGCAATTTCGATCAAAGCCTCGGCTCGCTGCCGGATCGTGCGGCCGTGCAGATACGCCACGCCAAACTCCGTCACCACATAATGCACCGCGCCTCGCGACGTCACCACTCCCGCCCCGGGGTCCAGCATCGGCACGATCCTGGAAATCGCGCCGTCCTTTGCCGTGGCCGGCAGCGCGATAATTGGCTTTCCGCCCTTGCAGCGAGACGCTCCGCGTATAAAGTCCACCTGCCCGCCGATCCCGCTGTAAAATTGCGTCCCAATCGAATCCGCGCAGACCTGCCCGGTGATGTCCACCTGCAATCCAGAGTTGATCGCGGCCATTTTGTAATTCTGCGAAATCACGTACGGGTCATTGGTGTAGCGGCTCGGGTGAAACTCAAAAATCGGATTGTTGTTCACGAAATCGAACATCCTCTTCGTGCCCAACACAAACCCCACCACTACTTTTCCCCGGTGTATCGTTTTCCGGCTTCCGTTGATCACTCCCGATTCGATCAGCGGCACCGCGCGATCGCTCAGCATTTCCGAATGCACCCCAAGGTCTCTATGATTGGCAAGCTCCAGCAGCACCGCATCCGGAATCGCGCCAATCCCCAGTTGCAACGTCGCCCCATCTTCGATCAGCGTCGCCACGTTGCGCCCGATCGCATGATGCATTTCCGTGACGATGATCTGCCTCAATTCGCACAGTGGCCGCGATACTTCCACCACCGCGTCCAATTCCTTCACGTGAACGAAACCGTCGCCAAACGTCCGCGGCATCTGGTCGTTCACCTGCGCCACCACAAACTTCGCGCACCGCGCGGCCGTCAGCGTCGCTTCCACTCCCACTCCCAGGCAGCAGAAGCCGTGCGCATCCGGCGGTGAAACCTGAATCAGCGCCACGTCGATCGGCATTTGCTCGCTCTCGAACAAATCCTCCACCTGGCTCAGAAACACCGGCGTGTAATCTGCGCGGCCCTCGTTCACCGCTTGCCGCACATTTCCGCCAATAAACATGGCGTTGTGCCGAAAGTGTCCTTCCATCTGCGGCGCAACGTAGTCGGCTCGCCCCGTCGTCAACAGGTGCACGATCTCCACATGCCGTACGAATGGCGCACGCGCGATCAGCGCCTCCACTAACGCTTCCGGTTCCGCGCATCCCGGGTGAATGTAAACCCGCATGTTGGACTGGATGCACTGCACCGCTTCCTGTGGACTCATCACTTTTCTTTTGTATTCTTCTTGCCAGGTCATCGGTGTCCTTCTTTACTCCGACGTTCTAACCAGTCCACGGCTACCGGAGTACCCCGCGCAACCATCATCGGCGGTCCGGCAGACTAACTTAGTGTGTACTAACCTATGTGTTTTGAATGTATTACAGGCTTGCAGGAAGGGCAGAAAGCCATGCTTCGCACCGCACAAACCAACCCTGTTAGCCAGCGACTTCACAGGCGCTGCCTCCCACACACGATGAGCAAGCGCCGGACCACCCCACCCGCAACCACCGCAAAGTAAGCCTTTGCAAAACAATAACTTATAGCTGGACCAAGTCCCGCTTATACTACCTTTTGCGCCTTTTCACCCAAACCACTCCAGTCCGCTGCGCTGCTTTGCTCATTCCTACTCCCCGCGCCGTCACTTGCCAAGCTCTTTCGCTCATCGCTTCCTTTTTCCATGTTTCACGCCACCTTTGCACGTTCCCCCCGCGAAACTCCCGTTGACGTTTCCCGTTCTGCTGCTTGCATCGGGTGTATCGTGGAGAAAACAGGTCACCATGGGGAACAAATGTCAAAGCTGAAGATTCTTGTTTCGCTTACTACCAACGATAACGATTACCAGATTGAACAAGCCAACTCTGCTGAAGTCGCTGCTCGCAAGCTTGCTGTGGACATGCAGATTGTTTATGCCGACAACGACGCCATAAATCAAAGCACGCAAATTCTCAAAGCGATTCAAGCTGCTCCCGAGGATCGCCCCAATGCCATCGTGTTCGAACCCGTCGGTGGCACCGCTTTGCCGCAGGTTGCTCGCGCCGCGGTTTCTGGCGGCATCGGTTGGGCGGTTCTGAATCGCGATGCCACTTACATTCCCGAACTTCGCTCCTCCTCGAAGGCGCCTGTTTTTTCCGTTAGCTCTGATCACGTCGAAATCGGCCGCATTCAAGGACGCCAGTGCTGCGCCCTTCTGCCACGTGGTGGCTCGGTCCTTTACATCCAAGGTCCTTCGGAGAACTCCGCTGCCAAGGAACGCACCGTCGGCATGCAGGAAGCCAAGCACGCGAACATTCACCTCACCATGCTCAAAGGACAGTGGACCGAAGAGAGTGCGCAGCGTTCCGTCCGCTCATGGCTCAAGCTTTCTACCTCGCAGAAAGCGCCCATCGACCTTGTCGCCGCTCAAGACGACTCCATGGCCATTGGCGCGCGCAAAGCTTTCCAGGAATTGACCGCAGAGTCCGAGCGTGACCGCTGGCTCAGCCTTCCTTATCTCGGCTGCGATGGCCTCCCCAAGACCGGGCAATCCTGGGTTCGCAGCGGCTTGCTCACCGCCACCATCTTCATTCCTCCGAATGCCGGTCAGGCCCTTTCTATGCTCGTTGACGCCTTGCAGTACGGCAAAATTCTTCCGGAGCGTGCCATCACCACCGCTTCTTCGGTGCCTCCCGTCGAGGCTTTGCGGCCGTCTAAATGAATTTCTGTTTTTCGTAACAACGCGAGTGCGCACTCTCGCGCGTTTTTTGTTCGATGTTCAGGTCAGGGGCTGATTGGTAGTTCGCAACACGTTTGTGTTTTCTCCTAATACGTTTTTACATTTTTGCTGAGAACGACGCCCGAGGGTGGTCTTATGCCAAAAATGAAGATTCTGGTTTCTCTCATAACCAACAACAACGACTACCAGCTCGAGCAGGCCCAGGATGCCGAGCGCGCCGCTCAGAAGCTCGACGTCGACGTACAAATCATCTTTGCCGACAACGACGCCGTCAATCAAAGCACTCAGATCCTCAAGGCCGTTCAGGTAGCTCCCGAAGATCGCCCCGCCGCTATTGTCATGGAACCCGCCGGCGGCACTGGACTTCCCCAGGTGGCCCGCGCCTCCCTCAACGCTGGCATTGCTTGGGTTGTTCTCAATCGCGATGCCAACTACATTGCCGAGCTTCGTCAGAGCAGCAAGGTCCCCATTTTCGGTGTCAGCTGCGATCAATTTGAAGTCGGTCGCATCCAGGGACGCCAGTGCGTTGCGCTTTTGCCTCGTGGTGGTTGTGTCCTTTATATCCAGGGGCCTTCTGAAGCCTCGGCCTCCAAAGAGCGCTTTCTGGGTTTTCAAGAAATTAAGCCCGCTAATATCCACGTGATTGGTCTGAAGGGCCAATGGACCGAAGAGAGTGCGCAAAAGGCTGTGCGCTCCTGGCTCAAACTCAGCACCTCGCTGAAATCCACCATCGATCTCATTGTGTCCCAGAATGACTCGATGGCTATTGGCGCGCGCAAAGCCTTCCAGGAATTGCCCACGGAGTACGAACGCGAACGTTGGCTCAGCCTGCCTTATCTTGGCATCGACGGCGTGCCCAAAACGGGGCAGTCCTGGGTCCGCAGCGGTCTCTTGAAAGCCACCATCTGTTGTCCGCCCAGCACTGGAACCGCCATGGAAATGCTTGTCGACGCCATCCAGCGTAAGAAAATTCTTCCGGAGCGCGCCTTCACCGTTGCCACTTCGATTCCTTCACTGGAGTCATTGCGTCCGTAGTTGAATCGAAATTTTCCACCACTTTTGCCTCTTTTCTGCCTCTTCCGGGCGTATAATTGCCGCCGGACCATCGCTCCTTCACCTTTTCCACCTGTCTTGGAGGCCTCTTAATGCGTAATCGCAACTCCGATTCTCCTTCAACAGACTCACGCCTCGACCGCAGGCAGTTCCTTGCCACGGGCGGCGCCGGGCTCCTCGCCGCCGCTGTTCCCGCCGCTCCTCACCTCGAGACGATTTTTCCGGAAGTTTCCTCAAAGTCTTCTTCTGCTCCTCAAGCTTCTTCTTCCTCGAAACGGAAACTTCCCATCGGCGTTTTCGATCCGGTCTACGCCGATCTTTCCATGGATGAAATGCTCGACAAGGTCAGCGCTCTCGGCCTCGAAGCCATGGAAATCGGCACCGGCGGCTATCCCGGCGCGAATCATTGTCCCGTCGATGAACTCCTCGCCGATCCCGCCAAGCTCAAGGCCTGGCAGAAGAAATTCTCCGACAAGAACATCCGCGTCGCCACCCTCAGTTGCCACGGTAATCCGGTCCATCCCGACGAAGCGCACGCCGCAAAAGACGCCGAAACCTTCAAAAAGACTGTGCAACTCGCCGAAAAGCTTGATGTCAAAGTCATCGTCGGCTTCTCTGGCTGCCCCGGCGGTTCGCCAAAAGATACGCAACCCAACTGGATCACCTACCGTTGGCCGCCCGAATACAACGAAATGCTGCAGTGGCAATGGAAGGGAAAGGTAATTCCGTACTGGAAGGGCGCGGCAAAATACGCGCGCGAACATGGCATCCATCGCCTGGCCTTCGAAATGCATCCTAATTTCGTGGTTTATAATCCGCGCACTCTCCTAAAACTTCGCGAAGCCGTTGGTGAAGAAATTGGCGCCAACTGCGATCTCAGCCACCTTTTCTGGCAGGGTTGCGACCCCGTCGAGGTTATCCACTTCCTGGGCAAGCAGGGCATCATTTATCACGCGCATATGAAAGACACCGTGCTGTACCCGGAAAACGTCGCCAAATACGGCATCCTTAACTTTGCGTTTGAGAAGGGCGACCTTGGCAACGCCTCCGACACGTTCCGCGCCGTCGGCTATGGCCATGGCGCCTCCACGTGGAAATCCATCCTTCAGGCCTACATGGACGTCGGTTACGATGGCATCCTCAGCATCGAAAATGAGGATCCCATTCTTCCTGGCCCCGTCGGCGTCGAGCGCGCCGCTTATGTCCTGAAAAATATTCGTAATGAAATTCTCGGGACCTGAGATGCATTGTCGTCAGTTTGTGGGAACCTGCGCCGCGGTGGCTCCTTCAGCCGCCGTGGCGTCCTTTCCCGCAATCCTTCCCGCTGCGGAGTTCTCCCATGCAGCGGCGTGAACTCCTCCGCATTTTCGCTGCGGCTGCCGCGGCGCCAGTGCTGTCCCCGGATCTCTTCGCTCTTCTTCGCCAGGCTCATCCTTCGGGCAGTTATTCGCTTCGCGCCTTCACGCCTCATCAGAACGACACCGTCATCGCTATGGCCGAGATCATCGTGCCTGCTACAGACACGCCCGGCGCCACCGCCGCTCGCGTCAACGAATTCATGGATTTCATTCTTGCGGATTGGGCCACGGAACAGGAGCGCACCCACTTCCTCACCGGTCTCGACAATGTCGACACGCAATGTGCCGCTCTGTTCGGCAAGACCTTCCTCGAGTGCACTCCCTTGCAGCAAACCACGTTCCTCCGTTCTCTCGACGATGCGGTCGACTGGGTCCGCGAATCCGACCGCATTCGCGATGGCGCGTTCCCCAGTTCCCGGGACACCCAGCTCCACGGCGATTTTTTCCGCGTCTTCAAATACATGACCCTCTACGGTTACTACACTTCTGAAATCGGCTTTACTCAGGAACTCAAGCTCGAAATTATGCCCGGCGCTTTCCGTGGCTGCGATCATATTCCGGAAGGGAAGAAGGGGTAGACTCAACCCTACATGGCAACAAACACCTACGACGCGCTCATCGTTGGTTCCGGTATCACCGGTGGCTGGGCCGCCAAAGAACTTACGGAAAAGGGACTCAACGTCCTCGTTCTCGAAGCCGGCCGCACCATCATTCCTGAACAGGATTACGTCGAGCACGTCCCTCTTTGGGAGTTGAAGTACCGCCGCTGGGACGATCGCGCCGAGCGCCTACGCACACAATTCATCCAACGCGAGTGCGACTACGACTGCGACGAGTTCTCCCACAAGTTCTTCGTCAGCGACCTCGATAATCCCTACACTGTCGCTCCCGGAAAACCGTTTACCTGGATTCGCGGCCGCCAAGTCGGCGGCAAATCCATTACCTGGGGGCGCCAGACTTATCGTTGGAGCGACCTCGACTTCGAAGCCAATCTGCGTGAGAACATCGCTGTCGATTGGCCCATTCGCTACGCTGATCTTGCTCCTTGGTACGATTACGTCGAAGAATTCGCCGGCATCAGCGGCCAGCCTGAGGGCCTTCCGCAACTGCCCGACAGCAAATTCCTGCCGCCCATGGAAATGACTTGTGTTGAACTGGATTTCCGCGCGGCTCTGGCGAAGTATTACGACGATCGCATTTGCACCATCGGCCGCTGCGCCATCCTTACGCAAACGCACAAGGGACGCGCTGCTTGCCACTACTGCGGCGAATGCCAGCGCGGCTGCATCACGCAATCCTATTTCAGCAGCCTCAGCTCCACTCTTCCTGCCGCTCTGAAAACCGGCCGCCTCACCATTCGTCCCTACAGCGTAGTCCACAGCCTGAACTTCGATTCGCAGTCGCGGCGCATCTCCAGCGTGCGCGTCATCGACGCGCAGACCAAGGCCACCATGGAATTCAAGGGCCGTCTCGTCTTCCTTTGCGCCTCCACGCTGGAATCCACTCGTATCCTCCTCAATTCTTCCACTCCGGAATTTCCCAACGGTCTCGCCAACAGCAGCGGCGAACTGGGCCACAACCTCATGGACCACCATATGGGCGCTGGCGCTTCCGGCATCATGCCCGGGCACGAGAACAGAGTGCCCTTCGGCAATCGCCCCAACGGCATCTACATCCCGCGTTTCCGCAACGTATCCACAAAACAAAAAGAATTTCTGCGCGGTTACGGCTATCAAGGTGGCGCCGATCGCGACGATTGGACTCGCGGCCTCACCGCTCCCGGTTTCGGCGCCGATTTCAAGAATTCTCTTCGCAAGCCCGGAGTGTGGCGCATGGGTATGGGCGGTTTTGGCGAGTGCCTTCCCGCTCACAGCAATTTCGTCGAAATTGATAAAGAAAAAGTCGATGCCTGGGGCATTCCCACTCTTAAGATCAGTTGCGAGTGGGGAGAAAACGAACACGCCATGTCACGCGACATCGCTCTGCAGGCCGCGGAGATGCTCGCCGCCGCCGGAGCCCGTGAAATTTCCGTTTCCCAGTCCATCACTCCTCCGGGCCGCGGCATTCACGAAATGGGCACGGCTCGCATGGGCCGCGATCCCAAAACTTCCGTCCTCAACGCCAACAATCAGGCTCACGACGTCCACAATCTCTTCGTCTCCGACGGCGCTTGCATGACTTCCTCCTCTTGTGTGAATCCTTCGCTCACCTACATGGCCCTCACCGCTCGCGCTTGCGATTACGCCGTTTCCAAAATGAAGAAAGGCGAATTGTAGCGAACGGTCTCCATGGCTCAGGTCCAGCGCACCCCCAAATCCTACGACGTCTGCGTCATCGGCTCTGGCGCTGGCGGTGGCATGGCCGCAAAGATCCTCACTGAGGGCGGCCTCAGCGTCGTCATGCTTGAGGCTGGTCCACAGGTCTATCCCGATAAGGACTACAAGATGTTTATGTGGCCTTACGACCTTCCCCATCGCGGCATGGGCGTTGGCGGAAGGGCCGTGGCCGATTTCAGCGAATTCCTTGCGCCCAACGGCTCTTGGAAAATTTCCGGCGAACCTTACACCTCCGCGCCTGGCTCCAATTTCCAGTGGTTTCGCTCTCGCATCGTTGGCGGCCGCACCAATCATTGGGGCCGCATCGCTCTTCGTTTCGCGCCCATCGATTTCAAATCCAAAACACGCGACGGCCTTGGCGAGGACTGGCCCATCACCTACGAGGACCTTGCCCCTTACTACGACAAAGTCGAAGGCTTTATCGGTGTTTTCGGCACCAAAGAAAATGTGCCCAGCGCACCCGACGGCGTCTTTCTTCCTCCCCCCAAGCCTCGCTGCAACGAAGTCCTCATCAAGAAGGCGTGCGACAAACTCAATATCACTTGCATCCCCTCGCGCCTCGCCGTCCTCACCAAGCCGCTCAATGGCCGCCCGCCCTGCCACTACTGCGGCCAGTGCGGACGCGGTTGCGTCACCGCTTCCAATTTCAGTTCCAGCCAGGTGCTCATTCCCCGCGCGATGCAAACCGGCAAGCTCACTTTGATTGCCGGCGCCATGGCTCGCGAAATTCTCGTCGGCCCCGACGGAAAAGCCACCGGCGTTGCTTATATCGATAAAGCCACGCGCACCGAAAAACGCGTGCCCGCCCGCGCCGTTGTTGTTGCCGCAAGCGCTTGCGAATCCGCTCGCCTTCTCCTTAATTCCAAATCCAAATTGTTTCCCGACGGCCTCGCCAACTCCTCAGGATGGGTCGGCCGCAACCTCACAGACTCCGTTGGAAGCAATGGTGGAGGTTACGTCCCCGAAATGGCCAAAATGCCGCCCCACAACCACGATGGCGTGGGCGGAATGCACATGTACATTCCCTGGTGGAAGTACGATCGTAAGAATGAGTTCCCCCGCGGCTACCACATCGAGATTGGCGGCGGTCGCGAAATGCCCAGCGCCGGCATGTTCGCGCATCTGTGTGACGAGGGCGAGGGCTACGGCCTCAGCCTGAAACGCGCCTGCCGCCAGCGTTACGGTACCACCATTGGTTTTGCCGGACGCGGTGAAATGATCGCCAATCCCGACACCTATTGCGAAATCGATCCCGATGTCGTGGATGAGTGGGGCATTCCTGTGTTGCGCTTCCACTTCAAATGGAGCGAGTACGAAATCCGTCAAGCCAAGGACATGCAGGAAACGTTCAAAGCCATCATCGAAACCATGGGCGGCGAATATCAAACCAAAACCGATATCGATGGCCCTCACCCTTTTGGTATTGAAGACGGTGGCAAAGTCATCCATGAAGTCGGCACGGCTCGTATGGGTGCCGACCCCAAATCCTCCGTGTTGAACGCCTATTGCCAGGCTCACGACGTGAAGAATCTTTTCGTCACCGATGGCGCTCCACTAGTCACCAATCCCGACAAAAATCCCACCCTCACCATCATGGCCTTATCCTGGCGCGCGTCCGACTATTTGCTGGCCCAAGCGCGCAACGGGAGCCTTTAGATATGTGTGAACACATCACGACCCGTTTTCATCCCGAGTGCAACCATCAACAAATTGTCATTCCGAACGGAGTCCGCGGAGTGAGGAATCCCACTCCGATTGCTCGGAACGATGGCCAAACCGTGTCGTCTGCTGTTTGGTCCAAAAGCAAGGAGTAGCCACATGCCCGGAATTTCCAGACGCGACGTACTCAGAAATCTTGCCGTCGGTGCGGCCGCCGGTTCCGTGCTCCAGGTTATCCCCGCGGAAGCCGCCGCGCTCGTCCATCAAATGGTGCACGAAGCGAAGGCCGCCTCTCCGGCAGGGAAGTACACTCCCAAATTTTTCCTGCCTCACCAATACGCTACTCTGGTCTTCCTCTGCGACACCATCATTCCCAAAGACGAAAAATCCGGTGGAGCTGTCGAGGGCGGCGCACCTGAATTCATCGATCTTCTCACCAGCGAAAACGAAGACTACCAGCTTATTTTCGGCGGCGGCCTCATGTGGCTCGACAATTTCTGCTACGACAGGTACAACGCCACTTTTCTTGATTCCACTCCCGCGCAGCAAAAAGAAGCTCTGGACCTCATCGCCTATCGCAAAAACGCCGTTTCTGATCCCTCGCTCACTCAGGGCATCACTTTTTTTGCGCATCTTCGCCACATGACCTGCGACGGCTTTTACACCAGCAAAACCGGCATTGACGATCTCCAATACATTGGCAACACCGCTCTCTCCTCATTCCCTGGCTGCCCGCCATTCCCTGAATCCTGAATTTTGTGGCCGAAGGGTGAAAAATGGCCAGTGGGAGCTGGCCATCGAAAATTACGAAATATCGCGCACGCAAACTCAAGACTCCAGCGACGTAGAAGTGCTCGGCCCGCGCAACTCGCCTTCCCACCGCGCGATCACCGCGCTAGCCAGGCAGTTGCCCGTCACGTTACACGAAGTTCGCGCCATGTCGATCAGCGTGTCCACGCCAAGCAGAATGAAGATCGGTTCGTAGGGAAGATGAAACGTAGATGCCGTGGCCATCAGCACCACTAGAACGGCGCGCGGCACGCCTGCCACTCCTTTGCTCGTCACCATCAACGCGAACACCATGAACAATTGCTGCATCCAGCCCATGTGAATCCCCGCGGCCTGCGCCACGAAAATCGACGCCATCGCCAGGTACAGCGTTGAGCCATCCAGATTGAAGCTGTACCCTGCCGGAATCACGAACGCCACAATTTCCCGCGGCACTCCGAATTCCTCCATGCATTCCATCGCGCGTGGCAGCGCGGCCTCTGAAGTGCTGGTGGCGAATGCAATCGTGGCCGGTTCGGCTACATATTTCAGAAACCGCCCCAGCGGCAGGCGCGCCAGCAGCACAATGGGCAGCAAAACAAAAATCAGAAACACCAACAACGCGCCATAAGCCGTCAGCAAAAGCTTCCCCAGCGGCAGCAACACACTGATTCCCATGTGCCCCACCGTGTACGCCATCGCCGCCCCCACTCCAATCGGCGCGTAATACATCACAATGTTTGTGAATTTGAACATGACCTGTGTCAACGATTCCGCCACGCTCAGCATCGGCTGCCGCAGTTTCTCTGGAACGCGCGTCAGCGCAATTCCAAACAACACCGCGAATACCGCCACCTGCAATATCTGGTTCTCCCCCACGGCCTTCGCAATGTTTTCCGGAAACACATGCAGCAGAAAATCGTCCCACTTCAGTGGCCCAACGTTCTGCGGCCCCTGCTCGGTGGAAGCCGCGGGCAGAGAGATCCCTTCACCCGCGCGCGTCAGGTTGATCGCGCCCACTCCAATAAACAACGCGATCGTCGTCACCACTTCAAAATAGATCAGGCTCTTCAACCCGATGCGTCCCACTTTCTTCAGGTCGCCGTGCCCCGCAATTCCCGTAACCAGCGTGCCCAAAATCAATGGCGCCACAATCACCTTGATCAGCCGCAGAAAAATGTCGCTCAGCACGCGCAGATGCGCCGCAAACCCCGGCCAATCCAGCCCGATTTCCAATCCCGCAAACATCGCAAAGAAAATCCAGAAGGTCAGCGAACGCCGCTGAATTCCCGCATACGCCAGCGCTGCCAAGCCAACCCAGCGCACTGCGGCAAGCGCACTGTGCCCATATCCCGCTGCCATCAGCGCGCACCCCGCACCGAAAAGCAACAACCCAGCAATAACTGTTATGGGAAAGACCTTCGAAGTTGCCTTCGCCAATGTGCCGACCTCGGGTTTCTCGTTTTGGAGCGAGCGCCGACATCATAGCCTGCCCGGCGTCGCCGCGCACAACTGTTCTCTGAACTTGTAGCTCATCCCTTCAGGGATGAGGATCTCCCGTGCGCGGGCAATCACTTGAAGTTGGTTGGAAATCGACGACCGTCTAGTTCAACGCGTACAGCGCTCCATCCGTACTTCCGATATAGAGCACTCCATTCGCCAACACCGGCGAAGCATAGATCGATCCCATAGCCATAAGCTTATGCATCCCCACAACCATGTCATCGTAGAAATCACCCGCATACGCCGCCTCATAATTGGGAGTTCCATCTGCCTTCGTGTATTTCGCCGCGTTCTGTTTCGCTCCGTCGGTCTGAAATTCCCACGCGGTCTTCTGCTCCTTCAGGTCGATTGCGTACAATGTGCCGGAGTGCGAGCCCGAGTACAGCATCTCCCCGGCGATAATTGGCGACGCAAACGTCGGCCATCCAGAAAACTTCAGTGAAAACAGCTCCGCGCCCGTCTTCGCATCCAAGGCGTGGAACATGCCGGAATCGGAAGTTGCGAAGTAAATCTTGCCCTTCTGCACCAGCGGCGACGCGATCACCCACGATCCTTTGTTGTTGTACGCCCATTTCTTTTGTCCCGTGGCCGCGTCCAGAGCGTACAAATTCGAATCCCGGCACCCGAAATACACCATGCCGTCCGCTACCACTGCCGAAGACTGAATGCCCACCTGGTTGTGGATATCGGGGTCCTCTCCCGTTTTGAAGCGCCACGTTTCTTTGCCCGTCGTCGCGTCAATTGCATAAAAATACGAATCCCAGCTTCCGATGTACAACACTCCCCCGGATATCACCGGCGAAGCATGCACCACATCCCCGGTCTTGAATTTCCAGTTCAGCGTGCCCTTCGTTGCGTCCAGCGAATACACGTTGCCATCGCCGCATCCAAAGTACACTGCGCCCTGCCACACTACCGGCGACGAGAGGTACACGTCGAAAGGATCCGGCATGGTTTCCGCCGCAGGCTGTGAGCCGTGCAAATGCGTTGCCGCGAATCGTCGCTCGCCTCCCGTTTTAAACTTCCAGCGCAACTTGCCGTCCGCAGCATCCAGCGCATAGAAATTACCGTCGTAACTCAGGAAATAAACCGTTCCATTCGCCACCGCCGGCGAAGAAGCCACGCTGCTTCCGGTCTTGAATGCCCATTTCTGTGTGCCTGTCGCAATCGCAAGCGCGTAGAGATTGTGGTCTGCGCTGCCCACGTAAAGCGTGTCTCCCACCACGGCGGGCGACGACACCACGATGTCTTTGGTCTGAAACTTCCATTTGACTTGCGTGAATTTCGCGACCGGTGTCGTATCGTAAACGCCTGGATGTTCCAAATCACCGCGAAAACTCGGTGAGTCATTTGCAACAACAGTCGCGGGTATTAGAAATAGCGCGGCAACCAGCAGGTTTCGGCTCATACACACTCCCTTGAGCACTTAGACGAGCACACTGCCAGAACGATTCATCTGTGCAGAACAATACCTGATTCGGGTTTTAGTGGTGGAAATCGTCACACCCGTCGCGGCGTCCCAAATCCGTGGTTGCGGATGCGTTCTTAAAATGTCAGTTGTGACAAATATTTGTAGCTGGCCGTAATGTTGGGGAACGCTTCCTTCGGAAAATCATTCTCCACGAAGTAATGCTCGATTCCGCCAATGCTGCCCGCCGCAAAAATGCGCTTCCAGTCGATGATCCCGTCGCCCACCGAGGTCATACCCTTTTCCAGTTCTTTCATGTTCACCGAAGCCAGTTGCTCCGGCTTCACGTTTGGCAATTTCTTCATGTCCTTCACGTGTACCAGCGGAAAGCGCCCCGGATATTTCTTGAAATACGCCACCGGATCCTGTCCCGCCACGCTGATCCAGCACAAATCCATTTCCATCTTCACATTGTTCTTATCCGTCGACTCCAGCAGGAAGTCATACGGAAATTTCCCGCCCAGTTGCGCATCAGGTATGAACTCCCACCAATGGTTGTGATACGCGAACTGGATTCCCGCTTTCTTGCACGCCTCGCCTGCCTTATTGAACGTTTCCACCACGCGCTTGTAGCCGTCCGCTGTGCGCATCTTCTCGTCGATGTACGGGCACACCAGAAATGTCTGCCCGATCACATGAGCGCCTTCCAGCGTTTCCGGCAACTTCTTCTCCACAACGTCGTATCCTTCGTGACTCGACGGCGACGTCAGTCCGTTCTTATCCAGGATCGCGCGCACATCCTTCGGCGAGTGCCCAAAGTAGCCTGCGAATTCCATTTCCTTGTAGCCAATTGCGGCCACCTTGCCGATCGTCCCTTCGAAGTCCTTCTTCATCTCGTCGCGCACGGTGTAAAGCTGTATGCCGACCTTGGAAATCTTATGTTCATCGGCGAAGGTTTTTGTGGGGAGCGTGGTGAGCACTGCGGTTGCAACGGATGTTTCAATAAATGTTCGTCGGTTCATGCGGCGATTGTACACCCAAAGCTCTCGTTGCAACGCAATAAACAACCAACGCTCCCAATAAAAAAAGCCTCCCGAAAACATCGGGAGGCTTTTCCTCGACTTAAATCGGGACCCGAGGGAGAAGCAAGCGAAGCCTGCCGCCGCCTCCAGTCCTTGGGCGGAAAACTAAAACTGGAACCGCAAGCCAAACTGCATAATTCGCGGCAAGTGCGACCCGTTCAGTACCAGGAAACCTCCGCAAGTTGGGTCACTACCCGAAGACAGGGCAGCCCCTGGATTGCACCCCATCCCTACGGAACCACCGGCGCCGCCAGACCCTCCGGGATTTGTGCCGCTGAAGGAATCTAGTTGCGTGTGGTTGAACGTGTTGAAGGTTTCCCAACGGAACTCGAATGCGTAACGCTCCTTGAACTCGAAGCGCTTGAAGAGCCCCATGTCAAAGTTCAGTCGTCCTGGCATTCTCAACATATTTCGGGTTGCGTTGCCAAACGTTAGTCCAACCGGTTCGGCAAACGCTGCCGGGTTGTAGTTCAGTTTTCCAAACAGCGCCGCTGCTCCGAACGCCTGCTTTACGTCCGCGGGAACCACATTGGGATTTCCGACGACGTCAGGATAGGATGGAATACCAACGCCGTTCGCCACGCCTGCACTGTCCGAATACTGCGTTCCATTCGCGACGCTGAACGGTGCGCCCGTCATTGCCACGGTAATGCCGGACCACTGCCAGCCGCCCATTAGAGTGTGTTTCCATCCCGTATCATGCTTGTAGAAGGGAAATGCGTAGACGTAGCTCAACGAAAAGGCTTGGCGGATGTCGAAATTCGAACTCGCCCGGTTGATTGCCGAGTTGTATGAATTGACGAAGCCTCCGTCGTATCGATCGGAGGAATCATCGATCGAATGGCTCCACGTATAGCTGGCGCTGAATGTCAAATCCCCCATCGTATGACGCGCTGTGGCTTGCAGCGCGTTGTAGTTAGAATTCGCGGTATTCTCTAGACGCGTGATGCTGCCGAACCCGGCGTACGGCCGGTAGTACCCCGCCGCAGGATTCCCGCACGCAACAAAGAGATTCACTGCTGGTTGCCCGGTCACAAACGTGCCACTTGCAGTGGTAGCTCCAGTGGGAAGCCCGGTGGTCGGGTCCAGAACGAAATTTGCGTTGTCCGGCTGGCAATCATTCCCCGTAATGGGAGCACCGGACGCCAGATACGGATTCTGGCTCGCCGGTACGGGCTGCAACTGGTTTAGATCGTATTGTCGCGTCAGATGTGTGCCCTTGCTGCCGACGTATGCGAGAGTCGCGACGATGTGCGACGGCAACTCATGCTCCACGCTCAGGTTCCACTGCTGCATGTAGGGCCATTGCACTTGCCCCGGTATGGAGGTGCCGCCGAAAGGACTCGGAAAGCCTTGCGACGCCAGCCCGACCGTCGGATACCCGATCTGGCTGCTAACGCTCCCGTTTTGTACCAGAGGTGACGGATTCCCCTGCAACGATTCGGCGTTGGCCTCATTTCCATTCATATGCTCAAAGAAAATGCCATAGCCGGCTCGGATGGCCCACTTGCCGTCCCCTCCGGGATCATACGCAACCCCGATCCGCGGACCGGGATTCATATATTTGTTCGTCATGCATCCCGTTGGGGCCATGACGATTCCCGGATAGTTTTGATTGATTGCGCCGCATTGCTCGAATCCGTTGAATGGGTTCGTAGTGGGCAGGAGAAGCTGCGAATTGTTTGGATCGTTATAGGGCCACAGGGCAGGCCCATTCAGCGGAGTGTAGACGCTGGGCGAGAAGTTAAACTCCTTGAACTGCTTTTCCTGATAGCGCCCGAAGAAACTCCACCTTAGCCCTAGATTGATGGTGAGTTTCCTGGTGGCACGCCAGTCATCTTGGAAAAACGGCTCGAAGATCTTGTAGCGGTCGTAAAAATAAGGCTGCGCGCTGGTTTGCGCATAGCTGCCCACCTGGCCCAACTGCAGATCCGCAAACGGATTTCCCGTCGAATTCGGGTTGTTTGTCGCAAAAGACAGCTGCCCTTGAATATCGGATGAGGACTGCTGGTTTTTCTGTGCGAACGCCACGTAGCCCCCGAAGAACATTGTGTGGTTTCCGTGGATGTACGTCATGATGTCACGGTAGGTGTAGGTGGGGTTGGCGTTCTTCCACGGAAAGTACCCGGTGTCCACCGAAAATCCACCGGTGCCGTATGCCGTGCCATTTGTGTTGCCGACCGCAATGGCCGGGATCTTGTTGGCCTGCGCGAATTGAGCAGGAAACAGCGGCAAAAGGTCGATGCCGCCCGACGGCAGGGCCACGTTCGTGATGTTCGACAGAATGATGTGGTCGGCTGTGTAACTGGCCACAAACTCGTTGAGCAAGTTTGGCTTGATTGTCGATGTCAGGCGTACCACGAAGCTGGTCGTTGGCCCGACAAAGTTCGTGTTCGTATTGTCGAACGAGTTGTTGTATACGCCCCAAAGCGGACCTTGATTGATGGTCGACCACGAATCGTGGATGTACCGCACCGTCAGCCGTTCGTTCTCTGAAAAATTTTGGTCTACTCGGATCAGTTCTTCCCGCCAATTCGTTGGATAACTTGGATTCGCTACGTACGCCGGTAACGGGCTGCCGGCGGCCTGCCCTGTGGCATACGTCCCCAGCGTGTTATTCGCTTTAGGAATCATCGACAGCAGTGCAGGGACCGTCGTGGAACTCGTTCCAGGCAGAGTGTTGTTCACGAACGGAGTGCCTGGGTTCCCTGACTGATAAGGACAATCTGGAAACGCCGTTGGATCGAATGCCGCTCCCGTGTACGCCGGGCATACGTCGTTGAAATTTCCACCGCGCTCCGCGTCTGAGGGCACGTTTTGGCTGATGGTGCTGCCCGGAACGATTTCTCGCCGCCATTCCTGGGACCAGAAGAAGAACGTCTTCTTCCTATCTTTGTTGTAGTGGTTCGGAATAAAGACTGGCCCGCCAAAGGTGTACCCAAAATCATTCTTCTTGTAATCCGGTCGCGCCACTCCTTGCCCGTTGTTTTCCCACGAGTTTGCGTTGAAGATTTGGTTGCGCACATACTCAAACGCACTTCCGTGGAATTGCGTGGTTCCTGACTTCGTCTCTACTTCCACCGAGCCAGAGCCGTTCTTGCCATACTGCGCGCCGTACGTCGACGTTAGCACCTTAAATTCGGAAATCGCCTCTAGGTTTGGATACACGTTCAACGTGGCGTTGGATCCGTTGTCCATGTTGTCGCCGCCGTCGATCTCCCAGTTGTTGTATTCCGTGCGGCCTCCATTGATGCTGTACGCCACGTTTCCTGCCACCCCCACCAGCCCTTCATCCTGGCCCGTCTGGTTCACTACCCCGGGTGCCAGCGTTACAAGCTGCGTGAAGTTCCGCCCGTTCAACTCCAGTTGCTGCACTTGCTTCCCGGTGATGGTGCTTCCGATTTCCGCCGACTGCGTGTCGACCTGAGCTACGCTCTCGCCGGTCACGATGACTTCTTCCGTCACTGCTCCCACTGTCAGCGATATGTCCACACGCGACTTCTGCGACACGTCCAGAACCACACCTTTCGCCTGGAATCTCTGGAATCCCTTGGCTGTTACCGTTACATCGTAGCTGCCCGACGGCAGTGCCGGGACCACGTAGGCCCCCTCACCGTTCGTCTCAGTGGTGCGTGTCAGGTTGCCGGATGCGTTTGTCACCACCACTGTCGCGCCTGCTACTGCCGCACCCGATTTGTCCATTACCGTTCCGCTGATCACGCTGATGTCCTGGGCTGACGCGTGAACTGGAATTACCAGCAGCAGTGCCAGCACCGCCAGCCAGTTTCCCATCCTCTCCATCAAAAACGTATTTACAGAATTGCGATGGCTCTCCACGATGAGACCTCCGGACTCCACAAATTTCGGCTAGACTTTCACGGACATGAAGGAGGAATGGAGACGAGGCAGTACTTCTGCTCTGCCTGGTTTACCGACTCGCGACCACTCGCCTGAAATCCCTCGGTCCTCGACGGGACCTTAACCACCCCGAAAACATCTATTAAATCGGATTAATAGCGGATAGTTGCAACCCTGTCAAGTCCTAAATAAAATTACGCCCCGCGCCAGCCACGTAGCGAACTCGCGACTCGCTGTTTCTCCCTGTTCTCCACTCTCTCTTGAACCTTACTCCCGCACTGTCGCACACTAGTTCTGCATGTCCCAGTCGCCTAACTTCCGCTTCCTCACCATTTTCATCGTGGCTTCGCTTCTTTTGTTTCCTTCTGACCCATTATGGGCCGCAGCTCTTCCCGCTTCCCAAGCCAAACAATCCGCAAGCCTTCCTGATGCTCAGGCTTCCTTTCAGAAGGGTCAGGCCGCGCTGCAAGCTGGAGATCTTGACGCCGCTGAAACAAATTTCCGCCAGGTTCTCGTTTCCGATCCCAATGCTGGCGCCGCTTACGCCAACCTCGGTGTCATTTCTATGCGTCGCAAAGACTGGGACGCGGCCCTTAGGAACTTGAAGAAGGCCGAGAGACTCTCCCCAAAGATTCCGGGTATTCGTTTGAACATTGCTCTCGTTGAATTCCGTCAGCAGAATTACCGCGAAGCCATCCCCTATCTCGAATCCGTTGTGCGCGATGATCCCAGCTCCACTCAAGCTCACTATCTACTCGGACTCTGCCAGGTCTTCACCCTGAATTACTCCGCTGCGGCCAGTACTCTCGACTCCTTGTGGCCTCAACTCTCGTCCGATGTCATGTATCTCTACGTTCTCGGCATGGCCGCGAATCGTGCCGGAGACAAATCTCTCGACGACAAGGCGATGAAGCAGCTCGTTTCCGTTGGTGGCGATTCGCCCGAACTTCACCTCATTCTCGGCAAGTCTTATCTACAGCATCAGGAATACGACACCGCGCTCGCCCAGCTCCAGAAAGCGCTCGCAGCCAACCCCAATCTTCCGTTCCTGCATTTCAATTTGGGTCTGGTCTATCTCGAACTCGGCCAACTCGATAAAAGTGAACAGGAATTTCGCCAGGATATTGCCATCGAGCCCGACCTCGCCGACAACTACGTCCAGCTCGGCAATCTTTACCTACGCAGCCAGAAAGAAGCTGACGCCGAGCGCGAATTTCGCGAAGCCCTCAAACGCGATCCTCGTCAGGTCAATGCGCTCTTCAGTCTCGCCAAGCTCTACCAATCGCAGCAGAAGTTTGAACCAGCGCTCAAAGAGATCGATGCCGCCGTGAAGCTCGCTCCCGACAGCGGCAAAGTTCATTTCCTGCGCGCCCAGATCCTGCAGCATCTCGGCAAAAAGGACGAAGCCAAACTCGAGTTCGCCAGCGCCAAAAAACTCATGGATCTTCAGGTAAACAAGGACCGCGAAGAACTGGAAGAACGCTATCTACCCAGCCCCGAGCTAAAGCAGTCCTCCCCCAACTGAACGAACCAAGCTTGTCATTCTGAGGGCATCCGACGAGGATAAGCGAAGAATCATCTCCACCTCCATCTCACCTGGCTGTACCGTGCGGTTTATTTAAAACTTAAAACTGAGAACCGACGACTAATTTCCCAGCCCTTTCCACATCCCGCGCCCCAATTCCAGCCGCTCCGCCACGCTCAACAGGATTTCTTCCTCGTACGGTCGCCCAATCAACTGCGCATTAATCGGCAATCCTTCCCGTGACTGCCCCATTGGCACCGATAAGCCTGGAAAACCCGTCAGGTTCATCCACTGGCAAAACCGCATCGTGTCACGGTAATTGTGCGCATCTCCCGTCTGATAATTTCCCTCCCCATGCCGGAATGCAGGCGCCGAGGACACCGGCGAAAGCAAAAGCCCCACTCCGCCCATCTGCCGCAAAATATCTTCGCGCACCAGATCTCGTTCCGTGCACGCGTTCATGAACGATTCCAGTGTCACCGCAGGCTCGTTGCTCACCACTCCCAGATACTCCCGCAGCATCGAGCTCAACAATTCCTCTTGCCCCTTCGTCCCTTCCATCAACAATTTCCCGATCACTGGCCCAAAGAAAAACCACCAAAGCTCCAGCGCCCGATCCAGCTTCTGCAAAGGGAAACGCTCCACATGGAGTCCTTGTTCCACCAGCAGTTTTCCAGCGCGCTCGACAGCTGCTAGAGTCTCCGGCGTCGCCGTCCCTAGTGCCGCGCTCTCCAGTATTCCCACGCGCAATCCCCGCAACTCCATCGGCACAATCTCGCGAACCGGCACCGGCGCGCTCAGCGCATCGCCCGGATCCGCACCTGCCATCACCGCGAACAACGCCCGCACATCCGCCACCGTTCGCGCCAATGGTCCAACCACGCCTATCCACCGAAATGCTCCTGCGCCCGGCGGATAATGCCCGGTCGCCGCGATCCGCCCCGGCGTCGGCTTCAGTCCGCAAATTCCGCAAAAGTGCGCCGGCACACGAATCGATCCGCCTCCGTCGCTTCCCACTCCTCCCATCGAGCACCCGCTCGCAATCGCTGCCGCTTCTCCGCCGCTCGAACCTCCCGACGAATATTCCAGGTTCCATGGATTCGATGTTTTCCCGTTCACCCGATTATTTGTTTCGTACGCCATCAAAAATTCCGGCGTATTCGTGTTCCCCAGCAGAATTGCTCCGGCAGCCTCAAACCTCGCCACCGCAATCGCGTCTTTCACCGGCACATAGTCCTTCCGCAAAAGTGATCCTGCAGGGCAAGGCCAGCCCGCTACGTCCATGCTCGATTTGACGGTCAGCGGAATCCCCTGCAGCGGCAGCAGCGCTTCGCCTCGCTGAATCGCCGCCTCAGACGCTCTGGCTTTCGCGATTGCCGACTCCTCATCCAGGTGTACAAACGCGTTCAGCTTCGGTTGCAGTTCGCGCGCGCGCTTCAAATACGCCGTCACCACTTCCACCGGCGACAATTCTTTCTTGCTGTAGCTCTTCAGCACTTCTGCAATGGAAAATTCGTTCAGGTCTCTCATAGGTCACTCGAGGACGGTATCGGGGACAACCATCGGCGTCAATGTGATTCCAACCACTCCGCGAACGCTCCCTTCTGCCGCGCTGCCTTCAAATCCCCGCTATAAAAACGGTTGACGACTCGCTTTCTAGTCAAGACAATCAATGCTGTGCTGGGACGGCGTTTCGCCAGCCTTGGTCGCGCATCCAGAAAGAATTTTCGTTGATGCCTCTCAAAACTCCTGTTCCCCGCTCTTTTCTGCTCGCTCTTTCCGGCATGCTCCTCTTCGCCGGTCTTGGTTGCTTCTCAGCCTTGCATTCGAACGCCACGCAAACTCCGCCCGCCAATCGCCCAACCGCATCCGCGGAAGCTCTGCGTCTAAACACTCTTGGCGTCGCTTTCCTTAACCAGCAAAAAGGCGCGGAAGCGCAAAAATATTTCGACCAGGCTCTCGCTCTCGATCCCAAATTCACCGTCGCTCGCGTCAATCTCGGCATTGCGCTGCTCAGCCAGCAGAAACTCGAGCAGGGCCGCGCCGCTCTCGAACAAGCCGCCAACGAACTTCCCCACGATCCATACGCTTCGTACAACCTCGGTCTCGCCTACAAAGATCTCAACGAACCGCAAAAGGGGATTGAGGCCTTTCAGCACGTCACGCAAATTGCGCCCGACGAGCCCGACGCCTACTACTTTATCGGCTTTCTCGAGTCGCAACTCCAGAAGTACGACGAAGCCATCGCCTCATTCAAGAAAGCTCTCTCCTTTGCGCCCTATCACGCCTCCGCACAATTCGGTCTCGCTCGCGCCTATCAGCGCAAGGGCGAAACTGATGCCGCGCGCGAATCCATGAAGCTCTTCCAGAAGAACAAGGAAGCCCACCTTGGCGATCCCTTTGGCGCGGGTTACGGCGAACAGGGAAAATTCTCTCTCGGCGAATTTGTCCATGGCACAGAGGTTAATGCCCCCGCAGAAATTCCCGTTCATTATGTTCAGGACTCGCTCACGAAAACTGTTTCTGGCGCCGCATCGCCGCTTCCGGCCAGTCGTGGAGCCTGCTTCATTGATTTCGATGGCGACGGTAAGCCCGATCTTTTTCTTGTTGCCGCGCAAAAAGGCAAGAGCCGCCTGCTCCACAACCTCGGCGAAGGAAAGTTTGAAGACGTTACCGGTAAAGCCGGTCTCGCTGATGTTGGCGAGGGCTTCGGCTGCGCGGCCGGCGATTTCGATAACGATGGCAAAGCCGATCTCGCCGTCTGCGAATCTTCCGGCATTCGCCTTTTTCATAATGACGGCAAAGGCAAATTTGTCGACGTCACCGAAAAGGTGGGCATTCGTCGCGAGCACGGTTGTGTTGCCGCCACTTTTGTCGACTATGATCACGATGGCGACCTCGATCTCTATCTCACCATGGCTCCTGCCGCGCCTCCCGAAAAACGCACCAATCGCTTGTGGCGCAACAATGGCAATTCCACCTTCACTGACATCTCCGATGCCAGTGGACTTGGACTCCCCGCTACTGGCGCCGGCGTCGCCACCACCGATTTCAACAACGATCGCGCCGTCGATTTTGTCATCGCCGGCGGCTCTGAAGGTGCCGCCATCTACCTGAATCCTCGCGAGGGCAAATTCCTGCCGCTGGCTGCCCTCGACTTAGCAAAAGAAAAGCTTCCACCCGCCGTCGGCGTCACCGTTTTCGATTTCGACAAAGATGGCTTCATGGACATCGCTTTCACCCATGCCGGCGCGCCCGGCATCTCTCTGTGGCGCAATATTCAGGGAAAAAAACTTGAACGTGTTCCGCTTCCCGACTTCGGCTGGAAGAAAGGTTGGGGCCTCACTTGGGTTGACTACGATAACGACGGTTGGCTCGATCTTGTGGCTGTCGGCGAATCCGCCAGCGGCAACGGTGAAATTCGGCTGCTGCGCAATCTTGGCGACGCTGGCTGGGCCGATGTCACCAAAAAAGTTCAACTCGACACTCTCAAACTCTCTCGGCCTCGCGCCGTGGCTTTCGCCGATCTGAAGGGCAACGGCAGTCCGGACCTGGTTGTCACTCAGGATGGCGCTGCTCCTCTGCTTCTCCAAAATATCGGCGCCAACAAAAATAATTGGATTGCCGTCGATCTTAAGGGCCTCAACGACAACAAAAGCGGCATTGGCACCAAGGTTGAACTCTTCGCCGGCCCTCTCTATCAAAAATTTGAACTTTCTTCCGCCTCCGGCTACCTCAGCCAGAATGGCACTCCGCTGCTCGTTGGCCTTGGCTCGCAAAAAGTTGCTGACGCCATCCGCCTTCTCTGGCCCACCGGCGTTCCGCAAGATGAAGTCGATCTCGCCGCCTTGAAAATTGTTCCCGTCGGCGAACTCGACCGCCGCGGTAGTTCCTGCCCCGTTCTTTTTTCCTGGAACGGCAAGGAATACGAATTCATCGCCGACATGATTGGCCCCGCCGTTGTCGGCCATTGGATCGCTCCCGGCGAGCGCGACGTTCCCGACTCCGACGAATATCTGAAAGTTCCCGCCAAGAGCGTTCGCGGGAAAAATGGTCTCCTCAGCTTCCGCTTCATGGAGCCCATGGAAGAAACCGTGTACCTCGATCACGTGCGACTGCTTGCCATCGATCATCCGGCCAACATCGAAGTCAATGCCAACGAGCGCTTCGTCAGCAATCCTCCTTTCCCTGAATTTCGCGTAATCGCCACGCAAAATTCACGCATCCCCTCCGGCGCCTGGGATGACCGCGGCCACAATGTTCTTCCGCTGTTGGCCAAAAAGGATCGCAAGTACGTTACCGATTTTCCCGATGTTCCCTTCACCGGCTTCGCCAAGCTCCACTGGATCGAACTCGATCTCGGCCCTTGGGATTCCGCCAAACCTCTGCGGCTCATCATGGATGGCTACACGGACTACTTCACCGCAACTTCAATGTATGCGGCTGATCAGGCTGGCATCAAGGTCATTGCTCCCTACGTCGAAGCGCAAGACGCGCAAGGCAATTGGATTCGCGTTATTGAAGATATGGGCTTCCCTGCCGGTCTCGCTCGCACCATGGTCGCTGACCTCTCCGGGAAAATCCCTTCCGGCACGAAGCGTATCCGCATCGTCACCAATCTGAAAATTTATTGGGATTCGATTCGCATCGACCAAACTCCCGAGCTCCACGACATTCATGTCACCGAAGTTCCCCTGGCCAATGCGGAGCTCGCCTATCTTGGCTATCCCCGCGAAATCCGCCGCAAGCCCGCCAGTGACACCGTCTATTCCTATTCGCGTTTAAGCCCCACGGGCCCGTATGCCCGCGCCGCCGGCAACTACACCCGTTATGGCGATGTAAAATCCTTATTGTGTGCTTCCGACGATAAGTTCGCGATCTTCAGTTCCGGCGAAGGCGTCAAACTCGATTTCGATCCGCGCAATCTTCCGGCTCTGTCCGCCGGCTGGGTCCGCGACTACTTCTTCTACGCCGATGGCTTCGAGAAGGATCTCGATTTCTACGCCGCGCACGCCTTCACCGTTGAACCGCTTCCGAAGCACGGCCTGCTTTCATACCCTTATCCCGCCGGTAACGAATATCCGGCGGACAATGACCATCTCGGTTACCAATTGGAGTACAACATCCGCACCCGCTCCGATCGTCTCCCGGAGAATCTGCGCTACGACTATCCAGCGCCGAAGTGAGGAACATCATGGCGAGAGCCGGAGTCATCACCATTCGGGATGTCGCCCGGGAAAGCGGCTACTCCGCGTCCACCGTCTCCATCGTTCTGAACGGCGCGCCCCTATCACGCTATATCCCTTCCGACACCAAAGCCCGCATTGAAGTTGTGGCCAAGCGCCTCGGCTATCGGCCCAATCCGCTCGCTCGTTCTTTGCGCAGCCAGCGTTCCAACATTGTTGGCGTCATGGTTTTCGACATCACCGATCCTTTTTGCACTCCCATTCTTCGCGGCCTGGAAAACTCTCTCTACCAGGCCAATTATCTTTCCTTCCTCGCCGACGCCCACAACGAAACCCATCGCTTCGAGCGCTATCTCGAAATGCTTCTCGATCGCCGCGTTGAAGGCCTAATCATCGTTGCCAACTGGCTGGTCACAGATATCAAGCTCCTCGGCGATCTCACGGAACGCCAGGTCCCCACGGTTGTCGCCGGACGCGAAGTCGACAGCGAATTGGGCAGCACCGTTTCTGTCGACAATGAAGTAGGCGCCGCCGCCGCCCTCGAACATCTCTACAAACTCGGCCACCGCGAAATCGCCTTTCTTCGCGGACCAAAAGCCCTCACCAGCAGCGGACAGCGCTGGAAGGGAATCAAGAATTTCGCCCAATCCGTCGGCTTGCCTCTCGACTCAAAACGCATCGCTGAACTTCCTGAGTCCCTCGACGCAAACTCCAGCTTCGAAGCGAGCTTGCAACTAACTGCGGAACTGCTGCGTCGCGGCAAGCGCTTCACCGCTTTGTTGGCTTACGACGACGTCACCGCTCTCGGTGCCCTGCGCGCGCTCAAAAATAAGGGCCTGCGTGTTCCTGAAGATTGCTCCGTCATCGGTTTCGACGACGTGGCTCAGGCCGGTCTTTCCGTGCCTTCGCTAACCACTGTCCGCCAGCCCATGGAAGCCATGGGCGCCATGTGCGCCGGCATCCTTCTCGAAGCCATCGCCGCCGTCGACCAGAACCGCGAATTCTCCGCAGTCCGCCGCAAAATCCCCGCCGAACTGGTAGTCCGCGAATCCACCCGCCCCCTAATCTGATTCCCCGGCGCCCCGGGGTGTCCCACACGCCGGTTTTGCGTGTGGGGTCTTATGCGTGCATTTGTAGACACCGCCTTCTGAGGCGGTCCACCAACACAAATGAACTCACTCCCCCACCGTCACCCAACCCTTCTTCTGTGCGCTCTCTGCAATCGCTTCGCACATCACCAATTCATGATGCCCCGTCTCAAAAGTCGGAAAACTTCTCGGCGCTTTAAAATCTCCCGCCGCCACATACCCATAAAAATCCTTGAACAACTGCACAAACGTGTCGGGATACCCTTCCGCGTGTCCCGCCGGATACGCCGCATATCCGCGCGATTCTGGTGATTGCAGCGACGGATCCTTCGGCATCACCTTGCTGGCTTGATCGCGCCTCCCAATCCATAACGTGTTCGGCGATTCCGAATCGAATACCAGCGACGCTTTGCTTCCATCAATCTCAAACCATAGCCGCGCCTTTCGTCCCGGGCTCACCTGCGATACGGTCACTACTCCATGCGCGTCGTTGTCAAAATGCAGCAGCACCGATGCGTAATCATCCGTCGTGATCAGCACTTCCTCTGTCTGACCCTCGGCCTTTTGAAACGATTCCACTCGCCCCTTTGGTTTTCGCCGCGTCGGCAGCACCGTTGCCAGGTCGGCGCACAATTCCGAAACATTGCTTCCGGTCATCCACATTGTCAGGTCCAGCCAGTGCGTCCCGATATCCGACACCGCTCGCAATTCGCCGCCCAACTTCGACTCCAGCCGCCAGTTCCAGTCCGTCGGAAACAGCAGCCAGTCTTGCAGAAAACTTCCGTGCACCAGCCGCACATCTCCGATCGCTCCGTTTCGAATCAAAGCCCGCGCTTCCTGGCACAACGGGTAGTAACGCAAATTGTAAGCCACGCCGCCGACCCGGTTCGTCTCCTTCAACAGCGACACCAGCGCCGCCGATTCCCGCGAGTCCAGCGTCAACGGCTTCTCGCACAGCACGTGTTTTCCAGCGCGCAGCAATTGGCTCGATTCCTGGAAGTGCAGATAGTTCGGCGTGCACAAATGCACCACCTGCACGCTCTCATCCGCCGCCAATTCTTCCAGCGATCCATACGCCCGCGGCAATCCCAGCGATTCCGCCGCCGCTTTCGTTCGTTCCGCGGAACTGCCCAGAATCCCTTGCACCGAAATTCCTAGCCGCCGCAATGCGTCCAGGTGCGCTCTACCCACAAATCCCAATCCCACAATCGCTGCATTTGGTTTCTTCATTGCTCACCTTTGTAGTGGCCGGCTTCAACGTGCCCTCCGCAGAGGCAGGGCGTCCGCCGCGCTTACCGCAAGCCTAACGAAAAGTTCTCGACTCTACATCTTCTTCCTGCTTCAAACTCTAGCGCACTCCCATCGATTCCTATACCGTTTCAAATGTGGCACTACCATCTCATATCTCTATAAAATCTTCATGGCGGCCGTAACAACGCAAAAAGTTTTTGTCTCAGGAGGAAACATTCGAATGCGTACCAAGCAAGTCGTCCTGGCAGGCTTCACCATCTTGGCTGCCTCGGCCGTTGCTCTGGCCGGGCCGCCCAGCGGTGGCACCGTCACCGGCAAAGTCACCTATGAAGGCACTCCCGCAAAAATGAAGCCCATCGACATGTCCAAAGAGCCGGAGTGCGCCAAGATGTACGCGACTCCTCCAACTTCCGAATCCGTTGTCACCGGACCGGACAACACTCTTGATGATGTCGTCGTCTACGTCTCTGCCGGCGCTCCCGATGACGCCGCTCCTTCCACCGTCGCCACCTTCACGCAAAAAGGCTGCCGCTACATTCCCCACGTTCTCGCCTTCCAGGTCAATCAGGAATTCAAGATCCTGAATGAAGACCAGACTTCTCACAATGTTCACCCCATGCCCAAACTCAACCGCGAATGGAATAAGTCGCAGCCGCCCGGCGCTCCTCCCATCACTGAAAAGTACGACAAAGCCGAATTCATTCCTGTGAAGTGCAACGTGCACCCCTGGATGCATGGCAACTTCGCGGTGCTCAAGAATTCCCACTACGCTGTCACGGAAAACGGTGGCGCCTTTACCCTCCCCAATCTTCCTCCCGGCAAATACACCATCACTGCCTGGCAGGAGTCCTACGGCGAGCAATCGCGGGATGTCACCATCACCGGCACTGAAACCAGGACCATCACCTTCGTCTTCAAAGCCAAACCCTACTAGTTCGGCGCGGTTCTCTGATCATTTGCATGTAGCGGCCGCCTTCCGAGGCGGGCGCTTTTGCCCTCCTCGCAAAAAATGGCATGTCATTCTGAGACCATCCGGCGAGGATGTTCGGAGAATCTCACCTTCCCCAATGCCACCCAAATCGGCCGCCCAGCAACTCCCGTCTCCTGCTCGCTGATCCCTGATCCCTGATATCTCTCCGCCATCCTCTCAAATATCTGATATCTTCCCTCACCAATGCCCACTCTCGCCCGCAAACTCACTCTCGCCAATTATTTCGCTCTCGGCTTTGGCACCATGATCGGCACTGGCTGGGTCGTCCTCATGGACGACTGGCTCGCACGCGGCGGCCCCCTCGGCGCCATGCTCGGCTTCGGCCTCGCCGGCATCCTTCTTCTTCCCGTCGGCTACATTTACGGCCAATGGGTTCGCCGCCTTCCCGACGCTGCCGGTGAAGCGGCCTACACCGCGCAAGTCTTTCCTCCGCTCGTCAGCTATTTCACCGGTTGGATCATGCTTCTCGCCTACTTCATCGTCTGTCCATGGGAAGCCGTGGTCGTGGGAAAGCTCGCCGCCTACATTTTTCCCCAGCTCGATACCTTTGAACTCTATCGCGTCGCCGGCCAGCCCGTCTTTCTTCCTCGCCTTATCCTCGGCTTGGCGGTCACTCTACTCCTCGCTTTCCTCAACTATCGTGGCATCCGCGCCAGCGCCACATTTCAAAGCTGGGCCACCTCTTGTGTCATCGCTATCTTTCTCTTCCTGGTCCTCATCAGCGCTCGCACCGGCTCAACCGTAAATCTTAAGCCCCTCTTCAGCCACGCTCCGCTTGCTTCCATCTTCCTGACACTGCAAATCGTCCCCTATTTCGTCACCGGTTTTGAATCTGTCCCCAAAGCCGCCGAAGAAGCGCATCCCGGTTTCCCGCCGCAGAATTTCTTCAAGGCAATTTCCATGGCTCTGCTCGTCGGCGCTGGCTTCTACGTTCTTGCCGTAGGCGCTGTCTCCTACATCGCTCCCTGGCAGACTCTCCTCGGCCGCCGTTTTGCCACCGCCATTGCCTTCGAGCACGGCACCCACTCCCTCTGGCTCGTCCGCATAATCCTCGCCATCTGTCTTCTTGCCCTTTTCCAGATCTTCAACGGCAACTTCGTCGCTTCCACTCGCCTCGTTTTCGCCTTTGGCCGCCGCGGCACCATCCATCCCGCCTTCGCCTCCATTCATCCTAACTATCTTTCGCCTACCGTCGCCATCTTCGGCGTCACTCTTGCCACGCTCATCGGCTTGCTTCTTGGAGACGCTATCCTCGTTCCCGTCACCGAAGTCGGCTCCATGGCCTCTGCCTTCGGCTGGTTCGCCACATGCCTATCTTTCTTTATCATCGAACCATCTCCTCGCCTGCGCCTCATCGCCACTCTTGGCATGCTCATCTCTCTCCTCTTCATGTTGATGAAGCTCCTCCCCGTCATCCCCGGTCACTTCTCCCTCGCCGAATGGATCGCCCTCTCCTCCTGGCTGGCAATCGGTCTTCTCCTCCATCGCCACCCCAAAAACATATAGCGATTATTTTTTGTAGTGGCCGGCCTTCAGGCCGGTTCTTGGGTTCCTCTGTGCCCTCTGTGGTGAATCACTTACTCACCGAACATCTCGGTTGTCATCCTGACCGCAGAGCCGCGTCTTTTGCGGCTCGAAGTGCAGGGATCGCGTCAAAATCTCTACCAATCTCAATCCATCCAATCGCGCCTTCCTTCCGCCTCGCCACCCTCATGTATACTTTCCTATGCACTTTCTTTCGCACATTCCATGATTCCTTACCTACACTTGGGTCCTCTCCAAATTCCCACCTTCGGCCTGATGGTCGCTCTGGCCCTCATTGTCGCCGCCTACATTCTTCACGCCGATTTCGTCCGCCGCGGCCTGAAAGCCGACGCCTTCAGCATGATCACCATCGCCGGCATCGCGGGCATTGCTGGCGCCAAGCTCTACCATCTCCTTGAATCTCCCGCCGAATTTTTTGCCAATCCCATCGCGCTGCTCTTCACTCGCTACGGCTTCGCCTGGTTCGGTGGATTCCTCGGCGGCTTCGGCGCCATGATTTATCTCGGCCATCGCGCCAACCTTCCCTTCCGGCAATTCCTCGATGCCTGCACTCCCGCCGCCTCGTTCGGTTATGCCATCGGTCGCATCGGCTGCTTTCTTTCTGGTGATGGAGACTACGGCAGGCCTACGAATCTTCCCTGGGGCATGAGCTTTCCCAACGGCGTTGTTCCCACCACGCAAACCTGCGTCGAGTGGGGCTCCTCCGCAAATTGCAAGGTTCATCCCGCGCCGCTTTACGAACTCTTCATCTGGTCCGCGATCGGCGCTCTGCTCTGGTACCTCGGCTCACGTTGGCTTCGCAATCCTAAATCCGCCGGTCAGCTCTTCGCTCTCTACTTAATTCTTACCGGCATCGCCCGCTTCCTCGTCGAAATCATCCGCATCAATCCGCGTTCCTTCTTTGGCATGTCCAATGCCCAAACCGTCAGCGTTCTCTCCGTAGCAGCCGGCCTGATCCTGTTCTTCTGGCTCCCAACCAGGCCCCAGCCCGCTCCGGCAAAATCCAAATCCCGCTCCTGACGCGCCCCCGCGAACCAATTAACGTTTCCGAATTCTTTAATGTAACGCTGGCTCTTACGTCAGCCAGTCGCAACCCTACGAATCTGCGGGGGCCGGGAAGCAGAAATCTGCGATCTCTCAACTCTCTACACCAACTCAATCGTTACCCGGCGCCCGACCATTGCCGCCGCCCGCTGCAGGCTGGAGAGCGTAATGTCACTCTTCGGATTCAGCAGCCGGTCAACCTGCGTACGGCTTGTCTTAAGTAGTGTGGCCATCTTATTCTCGGAGATATTCCGTTTCTTCATGGCCTCGTCGAGTTGCCATGCGACTACTTCCTTTACGGCCTGTGCTTGCGCCTCTTCGAAAATGCCTTCATCTTTCAGAAAATCATCGATGCTCGATCCCATGTGCTTCTTACGATTCTTTCGCGTCTTGCTCATCCGTTCAGCTCCTTCTTGCGCGCTCGTGCCAATAACAAATCCTCATCGGGCGTCGCGCGCGTTTTCTGAATGAACCCATGCAGCGCGACCAGGTGTCTTCGTGAAGGCAGACCAGCACTCGCGCTGTTCGTTTCGTCGGCAGATCCGTTCGGACTTCCCACAAGCCGTTTCCTAACGGTCGGCACAGCGGCATCCCTACTGGCCACCGCCATTGCGCACGCAACAGGTCTCGTCCTATCGCATGACGCTCGGCCTCCGCTAAGCTTTTCAGCCACTCGCGCACTGGCTCTTTCCCGGCCTCGACCGGTAAAAAATCAGCGGGATCTTTTGCGGCTGCAGTTGTTCTTCGGTCATTCATGAACCTTATATGGTGCGTTGTACCTTAAAAGGTGCATGCTGGCAAGCCATAGGAGGGACACCGGAGGGGGCTCGTCGTCGCCGTCTTTGCCTCCCGCAACGGTGGGTCGTCGGTCTGGCAAGCAACTTTGGAGTGCGGGATCTCGCTCCCGCTTTTACGGTCTAACCCGTTACTCCAAAGCTCGATGGGAAGGCGCTACAAATTGCTAAAGCGGCGGCGAGCCGCACTCCAAAAGGATGTGCTGATCTTTTGAGGATATTATCCGCCGCCCGCGTGGCTCATCCTTGCCGTTTCGATCTATGGCAAGCGTGGCTCTTGGGTTCCTGTTACCTGACCGCAAAAAGAGAGGATTCTTCGAAAGATTGCATATCCATTGGTCGCCGGGCACCGGTCGCTGGCCGCATCTTCCTACTCCAGCAAGTTCCGCAGCACGTACTGCAAAATCCCGCCGTGCTGGTAGTAGGACAGTTCCTCCGGCGTATCCACGCGCACCGTCGCCGCGAACTTCTTTTCTTTTCCGTCCGCCGATTTCGCCCTTACCGTCACATCTCCTCGCGGCGCCATCGAAGCCACTCCTTCGATCTCAAACACTTCGTGCCCCGTCAGTCCCAGCGATTCGCGCGTTTCCCCCTGCTTGAACTCCAGCGGCAACACGCCCATGCCCACCAGATTGCTCCTGTGAATGCGCTCGAAGCTTTCCGCAATCACCGCGCGCACTCCCAGCAATCGCGTCCCCTTCGCCGCCCAGTCGCGCGACGACCCCGATCCATATTCTTTCCCGGCCAGCACCACCAGCGGCACTCCTTCTTCTCGGTACTTTACCGCGGCGTCGTAGATGAACATTTTCTCGCCGTCCGGCAGATGCAATGTCCAGCTCCCTTCCGTGCCCGGCGCAAGCTGGTTGCGTAGCCGGATATTCGCAAACGTGCCGCGCATCATCACTTCATGATTTCCGCGCCGCGCTCCATACGAATTGAACTCATGCGGCTTCACGCCATGCGCCATCAGATATTTTCCCGCGGGAGAATCCACCGCAATCGATCCCGCCGGCGAGATGTGATCAGTAGTCACGCTGTCGCCCAGCACCGCCAGCACACAAGCTCCGTGAATATCCGCCAGCGACGCCGGCTTTTTCGGCATGTTCTCGAAGTACGGCGGCAGCTTGATGTACGTCGAACTCGCATCCCACTGATAAAGGTCGCCCTCCGGAACCGGCATCGCTTTCCAGTGCGCGTCGCCTTCAAACACCTCGCTATAGGTTTTGCGGTACTGCTCCTTGGTCACCGCCGCGCGCACCGTCGTTTCCACTTCCTGCGCCGTCGGCCAAATGTCTCGCAGGTAAACGGGTTTCCCGTTCGAGTCATTTCCCAGGGCCTCGGTTGTCAGATCCATGTCCATGCGTCCCGCAAGCGCATAAGCAACCACCAGTGGCGGCGACGCCAGATAATTCGCTCGCACCAGCGGATGCACGCGCCCTTCAAAATTGCGGTTTCCGCTCAGCACTGCTACCGCCACCATGTTGTTTTCCTTGATCGCGGCGCCAATCGCGTCCGGCAGCGGTCCACTATTCCCGATGCACGTTGTGCAACCGTAGCCAACCAGGTGAAATTTCAGCTTTTCCAGATAGCTCGTCAATCCCGATGCATTCAGATAATCCGTAACCACCTTGGACCCTGGCGCCAGGCTGGTTTTCACCCACGGCTTCACCTGCAAGCCACGTTCAACCGCTTTCTTCGCCAGCAAGCCCGCGCCCAGCATCAGCGATGGATTCGACGTGTTCGTGCAACTGGTGATCGCCGCAATCACCACCGCGCCGCTCGACAACTCAAACGCATCGCCGTTGTTTTTCACCGCAACATGTTTCGTTGCCTGTCCTTCCACCACTTTTGTGAACGACGACTTCGCATTCTTCAACGCCACGCGATCCTGTGGACGTTTCGGTCCCGCCAGCGTCGCTTCGATGCTCCCCAAATCGAGCTCCAAAACATCGCTGTACGCTGGATCCGGCGTCTTGTCTGTCCGGAACAGCATCTGCTCCTTGCAATATGCTTCCACCAGGGCGATTTGTTCTCCCGACCGCGCCGTGAACCGCAAATATGCCAGTGTCTCGTCGTCCACCGGGAAGAATCCCATCGTTGCGCCGTATTCCGGCGCCATGTTCGCAATGGTGGCGCGGTCGGGCACGCTCAAACTCGTCAAGCCTGACCCGAAAAATTCCACAAACTTTCCTACGACGCCTTTTTTCCGCAGGATTTCCGTTACCGTCAGCACCAGGTCCGTTGCCGTCGTTCCTTCTCTCAAACGTCCATGCAACTTGAACCCGACCACCTGCGGCACTAGCATCGAAAGCGGCTGGCCCAGCATCGCGGCCTCTGCTTCAATTCCTCCAACGCCCCACCCGAACACCCCAAGCGAATTCACCATGGTTGTGTGCGAGTCCGTTCCCACCAGCGAATCCGGAAACGCTTCCAGCCGGTTGCCGTTTGGCATCGAACAAACCACCCGCGCCAGAAATTCGATGTTCACCTGGTGGCAGATGCCCGTGTCCGGCGGCACTACCTTGAAATTGCGAAATGCCGTCTGTCCCCATCGCAAAAAGGCATAACGCTCCACATTGCGCTGAAATTCCAGTTCCGCATTCAACCCAAACGAATTCGCCCCGCCAAAGCTGTCCACTTGCACCGAGTGATCGATCACCAGCTCTGCCGGAAACAGCGGATTGATGCGCTTCGGATTTCCCCCCATCTTGTGCATCGCTTCGCGCATTGTCGCCAGATCCACAATCGCCGGCACTCCGGTAAAATCCTGCAGCAGAATGCGCGCCGGCATGAACGCGATTTCTTTTTCCGGCCCGTTCGGCGTCCACGTCGCTAGCGATTTGATGTCCTGGGGGTGCACAAATCGCCCGTCTTCGAATCGCAGCAGATTTTCCAGCAAGATGCGGAGAGAAAAGGGAAGTTTCTCGATATGGCTCAGGCCTTGCTCTTCCAGTTTTTCCAGGCGCTGAATCTCGAATACTTGCGCCCCCACATTCAGTTTGTCGCGCGTACCGAAGGAATTCGCTGCGGAGATGGGCATTCCATGCATCCTTTCAGACGATTATTGAGCTTCTATAATAACCGAAATCGTGGCGCCTCGCGGAGCCGCTATAATGGTTCATCGTGAGCATTGTCCTTATCTCAACGTACGAGATGGGCCGCCAGCCTTTTGGGCTGGCTTCGCCTGCGGCATGGTTGCGTCAGCTTGGCCACCACGTCACCTGCCTGGATCTTTCGCGCGCTCCCCTGAATGAACGGGCTGTACGCGAAGCTGCCCTCATCGCTTTCTATGCTCCAATGCACACGGCAACTCGGCTCATTCTCCAATTGTTAGAGCCGCTGCGCCAAATGAATCCACAGGCGCATTTCTGCGCTTACGGTTTGTACGCCATTCTTACTGCGGAGAGTTTTGCCGCGCATGGCGTGAAAAGCCTCTTCGGCGGCGAATTCGAGCAGGCTCTGGCTGATCTCGCGGAGCGCCTGTCCGCGGCATCTGCGCCATCCCCTCTTGATTCCCTTGATTCAAGCGTCTCACTCGCTCGCTTGCAGTTTCAGACTCCCGATCGCGACGGTTTGCCGCCACTCCGTTCCTATGCGCATTTGGTTTTGCCCAGCGGAGAGCATCGCCTCGCGGGTTACACCGAAGCGAGCCGCGGCTGCAAGCATCTTTGCCGCCATTGCCCGATCGTTCCGGTATACAACGGCGTCTTTCGCATCGTCGGTCGCGAAGTCGTGCTCGCGGATATCCGCCAACAGGTTGCCGCCGGCGCTCAGCACATCACCTTTGGCGATCCTGACTTCTTCAATGGTGTCGGTCACGCCATCCCGCTCGTGAAGAGTTTGCATCGCGAATTCCCGCAGGTCACCTACGACGTCACCATCAAGGTCCAGCATCTGCTGAAACATACCGAATTGTTGCCCACCCTGCGCGCAACAGGCTGCCTGTTCATTGTTTCCGCGCTGGAGTCGCTGGACGATGCCACGCTCCAGAATCTCCAGAAGCATCACTCGCGAGCGGATTTCTTTCGCGTTGTCGACGAATGCCGCCGCGCCGCCATTACCCTGCAACCCACATTCGTCCCTTTCACGCCGTGGACCACCTTCGCTCAATACGTTGACCTGCTCGAGCAGTTGCAGCGCCTCGAATTGATCGAAGCAGTTGCACCGATTCAACTGGGAATCCGCTTGTTGATTCCGCCCGCCTCCAAACTGTTCGAGTTGGAAGACATTCGCAAACTGGTTGGTCCTTTCGATGCTCAGGCGTTGGTTTATCCCTGGAAGCACGCGAATCCGGCCGTGGACGCCCTCGCCGAAGAAGTGCAGAACATTGTTGCCGCCAGCGAAAAACTGAAGCGCGGCCGCGCAGCAACATTTCAGCAAATCTGGCGCGCCGCAAAACTCGCCATCGGCACCTCCACACAGGAACCCGCTGCGATGCCGCTGCTCGCTTCCCGCGCCACCGTCCCGTACTTGAATGAGCCTTGGTACTGTTGAGCCGAGCCTACCCGGGACCAGTTGGTTCCCATCGCAAAAGCCAAAGAAGCCGTTCGCCAGGCCGAAACATTTCTCTGATGGATTTGTGCGAAAATGAATTCGAACTCAGACTGAACCTATGAACGCGCGCAAACGCCTCCTGCTCTTCGCCACAAAGCTCGGCTACCAGACCCGCATGTTCAACGCTGCCGCCGAAAAGCTCGGCGTCGACCTGGCTTTCGTCACTGATCGCTGCAATCGCCTCAACGATCCCTGGAATGATCATGCAATTGGCGTTCACTTCGAGCACCCTGAGGCCGCGGCTCATTCCGTGTTGCAAGCTCAACGCGAATTGCCCGTCGATGGAGTCCTCGCGCTCGGCGATCGTCCGGGTCCTACCGCCGCGTACGTCGCGCGCTCCCTCGGAATCCTGTACAACCATCCGGCCAGCGTCGAAGCATGCCGCAACAAGCTCCGCATGCGTGAAGTTTTGCGCGATGCCGGCCTTCCTGTGCCGCCGTTTCGCAGCGTGGCATTGCACCCTCTCCCCGAGCCGGCTTTGCTGGGTATTGCGTTCCCCTGCGTGCTCAAGCCTCTTTCGCTCTCCGCCAGCCAGGGAGTTGTGCGCGCCAACAATCGCGAAGAATTTCTCGCCGGCACAACTCGCTTGAAGCATCTGCTCGAATCACCGGAAATTCGCGCCACCCACGAACCTGGTCTCGATCGCATGCTCGTCGAAAGCTATCTCCCGGGCAGGGAAGTGGCTGTCGAAGGACTGATCACCGAAGGTGAACCGCGCATCCTGGCCATTTTTGACAAGCCCGATCCTCTTGAAGGTCCATACTTCGAGGAAACGATTTACGTCACTCCCTCGCGTTTGCCCGCCCACGAACAACCCGCCATCGAGAGATCTTTCGTCGATTCCGTTCGCGCCCTGGGACTAACCCACGGACCGGTTCACGCCGAATTTCGCTTGAACGACCAGGGTGTATGGCCCATTGAACTCGCGCCGCGCCCGATCGGCGGACTCTGCGCGCAAGCTTTGCGTTTTAAAATCTCCGGCTCGACAGAAGCGATCGGTCTGGAAGAACTGCTGTTGCGCCACGCCCTCAATCTGCCCGGCGCCACCGCGACGCGCGAGTCTGCCGCGTCGGGCGTCATGATGATCCCGGTCCCACACAGCGGAATTCTGGAACGAATCGATGGAGAAGAAGAGGCGCGGCGCGTTGCGGGCATCACCAGTCTGGAAATTACCGCGCGGCTCCACGATTACATCGCCGCGTGGCCGGAAGGTTCAAGCTACTTGGGCTTTCTCTTCGCGCACGCCAATGATCCGGCCAGTGTCGAATCGTCGTTACGCCAAGCCCACGCCAAACTGCATTTCACGCTGACGCCACGTCTTCCAGTCGAACATCCTCTAGCAGGAAAAGCCCAGGCAACTCGACACGAATAGGAATGGAAGGTGGCGGATTACCAGTTGTCCCCGGGCGAAGCGAGGAATTCGCTTTTCTCTTAGCCTTTGTAGCGGCCGCCTTCTGAGGCGGGCGTTTTGCTGGATTTCACGCCGAGGTCGAGTCCCCGACAATCTCAACTCGCAATTTAAATGAAACTGTCGCAGTGAAAGGCGACTTCTACCCTTTGGCCTTCGGCGGCACGTATCCTTCCGGCAATTTCGCGCCTTCACCAAAAAAGAACTGTTCCATCTGCTCTTCCATAATCTTCTGCGAATTTGCATCCAGCGGATTCAGCCGGTATTCGTTCATCACCATCTTGGAATACTCCAGCCACAGTTTCCACGCATCCTTGGACACGTTCTCATACACGCGCTTGCCGATTTCGCCTTTCCACGGCACGCGATCCAGTCCCGGCAACTCTTTCCCGAACTTCACACACTGCACCATTCGCGTTCCCGGCTTCACCGGTTCGCTGGGTGCGGGCTTCGGATCGCAGCTATCGTTTGCCATGCATTCCTCCCACCAACCTTCATTCTCCGCCAGCGCATCCATTCGTTGCAAGCTGGCTCGGGGCTAATGCGCGAGCGCTATTGTGACACGTTCCACACCGCCCAGACGGCCCGATTCCCATCTTTTTCTCTTTCGTCCCGCCAGTACTTCTGGTATTTCTCTATGGCTTCTCTTGGAGACCCCTCTTGCCCGCTATCACCACATTGTTCTGGGACCTCGGCGGCGTCATCCTCACCAACGGTTGGGACCGCGAGTCCCGGCGGGCAGCCGCGCAAGCCTTTCAGCTCGACTGGGAGGACTTTCAGGACCGTCACGATCTTTCCTTTCCTGCCTTTGATTCCGGCCAGATCACCCTCGACCAGTATCTGGACCGCACCCTCTTTTACCGCCCACACACATTCACTCGCGAAGAGTTCACCGCCTTCATGTTCGCGCAATCCAGGGAATATCCCGAAACCCGCGCCATCCTTTCGGCAGCCGCACGCACCGGTAAGTACCTGATCGCCTCCATCAACAACGAGCCTCTGGAACTGAACAATTACCGCATCGAGGCATTTAACCTCCGCAAAGACTTCACCGCTTTCTTCAGCTCCTGTTACCTGCATTCCCGCAAACCCGAAGAAACCATTTACCGCATCGCTCTGGAAGTTACCCAGCGGCCCGCGGAAGAATGCGTCTTCATTGACGACCGCCAGTTAAACCTGGAGAACCCTCGCCGCCTCGGCATGAACGTCGTTCATCATCAGAATGCTCCGCAAACTCTTGCCGAACTGAAATCCCTTGGGATTGCGGTATAGTTCTTCAGCTGTTGGGCATCCAATTTTGTGCCGTATTCCCCCAGGAGGGGTTCATGTCGGAAGAAAACAATCGCTCAGGCTCCATCTATGGCGGCGTTGCTGAGCCGGTTACCGTCGTCCTGTTTGGCGCTTCCGGCGACCTTGCGAAACGCAAAGTGATCCCCGCCATGTTCGATCTCGCGCAATACCGCGCGCTGGGAGAACGCTACGCCATCGTGGGCTTCGCTCGTACCCCCATGACCGATGATTCTTTTCGCTCCATGGCGGGCGAAGCAGCCAAAACTATTGGCGAGGGCGGCCCGCCGGATCCGGCCAAGTGGGATGAGTTCGCGGCAAATCTCTTTTATACCTCCGGAGATTACAACGACCAAAACGCATACGCCGAATTGGCCAAGCGCCTCGCGGAACTCGATCAGCAAAAGCAACTAGGCGGCAACCGACTGTACTATTTGTCCACGCCCCCGGAAGTCTATCCCAGCATCGTCGAGCAACTCGGCCGCGCCGGTCTCGCTCACCCCTCCAATCCCAATTCGTGGGTGCGCATCATCATTGAGAAACCCTTTGGACGCGACCTGGCTACCGCGAAAGAACTCAACAAAATCGTTCTCAATGTTTTCGAGGAAAAGCAGGTTTACCGCATCGATCACTACCTGGGCAAAGACACGGTACAAAATCTCTTGGTCCTTCGCTTTGGTAATGGCATCTTCGAGCCGCTCTGGAATCGCAATTACGTCGACCACGTTCAGATCACCGCATCAGAAACCCTTGGCGTCGAGCGTCGCGGCGGCTTTTACGAAACCGCTGGCGCCCTCCGCGACATGATTCAGAGCCACGTCTTGCAGCTCACTTCGCTCGTTGCCGTCGAGCCCCCCGCATCTTTTGACGCCACCGCCGTCCGCAACGAGAAGCTCAAGGTGTTGCAGTCCATTCGCCCCTTCAATCTGGAAATGGTGGCCCAGTGGGTGGTTCGCGGGCAATATTCCCCGGGCAAGGTCGCCGACAAGACGCTGCCCGGCTATCGCGAGGAGCACGGCGTTAATCCTAACTCCCGCACCGAAACCTTCGTCGCCATGCGTTTGCTGATCGACAATTGGCGCTGGGCCGGCGTCCCCTTCTATCTCCGAACCGGAAAGCGTCTCGCCAAGCGCACCACCGAAATCATGATCCAGTTCAAGCGCGCTCCCCACATCGTCTTTCGCGAACGCGACGTCCAGCCAAACCGCCTGATCCTCAACATTCAACCCGACGAGGGTATCTCTGTCTCCTTTGGCGCAAAAAAGCCCGGAACCGAAATGAACATCGGCAACGTGGAAATGAATTTCAGCTATTGCGAGGCGTTTGGCGGCGTTACCCGCAGCGCGTATGCCACCCTGCTCAATGATTGCGTCCGCGGCGACGCCACGTTGTTTGATCGCGGCGACTCTGTCGAAGCTGCTTGGTCGCTCATCGAACCGGTTCTGGATGTCTGGAGCGCTGCAAAGACCGCCACCGTTCCCGTTTATCCGTCGGGAAGCTGGGGACCCAAAGAATCCGACCAGCTGCTCGAACGCGATGGCCGGCAGTGGTACAACCCCTGAGTTCGATTCTTCAATGTAGCGCTGGCTTTCAAGCCAGCCCGCCCCTAGGCTCGGAGCGCGCTTGACACCCGCGCCTTCCTGGGTCAAGGTAGCCCCTTGCTGTTTTCCTTGCTATCGTATTAAATCGGTTTAACCGGTTCCATTCCTTCGGAGGGCCTGTGATTCTGGCTGGTGATATTGGCGGGACCAAGTGCAACCTTGCGCTCTTTTCCCGTAAAAATGGCAAGCTCGATCTGGTCTACAAGCAGCGCTTTGCCAGCAAGGACTTTTCCCAGTTCGACCTCATCGTCAAGGAATTTTCTCGCCTCGCTCAGCCCTACCTCGGCAACGACAAAATCGAAGCCGCCGGCTTTGGCATCGCGGGTCCGGTCGTCGGCAATCGCATCCATGCCACGAATCTTCCGTGGGTGATCGATGCGAACGCCTTGGCGGACGAAGTAAAGGTCAAGCCCATCGTGCTGATGAACGATCTTGGCGCTTGGGGTCACAGCATCGATCATCTAGCCGCAAATGAGATGGCCGTCCTTAATGTTGGCAAACCATATCCCGGCGGCACTCGCGCCCTCATCGCGGCCGGCACCGGCCTCGGCCAATCTATTTTGTTTTGGGACGACACCCGTTACCGCGTTGTACCCTCTGAAGGCGGCCATTCTGATTTCGCCCCGCGCACACCCCAGCAAATTGAGCTTCTGACGTTCATGAGCCGCCGCTACCCGCAGGTCAGTTGGGAATTGATCTTGTCCGGCCGCGGCTTCCGCACCATTCATGAATTTCTCGCGCCCACGGTGCGCCATCCTGTCTTCGAGGATCCCGACGCCGATCCAGCTCCGTTCATCACCAAGAGCGGCCTTGAAAAGACCTGCCCGATTTGTGTGCAGACGCTGGATCTCTGGACCGTGCTGTATGGCGCCGAAGCCGGCAACCTCGCCCTCAAAGTACTTTCCCTCGGCGGCATGTACGTGGCCGGCGGAATCGCCATCAAAATCTTGCCGAAGATGAAAGATGGGACCTTCGTCGAGTCGTTCAAAGACAAATGGCTCTTCGCCAACTTGCTCGCGGATATTCCGGTGTACGTCGTTCTGAACGAAGACGCCCCGCTCATCGGCGCAGCCCACGAAGCGCTTGCCGCCATGTGCTTGGCTGCTGCCTCATCCTCGTCCTAGTCCGCCCACAGCCGCCGCTTTTCTTCGCGCTCCCCCAACTTTACACATCTTTGGTAAACTATCCGCTCGGCACACCGGTCGTTCTGACCGCTATCCTTCATATCGCAAGTCCTGCTGCCCGCCGCATCGCTGGCAGAGGCACGGAGCAACACCCATGAGCAGTACAGCCACCACACCGGCCGCTGAAATCCAGAACTACGTCAACGGCGCCTGGCGCAAATCCTCCACCACCGAATTTCTGAATGTCACCAACCCGGCTTCCGGCGAACTCATCGCGCGCACACCCATGTCCACAAAAGCCGATGTTGACGCTGTGGTGCAAGCTGCCGCTGCTGCATTTCCCGCGTGGCGCCGCACGCCGGCCGGTGAACGCATTCAGGTTCTCTTCAAGCTGAAGTTTCTTCTCGAAGATCACATCGACGAGCTCGCCAAACTGATCACTCTCGAAAACGGCAAAACTTTTGCCGAAGCCAAAGCCGAGTTACGGCGCGGCATCGAAAACGTTGAAGTGGCCTGCGGCATTCCCATGATGATGCAGGGCTACAATCTCGAAGACATCACTCCCGGCGTCGACGAAACGCTCATCCGCCAGCCGCTCGGCGTCGTTGCGGCTATCACGCCATTTAATTTTCCCGCCATGATTCCGTTCTGGTTTCTCCCCTACGCCGTCGCCTGCGGCAACACCTTCGTCTTGAAACCCAGCGAGCGCGTTCCCCTCAGCATGCGCCGCGCCATGGATCTCATCGAAAAAACCGGCATCCCCAAGGGTGTCGTCAACATCATCAATGGCGGCAGGGAAGTCGTCGACGCCCTTTGCGATCACCCCGACATTCGCGCCGTTAGCTTTGTTGGTTCAACGCCCGTCGCCAAACACGTTTACCAACGCTCCGCCGCAAGCGGAAAGCGCATGCAGTGCCAGGGCGGCGCAAAAAATCACGTCATCGTCCTTCCCGATGCGGATATGGATCTGGCCAAACAGATCATCAGTGATTCCGCTTTCGGCTGCGCTGGCCAGCGTTGCCTGGCCGTTTCCGTCGCTGTGACCATTGGCGAAGCGCAGAAAACTTTTCGCGACGTCATCGCCGACGCGGCCTCCTCCATCAAAGTCGGCTTCGGCCTCGACACCGGCGTGCAGATGGGCCCGGTGATCAGCAAAGACAGCAAGCAGCGCATTGAATCCCTGATTGCCACGGGAGTCAGCGATGGTGCCAAGCCAATCGTCGACGGCCGCAACACCAAAGTGGCCAGCTACGAAAATGGCAATTTCGTGAAGCCCACCATTCTGGATGGCGTTCCGTCCTCCAGCTCACTCGCCAATACCGAAATTTTTGGGCCCGTGCTGAGCCTCGTTCATGCCAACTCCATCGATGAAGCGATCGAGTTCATCCGCAAGAGCCCCTACGGCAACCAGGCTTCGCTCTTCACCACCAGTGGCGCAGCCGCCCGCAAATTCCGCTACGAAGCGCCCGCCGGAAATATCGGAATCAATATCGGCGTAGCCGCTCCCATGGCCTATTTCCCCTTCAACGGCTGGAAAGAGAGCTTCTTCGGAATCTTGCACGCGCAAGGCAAAGACGCCGTAGAGTTTTATACCGACTCCAAGATCGTCATCGAGCGCTGGTCGCGCCAGGAAACACGCAAGTTCTAATCGCGCTGTTACCGATGACTCCACTTTTGCCGTATTTGTGTAGCTATTTGACCGACGTGAATTCGGAATAAGGTGGCAGGAAGCGGAACACATAGAGGAGCCCGAACATGAGAAAGAAATAAGTGAGAACGAATGCAACCACCCGGAGAGCTGTTTTCATCCTTTGTTCCTGGCGAGTCCTCAAATTCTGACACTCTACATAGTTAGACACCAGTGACGCTCTCTTTGACACAACATTGGCCGAATCTGCGCCTCGCAGCTCTATCTCTCCATACTTTCCTCATCTTTGAACTTTCCACGTTGACCTGCTAATTTCTCTGCCATGACCAGCAAACCTTTTCGCCTCGACGTTAATCCGCAGCTCGAATGCGCCGAAACCCTGGCCTCTCGCTATTACACCGATCCCGCGATGCTCTCGCTCGAGAAGCAGCGCATCTTCCGCCGCACCTGGCAACTCGTTGGCACGCTCAGCCAAAGTTGCGGCGAAGCGCAGGGAGCAAAGCGCACCATTGCCGATCCCGAAACCTTTTTCACCTTCGATGTAGCCGGCGAACCCATCGTCGTCACTCGCGACAGAGCTGGCGCTCTCCGCGCCTTCAGCAACGTCTGCCGTCACCGCGCTGGCCCGATCGCTCAAGGCGCAGGCTGCAAGCAGGTTCTGAACTGCGCGTACCACGGCTGGACCTACACGCTCGATGGCCGCCTCATCGGCACTCCCGAAATTGACGGCGTGGAATTCTTCGATCGCTCCACCATGGGCATGGTCTCGCTTCGCTGCGAAACCTGGCAGCGGTTCATCTTCGTCAATTTCGATCCGCAAGCCCCGCCACTTTCCGAATTTCTCGGCAACATTCCTCAGCAGGCCAGTGAATTTCAATTCGACGGCCTGGCGCTAACCGAGCGTCGCGACTACATCGTCAACTGCAACTGGAAGGTGTACGTCGACAATTATCTCGATTCCTACCACATCCCGGTGGTTCACCCCGGCCTGATGAAGGAGATCGATTACCCGCGCTATCGCACCGAAACTTTTCGTTATTATTCCCAGCAACTGGGCCCGGTGAAGGAACTAAAGCCAAACGACGCAACGGAACGCGTCTATCCGCCGGGAATCGGCCTGAAAGAAGCTCTCTACTTCTGGGTATTCCCGAATCTCATGCTCAATGTTTATCCCGACAACTTCCAGGTAAACCTGATCGTCCCGCTATCGCACGAAAAGACCCTAACCATCTTCGAGTGGTATTTTCACGACGCGCATTCACAAAAAACTCGCGACCGCGCCGCCAAGGCCATCGCATTCAGCGACACGGTTCAGCAGGAAGACATGCACATTTGCGAAGCCGTGCAGCGCGGCTTGCAATCCGCGACCTATGATCGCGGCCGCTACTCCGTCAAACGCGAGAACGGCGTTCACCACTTCCACATGCTCCTCGCCGAATTCCTGCACCATGTGGAGGGCGGCGCCTAGCCGCCGCTTTTCCGCCCGACACTTAGCACGTAACACTCGCGCAAAATTATTGTCGAGAGTCCACGCTTTCAAACTTGGAAAAAACGAGTGAGGTTTTACTCTTAAATGTAGCGCTGGCTTTTATGCCAGCCCTTCTTTCCCGCACTCCTGCACCTTTCGCACCCAAGCCGGGCACATTTCTCTTCGCCGTTGCAGGGCCTTGCAGGGGCGCAGGTTTGTTGCACCCCT
>CAWGXB010000004.1:0-48686 GCA_963826335.1 Candidatus Acidiferrales bacterium | reverse complement strand
CCCTCTTGCCGGGTTCCGCCTGTCGCGTGATATACTTTAAAACCTGCCCCATGCGGCGGAAGCTACAGGGGGTTAGGGTTATTCAAACGGGGTTTGACCCGGTTCGCCGGGTGCCTTTTAGTTGCCTAGGGGGTTTTATCGCTGAACGGAATTTCCGGCAAGCCGACCGTATCCGCATCAACGAACGGATACGCGCCCGCGAAGTCCGGGTGATTGACGAAGAAGGTGGCCAGCTTGGAGTAATGCAACCGTTCGAGGCCGTGCGCATGGCTCGCGAACGCGGATTGGATCTGGTGGAAATTTCGCCTACCGCTGATCCGCCAGTCTGTAAGATCACCGACTACGGCAAGTTTCTCTATCAACAAAGCAAGAAAGCCCACGAGCAGCGCAAGAGCAGCCGTGGCTCGCAGTTAAAAGAAGTAAAGTTCCGCCCGGCGACAGCGGAGCACGATTTTCAGGTTCGCAAGAACCAGATCCTGAAGTTCCTGGGAGAAGGCCACAAAGTGCGCGCCATGATTTTTCATCGTGGCCGAGAAATGGCCCACCAGGAAGTCGGGCGCGCTAAGATGACCCGGCTGTTGGCGGAAATCGGTGAGCAGGGCCAGATCGAAACCATGCCGCGCATGGAAGGCAATGTTTTAGTAGCACTTCTGGCGCCGAAAAAAGGTGCCGGGGCGACGACGCGTCCCGCCGCACAAGCGCAAACGAACGCGTAGAGTTGAAGTTGCCGGCTTCATGCCGGCAAAAGTTATTCCAGATGGAAACTTGAAGGGGCTGGCTCTGGCCGACCTGCACGGAGAGGATTCAAAGCAATGCCACGCAATTCGACGAAACCAAAAAAGAAACTCAAGACCCACCGCGGCGCGAAGAAGCGCTTCAAGATTACCGCGACGGGCAAGATTATCCGCATGCATTCCGGCAAACGCCACTTGCTGGGCACCAAGGCCGCCAAGCGCATGCGCAAGCTCAAGAAGCTGACCAAGGTGGAGAAGGTCGACGTCGCCGCCGTTCGTCAGATGATGCCGTACAGCTTCTAGGCTTCTCACCGTCTTCGTAGGGACGCGTTGTTTGGCATCCCTGCAATGAACTTGCGGATGCAAATCCGCAAGAACGCGCCAGGCAGTGCTACACGGGTGCCTGCCGGCCGTTCTGCTCCGCTCACGTGGAGCACATGCTGAGCATTCGCTCGGTAGTTGTAGGGGCGGCTTTATGCCGCCATCGCCGCAAGGTCCTGCAACGAATCACATCGGAAACAAACCCGTTGCTGGAATCGCCTCGCCGCGTTTCTTCGCAACCTGTTTTGTTTCCAAATCATTTGTAGCTCAACCCTTCAGGGGTGAGGATTTTGTCCGCTACCAGGAAGAATCCTCGAGTTTGAAGGCCCGAGCTACACAAAACGAAGGAGAAAACCCATGCCACGCGTAAAACGCGGCACAAAACGCCGGGCTCGGCGTAAGAAGTACCTCAAGAGGACAAAAGGCTTTTTCCTCACAAAGAGCAAGTTGTACCAGTCCGCTCAGGAAGCGGCCAATCGTGCGGATCGTTATGCGAAGCGCGATCGCCGCGTGAAGAAGCGCCAATATCGCCGCTTGTGGATCCAGCGCGTCGGCGCCGCCGCTCGCTTGAACGGCATCACCTACGGCCAGCTCATCCACGGACTGAAGGCCGCGGGCATTTCCGTCGACCGCAAAGTCCTGGCGGATATCGCCGTGAAGGACGCCGCCGGATTCGCGCAGCTTGCCGAAAAGGCCAGAGCCGCCGCTCCGCCACCGAAAAAAGCCGCCAAGTCGTAGTTCAACCCCCGTCATTCCGAACGGAGTCCGCGGAGTGAGGAATCTCTCTTCTCTTTCGGCGTCGTGCCTCCGATTTCCTGGCGACGCCGGCTTTTCTTCCGTAGGGGCACGATACATCGTGCCCTTGCGTTGTATCCTGTCATCGACCATGTCGACCGCTGATTCAAAGCTGACGCAGACGCTAGCCTCTCTCGCCATCACCTCCGCCGAACAGGTGCGCTCGCTTTTTGCCGAACTGCGCACGCGTTTTGAGACCGAGGTCGCTGCGGTGAAGGAAGAAGAGTCCTGGAAGACGCTGCGCGATGCGTGGCTGGGCCGCAAATCCGGCGTGTTCACGCTGATCACCGACAATTGGCTCAAACCCGCTACACCGGAGCTGAAACGCGCGGTGGGCGCCGCATTGAACGAACTCCGCGCCCACGTCGATGCTCAGATCGAAGCGCGGCGCGCCGAAATCGAAAGTGGCGCGGCAACTGCGGCGGCAGCCAAAGAGCGCGTCGATCTTTCTCTCCCCGGCGTCATCCGTCCCGTTGGTACGCATCATCTGATTCGCCAGGTTTTTCAGGAAATCGAAGACATTTTCTTTTCGATTGGCTTTTCCGTCGTCGAAGGCCCGGAAATTGAAACGCCTTACTACAACTTCGAAGCGCTGAACATTCCGGAATTTCATCCCGTGCGCGACGATATGGACACCTTCTACTTGGACCTGCCCAAGGGCGCGCCCGGGCCGCTGCTGCTGCGCACGCACACTTCGCCGGTGCAAATCCACACCATGGAGAAGCGCCAGCCGCCGGTACGCGTGATCGTTCCCGGCAAAGTGTACCGGCGCGACAATCCTGACGCGACGCATTCGTTCGCGTTTCACCAGATTGAAGGGCTGGCCGTCGACTCTGACATTACCTTTTGCGATTTCACCGGGACCATCGATTACTTCGTGAAACAGTTTTTCGGCGAGGCTGTGAAGGCGCGGTTTCGCCCCAGTTATTTTCCGTTCACCGAGCCCAGCGTGGAGTTCGACGCTTCCTGCATTTTCTGCGGCGGCAGTGGCACCGCCAAATCCGGCGGCACCTGCGGCAAGTGCAAGGGAGCCGGCTGGATCGAACTGTTCGGCGCCGGCATGGTGGATCCCGCGGTCTATGGTTTCGTAAATTACGACCCGAAGAAAGTCAGCGGCTTTGCCTTCGGCATCGGCATCGATCGCCTGGCTATGCTGAAGTACGGCATCGACGACATTCAGGTGTTTTTCCAGAACGACGTCCGCTTCCTGAAGCAGTTTCCCTGATGTTTCGGGGCACGGATGGCCTGAGAAAGCGGTTTTGTCTTACTTAGAACTGAAAACTAGTGACTGATAACTGTCCATGACCTTTGCCGACGCCAAACAGCGCTTCTCCAACCGCGTAGCGGACTATACCCGCTACCGTCCCAGCTATCCGCCTGCTTTGCTGGATCTGCTGGCCAAGGAATGTGGTTTGCGCCCCAATCACGTCATTGCCGACATCGGTTCCGGCACCGGACTGCTCAGCAAACTGTTTCTCGACTATGGAAATCGCGTCTGTGGCGTCGAACCCAACACCGAAATGCGCGCGGGCGGCGAGGAATTTCTTCGTGGCTATTTGAATTTCACCAGCGTCAACGGCTCGGCCGAGGAAACCACGCTAGCCCCTGCTTCCGTCGACTTCATCACCGCCGGCCAGGCGTTTCACTGGTTCAACGTCACGGCTGCCGAGCAGGAATTCCGCCACGTTCTGAAACCGGATGGCTGGGTGATTGTGATCTGGCAGGATCGCCGCATGGAAGAAACCCCCTTCGCCAAAGAATACGAAAATCTCTTGGAACGTTTCGGCATCGACTACAAAAAAGTGAAGAGCGCCTATCCGGAAGCGGACAAGATCCGCCACTTCTTCGACGCCGGTTCATTTCAATCGCGTGATCTGCCGAACCGTCAGGTGCTCGACTGGGAAGGCCTGCGCGGCCGTCTGCGCAGCAGTTCGTACGCGCCGACAGAAGCCCACGCCAACTATGAGCCGATGATGGCGGAGCTGCGCAGAATCTTCGCCACGTACCAGCAGAACGGAACCGTGCGCATGGAATATTTCGCGCGAATCTATTTTGGCAAGCTCGGCGGGAAAACTCGATGAAGGTTGCTTACAACTGGCTGAAGGAGTTTGTCGACGTTACGGCGTCACCGGACGAGCTCGCCTCGCGCATGGCGCTCGCGGGCACGAATATTGCCGGCATCGAAAAAGGCGCGCACGGCGCGGTCATCGACGCGGAAATCACTTCCAACCGGCCCGATTGCCTCGGCATGCTCGGCATCGCGCGCGAAGTTTCCGCCATCTATCGCCTGCCCTTAAAAATGTCGGCTCCCAAGCCGGTGGAGAGTACTTCCGCAAAGGCCAGCGAAGCGGTCAGCGTGAAGATCGAGGCTCCGGAACTTTGCGGTCGATTCACCGCGCGCGTGGTGCGCGGAGTGAAGATTCAGCCCTCGCCATCCTGGTTGAAGGATCGCCTGGAAGCCGCGGGCGTGGCCAGCATCAGCAACGTCGTCGACATCACCAACTACGTCATGCTCGAACTCGGCTATCCCTTGCATGCCTACGATTACGACCTGGTACGCAATCACAGCATCGTCGTGCGCAAAGCCAAGCCTGGCGAAAAACTCAAAACCCTCGACGGCATCGAGCGCACTCTCGATCCCTCCATGTCCGTAATTTGCGATGGTGATGGTTCCCGCGCCATGGGCATTGGCGGCATTATGGGCGGCGCTGAAACGGAAATTTCCTTCTCCACTAAAAATGTTTTGATTGAGTGCGCCTGGTTTGATCCCATTGCCGTCCGCCGCGCCGCGCGCACACTGAAGCTGCACACCGAAGCCAGCACGCGTTATGGCCGGGGCGCTGATCCGGAAATGGCGGAAGTGGCCTCGCGTCGCGTTGCGGAATTAATTCCGCAGCTCGCGGGCGGCGAACTCCTAACGGGAGTTGTGGACGTCTATCCGGGAAAACGCGCCGCCAAAAAGATCACCATCACCCGCGCCGAATTGCTGCGCGTGATGGGCGCGGACGTTCCCGACAAGGACCTCGAAGCGATTTTGTCCGCGCTCGGATTTGCTCCTATGCGCGTGGACCACAACAAAGGCGCGGTGAATTCGCTGCTCGCGGCGTGGGAATGCACCCAGCCGTCCTGGCGTGCCGACGTCGAACGCGAGATCGATCTGATCGAAGAAGTCGCGCGCGTTTACGGCCTCGATAAATTTCCGCCACGCCTGCCGGCCGCCCGCAATGGAGCTGCGCGCTTGCCGCAGTACGAAGCGGAAACGCGGCTGCGCGAGCGCCTGATCGGCCTTGGCTATCACGAAGCCTTGACCATTCCGCACATCGCCGAAGAGCGCAACGACTTATTCCGTCCTGCCGATGTGGTGGTGGCGAAACTCGCCAATCCGCTCTCCGAGGAAGCCAATGTTCTGCGCTCCACCGGCGCCGCGACCATGGCCGGGGTAATTGAATGGAATCTGAATCATGGCCAGCGCAATGTGCGAGTGTTCGAAATTGCCAGCCGCTATCGTTTTGTCGACGGCAAGCCCGTGGAATCGCGCGTTCTGACCATCGGCTCCACCGGTGCCGCCCGCTCTCAAGGCCTCTACGATCCGGCGCGCGAATACAATTTCGCGGACCTGAAGGGCGATCTTGATTCCATCGGCGCGCTTTCCGGCGGTTTCCGTTGGGAGCAGGGCGGCCCCGATTGGTTGAATTCCGCTAAGCGTGGCGCGTTGTTCCTCGGCAAGGAGCGTAACGAACCGCTCGGCGTTGCTGGGCAACTTGCCAAGCGTGTGGCCGGCAAGTTGAAATTCCGTCAGGATGTATTTCTCGCGGAAATCGAGCTCGGCCCGGTCTACTGCATGTATTACGGCGTGAAAAACAATCTTCGCTACGACCCGTTGCCGCGCTTCCCCGCCGTCGAGCGCGATTTCTCTCTGTTCCTGGCGGATGGCGTAGCCTTCGCCGACGTGACCAAAACGATCAACTCGCTGAATATCGCCGAAATCAGCTCGATTGAAGCAGCCGATCTATTCCGCGGCAAGAATGTGCCCTCCGGAAAATATTCGCTGCTGGTTCGCGTGTTGTTTCAGAGCCGCGAAGCAACATTAACCGACGCGCAAATCACCGCGTTCTCAAATCGCATCGTCAGCGTTCTGGAAAAAGAGTTGGGCGCTTCGCTGCGCGCCAGCTAAGGGCGGATTCACTCCGACTGTTTCAGCGCGCGCTCCACCAGCGTCAGGCAGCGTTCCGCCTGCTCCTTCAACAATTCCTCGCGGTCACTTTTCTCTTTGCGCAAACTGTTCAGCTCGTCCGCCAGGGCCAGGGCTGTCAGCACTGCCACCTTTTGCGTATCGACGGTCGAAGTTATATTCGCAATGGAGTGCATTTTGGCATCCACAAAACCGGCAAGCTCCTGCAGATAAGCCTGGTCGAGATCGCCCTGCAAGGAATACGTCTGATTGTAAATTTGGACTTTCGTGCTTGGACTCATACCATCCTCAACAATTGCAAACTATTGCGACCACGACGTGGGGTTGCGGTCCCAGCGATGGGCGCGAAGCTTCTTGTGCAGGTCGGTAGGTAGCGAACCCGCCTTGCTCGCCGCGAAATTCGCTTCCACGTTCTTCAATTTGCGCATTCCCGGAATGATCGTGCCCACGTCGGGATTGCTCAAGATGAAGCGCAAAGCCATCTCTGGCAACGTGCCGCCCGCAGGGACCAGCGGACGAAGGGCTTCCGCATGCGCGATGCTCGACTTCAGATTCTCCGGCACAAAATAGGTGTTGCGCCAATCGTCCGCCGGCCACCTCGCATCCATCGTCAGCGTCCCCGTGAGCGTCCCTTCATCAAACGGCACGCGCGCGATCACGCCGGCATCTTTCATGCGGCAGATGGGAAACAGCGCGTCTTCCGGGTTCTGGTCGAAAATATTGTAAATCGCCTGCACCGCCTCGACGTGTCCCTCCAACACCGCGCGTATCCCGTTGAACGGCTCCCAACGATTCACGCTGACGCCCACGGCGCGCACCTTGCCGCTCTTCTTCATGTCCTCAATCGCTCGCGGCAATCGCTCGTCGTTCAGCCAGCGATCTTCCCAAGTGTGGAACTGCATCAGGTCAATCGTATCGGCGGACAAATTCTTCAGGCTCTTCTCCACATACTCCTGCACGTATTCCGGCGGATAGCAATCGTCCAGAGTGAAGTCGCGCCGGCTGGGCCACTTGCGGTTCTTCGGCGGGATCTTTGTCGCTACATAGAGATGTTTGTCAGGCCCCCCCACTCCCGCCTTGTTTTTCGTTTCGCGCAGCAGTTTCGCCAGGATCTGTTCGCTCTTGCCGTCGCCATACGCCCACGCGGTATCAAAAAAGTTGCAGCCCAGCCCCACGGCGCGCTGCAGAGACGCCATGGTTTCCGCGTCGTCCGAGCCTGTCCATCCGGCAAGCCCCCACATGCCGTAGCCAATTTCGCTGACCTTCCATCCCGTGCGTCCAAAGCGCCGATAGTTCATCACTGCGGTCTCCTGAGGTTGCGGTGCCATTGTAGCGGAGAACTGTGCCGAGGTGAGAAGCGCACCGCCGCACGCAGCCGTCCCTTGCAAGTTCGTTGCGAAAAATGCACGCCTGGGGAGGCAAGGCGCAACACAACAAAGTCCGTAGTTCACAGCGGCACTAGCTGCCTGCCTGGCGCTCCCGTGAAGCGACCAGCATCAGTCGAAAGCAACGCGCGTTTTCATCCCAATAGATGCGCTCTTTGTTGGCTTCCCACGCCGCTCGCCACTGCTCCTGCACAAACTTTCTGCCGTTCTTAGGCAGAAACTTCCGCCAGCAAGACTCGCCCGGGTGGTTGCATTCCATGTGCAACGACTCCAACTCTGGTATCGGCGATACCGTCCAATCGGGCGCGGTGAACAAATCGAAAAGGAAGGAATTGGCAATGTCCCCGGCGGCCGTGTAGCTCCACAAATCGTAAATGGGATGCTTGGTCTTGCGGTCATCCGTGAGCTCGGAAATCAGGTAAGGGATGGCATCTTTCCCCAGCGCCAGTATCTGGTTCACCACCTGCGAATCACAATACTCCCTGTCCTGAAATCGCCCCTTCGCGCGGCAAGACCCCGGCGCTGTCAGTTCGTCGAACCTCCAAAGCTGGATGTCTTTTGCCGGCGATGGGCCGGTCTGCGCAAGGGTCTCCGAAGAGCAACTGAGGAACAACAGGAAGAAAAGCAGCAGCGGCAGCCCAGCGCAGCGAATCGGGCTGATTTTTCGCACCGCCAGACTCTACAACCGAGCCGCGACCCTGGCAAGCGCTATGTATTTTCTACGCCGTTTTGGCTCCCCGCGCGTTGGACGCGGGACCCGACTGGGAGGATAATACTGGCTGGAGCGGTACTTCGAAGCAGGTGAGGACGCGAACGCCGTTTGAACCGTAACGAATCTCTGGGGTGCTGCGGTTAGTCAGCTTGTGTGCACGGCCTGTCCCGCTGGCGGGTTTTTTCCGGAACTCTCCTGCGGGGCAGGAAAGCCTAATGGCTGGCTCGTGGTGCCCACCTATTTCAGAGGTTCACGGCCTAGCTTCCCACGGCTGAGCAGTCCGCTCTTTTAGTTTGCAATTGGCAGTCCTCGGTCCCAGCAAGGAAAAACAGCACCAAAAGGATCCTAGTGCCATGAAGGTGTTGTTCATTGGAGATATTGTTGGCTCGCCCGGGCGCCAGATCGTCCACGATCGTCTGGCAGACCTGGTCGAGCATCGCCAGATCGATCTGGTCATCGCCAACGGCGAAAACTCCGCTTCCGGCTTTGGCATTACCCCACGCATCGCCGAAGGGCTGCTGCAAGGCGGCATCCACGTCCTCACCGGCGGAAACCACAGCTGGGACCGCAAAGAGATTTTCGACTACATGCCGCACGAACCACGCCTGCTGCGCCCCGGCAATTTCGCCGACGGCAATCCGGGCAGCGGCCTTTACGTCGGCGCGACCAAGACTGGCGTCAAGTTTGCCGTCCTGAATCTGCAGGGTCGCGTCTTCCTGCCTGCGATTGACGATCCCTTCAAGAAGGCTGATTCTGAACTGTCCAAATTGCCGCCCGATGTCGCCTTCATCCTGGTGGATATGCATGCCGAAACTACTAGCGAGAAAATCGCCATCGGCTGGTATCTCGACGGGCGTGTAACCGCCGTTGTCGGCACCCACACCCATGTGACCACCGCGGATGAACACGTCCTGCCCGGCGGCACTGCCTATATCACCGACGTTGGCATGACCGGGCCGCACGACGGCGTAATTGGTATGGACCGCGCCGGAATTGTGAAGAAATTCCTGGATGGACTGCCGGCTCGCTTCGAGGTCGCCACCGGCGATGTCCAGATGAACGCTGTGCTGATCGAAACAGACGACACGGGTCCGCGCGGCGAAGCGGGTCGGCTGCGCGCCAAATCCATCGAGCGGCTGCGCCTGCGCGCCGACTGACAGCAGCTTTGGCTGAGAAAAATCGTGCTGCGGTTGTTATCAAACTGGGCAAACCACTCCAGGTACTGTAGGCAACCGCGCGCGACTTGCTGCAATCTGAACCACCATGCGGAAAACCATCACGAAGTTCGGGATAGCGGCGGCAGCACTGTGTCTGGCCGCCTCTCTGTTCCTCATTAACGCTCAGCAAGTGGACGACGACCTCACCGCGCGCCGCCGCCTCTTTAAGCCCATCGGCCCGGGGCTCCGTGCTGTTCGTCGCGGTTCAGACGCAAAGTTCTACGTGCTCACTTCGCCCGGGAGCACCGTATCCGTCTTTGACGAAAAAGGCGCGTTGCTCAAGAAGATTCCCGACTATAGCGCGCAGAGTGTACCGCCGCTTCCACCGGATTTGCGCTCCATCCAATTTGGCGAAGACATGGACGTCTCCGCAAATGGCACCGTCTATGTCGCCGACCGCGGCGCCGACGAGATCAAGGTGTGGGACCCGGCGGGGACCGCGCGCGCATTCCGCGTGGCCGCGCCTCTGTCGATCGCCGCGCTGCCCGACGGAGAAGTTGCAGTCGCAACTCAAAACAGTGCGCGGCTCATTACCGTCTACGGATCCACCGGCAAGGTGGCTCGCGAAATGGGCAATCCCGAGGAACTTTCCACTCGCGCCGACCTCAATCGTTACTTGAGCCTGGGCCGGCTCGCTTCCGACCCTCAAGGACGCATCTATTATGGCTACACCTATTTGCCGGAGCCGCTGGTGCGCCAATACGACCGCTTCGGCTTTGCCGCCGGCGTCGATTTTGAGTTTACCGGCCTGGACGCCATGTCCGAGGCTCGTGCCACTCGCCGTGAAATCGACCGACAGGACAAACAACAGGATAATAAACGCCAGGAACCACCGCGATTTCCGGCGATTCTGACAGCATTCGGAGTTGACCCGGAAAGCGGTGAAGTCTGGATGTGTCTCCACAACACCCTGCTGCACTTCGATAAGGACGGCAACCGCCGGTCGGAGTATCAGATTTTCACTCCCGACGGCTCCCGTCTCGATGGCACCGTCCTGCTCGTCGAGGAAGAAGTGCTTTTGATCGGTTCCGACCCTTTGGGCGTGTTCGAGTTTCAACGTCCGGACAAAAAACATTGAAAGATCGAGTTAGTTTTCCTCAGCCTCACCTGCACCAAATCCGGGCAGACGCGCATCCGCTCGGAAATTTTCATCACAAAACACGCGTAATTCGCCAAAAATCTCCGCACTTGCACAATTCTTGTGCTTGTGGAAAAGTTGTGCATGGCATGTGAACGTTCGGTTAGGTCTTCGTTCACTTTTCGCTTGCTCCCACACGGACAGTGCGCGAGAATCCATCCAGTTTTCAGGTGCTCAACGTGGTCATGCAAGTCTGAAAGGCCGCGCGGGAATCCATGGGGCACACAGGGATCTTTACCGCGCGAGCACGAACTCCAAAGCGAGAAGCTTTAGGGCAAATTGGGCTTTCCACAGCTTATTCACACCTGTGGAAATAGCACGGGATTGGCTTTTTCCAATACGATGATAACCGCTACTCAAGTCGGGCGTGAGCGCGACACTCAACAGAATGTCTGGGACAAGTTCCTCGATCTTATCAAGTCCCGGGTCAGCATCAACACCTACAATACCTGGTTTCAACCCACCAGGTTGAACCGCAATGAGGGCGATACCATTTACATTCAGATCCCCAGCGCGGTTTTCCGCCAGGTCCTCACTCGGACCTATGGCGAGATTGTGAAGGCGGTGTTCCACCAGATGGGCACTCCCTCCATGAAGGTGCAGTATGTCTGCACCGAAGAGGAACCCGTGCCGGCGGCTCCGGTCGTCTCCACCGCCAAGCAGTCCAAGCTGGATTTTGAAAGTAGCGATCACCAGCTCAATCCGCGCTACACCTTTGATTCGTTCGTTGTCGGCAAGTCCAATGAGTTTGCGCACGCTGCGTCGCGTGCCGTGGCCGAACAACCATCCAAGGCCTATAACCCGCTGTTTCTTTATGGGGGAGTGGGCATGGGCAAGACCCACTTGATGCATGCCATCGGGCACACCATCAAGAAGCGCAACCCCGCCATGCGCCTCAGTTACGTCAGCGCCGAAAAATTCACCATCGAAGTCATCAACTCCTTGCGCTTCGATCGCATGATCAGCTTCCGCGACCGCTTCCACACCGTCGACGTCTTGCTGGTCGACGACATCCAGTTCATCGCCGGCAAGGAACGCACCCAGGAAGAGTTCTTTCACACGTTCAACGCCTTGTACGAGCAGCAGAAGCAGATCGTCATTTCGTCGGACTGCCTGCCGAAAGATATCAACTCGATCGAAGAACGGTTGCGCTCGCGGTTCGAATGGGGGCTGATCGCCGATATTCAGCCGCCCGACCTGGAAACCAAGATTGCCATCCTGCAGAAAAAAGCTGAGAGCGACCGCTTCAACCTGCCTGATGACGTTGCCGAGTACATCGCCCGCGCCATCAAGTCGAACGTACGTGAGTTGGAAGGCGCGCTGACACGCCTGATGGCCTATGCTTCGCTGACCGGCACCATCGTGTCGCTGACCACCGCGCAGCAAGTCCTGCGCAACATCATCGCTTCGCAGGAAAAGCGCGTCACCATCGACCTCATCCAGAAGCGCGTCAGCGAGCACTTCAACCTGCGCGAACAGGATCTGAAGGTGCGGAGCAACACCCGCGCCATCGCCTTCCCGCGCCAGGTGGCCATGTACATCGTCAAGCAACTGACCACTGCGTCGCTTCCCGAAATCGGCCGGCAATTCGGCGGCAAGCATCACACCACCGTTCTCCATTCCATCAACAAAATCGAAGAGTTGCGGCGCTCCGACAAGGATCTGAACCGCACCATCACCCGTCTGATGGACGCTCTGCAGTAAAACAACTTCTTATCATTCCTGTAGCTCAGGCCTTCAGGCCTGAGGTTTGGTCGCGCCACGGCATGTTCGGGGTGAGCGCAACTTCTTTACGTGAAATATTGAGTGTGAAATGCTGACGCGTCAGCGAGAGTTTTTGTTTGCGACACTTCTCGCGCCAGTATTCCCGCGGTAGCAGTGGAAATCCTTTCCGTCCCAACGAAAAGTTGCGCCCTCAAAAGCTTGTGCGGAAGTTGTGCAGAGCCGGTGGGAAAGCTTCGGACGGAATGTGCGCGAAAGCTCGAAAAATCTTTTTCGTGGCACGAACAGCGCACTTATCCGCAGTTGCGCGTGGAAATCCACTTCACACCTCACGCGAAAGTTCAGCCCAGGTCTGCGCGTCGTGATGTTTTCCACCAATCCACAACCGTCATCACAACAACAAGGGTCTAAATTTTGTTTTTAAGAACTATCTCTTGTGAAAGCTGCTGTGCTTGTGAAAAAGTTTCGTTCACGATTGCCCTTGCAACAGTCCCGAATATCCTCAACCGCGCCTATTTCCACAGCGTCTCTCGTGCCTGTGGCCTTTATACTTTCCTGAAAAACGAGTACAGTACGCTAGCGGTACAGATGCATGGGAGAAACCATGTCCGCAACAGGAACCGTGCGCGAGGAAAGCCAATCAATGGAATTCAGCGTAACCAAGTCGGCGCTGCTCGATGAATTAACCACGACGCAAGGCGTTGTGGAACGTAAGACCACCATCCCCATCCTTTCGAATCTCCTGGTGGAGGCGAAAGGCAGCACACTGACCATCACGGCCACGGACCTGGAGCTCAGCGTCCGCACGTCGTGCGAAGCCAAAATCAAGAAAGAAGGCGCCGGCACCATCCCCGCGAAAAAACTGCTCGAACTCGTTCGCCTCCTCCCCGAAGGCGAGATCAAGTTCAAACTGCTCGATAACCATTGGGTGGAAATCGTCAGCGACAAGAAGAAATACAAACTCGTCGGCATGGCCAAGGAGAACTTCCCCGCGCTGCCGGCCATGCCGCACACCCTGGTAAAGATCCCCGCCGCGGTCCTTGAGAGCCTGATCGCCAAAACAAAATTTGCCATCTCCATGGAAGAATCGCGCTACACCCTGAATGGCGGCTTGCTGATCCTGAAGCCCGACACGCTGGCCATGGTGGCCACCGACGGTCACCGTCTGGCCCTTGCCGAGACCGATCAAAAGCTGGCGGGCCTGAATGGCGAAGTTCGCGTGCTGATCCCGAAGAAGGCCATGGATGAAGTCGAGAAACTTTCCAGCACCGCGGGTTCCGATGCGCACATGGAGTTCGCTAAAGACGAAAGCCACCTGTTTTTCCAGGTGGGGCGGCGCCTGCTGATCTCGCGAATCCTTACCGGCCAATTCCCCAACTACGAAGCGGTATTGCCGCGCGAAAACAACAAGACCGTGGTCCTCGAGCGCAGCGAACTCAGCGACGCGGTTCGCCGCGTTTCGCAACTCGCCGACCAGCGTTCGCACGCCGTAAAACTAGCCGTAACGCAGGAGGGCGTGGAGATTTCCGCGTCCAGCCCCGAATATGGCGAAGCCAAAGAAACCATTGAAAAAGAATACAAGGGCGACAATATCGCCATTGGCTTCAACTCCAGCTACATGCTCGATTTTCTTGCCGCCGCGGCCGATGGCCCCATCAGCATCGAGTTGAAGGACGAGCAATCCGCCGGACAAATGCGCCCGCTGGCCGACGAAAACTATCGCTACCGCTACGTCATCATGCCCATGCGCATCTGAGTTGTTCCGGCTTCCCCTCTTGCCCTCTTGAAGTCACAATCTGTGACTTCAAGTTGGGGTGGCGCTCGCCGCGCTTTTCCCTACGCATTCACCGAACAAGGTGTCGCCATGCTCTCGAGCGTTTTGCCTAGCGCACGCGCCGTGCAAGTCAACATCGCCATCAAGCGCACTTTCCTTCACCTGCGAACTCTGCTGACCACCCACGAGGATCTGCGGCGCAAGATCGAGCAGATGGAGAAACGCTACGACGCCAAATTCAGCGCCGTATTCGCAACCCTCAAGCAGATGCTCGAAGTGTCGATTCCTCGAAAAAAAGAGATCGGCTTTCATGCCAAGTCAGCCGTCCAAAAATACCCGCACTAATCCTCCGTGTCCCCCACCTAAAATACTGCAAATAAAAGCGTTATTTATCCACAACCCCATTCCTGCCGCTTGAGAAAATGCCCCATTTCCGGTAAAATTTAGGTGTTGTCGATTCGTGGATTTTTTCTCCACATCGGCACGTCCGCCAGCGCCGCTTGACTGCAAAACCCTGCGCCAGGGGCCGGTCAATCAGCACTGGAGAATATAAGTCTTCGCCACGTCCCGGATTGCGGGACGGGATGAAGCAGGAACCCTACGAGCTGCGATTTTGTTCGCAAGGTCGCGGTCAAAGGGTGAGGCGACGCATGGGGATTGCAAACATCACGCCTTTCCTAGCTTCACAAAAATCGAGTTGAACCATCCTCAGCGGATTCCCGGTAGTGCGCCGGGGCGTGTTCTGTGCGAGCGGATCGCCGCAGTTTTGCATCCTTGGGCCGGTGGCCCGGGGGCAAGGGAGATGAAATGGGCGACAAAGAAACGGTGACAGGCAAAGGCGGTCACCAGTACGACGCGAAATCCATTAAAGTTCTCGGCGGACTCGAAGCGGTGCGCCTGCGTCCCGCCATGTACATCGGCTCGACCGGCGAGATGGGTCTGCACCATTTGGTTTGGGAAGTTGTCGACAATTCCGTTGACGAAGCCATGGCCGGCTTCGCCGACGAAGTGAATGTCACCGTCCACGCCGACAATTCCGTCACCGTGGTCGACAATGGCCGCGGCATTCCCGTGGATATGCACGCCACTGAAAAACGTCCGGCGGCGGAAGTCGTGCTTACCGTGTTGCACGCGGGCGGAAAATTCGACAGCGAAACCTACAAGGTCTCCGGAGGTCTGCACGGCGTTGGCGTTTCGGTTGTGAACGCGCTATCCGATTTCCTGGAACTCGAAATTCAGCGTGATGGCGCTGTTTGGGAACAGTCCTACGAAAAAGGCAAACCCACCACGAAGTTGAAACAAACCGGGAAAACGCGCAAAACCGGCACCACCGTCAAGTTCCATCCCGATCCTTCCATCTTCGAAAAAACGGCGTTCAGCTACGACACGCTGGCCACCCGTCTGCGCGAGTATGCCTTCCTCAACAAGGGCTTGAAAATTACGTTGACCGACGAACGCACGGAGAAGACCGCGGAGTTCCGCTTCACCGGAGGCATCGCGGAGTTTGTGAAGCACTTGAATCGCGGCAAAACCACGCTGCATGATTCGCCGATCTACATGGAAGGCAAGCGCGGCAACGTCGAGATCGAAATTGCGCTGCAGTACAACGACACCTACGGCGAAAACGTGTTTGCTTTTGCGAATACCATCAACACCGTCGATGGCGGCACGCATCTCTCCGGCTTCCGTTCCGCGCTAACCCGCACCATCAATAATTTCGCTTCGAATGCGGGCATGCTCAAGGAGCAAAAGGACGAAGTTACCATTTCCGGCGATGACGTTCGTGAAGGCTTGGTTGCCGTTGTTAGTGTGCGTTTGCCGCAGCCGCAATTTGAAGGGCAGACCAAGGGCAAGCTCAATAGCGACATCAAGGGCGACGTCGAGCAGCTCGTAAACGAAAAGCTCGGCGAATGGTTCGACAAGCACTCCACCGTTGCCCGCCGCATCATCGGCAAGTGCATCGACGCGGCCCGTGCCCGCGAAGCCGCACGCAAAGCACGCGAACTCACCCGCCGCAAATCCGCGATGGACTCCAGCGGCCTCCCCGGAAAGCTGGCCGATTGCCAGGAACGAGATCCCGCGCGCTGCGAACTGTTCGTTGTTGAGGGCGAATCCGCCGGCGGCTCCGCCAAGATGGGACGCGATCGCAAGTATCAGGCGATCCTGCCGCTGAAAGGCAAAATCCTCAATGTCGAGAAGGCTCGCTACGACAAGATGCTGGGCCACGAAGAAATTCGCGCCATCATCACCGCCCTCGGCACCGGCATTGGCAAAGACGATTTCGATGCCGGCAAACTCCGCTACCACAAAATCATTCTCATGACCGACGCCGACGTCGACGGCAGCCACATCCGCACGCTGCTGCTGACGTTTTTCTTCCGCCACATGAAGGAACTGATCGAGCGTGGCCACGTGTATATCGCGCAGCCTCCGCTGTACCGTGTGAAGCGCGGCAAAACCGAAAAATACATTCGCGATGAACGCGATTTTGCCCGCGAGCTCATGAAGCGCGCCACCGAAGATCACGTCGTGAAAGCCAGGGAAGGCGTTTCCCTCGAAGGCGCCAAGCTGACTTCCTTCCTGCTGAACGTGCAGGAATACGAAGCGGCCGCGGCAAAGTTGGGCCGCCGCTTGCGCGATGTAAACCTCGTTGAACTGTTAGTGGAAAGCGGCATCGAGAAGAAAGTTGATTTCGAGGACAAGAAAGCTCTGGAGAAACTGCAAAAAGCCATCGAAAAGGCCAAGCTGAAACTGGAAAACAAGATCGTTTTCGATGAAGAGCACAGCCTGCACGAACTTCAATTCGGGCCGCCGCACAACCAGAAGATCAACTGGGCGGTCGCTTCAACTCCGGATTACAAACGCTTGCGCGGCCTGGCCAAGCAGATCGAGGAATTCAATCACCCGCCTTTTGTGGTGGCTCGCAATGGCACCAAGATCGCCAAGGAAAAAGTCACCGACGTGCTGAACTACATCGTGGAAGACGCCAAAAAAGATTTCACCATCACCCGATTCAAGGGCTTGGGCGAAATGAACGCTGAACAACTGTGGGAAACCACCATGAATGCGGACACGCGCACCTTGCTGCAGGTGAAACTGGAAGATGCCGTGGCCGCCGAAGACATTTTCACGACGCTGATGGGCGAGAACGTGGAAGCGCGCCGGAAATTCATCGAGGAGAACGCCCTCGAAGTCGTCAACCTGGATATCTGAGGTTGCTTCGCGCCGAGCATCGATGATTTACCAGTTGGGTTGGGCCACATTGCCGGGATTGCGGGGCCTCAGCGTGAGCGAGTTTCGCGCCACGCCCACGACAACTCCCGACATGGAAAAGGGCGTAGCAATCGAGTTCGCCAACGAAGCCGCGCGCGACGAGTTTTTGCGCCAGCTCGAAGAATATTTCGCGCCGCGGCGCTTCACCAACGCGGCTGACGCGTTTGACAGCGTTAAGGCGCATGTGTTGGAGCAGGCGAACAAACAAATTTAGGCTGTCATCCTGAGCGAAGCGAAGGATCTCAACCGCGTGATACACCGAAGTTGCAGTTGGCACACTCCGAGGCGTTCACGAGTCACGGAACACGGGTCACGAATTACGGAATAACGAGGAAACATGGCCGACGAACAGAACACATCGATACTGCTTCCCATCGATATCGAAGCCGAAATGCGCAAGTCGTACCTCGACTATGCCATGAGCGTCATCATCGCTCGCGCTCTCCCCGACGTGCGCGACGGCCTGAAGCCCGTGCAACGGCGCATCCTGGTGGCCATGAACGACCTCGGCTTGGCCTCCAATCGCGGCTACCGCAAGTGCGCCAAAATCTGCGGCGATACCTCCGGCAACTATCACCCGCACGGCGAAGCCGTCATTTATCCCGCACTGGTTCGCCTGGCGCAAGACTTCAACATGCGCTACCCGCTGATTGACGGCCAGGGCAATTTCGGCTCGGTGGACGGCGATCCTCCCGCGGCCATGCGGTACACGGAAGCGCGGCTGGCAAAAATTACCGAAGACATTCTGGCGGACCTCGAAAAAGAAACCGTCGACTTCATTCCCAACTTCGATCAGACCCGCGAAGAACCTGTCGTGCTGCCTTCGCGCATTCCCAATCTCCTGGTGAACGGCGCCAGCGGTATCGCCGTCGGCATGGCCACCAACATTCCTCCGCACAACTTGCGCGAAATTGTTGACGCCGCCATTCTTCTCATTGAAAAGCCCGATACTCCTCTGAAAGAAATCATGAAGATTGTGCCCGGCCCCGATTTTCCGACCGGCGCGTACATTGCCGGCCGTGAAGGCATCGAAGCCGCCTACAAAACCGGGCGCGGCAGCTTCATCATGCGCGCCAAAGCGGCCATCGAAGAAGCCACCAAGGACCGCGAAAATATCGTCATCACGGAAATCCCCTACCAGGTCAACAAATCCAAGCTCATCGAGCGCATCGCCGAGCTCGTTCAGACCAAGAAGATCGAAGGCATTGCCGATGTGCGCGACGAGTCCTCTCGCGAAGGTATGCGCATCGTTATCGAGCTGAAGCGCGGCGAAGAATCGCAGCTCATCCTCAACAATCTCTTCAAGCACACCCAGATGCAGGAATCCTTCGGCATGATCCTGCTGGCTATCGTGGCTGGCCAGCCCCGCGAACTCGGCTTGATCCCCCTGATCAAGCTGTTCATCGAGCACCGCATGGAAGTGGTTCGCCGGCGCACCATTTTCGAATTGCGCAAAGCCGAAGAGCGCGAACACATTTTGCTGGGCTACCAGATCGCCCTCGATCATCTGGACAACGTCATCCGTATCATCCGGGGATCCTCCAGCCGCGCCGAAGCTAAAGAAAATTTGTTCAAGTATTTCAGCGAGCAAGACGTCACCATCACGGAAAACGGCAAGTCCAAAAAGCTCGAAGGCGTGAAGCTCGATGGCCGCAAGTATCGCTTCGTCGGCGCCGCGGAAATCGAAGCTGCAGCACGCCCCGGCGCGCTCAACCTCAGCTACACGCAGATCGATGCCATCCTCGAATTGCAGTTGCACCGCCTCACCCAGCTTTCCATCGACGAAATTCTCAAGGAATTGAAGACCATTCGCGACCTCATCGCGGAGCTGAAGGAGATTCTGGCCAGCGAGAAGAAGCTGAAGCAGGTGATTACCGCCGAGTTGCGCGAAGTCCACAAGGCTTACGGCGACGACCGCCGCACGCAAATCGTCGACAAGGTCGACGAAATCAAGCTCGAGGACCTGATCGCCGACACCGACATGCTCATCACCGTCAGCCATGCCGGCTACATCAAGCGTACCCCGGTGGAAACCTATCGGCACCAGTCGCGCGGCGGCAAGGGCCGCATCGGCGCGAAAACCCGGGAAGAGGATTTCGTCGAGCACCTCTTCATCGCCTCGGCGCACAGCTACATCCTGCTGTTCACGTCGAAGGGACGCGTTTATTGGCTGAAAGTTTACGAATTGCCGGAAGCCGCTGCCGCCACGCGCGGCAGAGCCATCTCCAGCCTGGTGAAATTCCAGGAAGACGAAAAGCTCACCGCCCTCGTCGCCGCCACCAATCTTGAGGAAGAGGGCCGTTTCGTGTTCATGGCCACCAAGACCGGCACGGTGAAGAAGTCCGCCTTGACGGAATTCTCCAATCCTCGCTCCACCGGCATCATTGCCATCAGCCTGGAAGCGAAGGACGAACTCATCGGCGCGAAACTCACCGACGGCAAGAAAATGATTTTCCTTGCCAGCCACGAGGGCCAGGCCATCCTGTTCCGCGAAACCGAAGTGCGCCCCATGGGACGCAACGCCGGCGGCGTAAATGGCATGGATCTCGACAAGGAAGACTACGTCGTCAGCATGGACGCCGTGCAACCCGACTTCGAGATTATCGCCAAGGAATACAAGCAGACCTCGCAGAACCTCGAAGAGCTCGAAAACGAGCACATCAAGGACTCCCTCACCACGCTGATGCTCACCGTCGCCGAAAAGGGCTATGGCAAGCGCACCGCCCTCGCCGAATATCGCATCACTTCGCGCGGCGGCAAGGGCGTGGTCAACATGAAGACCACCGATCGCAACGGCTCCGTCGTCGCCACGCTGCAGGTTACCGAAGAGTCTGACGTCATGATTATCACCGAGCACGGCAAGGTGATCCGCGTCCACGCCAACGAAATCCGCGAAGCGGGCCGCTCCACGCAGGGCGTACGCCTGCTGCGTCTCGATGACGACGACTCCGTAGCCGCCGCCGCCGTTCTCAAGGAAGAAGAAGCCGAAGAAAAGAAGTAACCTTGGAGTGCGGCGGCTAGCCGCCGCTTTTACGGTCCAGGCGGCTCCGCCAAAACGAAAATAAGGGCACAGTTCATCGGTGCCCTTTTTCTTTCCCGCTTGCGCTAAACTAGGTCACCATGAAAATCACACGCCGAATCTTTGCACTCCTAATTCTCGCTGTGCCCGCAATTCTGTTCTCGCTCGCCGGAAGCGCGAAGCCACCCGCCTCGCCGCACTCCTATCTTGTGCTCGTCGGCACCTACACGCACAAAACGGAAAGCAAGGGCATCTACGCGTTTTCCTACGATGCGGAAACCGGCAAGCTCACCCCGAAGGGAGTCGCCGCGGGAGCTCCCGATCCTTCTTGGGTCGTCATTCATCCCAATGGCAAATGGGCCTACGCCGCCAACGAAACAGGCAAACAAAGCACCATCAGTGCCTTCGCTCTCGATGCGCAATCCGGCAAGCTTACTTTGCTCAACCAGCTTCCCGCGCTCGGCGAAGATCCCTGCTACATCTCCTTCGACCAAACCGGCAAGTTCGTCTTCATCGCCAACTACACTTCCGGCAACGTCGCGGTCTTTCCGATCCTTCCCGACGGCAAGCTTGGCGAACATACCGCCGCACTCACCGACGCCGGAGCTTTCGGTCCTAACAAGGAACGTCAGGAAGGTCCGCACGCGCACTGGATCGAGCCGTCCGCCGGAAATCGCTATGTATATGTCTCTGACCTTGGCCTCGACCACGTCCTGATCTACAAGTTCGACGCCGCCAAGGGCACGCTGACTCCCGCAGCCGCCGCAGCCGCGAAGCCGAATGATGCATTCTCCGCAACACTCAGTCCAGGTACCGGGCCGCGTCACGTAGCGTTCTCCCGCGACGGCAAGTTCATGTATGTGTTGGGCGAAATAAAGTCCACCGTCACCGTTTTCGCCAATGAGGCGAACGAATCCTATCGCTCCATCCAGACCATCTCCACGTTGCCCGAAGGTTTTTCCGGCCGCAACGACACCGCCGAAATCGCCATGCATCCCAACGGAAGGTGGCTGTACGCTTCCAATCGCGGACACGACACCATCGCCGTGTTTGAAGTCGAGCCCGGCAAAGGCACGCTTCGCCTTATTGCCGATGTTCCCACCGGCGGCAAAGAGCCGCGTCATTTCGCCATCGATCCAGCGGGGAAGTTTCTGCTCGCCGAAAATGAGAATTCCGATACCATCGTGACTTTCCGCATCGACCCCGCTTCCGGCAAACTCACTCCGACCGGCGACGTTGCCAAGGTTCCCGCGCCCGTGTGCCTGGCCTTTGACCTCGCTCGCTAGGTTCCTGACCTCGTACCCGGGAAAGACTTCATTTTCGTCGAATGTAGGTTAGAATCCCGCGTTCGGCTTAACCCAAAGGAGAATTGCATGTCCCGCGCCGCCCGTTTGGCAGTGTTTTTTTTCGCATTTATTTTCTTCGGTTGCGCACCGGCGTCGCTCGCGGACGGCGAGACCGCGCCCGCACGCGATCCCAAGCAGCCCATCGACGAGGCCTACACCGCGAAGCTTCACAAGTACACCACCGAGTCTTTTTTCACCTCCCCGCTCGTCGAATATCTTCCCGCCTCCAAATCCGTCCCCACGCCTGAAGTCGTGCTCGGCGATGTGGCCGGCGCTCCAGGAATTCTTCCCTACGCCGAGGATGTCTACAAATACATGCGTTTGCTGGAGAAGGCCAGCCCGCGCGTCAAGGTTTTCTCTATCGGCACCACCGAAGAAGGCCGCGAAATGATCGCCGTAGCCATCTCCTCCGAAACCAATCTCAAGAATCTCGATGCCAACACCGAGCGCCTCGCGAAACTTGGCGATCCACGCACGATAAAATTTGACGACGCCGAAGCCGACAGGCTCGTCGCGCAGTCTGTTCCCGTTTACTACATCACCGGCACGATTCACTCGCCGGAAACGGGCGCGCCCACCGCCCTGATGGAACTCGCCTACCGTTTGGCTGTCGATGAAAGCCCGTACATCCGCGAGATTCGCGACGGCATGATCACGCTGATCACTCCGGTCGTCGAAGTCGATGGCCGCGACCGCATCGTCGACATCTACAAATGGCACCTCGCTCATCCCAAAGATTTCTACCCACCGCTCATTTATTGGGGCAAGTACGTGGCCCACGACAATAATCGCGATGCCATGGGCGTCACGCTGAAGCTCACGCAGAACGTGCTGAACACCTACGTAAGCTGGCACGCGCAAGTGCTTCACGACCTGCACGAATCTGTCCCCTATCTTTACGACAACACTGTGGGCGACGGCCCGTACAACGCCTGGGTCGATCCCCTGCTGGTGGACGAGTGGCAGATGATTGGCTCGCGCAACGTCGCGGACATGACCAAGTTCGGCATGCCCGGCGTTTTTGCCCACGGCGATTTCGACACCTGGTCGCCCGGCTACCTGATGTTCATCGCCGCGATGCACAACGGCATCAGCCGGCTTTATGAAACCTTCGGCAATGGTGGCGCCGACACGCGCGAGCGCACCCTGGAGCCCGACGAATACTCGCGCACCTGGTATCGCCCCAATCCTCCGCTTCCTAAAGCTATGTGGTCCCAGCGCGACAATAACAATTACGAAGAAACCGGCTTGCTCACCTCGCTGCACTATTTCAACGAGAACAAGCGCTTGTTCCTGAAAAATTTCTATCTGAAGTCCAGGCGCTCCATCCAGAAGCCCTCTGCCGAAGGTCCGGCCGCCTATGTGCTCCCCGCGGATGATCCTCGCGCCAGCGTGCAGGCAGACCTGCTGCGCATCATGCAGCGCCAGCATGTCGAAATCTCGCGTGCCACCACCGCGTTCCAGGTAGCTCTCCCTCCAAAGAAGGAAAAGGCGAAAGCCAAACCTGAGGCCAATCCGGAAGCCGCCGACGAAAAAGCCAAAACGCCGCAACCAAGCACGCGCGATTTTCCGGCCGGCAGCTACGTCATCCGCATGGATCAGCCCTACTCCCGCATCGCCGACGCTTTGCTCGACTATCAATACTGGAGTCCCGACGATCCGCAGCAAACTCCCTATGACGACACCGGCTGGACCTTCGGCGAACTGTTCGGCGTGCAAGTCGCTCGCGTCACCGACCCCAAGGTGCTTACGGTTTCCATGGAACCCGTCACCGAGCTGCCCGCCTACGGTGGCGCTACGGGCGACGGCACGATCTTCGCCATCGACAATCACGCCGAGCCTGCCTTGGCTACGCTGCGCTATCAACTGAAAACCGCGTCCATCGACGCAGCCGAAGAGCCGTTCCAGGTCGGCACCCAAAAATTCTCTCGCGGCACATTCCTGATCAAGGGCATCAGTCGCGGCGACCTCGACGCAGCAACAAAGAATCTCCGTCTGCACGCCCGGGCACTCTCAGCCGCTCCTTCCGTCAAGACCCACCCTGTTCGCGTCGCCCGCGTCGCCTTCTTGCACACCTGGATCAGCACGCAAACAGAAGGCTGGTGGCGTCTGGCCTTGGACGAATTGAAAATCCCCTACGATTACATCAGCACGCAGAAGATCAACACCATTTCCGATCTCAATGCGCAATACGATGTGATCCTGTTTCCTCCCGTCGGATGGAATTCTTCTTCCGCCACTATCATTCAGGGACTGCCGATGGCTTGGGGCAATCCGCTGCCTTGGCAAGACACGCCGCTCACGCCAAATCTCGTCGGCAAGAATGACTCTACGCCCGACATGCGTCCAGGCCTCGGCTGGGATGGCGTCGCCAAGCTTCAGAATTTTGTGGAGAAGGGCGGTGTGCTTCTGACCAGCACCGATACTTCGCAATTCGCTCTGTCCATCGGCATGGCCGCTGGCGTCACCGCCAGTACCTCCGAAAAAATGAAAATTGTCGGCGCCATCGTCGGTACTCGCCTGGTCGACGCCGCCAGCCCCATCGCCTATGGCTACGACGAAAAGGTCTCCGCCTATTGCGACAACGGCCCCATCTTCTCTTTGAGCAGCGTCCTTGGCTCGCGCCGCCGCCGTCTCGGTCCAGAGACCACCGCACGCGCCACCGGCCGCGGCACCAAGGATGACCCCGATTTCGTGGTTGGCCGCGCCGCCGCGGAAGCGCCGGAAAAGCCGGAAGCTGAGCTTTGGGAGAGCCCGGTCGTCACCGATGAACAGAAATTTAACAATCCGCGCGTCATTCCCCCTGCCGATCGCGCTCGCGTTATCTTGCGTTACGCTGACTCGAAGGATCTTCTCATCTCCGGCTTGGTCACCGCAGGCAACGAAATTGCCCAGCATCCCGCGGTCCTGGATGTCCCCAAGGGCGCCGGCCATGTCATTCTGTTCTCCATCAACCCGGTTTATCGGGGCGAGACTGAAAACACCTACCCGCTGGTGCTGAACACGCTGCTGAACTTCGACAGCCTCAACGCCGGGCAGAAAACTCCCGAAAAATAAGGCTGCGAGTTCCACTTGCCATTGTGCGCGATTGCGATACAATCCCGCCCATTATGGCCAAACGAAAAGTGAAGAAGGCCGCCAAGCGGCGCTCCTCCCAACGTAAGTCTCGCAGTGTGAAAGTCACGAAGTTGCCGAAGGAAGCGCTGACCCTGATCGTGATTTTGCGCGCCAAAGAAGGGCAGCACCTGTTGCTCGAAGCCGAACTGCGCGCCCTGATCGGCCCCACTCGCAAAGAACAGGGCTGCTGGCAATTCGACTTGCACCACGCTGTCGATCAGCCCGGCATGTTTCTGCTGCACGAAGTGTGGGAATCCCGCGAACACCACACCGAACACACCAAGACTCCGCATTTCCTGCGCTGGAACGCCCGCAAAGATTCCCTCATAGCCTCGCGCGAAATCACCTTCTGGCAGCAACTGGCATAGCGATCGAAATCCTGTAGCTCATCCCTTCAGCGATAAGGTTGTAGCCATGCTTTCTGTGGAGCCCACTATCTGATGGGCGCGGTGGGAGCTATACAATCCGGCAGTCACAAGAAGTGAGCCCCGGGAGTATCAGCCCGTCGGCCCCGCCACGTAATACCCCGGCCTTGCCCGCACCTTCAAATCCTTACGATCCACATCCACTTTGATTTCGTGATACCCCGGCGCATCCGTTCCCGTCGGCGTATACGTCAACATGTACTGTGAGTGCAGTTCCCCTCCGATTTCGTCAATCGCCTTTTCGATGGTGCGGTCTTTCCACGTCGCCAGATGCGCTCCGCCTGTAGCCGTTGCCGCAATCGCCAGCCCGCTATTCGTGATCTGATCCTTGACATGCATGACGGCCCAAACCGCCAGCGCCAACAAATCGAAACCTTCCGTGCGTTGTGCCTCCGTAGTTGGCGTTTGCACACTGCCCGGTGGCGGCGGCATGCCAAATGTGCCCTCCGGCGTTGCCGAAGGCGGCCCGTGCGGCTCCGGCTTTTTCTGCAGCTGTGCACGTGTCGACGAAATCCCCACGCTGTAGATCGTCACGTTGGCCAGTTGCGCCTTGCGCAGCACTTCACCAAGTTTTGCTTCGCTCTCTTTGTCGTCGGATTCAGCGATCACCAGCAACACCCGCCGACGTCCTTGCTGAGTCGGCGTGGCCTGCGACCGCGCGCTCAGCATGTCCACGCCCATGGCCATCGCGTCGTACAGCCGCAATCCCGACGTTCCTTCCTTCAGCCTCGTGATAGTGTTCTCGATCGCGTCGTTGTTTGTCGTGAAATCCTGCAATTTGTCGATCTCATCATTGAATCCGACAACCGCGCCTTCGCCACTCGGCCCCATCACCGTTTGTGTCAGCAGCGTCCCGGTCCTGCGAATCTGCGGCAGAATCGCTTCAATCCGCGAACTCGTCTCCACCACCACCACAACCGAAATCGGTTCGCTGCCCAAATCAAAGTGCGAGATCTGCTGCTCCACGCCGTTGTCGGTCACGTGGAAGTCCTTCTTCTCCAGGTTGTGCACCATCTCGCCGGTGGCGTCGCGCACCGTCACCGGCGTATTCACCAAAACCGTCTGCACTTTGAATGTCGATCCGGGCGGCGCTTGTTGAATTTCCACGCCCGGTTGTGGCGTGATGGGCCCTTCCGGCGCCTGCGCAAACGCATTCCCCGCCAGCAGCAGGGCCAAAATCGCCCCTGACAATGTAATGGAATCAGTTTTCTTCATAGTTTGGCCGAGCGTCGCTACCACGCGTTTCGATCGGCTTGTCCGTATATTCAATTCGACGCACGCGGAGCCAAAGGCGTTGCCGAACCCTCAAGCTCTGCCTACAATCGAAGCTCAACCTATTTGGAGAGATTCCCATGCCCGATGGTAAGCGCCCAAAGCCGCAGCACGCTCCAAAAGCCCCTCACGAAGATCATAAGTTCATGTCCAGCACCCCGGCGCGCCCCATCCGCATCCTGGCTGAATACATCCATCCGCTGGCCCAACTGAAAAAGGAAGGCATTGGCGACACCATCGTTATGTTTGGCTCCGCGCGCATCGACTCCCACGAAACCGCTTCGGCACGCTACACCCGCCTGAAGCAGGAAAGTTCCGCGAAAATGTCTCCGCTGCGTTTGAAGAAGCACCATGCGGCGTTACGCGAAGCGAAAAGCGCCCTCGAGATGTCTCGCTATTACGAAGAAGCACGCCTGCTTTCTCACAAGATCACCACTTGGGCATTGTCGCTCGGTCCCAAGCCTCGCCGCTTTGTTGTCTGCTCTGGTGGCGGTCCCGGCATCATGGAAGCGGCAAATCGTGGCGCGTACGAAGCCGGCGGCAAATCCATTGGATTGTCCATCGAACTGCCGCATGAACAGTTCGCCAATCCGTATATCAGCCCTGAACTCAGCTTCAACTTCCATTATTTTTTCATGCGCAAATTGTGGTTCGCGCAAATCGCCAAGGCGCTGATTGTTTTTCCCGGCGGTTTCGGCACCATGGACGAACTGTGGGAAATGATGACCCTGTCGCAAACCGGCAAAATGCCGAAGCATACATTGATTCTGATCTACGGCCGGAAATATTGGCACGACGTCATGAATCTGAAGGCCATGGTGCGTTGGGGCACCATCAGTCAAATCGATTACGACCAGTTGCAGTATGCGGACAACGTGGACGAAGCATTCGAAGCGGTGCGTTCCGGGCTCGAAAAGCACCACATGAACGTCGATCCATTCTTACAAGCATACTGAATTTTTTTCGTTCTACAACTCCAACTAACTTCCTTTCTTTCAACCTGCCTTCCGTGGCCCCGTCCTTGCTCCTCGTTGTGTCGTCCATTTGATAATAGGGCGCATCCAGTCGAGCGTCGCAACCAAATCTCACAACTAAGATCAAAGGAGCGCAGAAATATGCGTAAGGTATGTTCTGTATTGGCCCCTGCATTGTTCGTGGGGTCCATTCTTTTCGTGGGTACGACGCTTGTCCGCGCCGATGACGACTGTCAGAAGCGCACCATCAATGCCGATCACAAACTACACGAGGCCATCGAGCATCACGGCCCAAACAGCCCCCAGGCACAACACTGGCGCCAGGAACTCGCCGAATCGCGCAGCTACTGCTGGGACCACAACCATCGCTGGTGGCACGAAGATACGCACCGCTGGCGCACGGATCACGATTGGGATGATCACGATCATGAGCATCCCGTCCACTAATTCCTCCGAGTGATGTACTCCGCCTCCGGACTGAGGGTGCAGGCGCCGTCCGCTTGCGCCCTCTTTTTGTTTTGCAGCCCGCCTTTCTCGCCGCTGGCAACACTTCCACCAAACACGTGTTTGATCCCGTAGGACGATTCACCGGAACCGGGCCCGGACACGCTCCTGGAGGCTGTTATGAACATTAACCTGCACCTCTTCCGTTCTGCTTTTGGCAAGGCTGTGTTGGCAAGTGCCGCGCTGGGTGGCTTTCTGCTCTTCGCTGGAGCGCCAGGCGCGAAGGCCAACGGTTGGGATGACTGCAACCGCCGCGTCTCGTACACCGAATATCGCTACAACCAGGCGGCTGAGCGCTACGGGCCATATAGTTCCGCGGCTCGCCACTGGGCTCACGAACGCCACGAAGCGTACGTAAAATGTGAACGCTATCGGCAGGATTGGGATCGCCGCTAACACAAATCATCTGCAAAATGCACCGTGCTTCATGCACGCGCAGCATCACGCCGTCAGCAACACGCTGTCATTCTGAGGGGCGCGTAGTTTGCGCCCCGAAGAACCTCAACCGAAACGCAAATCAAAATTCACGCGCGTAAGTGCGTCGCGCGCAACAAGACACGCACAAAAAAACGGGGCATCCTTAAAAAAAGATGCCCCGTTCGGCTTATGACAGGAATGATTACGCTACTTCGCTTGGCTCTGCTAGAAACATTGCTTCAAACCGGTGCGTTTCGGCCTGGTCGTGTAACAACACGATCGGAACTATCCTGAGCGACTGCTTGCACTGGTGACACTGTGTTCCTTCGCCTTGCAGGTCTTGCAGAAAGCCGTCTGTGAACCGATATTCGCTGCGCTCGCGCCGGGCCTTTTTCTGGCTCTGCGCGCCGCAATGAGGACAGTTGAATTCTACAGTGTCTTGTTGCGGATCGCGGTCCAGAGCAGCCCAACCCGTGCGGCGCACACCAATAACTTCCGGAATGTGCCTGTCCATGGGATTCTCCTCCTGGGATCTACGTCCTCCCGATTTGATGCCGCGCCCTCCCCATGGGATGTACCCGGCCGAATTTGCCTCTCTCGCCAATATATGAGTCGTGCTCTAATCCGGAACTGTCACTCCACCCACTCCGCTAACCCCTGCAATTTCAAGGGAACTTGTTATCCACCACGGTGTCAAACGCTACAGAGGACGCGCGCACCTCACATCCCTGCGAGCGCGGCGCTGGCCTCCTGTAGGCAACCACAGGAGGCTGGTGCCGCAAATCTGCTCCCATAACTCGCAGCAAATTTTGTGGAGGTGTGTGATGGCTCTCGAACCTACGGGTGTGTCCGAAGAGGTTATCGGCTCACTGAAAAGCTGTTTCGTCGAAGGCGACCCAGAGCAACAGCGGCGCGAACGCAAGACAAGCCGTCGCGCCCTGGTCATCTCGGTGGTCCTGCAAACTGTCGCGGTCGCGGCTCTCGTTGTATTCCCGCTGCTGGGTAGAAGTGAACGCATTTCCTACGAACACACAGCTCTTCCACCGTATGCGCCGGGCGGCCCTGTGAAGCAACAAACTGGAAATGCCAAGCCGCACGATGGTGGTAGAAAGTTCTGCATTGTCTGTGTCGACTCGCGAAACCCGCTTCGGCCCGCGAAACCCGGCGAGCCGATCAACACAACTCTTACTCAGCAAGAGGGCGATCCCATACCGGGTCTGCCTGCCGGCCCCGGCGTTCCCGGAGGCTTGAATCTCAACACTTACTCGACCGGTCCAGAACAGCCCAGCAGCGAAGTGCGCGTCGAGCCCACCAGGCGTTTGAAGGTAACTTCCCTCGAACCCGCCATGCTCACTCATCGCGTCGAACCGATCTACCCCTTTCTCGCGAAACAGATCGGCCGCGAAGGCCGCGTGGAGCTCCACGCCATCATTGCCACCGACGGCTCGATCCAATCGTTGGAAGTACTCTCTGGCGATCCGCTCTTCTACAACTCAGCGCTCGCTGCGGTGCGCGAGTGGCACTACCGTCCCACGGTTCTCAACGGCCAAGCCGTCGAAATCGATACCCGCATCACCGTTGTCTACAAGTTGAATCGCTAATTAGGCTAGCCAGGCTGGTGTGCCCTCCCGGAAACTCCTTGCATTTTCTTTAGGAGGCCGGGGCTTCAGCCCCGGCGCAGAGCCCGCAGAATGAATTGGGCTTTAGCCCCTGAAGACCCCGAACTTTTGCACGATCGTTTCGGGGCGCAACGCCGGAAATTACAGCAGCGATTCGCCGGAGTGCCGGGCAATCGCTTCTCGCGCAAGGTCCCGTAGCCGCACGATTTCCTGCAGATGTTCAGGGTCGTCGCCGGACTTCTCGGGATAGATTGGCGGGGAAAGCGTGATTGTCACGCTTGTGGGACGCGGAAGGAACGTGCGATCGCGCAGAAACTTTCGCGTCCCCGCCAGCGACACCGGCACAACGGCCGTTCCCGTCGCCACCGCGGCATTGAATCCCCCAAGCTGGAACGGCCGCACGCCGTCTTCCGGCACAAACGTGCCTTCCGGGAAAACAAAAATCGAATCTCCCTGGCGCAAGCAGTCTTCCATCAAGTGTACTTGCTTCAAGCGCGAGTTGGCATCCAGTCTGTCGAACGACAAGTGGCCCATCTGGTTCAGGAACCTTCCGATGAACGGCATCTGATTGACTTCACTCTTGGCCACGAACCGGTACGGCACGCCCAGTCCCATCATCAACGGCAACACATCAAAATAACCCGCGTGGTTCGACGCATACACTTTCGCGCCCGGTGTATCCATGTACTCTTTTCCGATCACCTTTACGCGAATGAATGTCAGCGTGAAAAGCACTTTCAGCGCCGCCGAAGTGAAGCGCCCCGCCGCCTTGTAATCCTTGATCGTTCGCACCATTGCCCATGACGGAACAATCCACAGAACGAAAACGAGGATGAAATATACGCCGTAGATTTTCTCCAGCAGCTTGCGTATGCCGCCGAAAACAACGCGAAATCCTTCCTTCACGTATGGAATGGTTCCCAGCCGCGCGATTTGCAGCCACGCAGGAGGTTTCGCTGCCGTCAGCGTCCCCGCCAGATACAGTTGCTTGGTCTCGTCGCGCCGCAGCTTGCCGCTGGAAGTCTTCGGAATGCTTCCCGGCGGAATCAATTCAACGCGGTCCGGCGGTAGTCCCAGTCCCCGCGAAACTTCATCCGTAATCGCGCTGGCAATCGTGGCCCGTCTCGTTTTCGACTCCTCGCGCGATTCCGCAACCACCACCAGTTTCTCCGTGCCGGATGCCTCGTCCTTCAATCCGAAGGCCACGATGCAGCCCTTGCGAATTCCGTCCGCACGGCTTGCCAGTTCCTCCACCTCGTGCGGATACAAATTGCGTCCGCCCTTGATGATGATGTCCTTCACTCGGCCGGTGACGTAGAACTCGCCATCTGCGCGGTAAGCCCGGTCGCCCGAATTCACCCAGGCAAATTCGCCGTCACCCTTCGCGGCTCCCCTTGGAAGCAGTTTCTCCGTCTCCGCCGCATTCTGGTAGTAGCCGCTCGTTGCCGAAGCCCCGCGAAACCACAGATATCCCTCCGTGCGGTCCGCCACCTCGTTGCCCTGTTCATCCACAATCATCACTTCATGCCGCGGCACCGGCTTTCCCGCCGAAACAAACGCGATCGCCGTGTCATCTTCCGGCTTCGCGGGAATAGCTCGTCCCTGTGTTGTGAACGCGTCGCGCCCTACCCGATCCACCAGCGGTCCACGCGAAAGCGGCGGCACCGTGACGCCCAGCGACGCCTCCGCCAGCCCATACACCGGCAGCATAGCCTCGCGCTTGAATCCGTATTTCGAAAATCGCGTGATGAACCGTTCCAGCGTTTCCGGGTTCACCGGCTCCGCGCCATTCAATGCCGCGCGCCACGAACTCAGGTCCACTCCCTCCATCGCTTTGTCGGAAATTTTTCGCACGCACAATTCGTAAGCAAAATTCGGCGCCGCGGTGATTGTTCCTTTGTGTTTGCTGAATGCCTGAAGCCAGCGCTCCGGCCGCGTCAGAAACGCCAGCGGCGACAGCACCACAAGTGGCACGCCATGCAGCAGCAAGGTCAGCCACGCGCCGATCAATCCCATGTCGTGATACAGGGGCAGCCAACTGATCCCCACGTCCGCTGGCCCCATCTGGGTGGCTTCGGCAACCGCCCGCATATTCGCCAACAAATTCGCATGCGTCAGCACTACGCCTTTGGGGTCACCTGTCGAACCCGATGTGTATTGCAGCAACGCGATGTCGCTGCCTTTACGAAGCCGGCTTCCGCTGATGAACGCAGGCAATGCCCCTGGCGCTGGTGGCGGCTCTCTTTCCGCCGCATCCAGCAACTTGCCCGCATCCACTACGCTAACCAGCGATTTCACGCGTGGCTTCAACAATTTCGCAACCGCTTCCGCGCGGCGAAACGTCAGCAGCAGGCACACCCCAGCATTGTTCAGGATCGCCGACTGCCTCTCCGCATATTCTTCAATGCGATCCGCGCGAAATGGCGGGTAAATCGGTACTGGCACCGCGCCGGCCAGCAGAATCCCCGCATAGCAGATAAAAAATTGTCGCGAGGTCGGCAGCATCAACGAAACGCGCCCTCGGGCGGGTACGCCGCGTCGTGCCAATTCCTCCGCGCACTTCTGCGCCGCCGAATACAGTTCGCCAAATGTTAGTGTGAATTGATGTTCGCCGCGCTCGTCGTCTTCCGTGATCAGCAGATGCGTGCGATTCGCATCGTGTATGCCGCGGTGACGAATCACTTCCACCAGCGTCTCTGCCGTCTCAACAATCGAATCCCTTGCGTCGCGATGCAATCGTTGCGCTGTCGCCACAGCTCGCAGCGCCGAACTTTCTTTCTCGACGTCGCTCTCCGCTCCCGGCGCGGCCATAATCCCCGCGGCCAGCTCTTCCGGAGTACTCGCCTCCGCCGCCAGCGTATCGGGCAGGCGTATTCCAAATGCATTTTCCAGACGCGTCAGCAACTCCACGCGTTCCAGGCTCCCTAAACCAAGATCCCGGTCCAGGCTGGAACTCGCGCTCAGCTGCGGCAATGCCCCGTGGCTGCCCAACTCCTCCAGGAGTTCCCGCACCACATCCAAAACGCGCTCGCGCACTCCAGGAAGATCGATTTTTGTGGTAGCTGTGGCCACAGTTTCCTTTGTTCGTTGCGGCTTTACGCGTCGTTTTCCTGTAGCTCAGGCCTTCAGGCCTGAGGTTTGTTCGCTCGGCGGTGTGGTTGCGGTGGGAGCGAAAGCCCTCACCCGTCAAAGGGGTGAGCTACAGAATCTTGCCGCCACGCGAAACGAGGCTAGCATGCACCGCACGCTTTTGCCATCTTGTCCCGCGGAAAAGGGAGTCAGCTAACAAGGGCCTTTGCACCATCAGTCGCGTCGGCCCAAACAATGGAACGCCAACTCCCAAACCGCCGTTCCGGATCAAGCCCCGGCTTTTTTCCCGGTCCCATATCCCGGCGGCATCAACGTCGTCGACAGATCAACTCCAGACAAATCCGCTTTGCTTAAATCCGTCTCACGCAAAATTGTGATTCCCATATCCGCGCCGCTGAACTTCGCGCCATCCACGTGCGCGTCGCGGAAGTTCGCGTTTCGCAATTGCGCCTTTTGAAAATTCGCGTTCGTCATGTCGCACCGGAAAAACTCCACGCCGCTCGCCTGCGCCTCGGTGAAATCCGCGCCAGGAAACGCCGACTCGGTCATGTCCGTGTTTCGCAAATCCGCTTTGCGCAACTTCGCCCCGCTCAAATCCGCCGCCGGCAATCGCGCGCCTCGCAAATCGCTCTCTTCCAGATTCGCGTTCCGCAGGATCGCACCCGCCAGGTTCACTTTCGTCAAGTCCGCGCGTGACAGGTCCGCACCTTCCAGATTCGCCCGCGCCCCGCCTTCTTTCCCGGCCCAAAAGCGTTGGTGCGCATCCAGAATCTCGCTCACGGTCTTTCCGTTGTGTCGAATACTCTTCAGTTTACGCAGTCCCATAGTCCATTCTCTCTGCTGAATTCTAATCCTCTAGTTTAGCGGAACCCGCCCCTTCCGTGAAACTATGGAGTGCGGCGGCTCGCCGCCACTCTTCCCACCGACGCCTTCGTGCGGCATGTGCTAGTCCTGCGATCAGGCTCCGCAGCTTACGGAAAAACTCTGCCCTTTAGGGGGTCGGAGCTAGCTCCGACAAGTCCCTGGCTATCATGGGGCTTCAGCCCCTGAGGAAACTCCGCTGCTCGCCTGAGTCTTCCCTCGGATTATGCTAGTCTGCAGGTAGCAGAGCACTTTCCATGCGGCGTCTGATTTTCATCTTCGGCTTACTTGGCGCGCTGTTCGCCTTCGCCGGCCGCGCCTTCGCCCAGGGCGACGAAATCGTCGCCAACCTTGCGGGCGGCCGCGTGATCATCCACGTCACGCGCGACGGCATCGTCTTCGGCGCCATCGACCAGCCTCTCGAGGCCAAGTCCGTTCCTCCTCGTGTGGCGGAAATGGACTTGAATCACATCGGCATTTTCTTCGGCGCCTCGGAATGGCAAGTTCCCGCCGCTCCCAAACCCATTCGCCTCGACCGCGACATTCCCCGCGTCTTTGCCGATCCTCATAGCTACCGCGCGCCCGGAGCCGGAGAAAGCGATCTCGAGCAGATTGGCGTTGGCTACCTCGAAAAGCTGCGTCCGCTCGTCGCCCAGCTTCACAATAAGATCGACCTGCAGCCCGACGAACCGCTTCTCCAGATCGTTGTAATTGGCTACGGCCCGAATAACTATGGTCCGGAAGTGTGGATTCTCGAGTATCGCGTCGAACAGCAACAAGTCGGCACTGCCGCAAACTATTTGCAAACCCATGCCCTGCGGCCGCGCTTCGAGCAGATCTACCCTCCCGACAAAAAAGCAGCCCACACCATCGTCGAAGTCCACTTCCCCAACAATTTGCAGGTCGTGCCGCTCCTGGGGCTGATCCAGCAGAACGATCCCCGCATCGCCAAGCTGCGCGCCTCGGATCCAAAATTCGCCAAAGTCCTGGAAAATATCGAGCGCGGTCAAGCCAACAAAGCCGTCCCTGAGGATTCCGCCGATTTCATGCGTGCGCTTCTACCCTTGCTAGCTGGCAAAGCCGCCTTCATCGAGGGAACGCTTGGCGAGACCGCCGGATTCCGTTGGGTTGTTCCCCCAGAAGAACCCATTGAACGCGCAAAGCAGGAACCAAGCAAGGACACAGATCGCCCGCCGGATGCACCAACCCTGCGCCGCAAGCCCAATCCGTAGCATTGTCCGGTCTTTAGTTTCTGGTTGGTTTTTCCTAGCTTAGTTTTTCTGGCTGATTTTCGTAGTTCTGTTTTTTTCGGCGCTATCGGCCATTTCCGCCGTCAGCGTTTTTTCTTCCAATTCAATCATGTCACCACGCCGCAGCGTTCCCCCCGCCACCACGCGGCACAACATGCCTCGCCGCCCCTGCATTTCGGCTTGAAGCCCGTCACGCAGCGCCTCGATCTGTTCGCAAGGGTCGCACACCGCGCTTGCTTCCAACTCAACTTCACCGAGCCGCAGCCTCTGCCCAATCGCCAGTCCGTTCACGTCCAATCCTTCAGTGGTCACGTTTTCTCGCGTGATCCCCGGTTCCAACTGAAACACGCCCAGCGTTTCTACGTCCACCAGCAACACTTGTCGCTTTCCGCCTGGCCGCGCGTGCGCGCAGCCTTGCAATCCTTCATCTGTCACAACTTCCGCCGACGCGAGTTCTTCCATTGGCGCGCGACGTTTCGGCGCTCGAAACACGTGCAACACTCTCGCCATGATCCTCAATCTCCTGCCGTTTTGCTTTTCTGGCTGTGCCGTCCGATATCCTTGCGGTAATGCATGCCGTCAAAATGAATCTTCCCCGCCGCTGCGTACGCTTTCTGCAACGCCTCATCCAACGATTTACCGTTGGCCGTAACCCCCAGCACTCGTCCGCCACTGGTTACAATCGCGTCGCCCTGGCGCTTTGTTCCCGCGTGCAACACTCTAACGTCCGCAACTTGCGCGGCTTCCGCCAGTCCCTTAATCTCTTTCCCGCTTTCAAACTTGCCGGGATATCCGCCCGAGGCCAGCACCACGCATGCACTCGCTCCTGGCTTCCATCTCAGCTTCTCCGGCTTCAACTCGCCAACAGCCACGTCCGCCAGCACCTCTGCCAGGTCAAAATCCATGCGTGCCACAATCGCTTGCGTCTCCGGATCGCCAAGCCGGCAATTGAATTCCAGCACTTTCGGGCCGCTCTTCGTCAGCATCAATCCCACGAACAGGAACCCCTGATAGCGAATGCCGTCCGCAGCCAGCCCCCGCAAAGTTGGCTCGACAATCGTCGCGTTGATGGTCTTTCGCAACTCCTCCGGCAACAGTTCGTCGCTCGAGTACGCTCCCATGCCTCCCGTGTTCGGCCCCTCGTTGTCGTCGAACACTCGCTTGTGATCCCGCGTGGGCACGAGCGCCGCGGAACGCGTTCCATCCGTCAGCAGGATGAACGACAGCTCCTCTCCGTCCAGCGTCTCTTCCAGCATCACCCGTTTTCCGCCTTCGCCCAATTCATGTTTCTCCAGAACGCGTTCGATGAATTCCGTCGCCGCATCCGGATTCGGCGCGAGAAACACGCCTTTCCCGGCGCAAAGACCGTCCGCCTTGATCACCACCGGCCAATCCACCGCGCACAGCGCGCTGTACGCCGCTCCCGGTGAATCGTACGCGCCGTACATCGCCGCGGTCGGAATGCTGTGGCGCTCCAAAAATTCCTTCGTGAAAATCTTGCTGCCTTCCAACCGAGCGGCCTGTTTCGTCGGCCCCACAATTCGCCACTTCCTCTGCTCAAATGCATCCACCACGCCATTCACCAGCGGAAGCTCTGGCCCCACCACTGTCAGATCCGGCGCGATCTTTTCTGCCAGCGCCACCAGCCCCTCCACGTCGCCCCCATCGGCCGCGATGCACTCCGCTTCCGCGGCGATTCCGCCGTTGCCCGGCACGCACCAAATCTTCTCGACGCTTGGATTCTGGCTCAGCTTCCAAACCAGCGCGTGCTCTCTTCCTCCGCCACCAATCACCAAAACTTTCATTCGCGCAGCCTTTCGCACACAACTTTTGCAACGATAATCCGCCACCGTAGATGTGTCAAACCGCGTGCATGACAGACCCTCGTTCCGTCGCCGCCGGTACTCTTGCGTCAGACTTACTGATTGGTAGCACCTGTACTTCACCGATCGGAAGCGCTCGTCAGATCACTCTATTCTGAACAAGTCTGACCTTGCACCTGCGATTCACGATTGCGCATTAGGGAGAAGCCTCTTTGTTCATTCCTCTGCGGCACGAAAACATGCGCGGCCGCCGCTGGCCCTACATCACCTTCGCGCTCATCGCGCTGAACATTGTCATCTTTCTCGTGACCCGTGGCCCCATGGAGCGCGAGAAGCCGGAAATCGTCAACACTCAAGTGCACCTGATCCTTCTCGACGCCATGCATCCCGAATTGCGGACACCGCCGGACGTCTCCCGGTTTCTGGAAAGCACCCAGAAGAAAGTTGGGATTGGCTGGGAGCGCTTGGCTTCGCCCGATCGGCGCGTTCTCGATCCCTGGGACGCCCAGATCCGTAAAGTCGAAGACCCTCAGGAACTCCAGAAGGAGATGGACAGGCTTTCCGCGGCCTTTCTGTCCCAGGAACATTCCACAATCATGGGCGAATATGCCTTTATCCCCGCCCGCCCTCGTGCTCTTCCCTATCTCAGCGCAAATTTCCTGCACTCCGGATGGATGCACTTGATCGGCAACATGTGGTTCTTGTGGCTGGCCGGATTCATTTTAGAAGACACGTGGGGACGCGCCATCTATTCCATCTTTTATTTGTTCGCCGGCGCCGCAGCCTTGCAGTTCTATGCCTGGTGCACGCCTGGCAGCTTCGTTCCACTTGTGGGCGCATCCGGCGCTGTTGCCGCCCTCATGGGCGCGTTTCTGATTCGCTTCCCAAAACTCAAGATCGAAATGGCCACGTTCCTGGTTTTCTATCCGCTCAGATTCAAGGTGCCCGCTTATTACCTTCTTCCTCTGTGGCTGGTTGCGGAATTCTTTTACGGCTCCGCGTACGGCCAGTTTTCTCCCGTTGCTCACTGGGCTCACGTCGGCGGATTCCTCTTCGGCATGCTCGGCGCCTATGCGCTGCGGCGCACTGGTCTGGAGCAACAGGCAAACGAGAAGATCGAAAGCGAGCTCGGCTGGAAGAGCAGTCCCGAAATCGTGAGCGCTTCGGAAGCTATGGACCAGGGTCGTTTCGACGAAGCTGCGGCTCTCCTTCAGAAATACCTGGCCGCAAATGCACCGTCGCTCGATGCCCTGAATCTGCTCCAACTTGTCCAATGGCGCCGCCAGGATATGCCTGCCTACTTGCAAGCCACCATCCAGCTATGCCAATTCCATTTGAAGGCTCAGGACTTCGACGCAGCGTGGAAGACTTTTGAGGAATACGACACCGGCGGCGGCGACAAAATGCCGGCCGCCAATTGGCTGGAACTCACTCGCCATCTGGAATCGCAGCAGAACTTCGAACGCGCTGTCACCGAATATGAACGCTTGGCTGCTGCCTACCCAACGCAGAAAGAGTCGGTGCTCGCGCTTCTGTCCGCCGGGCGCCTCTGCCTGAAGAAGTTGAATCGGCCTGCCGATGCTCTACGCAATTATAAAGCGGCACAAACCTCAACGGTCCCCCATCTGGATTGGGAAGCGAATATCAAAATGGGGATTCAGTCTGCCGAGGAAGCGTGCAAACCGCTCACCTCAGGCACGCCCAAGTAAGTACGGCCATCTAACCTTTAAACATATTTATAACGGTTAAGCAGGGGTGAAGCTTCGGGCCAAGCCTCAGCTCGCCTGCCCCACGGCCCGAATCGGAATCGTCACTCCCGCAGACGCATCCGAAGACGCCAGCATGTGGCATCGTCCATCAAAAATTCCGCCCGGATCCACCACCATGCAAGGCGAGTGCACTTCGCCAGTAACGACACCCTTTGGTTGAATCTCCACGCGACCTTTCGCAAAAATTACGCCGTCGAAGCGACCCGCAATCACCACGCGGTTCCCTTCAATCTGGCCTTCGACCTTCGCGTTTTCCCCCAGGATCACGGTGTGCTCGGAGATGATGTTTCCCTTGATGTGCCCGTCCACACGAAACGTACCTGTGACGGTCAGCGTTCCTTCCAGCGAAACGCCTTGATCGATGAATCCTGTCCACTCTTCGCTTGTGCCATTGCTCGACGAGCCCGGCCACTTCCACGCCATTATGGTTCCCCCAATCCTACTGGTTCAACTGTATCGTTGCGCAGCGAGAAGTCAACGCTGCTTGCAAACGGAGTTGTCGAATAAACTCCTGCACGAAAGTCCAGCCATCTTCAAGATTTTGTGGAGGAAACTACTTCATCAGCCGGTCGTAGATTCCCATCAACTGGCCATCATCGTAATACTCCAGCACCAGCTGGCCCGCGCGCACTTTGGTTTTTTGCCGCAGGATGACTTTGGTGCCGAGATGTCGTTGTAGTTCCTCCAACGCTTCGCGGATATTCGGATCCACCGGAATCTCCACGGGAGCCTTCGCACCTCGCGCCCGTCGCGAAGCCAGGCGCTCAATCTGTCGCACCGTAAGGCCGCCTCGCGCGGCGCGTTGTGCGTAGCGCATGCGCAGCTGAGGCTCTGGCACGGCGAGCAGCGCGCGTCCATGCCCGGCCGTCAGCCTCCCTTCTTCAATCCAATCCTGAATATTTTCCTCCAACTTCAACAGTCGGATCGCGTTCGCAACGGTTGTTCGATCTTTGCCCGTGCGCTCCGCCACTGATTCTTGCGTCAAATGAAATTCGTGCATCAATCGGTCGAAAGCTCGCGCCTGTTCGATGGCGTTCAGGTCTTCGCGCTGAATGTTCTCAACCAGCGTCATTTCCAGCGCCAGTTCGTCGGGCACTTGCCGAACGATTGCCGACACCTTGTCCAAGCCCGCGCGTTGCGATGCCCGCCAGCGTCTTTCTCCGGCGATCAGCTGAAACCGGTTGCCGATCGGCCGCACCACGAGCGGCTGAATAATTCCACTTGCGCGAATTGATCGTGCTAACTCATCCAGTGCCTCTTCGCGAAATCGAGTGCGCGGCTGATACGGGCTCGGATCGATCATGTCGATATCAATTTCTCGGGGACCCGACACCGAACGTCCAGCCCCCGAGGCTGGTGATACCAACGCAGGTGCTGGTGCCGCTGCGCCGCCTCCCGCAGTTACGAGTGTTGACGTCGGTGGATTTGCTGGAGTAGCCGGCGCCTCAGGCTCCCGTATGAGCGCTCCGAGTCCCCGCCCCAACGCGTTTCTCGGCATTGGCTATAACCTCCTGGGCAAGCTGAGTGTAACCCTCAGCGCCCTTACTGTGGATATCATAGAAAATAATAGGCTTACCGAAACTTGGCGCTTCGGCTAACCGTACGTTCCGCGGAATAATACTCTGGAAAACTTGGCTGCCGAAGAAGCTGCGCAGGTCCGTCGAGACCTGCCTCGAAAGCGTGGTGCGCTCGTCATACATCGTCAGCAGAATTCCTTCGATCTCCAGGCTGGGATTCAGCGTCCTTCGGATGCGCATCAATGTGTCCAGCAATTCCGAAACGCCCTCCAGCGCCAAGTATTCACACTGAATGGGCACCAGCACGGCGTCCGCTCCGACTAGTGCATTTAGCGTCAGAAGATCCAGCGCCGGCGGACAGTCCAGGATAATGAACCGGTATTTCTCTCGCAGCGATTGAACGAAGCCTTGCAGCTTGTACTCGCGGCTTTCTGCAGTGACCAGTTCTACTGCGGCGCCTGCGAGATTTTTGTCGGCGGGTATGACGTCCAGACCTTCAACTTGTGACCTCTGAACGATGCGTTCGAATGGCTCGTTCATGATCAAGGCATGATAGATGGTTCGGCGAGACGGGTCTTTCTGGAAGCCAATCGCCGCGGTAGCGTTGGCTTGGGAATCGCAATCGATGAGTAAGGTGCGTTGATCGGCGGCAGCGAGGCAAGCCGCCAAGTTGACGGCTGTTGTGGTCTTTCCGACCCCGCCTTTTTGATTTGCGACCGCGATGACCCGGGCCAAATTTCACTCCAAACGAGGCGAAAATAACAGAGGCTCGGGAGGGAAGCAAGGTGTTTCACGTGGAACAGTCGATTTGACGCGGATTCCCTGTTGAAATCCATCGTTCCACGTGGAACACACGCTAGAGATCAACTGAAATTGCGATTTGAGTCGGCTTCAAGAAGTTTCTCGCAGCTGGCCGTCCTTCAATAAAATTGCTGGACGATACCGTTCCACGTGGAACACCGGACTGTCATTTGTTTCACGTGGAACGCTCAACGGAGGGAATTGCCGCAAATAATCCCGGAATTATGCCCCAATTGTCGGTCCGCCGACATTTCGATCTTTTTTCGCCCCGACCAGCAAATAGCGCCGCAGAGATTGCGGTATTGCGATCGGTTCCCGCCATTCCCATTTTGCCGATTTGCGTATTTCGTCCAAGTCCCTGCCGCCGATCCACAGAATCACATTGCCCGCCGACACTCGATCAGAAGCCGCCCATTCCAAGAAGGGCTCATATTCTCCAACTGCGCGCGAACAAACATAATCCAACGGCGCCAGTTCTTCGCCGAGCTCCTCATAACGGCTGATCAACACCCGCGCGTTGTTCAGCTCCAATTCCCGAACAATCTCCGCCAAGAATGTCCCCTTCTTGATGTTCGATTCCACCAGAAAAAGCTCAATTTCCGGCTTTAGAATCTTCATCGGCAGGCCCGGGAAGCCTGGACCTGAGCCAATGTCGGCGAGCCGACATTTTTCCACAGGAATTGCACCGATTGCGAACATGGATTCGCAAAAATGACGATATAGTATGTCCAACGGCTCGCGAATCGCGGTCAGATTCAGTTTCTCATTCCAGTGCCGCAACATCTTGATATACTGCTGAATCTGCGCCACTTGCTCGTCATTCACGGTCACTTGGAACTCGCCAAGCGCGTGACGAATGGTGGCTTCCGAAAGAGGCTTCGCGATCTCTATTGGCATAGTAGTAATTACTATGTAACTAATTGATTCTGCGTAACTTGCGCGTCGCTTGGCACCGCTCGCAGATACTTCGGGCCAGCGATTCCCGCCACAATATCCACCGCGGTGTGCCACATCATCACTGGCGCCAAACTACTGTACACAATTCGCGCGATTGCCAATAGGATGCCCAGCACACCCGTTCCCAGAACGCCTGCTCGACCCTGGTAAGCATGCGCCAGGCCAAATAACGCGGACGTCACCAGCACTACCAGCCAGATCGGCAAGCCAGCCCGAGACAACGCCGCCATCGCGAACCCGCGATACAGAAACTCCTCGCAGACCCCAGCGGTCACGGCCAGCGCCAAGTAAGGAAGCAGCTCCACCAGCGATTTCGGCAGAATCCGGCTGGTGAGCTTGCGCATTAGGTCGGGCGCCGCGCCTTCCATCTTCCCCATGCGCCGCAAATTTACCCACTGCAGTCCACCGATGATCCCAGCGCCAAGAAAGCCGGCAGCGAGGATCTTCGCACTAAGGTGGCCAGTAAGGCCAAGCGCAGCCGGAGTCAGTCCCCTCGCCAGCGCCCGCCAAGCCACCACTCCCAGCATCAGCCACTGAAACGCAATGGTCGCCGCGTACAGCGTGAGCTTCTCGGTGGTATCGACCGCCGGTCGCGCCAGCAGTTTGCGCAGCCGCACATGGCCCCGCCACGGAACAACCACTCCCAAAAACAAGAAGATCAACCAGAAGTCCCACGGCATTGAGCGATAAGAACATTATCGAGGCAGGGAACGCAAGCTGTCTCGATGGCCATATGTTCCACGCGTGCCAAGCAGGAATCGCGCAGCCTAGCTATAATCGGAACGCAGTACCGCGAGGTGTGGCTTGACCGACTCCGTGAAACTTACGGCCATGGTCAAGGCAGCTGGTTGAGCGGCGAAGCTGAGTCCCGGGACGCTGGACTCAATACTACGGCGCCTACCACTGCCGACTGATCCGAACGTGCTCGTTGGCTTCAATACCAACGATGACGCCGGGGTGTATCTGTTGGGAGACGGACTGGCGTTGGTGCAGACCGTCGATTTTTTCACGCCGATCGTCGACGATCCCTTTACCTTCGGACAAATTGCCGCGGCCAATTCTCTCAGTGATGTGTACGCAATGGGCGGCCGGCCAATTTCCGCGTTGTCGCTGGTCGGTTTCCCGGAAAAAGGGGACACCGCGATTCTCGAGCAGATCATTCGCGGCGGCCTGGACAAAATGGCGGAAGCCAAATGCAGCGTGATCGGCGGCCACTCGATTCGCAACGAGGATATCCAGTTCGGCTACGCGGTCACTGGCCTTGTCGATCCAAAACGCGTGTGGCGCAATGTCGGCGCGCAGGTGGACGACCTGCTTCTGCTCACCAAGCCGCTTGGCACTGGCGTGCTTTCCACCGCCTTGAAGAACGATCGCCTGAAAAAGCCAGCGTTGGATGCGGCGGTTGCTTCGATGACGGAGCTCAATCGCGGTGCCGTCGAAGTGTTGCGCAAATTCGAAACCACCAGCGAAACACGCTGCATTCACGCGGTCACAGACATTACCGGCTTTGGTTTGCTGGGCCACGCTCGCGAACTGGCACTTGGCGACCCGTCAAGGGGCGTCCAACCAGTTTCTTTGGAGTTTCACTCTGCTTCGGTCCCGCTACTACCCGATGCGCTTGAGGCGGTCTGCGAAGGCATGATTCCCGGCGGCCTGAAGAACAACCGCGAATTTCTTGGCGATTGCGTGGGTTTCGCGCACAACGTCCCGGAACAAAATCGTGCGCTGCTCTACGATCCGCAAACCTCCGGCGGGCTGCTGATTGCCATCGCTCCGGAGCATGCCGAGAAGGCTGCGGCTGCTTTGCAGGCCCACGGCGTCCTCGCCCAGCGTGTCGGCCGCGTCCGGCCAAAAACTTCTCCACTCATTTCGGTAATCTAGGGCAGAATTTCAACTCATCGCATGGACACCATCACACATGGCATCGCCGGCGCGCTCATCGGCAAAGCAGTTTTTGGAGGCAGCGACCTCTTTCCGCCTATCCCCGTCGACAAGCGCCGCATCGTCACCTGGTCGCTGATGCTGGGCGCGATTTTCCCGGACTCCGACGTGTTTCGCGATATGTTTTCGCATGACCAACTGTTGCTGCTCACCTGGCATCGCAGCATCACGCATTCCTTATTATGTCTGCCAATTTGGGCGGTGCTTCTTGCCGTGCTGACGCAGACCATCGCTCGCTGGCGAAAGTGGGATTCGCCTTCGCTCACGGCGCTCGTCGGAATCTACGCAGTCGGCATTCTGAGTCACATCTTGCTGGACCTTGCCACCACCTTTGGCACGATGATCTGGTCGCCGCTCGATTGGTCGCGGCCTGCCTGGGACATTCTGTTCATTATCGATTTCACGTTCACGGCGATTCTTCTGATTCCGCAAATGCTGGCGTGGACATTTGAAAAACGCGAGCACATGCGCGCTCGCGCCATTCTGTTGTGGTTGTTGTTTGCGCTGGCGCCGTTTGTGGTCGCGAAGATTGGTGAATCGGTTGGAGCGCCAATTTCGAGCCAGGCGATTGCCATCGCCGTGATGGTGGTAACGATACTTTTCCTGTTGCCTGCAGTAAAAGGCTGGGGCCTTCGCGTGGCCTACGTCGACTGGAATCGCGCGGGCCTGGCGCTTGCCGTGGCCTATTTTTTTGCGGCCTTGTATGCGCACCACGTGGCGCTGCAACGTGTCGAGCAATTTACCAAGGAAGAAAATCTTCTGGTACAGGCTGGTGGCGCGCTTCCGCTCCCGCCTTCGCTTTGGCGCTGGGATGGGCTGGTTCGTGCCCCGCGCGGCGTCTACGAATTCCGCATCGATCTAAGCGATCGGCTCTTCCGAAACGCTCAGGGAGCAACGGCCTCCGGTAATTTCGAGGGGCTGGAGCACACGTATTATCCCGACGCTTCGCCCAATCCATTCATCGAGCAAGCGCGGCAGCTTCCTGAAGTGCAGAAGGTGCTGTGGTTCGCGCGCTTTCCCGTCACGCGTTTTCACAAAGAAGGACAGGACGCCGTCGTGGAGATCTCCGACTTGCGTTTTCCGACCATTCGCAAGGATCGCCCCGCTGGGTTTACCTATCGGGTGAAATTTGCGCCCGATGGAACAGTCCTCTCACAAGGCTGGGTAAGGCGCTGAGCCCTAAATCTGTAGCTCATCCCTTTAGGGATGAGGGTTTTCCTGCGCACGAGCAACCAATTGAAATTGTTTGAGCGAATTAATCGCGATCAGGCCGCCGATCGGAAAAGCCTCAGGCCTGAAAGGCCTGAGCTACCGTACCAAACACAGTTTCGCGCGCGTCAGGGCTTTTTCGGCGCGTCGCTCTTTGCCGGATGAATCACCACTTGGCGTTCTTCCCCGGTGCCAATGCTCTCCGTTCGCACGCCTGGCATATCTTTCAACGCCAGATGCACAATGCGCCGCTCGCGCGAAGACATGGGATTCAGTTGAAAGGGCTGCCGGCTAGATTGCACGCGTTCCGCAGCCACACGAGCGGTCATGCGCAACTCTTCGAAGCGCAGAGCTCGGAAGCCGCCACAGTCCAGATGAACTTTCTCGTGAAATGCCGGCTCCAGATTTAATGCGCGAAACGCCAGATGCTCCAGCGCTTTCAGAACCTCGCCACTGCGCGCCAGCAGTATCTCTTTGTCCTTGCCATCCAGGTCCGCAAAGACTTCGGCTTCGCCTTCCTGCGAACCGCCAGAGGCTTCCGCAACGCGCACGTTCACCTTTAACTCCAGGCCTGCGGCACGAAGGACGTTCTCCAGAAAGCTTCGCAGCGCTACGCCTGCCGCCTCGCGATCCAGCTTGCCATCTCGAATCAGGTCTTTTGTCATTCGTAGCTCTATGCGCGCACTACACTCCACAGCACTTGCTTACTTCTTCACGCGCGTTGGTTTGGCCGGGGCGGCAGGAAGCGGGTGCGTGCGGTTCAGGTACCATTGTTGCAGGATACCCACCAAGCTGCTCGTCAAAATATACAACGCCAAGCCGCTCGAAAACGGAAAAAACACAAACATGGCAGACATGCTGATCGGCAGGAACTTCATCATCTGCGCCTGCTGCGGATCGGTGGTAGTCATCGGCGTCATTTTCGACACCAGGTACATGGAAATGCCGACCGTCACCGGCAGAATGTAATAAGGATCTTTGGCGGCAAGGTCGTGCACCCAAAGCCAACCGGCATGGCGCAATTCGATAGCGCCGCGCAGCGCAGAGTTCAATCCAAACCATATAGGCATTTGCAGCAGCATCGGAACGCAGCCGCCAATTGGATTGATTCCCTCGCGCTGGTAAATGGCCATCACTTCCTTATTCATGTCGGCCTTGCGCGGGTCGTTGAGCTTGTACTTTTTGTATTTTTCCTGAATTGCTTTCACTTCCGGCCCAACGCGCTGCATTTTCAGAGTGGTACGGTAGCTCGAAATACGCAGCGGGAAAAGCACCATGTTGATCACCAACGTGAGCACCACGATGGCCCAGCCCCAGTTGGGTACGTACTTGTAGATCCATTTCAGCGCGTGAAACAGCGGGTCGGAAACAAACTCAAACCAGCCAAACTGCACCAGCGCGTTCAACGGCGGCCGCATGGCCTTCAACTGGTCGTAATCCTTTGGCCCGACGAATACCCGCAACTGCGTCGCGCGCGCCGAAGTTGTCGTTGCTACCTCGGGAATCGCTTCGGACACTTCCTTGCCATCCGCGCCTTTGACGGTGTCCCACACTTTCCAGTAGCGGGTCATCAGCGGCGTCGAAAGCGCATCGCTCGGCGGCAAAAAAACCGCGGCGAAGTAGCGATCCTCGATTCCCGTGAACGTTTTCCCACCTTGCCAGATGTTGCCCCACTTTTCCGGGCCATCCAGCTTTTTCACCAGGAACGTCTGCAGCTTGCCGTTTTCGCTATAGAACGTGTTGATGGTTGTTGCGGGCGACGGGTCGGTCACGGTCACATCGCCAAAGCCTCCGCGCCACGCCAGTCCCGCCAGAACAGGCGAACCGTTGTTGGTCGCTGTCGTTTCCACATTCACCACGTAGGAATGATCGAAATGGAATTTCTTGCTGATCTCCAGGTGCCCGTCGCTCCACGTGAACGTCACGTCGGCGGGGGCCTGCAACGATGTGCCATCGCCGGAAATCTTATACAGGCCGGTATTGGCAGCCTTCTCGAGCTGCGGATCGTCGAACACCATCGACAGCGGCCAGCCGCCGGTCATTACCGACGACTCCGGATGGACCAGGTCCAATGTGCGCGGCGGCTTTGCGTCGTCGCGATATTTCTTCAGCTGCCAACTTTTGACAACCGCTCCGCGGTTGGAAAACTGCACGCGGTACAACGCGTTTTCCACCACGATGGTGCGCTCTTGGGAATCTGCGATGGCAGGAGTTGTTGTCGCGGTGGCCGCAGAAACGGCCGCAGGAGTCTGCGACGGAGCTTTCGAGCCAGCAGGTGTGTTCGCAGAAGGCGCGTTTCCAGGGGTTGCTGGCGCCGTTTGTGCTGGCAGGTTCGGCTGCGGAACATTCACTGGTGGCTTGGGTCCAAAATATTTCGTCCAACCCAGAAACACCACCATGGACAGCAGTGAAGCCACCAGGATGCGCAGCTCGGGAGTGAACTTGTCTTTGTTCTTTCCGCCGGAAGGGAGCGGAGTCATCGGCGGCGTGCTCACAAACGCACCTCGCGAGTCTTGGAAATCATCGTCGAATCTTCAGGCATCTCTTCCCATTTCTCCGGAACCGGATCGTGTCCGAATTTTCGTGATAGCGGATGGCAGCGCAGCAGCCGCTTCGTTCCCAGCCACATGCCATGCGCTACTCCAAATCGTTCAATCGCTTCGTAGGCATACCGCGAGCAGGTCGGCGCAAACCGGCAGCTCCCGGCGAACCAGGGCGAAAGGTAAGACTTGTAGCAATTCAGCGCGAACAGCGCCGCCCGCACGCCCCAGGAATATTGTTGCGTGGTAGAAACGGAATTCTCCTCGGTGGTCACAGATCCTTCAGCAGCCGCAGAAGATCCTGCGTCAACGCAGGCAACGGCGTCTGCGCCACAGAACTCTTCGGGTGAATCACGATGTCCCATCCTGCCGATATCTCCTGCCGATGACACCGAACCAATTCGCGCAAACGCCTTCGCATGCGGTTACGCACCACCGCGCCGCCGAGTGCCTTCTTGATGCTGAAGCCGAAGCGACTCAACGGCAACTCATTGGCACGAAGAAAGACGGTGAAGTGGGAACTCGAGCGGCGTTTCCCGGCGCGGTACACCGCGTCGAACTCGCTGCGGCGTACCAGCCGAACGTCGCGCGGAAACTTCAGGCTTGGCCCGTTCGATGCCTCTGCCGGGCCTTCCGCGCTGTTACGGTGTAAGGCGATGACGGCCCTTCTTGCGGCGCGCGGCTAGCACTTTGCGGCCACCCTTGGTCTTCATGCGCGAACGAAACCCGTGCGTCTTGGCGCGGCGGCGCTTCCGCGGTTGAAATGTACGCTTTGGCAAAGCAATCCCCCTTGCAGTCTGGATACGGCTTGCGAACTCCCCGAGTTTCACCCTTCAGCGGCGCTTCACCGCCCGATCACACTGCGAACCAGGATGGCCTTGGGGTCGTGTTCGTCAAGCCTTACTGCCTGATTCCAGGCAGCTTTCCGAATTTACTAGTGTACTTGCCACGCAAGCAGGGGGTCAAGAAAGC
>CAWGXB010000003.1:0-79843 GCA_963826335.1 Candidatus Acidiferrales bacterium | reverse complement strand
TATAGGTATTATGAGTCAATCCCCTTAACAGATGGGGCCGCATTGTCGATAACGCGAGTAGACTTGGGGAGTTTATCTTTTTGAGGCACTGTCCCCTTTGCCCTCCTGTGACCTAACCGCCAAGAAAACCAAACTTTACCGGAGCCTCAATTTTTGTTGAGAACGCCTGTCGATTTGGCCGGGCCTGGTTCGATATACAGGTGAAGCAAGAGAAACAGCTTAGGAGTTGGACATGACGAGCCAACAAACAAACCCCGTGGGACTGGGACTGAATGGGGCCGCATGCCCGGTCAGTCATCTGCTTAGCGCGATCATGGGTAAAGCCGTGGGGATACTGCCGTCGGTGGTGCTGGCAGCCTGGCAAGCGTCGCAGACGTTTGCCCTGGACCATCCGAGGCTCTTGGATTTTCTGTCCCAATCGGTATCATTCTGGACGCTCGTCGACAGCGTAATCAAGGTCTTGTAAGTAAGCCTGCCTCTATAGGCTGACGAAAAGTGCTTTGGTACGTCATTGCGAACGGAGTCTGCGGAGTGAGGAAAATATAAGGAGAGAAGATCATGAAATTCCTGAGCATCTATAAACACGCCGAGAGAAACGGCCCCCCTTCTCAGGAGGAAATTACCACCATGGGTAAGCTGATCGAGGAAGGGATGAAGGGTGGCTGGCTGCTTGGCACCGAGGGATGCTTGCCGAGCGCTTTGGGCGCGCGTGTGCGACGTTCTGGAGAAAAGATAACCGTGACTGATGGGCCCTTCATCGAGTCGAAAGAAGTGGTCGGCGGCTTTGCGCTGCTTCGAGCCAACTCCAAGGACGAAGCTATCAAACTGGTCAAGGACTTCCTGCTGGTGGCGGGCGAAGGCGAGTGCGAACTCCGGCAGCTATACGAGGTAGGCGACGCGATCTGCACGGAGAAAGCGGCGAAAGCCTAGCTGCAACGCATATTTTGCTCGCAACGACGGCTTTGCAATGTGCCTTATGCGTCCGCGAGGACCGCGGCCATGGCGAAGCCGTCGTAACCCTTGCTGCCGACGGTCTGCAACTCGGTCGCGCTCACTCGTTTCTCGGCGGCCAGCCGCTCGTTGAATCGGCGCACACCCTGAATATCGGCGTCCGCGCTGGCGGCATCGAGCACTTTGCCATCGCGAATCACGTTGTCCGCGATAATCAGGCTGCCGGGACGCGAAAGCCGCAACGCCCAATCAAAGTACTCCGGCATGTCGGACTTGTTCGCATCGATGAAGATGAAGTCAAAGGGTCCGCGGCCGTCGCGGACGAGTTGCGGCAGAACTTCCAGCGCGGGTCCCACGTGAAACTCCACGTGATCGCTTAAGCCGGCAAACGCAACATTGCTGCGCGCCACTTCCGTGTGTTTTGGGTTAGCGTCCACGGTGATCATGCGGCCTTTGGGGGGCAACGCGCGCGCCAGCCAGATGGTGCTGTACCCGCCCAACGTACCCAGTTCCAGAATGTTGTTGGCGTTCATCACGCGCGCTTGCAAATTCAGAAATTTGCCCTGAGTCGGCGACACCTGGATGGCCGGCAGGCCTGCCGCGTCACTGGCTTTCAGAGCGGCCTGCAGCGCCGGGTCGCTGGGTATAAGCAGTTGGCAGATGTAATTGTCGACTTCGGTCCACAAATTTAAGTTTTGCGACATGAGCGTTTGTCCCGTTGCAGGTTGATCAGAATCGCCAGCCATAGCCGAACACCAACTGAATGGTGTGATGCATTCCCAAATCGTAGCGCAAAGATTTGCCGTTGAAGTTTACCGTGTGTGGCGACAAAAATGTGTGGGAATCGCCGGCTTCAATCCGCAGCGTGCCGCTCTCTGTGGGATAAAACTCGACAATTCCTCCCAAATCCAGCGCGAAATTCGTTGAACGCCCATAGGTATAATTCACCGTGCCGGATGACTGCGACGTAATGCCTTCCAGCGCTTGTGCATAACTCTGAAACCCGGGCCGCATCTTGCCGAAAAATCCAAAATCGTTCCGCCGAATTCCACCTTTCAATCCAAACAGCCCCTGTAGCACCGGACCGCCATAGAGATTGGTGGGTCCGTGAGTATCTTGCGGAAAATACAAGATGTCACTGTCGAAATAAAGCACGCGCCAGAACCGGTAGCTTGCGTACGCGCCGAGACCCGAGAGCGTCGCTACACTGCTATTCGCACCGGCGGGAGCCGCAATCAGTGTGCTGAACAGCGGGCCAAACTCCCAGTTTCCCGGAACCTTTGTTTCGTCCTCGTTTTCTTGTAGCGTTCCTGGCCGATAGGCGACGCCAAAACTCAGCCGCGTGGTATCTTCGACACTGCCCGGGTAGCTGATCGTGACTCCGGCTACGTTCCTGGTTTGTTGCGGCACGCGGTAAGGATTTCCCGAGATGTCTGCGCGCAACACCCAACGCGGGCTCAGGTAATACTCGATTCCTCCTCCCAGGTTCACTTCGAAATAAGTTGCGCCCAGTTTCTGCGTTGGCTGCCCGGTGCCCAGGGAGTACGACAGCACATCCGTGAAGTGAAACAATCCCGGCCGCACCAGCCCGAAGACGGACAGTCGCCGCGTTTGCAGCACTTTCGCGCGCAAGCCAAAGACCGCCTGAAGGGTTTGTCCGCCTCGGCGGAACGAGACGACCTCTGATTGCTCCGGGAAAAAATCCACTTCAGTCTCAAACGCCAGCCGCCGATTGAAATTCCAGTCGAATCTTCCGCCAAAGCCGGGGAAATTCCTGCCGCTTCCCGTTTGCGCGTCATTTTGCCGGATGGTGGAAAATTCGCCGCCGAATTCCACGCGCGAGTAGTCACTTTGCGCGGATGCGGTGAAGCAAGCGGCAAGGATCAACAACGAAGCGAGCCCGCACCGATGCAATCCATAGCGGGCGAATGCCATGAGGCTTGCGCGAACGATGCCCGAGTTTAAAGAGGTAGTGCCGGCCTCAACCCGCGGGATGCGTTTTTCGATATTCATCGTAGGCGGCCAGATAGCGGTCCACATCCTTGCGCAGCACGTAATACGGCGTTGATTGGCGTATTTTCGCAGGCGCTCCGCCGCGTACGCGAATCTTCTTTTCTTTCCACATCCACAATTCCAGGTCCGGCATTTTTGACGGTGCCACCGTCACGGTTGTAATCCCACAGCGCAGCACCGGGTCGGGCGAAGTCCACGATGTTGCTCCACGCTGAATCATCTGCTGCAGGATATAGTCACCCATCTGGCGGTGGCGTTTTTCGATGCGCTCCATCCCGATTTCATTTGCCAGCGCGATGGAAGCGCGCAAGCCGCTGAGCGCCGGCACGTTCGAGCTGCCGATGCGCTGAAAACGTTCCGCGCGGATTTTGTCGTCTTGCCAACCTTCTGTAGCGATAGTGTTCCAGGTGCGATCGATCACTTCATCGCGCACAAACAGAAATCCCGAGCCTTTTGGCGCTTGCAGCCACTTGTGTGGGCTGGCGGAATAGTAGTCGCAGCCAATGTCCCGGATGTTCAGCTTCATCATTCCGGGCACATGCGCGCCATCCACCGCGCTGAGGATGCCTTTCGACCGCGCCAGCGCTGCCAATTCCCTTGCGGGAAGCACAACGCCAGTTACCGTAGTGATGTGGCTGAAGAAAATTACCTTTGTTTTGGGCGTGATCGCGTCACTGAACAGATTCAGGACCGCCGCAGCGTTCGGCACCGGCTTCGGCAGCGTCACTTTTTTCACCACGATGCCGTAGCGCTTGGCCTTCAGATTCCAGGGCTGCTCGCCGCCGGGGTGCTCCTGATCCGTCATAAGCACTTCATCGCCGGGCTTCAGGTCCACGCCATTCGCGATGTAGCTGTTTGCTTCGGTGGCGTTCCGCAACAACGCAATTTCGTTGCGCGAACATCCCACAAACTCCGCCAAAGGATCGCGGAACTGGTTCCAAGCGGCATAGCCCCAGATGGGATAGTCTTCCGGGTCTGCTTCGTCCAGCATTTCGGATTTCTGATAGCTTTCGAACACCGCGCGTAGCACGGGAGCAGGCGATGAGCCAACCGTGCCGTTATTTAAATACACTTCGTCTTCCGGAATCAAAAATTGCTTGCGAATCTCCGCCCAGTAAGCTTCTTCGTTCTGGTCGTACAGCGAACGATCCGGCAAGTTTTCCGGCGCCTGTCCCAGAATGTCTTTGCACACCTGGGGAAAGCCGGCTCCTCCCAGCGCCGCCGCACCCGCAAACGATGAAAGAAACGCACGCCGGTCAATCATTCTGCCCCCCCATCGATCTTCGCGGATTCTATCCTCAGCGCTAGACTCTCGCGAGCACTTTCGTTCGGGTATACTCATCTTTATCTTTTTGAGGGAGTCGCCCGCCTTGTTCCGTTCGACGACGTCGCGCACGGTGCTTTGCGCGTTTTTTGCGCTGCTATGGGGAGTCACTGCATTCGCCCCGGCGCACGCGCAAAATCCACACGGCTCGCTGGGTGGCACCGTCCGCGATTCCAGCGGGGCGCTGGTGCCTGCGGCAAAGATCTCGGTCAGCAATCCGGAGCTTTCGCTGACGCGTGAAGGGCAAACGGATGCGCAGGGGGAGTTTCGCATCGTCGACGTGCCCCCCGGCCCGTACGATGTGACTGTCAGCGCGAACGGTTTCGCCGCCGCCCATTCCAAGGTCACGATCTCGATCAGCTCGGTGCGCCAGATCAGCGTGACGCTCCGGCCGAAAAGTGTTTCGGAGAATGTGCAAGTCAGCGCGGCGACGCCATCCATCACCACCGAGCCGCTCGACACGTCCAGCGCGGTGCATCAATCCATCGTGTACCACCAGGATTTGGAGAATATTCCCCTCGCGGCGCGCAGCTTTGCCAACATTGCTTACTTCGCGCCGGGAACCGAACCGGTCGAGCCCTCCGATCCCACCAAGGCGCGCATCACCGCGGTGTCCACCGGTGGCAGCTCCGGGCTCAACAATGAAATTTCCGTCGATGGCGGCGACAATTCCGACGACTACATTGGCGGTTTCCTGCAGAATTTTTCTCCCGACGCCATTCAGGAATTTGCGTTTCGTACCGCGCAAGCCGATGCCGATACCGGCCGCACTACCGCGGGTTCCGTTGTCATCACCACGCGAAGCGGCGCGAATCAATGGCACGGTGAAGCCTCGTTTTACGAACGCTCTGCCGCTCTGAACGCGCGTTTCCCGATCGACAATCCCTCGCCGAATCCCAAGCAGCCGTTCTCTCGCCAGAACTATGTCGGCACCCTGGGCGGTCCGATCGTCAGAGATCGCCTGTGGTTTTTCACCTCGCTCGAATATGTTCACGAGGATGCCAGCATCGCGTACAGCAACGCCAGCGTGGCGCAATTTGATGCGCTCGCGCAGTTAGCGTCCCTCGGACTTCTTCCCGGTGTCACTTCCATCGATGTTCCCAATAATGTCAGCGTTCCGTTCCGCGACTACCTGGCCACGATGCGTCTCGATTGGGCACAGTCCGCGCGCTCGCGATGGTTTCTGCGGGGCGCCATTGATACCTACACCACGCGCAACGCCTTGGTGCAGCAAGGAACGCTGCCGTCCACCGGAGCCACGGCTCACAACAATTATTTCAGCCTGGTGCTCGGGCAACAGTTCAACTTCTCGCCGTCGTGGTTTGGTTCGCTGGTGCTGAATGCCAGCGCGCTGCATTTGACGCAAGCACGCAATGTGGATCTGGGATTCGCATACGCGTTTCCGTTTACCGTCACGTCCAGCACGATTTCCGGATACGAAACGTATGGCGACAATTTGTTTGTCACTCCCATCACGGCGTTTCCCATCTTGCGCAATCAGGAAAAATATCAGCTGCGCTACGACGTTACGCACACCGCCGGTAGCCACACGCCGCGCTTCGGCGTCAACTTCATCCACGAACCGGTGCTCAGCGGCGCCTTGACGGCAACGCCGGAGAGTCTCTATTCGCCTCCGCAGAATCCCTCCTACTATCTGGCTAATCCGCAACAAGCGCTGATCGATTTCGGCTGCGATCCGACGCTTCCGCAGAATCAGCCGCCTAATCCGCCTTGTCCTTTTGCTACTTACACACCCGCGTACGACGGCAGCTTTTCGCAAAACGTGCAACGCCTTGGCTTGTACGCGGAAGATTCCTGGCGGCTCACTGCTCGGCTCACGTTGAATTACGGCTTGCGCTACGACACCACGTTCGGCTTGTTTAATGCTTCCGGGCACAACCAGAGTTTCAATCCCGCGCTCAGCACCGGTTTAGTGAACGGAATCCCGCACGACTACCGCAAAGCATTCGCGCCGCGCATCGGCCTCGCGCAAATGCTCGGTTCTTCCGGGAAAACCGTTCTGCGCGCCGGATTCGGCTTGTTCTACAACGATCTTGCGCAGAACGGCTGGGTGAATGCGTTTACCGCGGTAAATTCTTACAATCTGGCCAACGGCACAAGCCTCGCGGCGCTGATCGATCCCAATTACCACACGCCGTATGCGATCCACGCCACGGCGGGAATCCAGCACGCGCTTTCCAGCAACTGGATGGTCAGCGCGGATTACACGCTGGAAACCGGGATGCACTCGTATCGCAGTTATGGGTACGATGCGGCGGACGTGTACCGCACCGACAACCGTTCGAGTTACCAGGGCATGTCGTTGCGGGTGCAAGGCAATGTGAACCAGCGCGTGCATCTCACCGCGCATTACACGCTGTCGAAGGCCAGCACCTGGGGATGCGAGATCGGGGAACTGTTCGACTACGTCAACGGTGTCTGCGATACCGCGAATCCCTTTGCGCCGGGAGATTATGGCCCTTCGGGCGAAGATGTGCGCAACCGCTTTGTGCTTGCGGGAACATTCCTGATACCCGGCGGCTTTCAAGTTTCCACGCTGATGCAATTTGAATCGGCTCGCCCGTATACCATGACGACTCCGGAAGGCACGCGCGCAGTGATCAATGGAGTGGAAACCACGCTCGATGAGTTTCGCGGTTCGCCTTATGCCCAGGTGGATCTGCGCGTCACGCGGCCATTCACGATTCGCGAGCGCTACTCGCTGCAGCCGTTCGTGGAATTCTTCAACCTCTTCAACCGCAACAATCCCGGCAACAACTTCATTCCAGACCTTTCCGCCTTGCCGACGCCCGTCAACAGTCTTTCCAACGCCACGGCTTTCTGTTTGAACGCTTCCTGCACGCAGACCCAGCCGATCACTTCTCTCAACCAGTTGCGCTTTCCCGCCGGCGCGCTGGGCGATTTCTTCGGGCCGGGCACAACCGTGGGCATACCGTTCGCCGCTCAGCTTGGCATCAAATTCACGTTCTAATGGTGCGATTCTTCCTAAGCGCCGCCTGATCGTGTGGCCTGCTCACAGAACTACGCTGTCTGTGCACCTCAGCCGGGCAACCTGTACAATAGGGATGGATTCGCAAGGAACACCGGAATCATGTTTGAGAACCTGACAGAAAAGCTGCAACGAACGTTTAAGAACCTGCGCGGGCAGGGAAAGCTCACCGAAGAGCACCTCGACGTAGCGTTGGGGGAAATCCGCGAAGCGCTCATCGAGGGCGACGTCAACGTTGGCGTGGCCGATGAACTCCTGGCCAACATTCGCGCCAAGGCGCTCGGCTCCGAAGTGATGCTGCAGCTTTCGCCCGACCAGCAAGTCGTCAAGATTGTGCGCGACGAGCTGACCAATCTTCTCGGCAAGCACGCCAAGCCGCTTTTTGCCTCACGGCCACCATCGGTCTGGATGATTGTGGGCCTGCAAGGTTCCGGTAAGACCACCACCACCGGCAAGCTCGCGAAATGGCTTTCGCAGCATGGACACCGGCCGATTGTCGTGTCTACCGACGTGTATCGCCCTGCGGCGCGCGAGCAGTTGTCGCAAGTGGCCAAGTCCATCGGTATTTCCTTGTGGCCCGGCGCGGGCACAGACAAGCCGCTGGAGATTGTGCGCGGCGCGATTAAGGAAGCGAAGCTCTCCGCCAGTGACGTGGTGCTGGTGGACACCGCAGGCCGCTTGCACATCGACGATGAGTTGATGAACGAGCTCTCCACGCTGAAAAAGGAATTGCAGCCCAGCGAAATGCTGTTCATTGCCGACGCCATGATTGGTCAGGACGCGGTGCGTTCCGCAGGCGAGTTCCACAAGCGCCTCGGACTCACTGGAGTGGTTCTCACCAAGCTCGACGGCGATGCGCGCGGCGGTGCGGCGCTTTCCATCGCCAAAGTTTCCGGAGCTCCCGTAAAGTTCGTGGGCCTGGGTGAAAAATACGATGCCTTGGAAGGTTTCTATCCGGAGCGCATTGTTTCGCGCGTTCTCGGCATGGGCGACATCCTTTCGCTGATTGAGCGCGCGGAATCCGCTTTCGACAAAAAAGCGGCGATGGAGCTCGAGCGCAAGCTGCGCAAGGAAGAGTTCACGCTGGAAGATTTTCGCGATCAGTTGAAGCAGATTCGCAAGATGGGCCCGCTGGACCAGTTGGTGGACATGCTCCCCAAGGTCGGGCCGCTGCAGAATTTGCCCAAGGATACCACCGTCGACGAAAAGAAACTGAAACAAGTGGAAGCCATCATCAATTCCATGACCAACGAAGAGCGGCGCGACCACAACGTGATCGACGGAAAACGGCGCAAGCGCATCGCCAAGGGCAGCGGCACCACGGTGCAGGACGTCAACCAGGTAATCAAGCAATACATGCAGATGCGCACCATGATGAAGCAGTACGGCGCGATGGCCGCCCGCAGCAAAATGAAGGGCCTCGGCAAACTCGCCGGGCTAGGCTAGTCCCTCACTTCATTCAGTCCTGTTTGATCAGTGGCCGAGCAGGATTCCGGCAATTTTGTCGGAGTATTCCGTGGGATCCAATTCCGTGCGGTTGCAGAGAATTACGATGCTCACGCCATCCTTCGTGAATCGCTGAATCACAGTGCGGAATCCCATGGTGCTTCCAGAGTGCCACATGCGCGGATGCCCGTTGAGCGCACCGAGAAACCAGCCGAACCCGTAGCTGACCGGTTTCCCCGGGGCAAGATTGTCACCATCCGGTTTGCTGGGCCAATGGGGTTGCGAACCATCGGCCAGTTTTACCGGCGCGAGCGCGGGCGCAAACTCTGCTTCGCTCAAGAGCGTGTGTTTTTCCAGCGCTTCGTCCCACTTCGCCATGTCACGCAAGTTGGAGTAGACGCCGCCATCGCCCAGCGTAGCTGATGTCGAGCTTTGATCCGTTTCCACCAGCTTTCCACCATCTTTCGAGTATCCGAAAGCTCGCTGACTGACGTCATTCTTCCCTTTTTGATAGACCACCGAGTGTTTCATGCCAACAGGATCGAAAATGCGTTTCTGCAAGAAGTCGCGATAAGGCATTCCTGAGGCTTTCGCGACGATCAATCCTAGAACGACGTAACCGGAATTGCTGTACTCCCAGCCGGTTCCGGGCGCGAATTTTCCCTCGGTCTGCTTCTCCAGTAGCGCCAGAACCTCGTCGTCCTGAATCTGGTGTTCTGCCGACCAGCGCGGCCCGCTGGTTTTTTCCTCGCGGTCCATCAGCTCCTCGTAGTCGGGCAAGCCGCCGGTGTGGTTCAGCAGGTTGCGAACGGTAATGTTCTTTCCGTAGGCGGGAAATTCCGGAAAGATTTCCGTCAGCCGCTGGTCGTAGCGAACTTTCCGATCCTTCACAAGAAGCATGATGGCCATGGCGGTGAATTCCTTTGTCACACTCGCCAGCCGGAAATTTGTTTCCGCGTCGATCTTCTCTGCCGTTCCCAGCTTGCGGACGCCGTAGCCCCGCTCGAAGATCACGCGCCCGTCTTTTTTCACCACGGTGGCTAGACCCGGCTCGCCGGGCTTCGTCACCGCGGAAAGGATCGCGTCAATTTCCTTGTCGCTAGCCGCCACGCCAGAACCTCGCGCCGCCAAAGTTCCAATGGGCGCCGCAATCAGCAGCAGCAGCACCGCCGCAAATATTTGTCGCATCGCGCACCTCGAGAACACCGCAGCATATCATCACGATTGCTTATTTAGGCGCGAGAGGAAATGGCGGCTCTTATTTTACAAATTCGCCGTTGTGCACGGTGTATTCCACGTGGAATGGTTTCTGTTCTTTGCGGGTTTCCCAATGCTGTTGCGCAATGATCTGGTTCGCTTGTGCCAGCCGTTCCGCGGGTAGCGGATGCGAGCGAAAATAGCCTTGCAGGCTTTGGATCGCCAAGTCCGAGAGTTCGTCCTCCGGCGTCTCGGCGTGCGTCACGTATTCGTTGCCGAGCTTGGCGAGGCGGTTGAGCGCCTGCACGGATCCATACGGTGAATAGCCGGCCCGCACCGCCAGAAAGATTCCCTCGCGGTCGGCTTCCAATTCTTCATCCTTGCGGTAGCCAGCCTCCCAAAGAGAAAAGGGCAATTGCAAGAGTTCGCCCAAAACTTCCAAGTTGAGATTCTTCAGATTCGCCGCCACTTGCACGCGTTCCACGCAGTGATAATGATCGATGTGTTCGAGTTCGTGCGCCAGCACATTCGCCAGTTCGTCTTCCGTGGTCATCAGGTCCAGGAAACCTTCGCCAATGTAGACCGGACCGCCGGGCAGGGAAAACGCGTTGACCATGTTGCGATCCCAAATCACGTGGAAGCTGTACGGCAGTTGGCGCTGCGCATGCACCGCCAGTCGCGCGCCCACTCGGCTTACATACACCGCCAGTCCCTGCTGTTCCGGCGAAAGATCTTCTTTGGGTGGTGCGTAGTGCGCGGCGAGTTCTTTGCCGATGGTAATTTCTTCTTCATCGGAGAGGCGCGTGAAGTGCATCAGCACTCGCGTCAAATCCCGTTGCGCATCGGCGGCCATTTCCAGAACTGCGTTGGGCGAAACGGGAGCCTGCTTGTTGTGGCGTTGCGTGTAATAGAGCGCGCCGAGCGCCGCGCCCAGCACGAGGAAGAAAACGGCGAACAGCAGGACCCGTCTCATAAGAGTTGGCGGATTGCGTCGCGGTAGCGGCTATACAAATAAGAGACGAAGAGCAAAGCCGCGCCCACGATGATGAACGTGATATAGCGATCGCGTGGCTGCAAGCCCCACACATCCATCGCCACCACCTTGCCAACGCACAGCAGCAACAATGCCAGGCCGGTCAGCCGGAAACTGCGCTCTTTCACGGCCAGCGCGAACAGCATGATCAGTACGCCTTCAACGCCCCAGGCAACCGTGACCAGTCCCAAACGCATTTTCAGGGCGAGCATCAGCGTTAACAGGATGATCGCGACGAAAAACTGCAATTGCTCCGGCCGGCGCGCGAAGAACGCCAGAATCCTCAGAATTCCTTCCGGCGCAGGTGATGTCCGGAACCGCTGGCGCAGCGGAAACGCAAAAAACAAGCTGGCCAGCAGCAGCGCGATCGCCGAGCCCAACACGAAATAGCGGCCTTGCCAGTCTCTCTCGACAAAATAGCCGGCACCAAACAAGTTGTGCGCCAGGGCACGCACAAAAGCCAGCAACGTGAGCACGATTCCCTGGTACAGAAACACCTGACGCTTCAGCAGCAGCGCCATGGCGAACAGAACGACAACCAAAGCCGCCCACGGAACAACCACCCACTCCATCGCAAACTGAAAATAGAACAGCGCCACAAGCGTAGCCGTGCCCAAGGTCGCCAGCACTGTGGCAATGGAGTTTGCGCCGCCGCGGTCCTCGGTTTTGGTGTGCATGGCGCCCGCCTCCGCGAACTGCTCGTACACAAAGAAGTAGATGAGCACCAGCGGCAGAACCGTGTACGTGCGCGGGCTCCAGAAATGTCCCGGCTCGCCGGCCGTGAGGTTAACGAAAAAAATTCGCGCGAAGCTGGCCACCAGCGCTACATACGATTGGTAGCGAAATTGGCCAACGTTGCGCAGCGACCCGTACTCGAATAGCACCAATCCAAATACCGCCCAGCCGACCGCCACGTTCAACGGCACCAGTTCGTACCACAGCAGCAACGACACAATCGTGGATGCGGCCCAGGAATAGGCATGGTGGGTGTCGCGCGCGCGCCACTCTTCCGGCATGCGCACCACGCGAGACATGCCGTAGAAAAATACGGCAACCAGCGCCAGCGAGAGCAAGCGCATGCTCAGTTCATGCCACGTGGCGGTGGCGTGCAAATTGAAAACCACGCTGCGCGCCAGCGCCAGGACGGACAGGATATGCGCTTGCCACCTGAGCTCATCCATCTCGAAGCGCGAGTCGATCAGCGCCAGCACCAACGCGAAACCCGCCCACAGCGGAGCCAGCCAGCCATTCGGCGCTTCGTGCCAGGCCAGCAGGATCAGCAATCCGGTCGCGGAGAACGAGTGCAGGAACGCGATGGCGGCCTTCGCGCGCAAATCTGGCGCAGCCTTGCGCGAAAGAAAATACAAGCCCCCGGCAACGATCGAGATGGTTGCGATTCGCAGACTGACCGACATTCCGACCCGTTCATCCGAAAGATAGTTGAAAGCAAGGGTGCGCATTGTTGCCAGGACAGCGACCACGTTGGCCTGCCACGCCAGTTGCGCATAATTCAACTTGCGCGACACCAGCACTAAGGCAATCGCGAACGCAATCCAGCTGACCGCGATCCACGGCGCCGGCACCAATTCCCAAAGCACCCAAACCGTCAGCGCGGAGGCCGTCCAGGTGTAAGCGCCGCGGACCATCGCGCGGTATTGTTCTTCTGTGGAGTAGAAGCGTTTGGCCAGCCAGTACAATCCTGCCGCTACAGGCAACGCGCTGAAGCTTTTCACCGGCAATGCGTGCCAGCGATGGAGATTCGCCGGATCGGTCGTAATAGCCGACAAGGCGGCGCAGGCGCTGATGAAATGCGTGTGCCAAGCCAGCACCCGGTACGGCAATGCGCGTGAAATCTCCAGTAAAATCGCGGCAAAGGCAATGAACGCCACCGGCTGCCACAGCGCAGGCGTCTCGTACCAAATCAGCAGCGCGATTAGAGCCGATCCCGCCGTCGCGAACGCACCGCGCACAGCTCGTTGCTCCACGTCATCGCGCAAGGGCGCGAACTTCGCGGTGACGTAGAACGCGCAGGCCAGCAGCGGCAGTGTCAGCAACCTCATCGTCACGTGGGCATCCGGCGCCGAGCTTGCGTGCAAGTTCACCATCACGGCGCGGTACAGAGTGATCAGCGCTATGCCGGCGTACTGCACTTGCAGGTGCTGCGAAGGAAAGCGCTTTGCCAACAACGCCAGCGTCACCATCACACCCGCGAGCGCCACGGCGGTCCAGTCGCGCCCCGTCAACGCCCACACCGCAACCACGGCCGACACTGCGGCGATGTAGGAATGCGCGTTCAGTAGTAAGGTATCCAGCGTTTGTTCAAAGAATTGTTTCCAACGTGTGCCTGGCGCCAGGAAGTTGCCGTAGAACACCAGCGCGCAAAGCGAGAACAGAATGCCAGACTCGAGCAGCATGGCTTCGCCCGATTCGCGCACGCGAATCACTTGCCGCACGTCGACGACTGCCAAATGCCCTGCGGTCAGCAGCCCGGTCAGCAGCCCGATGCGCCGGAACACCACTTCCTTGGCGATTACGCCGGCGAACAGGAAGATTTCTACGCCCACCAGCCACAAGATCGCCACATTGTTCCCGGAATAGTGGAATGGCGGAGCGGCCAGCATCAGCGCCGCGCCCATCACGGTAAGAAGAACAAATGCCTGGCGGCGCCGGCGCGTTACCGGCAGTTGCGCAAACCCGAATTCCAGCGCGCCGACCATCAGCAATGCCAGATACGCATATTGCGGCTGGACCGACTGAAACTTCATCAGCCCGAGCAGCAGCAGTGTGTTCAGTAGTGCGGCGGTGGTGGAAATGTTTTCCTGAAACTCCGAGTGGATAGTTCTCACGATGTACGAGATTCGGAACGTCAACCAGTAGAAGGCCAGCATCGCCAGGCTGACGTGGTACTCGGGAAACGAGCGACCGTGCGCGCCATTCACGCCGAGGATTTGGTACAGCCAGTAAAGGTGATTCAGGTAGCTGGACAGAATTCCAAAAACTTCCAGCTCAAACCAATCCATCTTCAGCACGATGATGACGAGTCCGATGGCAAGGATCACGCCCGCCGACAGGCTGTACACCGTGTCGTGGCTCAGGGCCACCGTGGTGTATCCCAGCAGGAACGACAGGCCGGTGACGAACTGCGACCGATACCGCAGCGTGTGCACCGCCATCGCCACGGCCACCAGCAACATCAGAATGCAATCGAGCGGCAGCGAATTCAGGATGCGCATCGCCCCGACGTGGTAGATGCCGTAGCTGCTGAAGAACAGCAGCGCCCAGCCGCCGCCAATAAACGTGCGGCCCAGCACGCGATACGTTTCTTTCTTCTCCAGGAAAATTCCGCCGCCCAACAGCAGCACCGACGCGAGAAACGAGATGGAGGCTTTGCCGACGGGCCCCATGGCGCTCAACTCATAAATTCCAAACAGGGCCACGCCGACAACCAGGATAATGATGCCGAGCTTATTCAGCCAATTTGTGCCCAGCGTTTCTTCCATCGCGGAAACGCTCTTGATGCGCTGCTGAAATGTTTGTTTTGGCACTGCATGCCGGAACGGTTCAACGGTCGAGGGCACCGCGATCCGGACTGTGGCCGGTTGCTTGGCAGCTTCCTCCGCAGCATGTGCGGGAAAGAGTGGCGGCGCCGGCGGGCGGGCCGGTGGCAACTGGGTCTCGACTGGAATTCTTGGCGGCTCCGCGGGAACAACCACCGGCGGGAGCGGTTTTGCAGGAGGAGGCGCGGCTGCAGGAACGGTCGGCGCTTCTGCAGGCTTCGGCGGCTCGGCCGGTTGCTGCGGCTTCACTGCAGGAGCGACTTCGCGCGGTGGTTCGACGGCTTTCGGGATTCCAGTGGGCAGAGGGGCCGGAATAGACTGCGGCGGCGGAGCAGCGGAATGCGCAACGGGAGGCGCCACGGATTCTGGCCGGTGCGCCGCGGCTGAAGATTCTGAAGTTGCGGATTTTTCTGCAGCGGCACCGCTCTGCAGCGACTGCAGTCGACGATTCAGTTCCGTCATTTGCCTCTGCAGCAGGGAAATCTGACTGTCTGCATTGGCTTTCAGGTTGGAGAACTGGTCACGGAGCTTGCTGTTGCTCACGAGCAGAAAAATCACCGCGATAGGCGTGAGCAAGACAACTATGCCATACAGCACCAGGAGGGGCATGGGCCTTCCTATGACCAGCACCAAGTATCGAGGTTACTATGTCTTCTTACACCTGATCTTAGAACGGGGCAGCGGCAATTCCTTGCACGTTCGCGGGAGTAGGTGCTGTGAGCGCCAAGCCAGGGGCAAGTCTAACAAACAGAGCTAGTTACGATGATGTCAAAGCCGATGGCAAAACCTAATCAGTACATTGCAAACCTGCTAGGAGAGCGGCGCCAAGCCATGCAGGAAACCGCTGCTCATGCCATGTACTCCGTGGGCTTGGGAAGGGCCACGATCCGGCATCAGGGGCATCAGGGGAACTCTGATTGCCGCAGCGTACAGACTCACGCTAGAATGGATAGTCTCTAGGAGGACGCACCGTAGTGTTAACTATTCGTTTGGCCAGGATTGGCAAAAAGAAAAAACCGTTTTACCGGGTTGTGGTGATTGAACGCACCCGTGCGCGCGATGGTCGTGTGCGCGAAGCCGTGGGCACTTATGATCCGCTCAAGAAGCCTGCAGAGATCAAGTTGGATTCCGAGCGCATAAAGTATTGGCTTGGCGTGGGAGCACAACCAAGCGATACTGTGCGGAGCTTTATCAAGGGACAGAAAATCGCGTAGCTGTTTGCGGTTAACCAGTTCCAGCTCTTAACGCTCATTCTTCTGGTTCCAGGTCACTTGGTTCGTTGATACGCGCGTCCTCTGACGGTTTCGGGAGGGGTCGCTAGCAATTGCTCGTTCAGGTGAACGCTCGCGCGGGGGCCCTATGAAGGAACTAGTAGAGGAAATAGCCAGAGCTCTGGTAGACCATCCTGAAGGCGTACAAGTCAGGGCGGTTGAGGGTTCTCAGGTGACGGTCCTTGAGTTGCGCGTTCACCCCGAAGATCTGGGCAAAGTGATCGGACGCCAGGGCCGCACGGCCAAAGCCATCCGCACGCTGCTGGGCGCCGCCGGTATGAAACTTCACAAACGCTTTACTCTCGAGATCCTCGAAGATTGAATCACTCCGCCGACAAGCAACAGCGATGGCTGCAAATTGCCCGCATCCTGAAACCACGCGGGAACAAGGGCGAAGTCGCTGCCGAGTTGCTGAGCGATTTTTCCGCGCGCTTTTCTTCTTTGCCGCAGGTTTACCTGGCGAGGGAGTCTGGCGAACCATACCGCGTTGCGCTGCAGCGCTTTTGGACGGATCAGAACCATCCCGGCCAAGGCGTTTTCCACTTCGAAGGTTCGGCCACCATTTCCGATGCCGAAAGATTTCGCGGCTTGGATGTTTTTCTGCCCATCGAAGAGCGCGTCGCGCTTCCCGCGGGACAATATTTCGTGACGGACCTGATCGGCTGTACCGTCTTTGAAATTCCAGCGCAAGAATCGAAGCTCTCCTCGCCTGCCTGCGATGCGGAAGTCGCTCCCCGTGTAATCGGAACCGTTCGCGACGTTTTCTTTCCCGGTGAAAGCGTGGTGGGCACGCCGCTGCTTCAGGTGCTCACTTCCTCCGGCGAATTGCTGATCCCGCTTGCCGAAGATATCTGCACGCGAATTGATGTGGGCTCGCGGCGCATTGATGTCATACTCCCCGAAGGTCTGCAAGGTGTGAACGCTTCGGAGTAGCCAGTGCTCTGGCGTCTCTTCAAAACTGCAATTTTTTCCATTGTCGTCCCGGGAACTGTTGGTGTGCTTGGTCCGCAGTGGGTGAAGGACGGTGGCAGCCATCTTCCGCTTCCGACCAGGGCGCTGGGCGGGGCCTTGTTCCTGACCGGCGTGGCAATTTATTTGTGGTGCGCCTGGGACTTCGCCGTGAAGGGTCTGGGAACGCCTGCGCCAATCGCTGCGCCGCGCTTACTGGTGTTGAAAGGGCTGTACCGGTTCACGCGTAATCCCATGTACGTTGGCGTTTCCGCGATGATTTTGGGGCAAGCCGCTTACTACGGTTCGTTCTCGATTGTAGTTTATCTGCTCGCGATTGTTCTGGCCTTCAATCTGTTTATTCGTTTTTACGAAGAGCCCACTTTGCGTCGCCTGTTCAGCGAACAGTACGACGACTATTGCCGCAAAGTGCCGCGCTGGCTGTTTCGCGCCGAGTCGCGGGACCTCGGGACGCTTGTCGTGCTGGGGCTCGCCGTCGTCCTTTTGCACGTCCTAACCAACGGCCAGTATGGCTTTCATCGCGACGAACTTTTGACGCTGAACAACGCGCGCCACCTCGCTTGGGGCTATGTGATCTATCCACCGATGACGCCATTTCTTGGCCGCGTGTCGTTGGAACTTTTCGGAACTTCGCTGCGAGGATTTCGTTTGTTCCCAGCGGTGTCGCAGGGACTTGTGGTGCTGCTGACCGGTCTTGGCGCTCGCGAACTTGGCGGCAAACGCGAAGCGCAGCTTGTGGCAGCCGTGGCGGCAGGAATCGCTGGACCCGCGCTGGTTTCCGGGTGGTTCCTGTCATACACATCGTTCGACTATTTGTGTTGGGTGTTGGTGGCGTATTTTGCGATCCGCCTGCTGAAATCGGATGACCCGCGCTGGTGCCTTGCCGTTGGCGCGGCCATCGGCCTGGGCATGATGGCCAAATATTCCATGGTGTTTTTCGCGCTCGGAGTCGTCGGAGGAATGCTTCTGACGCCAGCTCGGCGATACCTGAAGAGTCCGTGGCTATGGAGCGGCGTGGCTGTAGCCTTGCTGATCATGCTGCCCAACATCGTCTGGCAGGTGCGGCATAATTTCGTTTCGCTCGACTGCCTCGAGACCATTCACGCGCGCGACATTCGCTGGGGCTGGACCGATTATTTTCTGCCGAACCAGCTCTGGAAATGCGCAAACCCCGTCACGGTGCCATTGTGCTGTGCAGGGCTCTGGTCCTTGTTCGCAACGCCCGATGGAAAGCGCTACCGCATGCTGGGTTGGATGTTCGTGATCCCGCTACTGGCGTTTCTTGTTGCCAGAGGCCGCGATTACTATCTGGCTCCGGCTTACCCCATGCTGCTTGCTGCGGGAGCCGTCTGGGGCGAGCGGTGGTTGAGTTCCGTGAGCGCTCGGTCTGCGCTGATCGCGCGAAGGATCACCTGGCGAGCCCTGGCGATTTCCGGTTTGATGACTGCCGCGGTGACAGTCCCGATAGCTCCGCTGAACTCCGGCTGGTGGCGCGTGGCGGATCGCATGAACGGCGGCAATTTCAGTATGCAGATCGGCTGGCCGGAATTGGTGGAAACCGTGACCAAGATTCGCGACACCTTGCCGGCCCAGGACCAGGCCAGACTGGGTATCCTGGCCGGTGATGAAGGAGAGACCGGCGCCGTCAATCTCTATGGCCCGGCTTACGGTCTGCCAGGAGCGATCAGCGGCATGAACTCCAACTGGTTTCGTGGTTACGGCGGTCCGCCGCCAGAGACGGTGATCGTGTTAGGCGAACATCGCGATTTCGTGGACCAGAACTTCGCCTCCTGCGAACTGGCGGGTCATTTGACGAACCGGTACGGCATCACGAATGTGTCGATTGCCGGCTACGACGAAGTGTTTGTCTGCCGCAACTTGCGTCAGCCCTGGCCAGAGTTCTGGAAATACTTCAGATACTACGGCTAAGAAACCGGAGTGCCGTATCTCTCTCGGGTTCGCACCCGCACATGACAAGCACGGCTCAGGTTCATTACACTGCAAAGCGATGCGCTTCGACCTGATTACCATCTTCCCGGGATTTTTTGCCGGACCGCTCGATCACGGCATTGTTCGCCGCGCGCGCGAAGCCGGCATCACCCAGATTCAGATTCAGGATTTGCGCGAGTTCACCAAGGATCGCCATCGCACCGTGGACGATCGCCCGTTCGGTGGCGGCGAAGGCATGGTGCTGAAGCCGGAGCCACTGTTTGAAGCCGTCGAGAAGCTCCTGGAATGCAGCGTCGGCGATTCCGAAGCAAAAATACCTCCGCCAGAAAATACCGCGATTGTGCTGATGTCCGCCGCGGGCCGGCTGTTTACCCAGGAAACCGCGCGCCGTTTTGCGGGGCTGGATCGCCTGATCCTCATTTGCGGCCGCTATGAGGGAGTGGACGAACGCGTCGCGCAGCATCTTGCCACCGACGAAATTTCCATCGGCGATTTTGTGCTCAGTGGCGGTGAACTCCCGGCCGCCATCATTATCGATGCGGTCACGCGCCTGCTCCCCGGCGCCGTTGGCAACGAGGCTTCCACCCAGAACGAATCGTTCCACGAATATACCGGGGCGCCTAACGCACCGGCTGCAGCACGCGGCGTGCTTCTGGACTTTCCTCACTACACTCGCCCCGCCGAATATCGCGGCTGGAAGGTGCCCGAAGTCCTGATTGGCGGCAACCACGCGGACGTAGCCAAGTGGCGCAAGCAGAAGGCTTTAGAGAAGACGCGCCGAAACCGGCCGGATCTGCTGGCAGAAAACGCCTAGGCAAACCGCGGCTCCTTCGTTATAATTGTAGTTTGTCTAGGAAGTGCTGGCCCCGCCTGAGTGGGTCTGCAGGGAACACAGAACATGAATCCGGTAATTCGTAAGTTGCATGAAGCGCAATTGCGCAAAGACGTCCCCGATTTCCGAGCCGGCGACACCGTAAAGGTGAACGTGCGATTGCTGGAAGGCGAAGGCGAAAAGGTCAAGGAACGCATCCAGTCCTTCGAAGGCGTCGTGATTTCCAGAAAGGGCCGCGCCAGCAGCGCCAGCTTCACCGTGCGTCGCGTCAGTTTCGGCACCGGTGTGGAGCGCATCTTCCCGTTGCACTCCCCCTCGATCGCTTCGATCGATGTGATCAGCAAGGGCAACGTGCGCCGTTCGCGCCTGTATTACCTCCGCGAACTGCGTGGCAAGGCTGCCCGCATCAAGCGCGCCGCTCGCGAAGAAGTCGCCACTCCCGCGGGAGCCAAGGCGTAAACACTTCACAACGCGAATTTTCAAAGGGACGGGCTCATCGCTCGTCCTTTTTTTCTTGAGTGGTGGCGCGCCATCCCGCGCGTGGTAAACTTTCCCCGAACCTTCTGTCATGACGCGACTTTGCTCTTCCCGTTTCGAGCGAGAGGCGCGCCAACTCGGCTGGACCCGCATCGCGGGCCTCGATGAAGCCGGACGCGGCGCGTTGTTTGGCCCCGTTGTCGCCGCCGCCGTCATCCTGAATCCCAAACGCCGCATCGTTGGCCTCGACGATTCAAAGAAGCTTCTGCCCGATCGCCGCACCGAACTGGCCGCGCGCATCCGTCAGCACGCCCTCGCCTGGGCCGTCGCCGAAATCGATGCCCAGCGCATCGACGCCTGGAACATCTATCAAGCCAGCCGTCAGGCCATGACCGCCGCCGTGCAGCAACTTGCCATCCAGCCGGACTATCTGCTGATCGACGCCATGCGCCTGGATCTTCTGATCGAGCAGAAGTCGCTGATCAAGGGTGACGCGCGGTGCGTCTCCATCGCGGCGGCTTCCATCCTGGCCAAGACCCATCGCGACAGCCGCCTGGTGGAGTGGGACGCGGTGTACCCCAACTACGGCCTGGCCCAGCACAAAGGCTATGCCACGCCCGAGCATCTCGAAGCGCTTCGCCAACACGGACCCACGCCACTGCACCGCCACTCCTTCATGCCCGTACGGGAGTCCGGCTGCTGGGCTGCTGGCGCGGTGCAAGAGGAACTGCCGCTGGAAATCTGGCCTCCGCGCAGTTAACTCCCTTCGCCAACTATTCGCCGGCTGGTTTCGTATCTGCTACGGGGATAACTGCCTGCTCACACTCTTCTGCGGTTTCGTTGACGCCCTCCCTCGCCAAGCGTAGCGTGAAAATGTACGGTTGCAGGCGCCTCAGTGACCTGCGACACAAATCGGGAGAAAGTCGCGCTGGCTTTCGCGGGGAAGCTGTCGCATTTTGCGCATGGCCTATAACAAGAGCAAATTCGTCGAAGCCGCACAAAAGCTGCTGAACCAGGGCAAGGTGGCTCAGGCCATCGCGGAATACCAGCAGATCCTGAAATACGAGCCCCGAGACCAGGTCACCTTGATGACCATCGGCGAGCTGTACATCCGCCAGGGCGAAACCTTCCAGGCCATCGATTACTTCGAACGCCTCGCGCAACTGTTTGTCAGCGATGGTTTCTTGACCAAAGCGATCGCCGTTTACAAACGCATCGCCAAGCTCGCTCCCGAAGAAATTCGTCCGCTCGAAAAATTAGCTGACTTGTACGTCCAGCAGGGCGTCATGTCCGAAGCGCGGCCCCTGTTCCTGCAACTGGCCGAACTGCACCTGAAAAATAACAAGCAGCCCGAAGCGGTGGCGCTGCTGAAGAAGCTGCTGCTGGCCGAGCCAGACAATCTGCGCATCCAGGTTCGCCTGGCGGACTTGTATGCAGCCATGGGGCAATCCGGCGAAGCGCTGGAAGGCTATGTGGGCGCGGCGCAGCGGGCATTGGCTCGCGGCGACCAGGCCGAATGCGAGAAGCTGGCCGACAAGGCGCTGCACATCAATCCCAAGAATCTCGACGCGCTGATTGTGAAGGCGCGCTCATTCTCCTCGGTGGGCAATCTCGCCCAGGCGGCGCAAATCCTGGAACGCGTGCCCGACCTGGAAAAGGGTGGAGAGCCTGCCGAGCTTTTGCTGGACTTGTACCTGAAGAATGGCAAGTGGGACGAAGCCTCCGCGCTTTCCCTGCGCATCTTCTCTTCCGACGAAAAGAATTTCAGCGCCACGCAGAAAGTCACCCAGGCATTGCTGGAAGAAGGCCAAGGCGAGCGCGCCATGTCGCTGCTGTCGCGCATACGCATTCCCATGATCGACGCGGGCGAGCACGAAGGTGTGGCTCACCTGCTGACGGAATTGGCGGCGCGGCTCCCGGGCAGGCTTGAACCGCTGGAATGGCTTGTCGACACCTTTGGCCGCACCAGCGACTCGTTCCGTTTGCCGGACGCTCTGGCCCATTTGGGTGATGCGCTTGCGGCTGCCGGAAAACTGGATCGCGCCAAAGATATTTACGAACAACTGGTGCAGCGAGAACCGGAGAGTGATTCAGCGCAGCGCAAACTGAAGGATGTCCTGCGCAAGTTGGGCTTGCTTGAGCCCGAACCGGCTGCCGAAGCTCCTGAACCCGTCGATCCAGAGACGTTGAAACTCGAACTCCCCGAAGCTCCGGCGCCTAAGGTTCGGCCGGGCCTGGAAGAGACGGCGCAGGAAGTCACGGCGCGTTCCAGCGGACAGGAACCAGCGGAACCGGAGCTGGATGAAGAGACGCAGAAATTTATAGCCCAGTCGCTGACGGACGTCGACCTGTTCGCCAGCTACGGCTTGACGCAGAAAGCCATTGGCTTGCTGGAAGCTATACTGCGCCGCGCTCCCACGCACACGCCGACGCTGGAAAAATTGTTGGATTTCGTTCTCGGCGCCGGAGATGATCGCCGCACCGCAGAGCTGGCTGCCCAGCTTGAGCACATCCATACGCAGCGCGGCGATTCTCGTAGCGGCGAGCGCTTCGGCGAATTGCGCCGCCGGTTCCAGCGCGCCGCCGGACTAACGGACGATGAAATCAGCGCCGCCGTGGCCGCCGCGATGCCTCAGCCGGTAGAGACCGTTCCCGTGGAAGAAGTGCAAGCAGCCGCCACGGAGGCGGGCGCGGAAGAATTTCCTGTAGAGACTGCAGCGGTGGAAGCAACGGAAGTTCCCGCGGAATTGGTGGAAGCCAGTGCCGCCGTTGAGGAAGCTCCTGTCGCAGAAGCGGAGCCCGCTCCGGAGCCTGTCGCGGAAGAGGTGCCGGAAATCGAAGTCATCGAGCCTGCACCGGAAGGCGAAGCCGTGCCCGTGGCCGGGGAACAAGCGGCTGACACCGAAGAAGTGGACCTGTCGGCGGAATGGGCCTCGCTGCTGGAAGAAACCAGGGAGCCAAACGCCGTCGCGCAAGGTCCCGAAGCCGTTGCTGCAGACGGAGCCGCGCATGCTGCCCCCGTTTTGGATGCTGCTCCGCCCGAACCTGCCGCAGAAGAATTTCCGTTGCCGGAGCTCGTCGTTGAAGAGGCGGACGCTTCGGCGCAAGTTGAGCCAACCGCCCACGAAGACACCGTCGCGGCATTTGAAGAGATTGGCAAACCGAAATTTGAGATACCTGCGGAAACTGCGGACTTCGAGGAATGGAGCACTCCGCAAGCGGAAGTTTCCCCGCAACCGCAGGCCGCCGAGCCCGAGAATCACCCGAGCGAACTCCTCCCCGACGAAGAACTCACCACGCTTCCTGTGCCGGAGCATAGCGAGCTGGCCGCTGAAGGCCCCGAGACCGCCCTGGAACTGCCGCAAGCGGCGCTTCCCGAAACGCCTGTCCCGGAACCGGAATTTGAGCTCGATCAGGACTTCGAATTGCTTCTGGAGCCGGAACCGGTTGTGCCGGCGCACGAAATGCTGGCTGAGATCCCACCGTCGCCTGCTGCTGAGAACCAGCCTGCCGCGCCAGTTGCCGCAAACGCAGGTGTCTTCACTTCAGAAGACTTCTTGTCGGATCTGGGCAAGGAAATCGACGACCTTGGTCTGAACGTCGGCCATCCCGTTTCTACCGATCTTCCCTTGCACGAGCAGTTGGCGATGAAGTCCGCGGAAGAGCAGCGCCTGGCCAAAGCGAACGCTGCGGTCAACACCGAAGCCGGTCCGCTGAAGGAAGTGTTTGACGAGTTCCGCGCGGAACTGGGCGAGATGGGTGCCGAGGATGAAGATCTGGAGACGCACTACAACCTTGGCATCGCGTTCCGCGAAATGGGTCTGCTGGAAGAAGCCATTGGCGAATTTCAGAAAGTGGCTAAAGCCAACGATCGCGGCAAAGCTTTCCGCTACGCCATGCAGTGCTGCACGTTGCTGGGTCTCGCGTTTATGGAAAAAGGACAGCCTGCCATTGCTGCAATCTGGTACGAACGCGCGTTGCTGACTCCCGGGATCGATTCGGAAAGCAAACTGGCATTGCGGTATGATTTGGGAGTGGCTCAGGAATCGGCCGGCGATCTGGATGCGGCACTCAAGAGTTTCTCTCAGGTCTACGCCGTCAATATTGATTATCGAGACGTGGCGGACCGCATCGCGGCTCATCATAAACCAGCGGTCTGATCTCCTGCCCACGCTCAACCAAAGGTCGCTCCGAATAGAATGAACCGCCTACTGCGCGCGCTTGCCGTTGTTTTGCTGTTTGAGATGGGAGCGCTGCTCCTGTATCTGCCGTGGTCGACGTTCTGGGAACAAAACTATTTCTTTCGCCATTTTCCCAGCCTCGTCCCCGTTGTTCTCAATCCTTCGGTTCGCGGCATGATCAGCGGCCTGGGCGTTCTGGATATTCTTCTGGCCTTCGGCTTGTTCAGTTCTCGATCGGCGCCCGCGAGTGTCCCACCCCAAACCAATTCGTGATTCGTTTCTACTGTGCTATGTGACGAACCAGGGCGCTTTGTCCGCGTCTCCCATCGAATCGCACGCGCTTCTTTTAGAGAAAGTGAGGGCAGCCGCGGCCGCGGACGTGGATTGGATTCAGATTCGCGAGAAACAACTCTCGGGCCGTGAACTCGCGGACTTGGCACAGGAAGCCCTTCGAGTCGCTCCCGCTCCTTGTCGCATTTTGGTGAACGACCGTCTTGACGTTGCCTGTGCGGCTCAAGCTGCTGGTGTCCACTTAACGGAACAAAGTATTTCCGTTGCCGACGCCAGAAAGTTTGTGCGTGAACGAGGGCTGCCCGCATCCTTTCTTGTTGGCGCGTCCACCCATTCGCTCGATTCCGCCCGCGACGCGGCGGATTCCGGCGCGGACTACGTCATCTTCGGCCCCGTATTTGCCACGCCCTCCAAGGTCGGTTACGGCGCGCCGCAAGGAATCGAGCGGCTCGCCGCGGTTTGCCGCAGCGTTTCGGTTCCCGTGCTCGCCATTGGAGGAATCACGGCGGAAAATGCAGGTGAGTGCCGCGCCGCCGGAGCCGCCGGTATCGCCGCCATTCGTCTATTTCAGGACGCGGAGGATTTGCCTGCGGTCGTTCGCCGTTTGCGCTCGGTTTGATCGCGAAGACCGGTTCTCAGGTCACGGTTCCAGCAGTCGGCGCAACAGGCGGACCTGACCGGCGTGGTAAACATCGTGAAACGCAATGCCGTAAATCATGGCCACGCGCTTCTTGGACTGAGGCTTCTTCAATTCCTGCCGAATAGTTTTTTCAAGTTCACGATGTTCCGTCTCCAGGATTGCGCGATCCGTGTGCCACGCCGCTTCGCTGCCCTTGCCCTTTTTCGGCCGCGTAAAGAAATTACTGCCCTGCAAAACGAACGCGCCGCGCTTACCGCCCTCCAGCCTTCGGCGCACCGCATACTTCCAGTACGCAGCGTGCAACGCGATTTCCCAAATGTTGTGCCGGTTGCGACCGGGACGCCACGCGGCTTGCTTCGCCGAAACTCCTTTTAGCGATTGCCGCAAATTAGGCCCGTGCCAGGTTTTCTTGGAATATGCTTCATCCAGCAACGACAGCAGCAGCGCATCTATGGTCATGGAATCCTCCACAACATTTGTGATTTGGAAACCGCGCGCCTCAGGCACTCAGCCAATGCGCTACGGGCTTCAGCGATTCGGTGTGGTCGCAGATCACGCGCATCGCCGCGGTTATCGGTATCGCCAGAATCAGTCCCATACCGCCCCACACAAAGCCCCAAAAAAGCAGCGCCACGGTAATCGCCACTGCGTTCAATCGCACCTGGCGCCCCACCAGTTGCGGGGCAATCAAGTTCTGTGCGATCACGTGAATTCCCGTCAGCACCAGGGCAATCAACCCGAAGTGGCTTACCGCGCGCCACTTGATGATTGCCAGCAAAAATCCCGGCAACCACGCCAGCACCGCTCCGATATACGGCACCATGTTAAAAAGTCCCGAGGCAATTCCGGCCAGCACCGGGTAATCGAATCCCAACGCCAGAAAAAACACGCTGCTCAACGCAACCACTACCAGCGTCACCACCGTCATGCCGACCAGGTAGTCGCGCAAGACCTCGCGCAAATCGTCCAGCGTCTCTTTCACTTGGGTTCGCCGCCCCACGGGAAACAGTTGTAGCGTGCCATGCCACACTTCACGTTTCTGCGCGAGCATGAAGTACACCAGGAATGGCACAAAGGTTCCTTCGAGCACCAGCGCGTACAGCGACCCGATGCTGCGCACAAAGAAATTGTGAACTGCGCCGCTGTCCGAGGGAGGTGGAGGCGGAGTCTTGGTGGCATCACCCGTGGTCGTCAGGTCGGAAACACTGCCCTCCACGTTGCGGATCTTCGTTTGGATATTCGTAGTGGCATCTCGCAGGATGCTGCGGTAGGTGGGCCAATTTTGCGCGAAGTCCGAGGTGCGCGTCCACAACCCGTAAATCACCGAGATCAGGACCATGATCAGGATCAGCACCATGATCAGCGCGCCGATCGGGCGCGGCACACGAAAGCGTTCCAGAAACTCCACCGCGGGGTCCAGAAAATAGGCCAGCAGCACCGACATCAGCAGCGTAATCACCACGCCTTGCGCGTAGTACAGGAACAGCAGAATGATGGCCGTCGCCAGGATGCGCAGGCTGAACGTCGGACCATAAATCCGGAAAATTGTTGGCGTTTCCGTCGAAGACACCGCTCACTCCTTGGCCCTTCACGGTAGCACAATCCCGGAAAATCGGGTCGTTCGTGTAGCGGCTGATGTCACGCAAGATTAATATGGCGCTCGGTTCACTGCGGCCGGATTGCGTTTCCGCCATTTCGTGGCTGAAATGGCGAAGGTGCGTGCGAGCCTTGTGCTAGACTTTTGCCAGGTCAATTTTCCCGCCCCGACCGCACTTAACTATGGCTAAAGAACTTTTTGGTACCGATGGTGTCCGTGGCGTTCCCGGGACGCCGCCGCTCGACGACAACACGCTTTATGCGATTGGGCGCGCTCTTGGCAGCTACCTGCATCACGATCTCGGCTCTGCCCACGCCCTGATCGGCATGGATACCCGCGAATCTGGCCCGCATATCGCCGCGCTGCTTGCCGCGGGCCTGCAAAAGTCGGGCGCCAGCTCTGAATTTGCCGGAATCATCACCACTCCGGGAATCGCCTGCCTGGTTCGCGAAAATGATTTTCAGGCTGGCGTGGTTATCTCTGCTTCCCACAATCCTTATCACGACAATGGCGTAAAACTCTTTTCTCACGCGGGAATGAAATTCCCGGATTCCGTGGAAGAAAAGCTCGAAGCGGAAATTCTGCGGTTGCGTGCCGAGCCCGTGCCAACCTTTCTGCCCGCTCTAGTCGCCAATCAAGCGCTGCACGCCGAGTATCTGCAGTTTCTACAAAGCCGCGTCATTCCCGGCGCCAAATTCGAAGGTTTTCGCATGGTGCTCGATTGCGCCAATGGCGCCGCCTACCAGTTGGGTCCCGAGTTGTTTCAATCCTTGGGCGCGGACGTCATTCCGATGGGAGTCAATCCCGACGGACGTAACATCAACGCGGGTTGTGGCTCGCTTCATCTCGACGGTTTGCTGAAACGCGTGCTTACCGAAAAGGCTTTGCTTGGCGTGGCGTTCGACGGCGACGCGGATCGCGCGCTATTTGTTTGCGGCAGTGGGCGCATCGTGAATGGCGACGGCGTCCTTCTGGCCGTGGCGCGCCACCTGAAGTCGCGAAATGCGCTGAAGAGCCAGCGCGTTGTCGCCACTTCGATGTCCAATCTCGGCCTGGAACGCGTGCTCGATCGCGAAGGCATTTCGCTTGCCCGCGCCGCCGTCGGCGACCGCTACGTCCTCGAAGAAATGCTCAAGTCCGGCAACAATCTTGGCGGCGAACAGTCCGGCCACATCATCTTCCTCGACGATAGCCCTGCCGGCGATGGCCTGCTCACGGCGGTCAAAGTGGCTTCCTTGGTTTCCGCCCATGGTTCGCTGGAATCGCTGGTTCAGGGGCTGAAGGACTACCCGCAGGTCATCGTCAACGTAAAAGTAAAATCCAAGCCGCCTCTCGAGTCGCTGCCGGACGTTGCCCGTGCCTTGGCCGAAGCGCAGTCCACCTTGGGAGACAATGGGCGCGTTGTGCTGCGCTACTCCGGAACCGAACCGCTGGCTCGTGTTATGGTCGAAGCCGAACACGACGCCGACGTTCAGCGCTTCTCGCAATCCATCGCAAGTGCCTTGCGGTCATCCATCGGCGCGTGAACAAAACGAACGCAGCCTGGATTCTTGCGCTGCTTACAAAAGCAGGCTCAGTTTGACCCATCACGATTAGATGGTTCCAACCAGCACCGCGATAACGTTATTGTGTTTGCCAGGGTAGTGGGGTTATTTAGAAAAGCCCGGCTGTGACTTCCTAAAGACTGTAGGACTTTGCGCGAAGTCTGTGAGATTTTGTAGATTCATTTTAGACGCCGAAGGTCCGATTCCGTGCAGTGTTCTTTTAAGTCCTTTCTTCTCAACCGCTGCCCGTCAAAACGAGCCCCTCGCTCTAATTGGCAAACCGCGTGCATCCTATCGAATTAATTCATGAGATTGGCTTCCCGGGGTGGCCGGACCTCAACCTCGACTGAGTATCCGGTTATTGGGGGGTCAGATCCAAAGTAAGGGGGCTTGCACCAGCCCCCTTTTTTATTTGTCCTCACGATTATTTCCCAACAGACTCCAGAAGGGTTCCCCGACCGTAGTTTCGTCTTCCGTCCCCCGTGTGATTTCCAAGGCCCTAAAAAGTGAGCGGCCGGTGGGGGCACCGGCCGCTCTGGCGTGGGGGATGGAGGGTAATGACGGAAGCCTAGTTCATCTCTCGTTTTCCGGCGGGCTTGGCCGCTCCACTGCGCTCGCAAGCAGTAGAACGACGCACAGGAGCAAGATCACTATGATCATTCCGCCCGCCCCGAGAGTCGAACCTTACTCCCAATCACAATGCTGATTCTGAGCGCAGCCGTCGCGAGTGTCACTAGGACGCCAGGTCCATTTGAGGCAGTACTTCGCACCGGAACCTCCGTACTTCTCATTGGTACCCTGGCAATCGTGTGCCCAACTGCACCCTTGAAATTTGCCTGCGACCAAAGCCTCACCGGATGCAGAAATAGTCGGTATCCTCTTCATTGTCAATGCCTTACGTTACAACGCGATTATAACTGCAAAGGTTAGGTACTGAATCGTCATAGCGCTATGCCGGGATGAGTATTGCCGCATGGCCCGAAATGGGAATCGCACCCGTTTTGCCCCGGCGGAACCGCGTTTTCCATTCCTCCATCACTGGCCAGCAGTCACTTCTCTACGCTATCCTTCCAACACCATGCATGATCTGAACTTTTTCCGCGACCACCTGGATCTCTTCGCCGAAATGGCCAGGAAGCGCAATATCACCTTGGACCTGGATGCATTCCGTGTGCTCGACAAAGAGCGCCGCGAACTCATTACCGAAAATGAACAGCGCAAGGCGCAACGCAACAAAACCAGCGATGAGATTGCCCGGCTCAAAAAAGAAAAACAGAGTGCGGATGCGCTGATCGCCGACATGAAGCAGGTTTCCGAACGAATCAAGCTGGCCGACGAACGCATTAGTGAACTGGATGCGCGACAGCGCGAAACTCTTTTGACCATCCCGAATATTCCCCACTCCAGCGTCCCGTACGGCACCGGCGCCGACGGCAACCAGGAAGTCCGCCGTTGGGGCACGGCTCCTAAATTCGATTTTCAGCCCAAGCCGCACTGGGAGGTTGGCGAGCGGGCCGGCATTCTCGACCTGGAAGCCGCCACACGGATCACCGGCGCGCGCTTCGCGGTTTACAAAAGTTGGGGCGCCAGGCTGGAACGCGCCTTGGCCAATTTTTTCCTGGACGTGCACACGCGCGAACACGGCTACACAGAAATTCTGCCGCCATTTCTTGTGAACACCGCTTCACTGATGGGCGCCGGGCAATTGCCAAAATTTGCCGCGGATTTGTTCAAGTTGCAGGACACGGATTTCTGGCTAACTCCTACCTCTGAAGTGGAGCTGCACAATCTCTATCGCGACCAAACTGTACCGGAAGACCAACTGCCGATTCTCGTCACCGCCTGGACGGCCTGCTTTCGCTCCGAAGCCGGCGCCGCGGGAAAAGACACGCGCGGCATTCTTCGTCAACACCAGTTCCAGAAGGTGGAACTGTTCAAGTTCACGCATCCCGACAAAAGCTATGAAGAGCACGAAGCTCTGGTGCGCAACGCCGAGACCATTCTTCAGAAACTTGGGCTGCACTATCGCACTGTGCTGCTTTGTACCGGAGACATGGGCTTCGCCTCGGCGAAGACTTACGATTTAGAGGTGTGGCTGCCCTCCAGCAATGAATTCCGCGAAATTTCTTCGTGCTCGAACTGCGAAGCATTTCAAGCGCGCCGCGCCGGCATTCGCTACAAGCCAAAAGCCGGTGGCAAGAGCGATTTCGTGCACACGTTAAATGGCTCGGGTTTGGCGGTTGGCCGCACCTGGATCGCAGTGGTGGAGAACTACCAGCAGGCCGATGGCTCGATCGTTATCCCCGAAGTCCTTCGCCCTTATATGGGCATCGACCGCATCCCGTGCCCATAATCGTGGCCGAACTCGTGAATCGGGCAGATTTGTCGTAACCTTATATAAAATCAGTGCTTATTTTAGTCGGCGGGCCTCGCTGATGCGTTCAAATCGCTAAACGCGGGTCCCGCAACCCCTTGAATCTACACATTTTCGTTTGACGCCCCTGCTTTCCCTGCATACACTCGCCTCAACACCATTTCGCCTCAAGAAAGGTAGCGGAATGGCGGTCGCAACCCACTTTCGATGGAATTTATTGCTCGCATTCTTCGCTATGTTTTCTGGGTCCTGATCGTTTCCTGGGCCGTCTCGATTCTCCGCCGCGTCGTGCGCAACATGGCTGGAGCTGCGCCGACTGCGCATCCGGATATTGATGTCCCCAATGACGTGATTGCGCGAAAGCTGGTGCGCGACCCCGTTTGCGGCATGCATCTCGCCGAATCCGTGGCGATTCCGCTTCGCGACGGTGGAGAACTGCTGCACTTCTGCTCGATGGATTGTCGCGAAAAGTATTTGGCGGGCGTGCGCAAGTTCGCCGCCAACGGGTAGTACCAGTGGCTTTTGCAGACGGCAGGTTGTTGGGCCAGTTGAACGTGTTTTGAGATTCCACCGCAACGGAAAGGACCGATCCTGATGGCAACGGTCGCAAAACCCCCAGTCCCCACACGCCCCACGGGCGCGCCTCCGATGGTGCCCCGAATCGCGCCGCGCGAGGAGCTGAATCCCTTTCGCATCGCGCAGATTCAGTTTGATATCGCGGCGGAAGTGCTGAAGCTGGATCCGGGCCTACGCCAGGTGCTGCGTACGCCAAAGCGCATTCTGGAAGTGTCCCTGCCAACCAAAATGGATAACGGCCAGGTGAAGGTGCTCACGGGATTCCGCGTGCAGCACAACATCGCGCGCGGTCCGGGCAAAGGCGGCGTTCGCTTTCACCCCAACGTTACGCTGGATGAAGTCAAAGCGCTTGCGGCCTGGATGACATGGAAAACCGCGGTGGTGAACGTTCCTTTTGGCGGCGCGAAGGGCGGCGTAATTTGCGACCCCAAGCGCATGTCGAAGAGCGAACTGGAGCGGCTGACGCGCCGCTTCGCCAGCGAGATTCTTCCCATCATCGGCCCCGATAAAGATATTCCGGCGCCCGACGTGTACACCGATGCGCAAACCATGGCTTGGATCATGGATACGTATTCGATGATGTTGGGACACACCGTTCCCGGCGTGGTGACCGGCAAGCCTCTATCTATCGGTGGCTCGCTTGGCCGCGCCGAAGCGACCGCGCAGGGGCTGGTGTACGTGGTCGAAGAAGCCTGCAAGGTGAAGAAAATCTCGCTGCGCGGCGCTACCGTCGCGATTCAGGGATTTGGCAATGCGGGCGCCACCGCGGCCCGTTTGTTGGCCGACCGCAAGGCCAAGATCATCGCGTTAAGCGATACCCGCGGCGGCGTCACGAATTCCCGCGGCATCGATCCCATCAAGGCCATCCGCTACAAGGAGCGTTCGGGCACGGTTGTCGGCATGCCTGGCGCTTCGCGAATTTCCAACGAGGATCTGCTTACACTGAAGTGCGACATTTTGATTCCAGCCGCGCTGGAGAGTGTCATCACTCTGCAAAACGCCGAAGCGGTGAAAGCTCGCATCGTCGCCGAAGCCGCAAACGGTCCCACCACGCCACACGCCGACGAAATCCTTGCGCGCCGCGGCGTTACCGTCCTGCCGGATATTTTGGCGAATGCCGGTGGCGTTACCGTCAGCTACTTCGAGTGGGTGCAGAACCAGGAAGGCCTGCTGTGGGATTCCGACGAAGTGAATGTGCGCTTGCAGAAGATCATGAGCCGCGCTTTCCACGACATGATCGAAATGATGCGCAAGCATCACGTTCCACCACGCGCCGCCGCCATGGCCCTCGCCGTCGGCCGCGTCGCCGAAGCCACGCTGGTTCGTGGTTTGTTCCCCTGATCAACGCTCACCTTTTCTGGGTGAGATAGTTGGCAAACTGCCGTAATCAAATCCAAACGAACGCAAACGTTCGCCTCACTTCTTCTCTGCGCTGAGAATTTCCTTGCGGAGAAAAATTAGTGCGCGTACATTCGCAAGTGCCGGCCGTTTTCTGGCGTGAAGAAGCGAACCTTCACCTCAGAGGAGCGTGACCGGCCATTTTCTTCACCGCGCGAGGCGTCACAGCAACGATGATGAGCCACCTTCACTCCCAGGGAGTTGTCATTCCTCCCATTCTTTTGACGATTGCGGGATTTGATCCCAGTTGCGGCGCTGGCGTTGGCGCCGACTTGAAAACATTTGCGGCCTACGGCTGCTATGGAGTAGCGGCTATCACTTCGCTGACGGTGCAAAACACACAGGGAGTCGAAACCGTTCACAATACGCCCGCTGCCGAGCTTCGCGAACAGTTGGAAGTGCTGGTAAAAGATTGCGAAATTGCCGCGGTGAAAATCGGCATGCTGGGTAATCGTGGCAACGCCGCCGTGGTCGCCGAATTCCTCGATACGCATAAGTTTGCGCACGTCGTTCACGACCCGGTGATGAAGTCCTCCAGCGGCTCGGAACTGCTCGATTCCACCGGAATCAAGTTTCTGGTCTCAGAACTCCTGAAACGCTCGACCGTGATCACTCCGAATGTTCCCGAAGCCGAGATCCTTGCCGGCATAACCATCAAGGATGTGGCGGACATGGAAGCGGCAGCGCGCAAAATCGTGGAAATGGGAGCGCACGCCGTTATCGTGAAGGGCGGACACATGGAAAAAGCCATCGACGTGCTCTTCGATGGCACCGACATGCACCCGCTCGGCGGCGACAAGGTGAAGCTAGAGAACACGCACGGCACCGGTTGCACGTTTGCCTCGGCCATCACCGCGCAACTGGCGGCAGGCCGTTCCCTGCTGGAGGCCACCACGCTGGCAAAAGCCTACGTGATGAAGGCCATTGAAAAAGCGTATCCGGTCGGCAAAGGGCGTTTGCCGCTCGACCATTTTTATCGCATGAAGATTGAGCCCCTGGCGCGCGGCACGCATGAGGTGCCGCAGCACGGGCTGCATCCGGCGGCGGAGCCTGCCGCTCACTAGAAAGGAGTTTGAATCGAGAGTATCGAGCCCGGAGACCTCCAGGTCAGGTTGCGAGGCGAGGAGGACACGTGCAGAAAATCTTTCGATGCGAAGTGTGTCAGAAGGGAATGCGTGTAGTGGGATCGACAGGGCTTGCCAAACCCGTGGAACGCGTGGCGCTCTGCCCCTACTGCAAAGCGAAAAACAAAGTAACTTGGCCGCGCGGCGACAAGTTCAACGTGCAACGCATCGCCACGCACTAACTACCAGCCTCCACCTCCCCCTCCTCCTCCGCCGCCTCCCGATCCGCCGCCACCGCCGCCCGAACCGCTGCTGGAGCCCGGCGCTGCCGACGAGGAGGAAATCGCGCTGGTGAACGAGCTACTGAACGACGACGCGAAATTGCTTCCGCTGAATCCATTCCACGAGGAACCGGAATAAAAGGACGGCACATACCCGGGAGAACCGTCGGGTGCGGTTCCCGCAGCGCCGAGAATCCCGGAAAACTTTTCCGCCCAGTCCTGCTCAACGTCCAGCGCCAAGGCGTACGGCAAGTACTTTTCGAAGACCTGTGGCGTCTGCCGCGGCGGCGCGGCGCGATTCAGGCGATCGCCATCCACCTTGCCAAGAAACATTTTGAAACCCTGGACACGATCCAGCATCAGCCGTCCGGCGATGGTCGGCGCCTTCAGCAGATAGATAAATAGAATATGCAGAGCCGCCGCGGCGAGAAGAAAGATTCCCAGGGCGACCGAAGTGAACTTCACCAGGAAGATGAATCCCATGACTTCGCCAAACAGAAAAGGAATCGAAAACGCCGTGAAGAACAGCGCCCCTCCGAAGGAGATGAGTTCGCTCTTCCCCGAATGCAAGGCTGAGCGCCAGGCTTGGACTACTTTCCTCGCCAGTCCCGCAACCCCCAGAGTCCAAAAGGTCAGCCAGAAACTCACGAATACACCGCCGATGACTTGGGGCTTTCCCAGCATGAGCAGGTAAGTAAGTGTGACGATAATGGAGAGCGCGACCGGAAGAATCAAGTAGCGTGAATTGGTGACGAAAAAGACTGTCTCCTCCGCGCGTTTCAGCCATTTCCGCAGAGCAACCAGGGCGCTGTGAATCGTTTGCTGATTTTCGTAGTGCAGCCAGATCTGCGACCGTCCGCTGAACAGAATTGTGGCAATTTGCTTCTCGTCGGCAGTGAGAATGCCATCGTCCTTTCCCGTGAGAGTGAGCGTGTAGGAGCCGTCTTTGTCGCTGATTGTCAGGAAGCCGCGCGCCGCCATGTCGAGAACCGCGGCGGCGAACGTCTTGCTATCGAAGCCCATGCGAACCAGATAGCGCATCTCCGCAGGCGAAAGGTTTGCCGGCGGTTCATACAGTGCCATGATGACGCCCGGGGCCGGATCGCGGCCAACGGCCGACCACACGATCAGATAGTAGAGCAGCAGAGCCAACAGCCCGCTGGCCAGCAGAAGTGCGTCGCGGTTATCACGGAAGAAATACTCCACCTTCTGCGCGAGAGTGGGCGGCGTCACAAATCCCTTCGGCCAGGAAACCACAATGCTGAGCCCCTGATGAAAAGGAAGCGGTTTGCTGGTCGCAAACACGAACGCGCCACCTTCGGTGGAAGTGGTCAGCCGCGACTCGCGCGAACCAGCCGGCCCCGTGAATCCCGAAAGATGCACCTGATCGGCGGGAATCGCGGATGGCAGGTGCACGGTGGCGGAGGCATGATCAATCAGGAACGGCCAGCCCAGGCCGGTGACGTTCCAAAAGAGTTCATCGTGGTCCGCGAAAAAACCAAGCTGACGATTCGTCGTGTAACTGAAGGTGTAAACGTGGCGGCCCGCAGGAAGCATCACGTTGGCGCTGCCGAAGTAGATGCGCTTGCCGTTGGAATAATCTTCCACGCGAAAAGGCTCGTTGGCTGAATCGCGAGTGGCCGACAACGCCTCAAACCCCACGGCATAGCGATTGCCGTACGGATCTTTGTAAGCCGTTGGAAATTCGCGCAGCAGGCCGTGGCGAATCTGCGCTCCGGTGCTGACGACGGTGATTGTTTCTGTGACCAGCAGAGAGGAATCGTCCTCCACGGTGACGTCGCTGTGAAAATCGAGTATGCGTTCTGATTGTGCGGGCGGGCGCGCTGATTGCCCAGAAGCACCGGAGGCAAGAAGCATCGCAGCACACGCTAGAAGCCAGCGAATTGTTCGAAAGCGATGCATGAGCTGTTTTGTCCCAGTGTAACGGTTGAAACAGTAACGCTACCCGCCCATTGCTACTTCCGTGCCCGTGTTTGTACTATCCACGCTCCGGAGGTTGCGCGTGCTTTCGAAGCGAACTGGGGTGATGGTGCTGGTCGGCGTGACACTTGTGGTCATCATCGCGGCAATTTTGGCGCCGCGCATTGCTCAGCCCCTGTCCTATCACAATTTTGCGGACCGCCGCGCGTGGCTGGGCATTCCGAACTTCGGGGATGTCGCTTCGAACGCGGGATTCGCCATTGCCGGCATATGGGGCTTGGTGGTTTTGCTCGGGAAACCCTCGCGCGTGCAGTTTGTGGATTCACGCGAGCGTTGGCCTTACGTGATCGTCTTTGCAGGCATGGTGCTCACAGCAATCGGCTCGGCGCACTACCATCTCGCGCCGGACAATGCCCGCCTGATGTGGGATGGTATGCCCATGACGATTGTCTTCATGGCCTTGGTTGCGGCAATGATCATGGAGCGCATCAGCGTTCCCATCGGGCTGGCGCTGCTTCCGATTCTTTTGCTGCTGGGAATTGCCAGCGTGGTGCAGTGGCACATCAGCGAGCTCAATGGAGCAAGCGATTTGCGTTTTTATGCCGCGCTGCAGGCCTATGCGGTGTTGTTGCTGCTGGTGATCCTGCTTCTGCCGCCGCGCTACACGCGCAGTTCAGACCTGCTGGTCATCGTGGGCTTTTACGTTTTAGCGAAGATCACGGAAACGGCGGACCGCCAGATTTTTGCGTTCGGCCATATTGTGAGCGGCCACACCATCAAGCATCTTGCCGCGGCCGCAGCGGGATTGTGGATTTTGTGGATGCTGCAAAAACGGCGGCCGGTGGAACTCCCGGAATTTGCCTAAAAAAGCCAGCGGAGAACTACGCGCGATGAACGATCTTGCCGGCAACAATCGTGGCTACCGGGCCACCTTTGAACGCGCGGCCATCGAACGGTGAATTGCGCGACTTGCTGGCGGATTCCTTCACGCGGTAAGTCCATGGACGGTCCAGGGAAAAAATTGTGATGTCACCGGGTTCGCCCGCAGCCAGCTTGCGCTCTCTGCCCAGAACCCGTGCGGGGCCGGTCGTGAAAAGCTCGACCATGCGCATCAACTTGATCTTGCCGCTGTGCACCAGTTGCTCCAGCGCTAGACCGAGCGCGGTCTCAAACCCTAAAATGCCGAACGGCGCTTTGTCGAATTCCACGTCCTTGACGGCGGGCTCGTGCGGCGCATGATCCGTGGCAATCGCGTCGACGGTGCCATCCGCCAATCCTTCGAGCAGCGCTTCGCGGTCTTCGCGCGCGGCCAGTGGCGGATTCATCTTGAATCGCGAATCGTAAGTGACATCCTCGTCAATCAGCGTGAAGTGATGCGGTGTCACTTCGCACGTCACGTGCAGCCCGTGCTGTTTTGCGAAGCGCACCTGCTCCAGGGATGACCTTGCCGAAAGATGCGCAATGTGCAGCCGCGCGCCGGTCAACTCCGCGATTTGCACGTCGCGCGCCACGCAAACAGATTCCGCCGCGGCCGGCATCCCGGGAAGTCCCAGGCGCGTGGAAGCGACGCCTTCGCGCATGCTGGCGCCAGCGGCCAGAGAAACATCTTCGGCGTGTTCAATTACGGGAAGCTCCAGCGTGCGGCAATAGTCCATGATTTGTCGCGCCAGTTTTGCGGTGGCGATGGGCTTGCCGTCATCCGACACCGCCACGATCCCGGCTTCGCGCATCGCCGCGATATCGGAAATCGATTCGCCCTTGCTTCCAACGCTGGCTGCGCCGATGGGCCAAACGCGAACATGTCCGTGCACCTTCGCGCGGTCAACAATAAATCGCGTAATTGATGCGTTGTCGTTCACCGGCTTGGTATTCGGCATGCAACACACCGCGGTAAATCCGCCGCGCGCTGCCGCCAGCGTTCCGGTCTCAATCGTTTCGGAGTTTTCCTGCCCAGGCTCGCGCAGATGCACGTGCATGTCGATAAAGCCTGGCGCGACGATCAGTCCCGAAGCGTCTAGGGTCTCGACGCCGGAGTCCACGGACAGTTTTCCGGCGGGCGCAATTTCCTTGATGCGTCCGTCCTTCAACAAGATATCTTTTGGCGCGTCGGTGTTTGAGGCGGGATCGAGCACGCGGCCGTTCTTAATCAGAAGCATGAGCAGTTTCCTTGGAGGGTGGTTCGGGTCTTCCGGCGAGCGCAGGATGCGTGCTGCCCTCCGCGGCGCCAACCATCAGCAAATAAAGGATGGCCATGCGCACGGAAACGCCGTTGGTGACTTGTTCCAGCACGGCGGATTGCGGTCCATCCGCCACTTCGGGAGTGATTTCCGTGCCGCGATTAATCGGGCCGGGATGCAGAATCAATGCGTCGGGCTTGGCCAGGCGCATGCGTTCGGCGTTCAACTGGTACAGCAGGATGTAGTCGTTCTGCGAGAGCGACGGTTCATGCAGCCGCTCCGTCTGCACGCGCAGCACGATGATTACATCGGCGTCTTCCAACGCTTCTTCCACGCGATACACGCAGCGAATCGGCGTGCCCGGAGGCCCGATTTTTTCCATCTCTCGTGGAACCCACATCGCCGGGCCGCACAAGGTGAAACGGCAGCCAAACTTTCCCAGTAAATGAATGTTCGAACGAGCCACGCGCGAGTGCGCAATGTCGCCGAGGATCGTCACGTTCAGGTTGCGCAACGTGCCTTTGCGATCGCGGATTGTCAGCGCATCCAGCAGCCCCTGCGAGGGATGTTCGTGTGTGCCGTCACCCGCGTTCACCACGGGAATTTCCAGGTGTCGCGCCACGAAGTCCGCCGCGCCCGAAGACGAATGGCGCATCACGAAACAATCTGGCTTCATGGCGTTCAGATTGTTCGCCGTGTCCAGCAGCGTCTCGCCTTTTTTCAGGCTCGACGCCTCCGCCTGAAGATTCATGGTGTCGGCGCCAAGCCGCGCTGCGGCGGTGCCGAAACTTAGCCGGGTGCGCGTGGAATTCTCGAAAAAGGCCAGCACCACGGTCTTGCCGCGCAACGTGGCGAGTTTCTTCAAAGGATTGCGTTGGATTTCCTGGAAAGGTTTGGCTTGATCCAGAATGAATGACAGTTCGTCCGCAGAGAGCGGCTCGAGGGCTAGCAGATCACGAAAAAAATAGGTCACTTGGCACTCGTTTGGACTCGAGGCGGACCCGGGGAGCGTCGAGGGGTTTCGCCCCTGCTGGAAAACCATTCTACGTGGTCCTGCGCCGGGACGCAAAAGCCGCCTGTGCAAAAGCGGCGATTTTTATTCTACGCGATCCACCAGCACCACGCGTTCTTCGTTGTCCACTTCCTTCAAGCGGACCTCGATGATCTCCGTATCGCTGGTCTGTATGGTTCGGCCCACGTATTGCGCTTCGATCGGCATTTCGCGATGCCCGCGATCGATCAGCACGCACAACGAAACGCGTTTCGGCCGGCCCAGATCGAACAGCCCATTCATCGCGGCGCGAATGGTTCGGCCGGTGTACAGCACGTCGTCGATCAGCACCAGGTCCATGCTGTCCACGCCGAATGGGATCTGTGAAGACTGCAGCACCGCCTGGGGCGCGACTTTCGAGAGGTCGTCGCGATACAGCGTGATATCCAGCGTGCCTACGGGAACCTCCACGCCATCGATGCCGCGCATGGCATGCGCGATTCGCTCGGCCAGGGGCACGCCGCGCCGGCGTATGCCGATCAGCGCGAGCTGCCGCGTTCCACCGCTCTTCTCCACGATTTGGTGCGCAAGGCGCTGCAAGGTGCGGTCAATTTCCGCCGCGGACATCAATTGAGACTTTTCAATCAGGCGCATGCGCGTAATGCTAGCACAACTCGATTGCGCGGAGCGTAGGACGCAGAGCACAAAGCGTGGAGCGAAAACCGAGCATCTCTCGCCAGTCGGACAAAAGTGCTCAAGGCCTGGTCCGCGGTATCAGGGTGCATATTGGGCCTTGGCTCGGGAATGAAGGCGAGGGTCGCCGGAGAGTTAATTCTAGCGGCTGAAAGAATCTTTCATCCGCACGATCCGGAATTCCATTTTCCTGAACTGCCCGTTGAAATTCGCGACGCCGAATCATGCAATATCCTTTTTCATGGTTCCGTCAGGAGCAATGGCTACCACATTTGGGTTCACCATGGCTCTTATCGGGGTATGCCCGGCACCGCAGAATGTGTGGCCATCTCTCTGGATGGGGCATGCGACCACACGGCGGTATGTGCGTCAGCGCAACTCCTCGCAATTCGGGAATAGTTCATTACTGAGGTACTCCCGATTAACGCAACATGGGTACTAGATGTGAATCAACGCACCGAAGCTCAGCTCCGATGCCCGCCGAGATATTGCACGGACGCATTAGTCCATCGCGTGGAATATTGCAGCGGTTGCGGGCGTGCTAGACTCGCCATAAGAATCAATGGGAGGACGTCGATGCGCGGGACCACACGAAGTGGGATTGCGTGCTTGCTGGCCTTGTTGTTCACCGCTGCGATTGTTTGTGGCCAGACGCCTACGCCGCATAAAGCCGAAGCCAAGCCGGAGGCACGCCCAGCGCGGCCGAAGCTGGTGGTGATGATCGTGGTGGACCAGATGCGCGGCGACTACGTCGACAAGTTTCGCGCAGAGTGGACCGGCGGATTGAAGCGCTTGCTGAACGAAGGCGCGTGGTTCCGCGATGCGGCCTATCCGTATGCGTCGACGGAAACCTGCGTGGGGCATTCCACGATTTCCACCGGCGCATTTCCCTCCAGCCACGGCATGATCTCCAACTCGTGGTGGGATCGCGAAACACAGAAGATGGTCACCTGCACCAGCGATCCAAATGTAAAAAACGTCGCGTACGCAGGCGGCAGCACCAAGGGCGGCGATTCCGCCTGGCGCATGCAGGTGCCGGCGTTTGCAGAGGAACTGAAGTTTCAGACCGGCGGCGCGACGCGCGTCGTGACATTTTCGCTGAAAGCACGCGCGGCGATCACTTTGGCGGGCCACAAAGGTGACGCCGCCACCTGGTTCGATAACGGCGCGTGGGTGACCTCCTCTCCCTACGGCATCATGCCTTTCGTGGAGGACTTCGTTAAGAAGCACCCGGCCTCTGAGGATTACGGCAAGACATGGACGCTCACTCTTCCTGCAACCTCTTACCTGTATGAAGACAAGACTTCGGGTGCGTCGCCGCCTGACGGATGGACCAACAGTTTTCCTCACGCCCTGCGCGGCAAGGAAGGCAGCACCGGCGCCGACGAAGATTTCTACGAGCAGTGGTCCACCAGCCCCTTCGCGGAAACTTATCTGACCAAACTCGCAATCGCCGCCGTGGATTCCCTTGGACTGGGCAGAGGCGGCGCCACCGATTATCTTGGCGTCAGCTATTCGTCGGTTGATTACGTTGGCCACGCGTTTGGCCCAAACAGCCGCGAAATTCAGGACATCCTGGTGCGCCTCGACAAGGACCTCGCGGAACTTTTCACTCACCTGGACCAAAAGGTTGGCCGCGGCAACTATGTCGTGGCGCTCAGCGCCGACCACGGCGTTATGCCTATTCCCGAAGAAATGCAAAAAACAGGCGTCGACGCCGGCGTCGCGAATCTCGTCGAACTGAAAGCTCGCCTGGAGAAAGCCCTTGAGCCGTTTAACTTCACCAAGCCGGCGATCGCGCGAATCAGCGGCAGCGACATCTATTTTTCGCAAGGAATCTACGGCCAGTTGAGGCAAGACCCGGCTGCGCTGCGAACCGTTATCAATGCCGCGGAGCAGGGGCCCGGAGTGGCTGCCGTGTATCGCGCCGAAGACCTGAACGGTGGCCGCAACAGCCTGTATCAAACACGCAATGCCATGGAACTGAGTTTCTACGCTGGCAGGAGCGGCGATCTGTTCATTGTGCAGAAGGCCTACTGGCTGCTGGACGGAACCGCCCCGGGCAAAGACCGTGGCTATGCTGCCAACCACGGCAGTCCTTACAACTACGACCAGCATGTGCCCATCCTGATGATGGGTTACGGAATTCAGCCCGGCGAATACTTCGCCTCCGCCACACCCGCCGACATCGCCCCAACGCTTGCCTCGCTGACCGGAGTCACGCTGTCCACGCGCGATGGACGAGTGTTATCCGAAGCGCTGCGAAAGCGCGAGGCCAAGTAGCGCCGACGGGTCCCGCAGGATTTTCCGGACTCGCAGCGGCCTTCGTGCTATTCTCTGCTGACGTGAGTTCCTCTGACCGCGTTGACCTCCGAGTTCAGGTTGGCGCCCTGCGCCTAGCTAATCCCATTATTACTGCCAGCGGCACCTTCGGCTATGGCTTGGAATTCGCTCATCTGGTGAATCTGAACCAACTCGGCGGCCTGGTCACCAAGGGCCTGTCGCTCGAGCCCATCGAAGGCGCGCCAGCTCCCCGCCTGTGCGAGACACCCTGCGGAATGCTGAACGCGGTGGGTCTGCAGAACGTGGGAGTGCAGGCGTTCGTCAAAGACAAGCTACCAGTGTTGCGAAAATACAACACCAGCATCATCGTCAACGTCTTTGGCTACTGCCTGGAAGATTACGTCGAAGTGATCCGCCAGCTCGAGGATGCCGACGGAATTTCGGCCTACGAGCTGAACATCTCCTGTCCAAACGTCAAAAAAGGGGGTATGCAGTTCGGCAGCAACCCTGCTCTTGTAGAGGAGGTAGTCGGGGCCGCACGGAAGGCAGCAGCAAAACGGCCTCTTTGGGTAAAACTGATGCCCCTCGTTACAGACATTGGACTTATTGGCCGTGCAGCGGAGTCCGCAGGGGCCGATGCCCTCACCGTAGCCAATACTTACCCTGCCATGGCCTTGGATTTTAGGACGGGAAAGTCCAAACTAGGGAACCTGACGGGTGGCCTGTCTGGCCCTGCAATCAAACCCATCACACTTCGTCTAGTTTGGGAGACAAGAAAAGCGGTAAAGATCCCTATTTTAGGTCTGGGAGGCATCGAATCGGTTGAGGACGTTCTGGAATACCTCGCGGTGGGTGCGACTGCCGTACAGGTAGGGACGGCCAGTTTTGCTGACCCCAGGGTCAGTGAGGCACTTGTGAGCGGTTTATCGCGAGCCGTTTCTGAGGCTAAGATGTTAACTATCAGTAGCTTGCGAGATAAATTCGTAACTGAAAATGGTTGACATAATGCATCATTTTTGCTACACTTTTTGAAGGTTTGTAGTAAGAAGAACACACTGATGCGACGACCACTCTTCATGACTTGGGCAGCGATCCGATGGGTGCCGCTGATGTTTCTGGTGGCGCCGGTGATGGAAGCTCCTCTCGTTGCGCACCTCAGCGCTCCGGTGAAGCCCATCAAGACCTGGGTGGGCAATGCCAGCTGGTATGGGCCGGAGTTCGACGGAAAGAAGACCGCGAATGGCGAGCGCTTCAACTGCGAGAGCCTGACCGCGGCGCATCCCAACCTGCCCTTTGGCTCCTGGGTTCGCATCGTCAACACCCGCAACGGAAAATTTGAGGTTGTGCGCATTAATGATCGGGGTCCGTACCAGGAAGGACGCGAAATTGATGTATCCTATCGCGTAGCCCGGAAGATCGGCCTGATCCACTCTGGTGTGAGCCAGGTGCGGCTGGAACTGATGCAGCTGCCGCCAAAGCCCACCCGAGAAGACGAAAGTCAGGAGTGAAGCTTCACGGGCAACCCTGAACCGTGACCACCTTCGACGCCCATCCACGCAGCAGCCTGATTGTAGCCCTCGATTTTGATTCCTTATCCACGGCCATAAAATTCGCCAAGCAGGTAGCCGACCTGGTTGGCATGTTCAAGATCGGCATGCAGCTTTTTACCAGCGCGGGACCGGAAGCAGTGCGACAAGTGGCGCAACTGGGGACCGGCGTCTTTCTCGACCTGAAATTTCACGACATCCCCAATACCGTCGCGGGAGCGGTGCTGGCATCGGCGGGTTTGCCAGGCGTGCAGTTGGTGAATGTACACGCGCTGGGCGGCACAACGATGATGCGCGCGGCGGTGCAAGCCATCAGCGCCGGAGTGCCCATGGGCGCCGACCGGCCACGGCTGCTTGCTGTCACTGTTTTGACCAGCCAGGATCAGAAATCCATCCGCGAAGTCGGAATTGGCGGGCCGCCGAAATCGCGCGTCCTGAAGCTTGCCAAGCTGGCGCAATCCGTGGGCGTGGATGGCGTAGTCGCCTCGGTGCAGGAAGCCAAAGCCATCCGCAAATTGTGCGGGCGCGAATTCCTGATCGCCACACCCGGCGTGCGGCCGAAAGACCCGAACGCAAAGCAAGACGACCAGGCCCGCACTGCCACGCCTCGCCAAGCCATTAAAGCTGGCGCCGATTTTGTGATTGTCGGTCGACCAATCCTGGCGGCACCAGATCCGCGCGCCGCTGCCCAGGAAATCGTCGACGAGATTGCTAGCGCGAAATAAAAGCGCCACCCCAAAGTCCATCGCTCAAGCGGGAGACAAACATGCCGGATCTTTCCGCGGACCGTAATTCCATTCTCGAACAATTGAAACAGGCTGAAGACGCGGCAGAGCGCTTACTTCGCGGAAAGTCCCGAGAGCAGGCGAACTGGCAGCCGAATCAAGCCTCCTGGAGCATGTGGCAATGCTTCGATCATCTAGCGCGCATCAACCGAGTCTATTGCGAGGCTTTGCTGGCTGCGGTGGAGAATCCGCGTGCAACACGCGAGAGCACCCCTCAAATGGTGAAGCCTGGGGTGTTCTCGAGGTTGTTCCTCAAAGGCATGGAGCCACCGTTGCGCATGCGATTTAAGGCAACGGCAAAGGTGACTCCGTCGAAGGGCGGAGACCCGCAAGAGGCGTTGCAGGCTTTCCTGGAATCGCACGCGCCAGTGCGCCGCGTGCTGGATTTCTGGGATCGAGTCAATTTCAACCGCGTTCGTTTTAAGAACCCCTTCGTGCCACTGCTCCGCTTTACCGTCGGCACAGGACTGATGGTCATCAATGCGCACGACCGCAGGCACCTGTGGCAGGCGGAACGCGTCCTAGAGGCGCCGGGTTTCCCCAACGCGTGACATGCGGCAGGTTTGACCGCGCATTCCACTCTTTCGTACCATCGAATCGTTCGCCTGCCGAATCCTCCTATGGCCACCAAGTCAAAAAGCATCATTGTCGGAACCGCGGGACATATCGATCACGGCAAGTCCACGCTGATCGAGGCGCTGACCGGCACGCATCCTGACCGGCTGGAAGAAGAAAAGCGCCGCGGAATCACCATTGATCTGGGCTTTGCGTTTTTGGAAGACGGTGGCGTGCGCTTCGGGTTTGTGGACGTGCCCGGCCACGAGCGCTTCGTGAAGAACATGCTGGCCGGCGCGTCGGGCGTAGACCTGGTGCTGCTGGTGATTGCCGCGGACGAAGCCATCAAGCCGCAGACGCGTGAGCACTTTGAGATTTGCCGGTTGCTGGGCGTGAAACGCGGCGTGATTGCGCTGACAAAAAGCGATCTGGTCGATGTTCAGTCGCGCGAACTGGCGCGCATGGAAGTGGAAGAGTTCGTGAAGGGCTCATTCCTGGCGAACGCCGCGATCGTGTCGGTCAGCGCGAAAAATGGCGACGGTCTGGCCGACCTGAAGAAAGCCCTGCAAGACGCCGCATCGCAAATCACCGAAAAAGATGCGGGCCGCTATTTTCGTCTGCCGGTGGACCGCTCTTTTCCCGTCAAAGGATTCGGTACCGTGGTTACGGGCACTCTGATTTCGGGGCAGGTTGCCATTGGCGACGAAGTTGAGCTTTTGCCCGACGGAAAACGGCTGCGCGTACGCGGACTGCAAACCGGGGGAAAAAGCGTGGAGCGCGCGGAGGCAGGCCAGCGCACCGCGGTGAATCTTGCCGGTGTCGAACACACTGCGCTGCGGCGTGGAATGGTGATTGCCGCGCCGGGGCGCTTCCGTGCCGCGCGTCGCGTAGACGTGCGATTGGAATTGCTGGCTTCCGTGCCACCGCTGAAGCATCGCACGCGCATTCATTTTCACTCGGGAACCAGCGAAACCATTGGCGAAGTCCATTTGTATGACAAGAATGAGCTGGCGCCTGCTGGATCGAGTCTGGCGCAACTGCGCCTGCAGGATGAAGTGGTGCTTGTGAAAGGCGACCGCTTTATCGCGCGGCAATTTTCGCCGGTGATCACGATTGGCGGTGGCGAGGTGCTGGACCCGTTGGCGCGCCGGCCCACGAAGAAAGACACTGGCCGCGTGGCGTTTCTGGAAACGCTGGAGCGCGGTTCCCGCGAAAACGCGGTACGCGCAATCACCGAACGCAACGTCCTCGGCGTGCCCGCGGCAGATATCATCGCGCGCACGGGTTGGCTAGAGCGCGAACTGCAGGAAGCCGGGAATAATCTGGCCAAGGCTAAGGCCATCCGCATCGTTTCTGCTGAGCCGCTGGTATTGTTTTCCGAGCCGCGTTTCCGGGAAATCTGCGGAAAACTTTGCCAGCGCGTTGAGAAGTTTCACAAGGAAAATCCATTGTCGCCCGGAATGACGCGGGAAGATTTGCGCGCCAGTTTGGGAAAACGCGTTCGCGCCGAGACTTTTCGCAGCGCGCTGGAAGAATTGGTTCAGCAGAAAAAGCTGTCAGTGCAAGCGGACGTGGTGAAGAAGCCCGGTTCCGAAATTACACTGACGCCCGAGGAAGAGCGCGCGCGGCAGCAGATCGAGCAAGCCTTCGCGAAGGCAGGGCTAACCGTTCCGGCGGTGAAAGAAGTTTTGGCGCAACTTTCCATCGAAAGCCGTCGCGCGGAGAAAATTCTGCAAATCCTGCTGCGCGAGAAAGTCCTGGTGCGCGTTTCGGCGGACCTGATCTTCCACACCGACGCGCTCGCCAAACTCACCGCGCTGCTCGCCGGTTACAAGAAAACCAAAGGCGACCGCATCGCCGTCCCCTCCTTCAAGGAACTCACGGGCATCAGCCGGAAATATGCGATTCCCTTGCTGGAATACCTCGACCGGCAACGCTTGACACGGCGAGCGGGCGACGAGCGTGTTATCCTGTAGGGGATCAAAACGGCATAACTTTGCCGCGTAGCCCAGGCTACGCAGGCTGCAAGAAAGCGCCGGGCGAAGATTGCGTGGAGGCAGTTCATGGGTGAATTTAGTATTTTCCATTGGCTGGTTGTACTGGCCATCATTCTGATTTTCTTTGGTGGACGCCGCATTCCCGAGGTGATGAAGGGTCTGGGCGAAGGCATTCGCAGCTTCAAAGAAGGCGTGTCGGGCGCGGAGAAGGCAGCCACGCAGGCTGCATCGGCAGCCGTTGCGGCTCCGACAGGACTTACAGCGAAGTCCGGCAGCGGCCAGGTTGCACTGAATTGGGGCGCAGTTGGAGGGTCGGCCACGTACAACATCAAGCGCTCTGGCACGAGCGGTGGACCCTACGCGCGAATCGCTTCCACCTCGGCAACCAGCTACGCGGATGAAGGATTGGCCGCCGGAACCACGTTCTACTACGTCGTGTCGTCAACAGTGGCCGCGACGGAAAGCGGAAATTCCGTGGAAGTAAGCGCGACGACAGCCTAGTCCGCCCTCATACTTAATTCCTGAAAACAAAGCGCCGGAAGTCCCTCCCGTCGAGGGTCTTGCTTGTGTCTAAAGAGTAATCCTCGGTGTTGTCCCTCCCATCAGAACCGTACTTCCGTCCAGTAGCATCCGCTGCAACTTTTTCCTCACACTGGGTTTTGACAAAGTACCCAGTGGGACGAATCAAGTCGAGGAAAGCAAAAAACAAGGAGACGGGGATGACGAGCAAATTCTCGAAGTGGAGTATTGTGCCCGCAGCGGTGCTGTTGATCAGCACGGTGGCCCTCGCCCAGGACACGCCTGCGCCTAGCACGACAACGACGACGCCCAGCACTGCTCCGGCGCCGACAGTGGGACAGCGCAAGGAAAATCAGCAGGACCGCATCGCGAATGGAGTGAAGAGCGGCCAGCTGACCGCCGGTGAAACCTCGAATCTGGAAACGAAGGAAGCGGCGATCAATGGTGAAACGCGCGCCGACCGCGCGGCCAATGGCGGCAAGCTGACGCAAGCGGAAAAGCAGCAGATCAACGGACAACAGAATCAGCTTTCCAAGCAGATTTACAACGACAAGCACAATGCCAACACCGCTCAATATGGCAACAACAAAGTGGGGCAGCGCAAAGAAAATCAGCAGGATCGCATCGCAAACGGCATCAAGAGCGGGCAGTTGACCGCCGGCGAGTCCGCCAAGCTCGAGAACCAGCAGAAGGGCATCAACCAGCAAGTGAAGGCCGACCGCGCAGCGAACGGCGGCAAGCTCACACCGGGCGAGAAGCAGCAAGTCAACAAGGAACAGAATGCCGCTTCCAAGAATATCTACAACAAGAAGCACAACGCGCATACGCAGCCGCAAGCGAAAAAGTAAGCGCGTTTAGAAAGTTAAACAGCAGCGCCTCGGCATTTGTCCGGGGCGCTTCTTTTTTTTGCGGCAATCAACGCAACAAGTGGAACGAAGTTACCAGCGGCAGCGCGGCGTCACGAGAGCGACGAAGGCTCTCCTTCAGACCAGCCCAGCGCGTGCAGCTCCGATAGCAAGCGCGCCAGCGGCAATCCAACCACGTTGTAGTAGCAGCCCTCGATGCGCGGAATGTAGCGGCCGGCGCGGCCCTGTATGGCGTAGGCTCCCGCTTTATCGTGAGGCTCGTCGGTTGCCAGATAGCGAATTATTTCGTTGGCAGATAGCCGATCGAAGTGCACCAGCGTGGTTTCGACAAACGCGCGCTGTTCCACATCCGGCAAGCGAATCAGAGACACGCCTGTAACCACGGAATGCTTGCGCCCGGAAAGTTTCTCGAGCATGTGACGCGCATCGTCTGTAGATCGGGGCTTGCCGAGGATTTGCCCTTCAAGCACCACGACAGTATCCGCCGCAATCACGATTGCAGGCCCTACGGAACGGGCGGCCACCAAGTCCGCCTTGGCATTGGCCAGGCGCAGCACCAGATCATTGGGGGCCTCGCCGGGAATTGGGGTTTCGTCCACCGCCGACGAAATGATCGAGAACGCGAGGCCAGCGTCGCGCAGAATCTGTGCCCGGCGTGGAGATGTGGAGGCAAGAATCAGCCGCATGAATTTATGCCCGAGTGCAGCATACTACAGCCCAAGAATCGTCGCAGCTGTGCTCGTGGGCAGCCCGGTTTGCTGCGCCCTCGGGACAGGATTGAAATAAGAACCCGCTTATTTTTTCAGAATCGAATGCGCGAAAAACAGTCGTCCCGGAAAACGGCCGACGCCGCACATGCGATTTACAATTGTCGCGCGCGGCGAAACGAGGTGATGGAAAATCCCACGAATAACAGGCCAACGGCGATGGAAATACCGATCAGCCAGTGTGTGGCGTCGCGAGTCCATGCGCGCACAGCCATGTTCAGCCAGCCCAGCGCCAGCAAGGCAAATATGGCGCCGATGGCCTCATGAAATAACTGTTTGAGCACGCGCCAAAGCCGCCGAAATCCCCGCAGCTCGGCTTGGCGGCTCGCGCTGCCTGCAACCGTTGACATAGCAGCATCTTAGCGCACTCTCCCGCAAGTGTCCTCGGAGCTGCCCGGCCTGCGGTACAGGTGCCCGATGTGAATACTTTGAGGACAACGGCGAAAGCCCATCTTGTATCGAATATAGTGAAAGCCTACAATCGGGTTTAGAAGTATTGGGGAGCTATCCTTGCAACTCGACGACAATCTGAAGAACCTCCTTCGAGAGCTAGGGCACGCTATCAACGACACCGTTTCAGAGTCGGAGCGCATTACCGGCGCCATCGCCGGTGTGCGCGCGCACGGCTATGACATTGTTCTGAAACTCGACGCCACCATCGGTCTGGCCAGACGCGATGCGTCCAGCGGCGAAGAAACTCGCATCACCACGCAAGACCGTCGCTTCCTGGAATCGCTGCGCATCCAGGTGGATCAGGAATCGATGGAACAGGAACCAGAAAAGAAGGCTGCGCCGCACCTGACCATGACGCCCCAGGATGTGCGCTTCCTGAAATCGTTACGCATCGCCACGGACGATATCGAATGAAAAAAACACTGCATCTGGTGGGAATCGCGGCGCTGGGTTTGGCTGCACTGGCCACTCTCGCAGCACCCAAAGCTTGCGCCCAGGATCCCATCCTGACGCCGATCATCGTGGACACGGCGGCGGCCATCGTTGTCAGTGCGGTGACGCCCAAGCCGAAAGACGTAGGCCTCGCAAAGTTCGAAGGGTTTGTCATGAACGCGAACACGGCGCAGGTTACCGTGCGTGCCAAGGGCAACGACATGGCCATCCGCAGCTTTTCCCTAAGCCAGCCCGCTGCCGCCAAAATGCAGCAGATCATCGATAAGGGCGGCTACCAATACGGCGACAAAATTACCGTGTATTACGATCCCCAGTCGCAGCAAGCCGTGAAGTTCAAAGGTAAGCCCTCGTCGTAGTTCCAGAGGAGGGGGCCATGATTCGCCCCCCTGCTGTTGCCGGACAATTCTATCCAGACAATCCGAAGGAACTTGCCGCACTCGTTCAGCAATATACCCGCGTTCAGAATCCACACGAAAAAATCCACGCGAAAGCCTGCCTGGTGCCTCACGCCGGCTACATGTATTCAGGGCACGTCGCGGGTGCGGTCTTTTCGCGCATCCCGCTGCCGAAGAAAATCATAATTCTCGGTGTGCGTCATTATCCTCGCGGCGAGCCGCTGGCCATTCTTTCCGCAGGAAACTGGCGAACTCCGCTGGGGGATGTGCGCATCGATGAAGATCTGGCCAAGCGCGTGCGCGCTGCTTGCCCGGCGCTGCGCGAGGACGAAGTGGCGCACAGTCGCGAGCACTCGCTGGAAGTGGAGCTGCCCTTTTTGCAAGTGCTCGATCCGGAGTTCACGTTTGTGCCCATCGCTGTCGGCACGATCCGCTACCAGGAACTTGTGCAAGTGGGTGAAGGGCTCGCGCGTGTTCTGGCAGAGCGCGCCGAAGACATCCTGGTCGTGACCTCCTCGGACATGAATCATTACGAAGACGACGAACGCACGCGCTGGAAAGACCGTCAGGCCATCGACTGTATGCTTCGCGTTGATGCGGCCGGTTTATATGACGTCTGTCGCAAAGAATCGATCTCCATGTGCGGATTGGGTCCGGCAGTGGTAATGCTCACGGCATTGCAGAAATTGGGTGTGCGGCAGGGAGAACTGGTGAAATACGCCACGTCGGGAGATGTCTCAGACGATCGCGACCGAGTGGTGGGCTATGCAGGCATGCTTTTTGCCTAAGTCGTTCGCGCGAACTGTTCCGCTGATTCCAAACTAAAACGGCTCGCAGCGTATTTGCCACGAGCCGTTTCCTCAAACGATAAGGATTCGCTGTTTCGCGCGATCAGTGCGGACGTCCGCCGCCTCCCGTAGAAGATGGGTGCGAGGATCCCGCTGAACTGGCGGGCAGCGGCGAACTCACGGAGGTTCCGGGGCTACGTCCACCCCAACCGCCTCCACCGCTTGAAGAACTGCCACCCGAAGATCCGCCACCCACGCGAGCTGGCGCCGGCGCGATCGAAGGCCGCGCAGGAACAGAATTGCGAGCGGCAGCAGGAAATGATGCAGCCGGGCGCGCAGCAGGCAGATTGGCATTGCCATGCGCGGCAGCCGCTTCGTTGACTTTGGCGACATTGCCATGCGGCTGCGCCACATTGTTCGTAGCCGCTGCAGGTTGGCCCGAATTCACGAAGCGATGCTCCGTCGGGTCGTACATGATCGATGATTGGCGTATGGCGCCAGCTTGCCGCGTCGTGAAAGTGCTTGTGGGCAGCGTGCGCGAAACCGCTATTGGCGCGCCCGTCTTGGCAACATTACTGGCTACCAGAGCATTCGCTGGTAGATGCTTAACCACGGAAACCTTCTCGCCATTCGCAATAGCAACTGGCGAAGCGATTCGGTTTCCCTGCACCGGATAAATTCCCTGAGCCGCGTTCAGTGGCGTTTTGCCATTCTTGTCCAGAGGATGCGCGGGAATCAGTCCCAACGCGCCGCCTGAGTTAATCCAGACCGCCGTCACCGGACGATAGGCAATCGGTCTTCCGCCATAGCCGCCATAACCCACGCCGTACCCGGCAAAACCGTTGGGCGTCCACACCCAGCCGTAAGCCGGAGAAAAAATCCAGCCGCCATAGTGATAAGGCAACCAGCCCCACGGTGCCGAACCAATAAACGACCAGCCAACGCTTGCGTCCATATACCAGTTGCCATAGGCCGCATCAAACGGACACCAGCCCATGCCGACGCCAAACGGGCGCCAGCCGTATCCATATCCTGCCAGTGAATACCAGGAACCGAAGGTATACAGATCAGAAAATCCGGAAGTGTAATTTGCTGTGCTGGTGTATTGGTTCGTGTAATTCGTGGCTGTCACCACGCTGTCGATCCGGCCAGACACCCAGCGGTCAAAATCGTCGCTGGGATCCGCGCGCGCAATCACCGGGTACTTCGGGTCAGAGGCGCGCACGGAAAGGGATTGGCCCTTTTCCAGCGGAGTCGTCTTGTCATCACGCAGAATGGAAACCTGCCCGGCTTCGACGTCCACCGTGCTGCCATCGTCAAAATTGTTCAGCCGAAATCGCGACCGCGGCCCGGCCTCTACCGTAAAGTCTCCGCCTGTAACGCTAAAATAGTCCGATTGCGAGTGCACATAGAAAACCGCGGTGCCTTGGCGCAGCACCAGGCGAGTAATCCTCTGTCCATCGTGCAGCGAGAGATCGTAGAACTCCATAACGCTGTTGTCGCTCAGGAACGCCATGGCGCCATTCTCAAACTCGACTTCGGCCCGGCCTGCGCCCGTTGCCAGGGCAGAGCCTTCGCGGATGGGCATGTTCAGCGGCGCGGTTTCCCATACTGCCTTGGGATCCGTCAAAGAGTCGTTATGGAAGGAGCTGGCAAAGCGCACATCTCCCTGAACCAGGCTTAATCGGATGATTCGAATATGACTGCTCTCCGCGGCCGCAATGCCAGGGAGGCCTGCGCAAATCAGCAGAATTACTGCAAAAATCAGTACAAGTGACCGAGCTTTCATGGCGAACCTCGAGGTGAGCAAGCTCCCTGTAAAGTTAGACGATAGCGCACTTCCCCAGGTTGCGTAAGGCGAAAGATATGACAAGCCCGTTACATACCAAGCTGGCACCACGCATACTCGCCGCAGCGCTGCCTCGGGCGTTTTATTTGCGTCACGTAGCGTTTTCGCCAGCCGAGTATACGATTCAGTGATGACCGCAATGAGAATTATTCATTGCCAACTGCTTGACAATAGAAGGTTTACCCGATAACTTCCCTCCTCTACTTATCCTCCAGGGGTGTGGTTACCACCAATCTCTCTTGCCCATCGGCCTAAACGCCGGTGCCAGGCCGGGCGGCGAGATTTCCCGGTTCCCGGGACATGGCGGACTTTATTTCGGGGGGGGGATAGCATGCGGGGACTCATACGACTTTTTTCATTGTTCTTCCTTATTACAGCATTGCTCAGCGTGCCTGCGGCGAAGGGCCAGGGTGGCGCCACGGGTGCCATCAGTGGAACCGTCACGGACGTCAGCGGCGCTGAGGTTGCCGACGCCGAAATACAAATTTCCAACAGTGCCACGGACCTGCTGGTGCGCCGGCAGAACACCGGCCCCGATGGCTCCTTCGTAGCCACACTGCTACCGCCGGGAAACTACTACCTGGTGGTGAACAAGGCGGGCTTCGCCACCGCCAGAGCCGCAGGCGTCGAAGTTCGCGTTACAGAGACAACTCGCGTCACCATCTCGCTGAAACCCGGAACGGTCAGCGAAAAGGTGGAAATTTCCGCTCAGGTCGCCACCGTTGACACTACCGCAGCTACCACCGGCGGCACCCTGGGGGCAGAAACCATCCGCGAGCTTCCTCTCGCTACGCAAAACTACCAGCAGTTGCTGACCCTCAGCACCGGAGCGCAAAGCGAACTGAATGCTTCAGCGCAGCTCGGACGCGGCGTCACGAAAATATTCGTGAATGGCCAGCGCGAAGATAACAACAACTATCAGATCGAAGGAATCAGCGCCACCGACTACAACGTGGCGCAAAACTACTACGTTCCTCTGCCGAACCCGGATGTGTTGCAGGAGTTCAAGGTGCAAACGTCGCTGTACGATGCCAGCCAGGGACGCAACGGCGGTGGCGACGTCAACGCCATCCTGAGAACCGGCACGCGGCAGTATCACGGCGATTTGTACGAGTTCTTCCGCAACGAAGCCCTCAACGCCAACGAATTTTTCCAAAACGCCAGCGGCCTGCCGCGTCCGGAAGTGCGGCAGAACATTTTCGGAGCCAGCCTCGGTGGGCCGCTGGTGAAAGAAAAGTTCGGATACATTTTCGGGAACTATCAGGGAACGCGCCAGGTCAGTGCGCTGTCGCCGGGAACGCAGATCAATAATCCTGGCTTCCCGGTTCTTCCGACCGACCGCAGCGCGGCGAACCTGGCGAGCATTTTCAGCACTCCGGCGGTGGCACCTTCCGCCAGCAATCCCGCAGGTTGCGCGGCAGCCCCGATCTCCATCGATCCCGTCGTGCTGAAGCTGTTGAATTTCCAGAGCACGCAATTCGGCAACACTCCCGGCGGATACTTGATTCCTTCCGTGGCAGGCACGCCAGGTGTCAGCGTGAATCCCACCACCTGCCAGGTGACCGTGAATACCGCGCCGTTCCTCTACAGCAAGCCCGGAACCTTCAGCGATAATCAGTTCACCATCAACTGGAACAGGGAATTCAATTCCAGCCGCGACAAACTTAGCGCCAATTTCTTTTTCTCCAACTCCTCCAGCCTCCTGCCCTTCGGCGCAGGCGGCTTGCAAGCTTCCCTGGGCGGCACCTTGGCGAGCAGCATCAGCGCAACGGACCTGGACTTTCCCTACCAGATCCCCGTCGCTGCGCGATTCTTCAGCATTGGCGAAACCCATCTTTTCAATCCCAGCCTGGTCAACGAATTCCGCTTCGGCTACGTGCGCATGAATTACAGCTTGCTGAACGTGCCGCCAGTCACCGCCGCGGATCTGGGCATCGATCGCCCCTCCAACAACATCACGCAATCCATCTACAAGTTTACGTTCAACACTTCGGGCTTCCAGATTGGACCCACTCCTCCCGCCAACCAATATCAGACCCAGAATAATTTCAACTTTATCGATAACGTCAGTTGGGTTAAGGGCGCGCACGTTTTCCGATTCGGCGCGGAACTTACGCGCGTCAATCTCGACAAGCTGTTTCCGCAAACCTTCAACGGACAGATCTTCTTCCTGAACAGCGCGGGCTTAACCGACTGGCAAAATTTCCTGCAAGGCGCATCAGCCTTCAGCTTTGGCGGCGGCGGCGTTTACAACCACCAGTACCGCGCTACCGATTACGGCTTCTTCGCGCAGGACGATTGGAAAGTACGCCGCAACCTTACGCTCAACCTCGGTTTACGCACCGAGATCGACGGCGCGTTCAGCGACAATCTGTGCCACCTCGGCAACATCGACGAGAGCCTGGCCGCGCAGAATCTCTATCCCATGATCTATGGCGGTTGCGCCAACACCCTGAACGTTCCCGGGCTGACCGGCAGCGGTAGCGACACCACGTTCAAGAACGCCTATTCCACCGGGCTCGCGCCTCGCATCGGCCTTGCCTATGACCTCGGCGGCAAAGGCACCACCACGATTCGCGCCGGCTACGGCATTTACTTCGTACGCGAAGACGTTGGAACCGCGGACCAGCTTTCTTTCCAGGCGCCGTTCCTGCCGATCACCTTCGGAGCTTCGAACCCCGGCTGTCTGGCAACTTACTTTTCGCAAAATCCAGCTCCGGGTTGCACCAACAACGGTCTCCCTGTTGCTGGAACTCTCGATCCCAACTTCATTCCGTGTACCGCGGCGTTCCAGGGTTTTCCCGGAGGCAATTCGAACCTGGCGGGCAACTTTGCTTGCGCCGCCGGAAGTCCCGGGACGATTCCGACCACCAACCTGTTCGTGCTGGCGGTTCCGCGCAAGTTCGTCATGCCGAATACGCAGCAGTGGAATATGACCATCCAGCGCGATCTGGGCAAGCAATGGGTGCTGGAAGTTGGTTACGTGGGAACACACGCGGTGCACTTGCGTGAGACCCGAACGAACATTCCCGGGCAGGACGCGAGTCCTGAACATCCCGTAAGCATCACCGACGTAAACGGGAATACCTACCAGATCACCGCCAATACCTTTGCCAATGGCCCCGCGCGGTCTCCAATCCCGGCGATTAACGGCTACGGCGGATTCCAGATTTTCGCGAACGACGCCTATTCGCATTACAATTCGCTGCAGACCACGCTTTCGCGGCGCTGGGCTCACGGTTATGTCCAGGCAGCTTATACCTTCTCAAAGTCGACGGATGCCACCTCCAGCGGCAACACCGCCCTGAACACCGCTTATAACAATGAAGCCGACTTGAAGTGGTCGCGCGGTTTGTCGGACTTCGACCGCCCGCAGCGCCTGGCCCTTAGCTATCGCTACGACCTGCCCTTCTTCTCCGACGGCAACGATTGGAAACACAAGGCGCTGGGTAACTGGGCCGTCAGCGGCATCACCATCATCCAGTCCGGGACACCGTTCTCCGTCACCGATTCGCTCGCCGGCTCTGGCTTCCTTTCCCCGGGATACACGCCGACTCTGAATGGCAGCCTGGCGCCCGGAGGAACTGTTGGAGGCGGTTATACGAAGGGCGGCATCGAGAGCCGCCTGAACGGTTATTTGAACGTGGCCAACTTTGCTCCGGCGCCTCTTCTCTATCCCACGGAGTGTGCTTCGGATCCCAACTTCTGCACCACGAATTTCGGTGTACTCGGTCGCAACACCTATCGTGGCCCGTACCAGCAGAACTGGGATTTCTCGCTCATCAAGAACTTCCAGTTCGGAGAGCGCTTCAACCTGCGCTTTACCACCGACTTCTTCAACATCTTCAACCACGCCAACTTCGCCAATCCTGCGATCAACGACGTGGAAACCATCACCCACGATGCCAATGGCAATCCCACGAACGATGGGCCCTTCGGCAAGATTTTCTCGACGGTGGGCACGCCGCGGTTGATTCAGTTTTCGTTGAAGCTCGCGTTCTAGGGGCGAGTCCTTTCTGCTTTGGCTTACGCTGAGGCGCGCGAAATCCGCGCCTCGGTGTATTTTCCCGCGGAAGAACCTCGCGGCCACTAGTGATATGATTTTTCGGCTATGGCTAAAATCGCTTCACGCATTGCACAACTGACCGGAGAAGGTGCCTTGGCGGTATACACGCGTGCCAAGGAACTCGAGAAGCAGGGCCGCTCCATCATTCACCTCGAACTCGGCGAGCCCGACTTTCATCCCGCGGCGCCGGTGGTGGACACGCTGCGCACTGCCGTCGCCGACGGCCGCGACCGCTACGTCTCCACGCGCGGCATTCCTCCGCTGCGCGAAGCCGTTGCGGAGTATCTGAAACGCACGCGTAAATTGGATGTCCGCGCGGAACAAGTGCTGGTGGCGCCGGGCTGCAAGATGGCTTTGGCGTTGGCTATGATGGCGCTGATTGAGCCGGGCGACGAAGTGCTCTATCCCGATCCCAGCTTTCCGATTTATCCATCGTTCACGCGCGGTCTGGGCGCCAGGGCTGTCCCCTACGCGTTGCGTGAGAAGAACCGGTTCCAGCCGGACGTGGCGGAAATTGCCGCGAAGATCACGCCGAAGACCAGCATGTTGATCTTCAATTCACCGAACAATCCCACCGGAACGGTGTTCAGCGACGCAACGCTGCTGCAAATTGCCGAACTCGCGCGCAAACACGACCTTTGGGTCATTGCCGACGAAATTTATGCGCGCATTCTGTTCAGTGGCGAGTACAAATCCATTTGGTCGTTGCCCGGCATGGCGGACCGCACCGTAATTATCGATGGATTCTCCAAGTCGTTCGCCATGACCGGATGGCGCCTGGGGTACGCCGTGGCGCAAACGCCGGTAATCGACGCGCTGGATATGCTGGTGCTCAATACCTTCACCTGTACCGCGGAGTTCACTCAGGTGGCGGGCATCGAAGCTTTGCTGGACATTACCAGCGCCGTGCCCGCGATGGTGCACGAGTATCGCAAGCGACGCGATCTTTTCGTCGCGAAACTCAACAAGATTCCCGGATTCCGCTGCCAATCGCCCGACGGCGCCTTCTACGCCTGGGTGAACATCGAGGAGACCGGCCGGACCGCGGAAGAGGTTCAGAAAATTTTGCTCGAAGAGGTGGGCGTGGCGGGAATTGCGGGCGCGGCATTCGGCGCGGAAGGCAAGAATTTTCTGCGCTTCTCTCTGGTCAGCGCCACGCATCTGCTGGAAGAGGCGTTGGAGCGCATTCGCCGCGTGTCGGCGCATTGGCGCGCCACCGTAGCGCTGTAGCTTGCCGCGCGGTCCGGAGAACTCTGAGCTTCTAATATTTCACAGCTGAACGAATGGGGGGTTGCCGGTGAGGAAACATTTGTTGTGCGCAAGCGTAGGGCTTCTTATTGTGGCGGGTTGGGCGCAATCTGCGAACGCGCAAGCCACGCCGTATCCCGCCGGTGACGTCAAGAAAACCTACGACCGCCTGCTCGTCGAGATCGACAAGATCCCCATGTACGACAATCACGCTCATCCGGGCTTCGCCGACGATTCCGATGTCGACGCCATGGCCGCGCCGCCCGACGAGAGCCCTACCTTCCGCCTGCGCGACGACAATCCTGAGTTTGTCGCCGCTGCTAAATCGCTTTTCGGCTACCCTTACGACGATTTCAAACCCGAGCATTCCAAATGGCTGGCCGACAAGAAGAACGCGGCGAAACAAGCCGGCGGCACCGCGTATTTTGACGGCATTCTCGACAAACTAAACGTACAAATCTGCCTGGCGAATCGCGCCATGATGGCTCCGTACCTGGACCCCAAGCGATTTCACTGGGTTTTCTTCGGCGATTCCTTTTTCTATCCTTTTGATAATAGCCAGCAGACCGCCAGCACTCCCGATATGGGCGTGTACGTTCCGCTGCAGGAAAAGATGCTGGCGCGCTGGAAAAAACAGGAAGGTGTCGAGGGACTTCCCGCGGACCTGGCCGGCTATGAAGAATTTGTGCGCCGCACCATGGCCGACAATCAGAAGCATGGCGGCGTCGCGATTAAATTTGAAGCCGCTTACTTCCGCACCTTGTATTTCACCGACCCGCCGCGTTCGCAGGCCGAAGCGATTTACAGCCACTACCGCGCCGGCGGCGTTCCCAATGCCGACGAGTACCGCATCTTCCAGGACTATATTTTTCGCGTGATCGCCGATCAGTCCGGCAAGCTGCACCTGCCCATGCATTTCCACACCGCCGTCGGTATCGGCGATTACTTCAGCCTGCGACAGGGCAACGTGCTGAATCTGGAAAATGTGGTGCGCGATGTTCGCTACAAGAATGTCACCTTCGTGCTGATTCACGGTGGATGGCCGTATGAACGCGAAGCTGCGCTGCTGACCGCGGTGAAGAACGTTTACCTGGACACTTCGTTCCAGTCCGAACTGCTCTACCCATCGCAGTTTAAAGACGTGCTCAAGATGCTGCTCACCATTTATCCCGACAAGATGATGTACGGCTCCGACGCCTTCCCATTCAACGATGCTCTGGGCGCCGAGGAAAGCATGTGGCTGGCCGCGCGCACCTCGCGCACCGCACTGGCTGCCGCGCTGGCCGAACTGGTGCAGGAAGGCGCGATCAGCGAGCCGAAAGCGCTGCAGATGGCGCGGAATTATCTTCACGACACCGCAGCACGCATGTATGGAGACATGAAATGAGTGAAAAACAGGAATTCAAATACATTCCGTGGAACCAGGTTCACCGCGAGCCGCTGAACGACAAGATCGACCGTGAAATGGTCGTGGGCGACAAGGTCATGCTCGCTCGCGTGTTCATCAAAAAGGGCGGGCACGTTCCCGAGCACCATCACCACAACGAACAGGTGACCTACATTCTGGAAGGCGCGCTGAAGTTTGCCATCGACGGCAAGGAAGTGGTGGTGAAAGCCGGCGAAGTTTTGTGCATCCCGGCCAACATGCCGCACGAAGCCTGGGCACTGGAAGACACGCTGGACCTCGACGTCTTCACTCCGCCGCGCGAAGACTGGCTCAACAAAACCGACGCTTATTTACGACACGGCAAGTAGTATCGGGGCTCCCAGCGCGAATCGTCAGTAGATTCCTTGCGACCGCCCCGGCGCCGAAACGACTCCTTTTACCACGGACAATGTGTACTTCTCCGCCTGTCCATCCCAGGTTTTGATTTGAAAGGATTTTCCGGCCGCGACGCGCTGCACCCCAGTTTTAGTGAAGGTCAGTGGTTCGCGGTGCGCGCAAACTTCCGGCGCTGCCGTGGACTCCATGAAATAGGCCGGTCCCTCGCCCACCACGTGCGCGGTTCCGTCCAGCTCGACGAGCACCGCCACATTTTCTTCGACGGCAATGGCGCGAACTTGCTTGGCCCAACCGTCTTGCAGAATGCGCGCCATGAAAACCAGCAACCTTCCCAGCCGGTCGCGTTTTGCAAAGTGTGTATCGGTAATGGTGTCGGCCAAAAGCGGAATGCTCAGGAATTCGCGCGTAATCGTGACCTTATTGCCGTACGGATCGGCGAGGGCGTCCGGAGAATGAATCGTGTCGATCATGGATGCGAACGAATACTCGCCCAGTATGGCCAGGCCTGCGCTGTTGCCGCCGATGGGCCTGCCCGCGGCAATATGGCGGTTCAAAGCGTCCTGCACCGGAGTGTCCTGCCAGAAACGCACGTAATTCGACTGATCGCCTCCCGCCAGGAAAATACTTTCTGCCTCCTGAATAATCTTCGCCACCTTCGGATCATCGGAGTCTTCGCGATCCGTAAAAACAATGGTAGCCACCGAGTTCAAGGGGCAGATGGCCTTGATCTCCTCGTTCACATTCTTCGCGTAGTCGTCTTCCGTGTCCGCGCGCAGAATCAGGAAGTCGCCCCCGTTCGCCCGTTCACACAAGAATTTGAACGCCGGGTCTTGTTTCCCGCCGCCTCCCATCAATGCGAATCCGCCGATGGGTTTGGCGCTGCTATCGGCGGCATTTCCCGCGCGAAAATATTTCCATTTCGCTTGGGTGGGAGCGGCCAAAAAACTGCAGAATAGGATTGCGGCACAGGGAAAAGTGCAAAGGGATAGCCAGGAATTGTCGGTGCGCATCGTGAAAGTATAGACGCAGAACCAGAACGGGTCTCGAGTATTCGAATCTGCAATAACTCAATCGGTGCAAGCGCGGCGCATGCGCACTATCCCGTTGACTTCGTTCATCCATTCACCCATACTGCGCGGCAAGCAGCAGCAAAAGGACGGGGATGTCGCGGCGAATCCACTTCATGTTCATTACTTGCTCCCTATTCCGAGTTAATCCTCAGATTGCCACCGGTGGTCGTCAGTCCGGCCTTTAAGCATTCATTTCCAGCTTTCTTGATCAACTGCTGAATCCTTTCGGCAAATGCATTCGTCTGAAAGGGCAATGTTCAGTTCCAAAATGGGGGTTCTATGCACTTATATTCTGTTCGACGACTTTCATTCCTGCTGTTCGTGTGTCTCGTTCCTGCGTTGTTGCTGGCGCAAACCAATCGTGGCCGGATCGGCGGCCAGGTTACAGACTCATCCGGCGGCGCCATTCCCGGCGCCAAGGTCATCATCGAAAATCTGGGAACTCATGTACAAACGGTTCTCGAAACCAACAGCGACGGAAACTACGTCGACCCAAACGTTGAGCCCGGGGTGTACTCCGTCAGGGCGGAAGCTGCGAAATTCAGAAGTGTGCTTCGCGATCATGTGCAGGTAGAAGTCGCCAACGATATCAAGATCGATTTTCAACTTGTGCCCGGCGCCATCACCGAAGTCGTGGAAGTCAATGAACTAGCGCCGCTGACCGAAACCTCCAACGCGGTGCTTAGCGGAGTGCTTTCCAACCAGGCCATCAGCGAGCTGCCCATGCAGGGACGCGATTTTCAAAATCTGCTGCCCTTGCATCCCGGCGTGCAAAGAGAGCCGGGTGGAGGTTTCCATACTTTGACCTCAAATGGCATGCGCCCCGACGACAACAACTTCATCATCGACGGCGCCACCGACAACGATGCCTATTACGGTGAAACTGTGGTCAACGATGCGGGTATCAGCGGCACCCCGGCCAGTCACCTGCCGCTTGATGCAATTCAGGAATTCAATACTCAGGAGCAGCCCACCGCCGATTTTGGAGCCAAGCCCGGCGTGGTCGTGAATATGGGAATCAAGTCCGGAACGGATGTGCTTCACGGCAGCGCCTATTATTTCTACCGCAACAACGCCGTGGACGCCCGCAACTACTTCAACCCTGCGCCGGAACCGGTTTCAGCCCTGTTGTTAAATCAATTCGGGGCCTCTTTGGGCGGGGCCTTCATCAAGAAAAAGTGGTTCTATTTCGTGAATTACGAGGGAGTGCGAGACAAGGTTGGGAATCCCTACCTGGCAGACAGCCCGGTCACCGAATCGCTGGTTGGGCGCGTCGATCCCAGCACCTTGAACTATCCCCTGGAGGAATACAGCATTGTGGATGCTATGAACGCCACGGGCTGTGGACAATCCCCGCTGCCCGCCAATTGCAGCCAGCTCAGCCAAAATCTGTTGAAGTACTTCCTGCCAAACCCCGGCTTGACGGCCAACGCGAGTGATCCCGCGGCCATCAATTTCGACTTCAACAACACCAACCGCGAAGACAACATTGTTTTCAAATCGGATTTCGTGTTCAACGAACATCACACTGTCTCCGGCCGCTACATTTACTCGAACAGCAATCAGGTGGAAGAAGACGCCGTTCCGATCCGCAGTGAGTGGCTATCGAAGACCAAGCCAATCACCCAGGTATTCGGGCTGGACTGGGTATGGACGCCAAACTCCCGCTGGGTCAACACCGCGCGCGTCAGCTTCAATAGCTTTAATGAAGCCATCACGTCCGTGGATGGAAGCGTAAATCCAACTGCCTACGGATTGAATACCGGGGTCACCAATCCGCAGCTTTTCGGTTTCCCGCGCATCAATCCGGATCGCAATACCATGAATTACATGGGCGGCAATTCCAGTTGGCCTCTGGATACCACGCCGAGCAAAACCACGACACTCTCTGACACCGCGACCTTCCTGGTTGGCAAGCACAGCTTGCGATTTGGCATGAGCTACACTCACGGCAATGTGGATTACTTCCGCGCCAATTACGGTCGCGGACGCATCGATTTCGATACCTTGTCGGACTTCCTGGAAGGTAACGTGTATGCCTGGAGGATTCTCTACGGCGATCCCGGCCGCAACATCAGCATGAATTCGATTGGCCTGTTTGCTCAGGATGACTTTCGCGTCACCAAAAACGTCATGCTCAATCTGGGGTTGCGCTACGACGTGACTTATCCCATCAAAGACTCGCAAAATCGCTTGGGCAATTTCGATCCCGAAAAGGGCATGGTTCAGGTGGGATTTGGCACTGATCAGCTGTACCCGACAAACTACAACAACATCTCGCCGCGCATCGGAGTCGCGTGGGATGTCTTCGGGAATGGCAAGACGGTGGTACGCTCTGGCTTCGGGATGATCTATGTCCAGCCGTCCATTCGAACCTTTGTGAATAGTTCGGGAGCGAATCTGGTTCCCACCGGCCTGCAGACCCAACTCGACTACACCGATGGGTCTGTGCGTGTTCAGCCGCCAACCGGCACCATCACTTCTTTTGTGCAGACCACCGGCGACCCCAGTGAGATCAACTGGAACACCACCGGTCCCATCTTTCCGGTGAACAGCTCTTCACCACCGATTTGCAGTATTGGCTCGCCCTGCGACATCTCCGCGATTGATCAAAATTTGAAGACGCCTTACGTCCTCAACTGGAACCTGAACGTTCAACAGCAAATCACTCCCACCACCCTGCTGCAAGTCGCCTACGTCGCCAACCATGGAGTGAAGCTTTACAGCACCATCGATCAAAACCAGATCAACACGTCGATTGACGGCGCCGACTCGCAATACGGGCGTCCCCTGGTTTCGAACTGCCCCGCAAATCTGGGCGGACTCGGGACTGGCGGCCCGTGTTTCCCGTACCTTGAGTTTGTCAACACCATCGGTAACAAATCGCTATCCAGCTACCAGGCACTGCAGGTGACGTTTACCAAGCGCTACTCTCACGGCCTCTATTTGCTCGCCGGCTACACCTACGGCCACGCCATCGACACCACCAGCGGCACCACCAACCTCGCGGACGTCCCGCAAAACAGTCTCGACTATGCTGCTGAAAAAGCCGCGGGAGATTACGACATCCGGCACCGCTTCACACTTTCCGTGATCTACGATATTCCCTCCATCAAATCCAAATTGCAGATGCTGGAAGGCTGGCAGGTCAGCGGCATCTATTCCTACCAGACCGGCGAACCGCTGAACCTCTATGACGATAATTACGATCTGACGGGAACGCTCGAAGGCTATTACAACTCGGGCTGGGACCGTTGGAACATCAAAGGAAACCCCAAGAATCTGACCTGGTCGCAGACCGCTCCGATTCCCTTCCTGTCGAATACCTACGACCCCGATGGGAATGTAGTCAGTCGTAGCCCCGTTTGCATGTCTGCGGCTACGACACCCGCACTGGTCGAGTCATTGGACTATGTTGGTGGTTGCTGGGCCAAGAACGGCGCGATCTTGTATCCAAACGCCTTCAACACTTTCGGCGATATGGGTCGCAACATCTTGCGCGGGCCGGGCTTCAACAATTTTGATTTTTCCGTCAGCAAGATGTGGAAATTGCACGAACGGCTGCAGTTGCAGTTCCGTGCGGAATTTTTCAACATTTTCAATCACCCGAACTTCGCGAATGGTTCGGTCGGCACCGACCTCGCCGGCAGCGATCTGGGGCTTGCGAAAGCCACACCCGACGTGCAGGCTTCCAACCCTGTAATTGGTTCGGGCGGCTCTCGTCACATCCAGTTCGGACTGAAACTGCTTTGGTAATGCGACGCTAAACAAAATGCCGGTCGAGCTCATTTAGGACTCGACCGGCTTTTTGTATTTTTTCAACAGGCCAGCTGCGCTGAACGCCGCAGCGTCGCCTACCAGATCTTGCAAGCGTTTTCGCGCACCATGGCTTCGCCCTTCGTGCAGCCAAACGCTTTCGCGAATGCTTCCATGTTCGATAGTGGCCCGTTGGCGCGGAATCGCGGCAGCGGATGCGGGTCGGTGTTGGTTTGCAGGCGCGCCGCTTCCGGCCGCTGATTGGCTCCCCACACTTGCGCCCAGCCGAGGAAGAAACGCTGCTCCGGCGTGAAGCCATCCACATCCTTGGGCCGTTTGCCTTCGATGGATTTTTCGTACGCCGCGTACGCAATCGTCAAGCCGCCCAGGTCGCCAATGCTTTCGCCGAGCACCAGCTTGCCATTCTGATGCAGTCCGGGCTCCACTTCATAGCTGTCGAACTGCTTCACGATGCAATCCCCGTGCTCGTCGAAGCTCTTGCGGTCCTCCGGCGTCCACCAAGTTCGCAGGTTGCCTTGGCCATCGAATTTGGAGCCCTGGTCGTCGAACCCGTGGCTGATCTCGTGGCCGATCACCGCGCCCATCCCGCCATAGTTCACGGCATCATCGGCATTGGGGTTATAGAACGGCGGTTGCATGATGCCGGCGGGGAAAACAATCTCGTTCATCGTGGAGTTGTTGTACGCGTTCACGGTCGGCGGCGTCATGCCCCATTCCGAACGGTCCACTGGCTGGCCGATTTTTGCGATCTCGCGCGCCTGCTCGAATTCCGAGCCGTTACGGAAGTCCGCCAAATAGGACCCGCGCGTAACCGTGAACTTCGAATAGTCGCGCCATTTATCGGGATAGCCGATTTTCACGGTAAACGCTTCCAGCTTGGCCAGCGCCTGCTTTTTGGTCTCTGGTCCCATCCAGGCCAGCGTGGGAATATCCGATTCCAGCGCGGCAATCAAATTGTTGATCATTTCTTTGGCGTGGGCTTTGGCCGCGGGCGGGAAATACTCGTCGACATATACTTTGCCGAGCGCTTCTCCCAAATTCTGGTCCGTCGCCTGCACGCAGCGCTTCCACCGCGGCAAAATTTCCTTCGCCCCCGACAGCTTCTTTCCGTAAAAACCAAAATTTTCCTGCACGAAATTTTCCGGCAGCGCCGGCGCGTAAGCGTGCAGCAATTGCCAGCGCAGATAAACCTTCCAATCCGTCAGCGACACAGCCGTGAGTTCCCGGTTCATTTCCTTGAAGAAGTCGGGTTGCCGCAGGTTGGCCTGGTCCATCGCGGGTGCGCTCATGGTGTGAAGATAGTTTTCCCACGACCAGTCGGGCGTCAACGTGCTGATCTGCGCCAGCGTCATCTTGTTGTAATTCTTGTCCGGGTCGCGCAGTTCCACACGACTGCGCGATGCTTTCGCCAGGCTCGTCTCCAGATCCATCACCACCTTGGATTCAGCCGCGGCCTTGTCTGGCGCGTCGCCTGCCAATTCCAGCATTTTCGCGACGTGCTGCGCGTAGTCGGTCCGCAGTTGCTTCGACTTGTCATCGTCGCGCAGATAGTAATCGCGGTCCGGCATTCCCAGGCCGCCCTGGCTCAACTGCGCCAGATTGCGCGAACTGTCTTTGAAGTCCGGCGCCGAGAAAAATCGAAAAACGGCATTTACCCGCTCGCGCTGCAAGTTCGCAATTTCCGATTCCAGTGCTTTGCGGTCTTGCACCGCTTCAATGGCGGCAAGCTCCGGGGCAAGCGGCTTCAGTCCAGCGGAATCGATCGCGCTCGTGTCCATGCAACTGCCATAAAAATCCGCGATCTTCTGCTTGTCTGAACCCGCCGGCGCATTTTCTTTGGTCACGTTCTCCAGAATGGTGTGCAAATCGGTCAGATTCTTGTCTCGCAGCACTGTGAACGATCCCCAGGTGGCATACTCCGGCGGAATCGGGTTGCTCTTCATCCAGCCGCCCATCGCGAATTGGTAGAAGTCATCGCAAGGCTTGCAGGTTTTGTCCAGATTGCTCATGGTAAAACCCCAATTCGCATCGGCGCTCACGCTGCGAACTAACGGGAGTATCAGCGCACACGACAAACAAAGAATCACCCCAGCACCAAGCGCTATCCGGCCATTTTTATGCTTCATAGCTCACTCCAGGATTAATGTCGGCAGAGAATTCCCTACGTTTCACTTTGCAGGAGGACAGTGTAGCAGAAGGAGTTTCTGGATGCAGGTGACGCCTACTGCGGGGCGGCGCAATCTAGGGGCCGGGCATTCAGTAGATCGCTCAAGACTTTAGGGGCAATACACACAAGGTATCCGCGGCGTCCACCATTGATGTAGATCGCAGGCATCGCCAGCACGCTGCGTTCCACGTAAATAGGAAGCGTCTTGCGCGTTCCGAGTGGCGACGTACCACCCACCTGGTATCCCGTGTGGCGTTGCGCAACCTCGGGCTGGCACGGCTCAACTTTTTTGGCGGAAATTTGACGCGCGAGATTTTTCAGGCTGACTTGCCGGTCGCCGTGCATCAGCACGATCAGCGGCTTGGCATCCTGGTCTTGCATCACCAGTGTTTTGACTACCGCGTGCTCATCGACGCCCAGCTGTCGCGCGGATTCCGCCGTGCCCCCGTGCTCCACGTAGTCGTAGATGTGTTCGGTGAACGCTACCGCGTGTTGCCGCAGCATCGCCGTTGCTGGAGTCTCTGAAACGTGTTCCTTGCGGGACATCATTTCCGCCGCAACGGAACTTACTTGGCTGGCGCGTTCGAGGGCGGCAAGTAAGCCGTCTGGTATTTGGCTACGTTCACCTTTTCCCACTCGCCGCGAATAATCCCGTCGCGGATTTGCGCCGGCGTTTTGCCTTTGCGCGTTTGTTCGTAGGAGTAGAACGCTTCCCGCATGCACGTGTCGCAACCGGAGCCATGCCGCCCCACAAAGCAATCCAGCAAGCTGCCGTGGCCCTGGCTGCGATCGCAGTGGCAATAGCACGGCTGCTGGTACAGAACTTTCTTCACGCGGCCCGCCACCATGTAGGCATTGAACACGCCGATGTTGGGAAAAAGTGAAGGCTCCATCGTCGGTGGCAGCGCGTCCTTCGGCGGCTCCATGTGAAACGCCGGAATCGGTTCATCGGCGTTTGGAGCTTGCTGCATTCCGGCCATCGGCTGTGTGCCGGAAGCCGCGAACTGCGGAATCACCAGCAGGCACGTGCCCGCCACAAGAATCGCCGCCGCAGTCAAGACTTTGCCGAGTGGTTTCATGGGGGACCTCTCCTCTTCCGTACGCCGCTCTTTGCACGCTCTATTCAATGTACGTGGCCTGTCCGCGAAATTCCACTGCCGTGCCGCATCTGCCACCGTCGGGCGCTTTACGGCAAATGAATCACGGCAATGCGCACCGGTTCGAGTTTCGTGACGTCCAGCACGCGATCGTTGGTATTCAAATTGTTGCTGCCACTGTTCACGATGTAGTAGAAGTCGTCCTCGCGTAACGCTCCCGTCGTTGGCAAAACGCACAAATTCGAGCGGTACTCCAGAATCGTGGTTTTGGAAACGTGCGCGCCATCATTGGACAACTGGAAGGCGGCAACACGCGGCGTGCCGATTCCATTTTGAATCGCAATCAAGCTGCCCTTGTGCCAATACAAACCGTTCACTCCCGCCAGCGTGCTGTGCGCTCCCGCATCCACTTCGACACTCTCGCGCGTTTTCAAGTGCACTCGTTGCACGCCCAGCTGATCGGCAAAATACAAAAATTGACTGTCGCCGGACAAGACAATGCCGTTCGGCTCCAGCAGTTCCCGCGAGACTTTCACTTCAGAAAACGCCTGCGTCTTCGGCTGGAATTCGAGCAGCTTGTTGGCCAGCGTATCCGTCAAGAAAATCTCTCCCGTAGGAAGCACCACCAGGTCGTTGAAGCAATGTTTCCCGGGTTCCTGTGTTGCGTAGCGGCCCAGCAGCATTCCCTGCGCATCGAAGTGCAGCAGTTCCGCCTTGCCTTCATCCAGGCAGGAATTGCTCCACACGCTTCCGTCGGTGGGATCGATGCGAATTCCCAAAACAGGTAAAAGTTTGTAGCGATCGCCCGGAACAAAATCGCTGCTTTTCTGTGGAATCGCGCCTTTTGCAGGCGCCTTGATCGCGGTATTCCCGGGAATCTTCACAATCTTTCGCAGGTTCAGGCTGCTCAGATAGAAGACGTTGCGCGCGGAATCGTAAGCCAGTCCCTCCGGGACCAGATCTTTTTCCGTGGTGACATAAACCAGCCGCGCCTGATTCACAGCCGGGAAGTCTTTGCGGACCTGTTCCACCAGTTGATCGTAATCGCGCGAGCCTTTCAACCCGGCAAACTCCGGCCCGCCCGAGGGATCGAAGCCTTCCTTCAGCGACACGCATTCCTTCAGGTTGCTCATGGCCTCGTGGATTTCACCCAGTTGCGCGTGTAATGCTGCCAGCAGATAAAGTACCGCGGCGCGATCGGGAGTCTTGCCCAGCAGCTGTTCTGCCGCCGCCATTTCCGCGCGAATCTCCGGTTCGTTGGCGGGTTCTTGCGCCGTAGCCGCTGCGCACCAGGCCGCAGCCAGCGCCAACAAAAGCCCGGCAGCTCTTCGCCAACTTGTTCTGTTAAACGCCACCCGCACTCCTTCTCCTTACGCGATTATGCGTTGGCCTCGCGCGCGCGCCGTTCCTCGGTCCACGCCCGCAACTTCGCCGGTGCCACACATCCGATCGCCACGTCGCTGCTCGTTTCCTGCGGCTGCCTCCAGCGCCACACGGCAGCGCCGTGAACACCGGCGTCGCGGCACGCGTGCAATGCATTCTCGAGAGAATAATCGGGAGAAGCATCGCGGGCGGGTAGTTCGCCGAGCCACAAAGGCTTGTCGAGCGCGGGCAGTGCAGCGAGTTGCTTGCCGAGGTTAGCAACGGCGTCGCCCTCGGTGGCGGGATAGTAATGCGCCTGGTAGAAATCCAGCCCAAGCTCGTGCCACGCGCGAACCCATTGCAGCCGTGCCGAGCCCAGCGTAACGGGAACTTCGCCGAATTCATGAACCGCTTGCGCAACTTCCGTCGCAAACACGCGAAAATCCGCCAGATGCATTTTCGCTGCGCGCACACGATGAAATTCCCGGATGGCCCACTCCGGCTCATTGGCAATTTCCCAGGCCAACAGCGCGGGATGCCCGCGAAATTCCCGGAACAGCGGAATCAGAACGTGCCGCAGAAAAGCTTCGCGGCCCGCGGCAGACTGCAGCAGGAGTTCATTTGCGTGGCCGACGCGTTTTCCGCCGTGATCCTGCAGCCACAGGAAATCCATCAGTGAAAAGCAAAGTTTCAGGCCGTGGTTCTCCGCCACGCTGAGGACCGCGCCGACATCTTTGAACAGAAATCCATCCGGCTTTGTCGGAATCCCTTTTTCCGACAGAAATCCGGCACGGCCATCTCCGAACAAGAACCAGCGCACCGTTGTCGCGCCACTGTCTTGAATCTGAGCGAAATCCTGCGCCACGCGTGATCGATTTTCGGGCACACTGATGCCGCGGTGGCCCCATGGCCCTTCGCCAAAATCCTGCCCATAGTTCAACCAGGGATAGTTCACGCCGAGTAGAAAGGGAATCGCAGCATCCTGAGGCATGAGCGCCTGAAAAGAAAAACTCTAGCCGACCACCACCGGCTTACCAACCCGCACCTGCGCAGCGACGCGTTCCGTCAAATGCCGTTCTCTCAAGTGGCGTTGCACCCGGCGACCCCACGTCCTGACGAACGAGTAATTCAAAGCCCCGCCAATCGCCGAACTGGCCAGCGGCACCATGCGCCCCACCCACTTTTCCGCGCTCTCTTCGCCAATCTTCACGGCCAGCCTGCCGGCGATGCGCGGCACGAGTTTCTCCACCATTTGTTTTTCCGCCAGGTCCTTGCTGAAGTCGATTCCCGCCGCGGCGGCTGCCGCCAGCCACAACTCCACGCGTTCTTCGCTGCCTTTTTGTTCGAAGCCGTAAAGCAAGCAAAGCCTCTGGATCAACCGCAAGGTGATAATCGTCAGCAAACTGGCGTCGGGCAGCAACGTGATCATTCCGCCCAGGCCAAAGCCCGCTCCTTGCGCCAGCGCCAGTCGTTGCGAGTCGTGAATCAATCGTTCCGCAATCGCATCCAGTCGCTCCACGGGCACATCGCGCATGCGCCCGAAGTGCGGCACCCACAATCCATGCTTGTCAGAAAGGTATTTGCGAAAATCGTCGGCGTTGATTTCGACAGAGCGCAGGCCGCGCAGCATGCCAAAGCGCAAGAACCTCCCCACGGTTCTGCCCGCAAGCGATTTAGGTAACTTCGCCATCCCTTTAAGCATCCTACGGCGGTTAGTGCTGGTCAAGAGACGATACGTTACCCCCCCCCCGGTTTGGGCTGGCTTATTGACAGCCTGACAACAAAAAAACGCATGTCCTACTTGACGCCGCACTAGTTTTGAGTAAACTGCGGTTTTCCTTATGGCAGCCCTTGCACCAGTCCTGGCACCTGAGATCACCTCCGATCTCGAATTCCCCCAGCGGGAAGCGGCCTTTTTTTATGGGCTGTTCCTGCGCGGATATTCCGCCGACAAGCTTCGTCAGGATATTGAGGTGCCTCCGGCGGTGTTGGCCAAGTGGCATCGCGAAGCCGAGCGCGAACCTCAGCTAAGAGATATATTTACGCGCATGGTCGAATACCGCCGCCACGTCCTCGCGATCTTCGACACTTTAGTCGGGTCCGACGGCGTTATCCGCCACGTGCAATAGTAGGGGCTTCGCGCTGGACTCCGTAGACCTCCCCTTGGACCATCCCCTCATTCTTACCCCTCGGGCAACTCTCCGCCGCTTCGAACCTTCTAACGGCTCAGGGAAGTGTCCTGGAATGAATGACATTCCACATTTGACGGAGTGTTGCTAGGGGTTTAGAATCCAAGCGTGGTAGAGGTGTCTCCATGTCCAATGTTTTTCGGGTTTTTACCGCCAATTTAGCTTCCCTCGTGTTTCTGACGTTACCGGTTTATCCGCAGCAGGGTCAGGATCAAAATCCCACGCCGGCTCCCACCGACAGCAATCAGAAACTCACAAAGGAGCAGAAGCAAAAGCTCAAGAAGACCCTCAAAGAGCTGGACACCCCGTATAAAACGTGGCTCAACGAAGACGTCGTTTACATCATTTCCCCGGCGGAACGAACGGCTTTCCTTCGTCTCGAAACCAACGAAGAACGCGAGCAATTTATCGAGGCATTCTGGTTGCGCCGTAGCACCAATCCCGATTTGCCCGACAACGATTTCAAGGAAGAGCACTATCGCCGCATCGCTTATGCCAACGAACATTTTGCTTCCGGCAAACCCGGCTGGATGACCGACCGCGGCAGGATTTACATCATTTGGGGCAAGCCCGACGAGATCGAATCGCATCCCACCGGCGGAACGTACGACCGTCCGATGGAAGAAGGCGGCGGCTCCACCACGACGTACCCTTGGGAAACGTGGCGCTACCGTTACATGGAGGGAATCGGCGAGAACATCATCATTGAGTTCGTCGACCCCAGCGGATCCGGTGAATATCACCAGACCATGGACCCCTCGGAAAAAGACGCTCTGACGCACGTGCCAGGCGCGGGTTTGAGCTTGATGGAATCGATGGGCATGGCTTCGAAGGCCGATCGCTTCACTCGTTCCGATGGAACGACGATGCCCACCACCATGGGCGGAACGCCGGCTTCGTTGAATGAGTTCAACCGCCTGGAACAGTACGCCAAGGTGCAACAAGCTCCTCCGGTGAAATACAAGGATCTGGAAGCGTTGGTCACCACACGCATGGTTCGCGATCAGTTGCACTTCGACTATCGCACCGACTTTATGAAGGTCACCAGCGACACCGTGCTGGTTCCCATTACCATCCAGATTCCCAATCATCAACTGCAATTCAAGTCCAAGGATGGCGTGCACTCCGCCGAGCTGAATATTTTTGGGCGCGTCAGCACGCTGACCGGCCGCGTGGTGCAAACCTTCGAAGATTCCGTTTCACGCGATTATCCGGATTCGCTGTTCCAGCAATCGTTGAAGTTGTCGGCCATCTATCAGAAAGCGATTCCGCTGCGCCCCGGTTTGTACCGCTTAGACCTGGTGATCAAGGATGTGGACAGCGGAAACGTTGGCGTGGTTAACAGCCGCCTCGCGGTTCCTCGCTACGATGAAGATAAGCTGGAAGCCAGTTCTTTAATCCTGGCGGACCAGATTGAGCACGTCCCGGCCAAGCAGGTCGGCGCGGGGCAATTCGTGCTGGGCTCTTCCAAAGTGCGGCCTCGCCTGACCGCCGATTTCACCACCAGCGACAGAATGGGAATTTACTTGCAGGTGTACAACCTGAAGCCCGACGACAAAACGCACAAGACCGACGCCACGTTCGTCTACACCGTGAAGAAGGGCGATCAGCAGGTCATGCAGTTCAAAGAGACTACCGCGGAAATGAAGCAGACCGGCGACCAGGTGACCCTGGAACGCCTTTTGCCTCTGGCAACCCTCTCTCCAGGGAAGTATACTCTGCAAGTCAGCGCCACCGATGTGCTGGCCAATCAGACTATTTCCCGAACCGCGGATTTTTCGGTCAAGAGTCCCGCGGAACCGAAAACGGCAGCGATTGCCACTACTCCTGGGAGGTAACCGATAGTGAAGCGCGGCCCGCTCCTGTGCTTTTGGGTCTTTTTAGCTTCCGCGGTTGGTGTGTGTGGACTGAGTTCGCCTGCAGCGGCGCAGGCTCCTGCCAAGCCTTCTCTCGGTTCTCTTTCCGGCGTTGTGCGTGATGGATCGGGTACGCCTCAACTGGGCGCCACCGTGGAAGTGCTTTCCGAAGCGCCCGGAATCGCCGCCGTCCAGCAATTCCTTACCAACACACAAGGTTTCTTTCGTGGCGAGAAATTATCTCCCGGCTTCTACACCATTCGTGTGACGCTCGCGGGGTATTTGCCCAGCCTCGAAAAGCACGTGCGCATTTCCTCGAATCTCACTACCGTCGTTCGCATTGAGCTGGAATCGATGTTTGCGTCCATCGAGCAACTGCGACGTCCCCCAGCCAGTGGCGCTGTGGAGCAGGACGATTGGAAATGGGCTCTTCGTTCTTCCGCGGGCCTTCGCCCGGTCCTGCAGTGGAACGATGACGACACGCCTCCTAGCTATGGCGTGGTCCTCGAACAGGCTGCCGCTCTTCCTCGAGCACGTATCGATTTTACCGACGGAGCTCGCCGGCCCTGGTCTCCCTCTAACATCGGCGCGGCGCCCGGCACGGCCTTTGCTTACGATCAGCGCATCGACAAATTCAATCACATCATTTTTGCCGGACAAGCCAGCTACGACGAAGATTCCCCCGCGGGCGGCATTGCCACCGTCTGGCTGCCCACTGGTTCCGCGGAGACCGGTCCCGAGAGCACCATCGTTCTCCGCGAAGCGCGGCTTGGCCCCAACGGTCCCACGTTCCGCGGCGTGCGTCTCGATCAAGGCGGCACCTTCGCCATGGGGAATCGCTTCATCCTTCATGTTGGCGGCGAGTATGTTTTGGTCGGTGCGGGAGCATCCGCGTGGAGCCTGCGTCCCCGCATGAAACTGGAATCCAAGCTTTCACCAGATTGGTATCTGGACGTGGTGTATAGCAGTTCGCCGGCTGGCACCGCGCCCAACGATGCGTTCACGTCCGAATTGACTGGCGTGCCGGTTCCCAACGCCCTGACTTCAGCGCTGAATCAGCTCGACGCTTTTCCCGCATTGATGTGGCGAAATGGCCGACCGGTGCTGGAGAGCGGCCGTCATGAAGAGATTGCCGTGGAACGCAAAGTTGGTTTGCGCGGATTTGTGCAGCTTGCGGGATTCCACGACGACAACAGTCACGTTGCTCTGTTCGGCCGCGGCGCGGATCTTCCGTCCGCCGAGTTTTTGCCGGATTCTGATACCAAGGGATTTGCCTACGATGGTGGTCACTCCAGCGCTTGGGGCGCGCGCGTCGCTCTGCGTGAAAGAATCAGCGATGACCTGGAATTCACCACCATTTATGCTTTTTCCGGTGCTTTGGTGCCTACCAACGTGTTCGACGCCGCCCTGCGCGAGGCCATCCGCACCGCACCGCTTCAATCCCTGGGCGCCAATGTGAACGCCAAGGTCCCACGCACGCACACACGGTTCAACGCCGGCTACAAATGGATCAGTGGACCGGCGCTATCCCCGGTGGATGCCTACGGCGAAAACATGTACCAGATGAACCCCTACTTGCATGTGGGCATCCGGCAACCGCTTCCCCATTTCGCCTTGGGTCAATGGGAAGCCATCGCTGAATGCGACAATCTTCTGGCCCAAGGTTATGTCACCATGAACACTGGGGATGGCCAGATGCTTTTGATGCCCGCCGCCCGAAGCTTCCGAGGTGGTTTGAGCCTGCAATTCTAGCACTTTGCGGACTTCTGGAAAGTTGTATCCTGCCTACCAGAAAATGGAATTTGCATCCGGCCCGGCTCGGAGAATAATCTAATTGTCTTATTTTCAGTTGGTTGGACATTTACGAATATACAGAAGATTGGAAGTCGAGTTGCACGATTAACCTACGAGTCTGAGGTCGTCTGAGCCGCGCATGAAGGAGAACCTCCGCGTCAGAGTAGGGGCCGTAGTGCTGGCGCTCGCCACGCTGGCGGCGGTGATCTTTGCGTGGCTGAACTTTGTTCAGCGCTCCCGGTACGACATTGTTGACGACGGCGTCGCCTGGACCGACTCCCCCACTGGCATCGAAGCCTGGAAGGTAGCTGCCGACTCCCCGGCCGCCATGGCCGGCATTCGGGCCGGCGACATGCTGCTTACCATCAACGATGTCGCCGTGCCTAGCGCCGCCAATGTGGCCCGCCGGTTGTATCGCGCGGGCTTGTGGACGCAGCTTCGTTATAAGCTTTCGCGCAACGGCGAAGAATTTGAAACCCGTTTAATCACCACCCCGGCGCAAAAGCCCCTGCACGTAGAAAATTATCTGCGCTTTGTCGGGCTGCTGTATCTCTTCATTGGCTTGTTTATCTTCATTCGCCGGTGGAACGCGCCTCGCGCCGTGCATTTCTACGTTTTCTGCCTGGTTTCCTTCATCCTGTATTCCTTCCAGTTCAGCGGCAAGCTCGACGCTTTCGATCTGGAAGTCTATTGGGCCAGCATCATTGCGCGGCTGCTGGCTCCCGCGCTGCTGCTGCATTTCGCGCTGGTTTTTCCGGAACGTACCGAAAGCTCGCGAAACTCGTTGTTAAAGCTCGCGGCCGTCTATACGCCGCCGCTGGCGTTGTTGCTGGTGCACATTCTGGCTGCTGTGAATGCCCTCGGTTTCGTGCCCACCACGCGTTCGCGCGTGGCGCTCGATCAGCTGGAGCTTGGATTTCTGGGACTCTGCTTCCTGTGCGCCGGCGTTGTCTTTTATCTCAGTTTCCGGCGGTCTCGCTCCGGCGTTCTTCGCCAGCAGCTGAAGTGGCTCACCGGCGGCACCCTGGCGGGTAGCTTGCCCTTTTCTCTGCTGTACATTCTTCCCTTTGCATTCGACGCCGCCACCAAGTCCTGGATGCAGTTCACCGCGCTCAGCCTGGTCTTGATTCCCTTGTGTTTCGGTTACGCCATCATCCGCTATCGCTTGATGGACGTGGACATCATTTTCAAGCGCGGCTTGGCGTACACCGCGGCTACCGCGGCCGTCGCCGCCATTTACTTCGCGCTGGTGGCCCTGATCGCCCAGATTTTCCCGCTGCAGAGCAGCGGCCCGGTCACCGGCATGATCGCCATCGTGGTGGCCGCGTTTCTCTTTCAACCTTTCCGCGAAGGCATCCAGGCGCGTCTCGACCGCTTTTTCTACCGCGATCGCCTCGATTACCGCCGCACGCTGATCGAATTTGGCAGCACTCTTACGAATGAAGTCAGGCTGGAGCCCATGCTGGGTTCGGTGATGGATCGCGTTTCGCAAACGCTTCTTGTGGACCGCTTGGCGATTTTCGTTGAAGACCAGCAGAATCCCGGCGAGATGCGCCTGGCGCGCTCCATGGGTGTGCGCCTCAGCGAGCCGCTGAATTTGAGCTTCATCGCTCCTACGCGGCCGGAATTTGCGCGTGGGCCGATTTTCTTCGAGTCGCCTCGCAGCGCCAGGGACGTCAGTGAGTCCGTTCGCCGCACCCTTGAGCAACTCGACTTGAATTACTTTATTCCCTGCCGCATTCGCGAGCACACGGTGGCGGTGCTCGGGCTGGGCAAAACCGTAGACGGCGATTTTCTGTCCAGCGACGACGTTGAGTTGGTTCAGACCATTGCCGGTTACGTGGCTATTGCCCTCGACAATTCCCAGCTTTACACCTCGCTCGAGCAAAAGGCCGTGGAGGTCGCTCGCCTGAAGGACTTCAGCGAGAACATCGTGGAATCGCTCAACGTGGGCGTGTTGGCGATCGATCTCGAGGGCACTGTCGAAGCCTGGAACACCCGTATGGAACAGTTGTTTGGCGTCGCTCGCAACGATGCCGTGGGTCGTCCGCTCAGCGAATTGCTTCCCATTGAGCTGGTGCAGGAAATTGCCGCGCGCGGCGACGAGGAACAAGTTACCGGAATCTACAAACACCGTCTGGTGCACCAGGGAAAATCTGTGGTCATCAACGTTTCCATCACTCCGCTGGTCGGCAAGTCTGCGGAACGCATTGGCCGCTTGCTGCTGTTCGACGACGTCACGCAGCGCGATCGCATGGAAGAACAGTTGACCCAGACCGAGAAGCTGACTTCGCTGGGATTGCTCGCCGCGGGTGTGGCTCACGAAGTTAACACCCCCCTCGCCGTCATCTCCAACTACATCCAGATGCTCGCGAAGCAGATGCCGGAAGGCGATCCTCGCCACACCATCATCGACAAAATCGTCAAGCAGACGTTTCGTGCCAGTGAAATCGTCAATAATTTACTGAACTTCTCGCGCACTGGACCCGGGGAACTCGCCGATGTGGATTTGAATCGCGTGGTCGAAGAGACGCTGTCGCTGGTGGCACATCCCTTGAAGGCTTCGCAAATTCAGGTCGTCAAGCAGTTGACGGAAGGCATTCCCGCGGTGCGCGGCTCCGCCAACAAGTTGCAGCAAGTGTTCCTGAACCTGTTTTTGAATGCGCGCGATGCCATGCCGTCCGGCGGAATGCTGGAAGTGCGCTCGGCGGCGCACAACGGCAGCGTCGAAGTCGAAGTGGTCGACACCGGTAACGGCATCACCCGCGAGCACATTCACAAGATCTTTGATCCGTTTTTCACCACCAAAACCAGTGGCCGAGGCACCGGGCTGGGCTTGTCGGTAAGTTACGGCATCATCAAGGAACACGCAGGAAAAATCGATGTGCGCTCCACACCGGGGCGCGGCACTTCGTTTCACGTCGAATTTCCCGCAGTCAGGAAATCGGTTCATGTCTAAAGGGTCCATTCTGGTTGTCGATGACGAATCGGAAATCCGCGAAGGCCTGGAGCTTCTGTTGCAGTCCGAGGGCTACCAGGTTTCCAGCGCCGAAACCGCCGTGTCCGGTTTGGCGCAACTGGAGGAGCGTCCCTTCGATTTGTTGCTACTGGACGTCAGCCTTCCTGACCGCAATGGCATTGATATGCTGAAGGACGTTCACCGGCAGGATCCCCATCTGCCCATCGTGCTGATTACCGCTTACGGCTCAATTGAAATGGCGCGCGCCGCATTTAAGAACGGCGCCATGGACTACATCACCAAACCGTGGTCCAACGATGAATTGCTGGCGCAAGTGGCGCAAGCCGTGGAAGCGCGACGCCTGCGCGATGAAAACCTGCAGTTGAAGCGCGCCTTGAAGCAGCGCTTTAATTTTCCGAACATCATTGGAAAAAGCGACAAAATGCACACCTTGTTTGACCTCGTCACACAGGTTGCGCCTTCTCGTTCCACCGTCCTCATCAGCGGCGAAAGCGGCACCGGTAAGGAATTGATCGCCAAGGCGATCCATTCCGCTTCCACCCGCGCCGACAAGGCTTTTGTTCCCGTCAATACCGGCTCGATTCCCGTGGATTTGCTGGAATCGCAGTTGTTCGGCCACGTTAAGGGTGCTTTCACGAGCGCGGTTGCGTCCAAGAAAGGGCTGTTTGAGGTCGCCGACCAGGGAACTATCTTCTTTGATGAAATCGCCACGGTCAGCCCGGAAACTCAGGCAAAACTGCTGCGCGTCATCCAGGAACGGGAGTTCATGCGCCTGGGGGGCACCGAACAGATTAAAGTTGATGTGCGCATCGTTGCGGCTTCGAACATCGATCTGCTTTCCCTGGTGAAAGAAGGGCGCTTCCGCGAGGACCTGTATCATCGCCTGAACGTCATTCACCTGCGCCTGCCGCCGCTGCGCGATCGCCGCGAAGATATTCCCATGCTCCTGGCCCATTTTCTGGACCGCTTCTGCGCAGAGAATACGAAACCACTGCGCCAGTTCACTCCTGCCGCCATGAAGCTTTTGATGGACTACGATTGGCCAGGCAACGTGCGCGAACTGGAAAACGTGGTGGAGCGCGCCGTGGTGCTTTCCACTCAGGAGCGCGTCGACGTCGATCTGCTACCCGACTCCATCCGCAGCAAGGAAATCGTCCGCGGCGTTCGTTTCCAGTTATCTGAATTCTTGCCGCCGCTTCCTGGCGAACCGGGGTCGCGTACGGCCGCCGACAATCCCAATCCTTCGCTTTTCCAGATCATCGATGAAGTCGAGCGCCGCATCATTGTCGACATGCTGGAGCGGTCTGGCTGGAACCAGACCGAAGCCGCGGAACGTTTCCTGATTCCTCTTTCCACGCTGAACCAGAAGATCAAACGCCTGGGAATCGACGTGCGCCGCCGGGGCCGAACGGAAGATGT
>CAWGXB010000002.1:0-109581 GCA_963826335.1 Candidatus Acidiferrales bacterium | reverse complement strand
GAACGGGACGTTCGCATTCAACTATACCTTGAACCTTTCAAACCTCGAACGCTTGGACCCGGTTGCCACAAGTAGCACAACATGTCCGCCCAACGGCAGCACTCAGTGCAATCCACCGGGAACGTTTTTCACGATTTACGATATTCCCGGATTTGTGAGCGCGAGCACGGTGGCTTCTGGCTGGAATACCACCTTGCAACTCACGGGCATTACGCCTTCACTGGAAAACCCAGGCGACTCTGGCCTACCCAACGTCACATTCACTTACACAGGGCCAGTAATTAATGGGCCAGTGGAAATTAGCAGCTTCCAAATTATCTCCACGGACAGCGTGATGGCCGTCGGAACGTATACAAGTCAGGCGACAGAGAATATCGGCATTTTGTCCGGAACAACGGACCAGGCGATCGGTTCTGTCGAGATTCCGGCCGGGACCAGCAGTGTGCCGGAGCCTGCCTCCCTGACATTGATCAGCGCCGGCCTTATCGGTCTCGCATTCACCCGCAAGCGGTTCAATCGCTAAACGTAGCAGTTTCAAAGCCGTTGTTGACAAGACAGACGGCGTTCGCCTCCAAGTTTCATTTGGGAATGAGACGGCGCTGATTTATCCGTGGCAGATCGTCAAAGAGACTCGTTGACAACTCCCGTGCTCGTTCCGTTAGACGGTTATTGTCGATAGCCGCTGGACTGTCGCCGCGTACCGTAAACAAATACGTGGAGTATGTAAAGCAGATCGTGAAATCTCTCAAAGCACCGAACGGCGAACCTGTCCACAAGCGGACATGGGACGCCGAAACGATGGACTTACCCATCGTTGAATACTCACAGCAAAAGAGACCGACTCTCAAAGCGGAGACGGTATCGAACCTGATCGCCGAAAGCACGGGACAAGAGCAAGCAATCTACGTGCTGAAAGGGGCAACCGGGCTGCGAGTCTCGGAATTGCTGGCGCTGGAGACACGCCACATCATCAACGAAGGACGGACAATCAAAGTCGAGCAGCAAGTAGCAAAAAACCGTCCGCTGATTGTGCGGTATCTCAAGACCAGCGCAAGCTATAGAGAAGTCGATCTGCACCCGGACGTTGCAGAGTACCTGCGACGGTACACAGCCGGGAAAACTGGGCTGCTATTTCCCACGGAGCAAGGGACACCGCGCCTCTACGGTAATCTGCAAAGCCGCTGGCTTAAACCACGGCTGGACCGGATGGGGATAAACGCAGGCTGGCACTCATTCAAGCGATTCAGGAAGACATGGCTGCGCGGTCAGCGTTGTCTAGAAGACTTAAACAACTTCTGGATGGCGCACAAGCCGCAGACCATGAGCGAAGTCTACTCGCACCTGTATGAAGACCTGCAAGTGCGGTTAGCTGAGGCAAAACGCGTCGGCTACGGCTTCGATCTTCCGCCAGTTGTTCCAAATGTTCCAAGAATTTCCGTCCAAGATGTGGTGATGGTAGCGGCGTAAATTCTGTAGTATGTTGGTAATACACAGTCGTGGGCGGTTAGCTCAGTTGGTTAGAGCGCCTGCCTTACAAGCAGGAGGTCGCAGGTTCGAGCCCTGCACTGCCCACCATTCCTCACTCGAGTCTCCCTTAAACAATCGGCGATTTGAGCCGTTCCCGGTGAGACTCATTTCTTTTAAACTGCTGGTCCGGGAGAGGCTTCTCGACAAGTCATCTCCGACAGCATCGTTGTTATCCGCCATTGGCTAGCAGGAATGTTCAGCTTCGGTTTAATAGACTCGGGCAACGGTAATGTTTGTTGCTCGTCATCCTTTGGCGCCGTCACGTCGAGCCAGCGCCGGGCGCCTGGCACTCGGACCCAACTCGCGTGCCCCAAAACTCACCCTTACCGGGGCAGCGCTCGGCCAAACCGTAAGTCGTATATTGGTGCTGAAAGTCGAATCCACGGCGGATTTTTCTGCCTTCCGCCCGTTTGTGACGGATCAAGTGTAAATAGCGGAAGCGGAATGCGCGGGCGGGTGGCCTACCCTTTGCACCTTTGTTTCTTGCAAAGGTGGGTCGCTCTCCACCCCTTGATTCTCAAAGGTCGGTGTGAAGAATTCCCCTGATTTGCGGCCGATGAGATAACTCTACCGAGAAAACGGGTACATGGCCCAGCCAATTCCAATTCCAACCACCAGAAAAAGAAAGAACGACCACAAAATATATTTCAGCCGATCCTTCGGCTGGCGCCTTCCCAAATAGCCGAACGCCACGGAAATCACCGCGGCAAAAAACAAAAACGCCTGGATGTGCGTCAGGTTAATGCCGCTCGTGGGGCTCACGCTTTCCGTCCTCGCGCAGCTTCAAACGCATGTAACGCCGCCAACAGATTCAACACGCCCGCAGTGGCCAAAAATCGCGTCCCGTAATCGCCATCGGCGTGCGAAACGTCGGCGCCATTCCCTTCCAGCGCTCGCGCCGCCAGATAAAAACTGCCTGTCCCCAGGTCGGCCACATATCCCAGCGTGTCAAACGCGTCGTTTCCCTTCGACGTAAACACGTTTCCCTTCATCCGTGCGCCGGTAATCACCAACAGTCCCACCGCAAGAAACACCACACCCGCGCGCCCCCACATTCGTTGCAGCGCGTGGCCCAGACCCGGTACCAGCCAGCCCGCAATTCCAATGGCCCAGGCGCGATTTTCGTTCTGAACCTCACGCGCCGCCGAAATCTGCTGGGGCGTCTCTTCCATCGCGCGGTCAGTCAAGTCTTCTGCCATTCCTTCACTCTCTCACGAACTCACGCCAGCAGCGGGAGTATCTCGTTCTGGATTGCGCCCGTCAGGCGAGCTTCTTTCTCGTCCACATACACGTCCACTTCGCTGCGGATGCCAAACTCTTTCAAGTAGATTCCCGGCTCCACGGAATTGCAGGTTTGCGGAATCAGGTGGCGTTCGTCGCGCGTCTCCAGCCCGTCCATGTTCACGCCATTTCCATGAACGCTGGTGCCGATGTTGTGGCCAGTGCGGTGAAAGAAATATTTGCCGAAGCCGGCTTTGTCCACAACGCGCCGCGCGGCATTGTCCACTTCCCAGCCCTGCAATGGCTTCCCCGCCTTCACTCGCGAGCGAATTAATTCCACAGCCGCGTCGCGTGCGTCGCGCACCACCTTAAATATCTTCGCGTATTTGTCCGGCACTTTCTTGCCAAGGTAGCCCACCCAGGTCACGTCGTAGTACACGCTTCCCTCGGCTTTCTGCTTGCCCCACACATCCAGAAGCAGCAGATCGCCTTCGCGTATCGCCGCCGCCGTCTCTTTCGTCGGGCCATAGTGAGGGTCGCTGGCGTTCGCGTTCACGGCAATGTCCGGACCTTCTTCCGTTATGATTCCCGCTTGTTCAAACTGGCGAAGAATCCATTCCTTCAAATCGTATTCCGTCAGGGGCGTGCCCTTCTTCACCGCCTCTGCAGCCTGCGCAAACGCGCCCTTCACAATCTGATCAATCGCTCGGCCTGCCGCCAGATGCGATTCGAGCTGCACCTTGCTCCAACTCGCCTCGTACTTCTGCACCAGGTCCGCCGAAGTCGCGACTTTCGCGCCTGCGCTTCGCACCAGTTCGATGGTTCCTGCGTCGACCATCGAAACATACGGGATAGCGTTCTTCGGCGAATACTGCATGGCCACGTTTTTCGCGCGACCCAGCAACTTCTTCAGATTCCCAGCTAGCTCTTGATGCGCGGAAAAATAAAGCGTTTCTCCCGGCAGCGTCGCCAACGAAGCCGATTCAATCTTGTGCACCAGCTTTCGCGGCTCGCCCTTCGCGGGAACGAAATAGAACCACCGCCGCGTGCGCATGCCGGGAGGCAAGCCAAGGATGCGCTGCGCAATCGGGTCGCGTCCGCGAAAATCATAGAACAGCCAGCCATCCAGTTTGGCGGCGCGCAAGTCCTTCTGTACTTCAGCAATATTCAGGCTCATCGGATTCTCACCCACTCGGACAACTTTGCAGTTTTACGCATCTTGTTGAAGGAGGCTCAGCACTTGCTGCTTGGGTACTCCGCGAATCTCCACGCGCTTGGTACGGGAATGTTCGCCACTCTGGATTCTAACAGCCGACTTTGCGGTTTTCAAAAGGCCGGCCAGAAATTCGATCAGCGCCTCGTTGGCCCGATCTTCCACGGCAGGAGCACAGAGCCGCACCTTCAGCACACCTTCCATCGCCCCTGCAATTTCGTCCTTGCTGGCCCGCGGCTGCACGCGCACCGTCAACGTGATGGTCCCGCGCGCCGCGTCTTCGCTCACATCCAGAAAACTCATTCCTCACCACGCTCGTTCATATTGCTGCGGCGCTTTGATCTTCACATTCAGTGCCTTGGCCGCCCGCCTCGGCCAATATGGATCCCGCAGCAACTCTCGCGCCAGAAAAACCATGTCGGCCTGCTCGCTCATCAGAATCGTGTCGGCCTGCGCGGGGTCGATGATCATTCCCACTGCACCCGTCGGGATCTCCACCTCGCGCCGGATCGCTTCCGCGAACTCCACCTGGTAGCCCGGCCCAACCGGAATTTTCACGCCCGGTATCGCTCCGCCACTCGATACATCCACCAGATCAACTCCCAGGCCTTTGAATCTCCTGCATAATTCAATGGACTGGACAATGTCCCAGCCGCCTTCTTTCCAATCGGTCGCTGAAATGCGCACAAGCAGCGGCAAATTTTCCGGCCACGCGCCGCGCACCACTTGCGTTACGCGCACCAGCATTCGAATGCGATTCTCGAAGCTGCCTCCATACGCATCCTTTCGGTGATTGCTGAACGGCGAAAGAAACTGGTGCAGCAAGTAGCCGTGCGCCGCATGAATCTCGACCACTTGAAAACCCGCCGCCAGCGCGCGCTTTGTCGCGTCCTGATATTCAACCAGGATCGCCTCGATCTGACTCAGGGAAAGCTCATCGGGCACCGCGTAGCCTTCATCAAACGGCAGCGCGCTGGCCGAGACCGTCCTCCACCCGCCTTCCTGATTACCCAGTGGTCCGCCTCCAAACCACGGCGCCTTGGTGCTGGCTTTGCGCCCTGCGTGCGCCAACTGCGTGCCCGCAACAGCCCCTTGTTGCTTCACAAAATTCACAATCGGTCGCCACGCTTCCGTGTGCGAATCCAGATAGATCCCCGTATCTTCAGGTGAAATTCTGCCAATCGCTGACACCGAGGTGGCCTCGGTCATTACCAGCGCCGCTCCACCAACGGCCCGGCTCCCCAAATGCACCAAATGCCAGGTTGTGGGGTGCCCTTCCTTCGCGGAGTATTCGCACATCGGAGAAACCGCGATGCGATTCTTCAACGCAATCTCTCTCAATCGAAATTCCGTAAATAGCTTCATGCGGTTTCCGTGTTCTCCTTGGCTTCCTGTCCGATTCCCTTCACTGTTGGACGGCTCCCAAACAACGCTGTTCCTACCCGCACTTCCGTCGCTCCCTCCGCAATCGCCGCCTCAAAATCGTGCGACATCCCCATCGACAACACCGGCAACTTCCTTCCTAAGCGCCCTTCCAGTCTATCCCGCAACTCGCGCAAATGCGCAAAGTAAGGCCGCGCGTCCTCCGGCCTCTCCTGGTAAGGAGGGATGCACATCAAACCGCGAAATTGCAGTCGCTCAAGCGTCACAACTTTGTCCGCCAATTCGTCCAAGCCTTTTTCGTCTACGCCGGTCTTCGTTTCTTCGCCGCCCAGGTGTACTTCCATCAAAACGCGCAATGTTTTCCCAGCAGTTTTCCCCTCGCACCCGCGGTTCAATCTCTGCGCCAACTCCCAATCGTCCACGGAGTCCACGGAATGAAACAGTCTCGCCGCTTTCCCCGCCTTATTGCTCTGCAGATGCCCAACCAGGTGCCATGTGGCGCCACCGAGATCATCCAGCCGCGGCCGCTTTGCTTCCCACTCCTGAACGCGGTTCTCTCCAAAATGCCGCAACCCCGCTGCATACGCCTCGCGAATGGCCTCGCCCGGATGTGTCTTCGATATCCCGATCAAGGTAATCTCATCCGCGTGGCGTCCGGATTTCGCCGCCGCGGCTTCGATCTTCTCCCGCAATCTCGCCAGGTTCTCTCGAATGCTCATCAACTTTTCCCGAAGTCGCTCTCCTCGAAATCGTAACACGGCCTTTTCATTGCCAGTGCTTCGTTCTCCGGTTACACTTGCTTGAAATGGTGGCGTCCCCTCCGCCACGGAACGGTGATATGACGACCCATGGATTACTGATCGCTATCGAGGGAATTGACGGCAGCGGCAAACATACTCAGGCGAGTCTTCTGGAACAATCGCTTCGCTCAAGCGGCTTTCCCGTTCATTCCACTGGCTTCCCACAATACGATTCCTGGTTCGGCCAGATGGTCGGCAAATTTCTGAACGGCGACTTCGGCCCGCTGGAAAGCATCGACCCTCGTTTCACTGCGTTGCTTTATGCCGGCGACCGCTTCGAAGCCAAATCGCAACTGGAGTCCGCGCTGCAAGAAGGCAAGGTCGTCCTGGTGGACCGCTACATCGGTTCCAACCTGGCCCACCAAGTCGCACGCGCTCCGGCCGAAAAGCGCGCAGAACTGATTCGCTGGATTGAACATCTGGAATATTCCATTTACGGCCTGCCTCGCGAAAATCTGATTCTCTACCTACGCGTCCCGCCACGCGAAGCTCAGTCGCTGGTCGCCCGCAAGCCTGAGCGCAGCTACACCACCGCAAAGCACGACATATTGGAGACCAACCTCCGGCATCTCGAAGACGCCGCGGAAATGTACGATATGCTTTCTCGCAGCCGTCCGTGGGCCACGATTCAGTGTTTTGATGCGCAGCGCAACGCCATGCGCCGGCCAGAGGAAATTTCCGCCGAAATGCTGGACGCGGTAAGGAGCCTGTTGGTGACGAAAGGCACGAGTTGAACGATGGGCTTTTCCGAGTTTACCGGGAACACCAAGATTGTCTCGGCTCTGCGTGGCGCGCTTCGTTCCGGCCGCGTTCCTCATGCGCTGCTCTTCACCGGACCGCGTGGCGTGGGCAAGTTCACGCTGGCGCGCATGTTTGCCCAGGCCGCCAACTGCGAACGTCTTACCGATGACTTCTGCGGCGAATGTGCCACCTGCCTTCGCATTGCGCTACTCTCCGATCCGCAGCGCCTTATCGAACAGGGTCTCGCTGAACGCGGGGAGAGCGCCGATGCCTCCACCGTCGAACGCATACCGTTGATCCTGCAATCTCATCCGGATGTGTGGGCGCTGGTGCCCGATCCCGTTCGCCTGAAGAGTCCCGTTGCCCGTCCTGTCCTGCGCATCGGCCAGCTTCGTGCCGTCCAACGTGCCGCCTACTTTCAGCCCGTGGGCCGCCGCCGCGTCTTCATCCTCGATGGCGCGGAAACCATGCGCTTCGACGTTTCCAACGTTTTCCTGAAGGTTCTGGAAGAGCCGCCCGGCTCCGCGACTCTAATCCTTACCGCTCCCTCTCCCTATTCCCTGCTGCCCACCATCGTTTCGCGCTGCATGCAGTTCCATTTCGCGCCTCTGCCTGTATCCGAGGTCGAGGAGATCCTCAAGACGCACGGAGGCCGAAAGCCGTCCGAAGCGAAACTTGCCGCACAGTTGTCAGCGGGAAGCCCCGGCCAAGCCATGGAACTCGACGTCCAGGTCGCCGTCGACAAACGCAAGTCGGCGCTGCAAACCCTCGAACGCGCCGCTCGGGGCCAGGGTTTCAAGGAACTCTTTGCCGAAACCAATGCTTTGGCCAAAGATCGCGACTTCCCTTTCGAAGAACTGATCGCCATCTTCTACGGCCTGCTATCCGACTTGCTGGAGCTGACTTCCGGCGCAAAAACCACCCTGCTGCGCAATCCCCATCTGGCCAAGGAATTAGAAGCTCTCGCGCGGCTTGTGAATACGTCTTGGGTTATGCGCGCCATTGCCGGCATCGATGAAGTAGCTGCCGGGGCACGCCGCAATCTGAATCGCCAACTCGGCTTAGACGCGCTAGCCGCCAGTTTATCTTCTTCCGATCCGCAGGCCCTGCGAAAATAATCTTTCTCTCGCCCTTCCCTCCAAAACAAGTGATAATAGGCGAAACGCAAATCCCGCCCGGCGCATCTAATCGGGTAGAAATACCCTTCTTATCCCAAGGAGCAGTCATGGTTAATCGCCGCATGTTCCGTCCCAGCTTCGCGGACGTTAAAGAGGTACCCCCGCCCCGCCCCCAACATAACGGTCCCGCGCCAAGCAAGAAACCCGCCCCGCCGGAAATTACTCACGCCGAAAATTTTTACTGGGTCAAGCAGATGCAGAGCCGCACACCGATGCTGGTGGTATTGGAAAGCGGCGAAGAACTGCGCGGCATTATCGAATGGTACGACCGCGACTGCATCAAGCTCACTCGTCAAGGCTCGCCGAACCTTATGATTTTCAAACGCTTTATCAAGTATGTTTCCAAGGACGGCGACGAAAACGGCCAGGGCAACGAGGAGTAACTCTCGACAGGCCCCGCGCTAATCGCTGACCCACCTGTGGTGTCAAAAGATGCCGCTTACGTGGCCAGTGTGTGCGTGGCGGCCGCCGAAAATGTTAGCAGCGCCTTTGCCGCCAGCGACCCGGATTCATTAAATATTTCGCACTCTGTAACAATGAAGTTGCGTCCTGCCCGTAGCACCTTGGCATCCGCTTTCACCGTTCCACCGGGCACCGGCTCCATAAAGTTGATCTTCATTTCCAGGGTGGCCAATTCCACCCCGCGCGGCACGGCTGTGTACGCCGCAATCGCCGCGGTAGTGTCCGCCAGCGCCGCCAGTATCCCGCCGTGTACCACTCCGTGAATCTGCTTGTGCCGCGGACGAACGTCCAGCCGGAAGATGGCTCGCCCGTCATGCACGCTTTCCACGTCGAATCCCAGCAGCTCCGTAGCCTTGCTTTCCTTCATGCGCTGCCGGACTAACTCCGTCACGCGTTTCGCTTCCTTACTCATTTTCCGCGCCATTCTCGTCTGGGCTCCTCAATAGGCCGCAAGGCCTCCATCCACCGGAATTGCTGTCCCCGTCATCCACGATGATTCTTCCGACGCCAGAAAGACCGCCAGCTCCGCAATGTCGTCTGGCTTCCCGAATCTTCCCAGTGGCAACGTCGTAAGGCGTGCGTCTCGCGCCCGCCGCCCGTCTTCACTGTTCGAGAATAGTTCGGCAATCAGCTCCGTCTCCACAATCGCTGGACAAATGCAGTTCACCCGTATTTTTTCGTGCGCGTGATCCAACGCCATCGCTTTCGTGAGCATTGTAACGCCGCCTTTCGACGCACAATATGCCGCCCGATCCTTCATCGCAACAAGCCCCAGCACCGATCCCACATTCACAATCGCTCCGCCGCCCGCTCGCCGCATCGCCGGCAGCACCGCTCGCGACATCAAGAATGGCCCTTTCAGATTCGTGGCCATCAATCGGTCCCAATCTTCCACTGAAATGCCTTCGACGGTCGATACGCTCAACGCTCCGGCGTTGTTCACCAATACATTCACGCTTCCAAATGCCTGTTCCGCATCCTTCACCGCTTGTTTGCTATCCGCTTCGCTGGACACGTCGCATACCGTCGCCACGGCTTCCCCGCCACCTCGGCGAATGGCCTGCGCAACTTCTTCCAACTTTTCATGCCGCCGGCCCGCCACCGCGACTTTCGCGCCTTCTCTCGCCAGTGCCAGCGCGATCGCTCGTCCTATGCCCGTCCCTGCGCCTGTAACAATCGCCGCCTTGCCTGCCACCCGTGTCACGGAATCCCCCTGCGCTGCGTCTAACCGGTGTACCATGGCAGGCAATATGGTACGCCACTTTCTGGCCTGTCACCCGAGCTAGTGCGCAACATCGGCCTGTCAGCGCCAAGGATGTAGCGCGTCACGAAAATCACAAGAATTCCAGGTCCTCACTATGCGAATCGGCATCACCGGCTATCCTACTTATGGCGGCTCCGGCGTCGTGGCAACCGAACTTGGCCAGGAGCTTGCCGCTCGCGGACACGACGTACATTTCATTACCTACGCCCCGCCAATCCGCATGAATCAGAATGATCCCCACATTCATTTTCACCAGGCTGCGGTCGTTTCGTACCCCCTCTTCGACCATTCGCCTTACACCCTTTCCCTCGCCACGGAAATGCTTGAAGTTTTCGAGAAAGAATCACTGGACCTGCTTCACGTTCACTACGCCATTCCCCACTCCGTTAGCGCCTTGCTGGCACGCTCCATGGCCGCTCCCCGCCGCCTTCCCTTCATCACGACTCTTCATGGGACAGACATCACCCTGGTGGGCAACAATCGCAGCTTCCTTCCTATCACTCGCTATTCCATTGAGCAGAGCGACGGCGTCACTTCGATTTCGCGCTATCTGCTTGATCGCACTCTGAAGGATTTCGACATCAAGCGGCCCATCGAAGTAATCCCCAATTTCGTCAATTGTGATTTGTATTTTCGCCAGCCCGATCCGAAATTGCGCGCCGAATGGGCTCCCAATGGCGAGGTCATTTTGATGCACCTCTCCAATTTCCGCCCCGTGAAACGGATTCTCGATGTTGTGGAGATCTTTGCCCTGGTCCGCGAAAAAATGCCCGCCAAGCTGGTTATGATCGGCGATGGTCCCGATCGCGGCCCCGCGGAAGAACTGGCGCGAACTCGAGGCGTGGAGAACGATGTCATCTTCCTCGGCAAACAGAACGACGTCCATGCCAAGCTAAGCCAGGCCGATCTCTTTCTCTTGCCTTCTCAGTTGGAATCGTTCGGGCTGGCCGCGCTGGAAGCCATGGCATGCGAAGTGCCCGTCGTCGCCACGAATGTTGGCGGTGTACCCGAAGTCGTCGAACATGGCGTTGATGGCTACCTGGTGGAACCGGGCGACGTAAAACTCGCCGCGAAATATGCGATCGATTTACTTTCACGAGCCGACCGCGGTCGTGAAGTCGGCCAGTTGGCCCGCGCTCATGCCAAGAAAAAATTCTGCGCCAACGACGTTATCCCCATGTACGAGCGCTATTACGAACAAGTGCTAGCCCAGCAGCGCTCAACGGCCCGCGCCTGATCTGGCATCTTCCTCCGCAAGCCTCTTCACGTGCCGAAACACCCGTCCATGGATTTGGTGAACAATTTCATCCGTCCACAATCGCCAGTAATTCCCCGGCCACATCCGGTTCTCGTATGTCGTCCATCCGTCAAGCCTTGTACGTCCACCTGGCAGCGCCGTCAGATAGAAGTCCGCGCGTTCCGGCTTAAAATCGTGATCTTCCAGATGCCGCACATGGATCTCTCCATAGGGCGACCATTCTTTCATCAGCGGCGGCTCTTCCGACACTCCAAAGGCAAAGTGCTTCCCTTCGTCCCACGCAAGGACCGGCTCACGAAAAGCCCCGGTGGAAAAAATGCATTGGCGATTCGCGCTGAGCCCCGACCCGACCGTGCGCGCCTCCAACGGAAACGACATCCCCAGGCGGAATACCCAATGCACTGGCTCGTCGATTCGTGGAAACGCGATAATTCGTCGCCACACCACTTCCGGCGGCGCCGCAATTTCAATCGACGTATGCGCCCTGAACCGAGGCGTTGGCGCGGCTGCCCGAAATTCGGCCCCCGCCAGCAAAGGAATCACCAGCAACAAACGGAGCATCGTGTGCGGCTGCAGTTGGTATCGCTGCTCCTGGATTTTGTATGCAAGATATGCCCCCAGTAACGCCAACGGAATGGCGATCGGACCAGCCATCAAAACACAAAAGACACCTTCAACTGCGATTCCAACAAGGATCATAGCGGTCAGCGCTACACTTAAGAGCGCGACAAACGCGCAATCGTCAAAATTTCTTGGCATACGGTAGCCGTGCAGCCACGCCGAGAAATAACCCATGAAAAAGGGAATCGCCAAAAACAGCGTAAAACCATAACCGCCGAGCACTTTAATCGAAAATAACGTCAATACGGTTCCGAAAATCGCGCCCGCCAACGTCCCAAGTATCCCGCTGCCCCACTTCGAGTTCGGCAAGTAGGTCTCCAGAACGCCCCAGCCCCCTTTTGCCGCCAGTTCACGATCTTCGCGGCTCGGCAACAGGCACAGAAGCAGAAAGAAAACGATATTTACGGCGGGAATGAAGAACAGAAAGACCAGGCGGCTCGTCACACCCGCGTCGCGCAGCCGCTTCACCGTCATCACCACCCCCACCCAGATGAATGGAACTGCCACCAACGCCATCGTCACCAGAAATCGCTTCTCCTCGCTGCTGAGAGGGTTCGGCTGGTTGAGCATGCCCAAAGGGGTCATGTAATTCATCAACCCCCAACTCTGACGGTGAATTTGCATCGCCAGTATGCGGTCGAGGTTGTGCTTTATCAGGGTGAGAACAATACCAGTAAGGGCATACGCTACGCGGCTAACACGGCCTTGAATCGTGAATAAATCCTGGAGCTTCATGCCCTCGCTCTCCTCTCGTTGCTCGATCTACCATTTAGCGTTTCTGCGGGGTTCCGCAGCTCACCCTTCAGGGGTGAGGGCTTTCGCTCCACCGCGCGATCAACTTCATTTGAAATCGCACACATCTGAATTCGCGCCCACACAACTCCGATGCCCAGCCACTCGACGATAAGCCACATGCCACAGCGGCATCATTCCCGGAATCTTCGTCACCCATGCCAATGGCTGCGCCCACCAGATTTCCCGCGTCACAGCCACAACCGCATCCGCACCGCCAAATTGCGTTCCATCGGAGAGCAAGAGCCGCAGCTCACGCAAAACATCTTCCCCACTCAAGCCGAGAAGCGCGCACACCCGAGGATCCTGCAGCGGTGCCACAGCGAATCCCCGCCGCCGCAGCACCGGAGCCAGCCAACGCGCGATCCGCGTGCAGAATCCGCACTGCGCATCAAAAAACAACCATCCCAGCGCATGCCTTCCCTTTCCATCCGTGTACTCGCTAGCCAGTGAAATCATGTCGCCTTCCTCGTTCCAGTCTTGCCGTCGCCTATGTCGCTCTTTCCTACCTCTTTCTTTCTTCTTCCTTTTTCCTTTTTCTGTGCTCTCGGTGTCCTCTGTGGCAATTCTTTGGCCTTGGGGTTGACTTTCGACTTCCTCACCCCGCTTTCTTCTTCTCACTCCCCAACAGCGTGATCACCTTTCCTCTCAATTTCCCTACCCCTTTCAGCGCTCCCACTGGCATTCGCAGCACTTCCTCAAACAACCCGCTCATCGTGGTCAGAAATTCCAGCATGCTTTCCAGCCGTTCCCTGGTGTACGCGTCACCCTGCCCGCCCGTTTTCACTTCCTGCACGCACTCATTCAAAACCCGCAACGTTGGATCGATCTCCCGCCGCTTCCTCTCTTCCGATACGGTCCGAAATATTTCCCAAACATCTTTAGCCGTCTCGAAGTGGTCCCGCCTGTCGCCCAGCACGTGCACCACTCGCACAATTCCCCACCCTTGCAGTTCGCGAAGACTGGTGCTGACGTTCGATCGCGCCACGGAAAGCGTTTCGGAGATCACGTCGGCCGGTAGCGGCTTCGGCGAAAGGAACAGCAACGCATGCACCTGCGCCACCGTGCGATTAATTCCCCACTTCGTGCCCATCTCTCCCCAGTGCAGAATGAATTTCTGCGCCACCGGCGTCAGCGTTGTCTGCGCTTCTCTAGGTTGTTCGCTCACGTGTTTCCTCCAGACCACTCGGTTCCTTAACCTGATTCAGCAGTTCTATCAGTTGTTTCTGTCATCACAGAACATACAGCACGCACGAGCGCCTGTCAAGACCGTACCTGGCTCATTATTTTCGGGAACTCCTGCTAGAACACGCTGACTTCCGGCAGCGCCGGCACCAGTTCCGGCACGTCGATCCGAATCGTCGTTCCCTGCCCTTCCTGACTCTCGATTTCCAGGCGGAAATCGGTCCCGTACAAAACCCTCAAACGCTCCCGAACGTTGCTCAATCCAATTCCTTCCACATACACGTGCGGCAATTTTTCTTCGGAAATGCCCACGCCGTTATCCGCGATCTCGATGTGAAGCCGCCCATCGCGATTCGAGGTCCGCAGGTGAATCCGCCCGCCCTCCAGTTTTGGCGCCAGTCCATGCTTCAAGCTGTTCTCCACAATCGGCTGCAACAGCATGCTCGGGATAAACGTATCCAGTGTGTCAACGTCAATCTCCTTCACAATGTCCAGGCTATCCTGCCCGAATCGCGCCACCTCAATATCCAGGTAATCGTCGATGAACGATAATTCCTCCCGCAACGGGACGAATGTCTCGTGCTTGCGCAGCAGCCGCCGCAAGATGTTGCTCAGCTTCAGCACCACTCCTCGCGCCGTGTCGGGATCCATGCGAATCAGCGCCGTCACGGTATTCAGTGTATTAAACAGAAAGTGTGGATTAATCTGACTGGACAGCGCATCCATCCTGGCGCGCAAAAGCAGTTGCTGATGCCGCTCCAGGTTCATCTCAATGCGCGTGTTGTTCCAGATCTTCAGCGGCGCCGCCACGGACATCAGCGTTCCGATCACCACGATCGGCAGCAGCCAGTTCCACCCCGGATCGATCGCAAACAGCCACTTTGGCTTCGTGGCAATCACTAGCGCCACGCGGCCAACCTCCAGCCCCACGCAGGTCATCAGCGGCAGCATTTCCCAAAGAAATTCCCGTTCGCTCACAAATCGCATCATGGCCTTCGGGATGTTCAAGAACGTAAACGGCCCAAAGTTCCACAAGTCCTCTTTGTCGGGAATCAGCTGCCGGATTAATCCGCCCAGCAGTCCCGCGGTTGCCGCTGCCGGCATCGCCAGCCATTCGTGGGCCATCAGCGCGGGGATGGTGGCAATCGCGCCTCCCAGCGGACCCACCACGCGGCCCCCCAGCAGTCCCATCAGGAACGCCCCCTCCAGCGACCAGTCCGCGAACCGGTAAGCTGGGCTCACCAGCCGCAGCGTCACTCCCACGATCAGCGGCGGCGTCATAAACAGCATCAATTTCAATTTTTGGTCGGAATCGCGCTCTTCGGTAAATAGCACCCGCCGAAAAGTGTTCCACCGCGCCAGCAACGCGGCGATCGACGACGCCACGCCCACTTTCAGCAGCAGCGTGAACAATATCTCTTGCAGTGTTGGCGAGTTTTCCATGTACTTGGCGGCTTCGTTTACGCTAGCCAAACCCTGCCTTATTGTAAAGAACTCCCTCCACCGCAATTGCCCAGCGTCATGTGCCCGCGCGATGGTCCGCGCCGCCTCCCTGCTATACTGGTCCATTCTTATGGCCACGAAATCATCCGCAAGAAAGACCAGGCGATCCACCCAGAAACCTGTGCAGCAGGTTGCGCAGGCCGTCCTTCCGACGCGCTACGGCCCATTCACGATCTACGGCTTCAAAGGAAAGGGTCCGCAGGAAGAAGCCGTCGCTCTCGTGCGTGGAAATCCGCGCGGCCGCAAAGCTCCGCTGGTTCGCGTGCACTCGCAATGCCTTACCGGCGACGTGCTCACATCGCTGCGCTGCGACTGCCGCGCTCAACTCGAGCTTTCCCTCAAAAAGATTGCCCAGGCTCCCTCAGGAATTCTCCTCTACCTTCCGCAAGAGGGCCGCGGCATCGGCCTGATGAACAAGCTGCGCGCCTACCAGCTTCAGGATGGTGGCATGGACACTGTCGAGGCCAACGAATCACTCGGCTTCGCCGCCGACGCGCGCGAATACGAATTCCCCGCCCGAATCCTGAAGAAGCTCGGAGCCAAGCGCATTCGCTTGCTCTCCAACAATCCCGACAAAGTTCGCCAGCTCGAATCCGCTGGAATCCACGTAACGCAACTGGTGCCCTGCCAGCCGCGCATTTCCAAGATTTCTCGCCGCTATCTGCAAACCAAAAAGCATAAGATGGGTCACCTGCTCCAGGGCGTCTGACCTCGATCCAATTCCGCTTCAGGACCGAATGGCCGAGCTGCTCCGTGGCCGATTCAACAAGTTAATTTTGTCATTTCGAACGGAATCCGCGGAGTGAGACATCTCTTCCCTTGGGTTCTGGGTGCCCCACACGCCGGTTTTGCGTGTGGGTTGTTGCGGTCTCAATTCACGCCGAACGGCCGCGTTAAAACGTGGGGCTGGGTTCTGGCTTACCCGCCGCCAACGAACTGCACAATTTCCAGCTTGTCCCCGCTAGCGACGCGCGTCTCTTCCCACTTCGTCTTCGCCAGAATCTGCAAGTTGTATTCAATCGCCACGCGTCCCGCGTTCAGCCCCAGCTGCTCCAGCAGCGCTAGCACGGTAGTGCCCGCTGCCGTCTCCCGGCTTTCCCCATTCACCTGAATCACAATTCCGTCGCTCATAACCTGCTCACAAGTCACACTGTAGGCACTTTCGCTTTCGCGCGCAACGCGAACCGCAAGTGCCCCTCTCCATCCTGCTTCACCGCACGAATCGCCAACGCCGCTTCCGCACCCGCAATTCTTGGCATCTCAAATTCGATCTGCGCCTGGCCAGACACCCCTGTCTCCGTCGCAAAAGTACATGGTTCCGCGCTGCCTTCGATTTGCGCTTCCACCTTGGCGCCTGCGGCCGGCTCGCCATTTTCTTCGTTCACCAATATCTGCAACGAAGCGCGCTTCCCCGTAAGCCACGACTTCGCGTTCCTTAGCTCCACACTCAACTTCCGCCGAACCTCGGCCATCGCAGGCGGTTCCGGCGGAACCGCAGTCGCATCGCTGGCAGCCCCTTCCAAGCGTGGAATGCTCAGCTGGATCACTCCGGCGCGCATTTCCTCTAGCACCGTGCGGTGTTGCTCATCCAGCCGCAACTTCAGCGCTTGTTCGCGGTCGCCGTCCAGCGGCAACAGATCAAAGTAACTATTCGTACGACGGTGCAACACGCGTCCATGGTAGTAAACCGTCGTATCGATCAGCGCATGCGATGCGCCGCGATCTTCTGTCTGCACGTGATAAACGATCGTCCCCAACGTCACGTTTGTGTTGTGTCCGAATACCATTCTGACGCCCGTCTCCATCCGCGGCTTGGCGTTGTCTCGCCACTGGCTCTTCCGCTTTTTCACCGGAACATTTGACCCGGTGGCTCCTGAATCGTTATTATAACCCTTCGACCATGACCCCCTCCGGCCTACATTCGTATGTTCCCCTTCTAATACACCTCATCGTGGCGGGAATTCTTGCTGGCGCGCTCATCACCGTCTCCACCGTTATCGGATGGCGGCGTCCCAACAAAGCCAAGCAGCAGCCCTACGAATGCGGCATCACGCCCACGGGCGATGCTCGCGAACCGTTCTCTGTAAAGTTCTACCTGGTGGCAATGGTATTCATCCTTTTCGACGTAGAAGCGATTTTTCTATATCCCTGGGCTTTCATTTTTAAGGATTTAGCTCGCAACGTACAGACACGGTGGTTTGGCTTCATAGAAATGATGATATATGTAGCCATTCTTCTGGTCGGTTATATCTATCTCTGGAAGAAGGGCGCGCTCGACTGGAACCGAAAACAGAAGTAGCGCCAGCCCCTCAAGGACCTCAGTAACGTGAGTAACGAGACGCAGCTTGCCGATGCAAAAGCTAATGTTGTAGTCGAACAGCTTCGCCAGTGGGACGCGAAGGCGGTCTCGCAGGTCATCGAGTATCACGGCCAAACCACCCTCGTCGTTCCAAACCACCTTCTGCGGGCCATCGCCCTGCAGTGTCGAGACAATCCTGCCCTCAATTTCAATCTTTTGAGCGATGTCACCTGCCTGGATCGTTTTCCCTTCGAACCGCGCTTTGAATTGAACTATCAACTGATTTCCATCCCTCGCACCGCTCGCATCTCTTTGCGCACCAGCGTTTCCGCCCAGCATCCGGTGGTCGAGTCGCTCATGCCGGTTTGGCCCGGAGCCAACTGGCTGGAACGCGAAGTTTTTGATCTTTTTGGTATTCAATTTGAAGGACATACCGATCTCCGCCGCCTGCTTTTACCCGAGGGTTTTGTTGGTTTTCCTCTTCGCCGGGATTTCCCGACGGAGGGTCAGCGCTAATTTCCGCCGCGCGGATTGAATCTCATGACTACTACGGTTGAAACAACACTCGGCACTTCCAAGACGATGGTCCTCAACATGGGGCCTCAGCACCCCTCCACTCACGGCGTGCTGCGCGTATTGCTGGAATTGGACGGCGAGAACGTCGTTACCTCCGACCCCGATATCGGTTATCTGCACACCGGCATCGAGAAGAGTTGCGAAAGCAAGACCTATTCCCAGGCGATTACCCTCACCGATCGCATGGATTATCTGAACCCGCTGGGAAATAACCTCGCCTATTGCCTCGCGGTCGAGAAACTTCTCGGCCTGGAAGTGCCCAAGCGCGCGCAATACATCCGCGTGATGCTGGTCGAATTGCAGCGTATCTCCTCGCACCTGGTTTGGCTCGGCACCCACGCGCTCGACATGGGCGCAATGTCCGTGATGCTTTACTGCTTCCGCGAGCGCGAAGAAATCCTGAAAATCTTCGAACGTTTCGCCGGGCAGCGCATGATGACCAGCTTCATCCGCATCGGTGGAGTGGCGCTGGAGCCGCCGGCGGGCTGGCGCGAAATGGTCAAGCGCTTTCTGGACATGATGCCGCCGCGCGTCGACGAATATGAAGCCCTGCTGACGGAAAATCGTATCTGGCAAGGACGCCTGAAGGGCATCGGTTACCTGCCTCCCGAGCAACTCGTCGCTCTCAGCACCACCGGCCCGGGACTTCGCGCGGCTGGCATTTCCTTCGATAACCGCAAGGCCTTCCCGTATTCGTCATACGAAGAGTTTGATTTCAACGTGCCCACGCGCACCGAATCCGATTGCTTCGCTCGCTACCTGGTGCGTGTCCTGGAGTTGCGCGAGAGTCTGAAGATTGTTCGCCAGGCCATGGACAAGATCACCGACCAGGGCCCGTTCAAAGCCGAAGCTCCCGGCATCATTCCGCCGCCGCGCGAAAAAATGAAAACGGAGATGGAAGCGCTCATCTACCATTTCAAAATCTTCACCGAAGGCTTCAGTCCTCCGCCGGGCGAAGCGTACGTCGCCGTAGAATCGCCTCGTGGCGAACTGGGCTGCTTCATCGCCAGCGATGGTTCTCCAAAGCCGCTGCGTGTGCATTTCCGTGCGCCGTCATTCGTCAATCTGCAGGCTCTGCCATTCATGATCAAGGGCCAGTTGATCGCCGACGTCGTTGCGTGCATTGGTACAATCGATATCGTCCTGGGAGATGTGGACAGATAGCCATGGAACTTTCCCCAAAACTCGCCGCCAAGTTCGAGAAGCTGCAGAATGCCTACCCGGTCAAGCGCAGCGCTCTAATCCCTATGCTGGTGTACGCGCAGGACGAGTTCGGTTACATCACCGACGAGTTGATTCAGGAAATCGCGCGCCGCCTGGAACTGCATCCGGTGCAAGTGGAAGAAACCTTGGAGTACTACTCCATGCTGCACCGCAAGCCCATCGGCAAGCACCACGTGCAGGTTTGCACCAACGTGGCGTGCATGCTGCGCGGCGGCACGGAACTTCTCGAACACGCCAAAAAGCGCTTGGAAATTGGCAACCGGGAAACTACACAGGATGGCATGTTCTCGCTCGAAGAAGTGGAATGTATAGGCGCGTGTACCGGTGCGCCTGCCCTGCAGGTCAACTACGATTTCTACGAGAACGTCACCACTCGCAACTTTGATCGCCTCATCGAAGATCTCGACAAGGGCCAGCGCCCCGCTCCCGTTCCCGTCATCTCTGGCGCGCTTCACGAACGCAACAAGCTCGAGACTCCTCTGATCAGCAAACGCTTCGGCATCCCGGACTCCCGCAAAATCGATGTTGCCCTGCAGCTCGGCGCTTATCAGGCTCTCGACAAGGCATTGAAGCAGTTCACGCCGGAACAGCTTATCGACGAAGTCAAGAAATCCAATTTGCGTGGTCGCGGCGGCGCGGGATTTTCTACTGGCATGAAGTGGTCCTTCGTGCCCAAGAATTCGCCCAAACCCAAATATGTAATCTGCAACGCCGACGAATCCGAACCCGGCACCTGCAAAGATCGCCCGCTGATGGAGATGGATCCCCACCAATTGATCGAAGGGATCATCATCGCCGGCCGCGCCATCGACGCGCATCGCGGATTCATCTATATTCGCGGCGAATATCGCTACGTGCTCGATATCGTCGAAACCGCCATCGAGGAAGCCTACTCCCGCGGCTATCTCGGCAAAAACATTCTCGGCTCTGGTTTTGATTTCGATTTGCTGATTCACACCGGCGCGGGCGCCTACGAGTGCGGCGAAGAATCCGCGCTGATGGAATCGCTGGAAGGCAAGCGCGGAAATCCTCGCATCAAGCCTCCCTTCCCCGCTGTGGTCGGCCTGTATGGCTGCCCCACCATCATCAACAATGTCGAAACGCTCAGCTCCGTGCCCGCCATCATTCTGGAGGGCGGCGAAGCCTACGCCAATCGTGGCACACCTAAAAATGGCGGCACCCGCCTGCTGTGCGTTTCCGGACACGTGAACAAGGCCGGCATCTACGAAATCCCGCTGGGCATGAACATGAAAAAGTTCCTGGAAGAAGTTGCCGGCGGCGTTCGTGGCGGGAAAAAGCTCAAGGCCATCATTCCCGGCGGCAGCTCCTGCCCGGTGATGAAGGCCGACGAAATCGATATCGCGATGGACTACGACACCGTCGCCAAAGCCGGCTCCATGCTGGGCTCCGGCGGCATGGTGGTGATCGACGAAGATACCTGCATGGTCGACATGGCTCGCCGTATCATGCATTTCTACGCTCATGAATCCTGCGGCTGGTGCATTCCCTGCCGCGAAGGAACCGCCTGGCTCCAAAAGACTCTCGATCGCTTCCATGCGGGTTACGGCAGGCCGGAAGACATCGGCCTGATCGGCGATCTTGCCTCCAACATGCTGGGCCGCACATTTTGCCCGCTCGGCGACGCCGCGGCCATGCCCACCATCAGCATCGTCAAGAAGTTCCGTAACGAATTTGAAGATCACTTACAAGGACGTTGCGCTTACAAATCCGCTGAAGCTTTGATCGGTTCGCGGTAGGCTCTCATGGCAGAAACCAAGCTCATCAATATGAAGATTGACGACCGCGACGTTCAGGTCCCGGCGGGAACCCTGGTGATCGAAGCGACTCGCCGTCTCGGAATCGAAGTTCCCTCGTTCTGTTACTACCCTGGCTTGTCTCTGCAGGCCGCTTGCCGCATGTGTCTGGTAGAAGTGGAGAAAATGCCCAAGCTGCAGACCGCCTGCACTCTGGTCGCCGGCGAAGGCATGGTGGTGCGCACCAACACGCAACCCGTGCGCGATGCTCGCAAGTTCATGCTGGAGTTCCTGCTGTCCAATCACCCTCTCGATTGCCCGGTGTGCGACAAGGGCGGCGAGTGCGAGTTGCAGGACATGGTATTTCGCTACGGCGCTGATTCCAGCCGCTTCACCGAAGAAAAAATTCACCGGCCGGAAGAGAAATGGTCTGACCTCGTTTATTATGACGCGCCGCGCTGCATCCTTTGCTATCGCTGCGTGCGCGTTTGCGACGAGGGCATGGACGTAAAGGCCCTCGGCGTAGGCATGCGCGGGGCGCACTCCATCATTATTCCCAACGAAGGCGACCATCTCGATTGCGAAGAATGCGGCATGTGCATCGATATTTGTCCCGTCGGCGCGCTCACCAGCGGCACTTATCGCTACAAGACGCGCCCCTGGGAGATGACCTACGTCTCCACCATCTGCACGCATTGCTCCAACGGCTGCAAGACCACACTCAGCGTGCGCAATCACGAAATCATGCGCGCCAATAATCGCGACCTTTCCGGCATTAACAAGGAATTCCTGTGCGTAAAGGGCCGCTTCGGATTTGATTTCACCAAGCATCCAGAGCGCATCAAGCAACCCTTGCTGCGCAAAGACGGAAAACTCTATCCCGTTTCGTGGGAAGAAGCCTCGCAAGCCGCCGCGCAACGACTGAACGAATTTCACGGCGCGTACGGCCCCGACTCGGTCGGCTTCATCGGCTCCAACCGCACCTCGAATGAAGAAAATTACCTGTTGCAGCGTCTGGCTCGCGCCACTTTCGGCACCAACAACATCGACCATCACCGCACCGCCGATTATACCGGCCTCGTCACCGCGCTCGGCGATCGCGCCGCCGATTCCTCGCTCACCATGGAGCAGCTCTATCAATCCAAGACTGTCTTGCTGATTGGCAACGATCCCACGAATCAGAATCCATTCGTCGCTTGGCAGATTCGCTCTGGCATCCGCCATCACGGCACCAAGCTGTTCATTCTGAATTCGCGGGACATCAAGCTGAAAGATAAGGCTCACCAGTTTGTGCAGGTTCCTGCGGGTCAGGAAGCCGCTGCGGTGCGCTGGCTCGCGACTGGCGAAGGGCAATTCCGCCAAGAACTCGTCGATCAGCTCAGCGCGCTGAAGTCCGCGCTCGCCAACGAATCCGACGTTGCCATCGTGTTCGGCTCCGAGATTGTTGGCACGGCTATCGCCGATCTCGCTGCGTTTGGCTCTTCGCTGCAAAATGGCCAGGCGCGCTACATGGCTCTCGGCGATTACGCCAATTCCCGCGGCGCTGCCGATATGGGTTTGCTCCCCGACCGCCTGCCCGGCTACGCGTATCTTGACAACAAGGTCGCCGCGGAAATCATGGAGAGGCATTGGGGCACGAAACCTCCCACGAAGCCGGGCCTCACCGCTCCGCAAATGGTCGAAGCCGCTCAAGCCGGAAACCTAAAGGCTCTCTATGTCGTTGGCGCCAATCCCTTCGCGCATTTCGGCAAGCCGGGAGCGGGCCGCGGCAGTTTGCAACTTTTAATCGTTCAGGAAATGTTCCTCACCGAGACCGCGCAACTCGCCGACATTGTTTTCCCCGCGGCTTCCGCCTATGAAAAAGAGGGCACCGTCACAAACACAGCCGGCCAGGTGCAATTGCTGCGGAAGGGCGCTGTTGTGATGGGCACGCGCTCGGATTTCGATTTGCTGCGCATCTTGTCGCATCAGCTCGAACGCCTCGGCCTGGGCAAGGCTTTCCATTTCAAGGATCCCTTCGTAGTTCTGGACGAAATTCGAAAGACCGTCTCGGGCTATAACCTCCATCCCGCCGAACTGCTCACCGGTGGCGCCGAACCCACCAAGCTGCACTTCACCAAAAATGGTCATGCGCCCTACGACGTTCCGGTTCAACTGATTCGCTCCGCCAACGATTCTCTTTTCACCAGCGGTTCTCTCACTCCTTTTTGCACCATGATGCATTCTCTGCCGGAGGCGGAAGCCAAACCGTGAGCGAATTCCTCCACCAGTACGCGTTCCTCATCGTTCCGATCATCAAGATCGCCATTCTCGTTTTCCTGGTGCTCACCGTCGACGCCTACCTAACCTGGCTGGAGCGCAAGGTGATCGCGCACATCCAGGCGCGCTGGGGACCGCATCGCGTCGGCCCTCACGGCCTGATGCAGCCGCTGGCCGACGGATTGAAATTCATCTTCAAGGAAGATCCCATGCCGGCCAATGTCGACAAGCCGGCCTACTTCATCGCTCCATTCGTTGCGCTGATGCTGGCGTTAACCTCTTTGGCGGTAATCCCTTTTGGCCCGCAGAGATTTACCCTCTGGGGATACGAATCGTCTCTCGGCATTGCCGATGTGAGCATCAGCTTGCTGGTCCTGTTCGCCATCACCGCTCTGGGCGTGTATGGTGTCGCGCTGGCTGGCTGGGCTTCCAACAATAAATATTCCCTGCTCGGCGGCTTGCGTAGCTCCGCTCAAATGATCAGTTACGAATTGGCGCTGACCCTATCCGTGGTTGGCGTCCTGCTCGTTGCCGGCAGCTTCAGCCTGCGCGAGATTGTCGAGCAGCAGGGCACCTCAAACCTTGGTTTCCTCAGTTGGAACCTTTTCGGCTTTGGCAATGGCCTGGGATTCACGCAAATCATCGGATTTGCCTGCTTCTTCATAGCCGCCATTGCGGAAACGAACCGCGTGCCTTTTGACTTGCCTGAAGCGGAGTCCGAACTCGTTGCGGGCTTCCACACCGAATACGCCAGCATGAAGTTCGCCATGTTCTTCATCGGCGAATACACCAGCATGATCGCCGTCTCCTGCCTGGCCACGGTTCTCTTTTTTGGTGGCTGGCTCTCGCCCTTCCCCGCAACCTGGACGTTCACCTACTACGTGCCATCGTTGCTGCTGATTCCTTTCGGCCTGTGGGTGATTTACGACGGCATCCATTACGAAAATATTCTGGGACGCGTCGTATTGCCCGGCATCGGCACGGTCCTCACAGCGGTCGGCGTTGGGCTAATTCTCTATCCGCCGGCGAATCAGCTTCTCCAAGGCGTTTTCTGGTTTGTGCTCAAGGTGTTTATCTTCCTGTTTGTCTATATCTGGATGCGCGGCACACTCCCGCGTTTCCGCTACGACCAATTGATGAGTTTTGGTTGGAAGTTTCTGCTGCCGGTTTCCATCGCGAACGTGGTTCTCACGAGCGCCGTCATTCTGTGGAGAATGCACTAATGAACGCGTCACTGGCGATTTTCTTCGTTCTCGCTGCCGTCGCGGTTGCCGCCGCGGTCAGCCTGATTTTGCAGCGCCATCCGATTCACAGCGCGCTATCGCTCATCGTGGTCATGGTGGCGCTCGCGGGCCTGTATCTCCTCATGGGTGCCGAGTTTGTTGCCGCCGTTCAGATCATTGTCTACGGTGGCGCCATCATGGTTCTCTTCGTCTTTGTCATCATGCTTCTGAATGCCGGCGAAGAAGAGCACACCAACTTTTCCAGGATCGCTGCCTACGCCGGTGTTCCCATGGCGGTTGCCGTCGGCGGACTGATCGCCGCGGCGATCACGCGTTCCACATTGCCTGCGGCGCAGGATCCCACGACGCTCACTTCTACCAAATCGCTGTCCATGCTTCTTTTCCAGGATTTTGTCTATCCTTTCGAGCTGACTTCCTTCCTGATTCTCGTGGCCATTCTTGGCGCGATCGTCCTCGCTCAGCGGGAGGGCAACTAGCATGGTCCCCACCAATTACTACCTCATCCTGAGCGCAATTCTTTTTGGACTGGGAATCGTCGCCTTCATTTTCAAGCGCAACATCATCACCATCTTCATGGCCATCGAGTTGATGCTCAATGCCGTCAATTTGGCTTTCGTGGCTTTCAGCAAGGCCTTCGGCAAATCCGACGGTGAAGTCTTCGTGCTCTTTGTAATCGTGGTGGCGGCTGCGGAAGCGGCTGTTGGTCTTGGAATCATCATTCTGACGGCGCGCAATCGACGTTCGCTCAACGTCGAGCGTGTGGATCTCCTCAAACTCTAATGCACCCCATACTCGATTATCTGTGGATCATTCCGCTGCTGCCTCTCCTCGGCTCGGCGATCAACGGTATTTTCGGTTGGAACTGGCCCAAAAGCACCATCAATGCCGTGGCCCTCGGTTCCACCGGACTGGCGTTCCTCTGCGCCATTGAGGCCGTACGCGAATTCCTCGATTACTTTGCCCAATACCATCAGCCGTTCACGAAGCACTTCGTCGACTGGATCGTTGCCTACAAAGACCTGACCATTGGCTTCGATCTGCAAATCGATCAACTCACCGTAGTGATGCTGCTCGTCGTCACCGGCGTTGGCTTCCTCATCCACATCTACTCCACGGGTTACATGGCGCATGAAGAAGGTTACTTCCGCTTCTTTGCCTACATGAATCTGTTCATGTTCTTCATGCTTATCCTGGTCCTGGCAGCAAACTACACCGTGCTGTTCGTGGGTTGGGAAGGCGTGGGCTTGTGCAGCTACCTGCTCATCGGGTTCTACTACCTGAAGCATTCGGCCGCGCAAGCCGGAAAGAAAGCGTTCATCGTCAACCGCATTGGCGATTTCGGCTTCATGCTCGGAATGTTTCTATTGTTCCGCACATTCCACTCTCTCGATTTCCGCACGATTTTTGACGCCGCTTCGCAACCCAACGTGGCTCACGAAGGCCTCGGCCAATTTGGCATCCTGACGGTTGCCTGCCTCCTGCTCTTCATGGGCGCCACAGGCAAGTCCGCGCAAATTCCCTTATACGTTTGGCTGCCCGACGCCATGGAAGGCCCCACTCCGGTCAGCGCCTTGATTCACGCCGCCACCATGGTCACCGCCGGAGTTTACGTCGTGGCTCGCTCGCACATCCTCTTCCTTCATTCCGAAACCGCCATGTACGTCGTGGCCATCGTCGGCTGCGCCACCGCCTTCTACGCCGCCACCATCGGCCTCGTTCAGTCCGACATCAAAAAAGTTCTCGCCTACTCCACGGTCAGCCAGTTGGGCTACATGTTCCTTGGCTGTGGCGTCGGCGCTTTCAGCGCAGGTATTTTCCACCTGATGACCCACGCGTTCTTCAAGGCGCTGCTCTTCCTCTCCGCCGGCAGCGTGATTCACGCCATGGGCGGCGAGCAGGACATGTGGCACATGGGAGATCTCCGGTCAAAAATCAAAGTCACCTTCTGGTGCATGCTTTTCGGAACCATTGCCATTGCCGGTTTCTTTCCCTTCGCGGCGTTCTTCTCCAAAGACGCCATTCTCTTCGCGGCATTCAATTCAGAGCATGGAGGAAAGGCGCTCTACGCTGTCGGGTTGTTCGCCGCCATTCTCACCTCGTTCTACATGTTCCGTCTGGTCTGGCTCACATTTTTCGGCAAGAATCGCTACGACGAACATCATGTCCACGTGCATGAATCGCCCAAGAACATGACCGTGCCGCTCATGATTCTGGCATTGCTCTCCCTTACTGGCGGCTGGTTCGCCTTCCCTGCCCTGTGGGGCGGCAAAGATTACTTCACGGACTTCCTGTCACCGGTATTTGGCTCTGGCGAAATCGCGGGCGGCGAGGCGCTGCACTCTCTTGAACTCACGCTTTCCTTAGTAGCGATGGCCGCGGCAACTGTGGGTCTGCTCGTGGCGTGGCGCATGTATTCCAAGGACGTGAAGCGCCCGGCGGAGACTGGCTTGCACAAGCTTTTGTACAACAAGTACTACGTTGACGAAATCTATCAAGCCGCAATTGTTGGGCCGCTGGTCTGGATTTCCCGCAACATCCTCTGGAAGGCCGTCGACGAGGGCACCATTGACGGCGCCGTCAACGGCATCGGCTACGGCGTCAGAGAAATCGGCGATGGCGTGCGCCATGCACAATCCGGCAATACCCGCAGCTACGCCGTGTGGGTTCTTGTAGGAGCTGTCGTGATTTTCGCCATCATCTTCTGGCCGGTTCTCCATCCGGCCCTGTTCGGAGGAGTACGCTAATGGCCATCAGCGGAAACCTCCTCACCGTCATTCTTTTCTTCCCGCTCGTCGGGGTCCTTGCGGTTCTGTTGCTGCGCAAAGAAGACCATTTGTGGATCCGCCGCATCAGCGTGATTGTCGGCATCGTGGAATTCCTGTTGTCGTTCCTTCCCGTCTGGGCGATTTCTCCAGGCACATCGGGTTACAAGCTGGAAGTTTTCCACCAGTGGATTGCCACGCCTGCGATCAACTATCACCTCGGCGTCGACGGCATCAGCATTTTCCTCGTCCACCTGATCACCTTGCTCACTCCCATCGGCATTCTGGCCTCGTGGAACGACATCCAGCATCGCGTCAAAGAATTCCACATCATGCTGCTCCTGCTGGAAGTCGGCGTGATTGGCATCTTCCTCTCTCTCGATCTCTTCCTGTTCTTCCTCTTCTGGGAGTTTGGCCTGATTCCTCTGGCATTCCTGATCGGTATTTGGGGCCACGAACGCCGCATCTACGCCTCGATTAAATTCATCCTGTACACCATGGGCGGTTCCATCTTCATGCTCGTCGGCATGATCTGGCTGTACAACAAGACCGGTACATTCGATTTGCCGGCCTTGCAGGCCATGGTTCACAGCGGCGCGTTACTCCTAACGCCGGGCGTCGAGATGCTGCTGTTTTTGTCCTTCTTCGTCGCCTTTGCCATTAAGGTTCCACTGTTCCCTTTCCACACCTGGCTGCCCGACGCGCACACCGAGGCTCCTACCGCAGGTTCCGTCGATCTCGCCGGCGTTCTCCTGAAGACTGGCGCCTATGGTTTGATTCGCGTTTGCCTGCCTCTGTTCCCCGATGCCGCTCGACGCGCCGCACCCTACGTGGCTGTGCTGGCCATCATCAGCATCATTTATGGCGCTCTCGTCGCTCTGGTGCAGCCCAACCTGAAGCGCCTGGTGGCCTACTCCTCCGTCAGCCACATGGGTTTCGTGGTGCTGGGAATCTTCGCCTTCACCAATGTGGCCCTTCAGGGCGCGGTCTTCCTGATGCTCGCCCACGGCATCTCCACCGGCGCTTTGTTCCTGCTGGTCGGCATGCTGTACGAGCGCCGGCACACCTTTGAAATTTCCGAGTTCGGCGGGTTGGTAAAACCCATGCCGCGCTACGCAGCTCTCTTCTTGTTTGCAGTGCTTTCTTCGCTCGGCCTGCCGCTCTTGAATGGTTTCGTGGGCGAGTTCCTGGTGCTCATCGGCACCTATCAGGCGCACTGGAAATGGGCAGCCTGGGCCGCTACCGGCGTGATTCTCTCTGCCTGCTACCTGCTGTGGGCTTACCAGCGCGTGTTCTTCGGCGAGATCACCCACCCGAAAAACCGCGACCTGCACGACGTTAACCCGCGCGAAAAATGGGTCCTCGTGGCCATGTGTTTCTTTATGGTCTGGTTGGGCGTGCACACTCGCTTCTTTACGCTACGTTTCGCCGCATCCTGCCAGGAAATTCTCACGCAAATGAATAAAAATGTGATGCACGAAGTCGCGCTTCCCGGTGTCTTGCCGCATGCTGCCGGAACCGCTGCCCTCAGCCCGACGGCAATCTCCATGGAGAGGCCTCGCTAAATGATACCGCGCACCCAAGACATTCTTGGCGTCCTACCAGAGCTGATTTGGTGTGGCTTCGGCGTTTTTCTGATGCTCGCGCAGCCATTCCTGAAGAACCGCCAGGCGCTTACATTCCTGGCCATGTTTGGCGCGGCGCTGGGAACCCTCAGTACCTTCTTCGCCGGTAATGGAATCGGTTTCGGCGGCCTCGTGATGTTCGATACCTACAGCCTGTTCTTCCACTGGCTGGTGGGGCTGGTCAGCTTTCTGGTTATCCTGAGCGCTGACTCTTATCTTCAGCGCGAAGGGCTGGACTCCGCGGAATTCTATGCGCTGATTCTGTTTGCCACTGCCGGAATGGGGGTGCTGGCGTCAGCACAGGAATTGTTGACGGCTTTCATCGGGCTGGAAATGTCATCGATCTCCAGCTACATCCTGGCGGGCTACCGGCGCGACTCGATCAAATCAAGTGAGTCGGCAATGAAGTATTTCCTGCTGGGCTCGTTCGCCACCGCGTTTTTCCTTTACGGCATTGCGCTCGTGTATGGCGTGACTGGCTCGACCACTCTGGGTAAACTTGCCGATGCCGATCCTTCCAGCACCCTTCTGCACCTCGGTCTCACGCTGATTCTGGTCGGGCTTGGCTTCAAAGTGGCCGCGGCACCGTTCCAGGTTTGGACGCCAGATGTGTATGAAGGAGCGCCCACGCCGGTTAGCGCGCTCTTCTCAGCCGGGCCGAAAGCCGCCGCTTTCGCGCTGCTCTTACGAATTTTTGCCACCGTGCATGCCGCAACCACATATTGGTTCTGGGCATTCTGGATTCTGGCTGCACTCACCATGTTCGTCGGCAACCTGGGAGCGGTCGTGCAGTCCAATATCAAGCGCTTGCTGGCCTATAGTTCCATCGCGCACGCTGGATACATTCTTGTAGCCATGGCTTCCGTGACGACGCTAACGGCCGATGAACGCCTCGGTCCGATCGGCGCCTACGCTGCAGTACTCTTCTATCTCCTGGGCTATTCGCTGGTTTCCGTTGGCGCCTTCACGATTGTCTCGGAGCTCGGCGGACGCGGCGAGCGCTACTTGACCATCGACGATCTCGCTGGCCTCGGCACACGCCAGCCCTTTACCGCGGCGACTCTGGCAATTTTCCTGTTGTCGCTGCTCGGTCTTCCCATCACCGTCGGCTTCCTCGGCAAACTTTACATCTTCACCGCCGCGCTCAATTCCAACCTGTATTGGCTGGCCGTTCTGATGGCCATCAACAGCGTCATTGGCGCGTACTACTACTTCCGCATCATCGTCGTCATGTACATGCACGAGTACAAAGGGGCATTGCCGGCCGACGCGCCTGCGGGACTCAGCGCAACCGCCCTGATGGTGGTAGCGGTCACGGTGATTGCAACGCTTTACCTCGGCTTGTGGCCAAATCAGATCCTGTCCTTGCTGACATCGCAGAACCCCATGCTCACCGCCCGTTAAAGACGTTCGAAACGACTTTGTAGCGGCCGCCTTCTGAAGCGGGCGCTTTTTCAAAGGCTCAGCCTCTCACCAAACCCCCGGCGCCAACCGGTATTTCACTCTGGCCGCGTACTCTTTATAACCATTTAGACCTTCACGCAGCATCTTGTCTTCCAGTTGCGTTCGTCGCAGCAGGATCACGATCATCGGCACACCGCCAATCAACGTAGCAACCCACGATCCTAGCCCCAGGCCGCCGAATGCCAGATACGGGATAGCTCCCGTGTAACCCGGATGGCGCACGAATCGGTACGGCCCGGAGTCGACGACCACTTGGCCGCGGTCCCCCTGCAACCGCACAGCAGAAGAAAAGAACCGATTGGTCAGCGTAGCCCACGCCGTAAATAAATATCCCAAAAGGACGCACGCCAGCGCGGCAATCTGCAACCACGGTGCGACCCGACCGCTCCAGTGGTAGCGGCCCACATCCAGCCCGGCCACAACCATCATTAGAACCATCAGGACGCTGGTCCCAATCTTGAAGACTCGATCCTGCTCGCCCGGCCCCGGCTTCATTCGTTCTGCGATCAGGCCCGGATTGACACGCTCCAGAACGATGGAAAAGATCACTCCCGTGCCCAGGTTGATTCCGAAGTACGCCCACGCAAGTGGAAGGTCGGTTCGGCCGGCGCTCGCGAAGTAGATGGCTGCGGCCACAGCAAAGTACAGCATCAGAAAAACAATCCCCAGAGTAGCTTTGCGCATGCGGCTTCCTCACTCTGTTTCACTCAAAGCGTAGCCACTCGATTGTCTAGCGGCAAGTGTGTCCGTCACCATTCTCCATATAACAATCTCGGCCACGCGCGCTTTAAAATCGGCATAGGGGGAGCGGTCGCCCGCTCGCCCCTGCCACACCACGCACAACCGCCGGATTTACCACCAGTGCCTTTGATGGATGTGGGCTTCGCGATCACATGCCCGCTCGCCCGGCACCGTAGGCCTCAAATCCAGTTCTTGTCCATCGGCTCGCTTGTTTGCTCCACGCTTCTCTCAGACCTCGCCTCGCGGCTCGGCCCTTGCGCTTCGCTACCACTTCGCCTCCATCAGGATGAGTAGAGGACTTTCACCTCCTAGTTGTCGAACATGCTCAGCGCACCACAAGAAAAAGGCCCGCTCGAAATTACCGAACGGGCCAGAATCGCAAATGCCTTGGTCTGCGGTCAGACCTTCAACATGATGATTGCGAGTGTGAAGAGCGAAAGGGTCTCAATGAACACCAGGCCGAGAATCATGGCGGCGCGAATCGCTCCAGCCGCTCCCGGATTCCGCGCCATGCCTTCGCATGCCGAGGATGCCACCTTGCTCTGTCCCAGCGCGCCGCCGAATGCCGCGAGGGCCATGCCGAATCCAGCCGCGATCGCCAGCGTTCCCTTCCCTGCTACCGCTGTGTCCTGGCCAAACGCGGCCGGTGCCACGATCATCACCGCCACGATAGCTGCCAACAACATGACTGCTTTCTTCATTACTGCCTCCTTGAACATGCCGCCAGTGGGTGGTTCCCGGCTCTGCGCACTGCAACCGGTCTCACGCTGCAACGGCAAAACGAAAAACGCAAAATTAGTGCTCGTCGGCAATGGCTGTCCCGATATAGATGGACGGCAGCACAGTGAAGACATACGCCTGAATCACCGAAACAAAGATATGCAGGGCCACAAAAACGATCGGTACGAAAGCAGGGAAAATGCCGAACGCAATTCCAAGAATGGGACTCTTCGTCCAGGTCCACTCCACGGGTCCAAGCAGCAGCCCCAGAAATATCATGTAAATCAAGTCGCTGGCGAAAATGTTGGCCCACAGACGAACGGTGAGCGAAAGAATTCGCGCGGTGGTGCTGATGATTTCCACCGGGAACAACAGCACGGCCAGAATCCAGCCGCTTGCATCATGCGGCGAGCCCGCAAACGTCTTCAGGTACCCGCCGATTCCATGATGTCGGAAGCCCTGGTAGTTGAAATACAGGAAGGTAAGAAGCGCGCACCCCAGCGGCACGATGGCTACGCCCGTAGGCGACCGGAACGCCGGAAACAGGCTCAGCAAATTCGAAAAGAGGATGAAGATCGAAACGGAGCCGGTGAAAGCGATAAAGCGACTCGCTTCGTGCCCCACGTTTTCTTCCAGCAGGTCCTTAATGCCAAATCCCATCGGGTTGGTCAGCAGCAACTCGGCAACTTGTTGCATCGCTCCTGGGCGCTCGACGGAGAGCTGCGGCCGCAAAATCAGCGCCAGGATCGTGCAGAAGATGAGCACGATCAGCGACATCACCACGAACTCGGGGATGGGCCGATCGAAATCTTTGGGCTGGATATGAAGTGCGTGCAAGAGCCGCAGAGCGGCCGGCCCGAAAACGTGATTGAACCAGTGAGTTACTGCGCTTAAATGTTCTTCCATGGATTAGTCCGAAGCGTGCATCAGTTCGTGCACACTAACCGCGATAGTGGCCGCTCCCAGGGCACACAGTCCAAAAATCATGCTCAAAACGGGAACGTTCAGATACTTAAAAATAACATAGACGCAGAGTGCTATCAACCCATAGCGAAACATCGCTTTGAAATAGGTCAGAATCGGGACCCTCGCCTTTGGCTGGTCGGACTGTTCCGTTGCGGAACTGGCAAGCGCGTCTACTCCCTGCTTCAGCCATCGAAAATTTACCCAAGCAAGAATCGCGCCAATGAAGATGCCAAGCCCCCAGCGCCATCCTCGAAAATAGCCTACGGGAACTCCAGCTAGAACCCCGAGCACCAGAGTAAGGAGGGAAATCCGCGATTCGGATCGTACATAACGCGCGGTGTCGATGGCGGCGTCAGTCAAGGATGCAGGTCCTCGGACTCTTGCACACGATCATAGTCCATTCCACCAAAGATTCGTTTACGAACGACCCATCTATTTGTTGGGAAGACGCCGCAGCACGTCACGGACGCCGCCAAAGAAGCCGAGCGCGCCAAAAATAAGCATCAGGAATGGCTTAGTGTGCAGCCAGCGGTCCAGAAAGAAGCCAATCAAGCCACCAACGATAATGGCGCCGACCATCACAAACGGCAGTTCCATCGCAGAGGCGAATTGCTGCGAAAATCCCTTGGCCTGCTTTTCGGCAGGCGTCAGATCGTCGTTGCGGTTGGCGTTAGGGTCCGAAGGCATAGCGGGCCAGATGTGTGAACGGTTCAGGATACAATCCTGCCGCCAGTGAAACAAACAGCGCCACTCCCAATGCGAAAGCCTGCGCGCTGCTGATTTGCGGGATCGGCGCGCCTTCACCCGGACTCTTCAGCCACGCATGTTTCACCACGCGGAAATAGTAATAAAGCCCCGGCACGATATAGAGCGCGGCAAACACCGCCAGCACCGGATGATGCGTTTCGATGAGCGCCTGGAAAATGAAATACTTGCCCACAAATCCCGCCAGGGGCGGAATGCCGGCAAGCGATAACATGAAGATCAGCAGCAGCAGAGCCGCCACCGGGCTACGTTGATAGAGCCCGTCGAGGTCGTCGAGTTCGTCGCCAATCAACCCGCGCTGCCGTAGCACAATGACCACCGCGAACGCGCCAAGCGTCATGAACGCATAAGCAATCAAGTAGTACAAAATTCCCGTCAGCCCCGTAGCGTTGCCCGCCGCAAGCCCCAAAAGCATGTAGCCGACGTGCGCTATCGACGAGTACGCCAGCATGCGCTTGATGTTTGTCTGTGTCAGCGCGGCCAGGTTGCCCCAGGTCATCGACGCGATCGCGACGCCTGCAATCAAATACAACCACGAAGGATAGTAGTCGCGGAACGCGCCAACCATCAGCCGCAGCAGCATCGCGAAGCTGGCGGTCTTGGAAGCCACGCTGACAAACGCGGAGATCGGCGTGGGTGCGCCTTCGTAAACATCGGGAGCCCACTGGTGGAACGGAACCGCCGCAATCTTGAAGAACATGCCGGAAGCGATCAGCACGAATGCCAGTATCGGCAGAATCTGCAGCAAAAATGGATCGAAGTGCAGCGCCGCGGGAAACTGTGCGGCCAGCGCCTGGCGGATCTGCTCAGCCTGCGGGCCTGCCTGGCGGCTTAACGCAACATAATGGACAAGCTCGTAGCGCGAGCGCAATGCCTCGCTGATTGCGCCCAGGTTGGTGGAACCGCTCATGCCGTACAGCAGTGAAAAGCCGTAGGCCAGAATGCCCGTGCTGAATGCCCCGAGCAGAAGATATTTCAGCGCCGCCTCGTTCGAGCGCTTTTCGCGGCGCAGGTATCCGGTCAGCACATAGAAGCTGAGCGCCATGGTTTCCAATCCGAGGAAAAGCACGATCAGGTCCGTGCCCGATGCCATGAACATCATCCCGATGCACGCCAGCAGCAGCAGCGCGTAGTATTCGCCTTCCTGCTCCTCTTCAATATTCAGGTAGCGCACAGAAAGCAGAATCACCAGCGCGGTGGCGGCCAGAAAAATGCACGAGAAGACCAGCGAGAACCCATCGATGAGCACGGTATTGTGAAATCCCAACAAACCGGGCACGCCGAACGGGCTGCCTCGCTGCGCGCTGTATTTCTGATACTGCATGTACAGGCCGGCGCCGCCCGCCGCAACACCCACCAGCGCCAGAATGGCGTTCCATTCCTTCTCTTTTTTCTCCAGCAGAAAATCAAAAATCAAAATGCCGAGAGCAAACAGCAGCAGTTCCATCTGCGGCAGGATGACCAGTCCATCCCCGTGAATGTAGTTGATGACGGAATCGAGAAAGGAGAGATGCATCAGGGTTCCTTACTTGACCTCCGCCGGCACTGAAATCGTTGGCGTTCCCGCCGATTGCGCTGGAACCGCCGGATAGAATCCCGGATTCACCTGCCTCACGATTCGCTCCACAGGTTTTTCGATGACCGCGAAAAACGGCTTGGGATAAATGCCGATCCAGAACGCCATCAGCACCAAAGGAATCAGCACGGCGTGCTCGCGCAGATTCATGTCTGGCAGCGTCTTGTTCACGTCGTGCGTTACGGGCCCGAACATGGTTCGCTGGTAAAGCCACAGCAGATACGCGGCGCCGAGAACGATTCCTAGCGACGCCCACGCCGCCCACGCTTTGTTCACCACAAAGGTTCCTTGCAGAATGGTCACTTCTCCAATAAATCCATTCAGCAGCGGCATGCCCAGCGAACTCAGGCTGACGATCAGATAAATCGCGGCGAACGTCGGCATTGGCGTCGCCAGCCCACCAAATTCAGAAATCAGGCGAGTGTGCCGCCGTTCATACAAAACACCGACAATCAGGAACAGCGCGCCGGTGGAAATGCCGTGGTTAATCTGCTGAAGCACGCTGCCGGAAAGACCTAGCGGCGTAAGCGCAAATATTCCCAAGGTGCAAAATCCCAAGTGGCTGACGGAACTGTATGCAATCAAGCGCTTCATGTCTTTCTGCATCAGGCAGACGACCGCGCCGTAGACGATGCCGATGATGGAGAGCACCACGACGATATGAATGATTTTCGCGCGCATCACCGTGTCGGCCGGCAGTAGCGGCAAAGAGAAACGCAGGAAGCCGTATGTCCCCATTTTCAACAGCACACCGGCCAGAATGACGGAGCCCGCCGTGGGCGCTTCCGTGTGTGCATCGGGAAGCCAGGTATGAAACGGAAACATGGGAACCTTGATGGCAAACGCGAAGAAGAATCCCCAGAACAGCCAGACCTTCAGCGAATCGGGAAACTGCTGCGCGGCGGCCAGCAGCGTGGGGATATCAAACGTTCCTACACTGCCTGCGGGCAACGTCTTCGCGTAGTTGTAATACAGCGCCAGGATGGCCAGCAGCATCAGCACCGAACCCGCCAGCGTGTACAGAAAAAACTTGATGGCGGCATACAGCCTGCGATCGCTGCCCCACACGCCAATCAGGAAGTACATCGGCACCAGCATCACTTCCCAGAAAACGTAAAACAGGAAGAAGTCCAGCGACATGAACACGCCGAGCATTCCGGTCTGAAGCAACAGCAGCAGAATGTAATATTCTTTGGTGCGCGTTTGAATCGCCGACCAGGAAGAAAGTATCGCCAGCATGCCAAGTAACGTCGTAAGCATGATCAGCAGCAAGCTGATTCCGTCGATGCCCAGCGCATACTTTGCGCCGATGGACGGAATCCAATCCGCCGTCTCTTTGAAGCTGAAGCCTTCGCTGCCGGCCACGAAACGCGTCACCAGCGGAATGGAAACCAGGAAGCCGAGCGCGCCGAACAAATTGCCGACGACGCGGTGAAGCGTCGATGCCTCGCGGGGCACCAGCAACAGCAGCAGCGCGCCCACAAGCGGCGTGAACAAAACCACGCTGAGGAGATGGTTAGTAAAAAACACGATGCATTCAGCCTTTCAGCGCAAAGCGCGCAACCACACCTGCATGTGATGGCCGTAGTAGCCCAGCAAAATCACCACGCCGACCAGAATCCACATGGCGTAAGAAGAAAAGACGCCGGTCTGAAACATGCGCACCGGCACACTGAGGCCTTCGGTGAACTTGCCGATCAGATTCACGATCCCATCGACCACCCACTTGTCCCACCAAATCGAAATTCGCGAGAAGTACCGCGTCAGCCAGCTCGCGCCGTCCACTCCCAGGCCATCGATGATGTGCGCATCCACCCAGGCGAGGGCAGTGCTCAGATCCTTGATGCGGTTCACAATTACCGCATCGTAGATCTCGTCCACGTAATATTTGTGTACCAGAACGTTATGCAAACGCGGGAACGATGCGGCAATCTTCTCGTGCAGTTTCGGATTTTTAAGGAACATCTGGTAAGCCGCCCACAGGCCCAATCCAACGACCGTCAGCGACAAAATCATCAGGAAATATTCTTTGAACAGCGTGTGCTGCCCCAATTGCACCGCGCCCGTTTCGGTTTCGACGCCCCCTAAAACAGGCTCCAGGAATATCCCAAAGGTATTTTCCTCGCCCCACAATACGGGTAGCGCAAACCAGCCGCCGCACATCGACAGAAAAGCAAGAATCATCAGCGGTACGGTCATGGACTTCGGAGATTCGTGAATGTGCTCTTCGAGTTCAGGCGACACCCGCGATAATCCGAAAAAGGTGAGGAACAGCAGCCGGAACATGTAGTAAGCCGTCATGCCCGCGGTAATCAATCCGATCGCCCACAGAAAAAGATAACGGTCCATCATTTGCGAGCGATGGAAGGCGTGCCCCAGAATTTCATCTTTGCTGAAGAATCCGGCAAACGGAAAAATTCCGGCGATCGCCAGCGTGGCGATCAGAAAAGGTCGCGAGGTGGCGGGAATCGTGTTCCACAGCCCGCCCATTTTGCGAATATCCTGCTCGCCGGAAAGCGAGTGAATCACGCTGCCGGCGCCAAGGAACAGCAAGGCTTTGAAGAACGCGTGCGTCATCAGGTGAAAGATTCCCGCAGCGAAGGCGCCCACTCCGAGCGCCAGGAACATGTAGCCCAACTGGCTGATGGTGGAATAGGCCAGCACTTTCTTGATGTCGGTCTGCACCAGTGCCATGGACGCGGCGAAAATGGCTGTGGCGGCGCCGATGAAGGCGACGACGTCCATCGCGACGGGCGCCAGCTGGTAGATGGCATTCATGCGCGCAACCATGTACACGCCCGCTGTGACCATGGTGGCTGCGTGAATCAAAGCACTGACCGGCGTCGGGCCTTCCATCGCGTCGGGAAGCCAAACATAAAGCGGGATTTGCGCGGATTTTCCGGTGGCGCCGACGAACAGCAAAAGCGCGATGATCGTCAGCACAGGCGCGCCAGCCACTAACTGGCCATGGCTCACCATCGCCGCAAGCGTTTGCACGATGCCAGAGAACGCCGCTGGATCGCCAAGCCCCTGGGAACTGAATCGAATGGTCCCAAACGTGGTCGCAATTAAAAAAATCCCCAGAATAAATCCGAAATCACCAATGCGGTTGACGATGAACGCTTTCTTTCCCGCGTCAGCCGCCGACTTCTTCAGAAAATAGAATCCGATCAGAAGATAACTGCACAGCCCCACGCCTTCCCATCCAACAAACAACAGCAACAGGTTATTGGCCAGCACCAGCGTCAACATCGAAAACATGAACAGATTCAAATACCCGAAAAAGCGGTAGTAGCCGCCTTCGTGCGCCATGTATCCGATCGAGTACACATGGATTAGAAAGCCAACGCCCGTAACCACCAGAATCATCACGCAAGACAGCGGATCGAGCAGATAGCCCCAGTCGGCAATGAACGGCACAAGTGCGCCGTGGGCAGGCGTCATGCCCGGCGTGATCCATTCAAACAAGATCAACTGGTAGACCCGATGTTCCGCATCGGCCGCCAGAAGCTGAAAAACCGCGCCGGCGGCATACAAAAAGGAAAGAAACACGCTGCCGACGCAGAGGAAACTGACAGCCGCTTTGGGGAGCCGCCGGCCAAAAAAGAACATCAGCGCCGCGGTGATCAGCGGAAATAGCGGGATCAAGTAGAGATGCGACAGAAAATAGCCGGAAGGACTCATGTACCGAGCCTCCGGAGACAAATGCTTCGCGTTGTGGCGATCGCTACCATTTCAGAAGATCCATTTCGTCGGTCAGCACTGTTTCGCGATTGCGGAAGAACGCGATGATGATGCCCAGGCCTACCGCCGCTTCGGCGGCAGCGTCGGCAATAATGAACAGCGCGAAGATCTGGCCGTGGACGTCGCCGAAAATACGCGAAAACGCAACCAGGTTGATATTGACAGCATTCAGAATCAGTTCGATGGACATGAGAACAATGATCACATTGCGGCGCGTAATGACCCCGATTGCGCCGATGATGAACAGCGCAAAACTGAGAAACAAGTAGTGACCTACGGGCATCATCGCAATTACGTCCTTTTCTTGGCCATGACCACGGCACCAATCATCGCAACCAGCAACAAAATGCTGGCGATTTCAAACGGCAGCAGATAATTGCTGAACAAAATTTTGGCAAATTGTTCGGAGTTGGGCGGCAGCTTGTCTCCGGATGTCGCGGGCGGTGCCAGCAAGCCGGCGCTGGGCAGTTGGCGAACGTACCAGAACATGATTCCGACTTCGCAAGCCAGCGCAATCGCGACAAAAAAGGCCACCCACTTCTGCAAACGAAACTTGATGTGGTGCAGCGGAACGTCCAGGCGCACCAGCATGATCACGAACACGAACAGCACCATAATTCCGCCGACATACAGAATGATCTGCGCGATGAACAGGAATTCCGCCCGCAGCTGCAGGAAGATCCCGGCGGTGGCCAGAAGCGTGGTGATCAAGAAAACGGCGCTGTGAATCGCGTTGCGGCGTGTGACCATCAGCGCTGCGCTGAGGATCGCGACTCCGGCAAAGAAATAGAAAATGATGCTATCCAGCATAAGAGTCCGAAGTTTCGGCAGCAGCCGAAGAAGCGGCCGCCGTTCGTTTATCGTTCAAATGCAACAAGAACGCGGCGGCTATTAACGTAAAAACCGTGGTGACCAGCAGCGCCAGCCAACGATTCCATCCAAATTGCGCCTCCAGCATCATGGCCACGCCCACGGAGAACACATTCACGATGGCCAACGGAATCAGCAAATACCATCCGAGGTGCATCAATTGATCGAAGCGGTAGCGCGGCAAGGTAAACCGCAGCCACATGAATACATAAATGTAGCCGCTGACCTTCATCAGGAACCAGAATGCTCCCAGAAGGCCGGCCTTGGCGGCTTGCAGCGGAGGAACGAAAAGAGTGGCGGCAAGAATCAGGGCGACGAGGAAACACAGCGCGGCCACGGCCCACATGAACATCGTTTGCACCCGCACCGGCTGCTTCCCTGCCCTGTAAACACAATACGCGCCGACCCCTGCGGTGAAAAGCGCGGGAAAAATATCAAGCCAGTTCAACCAATGAACATTCGGGAACGGTCGCAGCCATCCGCCCAGGAAAAGGGTGGTGGCAACCGCGGCGACCACAATCATGTTGGCGTACTCCCCAAGGAAGTACAGCGCCCAGCGAAAGCCGCTGTATTCCGTCATATAGCCGGCCACAAGTTCGGATTCGGCTTCGGGAAGATCGAACGGCGCGCGATTGGTTTCGGCGATGGACGCGACCAGGTAAATGAAGAACGCCACAGGGGCCAGGAAAATAAACCACACGCCATAGTGCTGTTGCGCGTCGACGATCGAGCGAATCTGCAGCGTGCCCGCCAGAAGCAGTCCGCCGATGATCGCAAGTCCTGCGGCCGTTTCGTAACTTACGAGTTGCGCCGTGCTTCGTAGCGCCCCGATCAGCGAATAGTGGCTGTTGGAAGCCCAGCCGCCCAGCACGATTCCAAAAAGCCCCAGCGAGCTGACTCCCAGAATAAACAGAATGCCAATATTAATGTCCTTGGCCACCTGAAACCATGGGCCAAAAGCGATAGCGCCCATCGAAACCAACGCGGTCGTCATGGAAACGACCGGAGCCAGCCAGAAGATCACTTTGTCCGCATCATCGGGAATGATGTCTTCTTTAATGAGCAGTTTCAGCGCGTCGGCGATCGGCTGCAGCAAGCCGTGCGGACCCACGCGCATCGGACCCAACCGCGCTTGCATGTCCGCCATCAGTTTGCGTTCCACCAGAACAACGTAGCCCGCGATCAGCGGAACTACCGCGACAATCAATACGCCGGATACCAGTTGCACCCACCAGGTTTGCAGAAAACTCACGATGGAATGAAGGGCGGGATTCATGGGCTAGCGGTCCACCTCGCCAAGAACGATGTCGAGAGTTCCGATGATGGCAACCACATCAGCAACCAGGTGCCCTCGCGCCATTTTGTCGAAGGCCTGCAAATTAATAAATGATGGCGGACGAATTCGCACGCGATACGGCTGCGTGGTGCCGTCGCTGACGATGTAATACCCGAGAATGCCTTTCGGCGCTTCGATGCAGTGATAGACCTCGCCCGGAGGCGGCTTCAACACTTTGCCGACTTTGCCAAGAATCGGACCAGCGGGAATATTTTCGATGGCTTGCAGACAGATTAGCCGCGACTGCCGCATCTCTTCCATGCGCACCATGTAGCGGTCGTACGTGTCGCCCTTCGTCCCAACAGGAATTTCAAATTTGTACTGGTCATACGCGGCATACGGCATAGCTTTCCGGATGTCCCACGCCAGACCGCTGGCGCGAATGATGGGCCCGGAAGCGCCCAAGGCAATGCAGTCTTCCGTAGAAAGAATCCCAACGTTGCGCGTGCGTCCGATCCAGATGCTGTTGCCGGTCAGCAGGTCGACGTATTCCTGGATGCGGCGCTCGAAGTCTTTGCAAAACCGCTCCACGTCTTTTTCAAACGTGTCGTAGGACTCGTACTGCAACCCGCCAATGCGGAACGCATGCGTCGTAAGCCGCGCTCCGCAGTACTTCTCGAAAATTTTCAGGATTTCTTCGCGTTCACGCATGCAATAGAAGAGCGGCGTCAGCGCGCCAATATCCAAAGCGTGCGTTCCCAGCCACAACAGATGACTGGCAATGCGCTGCAACTCCGTCAGAATCGTGCGAATCACACGCGCGCGCGGCGGAGCTTCCACGTTCAAAAGTTTCTCAACCGCTTCGCAGTAGCCCAGCCCGTTGCTTACTGCCGCGACGTAGTCCATGCGATCGACGTACGGAGCAAATTGCTGATACGAACGATTCTCCGCAATCTTTTCCACGCCGCGATGCAGATACCCGATCACGCATTCCGAACCAATCACGCGCTCGCCATCCAGCTTGAGTTTCACGCGCAACACGCCATGGGTGGAAGGATGCTGCGGGCCCATGTTGATGACGAGCTCATCGGCTCCAAGCAGCGTGTTTGGCTTTTGTGTTGTCTCGTCGTGCAAAGTGTTTCCCAAGTTCCTGTAACCCTATTGACCTGATTCGATGCCGAGATTCTCGCGCACCCAAACTTCGTCTTGCTTCAAAATGTCGTAATCCTTGCGAAGTGGGTGCCCTTGCCATTCGTCCGGCAAAAGAATCCGCTTCAAATCCGGATGACCCGCGAAACGAATGCCAAACATGTCGAAAATTTCCCGCTCCAGCCAATTCGCCACGGGCCACACGGAAACCACGCTAGCGGCTTCCTGGTCTACTGCCAGGGGAATCTTTAGGCGCAAGCGCGTGTTGTGCGGGAACGAATAAAGAATGGCGACAAGATCGAAGCGTTTTTCGCGGCGCGGCCAGTCGACGGCGGTGTAATCCTCGAGCAGATCGAATTTCTCTTCATCGCGCGAGTAACGGGCGATTTCCATTAGCTGCGCAGCATCAATCACCAGGTAAGGCTGCTTGCGATCTTCCAACGCATCCAGAATCGCAGCGCCGAAGCGTTCGCGGTAACGCCGCGTCAAATCGTTGTCGAGCGGAACCTGCAGAACAACGGGAGGCTTCGGAGGCGGCGGAGCGGGTTTCGCGGCAGCAGGAGTCGCAGGCGCAGTCGGGCTCTTAGGCGCTGCCTGTGGCGTGGCGGAAGCGCCGGATGATTCCGGCTTGGTACTATCGGGCGATTGGGGCGGCTTGGACTCGTCTGCCATGGACCCTGGGACCGTTGGGCTGCAACATGAGGGCCTGCAGAAAACGAGCAAACCCTCGAACATTTACTCCTGAAGATGCCGCAAAAAAAGGCTGCGCGTGAAGGAAGGAGCGAGAACGCGCAAACCAAGCGCTACGGCGGACAGGCGCATCCGCGACTTAGCAGCCAGTATTGTCGCTGAGAGAGTTTCTAACACACGAGGTAAGGGCAGTCAATGAGGCGCAGCACATGAGGCGCAGCACAGACAAATGGAAATGCGAATCAGGCCCAGTCGAGGGCGCCCTTCTTGTACAGCCAGACGTAGCCCACGAGCAGGATGCCAAGGAAGACGAACATGGAGACGAGCGCGAAAGCGCCCATGTGTTGAGCGATCCAACCGCGATAAAGAATGGCCCAGGGAAACAGAAACATGGTTTCCACGTCGAAGATGACGAAGAGCATCGCAACAATATAGAAACGCGCGGAATAACGGCCCCGAGCATTGGATTCCGGAGGAATGCCGCATTCGTAGGGGAGGAACTTGGCGTCGCCGAGGCGCGATTCGGGACGAATGAACTTGAAGACGATCAGCGCAATCACGGGAAACGAAAGAACCAGAAGCGCGAAGATCAGAACCGGGATGTAGGCCGCGGGCATGGTTTTGCGTCTGAGTGGATGCTAGCACAGAACACGGGCCGAAATTCAAGGGCAATGGTCACAGCGCAGCTACTTTTCAAAGAGAAGCTCACCGGCGCGTTGCGTGGCCTTCACCACAGCCTTGATGAGCGTGACGCGCAACTTCCCTTCTTCCAGTTCCATGATGCCGTCGATGGTGCAGCCCGCGGGAGTGGTCACCGCGTCTTTCAGCAGCGCTGGATGATCGCCGGTTTCAAGAACAACGCTGGCGGCGCCCTTCATGGTTTGCGCGGCCAAGAGAGTGGCAACGTCGCGAGGAAGTCCTACTTTCACGCCAGCCTCGGCGAAGGATTCCAGAATGATGTAGGCAAAGGCTGGGCCGCTGGCGGAAAGTCCGGTGACCGCGTCCATATTCTTTTCGTCGACGACGACGGTGCGACCGACCGCGTTGAACATAGCTTTGGCAATCTCGAGATGCTCTGGGGATGCGTGGGTGCCGCGGCAGATTCCAGCCATGCCGCAATCGACGGTGGAGCAGGTGTTGGGCATGACGCGGATGACAGGAATCTTGTCGCCAACGCGCTGTTCGATGTAGGCGGTGGGGACGGAAGCGGCGACGGAAATGACGAGCGTGTCTTTGCCAAGCTGCGGCTTGATCTCCTTGAGGACGTCGCCAACAACCTGCGGTTTGACGCCGAGAAGAACGATGTCCGCATCTTTTACGGCTTTGCGATTGTCGGTGGAAACGGAGACGCCGAGTTCCTTGGCGAGAATGGCGGCTTTCTCTTCGTGGCGAACGGTGGCGGTGACGCGCTTCGGCATGAACAGGCCCTGTTTGAGATAGGCGCGAAGAAGGATTCCGCCGAGTTTGCCAGTGCCGAGAACGGCGAGACTTTTGTCGGAAAGTTTGTTTGGCATGGTGGAACCATTGTTATGGAGGAGTGGAGGAGCGTCAAGCGAAGTAGTTTTAAGTTTACAGTTATCAGTTTTAAGTAAGGCAAGGCCTCACCCCTGAAGGGGTGAGCTACAGGCGCGGGCATGCGCTACTTGAGGACACCGGCTGAAGGCTGCGCTACCGATTCGGCGGCTACTGGAGGGGGACGGAGAGGTGCTCGTGGACGAGGAGCCAGGTTTTGCCGCGATGCTCCCAGATGCCGGTGTAGCGGACCTGGAGGTCGATGGATTTGCCGTCTTTGGTTTTGTCGAGGAGATGCATGGGAACGACAGTCCAGGCGACATTGCCGCGACGGGTGGTTTTCAGTTCCCTGCCCGCGGTGAGCGAGATCGTGGAAGCGCTATCGAGAAATTCCTTCTGAACGCCCGCGGCGTATTCCTTCCAACCGTTGTATTGGAACGGGGCTAAATCGTAGAAAACCAGACCGGAATCCTGGGCGTAATATTTCGCGGCGTTCGCGGGATTGCCGGAGCTCCAGGCAGCGCAGTAGCCATCGATGAGTTTGCGAAAGGTGGCGTCGTCAGAAGCTTTTTGTTGAGCGCGAGCGCCGGCGAAGGTAAGCAGGCCGCCAAAGAGGGCGACGGCGACATAGATGAACCAATGATGACGCGGGCCGGCGGCACGCGGGGACTGCACCTGGGCAACGGACATGAGCACCTCTCCGGAAGGCGTCCGCCAAAAGCGAAGAACGTGGCGGTGTTTTTCTGTGTTTCACTCACCGGATTGGCCGGCTTCTCTTCACTGAAATCGAAGAGGGATTCATCGCACAAAAGGCGTGCGATGGTGCAGAGATCCTCACTTCGTTCGGAATGACCAAAACGAATCTTTCCGAACAGCGCGAAGCCGTGCCATGCCACAGCAACGGCCTCACCCCTAAAGGGGTGAGCTACAGGAAGCCGAATGATGAGGGAAACCTTGTGGGAATAAGGTAGACGGGATTGCTGGAGTTTGCAAGCGACGGAAGGAGATGGCGGGGGAGCAATAACCGGCGAGTTGGCGGCGCTCGCCGGTAAGGAGGGGGCGTTGGCCGAATAGGCGATGCGGGGTAAACGGGCAGGACCTAGTCTGGCTGTGGGCAGCCGAGATAGGCCGCCTGGAGGCGGGCATGGCAAGGGCAAGGGCAAACGAACAGAGCACAAGGAACTGGACGATGTTGGCGTTATTGATAGGGGGCATCGGATTGCTAGCAGTGGAAATGAGCGCGGGTATGGATTATGTTCAGGCGAGCCTGAAGCACGAGATGGTGGATTTTCTGGACTGCATTCCGGCGCTGGGAGTGACGGCACTGAACTTTGCGCAGAAGGCGTTCTGGAGCTGCGGAAGCGTGGAGAGCGTGCTGCGGGTGATGCCGATGGTGACGTTGCCGTTCGTGCTGGTGGGAGTAGGGTTGGCGTTGGGAAGGCGCACTACGCGGTAAAGGGTAAGGAGAGTGAGACCAGCCTGAAGGCTGGCCACTACAAGGGAAACGATGGACGACCAATTCAAACGCGATCTGGAGAACGATATCCACCAGCGCATCGATCAGCAAATGAACCGCAACATGCGGGAGAGCATGCAGCGGAACGCGAAGCCGCCAGGGATGGCCGCGGGAATCATCTTGATTGTGCTGGGGACGCTGTTCCTGTTGGGGCACATGGGATATGTGGACACGGGAAAGTTGTGGAAGTTCTGGCCGCTGGCCATCGTGGTGGTGGGGCTAGTGAAATTCATCAAGGAACGCAGCCACGTTGGCGGGGCAATCACGGTCGTGGTCGGAGTGCTGCTGCTGCTAAACCAGTTGGGATATTTGCAGCTGAGCTGGGGTTCGTTGTGGCCCTTGGTGCTGATTGCGGCGGGGATTGCGATGATCTGGAGCCGGTTTGAGATGCCGAAATTTCCGACGCCGCCGACGGACTCTGGGATCGCCGGGCTGGGGACAGTGAGCGGAGTCAGCAGCTATGAAACCTTAAACGAATACGCGCTGTTCGGCGGAATCGAACGGCGGATGCACACAAACAGTTTCCGGGGAGGAAGCATTGTGTCGGTATTCGGCGGAGTAGAAGTGGACTTCTTGTCGGCGGACATCGAGGGGCAAGAAGCGGTGATTTATGTGGAAGCCGTTTTCGGCGGAATCGAATTGCGGGTGCCCGAGCGGTGGAAGGTGGTGTTCCAGGGACAGAGCATTTTTGGCGGGTACAGCGATGAGACGAGACCGCCGCTGGCGGACGCGCTTGGAAACGTTCCAAGAAAGACGCTGATCCTGCGAGGCAAAGCGGTGTTTGGCGGAATCAACGTGAAGAACTGAGCCGCACGATGAAAATAATCCCGGTAAAAAAAACCGATCACGCAGTGTTCTGGGTTGGCTGGGTATTTTTTGGACTGGTGCTGGCGGCGTTGCTGCGGTCCGCTGGAGCGGTCAGCTGGAAACATGCCCTGACGCTGGCGGCGGCGCTTTCGGGAATGGCGCAAATCAGCGCGATGTCGGCAGGCTTTTCTTGCAAAACGACGCCGCTGACAAAAACGCCGCCGTGGCGGCTGTTACTGACGCACGTGACGGCGGCGGTGGTGCTGACGTACTTCTGGGTGAGTATCGGCGGCTTTGTCGCACGCGGGTTTGATGGGATGCAGGGATGGTCGGGCCTGTACAACGAATACGCGCGCAAAACAGGGATGCTGTATGCAGCGGGCGTTTTTTACTATTTGCTGAGCGTGGCGTTTAATTACGCGATCATCGCGCAGAAGGCTTCGAGCGATGCGCAGGCGCGAGCGCTGGAATCGAGCATGAGGGCGCGTGAGGCGGAACTGACGGCGTTGAAGGCACAGATCAATCCACATTTTTTGTACAACAGCTTGAATTCAATCAGCGCGCTGACCAGCATCGATCCGGCACGGGCGCGGGAAATGTGCGTGTTATTGGCGGATTTTTTGCGCATGACGCTGGGGATGGGAGAGAAGGCGTTGATTCCGTTGCGTGAGGAGTTGGCGTTGCTGGAGAAGTATTGCGCGATCGAAAAGGTGCGATTTGGGGACCGCTTGACGGTGCGGGAAGAAATTGAGGAAGAGACGAAGGAGTGCGCGGTGCCTCCCCTGCTGCTGCAACCGCTGGTGGAAAATGCGGTGGTGCACGGTATCGCGCAATTGCCAGAGGGCGGATGGATACGGCTGAAAACGACGCGCAACGCGGGAAGAATCGGCGTAACGGTGGAAAATTCGTGGGATCCGGAAGCCGGGCCTTCGCGGAAGAATGGCGTGGGATTGAAAAATGTGCAGCGGCGGCTGGAAGCGCGGTACGGACAGGAAGCGCACCTGGAAGCAAAGGCGGAGGAGGAAGTGTTTCGGGTGAACTTGTCGTTTCCGGCAGAGGCGGAGGGGAAAGCGTGAGTGCGAATCGGAAGTGGAAGGCGTTAATCGTGGATGACGAGGAACTGGCGAGGAAATTGTTGCGCGAGATGCTGGCCAGTCATCCAGAGATTGAGATTGTGGGAGAGTGCGGAAACGGGATGGAAGCGGTGAAGGCAGTCGCAGAGCACAAGCCGGAGCTGCTGTTTCTGGATGTGCAAATGCCGAAGTTAAGCGGATTTGATGTGCTGGAGTTGGTGGATCCCGCGGGGCTGGCGGTGATTTTCGTGACGGCGTTCGACCAATATGCGATGAAGGCGTTCGATGTACACGCGGTGGATTATTTGCTGAAGCCATACAGCAAGGAGCGATTCGAGGCGGCGCTGGAACGGGCAAAGAACCAGAAAGCGGAGAAGGCGCCGGATGCGGCAGCGCTGGCGGCAACGGCGCGTCCCGCGGGGCAATATCTGGAACGGATCGTGGTGAAGGATGGAACCAAGGTGACGTTGGTGCCGACGGCGAAACTGGATTATGTGGAAGCGCTGGACGATTACGTGTCGTTGGCAACGGAGGGAAAGAAATTATTGAAGCAGCAGACCATTTCGAGTTTGGAGGCAGCGCTGGATCCGGCGGTGTTTGTGCGGATACACCGATCGTTTGTCGTGAATTTTGAGCGGGTAAGCCGGATTGAGCCGTACGGGAAGGAAAGCAAAGTGGCGGTGCTGGGGAATGGAGTGAAATTGCCGGTAAGCCGGGCGGGGTATGAGAGGTTGAGGAAGTTGATGGGGGAGAAGGATTGAAGTTAAGAGTTGAAAGTTAAAAGTTGAAAGTTAACCCCTCACGTTTCCGGTACGGCAATCGGGCTGGCATAAAAGCCAGCGCTACATTGGAGATTGGGGCACGCTGGCGTGTCGAGTGGCGGCTAGGTGCCGCACTCCAAAGTTAGGCTAGGGCGTAGAGATACTCGACGAATGAGGCTACGGCGCCGTCGACGCCGGACACTTTGGGATTGGTTGAGTCAATCAGGTAGTACTCGTTGGGCGCGTGGGCGCCGGTGCCGTGACCTAGACCAAAGTGTCCGGCGGGAAGATTGAGCGGCTCGGAAGTGAAGATGTATCCGGGCCACGAGCCAGCGGACCGGGGCCAAAGCACCGGATTGAGACCAAGTTTGCGATAGGTGGCGATCTGGGCCTGAATGAGCTTGGAGTCTGGCGGGGTTTGCGTGGGATCGTAGCCACCGGTCATGTTGACTTCGATGTCGGCAAAGCCGTGCTTGGCGAGATGGTCTTTGAGAAGGGCGAGAGTGCCGGCGGCGGTCATGTCGGGGACCAGGCGCATATCGATTTTGGCGACGGCGCGATGAGGAAGAACGGTCTTTCCACCAGGACCGGTGTAACCGGCGACTAGGCCTTCGATGTTGATGGTGGGCTTGGACTCGAGAAGGATAAGGGAATCGAGCCAATTGGTGTCTTTCACCCAATGTTCGACACCGAGCTGTTTCTTCACCGTGGCTTCGCTGCGGACGGCGGAAACATCCTGAATCATTTTAATTTGCGCGGGAGTGAGCGGCTTGGCTTTATCGAAGAAGCCGGCGACGGCAGGCGTGTGACCGTCGGGCTCGATGAGAGTGTTGAGAGCTTGAACGAGATGCCACGTGGGGCTATCGACCTGCGCTTCCAGACTGGAATGGACGTCGTGCTTGGGGCCGCGTCCCCAGCGTTCGCCAGTAGAGACGAGTTCGAGTTCGACGACGCCTTTCGCGCCGAGTGAGATTTCGACGCCGCCGTTGGCATCCTGGCCAGCTTCAGGAATAAAAACACCCATACATTTTTTCAGGGCGGCGGTGACTTTGGGTTGGTGAACAACTTCGGGAAAGTGGGGAGAACCGATCTCTTCTTCGCCTTCGCAGACAAGCACGAGGTTGACCGGGAGCTTCTTCCCTGCTGTCTTGAACGCGTGCAGAGCGCCGAGGAAGGCGGTTTCCGGGCCTTTCTGATTGACCGCGCCGCGACCAACGCAGGTTTTGCCCAAGCCGTCCTTGTCGACGAGGCGAGCTTCAAGCGGAGGCGAAGACCATTCGGCGGGATCGAACTGTTTCACGTCGTACATGAAGTAGATGCCCACCCAGGTTGGCGCGCCGGAGTCGAGTAAACCAAAGACACCGGGCTTGCCAGAGGTAGGAATAATTTCCACGTCGGAGAAACCAGCGTCGCGAGCGAGTTGCGCCATGAATTCGGGGCCCTGTGGGAAATTGCGATTTTCCGCGGCGATGGATGGCAAAGCGATCCAGTCCTGGAGGCGCTTCACATTTTCGTCGTGCAGCCTGGGGATTTGGCTGAGGACGGACGGAAGATCGGAATTGTCCGCGGCGGCAGCGAAGGCAGGAATCGGCAAAGAGTTGATGGCGACTCCGGCAAGAGCGCCGCCGATGAATTCACGACGATTGAAAGCGTTATCGTTTGACGTGGTCACTGGGTCTCCTTTGGAATGGGGGATGGTAGTTGATTTTGGGAGGAGCGGCAATAGTGGGGGGAGTTGAATGTGGGGGGGTTGAAAGTTGAAAGTTAAGAGTTAAAGGCAAAGCCGCGGCAAGGTCGTGCGGCGATCCTTAAGACAGCTGGCATAAAAGCCAGCGCTACACTGAAGACGGCGGAGGCGGCGACAGTTGGACAGTTGAAAGTTGAAAGTTGAAAGCTGAGAGGCGACAGCCGATCGTCGACAGCGAAGAACCCCACACGCAAAACCGGCGTGTGGGGCACCCTGGCCTCTGGAGTACGATATTCGGGCTAGCACGGAGTTGAAGCAAAGCGGCGGCGAGCCGCCGCAGTCCAAAGTGCGCGGATCAGGGCTCGCATTTGCGCTGGCGGACGGCCTCAGAAGGCCGTCCCTACAAGGAGGACGGAGTCAGGCGGCCAGGCCGGCGGACCCAGATGCGGCTGGTGGCGGGCTTGCCGAGGTGCATGGTGCGGCCGGAGGCGCGGAGGGTCATGGTTTCGTCATACTCGCGCTTGAGGACTTCAATCTTCGTGGAGGGGCGAAGATGGAGGTTCTCGAGAAATTCAAGGAAACCCTCTTCCTTTTCGTAGACGCAAACAATCTCTGCGGAGTCGTGGAGTTGCAGCTCGGAGAGAAGGACCGCGCCTTCTTTGCGAAGCTGAGCAAATCCGCCACGCAGGGGAACTCCATGAGGACAGGTTTTGTGTGCCGCGAAGCGCTTGGTGAGGAGAGCTTCGACTTCAGGAGAGATGGCGTGCTCCATGCGTTCGGCTTCGGCATGCGCCTTGGCCCAGGATAAGCCGATAACTTCGGTGAGAAGCATTTCGGCGAGCTGGTGGCGAAGCGAGAGATGCTGGGCGACTTTGCGGCCCTTGGCGGTGAGAAGAATGCGTCCACCGCGTTGAACTTTGACGTGGCCATCGCGAGCCATGCGCTTGATGGCGGCGGTGACGGCAGGCGGAGTGACGTCGAGTTCCTCGGCGAGGCGAGCGCTGATGGGCACCTGATTTTCTTCCAGCATTTCCCAGATGGCTTTGAGGTAGTCTTCGCGCGAAACGCTGGTCTTATTGCGTTGCAAGGTGTCTCCCGAAAGATGAGGTTACTGTGATTTGCGTTGCTGGCGCAAGCGATTGGCGAGCAGGCGAATGCGCTGCTGCAGCTGCTCGAGAATTGTTTGATAGAAAGCGGGGTTGGCGCCGTAAGGATCCGCGACGTCCCAGTCTTCAACCTTGGCGGGATCGTCGAACGCGATGTCGCGAATGCGGCCGCTGAGATTGATGACCAAATCGGCTTCGTTCCAGGCCTTATTGGTAATGGGCTTGGAAGAAAGGCCGACGGCGGAGTAACCGTTGCGCACAAGCGTTTCCTGGGTTTCGTCGGGAATTTCGCCGAGCGGATAAAGGCCCGCGCTGGAGGCCTCCAGAACATCGGAGGCATCGTGCGAAGCAATGGCTTCGGCCATGGGGCTGCGGCAGGCGTTGCCAAGGCAGACGAAGAGGACACGCAGTTTTTTAGCGGGCATGAGCGGTCTTGGAATTGGATGCAGCCATGGAGAGGAAGTGTTGGTGGATGGTGAGATCGTCGGTGAGTTCGGGATGAAAAGTGGCGGCGAGCAGATTGTCTTTCTGAACCAGCGTAGGCTGGCCGGAATGGCGCGCGAGAATGGAAACGCCGGGACCGACGCTTTCGATAATGGGGCCACGGATGAAAACCATTTCGAGGGGATCCTTTTTCAGAACGCAAGGGCCGAAGAAAACATCGCTGGCAAGTTGGCGGCCGTAGCCGTTGCGGAGGATGGTCATGTCGAGAAGGCCGAGCGAGGGTTGCGGCGGATTGTTGACGTGGCTGGCGAGGAGGATTGCGCCTGCACAAGTGCCGAAGACGGCGTGACCGGCGCTGGCGAATTTCCGGATGGCGTCGCACAAGCCTTCTTCGCGGAGGAATTGGAGTTGCGTGGTGGACTCGCCACCGGGGAGGATCAAGCCGTCGCAGGATTCGAGATCGTGGACGGTGCGGACCTCGACAGTTTCGGCGCCGAGGGATTGCAGAGCGGCGGCGTGGGCGGCGAAGTCACCTTGAACAGCGAGGATGCCGATTTTCAATGGCGGAGAACCTCGATTCGTGGAAAAAGAAAAACGAAATTCGAAAAACGAAATTCGATGAAGCCAACGGCGCACGCCTCAGAAGGCGGCCGCTACAAGACCTGGAAGCCCTCAGGGCTAATACCATTGCCAAGTGCGTAATGTCGGACCTGAAGGTCCGACCCCCTAAGGAAAAAACAAACCCGAGGGCACAGGCTGATCACAGACTGAAGTCTGTGCTACCAGACCCTGAGCGACTGCATCGGTCTAACGATCGGCCAGTACAAAAACCTAAGATCGCGGCGTAAAGCCGCCTCTACAACACACACGAAGGCGACGGTGCATCGGCTACCAGCCGCGAGTTGAGAGCAGGTCTTTTTCTTCCATTTGACGGACGTCGAGGCCGGGCATGGCTTCGCCTAGTTGTTCGTGGGCTTCGAGGACAGCTTTGGCGTCTTCGAAATGCGTAGTGGCTTTCACGATGGCCTTGGCGCGGGCTTCGGGATCGCTGCTCTTGAAAATGCCGGAGCCAACGAAAACGGCTTCGGCGCCGAGTTTGCGGACCAGAGCCGCGTCGGCCGGAGTGGCAATGCCGCCGGCGGAAAAATTGGGAACCGGAAGCTTACCGGCCTTCGCGACGCTGCGAATGAGATCGAGAGGTGCGCCGTGTTCCTTGGCTTTGCGCATGAGTTCGTCCTCGCGCATGGTGGTGAGGGCGCGCATTTCGCTGACGATGGTGCGCATGTGGCGAACGGCTTCGACAACGTTCCCGGAGCCGGCTTCACCCTTGGTGCGAATCATAGCCGCGCCTTCGGCAATGCGACGAAGCGCTTCGCCAAGATTGCGCGCGCCGCAGACGAACGGCACGCGGTAGTCGTGCTTCCAGATGTGGTTCTCTTCGTCGGCAGGAGTGAGGACTTCGCTTTCGTCGATGAAATCCACTTCCAACGCTTGCAGAACTTCCGCTTCGGTGAAGTGGCCGATGCGCACCTTGGCCATGACCGGAATGGTGACGGTCTTCATGATCTCGCGGATGATTTTGATGGAGGCCATGCGGGCGACGCCGCCTTCCTTGCGAATGTCGGAGGGCACGCGCTCGAGAGCCATGACGGCGCAGGCACCGGCATCTTCGGCGATTCTGGCTTGCTCCGCGTTGGTGACGTCCATGATGACGCCGCCCTTGAGCATCTCGGCGAGACCGACCTTAACGCGCCATTCGTTGGAACCCTTGGCGTGCTGACCGCTACCGTTTACTTTTTTTGAATCCATGACACTTCTCCTCTTAAATTTAGAAATTCCCTTGAACCAATTCCCAAAACTCTTTTCCCACCTCAGGGGTTAAAACCGCTGAATGTCTGGTAGCTCGCGGCACGGCTGAAGCCGTGCCCTCCCGGTCCCTCGATTATCTGCGGCAGCTTACGGCACCTACCCTCCCGACGGTAACACTGTGCCACTCCCGAATGAGAGGCGTCGGGTGGACAGGCGGGCGGCGAGCCGCCGCACTCCAAAAGCGAAATGCTAGGCGCCGACGACCACGAATCTTCCTTTGCCGCGGGCTAGCACGTTGCCGTGAGCGTCGCGAATTTCCGCGGTGCGAAAGCGGCTCCTTCCCTTCTCTTCGTCCTGCCAACCTTCGACGAGAATTTCCTGATCGACAGGAACGGGCTTGCAATAAGCGATGGACATTTCCGCGGTGACAGCGCGTTCGCCGGTCAACTTGGAAAGCTTGCCCATGGCTTCATCAAGAACAACCGCGATGATGCCGCCGTGCGCAAAACCAGCCCCGCCTGCGTAATTGGGGCCGAGCGAGAACTTGCCACGGGTGCGGCGATCGTCGAGATCGAGTTCGAATGGCAGCTTCATGCCCGCAGGATTGGCGGCGCCGCAACCGAAACAGCGATTCTCGGGCTTGGGATCGAGTTTGAGAGTGCGACCCATGTTCAGACCAGCGCCACGTGCGAGCGTTCGGCGCGACGAGTGCCGCGCTGGCGTTTGCGCATTTCAATGCGAAGAAGATCGGCAAGGGTGGCGATGCCGCGAGCGATCTGTTTTTCGTCGAGACTGGCGAAGCCCAGGCGCAGCGTGTTGGGCAGCGGTGACTGCACATAAAAGTAGCGGCCCGGAGCAAAGAGCACGCCACGTTCACGCGCATGAATCATCAACTCGCTGGCATCGAAGCCGGGGGGAAGTTCGAGCCACAGGCACATGCCACCTTCGGGTCGGGTCCAGCGAGTGCCTTCAGGCATGTTTTTGCGCAGGGCTTCATCGAGACCCAACAAACGCTGAGCGTAAATCTTGCGCATGCGTGTTAGATGCTTTTGGAACAGGCCGCGCTTCAGGAATTCGGCGAGAGTGGCTTGCGCGAGCTGATCGGTGTGCAGGTCGGTCATTTGCTTGACGAGGCGAAGGCGTTCGATGGCTGCGGGAGCGGCGACGATCCATCCGACGCGCAAACCGGGGAAGGCAACCTTCGCGAAACTGTCAATGTGGATCACGAGGTTGGAACGGTCGAGTTGCTTGAGCGAAGGGACACGCTCGTCGCAGGCATGCAAGCGGGCGTAAATGTGATCTTCGACGATGGGAACCTGGTAACGCGCTGCGAGCTCAAGAACGCGACGGCGCGAGGCGAGCGGCATGGACATGCCCGTGGGATTGTGAAAATCGGGAGTGAGGACAAGGAGCTTGACGCGATTGGCGGCGAGAGTGGCTTCGAGCGCTTCCAGGTCAATGCCAAGAGCGCTGCCGGGTTCGGGATGTGTACGCACGGGAACGCCGAGGCAGCGGGCGCGAACACCATTGAAAACAGCGGAGGCGCCGGGGTATGTAGGATTTTCGAGGATGACGGTGTCGCCGGCGCGAACAAAGGCTTTGGCAATGAGATCGAGGGCTTGCTGACATCCGTCAGTGATGAGCAGCGTGTCGTCTTTGGCCGGGATGCCGTCCTGGCGAAGAAGTTCGAGCAGAGCTTCTTTCAGGGCGGGAAAACCATCGGAGGCACCGAGGTTGAGAATGTCCTGTCCGTCGCGGCGGAGCGCGGTGTGGGAGCAGGTTTGCAGTTCCTCGACAGGGAAAAATCTGGGGTCGGGGCGGGCCATCACAAAATCCAGCGCGTCTTCAGGAGCATTGGCGGTGAGGCGCGTGAGGATTTCGTCGCTACGTTCATCGGCGAAAAGAAGCTCCCAACGCAGGCCATCGTGGCCATTGAGGGAAGGAGGCGGAGGCGGCGTGATCTTTAGCCCGTTGCCGTTGCCCTGGATGAAGGTGCCACGGCCGACGTGTCCCTGGATGAGGCCTTCAGACTCGAGCTCGGCGTAGGCGTTGGCGACGGTGGTGCGATGAACACCGAGCATTTGCGCGAGTTCGCGGCTGGCGGGAATGCGGTCGCCAGGGCGAAGGTCACCGGCATGAACGAGGGAGCGAAGTTGATCGCGAAGCTGAACGTAGAGGGGAACGTGGCTTTCGGGCTGAAGGTGTATTGGCAGCATTGTCTCTCACCCTAAGCGTATTTTAGCAGGAATTGGACTGAAGCAAGAGCCAAATTGTCTTTTGGAAGAGTGGGGCGGGCGGAGTGGTTTTTTGTTCGGCGGAAGGGTGCGAGTTAGGTGCAACGGGGAGGGATCAGCTGTTCCCAGGCCTGACGGCCTGGGCTAGCTTCTTTCGCGCCTTCGGCGCTCGACGTCCGATCGATTGGATGCCGCGAAGTGGGGAAATTGAGACCCTTCGCTCCGCAAACTTCGCTGCGTTCAGGATGACAGGTTGCTTGTAGGTTGGAGCGGAGGAGTTGCGTAGGTGGCGACGAAACAAACACGGCGCGAGTCGCCGCACTCCAAATGAGTCAAGCGGAATTGAGGCTAATCCTTGTCCCAGGGGAAATGAGGCTTGTAGCCCAGGCGGCCATTGAGTTCGCCGGCGGCCAGGTCGCGGATGCAGAGTTTGGTGAGGTCGGAGGGATCGCACTGGTAGAGCTGCTTAAGAGGGAGATCGTCTTCCTGGACTTGATAGTTGCCAAATTGCATGGATTCACTGTCGTCGACAGTGGAAGCGACGAGAGGGCTGCCATCGGGGACAACGCGAACGCGGAATTTCAAAGTGGAGGGTTCGTAATTGGAGACGAGAAAACAGTGCGCGATGCAGGAACGATCGATGAGATGCATGTATAAGGTGCGATAGCCGGGAGGCGCGTAGACACTGCTGGCGACACGCGTCCCGAAGGGCAATTGATGCGTGATTGCTTCGGAGTTTTTCTCGAGGCGATCGAGGAAGCCGGTGTCCTGATAAAGAAAGACGAAGAAGAAAACGGCACAAAGCGAGAATGCGGCAAGGTGCCATGGTTGAGGGCGAAGCGAGCCGAGTACAGCGAGAGCGAAGATGGCGCTGACGAGCGTGAGACGAGTAACGATGCCGCCGATCCAGCTACCTTCGGGGACGGGGCGCAGGTTTTCAGGAAAGAGCGTCATAGCGGCGAGAGAGATGAGATAGAACTCGACGAGGAGCCAGCGGTCTTTCCAGGTGCCGGAGGGCTGGCCGGCGGAAGAGGGCTCGGCGGAAAGCCTGGGTGAACGCCAGAGCTCGAAAACGATGGAGAGGAGAGCAAGGACAATGATGGCCCAGGAAAGGTAGACGTAACGCTGGCCGTAAATGGTGAACTGGTCGGCGCCATTCCATTGGTAGAACGGCGGGTCGGGCCAATCGCCCTCGAGTTCGGGATGATGGAGGGCAATCCAATGAACGGCGTAGAACACGACGAGAGAAATGGCGGGGAGGACGCGGCGCGTCCAGCCCTTCAGGAGTGGCCAAACGAGGCGATAGGCGCCCACGCCGAGAACGAGAAGAACGCCGAGTGGATGCGCGAGGTAGATGATGGGAAGAAGTAGCGCGGCGACGATGAGACCTTGGCGTTTGGCGGGCCAGACGAGGGAGAGAGCGAAGCAGCCCAAGCCGATGGAGAGGTAGTAGTTCATGTAGCCCATATTGAAAACGTAGCCGTAGGAAAGCATGGCGATGAGCGGAGCGAGAAACCAGGGAGGGCGGCGCGTGGCGGAGTGGATGAAAGCGAAAACTCCCCAGAAGAAAGCGAGGACGCAGAGAGAGACCGCGAATTTTTCGGCGAGAGTAAAGCCGACGAGTTTCGAGAAATAGTACAGGAGGAGATCGAAGAGGATGTTGTCCCACTGCCAGGCGAGATACAGGCCGGGAGCTTTGCCCTGGTGGATGAGTTCGGCGAGCCAGGCGTTGTAGGTGTGGCTGCCGAGGTCGCCGGCCTGAATGTGGGAGTACCAGAAGCAAGGGACAAGGAGAAGGATGGAGAGGAGCGCGATAAGAAGAATGGGGCGGCGGGAGATGAGTGACATTGCGACGAGGACAGTATAGCGCGGATGGAAGGAGCAAAGTGGCCAGCGGCCAGCGACCGGTGGCCAGTGAAGAGATTGGGGCGGGGCGTTCGATAGTTGCCGAGGCTTGTGTCAGCAAAACAGAGTGGCTTCATTTGGCTGACATAAAAATCAGCGCTACATTGAAGAAAAGGCGGCGAGCCGGCGCACTGCAAAATTAGTTGCTGGGTTGGTTGTCGCCCAGGCGCTTGAGGCGGTCGCGGAGCTTGCGTTGCAAAGGCGACGGAGTATTGGGGTTGAAGGCGACCAGGTACCAGAGAGGCTGCGTTTTGTCTTTGCTGAGATAGGTGAGGGTGTGGGCGTCGGCGTTGGGATGGCGAGCCACATTTTCGCGGATGGCGCCGTAGGGATGCTTGGCGAGGCGCGAAAGAGTTTTGGCGTTGGCGCGAGGATGCTCGCTGATCAGGCGCAGAAGGTAGAAATCCTCTTCGGGAGCCTGCTTGGTGAGTTTCTCGAGCATTTCGGGCTTGGCTTCAGCGCTGAGGACCAGGCCAATCTTTTCGTCCCAGGCAGTGTTGATCTGATTCAGTTCACGGGTGCGCGCGTGGATTAATTCCTCAAGGGTGCGGCGCTCCAGCTGCATGCGGGCGATAGGCAGTTGCGTGCCTTCCAGAGAATCGAGGACACGAAGAAGATGTTGGCGTTCACCAAAAACAATCTGGGAGGTGCGGCCGATGCGGCCATTTTCCTTTTCTTTGTGTTGCACAAGATCTGAACGTCGCATGTTCGGATGCTCCCAATCGCCCTTGGGGACTTCCCCGAAGGGAACATAGGCACTCATGGAGTGAAGTGAATAGCTCATGGTCGTCTTGCAGCTCTCTTCTGGGCTAAATGGATTATGGAGTCGCGGTGGAGTAGGGTAAAGAATTGCGGGACGGGTTGTGCCCGAAGTGCTACCACCCGGGTGGGGCGCGTCGAGCGGGAGAGAGGGCAGCGAAATGTCGGCATTTAAGGAATACCGGGAAGAGCTGGAGCAATATGAGCAGATGTTTGGGAAGGAGCGCGGCAGGCTGGCCGTGTCGCTGGACCGGATGACGAACGCACTGGTGTTGGTGGGTCAGCACGGGGTGTATTGCACAAGCCAGAGGAATCCGACGCTGCCGGCGATGGACATACGAGTGATCGTGCAGGAGTTGACGCATGCGAAGGAACTGGTGCAATCGGTGATGGAGGAGATGAAGAAGGCACGCGACGCAAAGCGCGGAGTGGCGGAGTCAGAGAGGGATTAGCAGGGAGAGGCCGGAGATTTCGGGGAAGAGGCGGCGTGTGGTAATGTTTTTGGTTCGCCCATCCTTGGCGAGAACGCAGATAGAGACAGCACGGAAGTGAAGCGGAAGACCCGGGTTCGGAGTCTTCAGCGCTAAGTCCGTCTTCCGCAAGAAGATCAGTGTCGGAGCTGAAGGGTCTGTGTGAGGACCGCGGGAAACGGCGCTCAGCGGCAAAAGCCGGGTTGAATTTTCGCGAGTTACGGCACGACTGAAGCCGTGCCCTCCCGGAAAACGGACGTTGTCACACAGACTCTGAAGCTCCGGCCCCTAGGAAATAGCAAGGGGAGAAGAGAGTCAGTGGCGTAAGGTTTGTAAGAGCCCACCCTTAGAAACCAAGGGTGGGGCACGCTCAAGTACGCGGGCCCGACAGCGTAACAAGGAAGTAAAGAACAGCCGCATCAGAGGGTGGCGGCGTACGTGGACGTAGCAGAGAGACGACGAGGAGCCTGGAGAAATGAAAAACGCGTACAACGGAGTGGCGGTACCGGCGGATGGAAAAGCAATTGGGTACGGCAATGGAGCGCTGCACGTGCCGGACAATCCGATTATTCCGTTTATCGAGGGCGACGGGACCGGAAGAGATATCTGGAAGGCGTCGCGACGGGTGTTTGATGCCGCGGTGGAGAAGGCCTACGGCGGAAAGAGGCGCGTGGCGTGGTTCGAAGTGTTTGCCGGGGAGAAGGCGTTCAACACGTTCAGGGAGTGGTTGCCGAATGACACCGTGGACGCGGCGCGAGACTTTCGCGTGTCGATCAAAGGGCCGCTGACAACGCCGGTGGGCGGAGGGATTCGTTCGTTGAATGTAGCGCTGCGGCAGATATTGGATTTGTATGCGTGTGTACGTCCGGTGCGTTATTTCACGGGAGTTCCCTCCCCTGTTCGAGAGCCGGAGAAGATGGACGTAGTGATCTTCCGGGAGAACACGGAGGACGTATACATCGGGATCGAGTGGAAGAGCGGAACGCCGGAAGCGAAGAAGCTGCTGGAGTTTTTGAACAACGAAATGCTGGCGGGCGGTAAGAAGCAGGTGCGGATGGATTCGGGAGTGGGCATCAAACCGATTTCACCGTTTGGAACAAAGCGGCTGGTGCGGCGGGCGATTCAGTATGCGCTGGAAAACAAACGGCCGCTGGTGACGCTGGTACACAAGGGAAACATTCAAAAATTTACCGAGGGCGCTTTTCGTGATTGGGGATACGAATTGGGACGGGAAGAATTTCGCGCGGAGACGGTGACCGAGCGGGAGAGTTGGATCCTGGATAATTTGGACAAAAATCCCGGGCTGAGCGTGGAACAGAATGCGGCGATGATCGAGCCGGGATTGGAACAGGCGACGGAGGAGTTCAAGAAGTCGATCTACGCGGAAGTGAAACGAACTTTGGACGCGATTGGCGGGACGCACGGAAAGGGTCAATGGAAGAAAAAGTTGATGATCAATGACCGCATCGCGGATTCGGTGTTTCAGCAGATGCTGTTGAGGCCGAACGAATACAGCGTGCTGGCGACGCCGAATTTGAATGGAGACTACTTGAGCGATGCGTGCGCGGCGCAGGTGGGCGGATTGGGGATTGCGCCGGGATCGAATATTGGGGACGGATATGGCGTGTTTGAGGCGACGCATGGGACCGCGCCAAAGTATGCGGACAAGGATGTGATCAATCCGAGTTCGGTGATGCTGAGCGGGGCGATGATGTTCGAGTTTATGGGATGGAAGGAAGCCGCGAAATTGATTGAGGAAGGGATTGCGAAGACCATCCAGCAGAAGAAGGTGACGTACGATCTGGAGAGGTTGATGACGGGTGGGACGAAGTTGGGGACGACGGCGTTTGCTGAGGCGATTATTGGGAATATGTAAGGAAGGCAGCGACCGGCGACCGGTGGCCAGCGACCAGTGGGGAGAACCCGTGGCCCACTGAACTTGGTGGCGCGGAGAATTTTTAGCAGGTGGAGTGGTTGGGAAAGCGGCAGCAAGCTGCCGCACTCCAGTCGGAGTAGGGATCATGATTACTCACAACCCCCTCCACGGATCCGGACAAGCGGATTTCCCGCATCCGGCTCTTGCCTTAGGTGATAACGCCCATGCGGCGCAGGGGATAGGGATGACAGACGGTAGGCAGAGGCAGCCAGCGAGCGATGAGGCGCCGCATGCGATCCCAGAGGACGCGACCGTTCTGGCTACGCCGCGACAGCGAGCGATACCAGAGCCGTCCCACTTGGAATCGAAAAAGAGCCAGCGCCGGGTTGTTCATGGGCACTCCGTAATACCGGATGTGCCCACGCACCACCGCCTGCAACCACTTGCCCTGTTCTGGGATGGGTTCGTGCATGCGCCGCCGAAGTTCGGCTTTCACCGCGTTCAGCTTCGCCTGCAGCCTTTTGCGGATCGTTTGCCGCAGCACCGTGTACATTCCGTTGCTCCTCTTCTTCACGCAGATATGCGTAAAGCCGAGAAAGTTGAATGTCTCGGGCTTCCCTTCTCCGCGCCTTTGCCGGTTTTGGATCGCAAACGGTCCAAATTCCAGCAGCCGCGTTTTCTCGGGATGCAGTTCCAGGTTGAACTTTCTCATTCGTTCCGTAAGTTCCGCCCGAAACTGATCGGCATCCGCTTTGTCCCTAAATCCAACCACGATGTCATCCGCAAATCGCACGACGATGACATCACCGTGCGCCCGCTTTTGACGCCACGCTTGGATCCACAGGTCGAACACGTAATGAAGATAGACGTTTGCCAAAAGCGGCGAAGCACTCCCGCCCTGGGGCGTCCCTTCTTGCACCCGTATCCGTTTCCCATCTTCCAGCACGCCGGCGTTCAGCCATTTCTGGATCAGCCGCACGACGCGCCGGTCGGCCACCCGATGCTCGATGAACTTGACCAGCCATTCGTGGGAAAGCCCATCGAAAAAACTTTTAATGTCAAGATCGAGCACCCAGTTCACTTTTCTCGTCAGCAGTCCCGTGTACAGTGCATCCAGCGCTTGATGCTGGCTTCGCCCTGGGCGGAACCCGTACGAGAAGCCGAGAAAATCCGTTTCGTAGATAGCGTTCAACACCTCGACCGCTGCACGCTGCACGATCTTGTCTTCCAGCGCTGGCACTCCGAGCGGTCTTTGCCGCCCGTCGGTCTTGGCGATATACACCCTACGCACCGGCTTCGCTCGGTACGCTCCTCGCTTCAGCCTTTCGGAAAGGTCCTGGAGATTCCTCTCCAGCTCCTCCCCGTAGTGCCGCCACGTCTCCCCGTCCACGCCCGGCGCGGCTTCCTTCTTCAAACGGAAGTAAGCCATGCGCAGCGTTTCCAGGTTGTAGATGTGGTGCAGGAGCGCCGTGAACCGCAACTGCTTATCCTTCTTTGCTGCTTGACGTACCCGCTCGAGCGCGCTAGGCGCGTCGCTCCGGCTCGGTGTCCGGGACGCGTTTTGCTCGAGCAGGTTCCCTTTGGCCAGACCGTTTCCCTCCATCCCCTCCGCCGCCGGTTGCCCGGCATTGTTCGGGGACTTCCCAGGTACTGTAGGTCTGTCCGACTTCCCAGGTCCGTTCGTCATCGGCGTACGTCCTTAGACTTCCCGATGCGTCCTAGGGCAACTGCGGCTCTGGGTGAACTTGGGATCTCCCGGTTCCCGAACGAGGTGTCTGCGTACGTGCACGGGGTCTCTGACCGCGCGGGACTCGAGCACACCTCGCGATATCGGTGCACCCGATGGGGCCTTCCGCATCTCCTTACAGCGTCGGCGTCCCGGAGTGAGTTTCTTACGCGGCTGAATACCCGGCCCGTACGTTCCCCTGTCAACGCTTCGACGCCGCCCTTACGAGCGGCTCCGCATGACTCGGGGCCGATGTGGGTCGCTAGTTCACATTCGTATGACTTTTGCATTCACTACACCTCGCCGGTTTAACCGGCGCACAAGGAGAAAGAGATGAGCAGAAAGAAAGTGACGGTGGTGGGCGGAGGATTTGTGGGGTCAACTACGGCGCAGCGGATTGTGGATTTAGAGCTGGCCGATGTGGTGTTGACGGATATTCTGGAGGGAGCGCCCGCGGGAAAAGCTTTGGACATGGTGGAAAGCGGTCCAATTACGCGGACCGATTCGTTCGCGACGGGAGTTTCGACGGCGTCGGGAGATTACAGCGCGACGGCGGGAAGCGACGTGGTGGTGATTACGGCGGGATTTCCGCGTAAGCCGGGGATGAGCCGCGACGATTTGTTGAAGGCGAATTACGACGTGGTGAAGGCTGTGGTGGAACAGATCGTGAAGCATTCGCCGAACTGCATCCTGGTGATTGTGACCAATCCACTGGACGCCATGGCACAGGCAGCATTGAAGGTGAGCGGGTTCCCCAAAAATCGCGTGTTGGGGATGGCGGGAGTGTTGGACTCGGCGAGGATGAGCGCGTTTGTGGCGATGGAGTGCAAGGTGAGCGTTGAAAATGTGCACTCGTTCGTGCTGGGCGGACATGGAGATGACATGGTGCCGCTGCCGAGATATTCGACGGTAGCAGGAATTCCTTTGCCGGATTTGCTGCCTGCGGACAAGATCGAAGCTATCGTGACGCGCACCCGGAAAGGCGGCGCGGAAATCGTGAATTTGCTGAAGACGGGATCGGCGTACTATGCGCCGTCGGCAGCGGCGGTGGAGATGGTGGAAGCGATTTTGAAGGATAAAAAGAAGATTCTGCCTTGCGCGGTTTATCTGGAAGGCGAGTATGGAATTAAGGGGTTGTTTGTGGGCGTGCCGGTGAAGTTGGGGGCGAAGGGCGCGGAAGAAATTATTCAGATCAAGTTGACGGCGGAAGAGAATGCGGCGCTGCAGAAGAGTGCGGCGAGCGTGAAGGAATTGGTGACGGTGCTGGGACTGTAAAACAGTTTTAAGTTGTCAGTTTTAAGTTTTAAGTAAGGCAAGCGCCAAAGGAGAACTCCGAAAGTATTCCGAATACGGCGTCTCTCGGCGTTCGCTTGTGGGCGCAGGACAACTCTGATTCCTCAGGGGCTGATGCCCAACTATTGCCCAGATCAAATGTCGGACCTAAAGGTCCGACCCCTAAAAGAAGAATGAAACCCAAGAGCCCCGGTACAAGTGCGGTACCTGGGGCACCCAAAGAAACTAAGACCAAAGAACACAGGCTAAAGCCTGTGCTACCTGAACCGACCTGAAGGTCGGCCACTACACTAAAAACCGAAGAGCTTGCCTGCGGCGATTACTAGCACCAAGGTGAAGACGGCGATGGCGATTTCGCCGATGAAGCCGACGGCGAAGGGGCGAAGGCCTTGCTTGCGCATCTCGCGGAAATTGGTGCGCAGGCCGACGCCGGCAAACGTTAGAAGGAACGCCCAGCGAGAAAGATTGGCGAGGGCGAGGTTGTTGTCTTTGGTGAAGAAGCCTGCGGTAGCGAGCGCGGAAATCAGTAGGAATCCCAAAACAAATTTAGGGAATTTCTGCCAGAGGAAGGCGGCTTTGTTGCCAATGGTCTCGGCCTGGCCGCGGCTGGCCCAATAGATGGCGTAGGCGAGCACAACGAAACCGATGAGGGCGTTGCGCGTGGTCTTGGTGAGGACGGCGAGCTTCGCGGCTGCGTCGGAATAGAGAGCGCCGGCGGCGGTGGCTTCGGCGGTATTGTCCACAGCGAGTCCAGCCCAGACGCCGTAGGCGTGATCAGAAAGATGGAGGGCGTGGCCGATGAGCGGAAAGGTGAAGAGCGCGATGGCGCCGAGAGCAAGGATGGCGGCGATGGCGAAAGAAGAGTCTTCGTCGTCGGCATCGATGGCGCCCTTGGTGGCGATGATGGCGCTGACGCCGCAGACCGCGGAACCGACAGCGAGAAGCGTGGTGAGTTTAGGACGAAGACCGAAGATGCGGCCGAGAAACGTCATGAATGCAATCGCTCCAAGGATTTCAATACCGACGAGGAGCAAGCTGACTCCGCCAAGCTTCCAGACATCGCCAAGCAGGAAGCGGGCGCCGAGAAGAACGATGCCAGCCTTGAGCCAAAACTCGTAAGTGGCCACGCCGGGCTTAAAGATGGCCGCGAGCCCGAAAACGTTGGAGATGAACAGGCCAAGAAGGATGGCCCAGAGGACGTATTCGATGTTGGGGAAGATCCAGTGGTGAGCCTTGGCGTAGGCGTTGACATTTTTTTCGAGAAGTTTTCCGGCGTAGCCAATGACGGCGAGAAGAGCGACGCCGGGAATGAGGCGCAGGAATCGGGCGTGCAAGGAGATGGATGGGGATTGCGGAAGTGCGATTGCGTCTGCCATTAGAGAGCCTCGAAATTAGAAAATAGAAATTGCAAAATAGAAAAACGGGAACCCAAGAACCCAGGTACAGGACCGGTACCTGGGTCACCCAAGACGGCTACCACGGGACACGGGGGATGATGCCCGCACGGATTAAGAGAGCCGCAGCTAGCGCTAGCAGGACGGCCCAGGTGTCTAGCGAGAGATGAAAGCTGCGTTTTTCGGTGGCTGCCATTGGTCGCTCCTTGACGCCGATCTAGAGATCGGGAATTCGAAAACCGCAAAAGAACCGGTCTAAACACCGGCCAGTACAAACTACGAACCCAAGAGAGGACGGCCTCAGAAGGCCGTCCCTACAAGAACTGAAAAGCGCGAGCACAACCGCGGACACCGGCTGAAGCCTGTGCTACTAAAACGGAAGGCTGGCATCGAGCACAGTCCCACGGGCGGCATCGTTCCAGTCGGTTAGTGCTGCTGGATCGCGCAGAGTTGCGACTACGCGGCCCACCAAGACTAGAGCTGGGGCCGGCAATGGAGCGAGTGTGGCGAGGCCAGTCAGAGTGGTTACATGAGAAGACTGGTCGCGCTGTGAAGCTTTGGAAATGACCTGGCAAGGCATGTCTGGAGAAAAACCGGCGTCCAGAAGCCATTGCGAAACTTCGTTGTATTGAGGGCCCGGCATATAGATTACAACAGTTGTTTCAGGCGTGAGAGAAAAAGCGGCAAGCGCGCGAGCGTCGGCAGAGCGGGAAAACGTGGTGAAAAGGACGCTGGAGGCGACGCGGCGGTCCGTGAGGGAAACCTTCGCGGCGGCAGCGGCACCGAACGCAGCGGAAATACCGGGCACGATTTCGAAGGCGATAGAGGCTTCGCGGAGAGCCCGAATTTCTTCGGCGGCGCGGCCGAAGAGCATCGGATCGCCGCCTTTGAGACGGACAACAATTTCGTGAGAGGCGGCGGAGGCGACGAGGAGCGAATTGATGTCGTCCTGCGAAAGAAGCCGGAAGCCACGGCGTTTGCCGACATCGATGCGCTGAGCACGCGGCGAACTGAGAGCGAGAATCTCCGGGCTGACCAGCGAATCGTGCAGGACGACATTTGCGAATTGCAATAGGCGCACGGCTCTTATCGTGAGGAGATCGGGATCACCCGGACCGGCGCCGACAAGAAATACTTTGCCCATCAGGAAACTCCTTCGTTGTTGGAGGTGGAGCGCGAGTGCTTCAGAAATTCCTCGAAACCGGGTTGGCTGGCAAGCAGATGCAGCCAGCGCTTGGTCGCTTCGGCGTCGGAGCCGGGAGGTTGCGAACGGAGCAAGTCGCGGGCAATGCCGAGCCATTCGAGCCAGGCGGCATATTCGGGGCCGAATTGTCGCTCGAGTTCAAGGCGAAGGCGCTGAGCGAGAGCAGGGCTTTTGCCGTTGGTGGAGATGGCGATTTGCAGATCTCCGCGCTGGACGACGGAGCCGTAATAGAAATGGCAGTGGTCGATGTCGTCGACGGAATTGCAGAGAATGTTGCGGCGTTCGGCTTCGGCGAAGACGGATGCGTTGAGTTCGCGAATCGAAGTGGCGGCGATCACGAGGAAAGCACCAACGAGATCGTCGGCGGCGAACGGTTTGGGATGCCAGTCAATTTCCCGGCGGCGCACATATTCGGCGAGATGTGGATGAAGTTTAGGAGAGATGACGCGGACGCGAGCGCCAGCTTGAAGGAGCGAGGGGATTTTTTGCGTGGCGATGGCGCCGCCACCGATGACAATGACGAGTCGATTTTCAAGTTTGAGGAAGGCGGGGAAAAGGGTCATGTAGCGGTCCTTTCCGTGATCGTTTGTGTCGCACCTCCGGCGCTGGTGGGTATTTTTATCCGTAACCATTCCCAGCCCTCACGGGCTGGGCTAATTTCTAACGCGCCGCAGGCGCTGCTTTGTCGATTAAGGGTCAACGGTCCTCCACGGAGTGGGGGACTTGAGATTCAGGGAGGTCGCGGACGGCGACCAGGGCTGGACCGCCGGCGAGGATGGAGCGAAGAACATCGTTCGAATGGCGGGCGAGAAAATGCTGCAGATTTTCGCCGGCACGGCGATCGGACTGGAACGCATCGAGAAGGCGCGAGATGGCTTCGGGTACTTCGTCGGCGCGGCAACGGTAGCCGATGGGACGCGCGATAGTTGCGATGTGGCCGACACTACCGCCCACGCAGAAATAATAGGCGTCGACGAGTTTGCCATCAGCCTTGATCTTCTTGCCTTCGATGCCGATGTCAGCGATCCAGTGCTGGCCGCAACTGTTGGGGCACCCGGTGATGTGCAACTTCAGTTGGTGCTGAAAATCGGGATAGCGATCCTCGAGAGTTTCGGTGAGCCAGCGAGCGAAGCTCTTGGTTTCGGTAAGAGCGAGCTTGCAGAATTCGGAACCGGTGCAAGCGACTGTGCCGCGAACGAATGCGGAGCTGGCCACGGGAAGTCCGCCAGCGGTGAGTTGCGAGATGACAGTGGCGAGATGAGGCTCGGGGACGTTGACGAGGAGCAGATTTTGCATCGGAGTGGCGCGGACGTGGCCGTCGGCGTAGCGTTCGGCGAGATCGGCGGTGAGGCGAAGTTGCGAGGGAGTAATGCGACCGCGAACGACGGAGGCGCCGACGGAAAACAGACCGGGCTGCTTTTGAGGAATGACGCCGAGATGATCGCGATGAATGTCGGAAGGGACAGGTTCGGGTTCGGCAGGATCGAGAGTGAAGCCGAGACTCTTGTGAACGGCAGCGAGGAAGGTTTCGGGCGTCCAGTGATGTTCGAGGAAAAGATATTTCATGCGGGCGCGTTCGCGGCTCTGGCGAAGAACGTCGCAAGAGCGGAAGACTTCGGTGATGGCTCGGACGACGGGAATAACTTGGTGAGGCTTGACGAATGCGTTGAGGCGGACAGCGAGATGAGGTTGAGTGGAAAGCCCGCCGGCTACGCGGACGCTGAAGCCTAGTTCGTGATTCGTGAGTCGTGAGTCGTGATTCGTGCCGGAGGAGATCGGGGTCCTCAGGGGCTGAAGCCCATCAATCGCCGCGGCTTGATGTCGGAGCTGAAGCTCCGACCCCCTAAAGAGTTCTGCAGTTGTGGCCTCGCGAATGGGGCGGAGGATGGCGGTTAAGGCTATGTCGTTGATTTCGGGGTACGAGCACCATTCGGGGCAGCCGGTTAGCGTAATTTTGAATTTGCGAGGGAGATTGTAAAAGTCGGGATTGCCGCCCAGTTCCCTGTCGAGAGCGAGGACGATGGGAGAAACGTCGGCGATTTCGTGGGCGTGAAGTCCGGCGAGAGGGCAACCGGTGATGTTGCGGACGACGTCGCCGCAAGCGCCGGTGGTGCGCAGGCCGACCGATTGCAGACGCTCGAAAACTTCGGGAAGCGATTCGATTTTGAGCCAGTGGAGCTGAATGTTTTGGCGAACGGTGACATCGGCGATGCCGTTGCCGTGTTCGTCGGAAAGCGCGGCAACGGTGCGGAGTTGCGTGGAAGTGAGCAAGCCGTTGGGGACGCGGATGCGCAGCATGAAGAACGGGACGGCGCGACCTTCTCCACCGGAGCCGCCGGTAACGCCTGCGCCATCGCCCTGGGTGTAGACGCCCCAAGTGCGGAAGTAGGTGGAGAGCCATTCGGGCGGGATGGAATCGAAACCGAGGCGAGCGAATTCGCGGATTTCGTCGAGATGGTCCCAGGCGTTTTTGGAGCGCTTGAGGCGCTCGATGCGTTGGGATTTGGTTTCTTTTGTTTCGGGCATTTTTATCTCAACCAGCCTCAGACGTTGTGCGCCTCGATTAGGATCAGAAAAGCCTCAGGCCTAAAGGCCTGAGCTACATCGGAAAACCCAAGAACCGACCTGAAGGTCGGCCACTACAAAAAACGAGCCGAAAAAAGAAAAAGCCCGCGTGCAGGTTAACTGGCACGCGGGCTTCGAAAGTTATCGATCGTCGAAAGAGCTAAATTCGAATGCGCCGGTAGCCAGAGGTGCAACATGGACAACAACAGAGCGTTGTCGGCAGCGTGCAGCGGGTCTGGCAGTAATCGTGCATCTTCAAAGGAGGTTACGCAGGGTTGAGAGGAGAGTCAACGGGACGTAAGCCTCAAAGATTGGATGTTACAGATAGGGGAAATGGATACATGGTCGTTTTACCGGGGTGTTGGTGGCGTGCAGGCGTGGCTGACATAAAAGTTAGCGCTACATGAAGACGAAGATTGTAGCAGCCGCCTTGCAGTGCGGCCGCTTCGAGAGAGCGAACTGGAGCTTTGGTTGACAAAAGCGGCGATTAGCCGCCGCACTCCAAAGGTTTAGGGTTGGGCTGGAGGCTTGGTGGCCGGCTTGGTTGTGGACGTAGCAGGCTTGGCTGCGGGCTTCGTGGTGGTGGCTGGCTTGGCTGGTGTGGTGGCGGCAGCGCCGATCAGAGTGGCGGACCTGATCATGTCGAGGCGAGGCCATTTGGCGTCGATGTATTTCTTGCCGCCCTTGGTGATGGCGTCCTGATCCATGCCGGCGGTGTCGCCGTACTGGTCGTAGAGCATCTCGACAACTTTCATGCCATCGCCATCCACGACGCCGAAGGGAGTGAAGCCCTGGGAGTCGAGGGAGGAGCCATTGTCCTTGAGATTGATGAAGAGTTGGGTGGTGCGGGTGTTGGGCCCGGCGGTAGCGAAGACCACGGTGCCGCGCTTGTTGCTTTGACTGTGCGGGTCGTCCTTAATGGTGGCCTTTTCCCAAGCGGCGGAAACCGGGGGATAGGCGCTGATACCGAACTGCGCGACGAAATTGGGGAGCACGCGGAAGAAATGAGCGTTGTCGAAATAGTGGTGCTTGACGAGATTGTAGAAGCGGTCGGCACCGAGAGGAGCCCAGGCGCGAGTGACAGTGATGGTGAACTCGCCGCGAGTGGTATCGAATTTGACCTGGTAGGTGTCGGGAGATTTGTCTTTAAGGAGATAAGGCTTGAGTAGAGTGCGATCGTAGGTGGACGCGGCGGCCGGCTTGGCGGTCGTGGTGGTGGACTTGGGCTTCGCGGGAGTTTGCGCGCTGGAAGCGGCAGGTGCTTGAGCGAGAGAGGTGAAGCAAAGTGTCGCAGACAACGCGGCGGTGAAGACGCACTTCATGAGTTGCATGACGAAAATTGCCTCCGTACTTTTCGGGAATCGGAATGCTGATACGGTCTGTCCAGCACGTATTTTTGCACGTTTGCGGGCGATTCACCACAGGGAAGGAAGAACGTGCAAAGGAAAGAAAGAAAATTCACCACAGAGAACACAGAGGACAGCAATAGAAACTCATTTAAGGAACGGCAGAAAACCCGGTGTTCGGCTATGGATCGAACCAGAATTTTATTGTGGCGGTAACTTGGGAAGGGATGGGCCTGCCGCCCTTGGTGGCGGGCACGTATTCGTAGCGCTGCATCGCTTCGACTGCGGCGGCGCGCAGGGCTGATGGGCCAGAGATAACGGTGACCTTGCCGACATGGCCGTCGGCGCCCACTTCCGCGGCGATACGCACATCGCCGGTGATGAAATTGCGCATGGCATCGGGCGGATAAACGGGCTTGGCCGCGTAAGTTAATTTTGGCGCGAGGACTGGGGCGTCTGGAGCCACTGGATCCGGCGGTGGCGCGGCGGGTGTCGGCGGTAATTTTGCTTTGCGTTTTTTCGCCGAGGCTGGCGATGTGGCGGTCGCGGTCTTTTTTGTCGCGACTGGAGCTTCGGTTGCGGTTTCGTTCCCGGCCACGCTCTTTGGGGATTCTTCTGCCGGTGCTGCAACAGTCTCGGCAGGCTTCGCATCCGTTGGCTGCGCTGCGGGCGGATTGGCAGGAGCGGATGGCGTTGAGCTGGACGCGATAGCCTTCGCCTGCGCGGTAAACGGAGTGGGGGGCTTGGTCACAGAAGCGGTTTTTACGCTGGCTGCGGGAGCCGAGGGATTTCTTCTGGCCATCGGCAACTTGTCTTTGTACCAAGCGAACCCAATGCCACCAGCGAGCAACAGAGTGGCGGCGATGGTAAGGATGATGTCGCGGAGTCCAACCTTTTTGCGAAGCGGCTTGTAGATGTTATAGCGATCGTCTTCACCGGGGATAGGAGCGTTGGAAAAATCGAGCTCCGGCTTCGGCAGCAAATCTTCAAAGGCGTCACGTTCCGCCGAATGGACCGAACTCTCTGGAGGAGTAAGCGGCTTTGTCGGCGGAGGTGCTTGCAGCGGTTGAAACGGTTGCGACGGCTGCGGCACTGGAAGTTTTGGCGACGCGGCGACGGACGGGTCCGCGGAAACGGAGGCCGCGGGGAGATTCATGCGGATCAAGGAAGGTTTTGCGGCGGCATCTCGCTTGGCGGCTAAGACCGCGATGGCCGCGTCCGCTTCTTCCTGAGCCTTTCGGATGGCAGCGGCTTGGGCTTCGGCCTCTTCCTGGGCTTTTCTGACGGCCTCGGCGGCTTTCGCGGCGGCTTCTTCCTCTTCCCTCTTTTTCGATTCGGTCAGAGCCTTTAGCTGCTCACGAAGGGCTTCGACTTCTTGCCGCAAGGAGTCGACTTCTTCGGTTTTTGGAGCGGCAACCGGCTCTGCTGCGGGTTCTTCGGTGGGTTCGGCAGAAACGGCGTCGACTTGCAGCGGTTCCAAAGGGTTCGCCGGAGTTTCCTGTGGCGTTTGCTGGGGCTGCTCCGGAAAGGTGACGCCCCAGAAGTCGCTTTGCGGCTCGGTAAATTGCAATTCGACATAGCAACTAGTGGGCCGATTATTTCTCTTGCGGATGACCTGGCAGACGACTTCGCGATTGTTTTGTTTGTTGGTGAGGAATACGAGTTGGCCCGGCACGACGGCCGCGGCCAGTGCGATTACGGCTCCATCGGGAAACACCACGGCGGTTTGCGTGTCTTCGGAAAAGAGTTCGCGTTTCTCTGTGCCCTGACTGGGCCGCGCGCCGGTGGCGTTGACACGCACTTCCAGCGCAACGGGGTTCGCTCGCGCGCTCCCCGGGGCCCCTGTTTCTCGCAACTCTTCGCTCAAATTCCCTAGATCAGCTGCGGCTTCCACAGACTCCATCCCTCGCGCCCAGCCTAGGCTGGGGGCTCGTCCGGCAGTGACGCCGGGCGAACTCCACCCACAGCGCAGCAGTCCACGCATGAGTATTTTTTCAGAAACGATTCCTGCAGGCCATAGTACCCGGGTACCTCATTTGGGAATTTGCCCAAAGAGTAGCGGTTCGGGAAATCGCGGGCGGCTGGAGGGATTCACCACAGAGGATACAGAGAGCACCGAGAAAGGCAATGCGAAGAGAGATGCAGAGGAATGGTGCGGATGGGAGAGGCGGTCTGTTGCGCATGCGGGCTGGCATAAAAGAGCAGCGCTACATGGAATAAGGAAGAAAGAGATCCAGCCAGATAGGCAGCATGCAGACCCAAAAGGAATCAGGCGGAGTAAAGCCGCCTCTACAGAGATGGCCTCCCAGATAACGCAAGAGAAAAGCCGCACCCTTAAGAACCAAGGGTGCGGTACCCACGCGGTCAAAATCCGGTTGAAGCGACGCAAGCGTTGTGTTGGCGGACGGCCTCGGAAGGCGGTCCCTACAAAAATAATCCATACCTGTCCCTGCGTACCAGGGTGGCGGTACTGACGGGCCATAGGGGTGAAAGCGCGCCATGGGTATGCTCTAACCTTCGTGACTAGCATACTGAGATGGGTTCGCTCGCTTCCGGGCCGCGCTGTCTCTGACGTTGTGCGCGGCGTACACGCACGCCTGCGTTTGCGCACGAAACTGCTGCTTTCCTTTGTGCTGATGACGACGTGCCTGACCAGTATCACGCTGCTGGTCTTACGGCGCGAGGTACAAGGGCAGGTACAACATCAGATCGAGCAAGACGCGCGCAACGCCATCCTGACATTTCAGACTGTGCAGCGGCAGCAGCAATCGGCGCTGGCGCGCAAGGCAGACCTGCTGGCGTCACTGGCGTTCATGAGGGATGGAGACGCGACGGCGGTCACGGACGCGGGCGAAGACCCGTGGCAATCGGACGATTGCAACTTGTTTGTAATGGCCGGCGAAGACGGCAGAATCGTGGCGATGCACACGACGAATTCGTCGCTATCGACGACCGAGGCTCAAACCCTGATCTGGCGTTCCATCAGGCGCGGAGAAACAAAGGCGTGGTGGTTTACGGGCGGAAGCTTGTACCAGGTGGTGCTGCAACCTTTTTACGAAGATCCGTCCACAAAGAAGAATCTTAAGGGAACGGTGGCGGTGGGCCGCTTGATCGATGGACGGGCAGCCGCGGACTTTGCGCGAATCGCCGCGAGCGATGTGGCGTTCGTTTACGGCGGCGAAATTGCGGGCAGCACGCTCGGACCACTGAAGGAACTCTATTTTGCGCAACAAATCAGCGGCCAATCTGCGACGTCGCAACTTTCGCTGGGCCACGAGAGATACTATGCGGCATCGCTGGACTTGACGCCAGGAGTGCAGCCCACGACGCAACTCTTCGTTCTGAAATCCTACAGTGAAGCGGAAGCGTATCTGCGGCGACTGAATCATCTGCTGCTGGGCTTGGGATTGATGGCGATTATTGCCGGCGGCGCGCTGATCTTTTTGATTTCGGACTCCGTGACGCAGCCGCTGGCCGCGCTGCTGCAAGGCGTTCACGCACTGGAACGCGGCAATTTCACGTATCCGCTTAAAGCGGAAGGGCGCGATGAATTGGCGGAGTTGACGCGCGCGTTTGACGGCATGCGCGGAACCTTGCAACGGAATGAGGCGCAAAGAGAACAACTGGAAAGCCAACTTCGGCAGGCACAGAAGATGGACGCTTTGGGGCGGCTGGCCGGCGGCGTAGCGCATGACTTCAACAATCTGCTGACGGTAATCCGGGGGCACAGCGAATTGCTGCTGGATCGGCTTCAACCCGGTGACACGCTGTTCAGGAGCTCCGAGCAGATTCGGAAGACAGCGGACCGCGCGGCTTCGTTGACGCGGCAGATGCTGGCGTTCAGCCGAATGCAAGTATTGCAAGCGAAGGTGCTGGACCTGAACGAGTTGATCGAGGAGATGGGGAAGCTGCTGCGGCGACTGGTGCGCGAAGACATCGAATTTTCGTTGAAACTGGGCGATTCGCTTTCGCGAGTGAAAGCAGATCCGGGACAGATAGAGCAGGTGCTGATGAATCTGACGGTGAACGCCAGCGACGCGATGCCGCTGGGAGGCAAGCTGACCATCGAAACGCAGAACATCGTCGTGGATGCGGTGTATGCGCGGAAGCGGCCGTCGGTGGCGTGGGGCTCGTACGTGATGATCGGCGTGTCCGACACCGGACACGGCATGGACGAGGCGACCAAGGCGCGAATCTTCGAGCCGTTCTTTACTACGAAGGAGCCGGGAAAAGGAACGGGACTGGGGCTGGCGACGGTTTACGGAGTTGTGAAGCAGAGCGAGGGGTTCATCTGGGTGGAGTCGAGTGTTGGTAATGGAACAAGATTTGAAATTTACTTGCCGCAATCGATTGAGCGGGAGACCGCCGAGACGGCCTTGCCATCAGTTACGCCGATGGTAGCGCACAGGGAGACGGTGCTGGTGGTGGAGGACGAACAAGCGGTGCGGGAGCTGGCTTGCGAATTCCTGAAGTGCGCAGGGTACAGTGTGGTGACGGCGGAAAATGGTTTGGAAGCGTTGGAGACGACAAAACGATTCGGGAAGTCCATTCAGGTGGTATTGACGGATATCGTGATGCCGAAGATGCGTGGACCGGAGATGGCGAAGCAGTTGAAGAGTATTCTGCCCGACGTGAAGATCGTGTACATGACGGGATATCTGGAGCAGAGGGACGGTACCAGCGAATTTTTGCAGGACGCGTATTTTTTGCAGAAGCCGTTTACGCGGGAAAGCATTGTACGTGGAGTGGTGGAAGCGATGAAGGGCGAGGGGCGGACAAAGAAGGGGGAACAGACTGTTGAGGTATAGGTCATAAGCAGGGGAAGGATTCCTCGCTTCGCTCGGAATGACAATTGGTTTGTTTGCGAGGGCACGGTTTTGATTGGTCCGCTTCCTCGCTCTGCTAGGAATGATAAATCGTTATTCGCGAGAGTGTCGGCGCGCACAACGTGACGCTCTTACGACGATCCTACACCACAAATTCTTGTTACGAAGGACCCCACACGCAAAGTCGGCGTGGCACCCGTTTGACCCGCTACCGCCCGCTACATGGAACGGATCTTCACCAGTTTCGTAAAGCTTTTCTTGAATGGTGGTATGCTTCCGGCTTCCCAGGCGCCCAGAAGGCGGAGGACTGGCGTATGGCAGCAGAAGATCCTAATCGCGACCCGCGCGTCTACATGGCGGCGGAGCGCACGTTTCTGGCGTGGATACGCACGAGCTTGGCGCTGATGGCGTTCGGGTTCGTGCTGGCTCGCTTCGGTCTTTTTCTGCGGGTGATGGAATCGTCAAGCGGAGGACGAATTTCCGAGCCGTCGACACTTTCGCTTCCTCTGGGGGTATTTCTGGTGCTACTTGGGGTGATCGTGGACATTTTTTCCGCGTGGCGGCACGTGCGGTACGTACGTGCGATCGACCAAGGCTTACCGAGTACGGGGCAGCTTTCGACGCTTGCGGTGGCGGTGGCTGTAATCTTGGCGGTGCTGGGACTGGTGATGGCGTTCTATCTGGGAACTACCACGAAGTCAAACGCAGGGGTGTCCAGCACAATGAACACTGCGCATATTTCCATGCGCCTGAAGACGTAGTGGTGCGCTATTTACGGACGGCCCAGGCGAGCCCGTCGGGCTGCTTCCCTGCTGTAAGTTTTCCCGTCATTTCCAGAGTCTTCACGTCGATGACTGCGACGTAATCGTCGGGAGTGCAGGCAACGAACGCGCGCGAACCGTCGGGCTGCATCAGAATGCCGGCAGCGCCGCGGCCGATCTTGACGCGCTTGGCCTCTTTGCGAGCAGCGACGTCGAGGATAACCAGATCGGGACCACCCAGAGTGGAAACAAAGACCAACTTTCCATCAGGCGTAAATTTCAAGCGGTTCGCGCCATGCACATTCGCATCGAGAGTCTGTACAACTTTTTTGCTGGCGACCTCGATAATTGAGATCGTGCCGTCCTGGGCGTTGGCGACCCAGATTTCTTTGCCATCAGGGGAAACATCGAAGCCTTCTGAGCCGTGGCCCACAGGGATTTGGGTTTCTCGCCAGGAGGGCTGGGGACCGCCCATCAAGCCGGCGGCAGCAGGGCCATTGGGCGCGCCTTGAGGTGGTCCACCGGGACCACGCCCCAGTCCTTGGCCGGGTCCAGTTCCCTTTTCGATGAAAGTGATCGTGGCGGAGCTAACGTTGGAGGTGAGCATGCGGTTGAGATCGGGAAAAACGTAAATCATGTGAGTGCGATCCTGGCCAGTGCCCATGACCCAATCAATTTTATTGGTTGCGGGATCGTAGCTGCCCGCGACCTTGGCGCCTTCAGCGGTGAACCAAAGTTTTCCGCCGACGAATTCCAGGCCGTGTGGGCCGCGCAACGCGCCGAGGTCGATGATGGGCAAGGTTTTTTGATTGAGCAAGTCGACGACGGTAATGGTGTTGTATGAGCCGCCGCCATAGTTGGAGATGTAAGCGGTTTTGCCGTCGGCGGACGCGATGACTTCGTGGGGATCGGGGCCGGAAGGAACCTGACCGACGACGGTGAGCGTGGCGGGATCAACAATGAACAGCGCTTGCTGACCTTTGGAGAGGACGAGCAAGGCTGTTTGCGGGGTTTCGGCGGCGTGGAGCAGCGTTGCGGCGCTGAAAAGTAGAATGAAAAGAGCGAATGCAAATTTTGGTGTCGGGTTCATCGTCGTCCCCTGTAAGTCGCCAGAAAGATATAACGCGGAATCCCCAAAGGCAATGGAAGGCAGTGGTAACTTCGCGCTCCGAGGTGCGGTGAAGAAGTCCGGAGTCCTCAGGGGCTAAAGCCCAATATAGCCAAGCGCTTGATGTCGGGGCTAAAAGCTCCCACGCCCTGGCAAGTAGAGTTGCCATTGCGAACAAGATGGCGGCGTAAAGCCGCCTCTACAGAGCGAGTCTGCATCAGATGGGGGCTTGTGGATAGTTGCGACGCTATCTAGGGGGAGCGGTGGGCGGAACGCGAGCTGGCGTTGGCGGCGATCCGGCAGGATTGGAGGTTGGCTGCAGGGCGTCGCGCACCAGGGGATCTTCAGGAAACAGTTTGCGGTATTGATGAACGACGACGCTGGCGCGCCAGGTTTGTCCATCGTTCAAATATTGCTGGGCCAGCCGCGCGACGAGTGGTCCCCAATATGGATAGGCGGCTACGCCACGTTCGAGGACGGATTCGGCTTCCTGGTGACGTCCGAGATTTTCGAGTGCGGTAGCAAGGTTCAGATAGGTGGTGGGATCTTCCGATCCGAGCTTCAGGGCGCGAGAGAAATCGTCGGCGGCTTTGGCATTATCCTTTTGTCTGAGAGCGCAACGGCGCCAAGGCAAGTCAGGACGACTGGATCGTTGGGAGCCGACTTGGCGAGTTCATACAACTTTTGCAGCGCGTACGGAGCCAGCGCCGGATCTTTGCGCGCCACGGTCCAATAGGCTTCCAGTTCTGTGACGGGCGGCAGCGGATCGCCGGCGCCGGGCGCGGGCCGATTGAGCCACAGCAATCCGGGCAGGTCGGGCTGAGGCTGTTCGAAAGCGACGTCGGGCAAAGGCTGTCCGGCGAAACGGACGATGCGATGCTTGGTGTCGTTGGAATGAGAGATTCCGGCTACAGGACGCTTCTCCATGTGGCAGACAATGCAATCGTCGGCGGCCTGTGTGCGCTCGCTGCTAGCCAGCGAGAGTTTGCAATCGGATTCTTTGTGACAAGAGAGGCAGCGTGCGCCATAGTAGGCGCTCTTCCCTTGCGGCTGCGGCGCTGCGTGAATTGAGTGGCAGCGAATACAAGTGAGCTGGCCGTGTGTTGCCTGGTAACACTTGCTGAGTTCGACCGAGGAATTCTTCCACCACAGCGGCACTTCCAAACTCCCGCGCACTGGCGCGGCAGTCTCCAGACGATTGGCCTCTTCGCGCTGAGATTCTTTCAACGGACGCTTCAGCAAGGCCCACGTCTGGCTGAGCGGAGCGCCGGGGCGATAGTCGAGATAGCCTTTGCCAGGAAGGAGGACAACCGAATCGCCGGACTGGTGGCAATAGCGGCAGAGATCGTCAGCGACGCGCGGCGAAAGCTTGGCGGGGTTGACGATGGAGCTGTCCACCTGCTGCGGGGCAAGTTGTTGGCTTGGGTTCGCCGGCATCTCGCGCACGTGTAGCGCGCCGGGGCCGTGACATGCTTCGCAACTGATGGCCAGCTCGCCAAAACGGAAAGGCGGCTCCTTGTACTTTCCGTCGTGCTTGCTGTCGGGCTCTGGCTGGCCGTTGTGGCAGATCAAGCAGCCGGTGGCAATGCTGCGAGTGAATCCGATATCGTCGAGGTTGTAGCCGGGAGAGAGTTCCCATTGCGCGGAATGGGAATAGTAGGAAAGGGGCGCCTGGAACATCCATGCGCCAATACGAAAGAGATAGCTGTAGCCAGTGAGGGCGCTTCCCACAACGTAGTCCATTTTGTGAGTCGCGGTGTACGTCTTGCGGCCTTTTTTGTCGAGCTCATATACGGATTGATAGAGATCTCCGCCGGATTGATACGTAAACGGAAAGCAAATCAAAGCGTGGATGCGGAATCACTGGATCAAGGTGTATGCCGCTCCGGGAAATTGAACCGCAGATAGCGCCGGATCACGATTCGAAGTGCGTGAACAAATTGTTAAGAGACTCAGCGAAAGTGGGGTGCGCAAAGATGCCGTCGCGCAATTTGCTGTACTTCAGCTTGCCCATCATGGCGAGTTGTAGCATGGACATGACTTCCCCGCCTTCGACGCCCAGCACGGCTGCGCCAAGAAGTTTTTCGGTGCGACCGTCGACAATGACTTTGAGAAATCCGCGAGTCTCATCGACTTCCAGTGCGCGCGCCACATAGCTCATGGGCATTTTGGCCACACGAATCCTGTTTTTTTTTGCGCGCGCTTCCGTTTCTGTCAGGCCGATGCGCCCGAGTTGTGGGTCGATGAATAAGGTATAGGGCACCATGCGGCCCGTGATGCTGACGTCGCCGTGGTCGATGAGGTTGGCGCGGAGGATGCGGAAATCGTCGTAGGAAATATGGGTGAAGGCCGGGCCGCCCTTGATGTCGCCAAGCGCAAAGACACCTTCTACGTTGGTTTCCAGTTTTGCATTGACGCGAATGAATCCGCGCTTGTCGGTGGCAATGCCGGCGGCCGGGAGGTTCAAGGAGTCGGTGTTGGGCGTCCGGCCGGTGGCCACAAGGAGGTGGGAAGCTCGCACGGCGCGGGTTTCGTCGTCGGTGCTCACGCTGACATCGATTTTCGCAGCGTCTTTCTGCACGCGCTGGGCTTTGGTGTTCAGCAGCACCTCAATTCCGTCTTGCCTAAGAATGTTGGCCACTTCCCCGGCGACGTCGGCATCTTCGGTGCCAAGTAGTTGTGGGCCGGCTTGAATAATGGTGACGCGACTTCCAAAGCGGCGAAACATCTGGCCAAACTCGAGACCGACATAGCCACCGCCGAGAACCACAAGGTGCTCGGGAACGGAGTCGAGTTCCATGATCGAAGTGCTGTTCAGGAATGGAATTTCTTTGAGTCCGTCAATGGGTGGAACAGAGGGACGCGTGCCGGCGTTGATGAAAATCTTCTCGGCGGAAAGTTGGCGCTCGCCACCGTCATTCAGGCGAACGGAGAGCGACTTCTTCCCGGTGAAACTGGCTTCGCCAAAGATCAGATCGAGATTCGCGGTTTTCTCAATGCGCCCCTGGCTGCCGTTGCGAAAACTGTCGACGATGTCTCGTTTGCGCTGACGGATGCGCTCCATGTCGATGCGGATGCTCTCCGCGTGGACACCGTAGTCGGCCCCACGCCGCGCCAGATAGGCTACGCGCGCGCTGGCCACCATGGTTTTTGTGGGGGTGCATCCTTCATTAATGCAGGTGCCGCCGACATGTTTGCGTTCAATGAGAGCGGTACGGCGGCCTGCAGCGGCTAATGCGGCACACAGCGGATTTCCCCCTTGTCCCGAACCGATGACAATGGCCTGGTATTCGTCCCGCGCGTTCATGAGGAGCTCCTTGGAATAGCGGAGTGATGTTGCCCGGAGATTGGATGCTCTGGAATGGAGGTTGGACGCGGCCGAAGCCTGATCAAGAAATTGTGGTGGCGGATGGCAACAAAAGGCCGTCCCTGAAAAAGACAAACGGCGCCCTCCTCGGAAAGCGGCTGCTACAACGGTCGAGAAGGAGTACGGATTGGTTTAGGTTGAGGTCCTTCGCTGCGCTCAGCACGCCGGAATTGGTATGACACGCAGGAGTTCGCACGGTCAAGAACCTACTTTAAGAACCGGCCTACGATTAACAACCGACCTGAAGGTCGGGCACTACAAAAGACGCGACCACCAGATTGAGAATCGGGAGGCTGCGGTGCAACCTCCCTCGACACGGCGTGAACGAAAGTACGGCGATTTCTGTGATTTGTACGCGATGTTAAATTTCCATACGAGGATTTCCGCGCAAGTATCTCTGCAGTCGTTTACCACATTTGGGCAAATCACTACTGCGGTACAAGCATTGCGAAACTACCCCTCAGGTCCTGGACGAGATTCTGGCGGACGCGAGTGCTGCAATCTCCGGGCGTCTGTTACGGCGTTCTGCTCGACGGGATACGCGGTTCCACCAATTGTAGCGTGGCGTGAAAGAGCGCACGCTCACGGGTGAGGGGTGACACTATGCTACTTACAATCTTGGTGGTGGTGCTGTTGTTGGCGGCGCTGGGTGCATTGCCGAGCTGGCCTTATAGCCGTGGCTGGGGATATTACCCGAGCGGCGGGTTGGGGCTGGTGGTTGTGATCCTGGTGATTTTGCTATTGCTGGGAAGAATTTAACGTTCTCGTTTGACCACAGTTGCTGATTCACCACAGAGGACACAGAGAGCACAGAGAAAACCGAAAACCACTGTTCAAGGTGGCTGAAGCTGGCATAAAAGCCAGCGCTACATTTAAGAACAAGGCATAGGCCAACCATTGCAGGCTCGTGCGCGGTGCATTCACCGATTGGGGCCGGACGTGGGCAGCACAATATCTGGAGCATTACCACGCTCCACTTGAAAGTTCGCTGCTCGCCACGGGGTGTCCTGGCCCGCGGCTGTCGCTTGGACTTCGAGACGATATTGACCATCGGGAAGAGTGCTGAGGTCGAGTCCGCGGGCGATGGAAATCAAGGCGCTGCCGGGCGTGACATAAGGGGCGGCGCTGACGGGCTCGAAATCGAGCGCCAGTTTGCCGGAATTGGCATCGAGAATTCGGATGTGAGCTTTGACGGTTGTAGAAGAGCCGGAAGCCCGTTGCGGATCGTTCACTTCAAAATAAGCGCAAAGCAATTCATCTTTCCGAAAATCTGTGTCGGTGGTTGGAGTGAATTCAACAGCCTTGCTGATTAGCGGCAAAAAGGTGCGGGCCTGTTTGAAATCACTGTCGACCGGCTGGTCTTTGAGTTTGCGGACGCGCCTGGCAAGTGCGATCTGGCTAAGGGCCAGTTGTTTTGGAGCGAAGTTCTCCACGGTGAACGGAACGCGTTTTCGGCCGAAGTTCTCTCCGTCACTGAAAATGGCGCGAAGTTCGTAGGTTCCTGCGGGAAGCTCAATCTGAGTTTCCAAACGATCGGGGATCACGGCTTTAGCTTCCATAGAGTGGACTTGGGAGGTTCCGTTTTTGGTGGGCTTTTTGATGTCGTTGCCATAGTCGCAGCAAGCGAAATCGCTGAGGCGAGCGGCGAGGGTGCCGTCTTGGTTGTAGATCATGAGCAAAGCGCCGAACGAGGCGTACAACGTGCCTTGCCTGAATTCGTACTTGAGCGATTTCCAGGGAAACTCCAGTTCAATATAAACGCGGGATTGTCCGGAATCTTCGAGGAAGGCGATGGCCTGAACGCCAAGAGGGACCGTGCCTTCCTGAGTGGATCCGAGATTTGCTTCCATTTGATGACCGAAGTCGGTTCCGTTGAGGGGGTCGGTGGGCGGATGCTTGGTATTGCAATATTCGCTGCGTGCCCAGACCAGGACATGCGACCGGCCAACTTTGACGTGAATCTGATGGCAGCTCCCGGTGGGCGACGGCGGTGGCACATAGGCGATCACATATTTGGGCCACGCGAGCCACTCACTGAGGTCGTTCGACGGTATATCAGGATAGCTCCACCTTCCGCCGCCTGAGCCGATGGTTTCCGGATGCTTGCCAAAATTGTCGCTGACCATCGCGAATCCCGGAGCCTCTGGCGCCACACTCTGAATAGTCTGCGGTTGTCCATCCTCTAAGAGGTGGAAGTCTTTAACGGACAAGCCGCGAATTGCGAGGCTGTCGAGGATTTGAGCACTGCGTTGATGGCCTTCCAATTGGGCTCTTTTCAAGCGGGTATAGAGCTTGTCATTCAAGACCACTACGGGAACCAGAACCTGATTGGATTCGACGCGGATGGGATCCTGAGCGCGAAGTGGCGAGGACACAGCGGCGAGATGGAGCAGGGGCACGAGGATGAGGAGTAGAACGTGGCGTGCGTCGCGGAACATGCGGTGTCAGCTTTCGGGCGGCGGCCGAGGCCACTACACTACTACGCCGGCGAGAAAAACGTAACGAGACTCGACGAACACGCGGCACCCTGCCGGCGCGGAGTGCTTCTCGGATTGATCCGATGGTTTCGTTGCGATATGAGGAACGTGAGAGGCCTGAGTTACAAGAGAAATGTGGCTGGCATAAAAGCCAGCGCTACATTGAAGAAGGAAGGGGCAGACGTGTCGCTCGGCTTGTGGGCACCGGGCGAAGTTATGTGGTGGCGGCTGGTTGGATGGCCCAGGCGGAATTTTCTTCGCCCAAGTGGACTTCGAGGGAGCCTTCGGCTGGCAGGACGTCAATGGGCAGGCCGATGTGCCACAGGGCGACGCCGAGTGTGAACTTGTTCATGCCCTGTAAATCCAATTGATCGCGATTGATGGCCACTTCCAAAGTCCGCTGATAAGCGGCGGCCGCAATCTTTGAGGGATTCAACATGCACAGACGATTTTTCTCGATAGCAAATTCTTTCAGGCGGCCGCGCTCCAGGTTCACAACGATGGTGGTTTCTTCGCGCGCGCCAATCACAATGCGGAATTCAGGATCCTCCATCTCGCCCAAAATATCCGGAAAGCAATCGACTCTGACGACGAAGCGGCCTTCTTCAAATCCATAGCGCAATTCCTTTAAGCAAAATACGCGCCCGTGCATGGCGCCGCCGCGGCGTTCCGGAGAATAAACTCCGGCGCCGAGCCATTCGAAATAGGAGGACTCCACGCCATCGACTTTCACCTTGAGCATGGAGGATGGCACCTGCTGGTAGGCGCGCTCGGGACTCTTCTTGATGGGCTTGCCCAATTCCTCGGGAGCGATTTTGCCGAGGGCGAGATAAATTCCGGTGAGATGCTTGCGATACAAGGCATCAAATTCGGCGTCGTTGGCGGTGCTGTGTTCGGGGCCATACCACCAGCACCAGTCACTGCCCTCGGCGACCAGCAACGATTCCTGCGCTTGCGCCAAAGCCGTCTGGGTGGGCGCGTCCTGACGACCCTTCGCGGCGGCTTCCACGCCGCTGCCGTAGGCTTCGCGAGCGTCCCACAATAATTCCCACGCCGCGACATCTTCCTGATGGCCGATCCAGACATCGAAATTGGCGTTGATCCAGGATGCCGGGAATATTCCGGTGGTGACAGGAACGTCGCCGGCAGCAGCGATGGTCTCAGAGGCGGTGAGTGCGCGGAAATCGGGGTCGTCGCTAATGAGACGGTAGAATTCCCGCAAAAATTCGCGGCCGTTGCCGGGATAGTATTCCCAGGCATTTTCTCCATCGAGGAACAAGCTCACGGTCAACGGCTGCGAGGTGGAAACGTTTGATCCGAGGTGACGCAGCTTGCCGTGCAAATCGGCGGCAGCGGCTTTGCTGTCCATGCGGCTATACACGAAGCCGACCAGATCCGAAAGATGATGGTCGCGAAACAATCCGGTAATGCCGGTTGGTCCGAGCTGCACTCGCCAGGGCTGGTACATTTTTTCGGCGTTGGCGGGGATGCCGTTGGCGTCGCGGAAAAATCCGACGTTCAGGGTTCGCCCCAGGACGCCCTCATCCGTGCCGAACCATTGAAACCCTTCTTCGGCGGCAATCTGCAGCGTCTGGTCTGACACCGAGCCTTCCGACGGCCACAAGCCGACAGGTTTCGAGCCGAACATCTTTTCGTGATACTCACGGGCGCGCCGGAGTTGCTCACGCGCATCTTCTGGATGACGGAAGGCGCGGCGAGGCAGCGGTGTCGCGGGGTTCGCCACACGCGCGATATCGGAATCGCAGATCAAGGGGAGAATGGGGTGGTAAAACGGCGTGGTGCTGATCTCGATCTGACCACGTGCGGCGGCTTCGCGATAAGCGGGCAGGACTAAGCCCATGAGCTCAAGTTGTTTTGCCTTGAGGGCCTGCTTGTCGCTTTCAGAGAAATCTTTTCCTCGATTGGCCAAACGGCTGACGACCGGATCCTTGGAAAACCATTCTTCATCCATCCAGGCGAGTTGCGAAAGAAGTTGCAAATCGCGCCAGTCGCGTCCGGTAAAGGTGACCAATGCCTGAGCGCCGCCCGCCGGCCTGGACCATTCATACAATTCGACGAACCTTGGCCAGCGACTCATGAGGCGTTCGTGATTCACCTGGAAGGCGCGCGCCAGGATCTCGTTTTTGTCCTCACGGGTGAGTGCCTCGGTACTTTTGAAGGCCAGGTTGAACCAGGGCTCATTGAATTTGCCACTGGCATATTCTTCCAACTGCATGCACAGCGACGGAACCATGTTGAAGGTAGCGTGAAACTTGGGAAACTCGTCGAACAGCTTCACCATGCCCCAGTAATCCTTAGTGGCGTGCAGGCGGGTCCACGGCAGCACATATCGTCCGGTCTCCGGATCTTTGTACTGGGGCTGGTGCATGTGCCACAACACCGCCAGATGAATTCGATTCATGCTTCGTTTCGCTCCCCCTGAGTGAGCTGTTCCCTTTTTGAAGCGCGACCGTCAGGCCGATCTGTTGCATGTGGCGTTGAAGGGACACGCGAGTTCGTGGCTATTCGAGTCTCAAGTACGCCGTGCGAGCTCCCAGTTTAACCGATTAACTGAACTCGATGCCGCGCCACATCGGATGCCGGCGCAGGGCAATCGTCACGGGATGTGCCGCACCCCTCATGTTACACTGCCCCTTCGCCCCATGCGCATCCTTGATCGCTACATTGTCCGCGAAGTGGTCCGCCACGCATTGCTCGGCCTTCTTATCTTCACATTTGTACTGTTTGTACCCAAGCTCGTACACCTGATGGAGTTAATCGTGCGGCACTCGGGCTCGAGTACGCAAATCGTGCAACTGTTCTTGTGCCTGATCCCGAGCCTGCTGGTATTCACGTTGCCAATGGCGGTGCTGGTGGGAGTGCTGTTGGGGTTGGGGCGGATGTCGATGGACAGCGAAATCATTGCCATCACCGCGCTGGGCATCAGCCGCAAGCGAATCCTTTTTCCTGTGGGCGTGCTGGCTGTGGTTGGCGCTGCGCTGACGCTGGTGATGACGCTGTGGCTGGCGCCGCTGTCTCTTCGCACGTTTCGCGACATTGAAGGCGGGCTGATCCAGTCGCAAATTTCATTTTTCGTGCAACCCCGGGTGTTCGACGAGCGCTTTCCGCGCATGATTCTGTACATCAACGATGTTTCCGCCAGCGGGACACACTGGAACGGGGTGTTCCTGGCCGAAGCCGGGGCACAATCCGGCAATCAAATCACGCTTGCGGAAAGCGCGATTGTCATTGCCGAGCCGAAGCAAGGAAAGTTGGAGCTGCACCTGAACGGCGGCGCCACACACGAATTCTCGCGCGAAGATCCCGATCACTACTCCGTGACGGCCTTTGGGCGCAGCGATTGGCCAATCGAAGTGACCGGTTTAACGCCGGCCAAAGAGCGCGAGATTAGCATTCCTGAGCGCTCGCTTTCCCAACTGTGGCATGAACGCGGAAAAAACTGGCGCGACGCACGAGTGGAACTGCACCAGCGATTCGCGTTTCCGGTGGCTTGCTTGGTGTTCTCTCTGATTGCGGTGCCGCTCGGCACGCAGCCGCGGCGTGGCGGGCGCGCGGCCGGGACGCTTCTGGCGATTCTGGTGATCGGAGCTTATTATTCCCTGTTCATTATGGGCGCGGGGCTGGCGAGACAGGGCGCAGTTCCACCGTCGGTGGGGATGTGGATTGCCAACGTCGTGCTGGCACTGTTCGGGTTTAGCCTGCTGCCGCGAATGGAAACCTATCGAGGCGAATCGGGGACGCGGTCGGTTTCCGGGCGTATCGGCGTTTTTTGGAGATTGCTGCGGCGACGCGGAATTCTGCCGCGAACGAAAGTAGCATCGGCGCCACGCGCGTCATTGGGGACGGCGGGATCGTCGGCGGCGAACCGAGTGCCGAACGGAAGCGTACACCGCGAAGGAGCATTGCCGACGTTTTCGAGTTTTCCGACGATTGTCGACCTGTATTTATTGCGGCGTTTTTTTTATTATTTTGCGGTCATCATGGGCGCGTTCATCGTGCTGTTCGAGACCTTTACGTTTTTCGAACTGTTGGATGACATCGCGCGGCACCGTATCCCGTTCTTCGTGGTGACGAGCTACTTTCGCTTCCTGATTCCCTTTCTTTTGTATCAGCTGACACCACTGGGCGCACTGGTGGCGGTGCTGGTAACACTCGGCGTATTAAGTAAGAACAACGAAATCGTGGCATTCAAGGCCAGCGGCATCAGTCTTTATCGACTGGCGCTGCCGCTGCTGCTGGCGGGAGCTTTGCTGTCCGCCGCGCTGTTTGTGTTGGACTACACCTATCTGCCGTATGCCAACCAACGGCAGGACGCGCTGCGCAACCAGATCAAAGGGAAGCCGGCGCAAACGTACACCAGGCCGCAACGGTGGATATTTGGGGAAAACGACAAGGTATACAACTACGATCTGTTTGATCCGAAGCAGAATCTGTTTGGTGGACTGACGGTGGTTGAGCTTGACCCCACGACGTTTCAGATGCGCCGCCGCGTATTTGCCAATCGTGCGCAATGGCTGGAGAACGAAAAAACCTGGGCGCTGGAGTCTGGCTGGGTGCGCGACTTCAACGATGGAAAAGTGACCAGCTACGCTCCGTTCAAGCTGACCTCGCTTCCGGAACTTGTGGAGCCGCCAACGTATTTCAATCGCGAAGTGATTCAAGCCACGCAGATGAATCTGAGCGATCTTGGGCACTACATCGCGGGACTGCGACGCGCCGGATTCGATGTGTCTACCCTATTGGTGCAGTGGCAGAAGAAACTTGCGTATCCGCTGATCGCTCCCATCAGCATGATGCTGGGGATTCCGTTCGCGATGCTGGTTGGAAGCCGCGGAGCGATTGGCGGCGTGGCCATGGGCATTGGCATTGGGATTAGCTATTGGGCGGTGTCGGCGCTGTTTGAAGCGATGGGAGGAATCGGGCAGCTTCCGCCGCAACTTGCGGCGTGGTCTCCGGACCTGATTTTTCTTTTTCTGGGGCTATATTTCTTTTTCAAGATGCCGACGTAGGGTAACGCGTCCGGATCGCTGGCTTGGTTGGCACCAAAAGACCAGCGCTACATTGAAGAAGCACCCCTTATGAAGCAAAATCAAAAGAGTACGGCAGCCGGAAGGCTTGGCTGGCATGAAAGACCAGCGCTGCATTGAAGATAAAAGCGCACGCCTCAGAAGGCGGCCGATACAAAGGTAAGCGCAGGCTTCGGTACAAATCACTTAGAACTGAGAACTGAAAGCTTAAATGTCGAGCATGCTGCGAAACAGGGGAAGGTCTTTGCAGAGGTCGTGGATGCCTTTTTGTTGTTTTTCGGTGAGATCGACAAACTCAAAACCATACATAGAGCCGGTTCTGCGCCTGACGATCGCAGACACACGGTATTTGGCCGCGGGCGACAGGTCTACCTTTGCTCCAACGCGCAAATGATTCGTGGTGGCCGCAGACATGCCGCTTTCACTCATTTCAAACGCCATCGCCGGGTAGGCACGCCCATCCTCCAGCCAAATCTGGATGGGCTGGCCGAGGCGATGCCGGGTATGGCGTCTGCGCTCGACGCCACTCGCCGTCCGGCCGCTGTCGCGCGCCTCACCGTTTGCGATTTCTCGCTCGGTCGATAGAGAGTCCTTCATGATCTCCAGGCCGCCGTCCATGCGATTACAGCTGCTGCTCGTAGCTATCGGGGTGCGGCGCAAAACTGGGCGCGGGGTCCCACGATGGCTGCCTATTTGTTAGCAAGTGAGAGTCCGTCGCTGCGGACCTGCCATTGGAAAGATGGTCTAATGCCAGCATTTGCCGTGGGCTAATAGCGCGTTTTTCTTGAGTGTTCGAGTGGCGTGCCAATCAGGCGCTTCTGTTTCGTCCTGGAACGCAGGTTGTTGGCGCAGGGAGTATCGGAAATTGCTACGGTGCGCCTGAGAACCGCACCACGTCACTCTGATTCGACCCGTGGGACATGGCGAGATTCCTGCCATTCGAGGAAAACTGACAATTCCAAATCACTCCAGAAGTGCAGTGCGTCACCTGTTTGACCGCGGAAACTCCAAGGAGTGGCGCAGTCCACAAGTTGGGAGTTCCGTTCCTGATGTCGACGATCGCAATGGAACGGTTATCTGGCGTCCAGCATCCCGAGCGGGTAATGGGATCGGTGGTGGCGGCCAGTTTCTGAAATCGAGAATTTTCGCGTGGCCCCTCTTGGTCACGAAAATGTTCGCGGGCTTGAGGTCGCGATGCATGATTCCCTGCCCTTGCGCCGCGTCCAAGACGTCGGCAATTTCGGTGGCCAGCGGTAACAGGGTTTCCAACGCTACCGAGTCATTTTGACGGCGAATACCAGATGGGCGAAGTGTAGGCGCGATCCGTCACGGTCATCGGGACGTAGTCTGGCATTTTGATTCCGTAGCGTTTCTGGTCATAGGCCGTCCATCGGGGCGATGGAATCTGGATCACGCGCACATAGTAAAAAGCATGCTGCGAGGCATTGAACGTCGGATCTTTCCAGTAGGCTGCCAACTCAGCAGCGCCGATTGTGTTGGTGTAGGTTGCGTTTGGAATATCGACCGTGTTGCCAACCGGGGTTTTGCACCGGCCGTCTGGGCCAATCTTACGACCACCGGAAACGGCTACGTCGAAGACGCGCTCTTGCGACTTGCCATCCTTGTCCAGCCAACCCTTGATGATCTGAATGCGGTCGAGGTTGGGGCCTTCGGGGTCGCGCATAGCGCGAACGAGGAAAGCAGGCGCTTTGCCAGCTGGCGCAGACTTCAGGTCTCCGCCCATCGGCACGCCATGCGCATAACCGTTTTCTGCGAAGTCTGGGCGATGCAGATCCGCCAGAGCAAAGTCCCAGCCTGCGAACACACGAACGACAGGTCGATCGCCAGTAGTGGCGTAAACCTCTTTGCGCTTGAGTGCGTCCCAAATACCCTCACGAGTATTCTCGCGCGCCCATACGCCGCCCAGTCCCGCAGCCTGCTCATTCCAGACCGACATCAACGGCCCTTTGTTTGGGTCGTTGTTGATCATGGCGAGCGGGGTCTTCCAACGGTCCGGCGACGGCAATCCGTTGGCAAACTCACCAAAGAAGTTGTCTTCCCGTACGGTAACTACGCCCACATGGGCGTCGTTGCCGCCAATCATGCCGGAGTGGTAAGGATTGGCGCCAAGCTGGGCTTGCAGCTCCAGTCCGAGCTTGAGGGCCGAGCGGACGTAGTTTCCGTGAAGAACGCTGTTCTGCGCTTTCTCCATTTTGCTGAAATTAATGTCCCAACGCTCGAAATCAGCGAACTCGTCGTTCGGCGAGAGATAGGGATGAGTTTCGCTGTCGCCCTTGATCTGCGTGGCTTCCAGGAGTGGTTCGTGGCTGGCCCGTGCCTCAGCATACGCGCGATCCATGGGTTTTCCGTCGAAGGTTTCCGCCGAATACATCATGCCGTTGCTGAGGTTGCCATTGTGCGGGATAGCCAGTACCTGCCCTCCGGTGTTCTTCGCGTACATATCCATGTATTCCCAGAGCTTCGCTGGGTCCTGGCTATCAAAGGTGGAAAACGGAACGATCTGATTTACGTGGTCCGCGTTGTCGCGGAAAATAACGGTGCGATGAAGGTTGTTGCCGCCGGGCGCGCAAGTCCATTCGAAGCCGTGCAGCGTGGTGAAAACGCCTGGGTGGTTCCATTTCTCGGCTGCTTCGGTGGCATGCGCCCAAGCTGAGGCCGTGAGTTTGCTTGCGTCGAAGACTGGCTTACCGGACTGCATGGAGACGACCGCTTCGATGGCGGCTTTGACACCTTCCTGAGGGCTGGTCTTGGACATTTCGTACCAGCGCTTGCCTTGTGGATTGGCGAGCAACGCGGGATCTCCGCTACGAATCTGATCGGATATTCCCATGTACTCGGCGTGGTCCGTGATGGCCACCCAATCCAGCGGGCGATCCTGTTTGAAGCGCACACCGTTGTCCATGATGACTTCCCCACCTGTGGCTACGCGAAAAAGATCGTCGGGGGTGAGCGTTACTCCAAACATCCCTGCGTCGAAGGAAAAACCGGTGTGGACGTGCGCCACGCCCCAATAGACATGATTCGGGTAAGTCTGGCCCACGTTGGGGGAGTATTGGCCGCCGCCAACGACCGGGGCAGGTGTTGGCTTTGCGGCTTGCTGTGAAGGAGCCGCAGCCGACACGACGCCGACCAGTTCGCTACTATGCACGGCCGCGTGCGAATGCGAGTAGACAACGGCCCCGCCTACCGCGAAGAAAATGACAGCCAGAGCCGCGAAATATCGGTTATACAATCGTAAATTCCTGGTCATAATTTGTCCCTCATCCGAAAGTTCCCCGCAAAAATTCCGACATAGTGAGTAGCTAAAGACTGGATTGGCGCGAACTGGCCGCGGGACGAGATATTGCAGTTGTACCCATTATGCAGTTCTACTGGGCAACCGTTGTGACGTTCATCACAAGGGTGGCTCTGAGCATGACTTAGAGTGTGGCTTGCCGAACAATAGCGCTTGCTGACAAAATCAGCTATCCGATTTGGGCCAGCTTGCAGGTGTATCCATTTCAAATCAAAATCCGCAGGACTATTTCGAATACATCATTAACGATGCAGATTCCTATCAAGCACTGCTGTCGGGAGCCAATCTAACGATTACCCAACTTGAACCGGGCCGACTGATCGGCCGACATGTGCGCCTCGGCTTGCAAGGCGGTCAGTTCTCGTATGTTGAAACGGACCTATCCATGCGCTGTTCAGGTACTTTCCCAAACTTGTGGACCCTCTCGGTGGTGTTGGACAGTGCCACCCGGTCGCTGCAGCACGGAATTGAAGTTAATGCCGGGTCACTGTTCATCCACGGGCCCGGAGCGGAACACGACGGGATATATGGCCGCAACTTCAAGGTCGTATGCTTCGCTGTAGACGATGAGGTCTTCGCCAAACACGTGCACCGACTCTCTCCGCATCTTCAGGGTGAAATGTGCAAGCCGTGGTCGCTGTTTGAGCCGCCACCAGACTCACGAGGGGAAATCATCACGCACTTTGCGGAGGCGGCAGCGATTATTCAGTCGGACGCGAGGGTACGCAGCTCCAGCCACGCGCTGGCGAGGTTCGAAGAAGAGATGGTGGGTGACTTCGTGAAAGCCGCGGCGCAACAATTCTCTTCGCGTCCCGATGGGATGGACGACCGGGCCGCTGCATTGCTGCAACGGGTTGATCAGGTGGCGCAGGAGTCTCGCATGGCCGACCCGACGGTGGGCGAGCTTTGCGCTGCTTGCGAAGTGCCGCGACGAACACTAAATCGCGCGTTCCAAAACGCACTCGGCATGGGACCAGCCACGTATCTGCGTCGCCTGCGACTGAATCGCGCCCGTCGTGTCTTACAGGAGGAAAAGTACGGCTCGACCAGCGTGACCGATGTTGCGCTCGAACTAGGCTTCTGGCACCTCGGCCGCTTCGCTGAACAATACAAGGAATTGTTCGGCGAATCGCCCCATGAAACGCTGTCCCACGCAAACAAGGAAACCAGCGAAGTCTGAGTAAAGATTCTGGTGATCCGACGAGTTTATCCGCTCGCGTGCCAAAGTCACGATTTACGCGGTATCTCTAACGAAGTGGGCCGTTGCAAGAGGTTCTTTCTGGGGTATTGGCCTGCTGCGGGCACTCCCATGCGTTACAAAGAGCAGTGGTTGCTGTCGTTTCGTTGGTCTGTTCACCTGGGCGGTCGGCTCTGTGCCGCTTTCATCGTTGTAAGTGCTGCCCACCAACGCCCACCAACCATGTCTTCGTCGGAGCTTCCGCCCCGGTCCTTTGATTTATGTGGTCATGACGGCGGGAGCGGCGGTGGGCTCGGCCGAAGCTTTGCGACGAAGGAGGGCGGCGGAGATGAGAGTAATGATGATGCCGACGGGCAGGGGCTCGATGAAGGTGTAGGCCATGTTGACGAGGGGGTTTTGGTACAACTGTTGAGAGTGTTGTATGGCAGCGACCCGCGCGGCAGTGGTGGCGGGGTCAAGTCCGGCGGACTGCACCTTGTGAATCTGGGCGGCGAAGTAGCTGTCCATGAAGTGGGGCATGAAGTTGAAGTACAGCACCTCCCACGTGGCGACGTAGCAGATGGTGGTGATGAGGCTGATCAGGATGCCGCAGGCGAAGGCGCGGCCGAAGGAGATTTGGCCGCCGAGGGTATTGTCGCGGTAGCTGCGGATGCCGAAGTAGATTAGCAGGAACGACGCCACCATCATGGTGTAGCCGAGAAGCATGCTGTGGCCGGGGCCGATCTTGTTGGCCAGCAGAAGCGAGCCGTCCATAAGGACGGAGATCATGATTCCGGAGATGAGGCCGAAGGTGAGAACGGTTTTCTTCATGTGAGGCTCCTGTGCGAGTGAGAATGGAGCCATTATGCGGTGGAGCAGGGCGGGATGTCGTCACCCTTTCGGATGATTTTGCAGGAATTCAGAGGAAATCGTACTTTCGGGTGACGCGGTCACCGTAGCAGGCCCGGTTCTTTGCCGCGCTGGACCAAATGGCGGGTACTCGGAAGTTATTGAATTGCCCTCTCCCGAAATACTTCTCCTCCATACTTCACGATGGTGGAATTTTCTGCTGCCTGTCAGTGATGGAAGCTAGAGTTGTCATTGAGACCGTGGACGCTACCATCATTTCCTTGCAGTGATATTCTCCCGCAAGAATGTAGACTGTTTTCGCCGTGGGAACTGCGGCGCAGATTACGGCCGCAACGGTGTAGAGGGGGTCGAGCCCCAAGAGCATGCTCAATCCGTACACGATTAGCGGCATGATGACGAGTTTGACCGCCGAGAGCAGCGAAGCTTGGACAATATTGGCGCGCAATCCATCGAGCGATAGCCCCAGTCCAATAGCGAACAGAGCACAGGGCGTGAGCGCATCGGCCAAGATGCCAAGGTAAGCAGTGATCGGCCCGGGCATGCGGAGACCGAGGATCGAGCAAAGCGTGCCGATCAGGGTTGATATGACCATGGGGTTAAGCACGAGATGCTTCATGGTGACGATTGTGGCGGTGCGCGAGCCACGCGCATCCGTCTGACCAATTTCGAGCAGGATCACGGCGGCTGGAAACATCACAACGGCCACGAATACCGTGGCGATCGCCGCGGGCAACACGGCGCGCTGACCATAGATCGCCGCCAGGACGGGTAGGCGACGAAGCCAGTATTGGTCATCGATGCCGCCATGCCATGCATAGTCCGGCTTGCGAGCTTCGGGAAACAGGAATGCTCATGACGCCAAACACGAGAATGAAGCAGAGGAGGGAGCCACCACCAAAGGCAACCAGAAAGCGCCAATTGATCAGCGAGCGAGCTGGTTCTTGCGCAATTGTGACGATCAGCAAAGCCGGCATCGCGATGTTGTACGCGAAATGAATCAGTGCGCCCGACAATGCCCGCGACAGATAGCCGGTATAGCCGACGATCCAGCCAGTTAGGATCACGGCAAAGACAGGTAGGATAAGGTCGGCGATCCGCACGGCGGATGTCTCAGATTAACGCCGCAACAATTGCATGGAGAGCACGGCACAGTCAATAGCAGTACAGTGACAGTCAGCCTGCGATATGCGGCCTTGCCGTTCAAGAAAAATGGAGGCCAGGCGATGCTCGCCCGCCCTCCATTTCCAGAATGATAGCCCGTTAGTGGCTGCTGAGTTTGCCGATCAAAGAGAATAAGGGCAAATACATGGAAATGACCACGCCGCCAACCACGACGCCGAGGAACACGATCATCACGGGTTCCAAAGCAGTCAGCAAGTCTTTCACGGCCGCGTCCACTTCTTCTTCGTAGAAGTCGGCGATTTTGGACAACATGGCGTCCATGGCGCCGGTCTGTTCGCCAACGCTGATCATTTGCGTCACCATTCCAGGAAATACTTCGCATTCCTTGAGTGGCTCGGTCAATGATTTACCTTCTTCCAATGACTTGCGAACCTGGAACAGAGCTTTCTCTACCACCGCATTGCCCGACGTTTTCGCGGTGATGTCGAGGCCTTCCAGAATTGGAACGCCGGAAGAGATCAGCGTACCGAGGGTGCGGGTGAATCGTGCCACGGCGATCTTCCTCATCAAAATGCCGACGACCGGCAACTTCAAGATGATCGTATCGATGGCCATGCGGCCTTGCGTCGTGCCGTACCACGCTTTCAAGGCAAAGATAACTCCGACCACGGCGACGGCAATGAGCAAGCCGAAGATACTGCCGACGAAGTTGCTCATGGCGATTACGATCTTGGTGGGAAGGGGCAGATCGACGCCCAAACCGGCAAACAAGGTGCCGAAGATTGGAACGACTTTCCACAACAAGAGAATGATGACCGAGACGGCGATGGTCAACACGCCGATGGGGTAGACCATGGCGGACTTGACGGCGCGCTTCAGCTTTACGTTCTTCTCAATGTACGTGGACAAGCGCTGAAGAATGGTGTCCAAAATACCGCCGGTCTCCCCCGCTTCCACCATGTTGGAGTACAGCGGGTCGAATACTTTGGGATACGCCTTCATGGCCGTGGACAGGTTGCTGCCACCCTCCACCGCTCCGCGCGTGCCGGTCAGCACTTTCTGGAATACCTTGTTCTCTTGCTGACTGGCAAGAATCTCGAGGCACTGAACCAGCGGCAACCCGGCGTCGATCATCACCGAGAACTGCCGCGTGAACACCGCGAGTTCCTTGGGCGTGACTCCACCACCGAAGGTGGGCAAATTGAATTCCTTGCCCTTTTCGGACATTTTGGTGGGAGTGATCTGCTGGCGGCGGAGCATGGTCTGCAGCTCAGTCTTGTTGTTCGCCGCCATTTCTCCTGCGACCGCGGTGCCCGCGCGATTCGTTCCTTTATAGGTAAAGGTCTTCATTGCTTCTCCTCCACAGCGATCGATATGACTTGCTCTTCAGTCCCTCAATCTTCCGTAATGCGAAACCCTAGCGTTTTGCTCCCACCGGCGTTTTGTTTCCCGGCATCTTACCCATCGACGGCGTAGTGGCCACGCCGCGATTGATCATGTCCTGCAGTTCGTCCTGATTCGACGAACGAGAGAGCGCCATGTCCAAGGTGACCATCTTGGCAAAATACGCGTTTGCCAGACCCTGGTTGAACGTCTGCATGCCGGTGGTTCCCGTGCCGGTCTGCATAGCCGAATAAATCTGGTGGATTTTATCTTCGCGAATCAGGTTGCGGATTGCCGGCGTGGGCACGAGCACTTCCATCACCATGACGCGGCCGCGGCCGTCGGAACGTGGCAGCAGCGCCTGACAAAGAATGCCTTCCAGCACCATGGAGAGTTGCGCGCGGATTTGCGGCTGCTGGTGCGCGGGGAAGACGTCAATAATACGGTTGATGGTGGAGGAAGCGGAGTTGGTGTGCAGAGTGGCGAAGGTCAAGTGGCCGGTTTCGGCGATACGCAACGCGGACTCAATGGTTTCGAGGTCGCGCATTTCTCCGATGAGCACCACGTCGGGATCTTCGCGCAGCGCGGCGCGCAGTGAATTCGCAAAGGAATGCGTGTCTGCGTGCACTTCGCGCTGGTTCACCAGGCACTTTTTGTGGTTGTGCAGGAACTCGATGGGGTCCTCGATGGTGATCATGTGCTCTTCGCGTTCAGCGTTGATCTTGTCGAGCATCGCCGCCAGCGTGGTGGACTTGCCCGAGCCGGTAGGACCGGTTACCAGTACCAGGCCGCGGGGTTTGTCGCACAGCCCTCTGACCACCGAAGGCAGACCGAGGGCGTCAAATCCTTTGATTTCCCAGGGAATGGTACGAAACACGGCTCCCACCGCGCCGCGCTGGTTGAATACGTTTCCGCGGAAGCGCGCCAGGTTTTTCAAACCGAAGGAAAAGTCCAACTCCAGGTTCTCCTCGAAGCGATGCTTCTGCGCGTCGGTCAACACGCTGTACGCCAGAGACTTGGTGTCTGCCGCTGTCAGTGGCGGCATGTCCAGAGGACGCAAGCGCCCGTGTACGCGAACGCGCGGCGAACTGTTGGTGGTGATGTGCAGGTCGCTGCCCCCCATCTCGATCATCTTCTTCAGCAGTTCGCTAAGTGTTATGCCAGCCATAGTCGCTTCCTCTCCGGCCTACAATACTGTCTCGCGCAAAACTTCTTCCATGGTGGTCTGGCCCAGCGCCGCCTTAACCAGGCCGCTGCGGCGCAAAGTGAGCATGCCCTGCTCCATGGCTTTCTTCTTCAACTCCAACGCCGACGCGCCCACCAGAATCAGTTCGCGCAACTCGTCGTTAATCTCCATCACTTCGTACAAACCCGTGCGGCCTTTGTAACCGCCTTTGTTGCAGGCGGAGCAGCCCTTGCCGTGATAAATTTTCGTGGTCTTGGCCTCTTCGGGCGTATATCCGGCGTCGATCAGTGCTTGCTGCGGGACCTCCAACTCCTCCTTGCAGTTGACACAGATGCGGCGGACCAGGCGCTGCGCGCAAATGAGGTTGACGGAAGTGGCGACAAGGAAAGGCTCGATGCCCATATTCATCAAGCGGCTGATGGTGGACGGCGCATCGTTGGTATGCAGCGTGGAGAGCACCAAGTGTCCCGTTAATGCGGCCTTCACGGCGATTTCGGCGGTTTCAAAGTCTCGAATCTCTCCCACCAGAATGATGTTGGGGTCTTGCCGGAGGAAAGCGCGAAGGGCGGCGGCGAAGTTCAAGCCGATCTGCTCCTTCATCTGCACCTGGTTGATTCCGGCCAGCTGAAATTCCACCGGATCCTCGGCGGTCATGATGTTGGTATCGACCTGGTTCAGCCGCGCCACGGAGGAATACAGCGTGTTGGTCTTGCCCGATCCCGTCGGCCCGGTCACCAGCACCATGCCGTAGGGCCTTAAAATGTTGCGCTCGAATTTTTTGAGCGAGTCCGGTTCAAAACCCAGCTTGGTCATATCCAGACGCAGGTTTTCTTTGTCCAGCAACCGCAATACGATCTTTTCGCCGTACAACGTAGGAACGGTGGAAACGCGAAAATCCAATTCCTTTTTCTTCCCTTCGGACTTGTACTTGATCATGATGCGGCCGTCTTGCGGCAAGCGCTTTTCCGCAATGTCCAGCTTGGCCATGATCTTCATACGGCTGGTGATGGCATCGCGCAGTTTCATGGGTGGATTCATCACCGTCTGCAGCACGCCGTCAACGCGGAAGCGCACACGCATCTCGTTCTCGTACGGCTCGACGTGAATGTCGCTGGCGCCGCGCTTCACGGAGTCCGTCAAGATCAGGTTCACCAACTTGATGATGGGCGCCTCTTCGGCCGCCTTCTCCAGCGTTGCCGCGTCCAGTTCCTGCTCATCCGCGGCCAATTCCAGTTCCTGGTCGTCTTCCACCAGGTCCTTCATCAAGTTGCTTAATTCCTCGTGGCTCGACGCCGCGCCACCGTAGAAACGCGCGATAGCCTCGGCAATCGCCGATTCGGACGCCACTACCGGTTCCACATTGAACCCAGTCATGAACTTGATGTCGTCCATGGCGAATACGTTGGTGGGATCCGTCATCGCAATCGTCAGCACAGAGCCAACGCGTGACAGTGGAATCACCTGGTAGCGCAACGCCGTGTCTTGCGGGATCAGCTTGATAACGTTGGGGTCAATTTCGTAGTACTTCAGGTTAATGGAAGGAACGCCATATTGGCGCGAGAGCACACCCGTGATGTCATCATCGGTGATGTAGCCCATCTTGGTCAGGCAGCTGCCCAACTTACCGCCGTTGGAACGCTGAAACTCCAGCGCCTTATCCAGCTGGTCCTGAGTGATCAGGCTTTCCTTTAGTAAAATCTCACCTAAACGGACGGACATCCGCTGCACTCCCTAAACGCTGTGCACCTACCGCCCAACATAGCAAAGGGACGGATAGAGCGTCGTTCGAATTTGACCCATCGTTGTGAATTCGCTAATACCTGTACAGCGGGACAGGCGAATGGCGCTACGGACAGGCCCGCAACCTTGACTTGCCATCGCAGCGTCGTTATCTTCCGAAAGAGATGCCAATTCCTTCGCTTCTGCCAATTGTGGACGAGTCTCGGGCGGACACTTTTCGACCCATTCGCCGCAAGTCTCAGTCTGTGACGCTGCCGGCACAACCCGTGCTGCACGTTTACTACGATGCGCTTTTTGCGGCTCACGGACCGCAGCACTGGTGGCCAGGCAGGACGCGATTCGAAGTGATCGTGGGAGCCATTCTGACGCAGAACACGTCGTGGACGAACGTCGAGCGCGCCATCCGGGCGCTGCGCGAAGAGCGGCTGCTGACCGTCAGCGCCATGGAGCAAGTTTCGTTGCGTAAGCTTGCTCGCTTGATCCGTTCGTCGGGCTACTTTCGGCAGAAAGCCCGCAAATTGAAAGAGTTTGTGCATTTTTTGCGATCGCAGCATCACGGCTCGCTCAGCAAAATGTTTCACACTCCAACCGCTGTCCTGCGCGAAAAACTCCTTGCCGTTCATGGCATTGGTCCGGAAACTGCGGACTCCATCCTGCTGTATGCCGGCAAGCATTCTGTTTTCGTTGTGGATGCCTATACGCGCCGAATCCTCCAGCGGCATGGGCTAGCTCGTGGAAAAGAGTCGTACGAGGACATCCGGAAGTTGCTCGAGAAAAGCCTACCCGCTAATCGCGAACTGTTCAACGAATATCACGCTTTAATCGTCCATGCCGGAAAGCACTACTGCCGCGCCAAGGCGCCGATCTGTTCCAGTTGCGCACTGCGCCCCCATCTACGGGAAATGCCCGAGGGTGCGCGATGAGTCCTTCCAATTCCAAATTGCGAGTACGGTTGGCGCTTGGCGGCGTGCTGCTGACGCTGTTGCTGGCCGCCGTCTTTACCTTGGGCTCGCTGGATGTGCCGGTCGAGCCGCGCTCGTGGCGCGAAATCATCGCACTGTACGCGGTATCGAGCCTGATCACCGCCGCACTGCTGGTGTTTGGCCTGATTCTCACGCGTTCCGTGATTCGTCTTTTGATGGAAAGGAGCAAACAGCAGCCAGGCGCACGCTTCAAAACAAAAATGGTTTTGGGCGCGATGGCTATTTCGCTGCTGCCGGTGGTGTTCATGTTCTTTGTCAGCTATTCCCTGCTGAACCGCACCCTGGGCCGCTGGTTCCCTCGCCCACTGGAGATTGCCTCCGATGAGACGCAAAAACTTCTGAACGATTTCGGGCATGGCACGCTGCCGAGGCTGCATACTCAAGGCTTCCAGGCGGCGCTGCACGCGCAAGAATCTTCCGAATCTTTTCTGGAGCATGGGGTAGCCATCGGTCTCGACGCGGTTTGGCTTTTCGATGCGCAGGGCAAATTCCTGAAGGGCGGAGTGGCTTGCGATAATCAGCCGGAAAATCGCTCGCTGGAATCGTGCACCGTTTCGGGTGTCCAGGGCGCGCTCAATCAGACTCTGCCCAGTGGCATCGAAATTTGGGAGGGCGGTGGCAAAACTTATTTCGCCGCGAGCGTTCCTGTGGAACTCCCCGGCCAGCCGCCGGGCACTCTTGTTGCCGCTTATCGCACTGGCCCCGACTTCCTGAAACGCTGGGCAACTATTCAGGCTAACACTCACGAATATGGCGCCGTGAAGCAAAATCTGCGCGCGTTGAAACGTCAGATGCTGCTGATTCTTTTCTTCTTCACGCTCCTGGTGCTTTCCGCCGCTACCTGGCTGGCGCTGTTCCTGGCCAAGCAGGTTACCGTGCCCATTCAGGCTCTGGCCGAAGGCACGCGCGAAGTTTCCGCCGGCAATTTCGCTTATCAAGTGCCCGACCAGCCGCAGGATGAGCTCGGCATGCTGGTGCGCTCGTTCAACAACATGACTTCGCAGCTTCACGACAGCCGTTCGCAGATTGACGAATTCACACGCAACCTGCAGCAGGCTGTGCAGGAACTGGAGCGTCGCCGCCAGTTGATGGAAACGGTGCTTGAAAACATTCCCGCCGGCGTCATCTACCTCGACGCCAGCGGCGCCATCCTCCGGACGAATTCGGCGTTGCTGCGCATGTTCGCCAGGGAAGGCCGCGGCGTGGAATCGCTGGAATCGCTGCTGGACGCGGACGCGCTGCGTACCTTGCAGCAATTGATGAAGCGCGCGTTGCGCATGGGCGTCGTGTCGCGCGAAATGGAGGCGGTGGTGAGCGGCCGCATGTCGCACCTGGCGGTCACGGTCAGTTCGCTGGGCCCGAGCCGCGCCAACACCGGTTATGTGCTGGTATTCGACGACCTCACCGAAGTGCTGCGAGCGCAGAAATCCGCCGCGTGGCAGGAAGTGGCGCGCCGCATCGCGCACGAAATCAAGAACCCGCTCACACCCATTCAGCTTTCGGCGCAGCGTTTGACCCGGCAAATCGAGAAGCGCGCGGCCGAAGCGGCAAGCCCGAAAAAAGATGACGACCTGATGCAGATCGCTCGGGAAAGCGCCAGCCTGATCGAACGCGAAGTGGCCACGCTTTCCGCGCTGGTCAACGAATTCTCGCAGTTCGTGCGCTTCCCGACGGCCAAACTGCTGCCCACCGACACCAACACCACGGTGTATGAAGCCCTCGGCGTGTTTTCGGGACGACTAGACGGCATTACCTTGAAGACCTCGCTGGAAGAGTCGTTGCCGCCGGTGCGCGCGGACGGGCCGCTGCTGCGCAGTGTGATCGTCAACCTGATCGACAATGCGGCGGAAGCTCTGGAGGACTCCAAGTTTCGCCAAATTACCGTAACCACCCATTTCCGTCCGGAATCCGATACTATAGAAATCGCTGTCGCTGATACCGGACACGGTATTTCCCCGCAGGACAAAGACAAACTGTTCCTGCCGCATTTTTCCACCAAGGAACGGGGCACGGGTCTGGGTCTGGCGATTGCCGCCCGCATCATTTCCGAACACGGTGGTTCGCTTCGCGTGGAAGATAACCAGCCGGTCGGCTCCCGTTTTCTGATTGAATTGCCCGTCGCGGAAATATCCGCGAGTGCCGCTTCGGAGCGCGCGGGCTTGGACTCTGATCGATGAGCGTAAAGCCGAAAATCCTGATTGTGGATGATGAAGAAGGGATTCGCGAGTCGCTTTCTTCGATTCTTCGCGATGAACAGTATTCCGTCGATGCGGTGGGCTCTGCCGAGGAGGCCCTGGAACGCATCAGTGGCGGCGACTTCGAAGTGGTGCTCCTGGATATCTGGCTGCCCGGCATGGACGGGCTTGAAACGCTGGGCCACATTCAGTCCATTTCCCGGCCCCCGGAAGTAATCATGATTTCCGGGCACGGCACCATCGAAACGGCGGTTCGCGCTACGAAGCTGGGAGCTTTCGACTTCATCGAAAAGCCACTGTCACTCGAGAAGATTATTGTGCTGGTGCGCAATGCCGTGCAGCAGCACCGTCTGGAAGATGAAAACACTTTGCTGCGCAGCGAACTGGACCATCGCTACCAGGTGATCGGCGAAAGCGTGCCCATGAAAGCGCTGCGCCAGCAAATCGCCGTGACTGCGCCGACGAACGGGCGCGTGCTGGTCTATGGCGAGAGCGGCACAGGCAAGGAACTGGTGGCACGGGCGCTGCATGCTGCCAGCCTGCGTAACAAGGCGGCTTTCGTGGAGGTGAATTGCGCCGCGATTCCAGAGGAATTGATTGAGTCGGAGCTATTTGGACACATCAAAGGCAGTTTTACGGGCGCTTCGGACGACAAAATCGGCAAGTTTCAAAAGGCCGATGGCGGCACGCTGTTCCTCGACGAAGTGGGCGACATGAGCCTGCGCACGCAGTCCAAAGTTTTGCGCGTGCTGGAAGAGCAACGTTTCGAGCGAGTCGGCTCCAACCAGACGCTGCGCGTGGACGTTCGAGTGATTGCCGCCACCAACAAAAATCTGGAGCAGGAAATTGCGCGCGGCGCGTTTCGCCAGGATCTGTTTTACCGGCTCAACGTGATTCCCTTCTTTGTTCCGCCCCTGCGCGACCGCAAAGAGGACATTCCGGTGATCGCGCGATTTTTCCTGAATGAGTTCAGCGCCGAATATGGCAAGAAGACCCGTGAGTTTGCCGACGGCGCGATGGAAATCCTGATGCGTTATCCCTGGCCTGGCAATGTGCGCGAATTAAGGAATCTGGTGGAACGACTTGTGATCGTGTGCCCACAAGCGCGCATCGAGCCGCATCACCTGCCGCCTGAGTTGTTTCGCGGTGTTTCGGAGAGTCCGCAGCGGCCGTATTCCACGTTGCACGAAGCCCGCAGCGCGTACGAGCGCGAATTCATCCTGCGCAAACTCCAAGAGCATCGCTGGAACATGACGCAAACCGCAACCGCGCTGGGCCTGGAGCGTTCCCACCTCTATCGCAAAATGAAATCCCTGGGAATCGCCGCGCCAGAATAGTTTGGAGTGCGGCAGCTAGCTGCCGCGGTTGCAGCGTACACTTCAAGCATCCAGCCAAGCCATCAAAAGCCCAAACGTGGGAGAGATTGCCACTTCGCGGACTGCTTTCGGAATGATAAAGGCGCTCGGACCTGCTGCGTCGTGCGCTATTTCCCCGCCGTCTACTCCGCTTCTTCTTCCTCGCGGTCCTTCTGGTCTTCCGCCAAATCCTGCAGTTGCGCGTGCCAATCCAATTCCCTGACCTGTTGGGGATTATCGCGCCAACCCGGCGCCACCTTCACAAACAATCCCAGATAAATCTTCGTACCCAGAAGCGTCTCCAGTTCCTTGCGCGCTTCCGTCCCGACCCTTTTCAGCATCTCGCCTTTTTTGCCGATCAGGATCTTTTTCTGCGAGTCCCGCTCCACATTCAGCGTCGCCTCAATCCGCAGAATCTTCGGAGTCTCTTCGAACTTGTCGATCATCACTCGCAAAGCATGCGGCACTTCGTGATACGTCAACTGGATGGCCTTCTCGCGAACGATTTCGCTCGCCAGGAATCGTTCGGGCTGGTCGGTTATTTGATCCTCGGGGAAAAACGGCACGCCTTCCGGCAGTTGCTTGAAAATTTCCTCGAGCAATTCCTCGCAGCCGTTTCCCTTCAGGGCGGAAATGGGCACCAACGCGGCGAACGGGAAGGCCCTCGAGAACGCTTCGAGCAGCGGCAAGAGTTTCGGCTTGGGCACGCGATCGGTCTTATTCAGCGCCAGAATGGCTTTGCCTTCGAAGCGTTTGGCCTTGTCGAGCAGCAACTGGTCGGCATGCGGCTGGGTGGCACTGGCATCCACCATCATCAGCAGGACGTCAATTCCTTCCAGCGCCGCCGCCACTTCGCGCATCATCTGGCGGTTCAGCACGGTGTGAGCTTCGTGCAAGCCCGGCGTATCGATGAAAACGATCTGCCCTTGCGGCCGCGTGACGATTCCCTGGATGCGGTTGCGGGTGGTCTGCGGCTTCGATGTGACGATCGCGACCTTCTGCCCCACATAACGATTCAGCAGCGTTGACTTTCCCGCGTTCGGGCGCCCAATAATCGCAACGAATCCTGCGCGAAACTTTCCGTCTCCGGATTTCTCTTGCTTGTTCTGTGGCACAATGCCTCTTTCACTTCACGACTGGAAGCTCCAGCATGCTTGGATGCTGCGCGTCGTGCAACAACTGGATGTGCGCGGTCTTCGCGTCCTTGCCGGTTTCTTTGGCTACGACTCCGCCGCTATTGTAGTTCTTCTCTGTGCTGGGCGTATTCAAGCTGGCGACAATCAAGCGCAGCCTGCTGCCCTTGGCAATTTGCCGCGAGAAAAACTGGAAATCGTCGAAGACATACTTCTCCGGCTTTCCCGGCGTCACCAGCTTTTCTTCGCGCAGCGAATCGCGATAGCGCGCCCTCATAATCGTGTTAGTTAGAAACGCGGCGCTGCCATCCGGAAGCAGTTCCCACAATTCCACGCTCAAATCCGCATCCGGAACGTCCATGGTCAGCCACAAGGTCAGCTTCACAAATCCACTGACCTCCGTGGCGGCCGGGAACGGCTCGCTGTGGTAGATCGCGCCTTCTCCAAACAAGTTGAAGGCCGAGCGTTGCGAAATGAACGAAGTCGCATCGTCGGCCTGGTCCGCTTCTCCCGCTTCCGTGTGCAGCGGATCGTAGGTCCATGAATCCGCGGCCAGCGAGCCGCCCTTGGCCGCCTGCAGCATCCCCGAATGAAATACATCCGAGGCATTGTTATTCGAGGCGAGATACAGTGTCAGTTCGTCGTTCGCCATGGTTTCCAGGCTGTCCGCATACTTCCATTCTTCCGCGCCCATCACGTAGTACGCGACGCGCTTCTTCAGGAACGCCGGCTTGGCGCCGCCCTTCATGGTCCAGTCGTACCACTCGGTGTGCAGCTTGTTGAGGTCCAGCGCGCTGGCTTCGGCAAATTTCAATCCGTTCAACTCGCGTTTCGGGGTACGCGTTCCGGCATGATCCCAAGGCCCGACAATCAAATAATGATTGGCCTTGGCTTCGGCGGTGCCGAATTGCATGTGCCGCTTGTAATAGGTGAACGCGCCCGGCTGGTCGCCATCGAAATGCCCGGTGATCGTGAGAATCGGCACGCTTATTTTTTTGTATTGGTCGGGGTTCGGAACCATGGCGTCGTAATACGCGTCGGCAATCGGGTGCTGGAGCCACTTCTGAAAGACGGGTGAAGGATTGCCAACAGTGGTGTCGTACTCGTCGAAGGCGCGATGCTGTTTATAGAAGTCCATTGATTTGGCGGCCCAAAAAGCGCCGTTCGCGAAAGTGTTCGAATTGCCGGTCTTGCCGCTGGTAAACGTCAGCCACTGCATGTCGTACGTTGCGAAGATGTTGTATTGAAATGGAAAATCCAGTCCCGGGTGTACCGCGGCCGCCGGAACGATGGTCACCAGATGCGGCGGGAACTCCTTCAACGCGCTCCATTGATCGAAACCGGCGTACGACCCTCCCCACATCGTTACTTTGCCGTTGCAATAGCTTTGTTTCGCCAGCCATTCCGTTACGTCGTAGCCATCGCGGCCTTCGTTGACGAACGGCTCGAACGCTCCCGCGGAATCGCCTCGGCCGCGCACATCCACCAGCGCATATACATAACCGTGCGAGGCGAAATACATGGCGCGATCGGTGTAGCTGTCGCCAATATACGGCGTGAACGTGAAGATCACCGGCAGAGCATCTTTCTGTGCGTGAGGCTTGTACACCGTGGCGTTCAGATTCACGCCATCGCGCATGGGAATCTTGACGCCCCACTGCATGTCCACGGCGTCAGCAGTAGTCGCCTGCGCCGCGTCCTCGGCGTTGGCCTGTTGCACGGAAGCCGCTAGCATCCCGAGCAGCACGCAGAGCACCCAGAAAACCGAAGAACCCCACGCGCAAAGGCGGCGTGCGGGGCACCCATCGTCACCGCACACGACTTGCCTGCCAAGCTGACTGGCCTGATCCATTCGTCCACCCCTGGTGTTTTTTCGGCTGCGTTATCCTATCGCGCAATCGCACCAGCGTGCATTTTTTCTCAAGGCTGAGGCAGTGGGAATGGAGAGCGAGTATCAGTGATCAGGAACCAGCGACCAGGAAGCGCCCGGGCGGACAGTTCGGCGCTGAAGAGGCGCGTTTGACGAGGGAGACACGCAGATCTGAATGCTGCCGCACTATGCAGGGATGTGGCGTGGCACCAATGAAACGCGAAAGCAAAGAAGCGCCAGCTCGCTTGTCAGCCATCCCGGTTGCTCGCGGGGTTGAGGAATCGCAACAACGCCCGGTTCCTGATCGCTGATTGCTGATCCCTGATATCCGTCGCGGGAAAGCAAAATCCTAAGAATACAGAATCCCGCTACAAGCGCGAACGCGGCGGCACCAAAGACGCTTCGACGATCCGGCGATGAACAAATTGCTCGTGGGAGGGCATAGGAACAACGCTGAGCGAGGAAGGGCGGCGGGGCGCAGCATTGGAAGCGGGCAGCATCAGGCAAACCTTGGCGTTGTTCCCTTCCACGCCTTTTTCGCGAAGAGAACGAATTTGGCGGAGACGGCGTTTCTCGCCATAGACCCACTGGAACAATAAGATCAGCAGGAAATCACACCCCAAGGTGCTGAGTGCCAGGAAGATGGTGAGTGACGACATGACGGAACGCAGCCTCCAAGAAAAGAGTAGGAGGGGCGGCTGAAGAAAGTACGGAGGAAATTGTTGGAAAAGTGTAAAGAGCTCGTGCGGACGACGTGTGCGACAACTGGCAAAAACGGTATGATGCGCGAGGAATGTAAACGGGGAAGCGGGAGACGGCGATGAAACGCATCATGATTTTAGCGGCAGTGGCGCTGGCGATCGGAATGACCTGCGCGGCAAAGGCAAGCGAAGCGCAGCCTCCGCTGCGCGTGGCGATCGCGGGGTTGGTGCATGGGCACGTGGATGGATTTTTTCGCGGCGCGCTGAAGAGGCAGGACATCCAGATTGTGGGCATTGCGGAGGCGGACCGCGCGCTATTCGAGATGTACGCGAAGAAGTATGGACTGGACGCCAAGCTGTATCACGCCGACCTGGAAGAACTGGTGAAGGCCACGAAGCCGCAAGCGGTGCTGGGTTACACCTCCACGCACGACCACCGGAAAGTGGTGGAGACCTGCGCGAAGATGGGCGTGCCGGTAATGATGGAAAAGCCCCTGGCGGTGAGCGCCGAGGACGCCTACGCGATCGCCGAGGCCGCAAAAGAAGGGAAAATCACCGTGCTGGTGAATTACGAAACGTCGTGGTATCCGAGCAATCACGAGGCGTATGACCTGGTGCATTCGGGCGCGCTGGGCGATATCCGGAAAGTGGTGGTGCACGACGGCCACTCCGGCCCGAAGGAAATTGGCGTCGGCCCGGAATTTCTGTCGTGGCTAACGGACCCCAAACTGAATGGCGGGGGGGCGCTATTCGATTTTGGCTGCTACGGCGCTGACCTGATGACCTGGCTGATGAATGGAGAGAAGCCGCTAACGGTAACGGCGGTGTCGCAGCAGATCAAGCCGGACATTTATGCGAAGGTGGATGACGAGGCCACCATCATACTCACGTATCCCAAAGCACAGGCGATTATCCAGGCGTCGTGGAACTGGCCGTTCGACAGGAAGGATATGGAGGTTTACGGCGCTAACGGGTCGGTGATCACCGTGAAGCGGGATGGGCTACTGGTGCGGCGAAAGGGCGACGCGGAAGCAAAAATGGAGACAGCCAAGCCGGTCGCGCCACCGTACGACGATTCGCTGACCTATTTGCGGGCAGTGCTGCTGGATGGCGCCAAGGTGGATGGCTTGTCGTCGCTGGAGACGAATGTCACGGTAACGGAAATATTGGATGCGGCGAGGGAGTCGGCAAAGACCGGAAAACGAGTGCCCATCAAACAATAGAAACGTTGCGGCGCGCCGAATTTGCGATCGGCTGGCAGGGGTGGGACACTAATGTAATGCACAGACCAAACATATTGGCGGTAACACTATTGACTGGCGGGATGCTGGTGCTGGCAACGGCGCAGGCACAAACTCCCGCTTCCACAACAACACAAACACCGGCAACGGGTTCCCAGACAGCGCCCGCAGCGAAGAAACCGGCGGCAACAACCGGCACGACGAAAACAGGAACGGCCACGGGAACCAGGACGGCGACGCCGTTGGTGCTGAAGACGCCCAAAGAAAAAGCGAGCTACGCCATCGGCCAAAACATCGGCAAAGCCATGAAGAAGGATTCGGTCGACATCGACCCGAATATTCTGGCGCGCGGCATCAAGGATGCTGTGAATGGCGCAAAGCCGGCGTTGACGGACCAGGAACAGCAAGCGGCGCTGCAAGCTTTCCAAATTGAGATGAAGGCCAAGATGGAAGCCAAGGCCGCCGAAGCGGGAGCGGCCAACAAGCAGGTGGGCGACGCATTCCAGGCACAGAACAAAGCCAAGCCGGGCGTCACCACAACCGCCAGCGGGCTGCAGTACAAGGTGTTGACGAATGGAACCGGACCGAAGCCCAGCGCCAGCGACACGGTAATCTGCCAATACCGCGGCACTTTGGTTGACGGTAAGGAATTCGATAGCTCCTACAAGCGCGGACAGCCGGCGCAGTTCCCGGTGACCGGAGTGATCAAGGGTTGGACGGAGGCGCTGCAGATGATGCCGGTGGGCTCGAAGTGGCAATTGGTGCTGCCGCCGACGTTAGCCTACGGCGACCGCGGAGCAGGACCGGATATCGGGCCGAACTCGACGCTAGTGTTTGAAGTTGAGTTGGTAGGCATCGCGCCAAAGGCGGAAGCGAAGCCAGATGCTCAGGCCGCGCCGAAAACAGACCCGGCGCAAGCGAAGCCGGATACAACTCCGACACCAAACCAGCGATAAGCAGATCGAAGAGAGAGCAGGATGAAATCCCTCCGCACGGGCGGAGGGATTTTTTATAGATGCAGAAGACGCGATGACGGCGTTAAGACGCCGTAGCTCCGTAGTGCGTCTTTTGCTGATCACAGGAGAAACCAGCCGCGCCCCAGCCTCGTTTCAGCAGTTCGGAATACTCCGATCTGGTGGGATACTCCGCAAGGGTGAAGCCCGGGAGGATTGTGCTTCAGAAAGCGCAACGCGAAAGAGATTTCGCGGGGCATGCCGAAGCGCCGGCGGAAATTGCGCGGAACGTTTTCGCGGAAGTAGTGGCACAAGCCGGAATCGCGGCAGCGGATCGTGAAAGTGATGCGCGGCACAAGTCTCTCCTGAAAACAACGGCACAAGGCCGGACCCGGCTTCGGGAACTCTAACACACATAGGCGAGTGAAAC
>CAWGXB010000001.1:0-35296 GCA_963826335.1 Candidatus Acidiferrales bacterium | reverse complement strand
GAATGTGACGATGAACAAAAACGTGCAGGAGCGTCGCATGTAGTTGAACCTCAGAACAGTCCGGGCAGAAAGCGCGGCTTCCCGGCCATCGCGGCTCGGTACTGCGCGTCAGAGAAGAGTACACGTTCTTCGGTAGAAAGGCGCTGGGAAAGTACAACAATGTGGGCGAGGGAGCCGGCCAGCGCGGTGATCCAGGCAGTGTGGATTAAGGGAAGCACCAGCATTTCAACAAACACGGCCGCATAGTTGGGGTGCCGCACATAGCGAAATGGACCGGTAGTAATGACTCCCAGGCCCGTCGAGTTCATGATCTGGACGTTCCAGTGCTCGCCAAGAGTGCGAATCACCCACCAGCGCACGGCATTGGCGGCGAGAAAAATCACAAAACAGACCGCAGCCAATATGGGAATGAAGGGGCGATGCAGGAAGACGACTTCAAGCGCTGCTCCGACCAGAACCGCGGTGTGCAGCAGCACCATCCAGCGAAAACGGGGATCGTTTACCTTGGCCGCGCCATGCTCGACCATCTCGCGCTGGTGACGCCGAGAAATCTGCAACTCCACGATGCGCAGGATTGCGACGAACAGCAGCAGCCCGAGATACGCGATGACACTCAGTTCCATTGCAGCAACAAAAACTCCGCGCTGAAACCGGGACCGAAGGCAGCGGCCAGGGCGTGTTCACCGGTCTTCAGTGGGCGCTTCTCCAACCATTCCTGAAGGATGAACAGGATCGTGGCGCTGGATAAATTGCCCACATTTCCCAGGATGTCCCACGACGGCTGGGTATCGCATTTGCACAAGCCGAGTTGTTGCTCTACGTTGCTCAACAACCGCGCGCCGCCAGGATGCAGAATCCAGCCTTTAATGTCTTTCTGTGTTTTACCCTGGCGCTCCAGAAAGCCATCGACCAGCCCGCGAATCTTCGCTCCAATCATTTCCGGAACGTCTTTTGCGAGCAGGATGTGAAAGCCAGCATCGCGGAGATCGAAGCCCATGGCTCCCAGTGAATCCGGGAAAGTGTACGTTTCCGTGACCAGAACGCGCGGCCCTGGTTTCGGCTGGCCCGTTACGATTACCGCGGCCGCGCCATCTCCGAACAGAATCGAGGAGATCAGGTTGGCCTGGGAAATATCTTTGCGCTGGAACGTCAGCGAAGGAAGTTCAACCGCGATGATCAGGACGTTTTTGCCCGGGTTCGACTTCAGGAAGTCCGCCGCGCGGGAAATGGCCATGGCACCCGCGGCACAACCCAATTCGGTGAAAGGCATTCGGCGGATGTCGGAGCGGAATCCCATCAGGTGAATCAAATGGGCGTCGAGCGAGGGAATCATGAAGCCGGTGCAGGAAACGGTGATGATCAGATCGATTTCGTCGGGACGCATGCCCGCGCGGGCCAGGCACTTCTCGGTGGCTTCGCGGCCCAGCTTGATGGCGTGTTCGATGTACTCGTTATTCGTTTGGGAAAGCGCGCGCGGTTCGATGGTGTAGTCGATGGGAAAAATCGCGTGGCGCTGGTGGACGGCGGCATTGTCCACAATGGACATCATGGCTTCCAGGCGGCGTTCCGGGATGTCGAATACGCGCCCCATGTAGTACTTGACGTCGTCCCGCGTGATTAAATGGGGAGGGAGAGCCGTAGCCGTGGCGGCAATGGTGGCTATTGAGCCATTGCCATTAGAATGACCTAAATCTGGATTATTCACGCGCACCGTCCTGGGACACGCCAGAGTCTTTACGCTCTGTACTTAACGAGCATAGTCAATTCGATTGCTCGGAGCAAACCGTGTGTGATGCATACTTTACAACATCTGAGGCTGTAGGGGAAATGCGGGAGGACACATGAAGAAGAGCAGTGTGGCGTATCGGCTATGGTCGAGCATCTTGGTGCTGGCGGTTCTGTTGCTTGGACGCGCCGGGTTTGGTCAGGAAAACGCTGCTCCGTTGTTGGTAATCATCTCGGTGGACGGTATGAAACCCGAATATGTGACTGCGGCGGATGCGCACGGCCTGAAAGTGCCTAACCTGAGAAGGTTTTTGAAGGAAGGGGCGTATGCCGATGGAGTGATTGGCGTTATCCCAACAGTGACCTACCCAAGCCACACCACCATGGTGACTGGAGTGCTGCCGGCGACGCACGGGATTTGGGCCAACACCGTGTTTGATCCCCTGAGAACGAATCACGACGCCTGGTATTGGTATGCCAAGGATATTCGCGTGCCTGCGCTGTGGGACGCGGCGGAGCAGGTAGGCCGAACGACAGCCAGTCTGCAGTGGCCGGCCACCGTTGGCGCAAAAATTACCTGGAACATACCGGAGGTGTGGCGCCCGGGAACGATGGAGGACGCGAAGCTGCTGCGTGAAGTGTCAACGAAGGGATTGATGGACGAAGCTGCCGCGGAAATTGGCAACTATCGCGGCGGGATCGACACCAGCCCGGAAGCCGACGAAGTGCGCGGCAAATACGCGGTCTGGATTCTGCAGAAGAAACATCCGGGTCTGCTGCTGCTGCATTTGACGGCGCTGGACCACATCGAACACGAAACGGGTGTGTTTAGCGCGGAGGACCTTGCGGTCTTGGAGCGACTTGACGCCATCGTCGGCAACGTTCGAGTCGCGGCGGAAACGGTTGCGCCGGGGCATGCCGTGGTTGCCGTGGTTTCCGACCATGGGTTTGTGAATTACGACCAGCAACTGAATCTGCTGCCGGCGTTTCGCGACGCGAAACTGTTCACGGTGGACGAAAAAGGGAAAATCACCGATTGGCGAGCGATGCCCTGGGTGACAGGCGGGTCAGCTGCGATTGTTCTGAAGGATCCGAAGGATGCGGGAACCATATTGGAGGTGCGCGCGCTATTGACTAAAATAGCCGATGATCCCGCTAGCGGAGTCAATCGTATCCTTGATGCGGAGGAACTGCGGAATCGTGGTGCTTATCCCAACGCTTCTTTTTTTGTTGGACTGAAACCCGGTTGGCGCACCGGACATTCTCTGGATGGTCCCGTGGTCTCCAAGGTGAAACCCGGAGGCACACACGGTGAGCTTCCTTTTATTGTGCCGCTGCGTTCTTCGTTTTTTGTTGTCGGCCCGAATATTGCGCCCGGCAAAAAACTAGGGGTGATCGATATGGTTGATATTGCGCCGACGCTGGCGAAAGAAGTCGGTTTGGCGCTGCCCACCGCCGAGGGTAAGCCGCTGCTTCCGTAACGAAGTGCTTCGGCAATTTACCAGACGAGCTTCAAGGCGAATTGCACTTGCCGCGCCGTGGTGGACGTGCTGGTGATCGCTCCCGCGGTGCCCGACAAACCCGTGGGATTTGTTGCCGTCGGGGGTGTGAATACGATCAGATTCGGGGTATTGAAGTTTGCGCGATTCAGAAGATTGAAGAGTTCCGCGCGAAACTGCAGCTGCAGTCGCTCGGTGATCGCGGTGTCCTTCAACACAGAAAAATCCCACGTGGCAAGCCCCGGCCCGGTAAAGGTGTCGCGTCCCGCATTGCCATAGAAGCCGCTGGCGGAAGGCGGTGCGATAAACGCCGCGGGATTGAACCACTGGTTCGGCTTTCCCAACACCACCGGCCCCTTGAAGTTCGGATTCACGAATGGCCGCACCGGATTGCGGGTGTCGCCGTTATTGGATGGGTTGTAGCTGAGCTGCGGTGTCAATGGGAAGCCGGACTGAAGAGTAACGATGCTGGCGAGCGACCATCCGCTGATCAGATGACCCTTCCAGCCTTGCACATCGTTCGCGTACATCTGGCCGCGGCCAAACGGCAAAGCATAAAGCGCGTTGATGACCGCCAGATTCGTAACGTTGAATGTCGCCAGACCTTTGTCGGAGCGCAAGTTGAATGGGTTGGAGGCGAGCCCTGGCGCATTTCCTGCCGTCGTCTGGTTCAGGGAATCGCCGTCATCCAGCGCCTTCGAAAATGTGTACACGCCACGGAACGAAAGACCGTGACTGAAGCGACGGGTCACGTCCACCTGAAGAGCGTTGTAGGAGCTCGTGCCCTCAGAGAACCACGTCCAGGTATTGGCGAGCGCGGGATTCGCTTTCGGCGTGCCCGCGGGAATGTAATACGTGCCGGCAGGAACGGGGGCGCCAGCGAGCGGCGAACCGATCGGGAACCCAATCGTCGGTGAATTCGTGGCGCTAATGGGCTGGCTTGAATCCCACGTTGGATAAACCGCAGGGCATGGCGATGCCGGACAAATCACCGGAACCGGTTCGTTGGCGTCGATGCCGATCAGTTCGTGGTAGCCGTGCGAGCCGACATAGCCGACGGTCAGAACCGTGTTGGGAGAAAGCTCGCGTTCCACGCGCAGCGACCAGGAAATCAGCGTAGGCGTCTGCATATCCGGTTGCACGCCGCCCGGAACAAGTTTCGCTGCCGCCGGAACCGGCGCCGCGGGATCGATCGGGAAATTCGATACGGCATAGGAAGCCAGGCTATACGTAGGATTGGCGGGCGCATTCTGGTCGGCGCGATAACCGAGCGCGTCCTGAAGATCGTTGTACATTCCGAAACCAGCGCGCACTACAGTTTTGGGACCAAGGGGGCTCCAAGCCAAAGCAATGCGGGGCTGAGGAAGAAACTTGGCGTTGTTTACGGTGAAAAATGAATCGCCGACGTGTGGCTGAGAGGAGATAACCCCGCCGGAAAAAGTGTAATTCGCGGCGTGGCCATGCGCTTCATTCCAGCCGGTGGAGAATTCTCCGCGGAATCCCAAGGAGATCGTGAGGTTCGGACGGAACCGGAAAACGTCCTCGGCGTAGAATGCGCTGAAAAGCGAACGCCAATTCATATTCGTTGGAGCGGGATCATAGAGGAACGAGCTGCTAACGCCGGTGTTGATGAATTGCGCGAGGCTCGGAAACGTTGCTTGGCCGTATTGGCTGAGCGCAATCTTTTCATTGGATTGAAATTGCTGGAACCACGCACCAAAGCTCAATTGATGATGGCCGCGCGTCAGGGTCACGCGATCCTCATACGTGAAAATGTTTCGTTTGATGGGGAGGTTGCTGCCGTTATTGCTGCCCGCGAGCCCAATTTGCGCTTGTGGATTCGAAGCCGCGCTGCCACCGACCACGACCGCGCCTACGGGAAGTCCGCTGAGAAACCCTGGAACCCTGGCGGCGGGAGTACCCGGCGTGGGTTCGCCAGCAAAATAGTATCCGGCGCGGGAGAAGCCGAAGCGCGCGGTGTTCAAAAGCGCCGGAGAGAAAACGTGCGTGTCCTCAACGCTTAAGACTTGTTCGCGAAGAGTGAGAATGTCGGTGCTGTATGGGTTCACCGGCGTCGCGGTAACGTCCGCGCCGTCGTCGATGGTGTAAATCGCGGCGAGAGAATCCGCGGCAGAAAAGGTTTGATCCAGACGCAATGTTGCGAAATCCTCGCGGATGGTTTGCAGCGGGCTGCTGAAAACCCGGGAAATCCCGAATGTCTGGCCCGGCACATTCAGCTCGGGCGTGCCGGCCGGAGGCGTGGGCCACAGATTCAGCAAAGGCCGCACACTGGGCGCCGCCGCTGCTCGCGCTGCGAGCCCCGGAACGAACGCCACAGAAGTCTGGTTCAGATCCTGGCGAAACCCTTCATAGTTGCCGAACAGAAACGTCTTGTCTTTTACGATCGCGCCGCCAGAAGAAGCTCCAAACTGGTTTCGCTGGAACGGCGGCGCCGAGCCCTGGTCGAAATAGTTCGGCGCATCGAGCGCATTGTTGCGTACAAACTCATACAGGGCGCCGTGCCAGGTGTTGCTGCCAGACTGCGTTACGATGATCACCTGGCCGCCCGGGTGCTTGCCGAATTCCGCTCCGTAGGAATCACGCTGGACGTTGAATTCGCGCACTCCGTCGACGCCCAGCAACATGCCGCTCGGACCACCGGGAGTCATATTGTTTTCCGCCGCGCCGGTGAATTCCACGCCATTCAGCAAAAAGATGTTTTGCTGCGGACGATTGCCCGAAACCGCGAAATTGTTGCCCGTCGAGGAATTAGAGATGCCGGTGCCGCCAGTTTTCTGCGAAGTGAAATTCACGATGCCGGGATTGAGGGGAAGCAGCAAATCGTAGCTGCGGCCGTTCAGCGGAAGTTGCTTGATTTCTTTGGCGCCCACCAGGCCGGAGATGTCGCTCGTCGAGGTGTTCACGATAGGAGCGTCTTCCGACACCGTGACAGCCGCCTTGACCGCGGTCACCTCTAACCGAACATCGATGTTTGCCTCTTGACCTACGTTCAACTGGATCCCCGTGCGCGTTGAATCCTGAAAGCCCTGCTTCGACACCTTCACTTCGTAAAGGCCCACAGGCAAAGCCACAATCAGATAGCGCCCGACGCCATCGCTGCTGGCTGTGCGCGATACTCCCGTCTCCTTATTTGTAGCCGTCACGCTCGCGGAGGGCACCGCTGCGCCCGAGGGGTCGCTGACGAAACCGGAGATGCTGGCCGACACCTGCGCGCGAGCCGATGAGCCCATGCCGGCGGCGATGAGGAGCACCAGCCCGATGATCGCCCGAGCCGACCGCAGCGCGGGATGGACCCGAATTTTGCCGAGGTGCGCGGAAGTTGTGCACCGCGAGCGAACGTGTGTTGAGTTCATAGGACCTCAGAACGTGAGTTAGGGTCGCGCGGGCCGTGCAGTCCGGCGAAGGCCAGAGAAATCCCCATTTCTTCGGCTCGACCATTCAATACAGTTCTAATCGTTAAGTCAAACCGACTTAATTCGACTATCGCCTATGCGAAGCTATTCAGATCGGGGCTCCGTGAATCGTTCCCTGGACTCTTTTGGTGAGGAAGAGTATTCTCTGCGGCATGACTCTATCGGCTAGAAACCGTCTCGAAGGCGAAATTGTGGAACTTCACCTTGGAGGCGTAATGGCACATGTGGTGATGCGCGTTGGCGAAAACCTGATCGAGAGCGTGATCACGAAGCGTAGCGCGGATGAAATGAAGCTCAAGGTGGGAGATAAAGTTTTCGCAGTGATCAAATCCACCGAAGTGATGTTGGAGAAAGTTTGAGCGCATTTCATTCCCCGGGGCCGAAGGAACAGATTGTGCGTCGTGACGTTCGACCCTGGGTTCCGATATTGTTCGCCGCCATCGTTGGGCTGTTTCTCTCCGCGCTGCCTGACGTGTGCGCGCAAACTGCGCAGGGCACAGCTTCGGCTTCGCTTGCGGAACTGAGAATTGGTGGCGAAGTTTCCACCCCGCTCGTTCTAACCGTGGCTGACCTGAAGAAAATGCCGCGCAAGACACTCTCCGTCGTTAATCCTCATGACAACAAAACGGAAACATACGAGGGAGTGCTGCTCGAGGAACTGCTGAAGAGGGCGGGAGTGGCGCAAGGCGAGAAACTTCGCGGAGCGTTGATGGCCACGTACGTCATCGCCGAAGCAGAGGACGGCTATCGCGTGGTTTTCTCGTTGGCGGAACTGGATTCCGGGGTTCTGGACTCCGATATAATCGTGGCAGACACGATGAATGGTGAACCGCTAGCCCCGAAGCAAGGCCCGTTTCGACTTGTGGCGCCGCATGAGAAGCGTCCCGCGCGTTGGGTCAGAATGCTGAAGTCAATTACGGTAGTCCGCGCCGCGGCGCAGTAGAATAGTGGAAGTCCATCGCACGGGAAACGCCCTCCCCGCGAAGTGACAATCGATTGGGGGGAGTTGAGCCATGGTTGACCCGCTACTTATCGCACAAGGCGGCACGCCGCTTTATCTTTTGCCAAAAATGGCGAATCGTCATGGGTTGGTGGCGGGCGCCACCGGCACGGGAAAGACGGTCACGTTGCAAGTGATGGCGGAGGCGTTCAGCCGCATCGGCGTGCCGGTCTTCGCCGCCGACGTGAAAGGCGATCTCTCGGGCATCAGCCAGCCGGGAACTCCCAATCCAAAAATCGACGAGCGCGCGAAAAAGTTGAAGCTCACTGATTTTTCGTATGCCGCGTGCCCGGTAACCTTCTGGGATGTGCTCGGCGAGCAGGGACATCCCGTGCGCGCAACCATTTCGGAAATGGGGCCGCTGCTACTGGCGCGGCTATTGAACTTGAACGATATCCAGGAAAGCGTGCTGGCGCTGGTGTTCAAAATTGCCGACGACAATGGTTTGCTGCTGCTCGACGTCAAAGATTTGCAGGCCATGCTGCAGTATGTCGGCGACAATTCCAAGCAATTTCAGACGCAGTACGGCAATATTTCCGCCGCCAGCATCGGTTCGATGCAGCGCAGCCTGCTGGCCTTGCAGCAGCAAGGCGCGGACAAGTTTTTCGGCGAGCCGGCGCTGAATCTGGACGACCTGATGCAGACGGATTCGAACGGCCACGGGATCGTGAACATTCTGGCCGCCGACAAGTTGATGCAGTCGCCGAAGGTCTACGCAACATTTCTGCTGTGGCTGCTGACCGCGCTTTTCGAGAGGTTGCCGGAGGTTGGCGATCCGGAAAAGCCGAAGCTGGTTTTCTTTTTTGACGAAGCGCACCTGCTGTTCGCGGATTTGCCCAAGGTGATCGAGGACAAAGTTGTGCAGGTGGTGCGGCTGATTCGGTCGAAGGGCGTGGGCGTTTATTTCGTGACCCAGAATCCGCTGGATGTGCCGGAAGCGGTGCTGGGACAATTAGGAAATCGCGCGCAGCATGCGTTGCGGGCGTTCACGCCGAAAGATCAGAAAGCGGTGCGTTCCGCCGCGGAAACATTTCGCACGAATCCAAAGTTAAACGTTGAGCAAGCGATCACGCAGCTGGCCGTGGGTGAAGCGCTAGTTTCGTTCCTGGACGAAACCGGGACGCCGGGAATTGTGGAGCGAGCGCTGATTTGCCCGCCGCACAGCCAGATTGGACCCATCACGCCCGAGCAACGCAGCCAGTTGATGAAGAGTTCGGTTGTTGCCGGCGTGTACGAAAATGCCGTGGACCGCGAATCGGCGTTCGAGATTCTGAAAGCGCGCGCGGGTCAGCCGTTGCCCTCGGCTCCGGGGACAGGCGCGACTCCCGCAGGCCCGCAATCGCCGCCGTGGTACGCGAATATCCCCGGCATTTCCGGTGGCGGCCGCCGCGGCGACAATCTGGTGGAAGCCATGGCCAAGAGCGCTGCGCGGACCATCGGAAGTTCCGTCGGGCGGCAAATTGTGCGCGGCGTGTTGGGCTCTCTGCTCGGCGGCAGCAAGCGCTAGCGCGCTGCTCGGGAAGAAATCTAGGGCAGTGATTTGTGCCGCGCCGCGCGCAGCATCGGGTGAAACTGCACAAACACGTGATCGTCGTCGGCGTGTTTGTCGTGGCACGCAAAACACATTGGAGCGGGCAACGCAGTGGCGGTTTCCGAGAGGTTGCCACTTTCACCGAAGGAAAAATACGCCCAGCCTTCCTTGAAGCGCGACGAATCTTTCACTGAAGCGGCGAGGCCAGTCATCTCTCCCTCGAAATAGCCACTCTTGTTGATAGAGACTTTTTGCGCGGGTTCGTAAACCACCAGCAGAAATGTGGTCTTCTCAGGAAATTTCCCAGTGGACTTGTAGGTGTCGAAGGCCTCGGGTTGCATGTAAATATTGTGGAACTCGCCCGGGCCTTTCTGCGCGCCGGGATCGTAGCTCATTCCAATATTCGAACCAACGAACGTCCAGTGCTCGAAGGATTTTGGCCGCACCAGCGCACCGGATGCGTCGAACTGCGGCAGCGCCATTTTTGAGGTGTCCGGGGCAGGGGAGGACGGCGGCTCGAAGAGGAAGGTTGCCAGAAGAGCCGCAACCGGAAGCAAAAGAAATGCCCGCATCGAAGCACCTCGCGAAAATGGGAAAGAGCGCGGAAACGAAGAGAGTAGCAAGAAGGAACGAAAGAGTGTGATAAATTCACTGGCCACGAGATTGGGATGAGGTACACACGATGAATCATTTTTTGCGCATGGTCGCACTGCTGGCTGCTGCGTTCCTTGCCATCGGCGCTGCACACGCGCAAATAGCCGCCAGTTATCCGGCGACCGAGGGCGACTATGTTGCGCGCGACTTCAAGTTCAAATCCGGCGAGCAGTTGCCGGAACTTCGCTTGCACTACCGGACACTTGGGAAACTCGCCCGCGATGCGCAAGGGAGGCCCACCAACGCGGTGCTGATCCTGCACGGCACGGGAGGCTCAGGCCAGCAATTCCTGCGGCCACAATTTGCCGGCGAGCTGTTTGGTCCCGGCCAACTGCTGGACACCAATCGCTACTTTATTATTCTGCCCGACGGCATTGGCCACGGGAAATCTTCCAAGCCCAGCGACGGGATGCACACGCACTTCCCGCAATACGATTATGACGACATGGTTGCCGCGCAACATCTGCTGGTCACCGCGGGCCTGGGAGTGCAGCATTTGCGGCTGATTTTTGGCACTTCCATGGGCTGCATGCATTCCTTTGTGTGGGCGGAAACCTACCCGGACTTCATGGACGCGTTGATGACGATGGCGTGCCTTCCGGTGCAAATCGCGGGGCGCAACCGCGTTTGGCGAAAAATGTTGATGGATGCGATCCGCGAAGATCCTGCGTGGAATGGCGGCGAATACAAGGACGAACCGAAGGAGGGCCTGCGCACCGCGGAAGATCTTCTGGTGATTGCCGGTAGCGCGCCGCTGCAGATGCAGAAGACGCTGCCCACTCGCGATGCTGCGGACAAGTTTGTGGAAAATTCAGAGAAGACGGCCGCAAGTCTCGACGCCAACGATCTGCTGTACCAGGTTAATGCGTCGCGCAACTACGATCCTTCTCCGCAACTCGATAAAATAAGCGCGCCAGTGATGTGGATCAATTCCGCCGACGATTTCATCAATCCGCCCGAACTGGGCATCGCTGAACAAGAAAGCAAGCGCCTGAAAAACGGAACGTTTGTGTTGATTCCGATCAGCGAGCACACCCACGGCCACGGCACGCACACCTGGGCCATCGTGTGGCAATCCTATCTGAAGCAGCTATTGGACAAGTCAGCGCACTGAGGCGCCGCCAGTGATGGGATTAACCCGCGGCTTCCTGGCTGGCGCGGATTTCCTGCCAGCGGCGCGGACGCTTGTTGTACTGCAGAATTTTCTTGCGCAGGCGAATGGACTTGGGCGTGATCTCGACAAGTTCGTCGTCGGCGATGAATTCGATGGCCTGTTCCAGGCTCAACACGCGATGTGGAATCAGCCGGATGGCTTCGTCGGCCGAGGATGAACGCATGTTGGTGAGCTTCTTTTCCTTGGTGACGTTTACTTCCATGTCTTGCTCGCGCGAATTTTCGCCGATCACCATGCCCTCATACACTTCGATGGTCGGGCCGACGAACAATTCGCCGCGCTCCTGAATGCCCCACAACGCGTAAGCAGTGGAAACGCCCGCGCGGTCGGCAACCAGCGCGCCGGTCGGCCTCAGCGCCATTTCGCCGCCATATTCCATCCAGCCTTCAAAAATCGAGTGAATCAGCGCGGTGCCGCGCGTGTCGGTCAGCAATTGGCTGCGCAGGCCGATCAGTCCGCGCGAGGGAATTTTGAAGTCCAGGCGCACGCGCCCTGAACCGTGATTGCTCATCTTCAGCATTTCGCCGCGGCGGCTGCCCACGGTTTCCATGATGATGCCAATGAAATTTTCAGGGATGTCGATCACCAGGCGTTCCACCGGCTCCATTTTCTGGCCGTTTACGGTGTGCACCACGATTTCCGGCTTGCCGACCATCAGCTCAAAGCCTTCGCGCCGCATGGTTTCAATCAGGATGGCCAACTGCAATTCGCCGCGGCCCAGCACGCGAAAAGATTCCGGCGTGTCGGTATCTTCCACGCGAATGGAAACGTTGGTGAGCAGCTCTTTCGCCAGCCGGTCGCGCAGGTCGCGCGAAGTCAGGTAATTGCCCTCGCGGCCGCATAGCGGACTGGAGTTCACGCTGAAAATCATGGCCAGCGTGGGCTCGTCAATCGTCAGCGGCTCCAGCGGCATGGGATTTTCAACGCTGGTGATGCTTTCGCCGATTTGGATGCCCTCGACGCCCGCGATGGCCACGATATCTCCGGCAACGACTTCGTCGGCTTCATCGCGATCCAGGCCGCGAAACGTAAACAGCTTGGTGATTTTGGTGGTCAGCAGCTTGCCGTCGAGCTTGCTGATGCCTACTTCTTCGCCGCGTCGCAGTGTGCCATTGAACATGCGGGCGATAGCGATGCGTCCGAGAAATTCGCTGTAGTCGAGATTGGTCACCTGCAGCTGCAGCACTCCGGCGGGATCGCCAGTGGGACGAGGGATTTTGTTGACGATGGCTTCGAAGAGCGGAAGCAAATCCTTGGAATCGTCTCCGATTTTGCGGTGGGCCACGCCAGCGCGCGCGTTGGTGTACACCACTGGGAAATCGAGTTGGTCTTCGGTGGCATCCAGATCGATGAACAGGTCGTAGATTTCGTTCAACACTTCTTCGGGGCGCGCATCGGTGCGGTCAATCTTGTTCAGCACGATGACGGGAGGAAGCTTGGCAGCCAGGGCCTTCTGCAAAACGTAGCGGGTCTGCGGCAGCGGGCCTTCGCTAGCGTCGACGAGCAAAACGACGCCATCGACCATGCGCAGCGCGCGCTCCACTTCGCCGCCAAAATCGCTGTGGCCGGGGGTGTCTACGATATTGATTTTGGTGTTATGGAAGAACAACGCGGTGTTTTTGGCCAGAATGGTGATGCCGCGCTCGCGCTCCAGGTCGTTGGAGTCCATCACGCGCTCGACGACAGCTTCATTGGCGCGAAAGATGCCGCTCTGCCGCAGCATGGTATCCACCAACGTGGTCTTGCCGTGGTCGACGTGTGCGATAATGGCGATATTGCGTATGTCGGTAGTCATGTTTTCAATGCGTCTTCAGACAAAAATGGCTGCTGAAACAGCCAGCAGCCCGGAAGAATCCCCTTCTTCATGAGAGTGCAGGTACAGTTTACGAAGCTATAGTTTATCAGATCGAGCGTATTATCCGCTATACAAAGCCCAAAATGGTGGTGCGCGAGATTTCGGTTCCCAACGAGCGCCCTCGGAAAGGCGAGCGAGAATTGGGTGTGGTATTCTCGCAACGATTCGTTGGCGACGTGAATCGGGAGGAAATTGGATGATGATTGGTCTTGGAAAGACGCGGAAAATCGCGATTCTGCTTGTGGCAATGGCAGTCCTTCTGGGCGCGGCTAATGCCCAGGAACAAAAGAAAGAACGGCCGGACCTTTCCAAGCTGTTCGAGAAGAAAGAAGTGATGATCCCGATGCGCGATGGCGTGAAGCTGCACACTGAGATTTACACGCCGCGAGATGCCAAGCAGCCGTTGCCGTTTCTGATGGAGCGCTCTCCTTACGGAATATCCGCGCCAGACAAGAGTTATAGCGGCATTTTGTTTCGTTATTCGGACTTGTGGCCCGACGGCTACATTTTTGTGCTGCAAGATATTCGCGGGCGCTACGGTTCGGAAGGGCAATTCGCCATGAACCGTCCGGTGCACGATCCCAAGGATCCCAAGGGCATTGATGAGAGCACGGACACGTATGACACCATCGACTGGCTGGTGAAAAACGTGGCCAACAACAATGGGCGCGTGGGAATCGCCGGCATTTCTTACGGCGGATTTCTGGCCGCGATGGCGATGATCGATCCTCACCCTGCGTTGAAGGCCGTGTCGGAACAGGCGTGCATGGGCGACGCGTGGATGGGCGACGACTTTTTCCATCATGGCGCGTTTCGGTTGAGCTACGGCTTTGAGTACTCGGCGCTGATGGAAACGTCGGCGGAAAATTACAGTTTCAAGTTCGATCGATTTGATTTGTACGACTGGTACTTGCAGTTGGGAGTGCTTTCGAACGTGAACAAGGAATATTTTCACGGAAAGATTCCCACCTGGAACAATTTTGTGTCGCATCCCAGCTACGACGATTTCTGGAAAGCGCATGCCATCGAATCCGCGCTTAAAACGACAACCGTTCCGAACCTGAATGTTGCCGGATGGTGGGACCAGGAAGATTTTTATGGGCCGATGCGCACGTACGCGAACCTGGAAAAATTCGACGAAAAGCACCTGAACTATCTGGTGGTGGGGCCGTGGAATCATGGCGGCTGGGCGGGCGGGCCGGGAAGTTCGCTGGGTGAAATTCCGTTCGGCTCCGACACCGGCGTGTATTTCCGGCAAAAAGTCGAAGCGCCGTGGTTTGCGTACTGGCTGCACGACAAAGGCTCGTTGCCGATGAAAGAAGCTTTGCTGTTTCAGACTGGCAGCGACACCTGGACGACTTTCGATTCCTGGCCGCCGCGAGATGCGCAGACGAAGAACCTTTATTTTGGCGCGGACGGAAAGCTTTCGTTTGCAGCGCCAAAAAGCGACGCGCCCGACGCGCTCGATTCGTACGTGAGCGACCCCGCGCATCCGGTGCCGTATCGTCGTCGCCCCGTGGATATGACGTATCCGGACGATCATCCGGGAAGTTGGTTCACCTGGCTGGTGCAGGACCAGCGATTCGTCGATAACCGGCCCGACGTACTGACCTGGCAGACCGACGAATTGCAGGACGACGTCACCGTCTCCGGCCAAGTGACCGCAAAACTATTCGCCTCAACTACCGGCACGGACGGCGACTGGGTGGTGAAATTGATTGACGTCTACCCGCAAAAAGTGGAGAAGGACTGGAAGCTCTCGGGATATGAGTTGATGGTTGCGGATGAAATCTTCCGCGGCCGGTACTGGAAATCGTTCGAAAAGCCCGAGCCGCTCGTTGCCAACCAGGTGACACCGTTCTCCATCGATCTACATACCGCGGATCATGTATTCAAAAAGGGTCACCGCATCATGGTGCAAGTGCAGAGCACGTGGTTCCCGCTGTACGACCGCAATCCGCAGAAATTTGTGCCGAATATTTTCGAGGCCACCGCGGCGGATTATCAAGCCGCAACGCAGAAGGTGTATCGCTCGACGAAGTATCCCTCCAGCGTTGAGGTTCAGGTGGTGCCGAATGGAACCGGGCAGTAAAACGTTCGGCATGAGCTGGTGGAAACGGTTGGGTTGAGATTCCCCGGGCATCCTCGTCGGATGCCCTCCGAATGACCGCGTTCGCTTGCGGCGGAAGGTCAGTTCATACAAAAGCTACTTTTTGATCGCCGGCTTCTCGCCCGCTCGAAATTGCGTCCACGGCCCGGCTTTCATGTCGCGCAAATAGGGTTCCTGCCAGGCATATTCCGGATGTGCCGCAAGGAATGGCTTAGCCAGGAAGTCTTCGCCGCACGGATGGCCCATACGCGCAACGAGCCGCATCTCTCTGGCCATGTTGGCATCCGCCGCCTTGCCTTGAACTGCGCCGCCGGGCTCGAATGGCGCGTATTCCCACTGCGGAACGCCGCGCGGAGAGGTGTCGACATGTCCGCACAAAGTGCGATCGTTGGCTTCTTCTTTTTTCTGGAAGGAGTCAACGTGATCGCCGAGCATCTTTTGCGCCAGCTCGACGTCGATCTTCCCTTTGCTCTCGTCCAACAATTGTTCCCAGCGAGCCCGTCGCGCGTTGGGTGAACTCTCCATGTCATTGGGCTGAAATTCCGGCGCGTCTTCCTTCAAGACCTTGGGGTCGCGCGCCCAGTTGGACCCGGAGAAAACTCCGTCTTTGGTGCGCCACAGCCTGTACGCCTTCAGGCCCAGTTCAAATTGCGCGATTTCGCCGGTTTTGCGGTCGCCCAGCAACCAATCGTTGGCGTAGCCGCCGTTGTTTCCATCCAGCATAATTTTTGCATAGTCGTCGATGTTGCCGGCGTATTGCAGCGCTTTTCGCGCGCGCATAAATTCCGGCTTGCCATTCGGGTCCCAGCCTTCAAATTGCGTGATAGTGGTTTCCGTGACCATCAAGCCGTCGCTGTTTATTCCAAAATCGTCGTCGCTGGCAATCACGCCGGGAAAACCATCCATCAGAATCCCGTATCCCTTGGTTGGATGAATATCGAAAATGATGCGCCAGCGCTCGCCATTCTTGTAGTTGGTCCAGTTATTGTGCGCGATAACGATCTGACCGTCTTTGGTCCAGCTACCGGTGGCCACGAACGCGCTGCAGTTCCCTGGACTCTTCAGCTTGGGGGCATTGGCGGTTTTCTCGCGCTTGTTGAGCCACGGCACGTAGTAGTCGGGGACTTCTTCAAAGGAATTGAGCGCCACGATATCGTAAACGTCGAGCTCGGAACTGGTGCGCGCGTTTAATCCTTCGGCGATGCCTTCGAGCTCCTGCTGATATTCCACATCGATTTTCGGCCACAACATTTCGCGTGCCACCTGCCGGAAAAACGCCCAGTCGCGGCCCGTCGAATGTGTCATGCCGAGGCTTACCGCGGGAAAGGCATCCTCAATTTCTTTGGCCAGCAAAAATCCATGCTGAAAGCCGATCGTGGCGGGGTCGCCTTCCAGATGGACGTAGACCCAGCCGCCACGTTCAAAGCTGTAGGCGCCCTTCAGGCGAGGATCGTTGGCATAGGCTTGTTCGCGCGCCGACGCCACCGTGGCATCCAGCTCGTTTTTGGCCCCTTCCGCGCCTCCGCTGGAGCGCCCCGCAAGCCACAGGAATGCCGCACCCAGCACCATGATCAGAACAGCCAGAAATCTTCGAGTCCCATCAGACATTGCGGAATTCTCCTTTAGCCCTTATGCAAAGTGCGCTTGAAAATCATACCCTTTGTGCGGCCTGCGTCGAGGGTGAACGACACGGGCTGGCCCGCGGCGTCAAATTGAAATCGTATTTCGACTCCTGAGCCTGTCACTTGAAACTGGTTCTTGCCCACGGGGACGAAAGGCTTGCCGGCGGAATCGCTGGATCGCGGAATGCCGCCAGCGAGGATTTTGTCGAGCAAGAGCTTGCCGTTAACGAATTGCAGGCGATAGGCCACGCCCAGTTCGTCGCTCCAATAATCTCCGGCCAGTTTCTTTAGCTCTTCCGCGGCAACCGGGACCTCCGGCTTTGGCTTGGGCTGTTCCTCGTCGTCTTCATCTTTCTTCGGCTCTTTTTCCTTCAACACCGACGCGAGATAAATATCGGCCACCTGTTTCGCGCGTCTTTCGGTGCTTCCATCGGAACGGTTACACAAGCAGACGACGGAAAAGTGCTGGTCGGGAAAGCGCAGCAGTTCTGCACGGTAGCCGCCCCACGAGCCGCCGTGGCTGACGGTGTTCAGTCCGCGGTATTTGCTGATGAACAGACCCTTCGCGTAATCCAGCGTTTTCCCGTTGTTCAGTTTTCCCGGCTCTTGCAGTTCCGCAAGAAACGGCTTGCCACCTACCTGCGCGGTGTAAAAATTTTCGTCCCACTTCAGCAGATCGCCCACGGACGTATGCACCGCGCCATCGCCGGTCTGCTCAAAATAGGAAACGTCGAATGTGTAACCTGGGCCTTTCTCGACGGGGTCGTAAGCGAGCACGCGATTGGGAACCAGCAGCGTGTGCGAGTCGCGATACAGCGTGTGGGTCATATTCAGGGGCTGAAAAATATTTTCCGAGGCGAACTGCCGCAGACTGTGGCCGCTGGTGCGTTTCACGATCACTGACAGCAGAAAAAAGCCGGAATTGCTGTACAGCCATTCCGTGCCGGGATCGAAGTTGAGCGCTTTTTGCCGTGCAATCAGCGCCAGAGCCTCTTCGTCGGTCGTGACGCTGTCTGTGTTCACGCCGGCCAGATCAAACAGCACCAGATAGTCGCGCAATCCGCTAGTGTGGTTCAACAGATTCAAGATGGTAACCTTCTTGCCGTAGTCGGGAAGCTCGGGAATATATTTGCGCACGTCGTCGTTCACCGAGAGCTTGCCCTGTTTTTCCAGCAGGAGAATACTGGCGGCGGAAAATTGTTTGGATGTGGAGCCAATATCGAACACCGATTCCGGAGTGAGCGCAACGTTCTGCTCGATGTTGGCCAGGCCGTAGCCCTTGGCGTACAACAACTTCCCGTCTCGCGCAATCGCCACGGTGCATCCCGGAGAGCCGGGCTTGGCTACGTCCGCAAAAACTTCGTCGACTGCGGCGGGAATTTTGTCGGGATTGCCTTGCGCCGACAGAATCTGGGAATAACCGATCGAGAAAACAAACAGGCAGCTAACACGGAAAAGGGTTCGCATGTATTTCGAATGTCTCCCGAGAAACTGCTCGATACTAACCAGTTTTGGCGGTCCTCACAACCAGGCGGATTTGCAAGTGTAGCGGGGTGAGGTGCGAAATCGAGGCCTTCTCTGATACATTCACGGAATGTTGACTGCCATTACCCGTTCTGTCAGTTCCGCGCTCGCTGATTGCGAATTAAGTTTCATTCCCCGCAGCCCGATTGATTTGCAGAAGGCTCGCGCGCAGCACCATGCCTACGAGTACCTTCTTGCGAAACTGGGCGCCCGCGTGATTTCGCTTCCGGAGGAGGCAGAATTGCCCGATTCCATGTTTGTCGAGGACCCAGCGATTGTCGTCGACGAAATCGCTGTGATCTGCCCGTTGGGCACAGAGACACGCCGCAAAGAAGCTCCCTCTCTCGCCGCGGCGCTCGAAAAATTTCGAAAACTTGCCTACGTCAAGTTGCCGGGCACGTTGGAGGGTGGCGACGTTCTGCGCGTAGGCAAGAAAGTCTTCGTTGGCATCACGGCCAGATCAAATCCCGAAGGCATTCGTCAACTTGCGGTCATTCTGAGCGCATACGGCTACGACGTGACCGCCGTTTCCGTGACAGGATGCCTGCACTTGAAATCCGCGGTCACGTATCTGGGACGCAACACCATGCTCGCCAACCGAGGGTGGTTCGATTGGCGGCGCATCGAGGGGTTTGAGTGGTTGGACGTTGATCCCGGCGAAGCGCATTCGGCAAACGCGCTGGCGATGGGCGATACCGTGATTTTTCCTGCGTCCTTTCCCAAGACGAAAGCCCTCATGGAAACGAAAGGATTTCACGTCGAGTTGCTAGATATATCGGAATTGCAGAAAGCGGAATCCGGGCTGACCTGTTCCAGCCTGATATTTGAAGCACCTTGAGATATGCTCAAAATGCCCTGATTTGAGCACATTGGCAAAAGCAAAACCTACTTTTTCCTCGGAATACCAGAAAGCTGTGGTATCCTCTGAGGCATGTTGTCCCTTGCCACGAAGCGAATGAAGAGCACGACGCCGTCGTCCACTACGACTACGTCCACTATTATGAAGACTACGATCGCTTCGGGCGCCGGGGGAAACAGCTAGCAAAGCTAGAAAGAGTTTCGAACCCACCGCCGGAAGCGAACTGGCGGTGGGTTTCTTAGTTTCAGCCCCCTCCAAAAAGCCTCCAGCGGACAAACAAGGAGCATTCATCATGTATCCGGAGCATCAGGAACAATCCGCCGCGGAGGGTGATTTATCTCCCGTCGAATTGGGAGCGAATTTCGCCAGGCAATCTTCCGCGTCGAGTGCGCATGCACTTTCGCAACAGGTAGTTGCGCTTAAGTTTGGAGGCACGTCGTTGTTGGGAGCAGAGCGCATGCGCCACGCCGCCAGCCTGGTGCGCGAAGCGGCGCGGCATTCCGCTGTGACTGTTGTGGTTTCCGCGATGAAGGGAGTCACCGATCAGCTTTTGGGAATCGCGCGCTTGCTCGAGCAGGGCGAGCGCCAGATCGCGCGCAGCGAAGCGCAATCGGTGATCAACTTGCACCTGGCAACGCTGCGCGATTTGCAATTGCCCGAGCAGCTGCACGACCGGTTGCGCACCGAAATTAAATCTCTGGGCCGCGATTTGCTGCACGAAGTCCGCGAGAACGGAAGGGTGATCGTCGACGCGGCGCTGCATGACCGCTTCGCCTCATTCGGCGAGCGGCTTAGCGTGCGATTGTTTGCTGCTGCCTTGGAGCAAGCGGGTGTTGCCGCCGTGCCCGTGGCTTCCTCCGACTTCGTTCTCACCTGTGATAATTTTCGCGATGCGAAACCGCAGTTGGACCGCACCTGCCGCCGTGGAAGAGACATTCTTCTGCCGCTGCTGGAATCGGGGATTGTTCCGGTGGTCACTGGCTTCATTGGAGCCACGCAAGATGGTCGCATCACCACCTTAGGCCGCAACAGTTCCGATTACTCTGCCGCAATCATCGCGTACGTTGTGGACGCGGAAGAACTGGTAATCTGGACCGATGTGGATGGCATATATACCGCCAATCCGAGGGAATCGGCGGAAGCGCGACTGCTGCATGAGATGAGCTACGAAGAAGCCCGCGCGCTGGCCGAGGCTGGCGCGAACGTTTTGCATCCGGGCGTTCTGCCGCTGGCTTCGCAGTCGACCATGACCGTTTGGGTTCGCAATACATTCAGGCCTCACCTCCGCGGCACGCGGATTGGGCCAGCACACTCAGGAGGTGTGGCATGAGCGGTATGGAGAGCGGCAAAAAGTGGCGCACGGGGGTTTTAGGCGCGACCGGCATGGTTGGCCAGCGCATTGTCAAACTGCTTGCGGATCACCCATGGTTCGAGTTAACGGATGTCGCTGCGTCGGAGCGTTCTTCCGGCAAAAAATATTCCGAAGCGGCGCGCTGGCACCTGGAAGGACCGGTTCCGGAAGTTGCGCGTAATCTTGTGGTGAAGGATCTGCAATCCACGTTCGATTGCGACTTCGTGTTTTCCGCGCTGGACTCCTCGGTCGCGGGACCGGCGGAAGAAGCCTTTGCAAAGGCGGGATTTCCCGTTGTCAGCAACTCCAAGAATCACCGCATGGATCCGGATGTGCCGCTGCTGATTCCTGAGGTAAACGCTTCGCACATCCAATCGATTCCGTTGCAACAGAAAAATCGCGGCTACGATTCCGGATTCATCGTGACCAATCCGAATTGTTCCACGGCCGGCCTGGTTGTTGTTCTCAAGCCGCTTGCGGACGCGTTTGGCATCGAGAAACTTTTTGTCGTCACGCTGCAGGCCATTTCCGGCGCTGGCTATCCTGGTGTTCCGGCGATGGACATCGTTGGCAACGTGGTTCCTTTCATCAGCGGCGAAGAAGAAAAAATGGAAGAGGAGCCGCAGAAGCTGCTGGGCAAATGGGATGGCTCGCGTTTTATCGGCGCGGGCTTGGGCATCAGCGCGCACTGCAACCGCGTGCCGGTGGTTGATGGCCACCTGGAATGTGTTTCGTTGCGGCTGAAGAAGGCGGCGACGCTCGACGAGGTTCGTGAGGCTCTGCGGAATTTCCAGGTTTCTCCGGAACTGGCTTCGTTGCCCACGGCCGTGAAAAATCCTGTTGTCGTGCTGGACGAGCCCGACCGGCCTCAGCCGCGCAAGGATTCCAACGCGGGACACGGCATGGCCGCCGTCGTTGGCCGTGTGCGCGAATGCCCGCTGCTGGACGTGAAACTCACTTTGCTTTCGCACAACCTTGTGCGCGGGGCGGCTGGGGCAGCCTTGCTCAACGCCGAACTCCTGGCGGCCCAAGGCTTCCTGAAATCGCGCGCCTCCGCAGGCACCCGCGCCGTCGAACCCGTCACTCGCTGAGGTATCGACGGCATTTTCTTTCTTGCTTTCAGCTAACGTGCTTGGTTGCTAGCCGCACTTAAGCGGAACATTCCAAAACTGCCGTTGTCGTCGCGCAACTCCGGCGTCAACTCTGAAGGTTTCAGTTTGGAGCCGAACCTCACCCATAACGTGTCCGCTCGGGTAATCGGCGCGGCCGTAACGAACTGATAGTGTTCACCATTCATTTCGAAATTGACGCGGCCGTCTTCAACTCTACCTTCCACGGCGCCTGCGAATGGAGCCCGAGCAAGCGCAAAACAACCCGAGCCTGGCGTATAAAGTAGAAATCCCATACCCATTTCGACGTTTGAGACTCTGCCACCAGCGCCATCCAACACCAAATGCTCTCCCTTCAGAAGCAAAGGAGCAAGGATGCGCAGTTCACCTGCCGCCGGCATTAAGGTCTCTCCGGCCGTGGAAAACGCGGGCATGTAGTCGACCACCTGTCCGGTGAATTTTGCCTTTCCCACTCCGTCGATGTCGATCTCGAGTGGCGTTCCGGGCATGAATTCATATTGTTTCTCCGTGCCGGGTACGGAATCGTCGTAACGCATCGTCATGGAAAGCGTTTCCGGATAAAAGTGGAAGCGCGCCCCAATCTTTAGCTGTGAGCCGTCGTTTTCGAGGATGCGCAGTCCCCCTTTCAGCATACCCAGTGGGTCCGCAGTACCAATCATGAATGTCATTCCACGGTTGTCTCGACCTCTGTTCACGTAGACTGCCCCATGGAGAGGGTGTTCAGCTCTTGGCAAATCCAGATCGAATACAAGCACCTGAGATAGCGCTTTCGACTGCGCTTTCACGATGGCTAGGCCGGAGCCGAGCCCGGCAATCGCAAACAGGAGCAATGCAAAGGCAAACTTGGGAAGCGAGGATGTTTCCATCGTCGCGGCCTGCGATGGTTCGATGGCTTGGTGGGTTGCAGGCTTGAACTGCCGCCACCAGTCCGCCGCTCGTTTCCTTCCAATTCCAAAAACGTAACAGCGCAACGTTCCGTTCTCAGGATGAAAGCCGTTCGGTTTGCGCCAAAGCTGCAGAAATGTTTCCTGCATCACATCCTCCGCCGTCTGCGTATTCCCAAGCAATTGCCTCAGGAAATTTCGCAAACGCGCTCCGTTCTCTCGATAGAAGCCGTCAAATGCCGCGGAATCTCCCCGGCAGATGCGCTCCCAGAGCTCGCGGTCATCATCCAATTGGCTTCTCCATTTTGTTATTCGGTTTTCGAGGCCGAAAGGTTCATTCGTTCAGAAATAAGGTGCGCCCAATCGAGCCGGCGGCGTCCAGCATGCATGTCACGGAGCGAAATAGTAGCGGACCAGGTGGAAGAAAATCGGGGCGGCGAAGCAGAGTGAGTCGACGTGGTCCAGAATGCCGCCCTGGCCTTCGATCACCACTCCAAAATCCTTGATTCCGATGTCGCGTTTGAGCGCGCTGATCACCAGGCTGCCTGCGGAGCCCAGCAAGCAAATCATGAACGACATTCCCGCGGATTGCAGCGGCGTGAACGGCGTGGCCCACCACAGCGCTGCGCCGATCGCCGTTGTGCTTACGACGCCCGCGGCAAATCCTTCCCAGGTTTTGTTTGGACTCACGCGCCAGGCGATTTTGTGCCTGCCAATTAATTTGTCCCACAAGTATTGCAGAATGTCGTTCATCTGGTCGACGAATCCGAGGTACAGCAGCAGTCGCGCGTTGTGGCCCGCAAATCCCGGTATGTTCAGCAGCAACAGCGCCGGCGCGTGGCTCAGGCAGTAGACGCAAACCATCAGCCCAAACTGAATCTTGACGGAACGCTCCAAAAAATTCGACGTGTCGCCGGCAATCGCAATGCTGGTGGGAACAAAAATGAATGCCAGCACCGGAATCATGATCGCGAACAGCCCATAGCGCTGCGCGCCCACCAGGTAATATTGCAGCGGCATGATGACGAAGAAACTCCAGAATAGCGTGCGGTGATCGCCGCGGCGCGTGGGCACCAGCGTCATGTACTCGCGCATCGCCAGAAACGAAATGACCGCGAACACCACCAACGCGCCGATGCGCCCCAGGAGAATGCTCAGCGCGAAGATGACGCACATCTTCCACCAGGCGCGGATGCGCGCATTCAGCGTATCAATCGTGGAGCGGCCAGCGTCGGGGTGCTGGCGATTCTTCAATATGTTGCCGGTTACGTGGAAGATGATCAGCGCGAAAAGCACGGCGCCGAACATCCACATCAGTGTTGCGTCATGAAACGCTTGCGGCATCACGCGGATCCAATCCGGCGAAGGCTGCCGACGGCTTCGCGCGCGCGTTCCAAAAATTCGTCCTTGCCCTCATGCGCTTCCACCTGAATCGGTTTGCCGAATGTCAGCAAGCTCAGCATGGGGACAGGCACGAACTCGCCTTTTGGCAATATGCGGTTCAGATTTTCCAGGTAGGCAGGGACCAGTTCGACGTCCGGGCGCCGCAACGCCAAATGAAAGAGTCCTCCGCGAAACGTTTCCACTTTTTCCCCGGAGCCGCGCGTTCCCTCGGGAAACAGAATCAGCGAATGCTCGCCGCCCAGTGCTCCGGCCATTTCTTCGATCAGGGACCGCCCAGCAAAGCGGCCTTCGTCGAGGTTTTTCGCCTTGGATGTCAAGCCGCGTTCTACCAGCACAGCCTTGAATACATTTGCTGCCAGATAGCGACGCAGCGGCGTTTCCTCCCAGTAATCTTTCGCGGCAATGGGACGAGTTCTGGCACGAATCTCCGGGGGCAGCGCGGACCACAACACCACAAAATCCAGATGACTGGTGTGATTCGCAAAATAGATGCGCTGTCGAACACTGGGCTCGCACCCGGCCCACTGCACTTGCACGCCGCTGATGAAGCGAGCAACGGCGGCCAGCAGGCTGGCGATGGGGTGGATGCCTTCATTCATAAATCAATCGCTGCGTCCTCGGAATTCTTTCTGATATCCAAGGGAGGTTCCTCGCTTTGCTCGGAATGACGTACAAATCGCTATTACAGATGCTAAAACATCGCCTCCGGTGCTCAGGAAACGATAGAGATTTTGATATCTGTGCCGCCGGCATGTTGTTGCAGCAGGTCGGCCATTCGCTGGCAGGATTGTTCCAGTCCCTCCGCGCCGCCGAATGAAATCAGAATTGCGCCGACGTGCTGCGTTGCTGCCGTGACCATGGTGCGCTCGGAATCACTGGTCGGGCTTCCATGCGGTCCCAGTTCATCGCAGAAAATCGGCAAGTCCTCTAGATTCAGGTCGTATTTTCCGATGCCTTTGTAGGTTTCTGCCGGTCGCCCGGCGCGAAAGGTGATGTCGCCCCGGACGTGGGCGAGGTCGTAGAGTCCAATCGGCAGTCGGCTCTCCACCGACACCAGGTTAATGATGTCCACGACAGCGTTGATGTGCGGGAAATTCTTGGCGCTGAGGATGCGGCGAAGCAGCGCCTCGGCCGAACCGCGATATCGGGCCGGATCTTTTCCGAGCGCCTTGTACCCGGCGCGTGTGGCGCGAATTTTCGAGGAGTCCAGGACCGCGCGCGGCTCAGGCAGTCCGAGGATTTTGGCCTCACACGCCTTCATCTCGTCCTGCAAGGCGGCAGGCGTGTCTTGCAACGCGACGTGCGCGGTCACAAAACCCAGCGTTGTGCTCGGGCATTTCTTCTTGAGTTCAGGATCAATCGCGACGGTTGTCATGTGCCACAAGGATAACTGACGCGCCAGCGGTTCGCACAGCGAAGTGTGCCAGAGTGCAAGTCGTTTTTCCCTAGCGGCAGTTGTGGCAAACGTAAGCCGCGCTATGCGAAATGTGGCTCCACTCCACGCGGCAGGCGGCGCAAAGTTCTGTAGAACGGTAATCGCAACCGGCGCAGATTTCGCCAGATGGCATGGGCAGATCCTTTGCGGCTTCGCTCAACGGAATTACCGCATTGCACTGCGCACAGTGGACAGCATTCACCCGCGGCGCCAATTCGCGTGCCACCACCACGCGGTCATCCAGCAGGTCCAGCACGCGCTTGGCGATGTGCTCCGCGGTCAGCCCGAAGCTCTGCACCAGTTCCCACGGCTTGCCGGAAACTCCGAACCGGTTCGCGACTCCCACCATTCCCAATTGCAGTGGCTGCTGGAAGTCTTTGCGGTGCTGCAGAACGGCGCCGGCAACGATATTTCCGAAGCCGCCAACTTGATGTTCTTCGGCGGTCACTACGAGCCGCGTTTCATCCGCCGCCCTGATCACCGTTGCCATGTCCATCGGTTTGACCGTGTGCACATTCACGACGCGCGTTTCGAGTCCGTATTCCACTTTCAGCAACCATGCGGCGCGCATCGCTTCCGGCACCATCGGACCGCACGCGATAATCGCCGCGTCTTCCGATTCATTCTTGTAGTTCGGCCCCAGAACGGTCTCGAACGCATCCAGGAATTTTGCCTGCTCGCCGCGAAACCGAATCACGTTGGCCACGCCGAACTTATATGGAGTGGCCGGCTTGGTGACCACCGGCGTCGCTTCGCGCGCAAATCGCAGATACAGCGGGCCCTGCAGCTCCAGCAGGCCGTGCATGGTGGCCTTTTGCGTTTCCAGCGAATCGCACGGCACCACCACGTGCATGTTCGGCAAAATGCTGGTCAGCGCGATTTCTTCGAGCGCCTGGTGCGTGGCACCGTCGGGCCCAACGGAAATGCCGCCATGGGCGCCGGCGATTTTTACGTTCAAATTGGAGTAGCAGATCGTGGTGCGGATCTGATCCCACGCCCGGCCTGACGCGAACACGCCATACGTGCCGGTTACAGGAATAAATCCTTCGCGCGCCAGCCCCGCGGCGACGCTCATCATATTCTGCTCGGCAATTCCGACGCTGAATACGCGATTCAGCCGCTCCGGATGTTTCGCTTCGAAGTCGGTGATGCGAATCGATCCGGAAATGTCCGCATGCAGCGTCACCACGCGCGGATCGTTCCCGGCGTGTTCGAGCCCGCGCCCGAATCCCATTCGCGTCGGGTCCATCTCCACTTTCATGGCTTCGCGCGAATTCCACCAGTAGTCGTGCGCGTATTCCGGAACGCCCTGTTTGGCTTTCTCTGAAGCTTCCTTCGAATGTGCCGTCGCGCGTTTCAGCAGCGCTTCCACTCGCTCGCGTGTGAAATCCGGCGTCAGCAGTTCGGGCAAGGCCTTTTCAAATTGTTCCTTGTTTGGCGGAGTCCCGTGCCAACCGGCCTCGTTCTCCATGAATGACACGCCCTTGCCTTTAATGGTCCGCGCCAGCAGCACTGTGGGTTTGCCCTGCGTCGCGCGTGCTTGCGCGAAACCGGCGAGAATTTGCTCCATGTCGTGGCCGTCGATTTCGACGACGTTCCATCCGAACGCGGAATATTTTTCCGCCAGAGGTTCCACGTTCATTACTTCTTTCACCCAACCGTCGATCTGCAGCCGGTTCACGTCAACGATGGCGCACATATTGTCCAGCTTGAAATGCCCCGCAGCCATCGCTGCTTCCCACACGCTTCCTTCCTGGTGCTCGCCATCGCCCATGATCACGTACACGCGATACGCTGACCCGCGCAGCTTGCCTCCCAACGCATTCCCCACCGCTGCTCCGAGTCCTTGCCCCAGCGAGCCGCTCGATATTTCCACGCCCGGCACCTTCAGCCAATTCGGGTGCCCCTCGAATTTCGAGCCGAGTTGCCGCAACAGCGCCACATCATCCAGCGGATAGTAGCCCGCTCTTCCGAGCGCCACATACAGCGCGGGAGCCTTGTGGCCTGCCGACCAAAAAACGCGGTCACGCTCGGGCCACGCCGGATTCGATGGGTCGTGATTCAGCTCATTCAAATAGAGAGCCGCGGCAACATCCATGATCGAGAGCGTGCCGCCGGGATGGCCGCTGCCTGCCGCGTAAATGCTCAAGACGTTCATGGCGCGCATGTCTGCCGCAGCCGCCTTCAGTTCGTTCACATTCATATGAGGACCACGATGGTCCGAGGTCGGATTCATGGGGAAACTCCTACGGCGGACACTGAGCCAGAAGACCCAGTGGTTGTGCAGATTTCCTCGGTCAGGGGTGTGCAAAGACGTCAGGCCACCATGCGCGGTCCGCGTAACTTGTTGTGTATCAGCAGCTTAACTGCCCTACGCGAACGCTTTCGCTAGCGAGGCCTTCCCGAGACTTGGAATCAGCATGCAACTAGAAGGGATTGAAGCAAGAGCAAGGCCATGGCCTGGCAGACTTCTTACGTTGGGTCTGGGTGTGGCGACATCAGATATCAGGGATCAGAAATCAGGGAGCGAAGAAAGGCCCGCCTCAGAAGACGGCCGCTACAAAGCCGCGGTCAGACCGCTCACTTGCCTACCGGCTTCATGCGCGCCGAAAAGTGGCGCAAGAACGGCGCCTGGTGCACTACCTCGTAGCCGCGAATTTCCGCGCGCCGCCTCCACACTTCCAGAATGACTTCCACCACATATTCAATGTGGCTCTGCGTGTACACGCGCCGCGGAATCGCCAGGCGCACCAGATCCATGGTGGCGTGTTCGCCAAACATCAGCGAGCCAATCTCCACGGACCGAATTCCGCCTTCCAGATACAATTCTCCGGCCAGCGCCACGCCGGGAAATTGCGAAACGGGAATGTGAGGAAGGAACGCGCGCGCGTCCAGATAAATAGCGTGACCGCCAGGCGGCTGCACGATGGGCACGCCCTCCTTCGCAATGTGAGTTCCCAGAAACGCGGTTGACGCGATGCGGTAGCGCAGGTACTCCTCGTCCAGCGCTTCATTCAATCCCACCGCGATGGCTTCCAGATCGCGGCCTGCCAGCCCGCCGTAGGTGGGAAATCCCTCGGTCAAAATCAACAAGTCTTTTTCCTGCTGCGCCAGGATGTCGTCGTTGGTGCACAAGAAGCCGCCGATGTTCGCGAGGCCATCTTTTTTTGCGGACATGGTGCAGCCGTCCACATACGAGAACATCTCCTTGGCGATTTCGCGCGGCGATTTGTCGGCATAGCCCGGCTCGCGCAGCTTGATGAAGTAGGCATTTTCCGCGAAGCGGCAGGCATCGATGTACAGCGGAATGCCATGCTTTTTGCAGATTTGTTTTACTTCGCGGATGTTGGCCATCGACACAGGCTGGCCGCCGCCGGAATTGTTCGTCACCGTCAGCATCACCAGCGGGATTTTCTTCGCGCCTTCGCGCTCGATCAGCGCGGTCAGCTGCGCCGTGTCCATGTTGCCCTTGAAGTCGTGCAACCGCGCGGGCTCTTTCGCTTCCGGGATGGGAATGTCCACGGCCGTGGCGCCGACAAATTCGCAATTCGCGCGGGTCGTGTCGAAATGCGTGTTGTTCGGCACGATGTCGCCCTTCTTGCACATCACGTTGAACAGGATGCGTTCCGCTGCGCGTCCCTGGTGCGTTGGAATCACGTGCCGTAGCCCGAAAATGCCTTGCACCGAATCGCGAAACCGCGTGAAGCTCGGCGAGCCGGCATACGATTCGTCGCCGCGCATCATCGCCGCCCATTGCTCCGTGGACATGGCCGAGGTGCCCGAATCGGTAAGCAGGTCAATCAAAATCGCTTCTGAAGCGATCAGGAACAGGTTGTAGCCTGCTTCTTCGAGCAGCTTCTGCCGCTCCGGCCGCGAAGTTCCGCGGATCGGTTCCACGCTCTTGATGCGAAATGGTTCAATGATGGTGCGAATCGACATGGCGTGTTCACACTCCCGCTGCTGACACTACCATATATTCGCTGCTCGGCTATTTCGCTAGCAATCGGCGCCGTGCTTCGCTGGCGCAGGGAAAATCCGAAGTGCTCGAATCGGTGCAGGTGAGATTCTTCCGGCATCCTCGTCGATGCCCTCAGAATGACATATCTGTATTTTGAAAGGTTTCCAAAAATCAATCGTCGCCGTGGGCTGGCTCTGCTTCACTCGCCAGCGCATCGTCCTCTTCTGTTTCTTGCACCAGGCCTTTGCGCGACAATTCGCGATAGTAGGCTGGCCGCGTATGGCGATAGTGATCGGCCGGAATTTTTCCATCGAGCCACGCCGTATCCATCGGATAGACCATGGGATCGAAAATCACCAAATAGAAGTGCCAGATCAGGATGGAGAACGTGGCGAGCAACGCTTCATACCAGTGAACCGCGGTAGCCGCGTCGGTGATCCACTTCGGAAAATGCCGCAGCGTGAAATTGTTGAACCACAGCAAAAACCCGGAAAGCGCCATCACCGTGGTGCCCCAAAGAAACGCCCAATATTCCATTTTTTCCGCGTAGTTGAACTTCGCGAACTGCGGCTCCTGTTTCGTCAGGCCAAGGTTGTACCGGAATACCTGCAGCATGTCCGTAGCGTCTTTAATCGTGGGGAGCAGCGCGGGAATGATGGACCGGTCGCGCCTCTTCATCGCCAGATGCACGAAGTGAAATAGCGTCGCCGCAATCATCACGACGGCCGCGGTGCGATGCAACCCGCCGCGAACTCCCGCGTTGGATTCCCACATCAGCAACGGCCTGGCCCACCAACTGTCAGGGAATTTCAGCGCAAAGCCGGTCACTACAAGCGTTGGGAAGCTGGCCATGATTCCCCAGTGCGCGATGCGGAACCACAGGTTCATGCGCATCACCACCTGCCCGGTTTCCTGACGCGGGCGCCGGCGAATCAGTTTGCTCAGCAGATCCAGCAAATTGTGCAGCAGCATGAAGCCGAGCGTGGCCGGGATCAGCACCCAGTACGTCCAACGAATCCATTTCACAACCGGATGATTGGGGCCAGCGTTGGTCTGGACGTGTACCGGTCCGATGGCAAAGTGGCTCTCGTTGGCGCCTTTGTGGCACTGCCCGCACGTCTTCCCTAAATTCGCGACGTTTACCGTGGAACGGGCGTCGCCGGAACGGAAGATGTTGTGCACGCCGTGGCATGAAGCGCAGTTCGCCGCCGTCAGCTTTCCGCCTCGCAGCGCCAGGCCGTGGTAGCTGTCCGCGTAAGACGGCACTCGGTCCGCTGGTATGTCGTAGAGATTCGCCATTCGCGCACTGGCATGACACCGCGCGCACGTTTCCGCCGAAACATTGGCGGCGTTCACCGGTGACGCGGGATTCTTCGGATCCAGAATCAGGTGCTCGCCGTGGCAATCCACGCAAACGGGCGCATCCTTCATTCCGGCGCGCGAAGCATCGCCGTGGATGCTCTCGTTATACGTCTTTGCGATTTCGGTGTGGCACTGCGCGCACGTTTCCGCCACGCGCCAGTGGTTCACATGCGAACGCGCGTCCCGCGCCGGATAAATGTCGTGGTTTCCGTGACAGCTGTTGCAATTGGCCGCTTTGTCGTTTCCAGCGGCAATCGCGCGCCCGTGCACGCTTTGCAGATACGATTCCACCGGATGAGCCACAGGAATCTTGTGGCGCGACAAAAATCCTGTGTCGCTATGACACTTGGCGCAAGTCTCCGCCAGTTGTTTGGCGGCAATCGTCGAGCCAACTTCGCTGGCGGCCTTCACGTCATGAATGCTTCCGTGGCAGGACACGCACTTGGGGGCATCCGCATCGCCATTCTTTGCTGCCTGTCCGTGGATGCTGTCCTGAAATTCCTTCACTTCCTGGGTATGGCATTCGGCGCACTTGGCGGGCATCAATTTTTCCGCAGTGCTCAGTTCGTGCACGCTTCCGTGGCAAGTGGCGCAGGCCGCCTCTCCCAGAATGGCGTGCGCACTCGTCGCGTAGGCCTTCACTTCGTCCGCATGGCACGTGGCGCACTGCGCCTTTGCCACTTTGGCCGGATGCGGGAAATCCTTAATTGTGGTGTGACAATCCTGGCAGCCCAGAATGGCGTGCGCGCTTACCGCATGCTTCGCGGGATTGATGTAAATATCCTTGCCCTTGTCGGACTTCATGCCCGCTGTTCCATGGCAGGCCAGGCACGCTTCGTCCTGTTTCAGCGGTTGTGGATTTCTTGCCTTCGCAGTAGCGCGAGTGGGAGCGAGCACCCACGCCAGCGCGATCAGCAGGCCGCACGCAATCAGGCGGCGGCCCCGCCTTTCGGCTCGTTCGGAGCTCATACAGCGCTACCTTCCGGGCCCTGAGGGCCCACTGTTTTTGAATTACTGCATTCCCAGGTCCGCGAGGACTTTGGGATTTTCCTCCTGCACCGCCAGGAGATTGTGGCAAGCAGTGCAATCGTTCGAGATTGTTTGGCCGTCGGCGCTGGTGTGCGAGCCGTCGTGGCAGCGGAAGCAACCCGGCGCGTCGTTGTGGCCAAGATTGTTGGGATGCACGCCCCAGTTCATCTTCATGTTCGGGAAAATGTTGCGCATGTAAATCGCCGCAACGTTGTCGGCGGACTGTTCCACCAACGCGCGTTTGGTGTTGTAGATGTCCGGATAATTCGTGCGGTAGTAGCCAGTGATGCCGTCGGTAATTTGCTTTTTGGCCGTATCGCGGTCCGGGTAATTGGCCTTCAGCAATTCCACCGCTTTCTTTCGAATATACGGAAGCTGCGGACTCACCAGCCCGCGTGACATGCGGTTGTCCACGGCGTTTTCCGGCAATTCAAACGCGTGCGTCGGGCGATTGTGGCAATCGATGCAATCCATCATGCGGTGCTCGCCTTTTTCCAATTGTTCCTTGCTCACCTTGGTGTCCGTCGACACGTATTCCACGGTTTTGCCGTTGTCATCCGTGTAGTACACCACCGGAATCACCTGCCGCTGGTCGTCCGTCGATATGTAGCGAATCCGCGATCCCGCATCCAGATGACGGCCATGAATACCCGTGCCGCCCTGCCAGGTGTGTCCGCCGATCTTCATCAACAGCGCGGTGGTCATCGCGGTGTTCTTTTCGTCTTCCTTGTAATTGGTTTTCACGATGAATTTGTCGCCGGAAAAACGCTGCGGCCAGTGGCACTGTTCGCATGTTTCCCGCGCGGGTCGCAGGTACTTCACGGGAGTCGGAATGGGAGTGGAATAGGTTTTGAATGTGACGGCATAGACCTGCCGCAACCCGGACAGCTTCGAGCGCACGAACCATCCGGCGCCGGGGCCAATGTGGCACTGCACGCATTCCACGCGCGCGTGCGGCGAATTCTGGTAGGCGCTGAATTCCGGCGCCATCACGGTGTGGCAGGTTTGTCCACAAAACGTCGTGGAGTCCATGTACGACACGCCCTTGTACGATGCGTAAGTGAAAATCAAAATGTTCAGCCCGCTGGCAAAGGCGACGAACAACAGGCTGTTGCGCACAATCGCAAGCTTCAAATCGATCGCCGGGTATTCAACCGGCAGTTCTCCCGCGGCGCGCAATTTACGTCGTCGCAGGAAGATTCCCAAAGGGATCAGCAGCAGGCCAAGGACGAACACGCCGGGCAGGATCAGGAAAAGCAGAATCCCGACATAGGGGTGGGCAGGGCCGGGCAGCAGGAAATCGTAAAGCCAGAAGGCCAGCAAAGTAATCGCGCTGCTGGTGGTCAACACGACTCCGATGAAGCTGATGGCGTTCTGGCTCAGGTAGTACAGCAGTCTTGACCAATCCCTTGCCGTATTTTGCGTACTCATAGACTTTCAGCTCCCAAGTTCACAAATTGTGTTCTCTCAGGCAAAGGCCCCAGCGAAGGATCCGCCAGGGCCCATGTTCTTTCTCAATTGTCGTGTTCCCGCAGGCGCGGGCTCACCGGCGAACTTACTTACACAGACTCCGCATGTACGCGACAACGTCCTTGACGTCGGCGTCTGTAATTTTCTTGTCGTAAGACGGCATCTTGTTTTTGCCCTTTACGACGATGTCCGTCCACGCCGCATCCGATTCCTTCTTGACTTCGTCGGAGCAGATGTCGCGCGCCTTGGTTGCTTTTCCGGCGGCGGTTTCACCCTTGCCATCTGGTCCGTGACAGCTGGCGCACTTTGCTTTGTACACTTTTTCGCCGTTCGCCTTGTCTTGAGCGAAGACGCACGTGCCGGCCAGACACAACACTCCTACTAGCGCGATCCCTGACAGAAACTTCTTCATCTCATTCCTCCTGTTTTTACTACTTGCACGAAGCGCGTAGGAGCGTCCGCGCTTCGTGCGCAATCTTTGCCATTGTTTACTTCTTGAACGTGCGTACGTACGCCACCATATCTTTTACCTGATCCGGTGTCATGGTCTTGTAGGCCGGCATCGGGCTCTTCCCGTTGGTGATAACCGCCGCCAGATCCGCGTCGCTCATTTTCTGCACGTCCGCAGAGGCCCAGTCGCGCGTTTTCATCGCCGCCTTGCCCTTGCCATCGGCCCCGTGACATCCCTGGCACTTAGCCTTGAACGTCGCCTCGGCCGCAGCAGTGTCCGCCTTGGCCGGACTGCTCATCAGCATTGTGCCCGCCAGAAGCGCTGCGGTCAGCGCCGCCGCTCCCAGGTTCTTCATTGTTGTCTGCATGTTGCTTCTCCCTCGCAAGAGTTCGGTGCAAAGACGATTGCTCGCCCCACACCGTCTTTCCAAAGCCTTATCGCACACAGAGCATAACCAAGTTGCCTCTCCCATAGCGAGCAGCTTTTGGTTTCGCTGAGAACGCGGACGACGAACGGAAGGACGACCCTCTGTCGCGTTCGATGTTTGATCATAAGCCGCATTGCTGCCAAAGCACCACAATTGGTCGAAATCCGACCCATATTGGCGTCCCGACATTCGAGGGCGGAAGTGTAGTTGAGGGAGGATCCGCCCTAACGCGAAAAGGCAGTCAGGGAAGAAGGCCGAAAGGATAGCTTAAAAATACATCATTGCTGCTGAGTATCCAATCAAATTATGTCCATGATTCGAATTTTTCCGACAGCACAACAGGACTTATTCAGTCCGGTTAATGCCTGGAAACGCGTGCCGTCTCTTGTCAAATCGGCAAAATGCCCATGGATTAGGCGGTTCCGCCTTAGAGTTCGATTGATACGTCAGATTGACTGGAGTACTACAACTAACTTTCAGGAAACTTTGGACTTATTTGCGATTCTCAAGCCTGAGAAAGGAAGAACTTTGCACACATCGCTGACACCTGGAAGAGGGCGTCTGTTAGCCCAACATTATAAAAGGGTTAAATCGCGCCAAAATGGGAATCTTTGGCACCCTATTTGCTACGCTATCTCGTCCAGAAGTTACGTGTATTTACGGGGGTCCTCTTGAAACATTTGCGCCCAGCTCTTTTGCTTGTCACAGTCGCGCTCTTCTCGGCCTCAGCTTGGGCCGACGGCATCGATCCAAAGGTCATTATTCAGAAGGGCTCCGGGTCCATACCGATTACCCTGACGAGCCCAAATCCCACTTTCGGCCCGTTGACCGCCACCACGGGTTCCTTCGGGAATACCGCTTGCCTCTCAGCTTCGGATGCCTGCGTGTCTCAAGTTTTCCAGAATCAGACTGGCCAGACGATCCACAGCTTGACGATCGCGATCAATGACCTTGCGGGTTTCTCATTCCAATGCGGCGATCCGTCCCAGATCCTTTTCTTCTAGTTGCAATGCCTCCAACAATGGTTCCGTCACGGACGTCTCTTTCTCCGGCGGTACCGGCATCGTCGCGGCGACTCAGCAGTGTGTACCGGATTCGTTGCCGGACATCGCTCTTAAAGCGATCCTCGGTCCAAGCTGGTGCCAAAACTTGGATCCCGAATTTCCAGTTTGTCGGCGGCGAATTTGGAGTTCTTGTCGATGCGACGGCAAATGAGGGTTTTGCCGGCCAGTCTGTCTGCCGGACAGACCCTCACGACTCCGGAACCTGGCGCTGGAATCATGGTTCTGTGCTCCGCGCTTGCCTTCGCACTGCTCAAGTTGCTCCGGCGCGCCGCTTAATTTGATTCTTTAGCGTAAGCCTGAACTCAAAAGGAGGAAGTCTCAGACTTCCTCCTTTTCTTTTGCCC